>CAVUFJ010000010.1:0-231486 GCA_963740755.1 Rhodothermales bacterium
AGGTCGCGGGAGTGCCCGCCGCCTGAGCCCGGCTCATCGACCCCGGCAGAGGCAGCGCGGCCTCCGAGATGGTGTAGTGAACGCCATCGGGCGTAGGGTATAGGCGCGCTCCCCCGAGGCCCTCTCTTTGAACGGTCAGGCGCATGACCAGGCCCTGGCCGAGCGCGGCACGCTGGCCTTGGCCAGGGTTTTCGAGGTAGAGCGAGGGCTGGGGCGTGACGCACGCGTGCGTTGGCGCCGGGCGGCAGGGACAGCCCAGATGTCAGGGCGAGATCGGCACGGATCGTGCAGAGAGGGCCGCCACCTCCTTTCCCTCCAATCGGACCCCAAACGCACGGCCGGCCCCGTTTCCCGTCGTGGTGGAAGGCTTCTTCCACGGGAATCGGGCCCTGCCGCACCGCCGATGCTGAGACGCCTTCACCCCCCTCGCCCTCTGCCCCCATGTCCCGCATCGTTTATCGCCATACCCCTTTCTGGATTCTAGGCATCGGCATCCTGCTGACGTGGTTTCTGGCGGTGGCCTTCACCTACCCGCACGCCAATCCCTGGCAGATCGGAGGGGTGGTGGTACTTGCGGTGGGAGCCCCCAACGCGCTCCTCATCGTCTATTTCCGGCGGCATCACCGGCTGGTGCGCGAAGCGGCCATCGCCGAAGTGCGCGAGATGATGGCCGACCGCGTCAAGAACCAGCTTGCCGTGATCGGGATGTACGCGCCGCTCACGCAGGAGCAGGGCGGCTCCGCCCTCGCCATCGACGGCATCAACGCCTCGATGACCGAGATCTCGCGCGTGGTAGACGGCCTCTCGTCCGAGTCGCTCGGCTCATGGAAGGCGCACTACCAGAACGCCCTCGACAACGGCGCGCTCAGTTCGGGCCCAGCTTCCTGAAACCGGCGCTCATCCGGTGTCCGCCCGCTTCGGCTGCGGCGGGCGGCCCTGCTCGCTCACGCAACGCGGCCCGCCGGAGTTTTCCAGCGGGCCGCGTTCGGGTTTCAGGTCGCCCGGTTGCTTCAGCAGCCCGTTACTTCAGGAAGTTGACGAGCAGCGAGAGCCGGAGCGTGTTGGCGAGCGGCGAGTCTTCCTGCACCGCGTAGATGTACGAGAAGTCCACGCCCACGATGTTGTAGCGCAGGCCCGCGCCGAAGGTCATGAACTGGCGGTTGCCGTTGTTCGGGTTCTCGTAGAAGTAGCCGCCGCGCATGGCGAAGAGGTGGTTGTACCAGTACTCGGCGCCCACCCCGATGGTGAGCTGTTCGAGCGCGCTCACCGACACCGGGTTGTACTCGCCGTCGCCCACGTTGAGGTCGACGAGCAGGGGCTTCCACGACGAGAAGAGGGCCTTGAAGGGGCTGTCTACCTGCCGGGCGCCCACCACGCGCCCCGAGTCGTTGCGGGGCACGTCGACGCGGTAGAGCGCCTTGTTGAAGTCGTTGGCGATGGTGAGGCTGTTGTACTCGTCGAAGTTGAACGTCGTCGCCCAGCCGAAGCGCAGGTTCGTCGGGATCGGGTCGCCCACGTCGCCGCCGTCGGCGGTCGCGCCGCCGTTCGAGTAGCGGATGGTGGGCCCGAAGTTGGCGATGTTGGCCCCCGCGCGGAACGTGGTGTTGATCTTGCCGAGCTTGAACGGCTTGGTCTCGTAGTGGAGGCCGAGGTCGCCCGCGAGCGCGGTGCCGGCCTGGGTCTCCTGCCCGTCCACGGTCACGCCGGGGGCGAGGTTGGAGTAGATGTAGCGCACGCCCACGCCCGCCGAGAGGCCGCGCGTGATCTGACGCCCGAACGAAAGACCCGTCGAGAGGTCGTAGCTCTTGAACTCGCCCAGCTCCTGCCCGTCGTTGTCGGTCCAGGTGTGCTTGCCGAGGTTGAGGTAGGTCAGGTGCGCGCCGAACGTGCCCAGCTTGGGGACGTTGTACTTGCCCACCGCATACTCGTAGGAGAGGCCCGCGTCCAGTTCGGGCAGCCACTCGGAGTGCGTGAAACCGAACTCGGCGCCCCGCTGCCCGGCGAGGTTGGCGGGGTTCCAGAAGATCGCGTTGGCGTTGTCGGCCATCGCGACGCCGGTGTTGCCCATGCCGGCGGCGCGGCTGTCGGGCTCGATCTGGAGGAAGATGACGGCGGCGCCGCCCACCTGTGCGGTGGCGGGCACGGCCGCGGCGAGCGCAAGGGCGCCGCAGGTGAGGAGGTGTTTCATAAGAGGTGGTGGCGTTAAAGGCGAAGTTGGGGTGCCGAACCGCGCCCGTCTGTCAAGAGGGCACGCGTGGCAGAGGCTTCCCGAGTGTGAACGGGGCTACAGGCGATTCCAGCAGCCAGACATAAGAAGGGGAAGTCCTCGTGGCTTGGGATCAGCGGAGCACGACAAGGCGCTCGATGGCTTCGGCGACGTCGTGGGACGGGCCCTCGGCCACCGCATCGCGCTCGACGCGCACCCGGAAGAGGTACACGCCCGGCGCGAGCCGGTCGCCATCGGCATCGCGCCCGTCCCAGGCAATCTGGACGCGACCGCTTGTGAGCGCGCCCGCCGGGAGGGTTTCGGCGTGGTCGAAGGCGCGCACGAGGCGCCCGTCGAGCGTGAACACCTGCAGGCGCACGCGCGCGGCGGTGCCGGCGGGCTGGTTGTGCTCGAAGGTGAAGCGCACCGGGCCGGTAGACGGGTTCGGGAACGCGAGCACGTGCTGGAGGCGCAGGTTCTCCGTCTCGGCAACGGTGAAGCTCACCTCGGTCTCGCTCACGTTGCCCACCACGTCCCACGCGCGCACCTTGAGGCGGTTGAGGCCCGGCTTCAGGTCGTCGAGGCTGTAGCGCACGAGGCCGCGGTTGGGCGCGCCCGGGTCGGCTTCGAAGCGCGGGCCGAGGTTGATGGCCTTGGCCTCGTCGCCGTTGAGAATCAGCAGCAGTTCGTGCCCCACGCCCGCGCCCACCGTGTTGATGCCGGTGTCGTCGTCGAGCTTGACGAGCAGGCTGGCGCCTTGGGCGACAAATCCGCCGGAGACGAACGTGGTGTCGCCCACGAACACGCGCAGGCTTGGGCCCTTGGCGTCGGAGATGGGCGCCGGGTTGGTGCCGCCCACGATCACGCGCTGCGTGGCGCCGTGCGCGTGCGTGCCGTTGCCGACCGCGTAGGCCATCACGCGCCCGCGCCGGTTGGCGTAGGAGATGTCTTTGGGCACCACGAAGGAGGCCGCAAAGCGCCCGTTCGTCACCGCCACTTCGCCGCGCCACAGCAGGTCGTCGCGCACGCGGTAGTAGGGCGTCGGCATGGCCGAGAGGAACGCCGGGTCGATGGGGATCCGCCGCTCGGCGTCGTACACCGAGACGGTCGCGCGGCCCGAGAAGCCGGTCGCCACGGAGCCGTCGGGGTTGCGGACCGAGCCCTCGATGGGCACGCGGTCGAGCGCGCGAATGGGCGCCGTGGGCGCGCCGGCCACCGAGTCGGGCACGGAGGCGAGGTCAACCCCCGCCACGCGCTCGATCTTGACGTCGAGCGGGGCGGCGCCGAAGCGCATGGACGGATCGCCGAGGAGGTTGAACTTGCGCCCGTTGTCTTCGGCGCCCACGGCATACTGCTTCATCGCATACAGCGCGTCGCCGAGGCGCACGGGGCGCCCATCAGGGCCGGGCAGGAGGAGCGTCTCCGTGAGCCGACGGTTGACGCCCGGGTTGCTCGAGAGCGAGTCGGAGGACGTGTAGACGAGGCGGACGGTGGTGTAGGCGGCGATGCCGCCGCCCTTGGCGTTGAGGATGAGCGCCTCAGCCGCGCTCTGCTCGTCGTCGATGTCCCACCGGCCAAACGAGCAGGTGGCGGTGATGAAGATGGGCAGGCGGTCGCCGTTGGTGAGGCCCTCGGCCTCGGCCTTGGTAAAGATGCGCTCGTCGGCAAGCACCTCGGGGGAGCCGTGGCCGAAGTAGTTGAACACGAGCACGCCGTTGTCGAGTTCGTCGCGGAAGGCGCGGTTCACGTCGGGCTTGCGGTAGCCGGTCGTGAAGATGGTTTCGTAGGAGACGCCGTAGACCTTCGGGATGCTGTAGCGCGGCTCGGTCCGGTTCACGTACTCGGCGAGGATGTCGGCGTTCTGCGTGTGCAGGTCGGGCTGGCCTTCGAGCTTGTGCGACGACGTGTAGTAGGCGTCGTCGGCGGCGAAGAGGTAGCGCGTGCGCCACGGGCCGAACGTGGCCGGGTCCTCGTAGCGGGCGAGCTTGGTGAGCATCGTGCGCGCCTCGGCCACCGTCTGCACGGGGAGGCGCCCCATCGCCACATCGACGCGCTCGTTGAAGCTGAGCAGCCCTTCGCCGTCGTCGAGGATGCCGAAGTAGTCGTCGGTGGTGTACGACTGGAGCGGGTCGAACGTGTTCTGCGTCTCGAAGGGAAAGACGTGGTTGACGAGCGTCGAGTCGCCCCCGATGCGGCGGTAGTTGAAGTGCCCGTCGCCAAAGAGGAGCCCGTAGCGCACCCGCTGCGCGTCGGTGGGCGCGCGGTCGTAGAGGAACTTGAGGTAGTCGCGCACCGCGCGCACGTCGGGGATGCCGCCGGAGAACTCGTTGTAGAGCGCGTCCGTCGTCGTCACTTCCACGCGCAGGCCCTGGCTGCGGCGCAGCGCGGCAAGCTCCTCGGCCTGCGCCTTGAGCGCGGGGCTCGTCACGAGGGCGAGGTTCGGGTAGGCCGTCGTGCCGTGGACGTTCTGGTTGGTCACGCGCGCCACCTTGGGGCCGGACAGGCGCACCTGAGCGGCCTCGGTGAAGGCGACGAGTTCGCGGGGCGCGCCGGCCGGCAGTTGGACGCGGTAGAGGCCGCCCGCCCCCTGCACGGTGAGGCGCCGCACGGCGGTCGGGTCGGTCACGTCCCACACCTCGGGCGCGCTCGTGAAACCGGCGAGCGCAAAGCTGTACGGCCCGGCCACCGTCGCGCGGGGTGACAAAGCGCAGCAGGCCGTTTGTGGCCGAGAGGGTCTGCCGGTAGAAGGCCCGCACGTAGTCCACAGCGCCTTCCTGCTGGGTGCTGCCCCCGCCCACGAGGCGCGCGGCGAGCGTGAAGCTGCCGCCGGCAAAGGTCTGCGCAAACGAGGTGCGCCGCTCGGAGGCCTGCGGGCTCTCCAGGTCGTTCACGACGCTGCCGAAGTTCAACTCCGCCAGCGTCTGCCCGCCCGCCGTGAACTGCATCGCCGCCGCCGACACGTCCACCGAGCGCTCCGCCGCATTGCACGACGTACTGAATGGCCCCCGGGGCGAGCCCGACCAGGTCGCTGCTCTGCACGAGCGTGCGCGTGGTGCCGAGCGCAAACGTGGGCGTGACGTAGGTGAGCCCCGAGCCGCGGTTCTCCTTCGACCACATGTACTGGTCGAAGTCGGCCACAAAGCGCCCTTCGACCTCCGTGCGGTCTGCGGCGCCGTTGCCCGGGAAGGCCACGGTTTCGGGCGCGCGGCGCGTGGCCGGGGCGTCGTCCACCTTCACGAACACGTAGGTGGTGGTGCTGTAGGGATGCGTGGTGTGCTCCCACTCGCCGGAGGCCGAGAGCGCCCACGTCACCGGGCCGCGCGCGTAGAAGACCACGCCGTCGGTCGCGTCGAAGCGCCCATCGCCCCCGCCCACGGCGACGCTCGGATACTCCACGAGGTCGGCCACGCGCGGGGCGTCGGTCTGCGCGGGCAGCGGGGCGCCCGATCCGCCGAAGATGCGCAGGCGCGCCGGGTCGGTCGAGGCCGCGCTGAGCCCCATCGCCGTGACGACGGCGGCGTCGAGCCGGATGACGCCTTCGCTCGGGATGGCGAGCCGGAACCAGGTGCCGTCGGCGAGGGCGCTGCGGGCCACGCTGAGGTGCGGGTTGGGCACGTGCGCCACGCGGCGCGCGCCCTCGGCCCCGGATACGGCCCCGGCCACGGCGCCAATGCTCGGCGTGCCGAACTGCACGTCTACCACCAGGCGGTGAAAGCGGGTGAGGCGCTGCGCGGCGGCATCGTAGGCGAGCAGGCGCACGCTCACGGTGGACAGGGGTGCCTGCCGGGCCAGGCCGGGCGGGCCCGCCTGCACGAGCGCCCCCGTGAGCCACGCGGCTGCGGTGCCCGGCGCGAGCGTAGCATCGTCGCCCTCGGCGCTCACGATCGACACGCGCGGCGCAGCCAGCGCGGGCAGCGCGACGGGGTACGTCACCGTCAGTTCGTCGCCCACGGCCACGCGCACGGCGGCCGCGTCGAGGCGGCGCACGCGGGCGGCTTCCAGCGTGGTGGCGAGCGGGGCGGGATAGGCGGCCGTCACTTCGAGGCGCAGGCCGTCCGGACGGGTGCTGAGCACGCGCACCGTGGCCGGCTGCGCCAGGAGCGCCGGGGCGAACACCACGCCCATGAGCGCGGTCAGAACCAGGATGCGAGCACGCACAGGCTTGCGTATAACGTCGAGTAAGGCTTCAGGCCACCGGAAGGGCGGGGCAAACCGTAACGGAACGACGATACGCGCGGGGGCTCTAGAGAATCGAAAGCAGAAAATACCACCCCATCGGGGCCGGTGCAAGCCGTGGGCGCCGCTGCGGCGTCCGCTCACCTGCCTTCTACTACACCTGAGCCACACAGGATGCCTATTCGGGCCACACAAGTTCGGTGGCGCGCCAGCAGTACCACGCCGCGACCGAGCGAAACGGGCGGTACGGTTCGCCGAGGGCGGCGAGCGCGCGGGGCGCGGGCAGCGCCTCGAGGCCGTGGGCGAGCGTGTAGCCCTTGCGCACGCCGAGGTCATCCACCGGCCACACGTCCGGGCGGCCGAGCGAGAACATGAGCAGCATCTCGGCCGTCCAGCGCCCTACGCCGCGCACCTGCACCAGGCGCTCCACCACGGCATCGTCGCTGAGCGCGTCGAGGGCCGCGCCCTCGGGCACGGTGCCATCGAGCGTGCGGGCGGCGAGGTCGCGCAGGGCGGCGGTCTTGCCCCCCGAGACGCCGCACGCGCGGATCGTGGCGGCGTCGAGGGCGAGGAGCGCCTGCGGATCGTCTGCGCCGTCGCCGAGCGCGTCGAGCAGGCGCCGGTGGATCGTGGCGGCAGCCTTGCCGGAAAGCTGCTGGTAGAGGATCGAGCGCAGGAGCGCCACGTAGGGCGCATCACCGCGGGGTTCGAGCGTGAACGGCCCGGCGCGTTCGATCAGGCGGGCCATCGCCGGGTCGGCGGCGGCGAGGTGGGCGCAGGCATCGGCGGCGCTGTAGCGGAGGGGCATCGGAGAGGGGCAAGGGGCCCAAGATCGTCCGTCCCCGTGCCAGTCCGGCGACGCAGCTTCCGGCAAGGGGATCGTAGTAGATCGTTCGTCGCCAGAAGTGCCTCACCCGTCTGCCTGTGCTGACGACGAGCCACGAACGGCGAACGAGCCCGGCACCCCTCCTGCTGACCTTGCCAGCGCCTTCAGCGGCGAAACACGTTGACTTCTTCGCGGAGCGCGGCGAGGCTGCGCAGGGACGCCGCGAGGCGCTCGGAGGCCGCCTCAATGTCGAGGATCGGGCCCATCAGGTCGTCCGAGAGCCCTTCGGCGCGCCCCACTTCGACGAGCAGCTGCGCGTTGCCGGAGATGATGGCGAGCGGATTGTTGACCTCGTGGTGCAGGCGCACGATGGCGTCGCTCACCGCCCGCAGGCTGGCGCGGAGTGCCTCGGCTTCAGAGTCGGCAGCGGCGGACATGGAGGGGTAAGCGGCGAAGAGTTGCCACCGGACAAGCGGACCGGGAGCAGGCACGGTATAGGTCATAACCCGAAGAAGCCAAGAGGGTGCCCCAATCCGTTACAAGCCATGTGCCAACCCCGAAATTACCCCGTGAGCGGCCCTGCGTCGGCTACAAGGGGGCCGCGTTCGGAAAAGATTACCGCCGCGCTTTCCACGTCGGGGTCGTGTTCGAACACGAGGCGCACCCCGTCGCGGGCGGCGCGCTCCAGAAAGGCGGCCTTCTCGTCCATCGTCACGAGCGGGCGCACGTCGTAGCCCATCGTCCAGGCGGGGGCAAGGTGGTGGCGTGGTGGGCAGCAGGTCGGCCACGAAGGCGACGGTCCCGTGCGGGCCGTCGGCGAAGACCACCTGCTGCGCCTCGGTGTGCCCGTCGAACGTCTCCACGCGCACGCCGGGGAGGAGTCTCGCCGGGGCCGTCGTGGAGCACGAGCACCCCGGCTTGCCGGAGCGGGTCGAGGTTTTCGGCGAAGAAGCTGGCCTTTTCGCGGGCGTTCGGGTGCGTGGCCCATTCCCAGTGGCGGCGCTGCACGTGGTGGCGCGCCTGCGGGAAGGTGAGCGCGAGCCGGTCCCCGTCGCGCCGGGTGACGCCGCCGCCGTGGTCGAAGTGGAGGTGCGTGAGCACGACGTCGGTCACATCGGCGAGGCCGAAGCCGGCGGCGCGGAGCGAGCCTTCGAGGGTTGCGGTGCTGTGATCGACGGCGTAGAGCTCGGCGAACTTCGCGTCGTACTTGTGCCCGAGGCCCGCGTCGACGAGGATGAGGCGGTCGGCGTCTTCGAGCAGCAGGCACCGCATGGCGAGCGGGATGCGGTTGCGCGCATCGGGGGCGAGCCGGCGCTCCCAGAGCGGGCGGGGGACGACGCCGAACATGGCGCCGCCGTCGAGGCGGAAGCGGCCCGTTTCGAGGGTGCGGAGGGTGAACGGCACAGGCAGAGGCGAATCCTGCAAGGTAGAACGTTCAGTGGGTTGCCTTGCGCCGCGCCCCTGCCCGGCGTATCGTGGCGCCCGATCCTCTCTTCGCCTGCCATGCGTTCCTTTCTGCTGCTTGCCGCGCTCGCGTTCGCGCTCGCGCCCGTGCTCGCCCACGCCCAGCCTGCCGGGCTGCGCGGCACGTTCGTGCTCAACCGCGCCGCCTCCGACGACGTGAACGCGGCCATCGACGCGGCGGCGTCGCACCTCAACCTCGTCGTGCGCCAGATCGCGCGCCCGCGCCTGCGCCGCACCAACGTCCCGTACGGGCGCCTCGTGCTCGGGTGGACGCCGTCGGAGGTGTCGGTGCAGACGGATGCCCGCGCCGCGATCCGCACGGCTTCCAACGGCACCGCGCTGCGCTGGCGCCGCCCCGAAGACGGCGACTGGATCAACGTCTCGACGATGTGGCACGGCGACCACCTGATGCAAACGTTCGCCGCCGACGACGGGCAGCGCGTCAACCTCTTCGCCCTCAGCCCCGACGGCCGCACCCTCACGCTCGACGTGACGGTGAGTTCGCCGCGCCTGCCGCGTCCGCTCACCTACCGGCTCGTCTACACCCGTGCCTGAGCCCGCGCCGCCGCCGGACGCTCTGCCGGACGCGCCCTGCCCCCTTCCGGGCCAGCGCCCTCGCTGCCGCGCTCACCGTGCGCGACCTGGCGCAGAGCGTGGCCTGGTACCGCGACCTGCTCGGCTTCACCCTCGCCCGGGAGTTCGAGCGCGGCGGCGCCCTCATGGCCGTGCGCCTGACCGCCGGAGACGTTCAACTGCTGCTCACGCAGGACGACGGGCGCCAGGGCCTCGACCGCGTCAAGGGCGCCGGCTGCTCGTTCCAGTTCACGACCGACCAGAGCATCGACGCCCTCGCCGAGCGCCTCCAGCAGGCCGGCGTGCCGCTCGCGACGGCGCCCACCACGGCGCCCTGGGGCGCCCGCATGTTCCGGGTACACGACCCCGACGGATTCCTGCTCGTCTTCTCGACCGGCTGAGCCGCCACCTGGCCCGGCTCAGGGCGCATCGCCCGGCAGGAAGTCGCGGAAGTGGCCGTTGGACTGCACCTTGCGCCGCACGTCCTCCTGCGTTTCGACGCGCGGGATGAACGTTTCGAGGTGCTGCACGAGGTAGGCGAGCCGCAGGTTTTCGGTGATCAGTTCGAGCACCTCCTGCTTCTGGGCGTTCGTCAGGCCCGCGTTGTGGGCGATGGCGTACGACACATGCGGGGTGTCGTAGAGGCTCATGCGCATCGTACGGCCCGCGAGTTCGAGCAGGCGCGCGTGCTGCGCGATGGCGCGCTCGCGCAGGTTCGCCTGCAGGGCCTCGTCCGGATCGGGCACCGCCACCGCGTCGGCGGAGAGGTAGGCGTGCTCGTCGCGGAGGCGGATGATGCGGAACCGCCCGGAACCGCGCACGAGCAGGTTGAGGCGCCCATCGTCGAACCGTTCGAGGATGCGCTCGATGCGCGCCGTGCAGCCAACGTCGGCGAGGCCGCCTTCGCGCGCGAGGATCAGGCCGAAGGGCCGGTCGTCGTGCAGGCAGCGCCCCACCATCTCCCGGTAGCGCGGCTCGAAGATGTGCAGGGGCAACGCCTCGTCCGGGTAGAGCACGACGTCGAGCGGAAAGAGCGGCAGGTCCACCAGAGGGTCCATCGGCGGGGGCGAGAGCGCGTCCTCACACCGCGCCCCGAGGTGGGTTCCGGCGGGCACAAACGCGCGCCCCCGTAGCCCCAACCCGGCCCGGCGCGCTATCTTGGCGCCACTCCTGCCCGCTGCCATGCCGCGCCTTATCGCCGCCGCCCTGCTCACGCTCAGCCTCGCCGCCTGCGACACCGGCGGCTCCGACTCGAACATGGCCGTCTACTACGTGTCGGGCGTGCGCTACACGGGCGCCACGACGGCCGCCGCCGCCACCTCGCGCATCGCCATCGAGTACGTGAGCCCGGACGGCGTCAAGCGCGACACCATCTCGGGCGCGCTCGTGACGTGGTCGAAGATGTTCGACCGCGATGCGCTCGCGGAATTCCGCCTCAAGGCCACCAACCTCTCCGCGCGCGACACCTTCAAGCGCCCCAACTTCGTCGCCGCCAGCCTCCTGCTCGACGGGAAGGCGGTCGCGGCAGACTCGTCGCGCACGACCGTAGAGGTCAAGCAGTAAGGGCATCCCCCGAAATCCTCGCCTGAAACGGCTCAGATTTCCGCCCCCTTCGCCCATGCGAAGAGGGCAGATGCGTCCGCGTCGGGGGAAGACCGGGGGCTTACGGCAGGTCGGCGCTCATGTCGAGCATCCGCTGGATGGGCGCGCGTGAGCGCAGGCGAAGGGTCTCGTCCATGATGAGTTCGGGCTGCTCGTACTTGAGGCAGAGGTAGAGCTTTTCGAGCGTGTTGAGCTTCATGTGCGGGCACTGGTTGCACGCGCAGCCGCTCTCGGGGGGCGCCGCGATAAACCGCTTGTGCGGCGCCTGCTGGCGCATCGGGTGGAGGATGCCCTCCTCGGTGGCCACGATGAACGTCGGGTTCGGGGCGGCGAATGGCCTCGCGCAGGATGGCCGTCGTGGAGCCGATGAAGTCCGCGTGGCGGAGCACGGACTCCTCGCACTCGGGGTGGGCGAGCAGCGCGGCCTCGGGGTGCTGCGCCTGGAGGGCGAGGATGCGGCGCTCGGAAAACGTCTCGTGGACGATGCACACGCCCTGCCACACGATCATGTCCGGCCGCCCGGTGACCTTGGCGAGGTAGGCGCCGAGGTTGCGGTCGGGCGCAAAGATGATGGGCTGCTCGGGCGGGATCTGCCGGAGGATGTGCTCGGCGTTGCTCGACGTCACGATGATGTCGGAGAGCGCCTTGACCCCGGCGGAGCAGTTGATGTAGCTCACGACGAGGTGCCCCGGATGGTGCGGCGATGAAGGCCGCGAATGCGTCCGGCGGGCAGGTGTCGGAGAGCGAGCAGCCGGCGTTGAGGTCCGGCAGGACGACCTTGCGCGACGGGTTGAGGATCTTGGCGGTCTCGGCCATGAAGTGGACGCCCGCGAACACGATCAGGTCGGCGTCGGTGCTTTGCGCCTGCCGGGCGAGGCCGAGCGAGTCGCCGAGAAAGTCGGCCACGTCCTGGATGTCGGCGTCCTGGTAGTAGTGGGCCAGGACGACCGCGTTCTTCTCCTGTTTGAGGCGGGCGATCTCGGCGAACAGGTCGAGCGATGGATCGATCTCGGCGTCGAGAAAGCCAACGGCGGGGTCCAGAACCGGGAGGTCGAGCATGGCGCGGGCGGGTTGCCGTTCTCTACGCACAAGCCGCAGGCGCGTTCGGCCTTCGCGCGATGGTGACACCGGGGCGAGCGTGCCCCGCAGGCTACCTTACCGCCTCACCTCGTTCCGCCTCATGCGCGCCTGGCTCTGGGCCGTCTCGCCCGCTCTGTACCCCGCCTTCGTGGGCGCGGGCACGCTCGGGCTCGACCGCACGGGCCGCCGCGCGCTCTACAATATCGCCCCCGGCGACACGGTGTTCGTCTACCTCACCGAGCAGCAGACGCTCGCGGGGATGTTCGAGGCCATCGGGACGGCGTTCGAGGACGCGACGCTGCTGGCGCCCGGCCACCGGCTGCCGCACCGCCTGCGCGTGCGCCCGCTCACGCTGCTGTCGGAGGAGACGCGCCTGCCGGCAGGCGCCCTCGCCGGGCACGTCGCGCTCCACGAAACGCCGGAGACGTGGCGCCGCGCGGTCTCCGGCGTGGTGAGCGAGGTGTCGCCCACCGATGCGCGTGTGCTGGCGTTCCTGCTGCGGGCACGCGAGGCGGGGTCTGTCGAGCGCGCCCTCGACGCCTATGCGCAGCTCGAAGCCCTCCGCGCGCCGGACACGCTTCCCGCCCCGCCGTGGCCGAAGAGGGGCCACGTTACGCTCCGTTCGCCCTCGGCGCGGCCGCCGAAGCGCTCGTGTCGGCCCTCGACCTGGCGGGCTTCGTGGTGGCGCCGCTTCGCCGTCGCGGCCTACCTGACGGCCCTGCGCACGCGCCCGTTCGTGCTGCTCGCCGGGCCCACCGGCACGGGCAAGACGCGCCTGCCGCTGCTCGTGGCCGAGATCACCGGGCAGGGCGCCACCCTCCTGCCCGTCCGCCCCGACTGGACCGACTCGTCCGACACGCTCGGCTACACCGACCTCGCGGGGCGCTTCCGGCCGGGCGCGCTCCTGCTCGCGGCGCGGGAAGCCGCGCGCACGCCCGAGCGCCCGCACGTGCTCGTGCTCGACGAGATGAACCTCGCCCGCCCCGAGCACTACCTCGCCGAAGTGCTCAGCCGCACCGAGACGCGCCGCGCCTCCGGCGAAACACCCCCGCTGCTCCCCGATGCGCCCGATCCGGCGTTTGCCGTCCATCGGCCTGCCGCCCACGCTCGCGCTCGTGGGCACGGTGAACGTGGACGAGAGCACGCATCCGTTTGCCCGCAAGGTGCTCGACCGCGCGTTCGTGCTCGAACCCGGTGCGGCGGACCTGCGCGCGTGGCGCACCGAGGCCCATGCACCGCGCCTGGCCCCCTGGCCCGCCGCCGCGTTCCTGCCCCGCGCCCGGAGCCTGTCCGCCCTCGGCGCCCTCTCGGACGACGAACACGCCCTCATCGCCCGCGCCGTAGAAACGGTAGCCGCCGCCGACGACGCCCTCGGGCGCGGCGCGCTCGGCTACCGCACGCGCGATGATGTGGCCCTCTTCTGCCTGCACGCCCGCGACCTCGCCGGCACCTTCCGCACGCGCACCGGCGAACGCGTGGACCCGCTCGACCTCGCCCTCACGGCCCGCGTGCTGCCGCGCCTCGCCGGGGCCCGCGCCTCGCTCGGCCCCGCCCTGCGCGCCCTCTTCGCGCTCCTGCTCGGCCCCGCCGCCCCCGACGCCCTCGCCACCGACCGCGACCTCGCCCGTGCCCTCGACGCCTGGGGCCGCGCCGGTCGCCCGGACGCCTACCCCGGCGCCGCGTTTCCGCGCACTGCGGCCCGGCTCGCCCGGATGCTGGAGCGCCTTGCCAGCGACGGCTTCACGTCGTTCTGGGCGTAAAAGGGTTCGTCGTTAGGGGTTCGTGGTTCGCTTGTCAGAAAGGCACCGACATTCTGGTTCGCTACGAGGTCCCCTTCAGGGGCTTCTGACGACGAACGATGAACGCCGAACCACCTGCCACGCCTACGTCTTCTGCGGCTTCTTGCGGGCGGCCGGGAAGAGGACGTTGTTGAGGATGAGCCGGTAACCCGGAGAGGACTTGAACAGGCTCAGGTCGGTCGGCGGGTCGCCTACGAAGTGCTGGTAGTCTTCGGGGTCGTGGCCGGCATAGAACGTGAACGTGCCTTCGCCGACGGTGCCGTGGAGGTAGCGCACGGCGTCGCGCCCGGGCGCCTGGGCGAGCACGACGACATCCGGCTTGATCATCTCCCGCCGGAAGGCCGTGTTCTGCCCGAGAAACCCCTTCACCGACGGCACATGGTCCTGCGTGAGCATGGAGGCCACGGGGTCGGTCTTGGCGTTGAACTCGAAGAGGGTGAAGAAGTCGAGGCCGGGGTTGCGCAGTTCGGGCGGCGGCGCGCCCGCGTCGATGTCGGAGTGCTCGTACTCCTGCGCGAAGTAGGAGGGCGTGAAGTTCTGGAAGGCGAGCGTCTGCGAAAAGTCGAGGCTCGCGGTGGCGTTCGGGGCCACGCCGTCGCCGTCGTACTCGGTGGGCACGATGTCCGTGTTGTGGGCGGCCAGGGCGATGTCGAACGTGTCGGTGCCGGAGCACATCGCGAAGAGGAAGCCCCCGCGCGCCACCCACCCGCGGAGGTGCTGGGCGACGTCGAGCTTGAGGGCGCTCACCTTGGGGTAGCCGCGCCGGGCGGCGTCCGCCTCGGTCTCAGACTTCTGCTGGACGAACCAGGGCTGGTTGCGGTACTGGTAGAACTTGCCGTACTGGCCGGTAAAGTCCTCGTGGTGGAGGTGGAGCCAGTCGAAGCGGGACAGTTCGCCGTCGAGCACCTGGTCGTCGTAGATCTTCTCGTAAGGGATCTCCGCGTAGTCGAGCACCATGAGCACGGCGTCATCCCACGGCAGGCTCTGCGTGGGGGCGTAGACGGCCACGCGCGGCGCCTTTTCGAGGCGGACGGTGGCCATGTTCTTGGCCGGGTCCTCCACCTCGCCGAGCACGGCGGCCACGTCGGCGCCGCTCAGGCGTTCGTAGGCCACGCCGCGCGAACGGAGGCGCTCCTCGACGCCCGGGATCGCCGGGAAAGAGAAACGAGCCGCCCCGGTAGTTGAGCAGCCACTCGACGTCCTGCCCCTGCTGGAGCGACCAGAACGCGACCCCGTAGGCCTTCAGGTGGTCGGTCTGCGCCCGGTCCATCGGCACGAGAAAATCCTGCGCCCGCACCGGAAGCACGGCGAGCATAAGCAGGAACAGACGCAGAAGCAAGACGACGCATCGGCGGAAGAATCAAGGGCTTGGGCGTAACGCCGAGCCAGCGGCGTTCGTGCCCGGTTCAGTACGTCCGTCAAAGCGAATGGAAAGCAGGGCACAGTTTTGATAGCAGTCCAGAACGGTGCGTACTGCCAAGCACACCTGCGACAGGAGCCATATCATCCAGCAGCCAGGCCGATCCCCATCCCGATGACCATTGCGTCCTGCTGCCGGTCGTAACGATCAATCTGCTTGCGGGATGCCTGAACCTGATCGGGCCTGTAGCGCGTCATCTGCCATGCTGTCAATGTCCCGCACGACCAGGCTGACCTGGCCTTCGGACACCTGTGCTTCCTCGCCAATACACGCGCGTTTGGGAGTTGTCGGTGCCAATGACGAATACCTCATCTCCTCGCTGGAAGCGATTCACAAGCGGACCGGCTACTGCCTATCTGCGGGCCTTGGCAACCGTGCGCCCGCGAAAGCCGAAGAGGATGGTGCAGCCGCTCTGGCTCAGGAGCAGCAGGACAGCGAGAAAAGCGGCGCGGAAACGCATGGGACGCAAGGGTTTCCTGCAAGCCGCGTCTACACGCAGGGAGGTAACGGGGAGGCGCGAATCCCCCACCCGCCGCAGACGGCGACCTCCCCCGAAATCGGGGGAGGTGGTCCGAAGGAACGGAGGGGGCGCTACAGGCCCGCGTCGCCGCGCAGCAGGTGGAGGCGGCGCGTGGCTTCGGGCACGAGGAGCGAGCCGGGGTAGGCGCCGAGCAGGCGTTCGAGCGTGGCCTGCGCGGCGGGGGCCTGGTTCAGCGCGTGCTGCTGGAGTTCGGCGAGTTCGAAGAGCGCGCGGTCGGCGAGGTAGGAATCGGGCTGGGCGGCGGCGAGGGCCTCGTAGGCGGCGGCGGCCTCGGCGGGGCGGCCGGCCTCGCGGAAGGCTTCGGCGCGGAGGGCGCGGGCGTCGTCGAGGAGGCGGGCGTCCGGCTGGGCTTCGAGGCTCGCCACGAGCGCGCCGAGCGAATCCACGGCCTCGGCGGCGCGGCCCTGGCGCAAGAGGAGCGCGCTGTGGGCGTAGCGCGCGAGGTCGGGCGCGAGCGAATCCGGGCGCGTCTCGATGAGGAGCAGGTTGAGCGCAATCGCGTCGTTGGCGACATCCGCCGAGGCGTCTTCGGCGAGCACTTCGGCGCGCGTCGTGGCGGCGTCGAAGCGGCCCCGGTAGAGGTCGAGGAGCGCGAGTTCGTAGCGGGCGCGGTCGGCGAGGTCGCCGGTGCGGAGGCGTTCTTCGAGCTGCGCGAAGGCCACGCCCGCGCCGTCGAGGTCGTTCTGGCGCAGGAAGGCCCGTCCGCGCGTGAAGGCGGCATCGTCGGCGGCGGGGCTGCGCGGGAAGGCGGCGATCACGCTGTCGAGCGTGGCGAGGGCGACGGGGGCATTGCCGCCGGCGTCGAGGAGCAGGCGGCCCATGCGGGCGCGGGCGTCGGGCACGCCGGGGTGGCCGGGGTTGGCGGCCACAAAGGCGCGGAGCGCGGCGAGGGCCTGCGCGCTGTAGGTCCCTTCGGTGAGCGTGCGCTCGGAGGCGGCCTCGGCGCGGTGCTCGAAGAGCAGGGCGAGGCCAAGGCGCGCTTCGGGCGCGGCGGGACCATCGGCGTGGCGGGCGAGCACTTCGGCGTACGCCTCGGACGGCGGCGTCGAAGGCCCCGGCGTCGAGGGCGGCGCGGGCAAATGTCATCAGGCGGCGGCCGCCGTCGGTGCGGTCGAGGCGGTCGAGGGCGCGGGTCTCGTCGAGGGCGCGGCGGGCGTCGCCGGCGGCGAGGCTGAAGGTGGCGTAGAGTTCACGCAGGGGCTTGTGGGTCGGCTCGCGGCGCACGCGGCGGGCCAGCGCGTCTACCACGGCGGCCAACCCCTCGGGGGTGTCGGCAAGTCGGTGCAGGCCCTCCTGGACGCTGCCGAGCGAGCGCGGGTCGTCGGAGACGAGGGCGGCGTAGGCCTCGGCGCTCCGGGCGAGGCTCCCGCTGAGGCCGAGCAGGCGGGCGCGGTCGGCGGCGAAGCCCGGCGCGTCCGGCGCCCCGGCGAGCAGGGCGAGGGCGCGGTCGTAGCGGCGCAGGCTTTCGTAGGCGGCAAGCACGAGGCGCACCCGCGCCGCCTCCGGGGGCGTGCCGGCGAGCGCCCCGAACGAGCGAAACGCCTCGGCGGTGTCGCCTTCGAGGTAGAGCAGTTCGGCCCGCTCCACGCGCGCCGCCACGTCGTCGGGGGCGGTGAGGAGGTAGCGGTCGAGGATGCGGCGGGCCGAGTCGTAGCGCTCGGCGGCGCGGTAGGCTTCGAGGAGGCGGAGCCGGTAGGCCGGCACGTTCGGCTGGGCGAGGTAGAGCGCCTGGAACGTCTGCATCGCGTCGTTGACCTGCCCGGCGCGCAGCTGCGCCTCGGCCATGCGGAAGCGCGCCGAGGCGGACGAGTCGGCGGGCTGCGCGGCCACGGGCGCGGCGCCCAGCACGGCAAGAACGGTAGAGAGCAGCAGGCGGCGCATGGCAGAGCGAAACATCAGACCCAAAGAACGCACAAGCCGGCCCGGATCGCGCCCCCTCCTCCCCCTCCGTCCCTTCGGGACACCTCCCCCGAATTCGGGGGAGGACCGCTGCCGGAGGGCGTTCAGCGCGGAGGAGAGGAGGGGCCAGGCCGTAGCAGCAGGTGGGGGCGGTCAGCGCGGGCCCGAGCGGTCTACCATCGTGGCGGTAGACTGGGCGGTGGCGAGGAGCAGGATCTCGGAGACGTTGACGTGCGCGGGGCGCGTGAGCGCGTAGAGCACCGCGTCGGCCACATCGTCGGGCGTGAGGGGCGTGGTGTCGGCGTAGACCTGCGCGGCGCGTGCGGCGTCGCCGTGGAAGCGGACGGTGCTGAAGTCGGTCTCGACGAGCCCCGGCTCCAGGTTCGTCACCCGCACGCCCGTCCCGTGCAGGTCGATTTTGAGCCCTTCGGCGAGCATCTTGACGGCCGCCTTCGTGCTGCAATACACCGTGCCGCCGGGGTAGGCGTGCCGCCCCGCCACCGAGCCCATCGTGACGACGTGCCCCGCGCCGCGCGCCTTCATGCCCGGCACGACGGCCTGAAGCGCGTACAGGAGCGCCTTCACGTTCGTGTCGATCATCTCGTCCACGTCCGCCCGCGCGTTCTCGAACGAGGGCGCCAGGCCCCGGCTGAGGCCCGCGTTGAGCACGAGCGCGTGGACGGCCTGCCAGTCGGTGGGGAGGGCGGCGAGGGCAGCAGGCAGCGCGTCCGGGTCGCGCACATCGAGCACGAGCGGGCGGGCCTCGCCGCTGAGCGACCGCGCCACCGCGTCGAGGCGGTCGTCGCGGCGGGCGGCGAGGAGCAGGCGGGCCCCGGCGGCGCTGCACTGGCGGGCGATGGCGGCGCCGATGCCGGACGAGGCGCCGGTGACGAGGACGACGCGGTCGGCGAGGGAGAACGGCATGGCGATCAGCGGGGCAGCAGCAACAGGTGAGGGGCGGTATACAACCGCCGGCCCGTGAACGTTTGCACGGGGGGCCGGGCTTCCCGCAACTTCCGTATTCTCCGGCGCCTTTCCCGCCCGATTCTCCCCGCCGATGCGTTTCTACGTCGCCCTCTTCGCGCTCTTCGCCGCTGCCCCGGTGGTGGCCCAGACCTCCGGCGGCGTCCCGCTCGTGCCCCTCACCGGGCAGCGCGTGGCCTGCACGAACGGCACCGCCACGGCCACGATGGGCGGGCAACCCGTGAGCTTTCCCTGCAAGGGCGTCGACCTGATGAGCTTTCTGCCGATGGCGTCCATAGGCGGGGCGATCAACGTCGGCAGTTCGGGCAATGCCAGCATCGCCACGACGTGGGGCTGGACGGACCCACAAACGGGCCGCGAATACGCCATCATCGGGCGCAGCGATGCGACGTCGTTTGTGGACGTGACCGACCCGCTGCGGCCCGTCTACGTAGGCCTCATGCCCCGCCCGGCGGGCATCGCCGCCTCGTCGTGGCGCGAACTGAAGGTGCTCGGCAACGTCCTCGCCGTCGTCTCCGAGGCCACCGGGCACGGCCTCCAGACGTTCGACCTGACGCAGTTGCGGCGCTATGCCGGCACGCCCATTACGTTCGACGCCACGGCGCGCTACACCGGCTTCGGACGCGCCCACAGCGTGCTCGTGAGCGGCCCCTCGGGCACCGCCGTGGCCACGGGGATGCAGGGCACGCAGAACATCAACACCGTCAACCCGAGCGCGGGCTGCGCCTCCGGCCTCCACTTTGTCACCATCACCGACCCGGCCAACCCGGCCTTTGCCGGCTGCTACAGCGCCGCCCCAGTGAGCACCACCGAGACGCGCCCCGGCTACACGCATGACGCCGTGTGCATGACCTATGCCGGACCCGACACGCGCTACACGGGCCGCGAGATCTGCTTTCTCTCGAACGAGGAGGTGCTCGTCGTGGTGGACGCGACGAACAAGAGCGCCGTCGTTGAGCTGTCGCGGAGCACGCACGCGAATGCCAAATACATCCACCAGGGCTGGCTCACGCAGGACGGGCGCTACTTCTACGTGGACGACGAACTCGACGAGCAGGGCGGCGTGACGGGCGGCAAGACGCGCACGATTGTCTACGACGTGCAGGACCTCACACGCATCGCCCCGGTGCTCGAGTATGTGGGCCGCACCGCCGCCATCGACCACAACCAGTATATCAACGGGCGGTACGACGTGCAGTCGAACTACACGGCAGGCATCAACATCCTCGACCTGCAGAACCCGCTCGCGCCCACCGAGGCCGCCTACTTCGACACGTACCCGGCCACCGACGCGGCGCAGTTCTCGGGGATCTGGAACGCCTACCCCTACTTCCGCTCGGGCGTGATCGTGGCCGGCGGCATCAACGAGGGGCTGTTCGTGCTCAAGCCCACCGGCATCGCCCTCGGCACGACCACCCCGGAGGCGCCTGCCCCGGTCATCCACGGTGTCGAACTCCACCTCGACGGCGCCAATCCGTCCGCCGCGCCCGTGCGCGTCCGCCTCGGCCTCGAAGTGGCAGCCGCAGCGCGCGTGGCCGTCTACGACGTGCTCGGCCACGAACTCGCCCGCCTCTTCGACGGCGCCGCCCCGGCGGGCACGACCGACCTGACGTTCGATGCGCGCGGCCTCGCCTCGGGCGTCTACCTCGTCAACGTGCGTACGGGCACCACGACGCTCACACGCCGCTTCGTCGTCGCGCGCTGACGGGGGCGGGCGCGGCGCAATCCTGCCGCGCCGTGGCGCGTTTACCGGCTGGTTGCTTTTCTGCATGATGTCCCGTTCTGTTCGCCTGCTCCCGCGCCCTGCTGCGCGCTCGTTCCGCTCACGCTCGGCGCCTGCGACGCGGGCCATGACGCCCCGGTCTCGGCCAACCCGAACCACCTGTACGTGATGAACCAGGGCGCGGCGTCCGTCTCCGTACTCGACGCCACCACGGGCGCGCTCGTCCGCACGATTGACCTGACGGCGCTCGGCTTCTCGGCCACCGCGGCGCCGCATTTCGCGCGCTTCAACGACGAATCCACTGCGTGGTACCTCTCGCTCATCGGCGAGAACAAGGTGGTGCGCTTCGACGCCGAGGACCGCGTGACGGGGACGGCCACGACGCCCACGCCGGGGATGCTCTCCGAAGGCCCCCGCGAAGAGGTCGTGGTGAGCCGCTCGCTCACGGCCACGAATCCCCCCGCCGCCCTCGCCTTCCTCGACCCGGCCACGATGACCGTCCTCGAAGAGCGCGCCGTGGGCCACCCGCACCCGCACGGCCTTGCCTACGCCGACCGGCACGTCTACACCGCCAGCCTGCGCGACAACGTGATCGTGCGCTTCGACCGCGACGGCTCGGCCCACGAAACGCCCGTGCCCGGCCCGGCGCAGAGCCTCTCGCACCTCGTCACCAGCCCCGACCACCGCCGCCTCGCCGCCAGCGCCGACCTGACGGGCCTCGTCCACCTCTTCTCGATTGGCGACGACGGCACGCTCGCCTACGACGGCGCCGTGGCCGTGGGCAGCCGCCCGTTCCACCTCCACTTCGGCGCCGACAGCCGCACGCTCTACGTGCCGCTCTACGGCGAAGACGCCCTCGCCCTCGTAGACGCGCAGACCCGCACCGTCACCGGCCGCATTGATGGCCCCGGCTTCGCGCAGCCCTACATGACGCAGCTTTCCAAAGACGGCGCCACGCTCTACGTCTCGAACGCCAACCTGAACGGCCACTACAGCGGCACCACGCCGGGCAACGGGACGGTCCTGTTCGTGGACACGGCTACGAAGACGGTACGCCGGGTGGTTGAAGTGGGCCGCTACCCGACGGGCCTCGCGCTCCCCGGCGTCCATCACTGAGGCCGTGACGATCCGCGCCGCCACGCCCGCCGACATAGCCTCGCTCGTGCCCCTACGGGCGTCGCTCTGGCCCGGCGAGCCGTCCGGCGCTCATGAATCCGACCTCGCGGACCTGCTGGCCCGCGCCGATGCAGTGGTGTTCGTGGCCGAGGAAGCGGGCGCGCTCGACGGGCTTCGCCGAAAGCACCGTGCGCGCCTACAGCGACGGCTGCGGACGCGGACCTGTGGCCCACCTCGAAGGGTGGTTCGTTGCGGCGCACCGGCGCGGCCAGGGCCTCGGGCGCAGGCTCGTGCAGGCGGTGGAAGCGTGGGGCCGCGCGCAGGGCTGCGACCGCCTCGGCTCCGACGCGTACGCCGACAACACCGCGAGCCGGGCCGCCCACCGGGCGCTCGGCTTTGCCGAAATAGAGGTGCTCGTCCACTTCTGCAAGCCGCTCTGATGCGCCGCGCGCTGCTGCTGCTGGTGGGGCTCTGCGGGGCGCACTCCCTGGGGGCGCAGCCCACCTTCACCCGCGCCGCGTTTCCGTTCGCGGTGCAGGACAGCAGCGGCACCCCGCTTCTCGACCCGCTCACCGGCGGCCTCGCCCGCCCCCGTCCTCACCTGACGGACATCGACGGCGACGGCGACCTCGACCTCGTCGTGCAGGACGAATCCGGGCGCGCGCGGCTCTTCTTGCGCCAGTCCATCGTCGTGGCGAATGCGCCGGGGGCAATGCGCGCGGCGGGGGCCGCCGAGGTGCCGTGGATTTTTGCCGCCGACCGCCTTCCGGGCCTTGCCTTTGGCGAATGGCTGCGCTTTGTGGACGCCGACCGCGATGGGCGCGACGACGTGTTCGCCGAGACCCCGCTCGGCTACGTGCGCTTCTACCGCCACACCGCGACGGGCTTCTTGCTCGTCGAGGACACGCTCCGTCTCACCGACGGCAGCCCGCTTTTCGTGGACCGCCAGAACCTCCCCGCCCTCGGCGACCTCGACGGCGACGGCCGCCTAGACCTGCTGTATGCGCAGGTGGACGGCGCGCTCACGTTCTTCGGCGGGGCGCCACCCGATGCGCGCGGCGCCCCCCGCTTCCTGCCGCCGGTCGAGCGCTACCAGGGGCTCCAGATCATCGGCGAGTTTGGCAAGGCCGACGCCATGAGCGCCACTAAGCACGGCGCGAGTGCCCTCACGCTCGCCGACGTGGACGGCGATGGCGACCTCGACCTCGTCTGGGGCGATTTCTTCTCGCCGAGCCTCTACCTCGTCCGCAACGACGGCACGCCGACGGCGCCGCGCCTCGTGCGCGCGAGCGATCAGTGGCCGCCCGGCGCCCCGCCCCGCACGACCGGCTTCAACGCCACCACCTTCGGCGACCTCGACGGCGACGGCGACCTCGACCTGGTCCTCGGCGTCGTTGGGGGGGCGTTCGGGGCCAACGGGATGCCCGAGCCGCCGCTCGTCCGCTACACCAATACCGGCGGCACCTTCCTCCCCGGCCCGCCGCCCCTGCGCACGCTCGACGTGGGCACCGCGAGCCACCCGGCCTGGGGCGATTTCGACGGCGACGGCGACCTCGACCTCGTGATCGGCGTGGACGAAGGGCGCCTCGTGGGCTTCGAGCGCACCGGCCTCAACGGCGCCCTCCGTCCCCTGGGCGCCGGCCGGCTCGTGCTGCCGCCCTTCATCGCCCCTGCCCCCGCTGCGGGTGACCTCGACGGCGACGGCCTCACCGACCTCGTGATCGGGGTGTTCGACGGCACCGTGCGCTGGCTCCGCCGCACGGGCGCCTTCACGTTCGCCGATGCCGGCGTGCTCGTACGCCTCGACCGGGGCCAGTACGCCACGCCCACTCTGGGCGACATCGATGGCGATGGTGACCTCGACCTCGTCGTGGGCAGCTTCTCGGGCGCCGTCGTGCTCGCCCGCAACGATGGCACGCGGACGAGCCCGCGCTTCAGCCTGCTCGTGAGGGATCTGGTGCCTCGCACCGCCGCCCGCAGCGCCCCTGCCCTCGGCCCGCTCTCCACCGGCACGCCGCTCGGCCTCGCCATCGGGGATGCCAACGGCACGGTGCGCCTCTTCCGGGGCGATGGCGCAGGCCACTTCGCCCGCCTCGACACGCTCTCGGCCTTGCCCACGCGCCGCGCCCGCCTTCGCCGACCTCGACCGCGACGGCGACGCCGACCTCACCCTCGGCGCCGAAGGCGGCGGCCTCCTCTTCTACCGCGCCGGCGGCGACACCAGCGGCGCGGCGCCCGCCGTTCTTGCCCCGTTCCCCAACCCGGCGCGCACGACCGTCTCCTTCCGGCTGACCCTCGCCGCCGCCGCGCGTGTGCAGGTGTGCCTCTACACCGCCCTCGGCACGCGCGCCGCCTGCGCTACCGACGACCTCGCCGGCGGCCGCGCGACGATCACCGTTGCCGTGGCCCACCTGGCCCCCGGCGCCTACGCCTACCGCCTCACCGCCGAGGGGCAGGTAGCCGCCACCGGCACCGTCGTCATCCTGCGGTAGCGCGCGTGACGCGGAGCGCAAAGCGCGCGTCGAAGCGGCCGTGGGCGTGGGTGCGGCAGCAGGGCGTACACGCGTAGCGGCGCCTCGGCTTGCGCGCAAAGGCCTGCGCCTGCCCGCAGGCGGGGCAGCGGCCCAGATATGCCGCCCGCCCCTGCACCGGCGCGCCCGTGCGGCGGTCGGCCACGACGAGCACATCGGCGCGGCAGGCCGGGCATCGGTAGGTGCGCAGCGGCGCCCGGTAGAACGCGTGGGAATGCCCGCACGACGCGCACCGTCCCACGTATGGCGAGGCGGAATCGTCGCGTCGCGGCCCCACAGCGCACGCACGCGGCATAGCCCCACAGCTGCGCGCGAGGCGCCGCCAGACCGCATCGTGTCCGGAGCGGCCCCGCGTTTCATAGTCGAGCGCGTGGGCGATCTCGTGGCGCACGGTGTCTTCCACATCTGCCGTCCACCCCTCTGCCGCGTGCGCGGCCCCGAGCGTGATCGTCCGCACCGGCGTGCGCCCGCGCCGAAACACACATCGGCCGAGCCGCACGCGAGCCCGGTCGAACCCGAATGTCCAGCCGCGCGCCTGCAAGGGCTGCCCGAGGTGCTGCACGCCGAGTGTCTCCATCAGCGCCTCGGCCTGGCGCCGCACCGCCTGCCCCGCGTCCGTCACAGGCTCAATCGCGAGCGCAAAACGGCGTCCTGGTAGAGCTCCGGGAAATCGTCGCGGAAGACCTCGCGCTCGGCAGGGTCGAGGGTGAAGGCGGTTTCGAGGGCGCGTATGGATGCTTCTCGGTCGCCCGACGCGTACAGCGCCTTCGCCTGCCGCAGGTACACCCGCGCGGCATCTGGGGCCACCGAGCGGGCCTGCCGGTAGGCCTCGAACGCCCCTGCGGTATCCCCCGATTCGAAGAGCGTGTCGGCAAGGTCGAGCCAGCCGTCCGAGTTGGCCGGGTCCATCCGGACAACGCGGCGGTAGGAATCGAGCGCCGCGTCCAGGTCGCCCGCGTTGTAGAGGCTGTCGGCGCGGGCGTACCAGAACTCGGCTACCTCCGGCGCCAGCTCGCACGCTTTGGCAAAGCACACCACCGCTGCATCGTAGCGACCGAGCGCGTCGTAGCAGCAGCCCATCCCGTACCATGCCTCGGCGTAGCCCTGGTCCTCGCCGAGCGCTTGCTCGAAGCGCTGCACCGCCGTCTCGAATTCGCGCTTCTCCTCGTAGGCGAGCCCGAGGTTGTAGTAGGTCGTCGCCTCCGGCCCTTCGAGTTCAAGCACCCGCTCATACGCGCCGATGGCTTCGTCCAGGCGCCCCACGTTGGCCAGGGTGTTGCCGTAGTTGTAGTGCGCGGACGCAAACTCGTCCTCCACCGCGAGCGCGAACTCGTACGCCGCAATCGCGTCGTCGTAGCGCTCAAGCCGGTTGAGGACAATGCCCTTGTTGTACCAGGCGTCCGAGGAGAACGGATCGAGGTCGAGGTGCCGGTCGTAGGCGACGAGCGAGTCGCTGTCGCGCCCGAGGCGGTCGAAACAGTAGCCGATCTCGTAATGCACCTCCGGATGCTCCGGGCTGAGCGTTGCGCAGCGCTCAAACACCTCGATGGCCTCTTCCAGACGATCCGCCCGCTCGAAGGTCACACCGAGGTTGAAGAGCGCATCCTCGCTCACCGGGTCGAGTTCGAGCGCGCGTTCATAGAGCGCAATCGCCTCGTCGGTGTTGCCGAGGTTGTCGAGCGCAATGCCCTTGTTGACGAGCACCTCGACGTCGGACGGATTGAACGACAGCGCCTGGTCATAGGCGGCGAGAGCCGCATCGTGCTGGCCAAGGTGGCCCAGCAGGATGCCGCGCTTCATCCACGCGTCGCTCGCGTAGGGCTGCTGCTCCAGGATGCGGTCGATGACGCCGAGGGCTTCCTCAAAGCGTTCGGCCTCGTAGTAGTACGTGGCAATGCTTTCGAGCGCATGCGAGTCGAAGAAAGACTGCGCACCTGTTTCGTACGCCGCGACCAGGTCGTGGAGTGGCTGCTCCTCAGGAGCGTCGTCAAAGTCGTCGTACTCGTCGAACAGACCCATTCGGAGAAATGACGCAAGGAGCGGAAGCCGGAAACTGAGGCCGCGAAATCGCGGGCCGTCAAAAGGTTCGGAAAGGTAGCGGTGGGCAGGGGTCTCCGCAAGAGCACACCCGCGCCGTTTGGACAGATACGCTCCGGAGCGCCTCACCTGCTCCTCCAATCCGCCCCGCATTAACGCAGGCACCCAGCGTGGGTGGGCCTGATCCGAAGGCTTAAAACAACGAGAGGCCCCGACGCTCGCCTGAGCATCGGGGCCTCTCACAGGAATCCGGCGACGACCTACTCTCCCACCACGAAGGGCAGTACCATCGGCGCTACAAGGCTTAACTTCTCTGTTCGGGATGGGAAGAGGTGGGACCCTTGTGCCAAAGTCACCGGAAAAAGGATGACATGTGTGATTTCCGTCGCCGAGGGCAAACCTTCGTGCGAGCTTGTCAAGACCGCGCCTGATAGGCGGCAGTCTGGTAGAAGCCTCATGGGCGATTAGTACAACTCGGCTGAACACATTGCTGCGCGTATACCTGTTGCCTATCAACGTAGTAGTCTGCTACGGCCCATAGGGGAGATCTCGTCTTGCGGTGGGCTTCGTGCTTAGATGCTTTCAGCGCTTATCCCTTCCCGACATAGCTACCCTGCGATGCAGCTGGCGCCACAACAGGTGCACTAGAGGTCAGTCCAACACGGTCCTCTCGTACTAGTGTCAGATCCGCTCAAATCTCCTACGCCCGTACTAGATAGGGACCGAACTGTCTCACGACGTTCTGAACCCAGCTCGCGTACCGCTTTAATGGGCGAACAGCCCAACCCTTGGGACCTTCTTCAGCCCCAGGATGCGATGAGCCGACATCGAGGTGCCAAACCTCCGCGTCGATGTGAACTCTTGGCGGAGATCAGCCTGTTATCCCCAGCGTACCTTTTATCCTTTGAGCGATGGCCCTTCCATTCGGAACCACCGGATCACTAAGTCCTGCTTTCGCACCTGATCGACGTGTCTGTCTTTCAGTCAAGCACCCTTGTGCCTTTACACTCTGCGCACGATTACCGACCGTGCTGAGGGTACCTTTGAGAGCCTCCGTTACTTTTTAGGAGGCGACCGCCCCAGTCAAACTACCCACCTGACACTGTTCTCCGGCCGGATGACGGCCGCGAGTTAGGCTTCAACCAAAGCAAGGGCGGTATTTCAAGGGTGACTCCACAGCGCCTAGCGACGCCGCTTCATAGTCTCCCGCCTATCCTACACATGCTTTGGTCAAAGTCAATGCCAGGCTGCAGTAAAGGTGCATGGGGTCTTTCCGTCCCAGTACGGGTAGCCGGCGTCTTCACCGGCACCACAATTTCACCGAGCGCACAGCCGAGACAGTGCCCAAGTCGTTACACCATTCGTGCAGGTCGGAACTTACCCGACAAGGAATTTCGCTACCTTAGGACCGTTATAGTTACGGCCGCCGTTTACTGGGGCTTCGGTCAAGAGCTTCGCCTTGCGGCTGACCCCCTTCCTTAACCTTCCAGCACCGGGCAGGTGTCACTCCCTATACATCGTCTTACGACTTAGCAGAGAGCTGAGTTTTTGTTAAACAGTCGCTTGGGCCTTTTCACTGCGGCCCACCCCCGCTTTTAGTTGGGGCGGGCGCCTCTTCTCCCGAAGTTACGAGGCCAATTTGCCGAGTTCCTTAGCTGTGCATCACTCGAGCGCCTTAGGATACTCTCCTCGCCTACCTGTGTCGGTTTACGGTACGGACACCTTTGACAACACACGACGCTTTTCTTGGCAGCTTGCTTGGGGCCACTATCTCCTTGCCCGAGGGCTCAGAGTACTGTCGCGTTTCAGCCTTAATGTGGGGCGGATTTGCCTACCCCACGGCCTAAGCGCTTTAACGGCCATCCGTCAGGCCGCGGACCTTACGCTCCTGCGTCACGCCTTGTGTTAACGCCTTTAGGTGGTACGGGAATATTAACCCGTTTGCCATCGCCTACGCCTTTCGGCCTCGGCTTAGGACCCGACTGACCCTGCGCCGATTAACGTTGAGCAGGAACCCTTAGGCTTACGGCGGACAGGTTATTCTCCTGTCTTATCGTTACTCATCCCTACATTTTCTTTTCCATACGCTCCACGGCTCCTCACGAAACCGCTTCGACGCAGACTGGAATGCTCCCCTACCACTCGTGGCAAAGCCACATCCGAAGCTTCGGTGCTACACTTGATGCCCGAAAATTTTCGATGCCGGACCGCTCGACCAGTGAGCTATTACGCACTCTTTAAATGAATGGCTGCTTCTAAGCCAACATCCTGGTTGTCACTGCAGTCCGACCTCCTTTATCAACTTAGCGTAGACTTAGGGACCTTAGCTGTCGGTCTGGGTTGTTTCCCTCTCGGACACGGATCTTATCACCCGCGCCCTGACTGCCGACCTCAATTCTACTGGCATTCGGAGTTTGATCAGGGTTTGGTACCCGGTGAAGGGCCCTAGCCCAATCAGTGCTCTACCTCCAGTAGACACGGTCGAGGCTGTACCTAAATACATTTCGGGGAGTACGAGCTATCTCCAAGTTTGATTGGTCTTTCACCCCTAGCCTCAGCTCATCCGGGAGCTTTTCAACGCTCACCAGTTCGGTCCTCCACGTGGTGTTACCCACGCTTCAACCTGGCCATGGCTAGATCACTCGGTTTCGCGTCTACCCCCACTGACTATAGTCGCCCTATTCAGACTCGCTTTCGCTACGGCTCCGGTGCTGAAGACCTTAACCTTGCCAGTGACGGTAACTCGTTGGGTCATTATGCAAAAGGCACGCCGTCACCCGCACGAAGGGGCTCCGACTGTTTGTAAGCGCATGGTTTCAGGTACTATTTCACTCCCTACTAGGGGTTCTTTTCACTTTTCCCTCACGGTACTAGTTCGCTATCGGTCATCGGAGAGTATTTAGCCTTGCAGATGGTGCTGGCAGATTCCCACAGGATTTCCCGGTCCCGTGGTACTCAGGAATCCTACTTAGGCCGTTTCTCTTACGCTTACGGGGCTATCACCCTCTATGGCGCCACTTTCCAGTAGCTTCGGCTTCGCATCACGGTCCCTTATGTGAGGCCCTACAACCCCGGTACGGCCTTAACGCCCCGGTTTGGGCTCTTCCCGTTTCGCTCGCCACTACTAGGGGAATCTCTATTGATTTCTCTTCCTCCGGCTACTAAGATGTTTCAATTCACCGGGTTTGCTCTACTCGCCTTGTATTCAGCGTAGAGTAACGGGGCTTCAGCCTGCTGGGTTGCCCCATTCGGAAATCCACGGATCAATAGCTTCTTTGCAGCTCCCCGTGGCTTTTCGCAGCTTAGCACGTCCTTCATCGCCTGTCTGATGCCAAGGCATCCACCCATGCGCTCTTAATTGCTTCATACCGTGCTGCCTATCAGGCACGGCGATCCTAACACGCTCGTACGCTCGAGTTTGCTCCAGACGTATTCTGGCCGACCGAAGCCTACCAAACCGTCCTGGACTAATCGACGGAAATCACAACATGTCAAAGAACGGCTGCTCGAAGCGGAGGACACCGGCTAGGCGTCATTCCGCTCCATATTGAGCAGCGATAGTGGAGTTAACGGGATTCGAACTGGTGACCTCCTGCTTGCAAAGCAGGTGCTCTACCAACTGAGCTATAACCCCGCCTGATCAGCAACGCGCCGCAGGGCGACAGCGAGTGGGGCTGGGAGGACTTGAACCTCCGACCTCACGCTTATCAGGCGTGTGCTCTAACCACCTGAGCTACAGCCCCTTGTGGGTGCGTGCCGCCCTGCCGGGCGTGCGCTCAGGCGAGCGACTTCGTTCATCGTCGAAAGAACGGATGGTGCCAGAGCACCGGGATCTGGAAGTACGAGAGTGAAGCATAGCGAGTCGAGTCGATTCGGAACAAGGACACATTATCTCTGAAAGGAGGTGATCCAGCCGCACCTTCCGGTACGGCTACCTTGTTACGACTTAGCCCCAGTCACCGGGCTCACCTTCGGCCGCTCCCTCCTTGCGAGTTGGGTCACGACTTCGGGCGCTCCAGGCTTCCATGGCTTGACGGGCGGTGTGTACAAGGCCCGGGAACATATTCACCGCGGCGTAGCTGATCCGCGATTACTAGCGATTCCAGCTTCATGCAGTCGAGTTGCAGACTGCAATCTGAACTGAGAACGGCTTTAGGGATTGGCTCCTCCTCGCGGAGTAGCAGCCCTCTGTACCGTCCATTGTAGCACGTGTGTAGGCCCCAGGCGTAAGGGCCATGATGACTTGACGTCATCCCCACCTTCCTCACTGCTTGCGCAGGCAGTTTCGTTAGAGTCCCCGGCATAACCCGCTGGTAACTAACGACAAGGGTTGCGCTCGTTGCGGGACTTAACCCAACATCTCACGGCACGAGCTGACGACAGCCATGCAGCACCTCGCTACCAGTCCGAAGAAGACTCCCTTTCAGGATGTCCGGTACGTTCAAGCCTGGTAAGGTTCTTCGCGTTGCATCGAATTAAACCACATGCTCCACCGCTTGTGCGGGCCCCCGTCAATTCCTTTGAGTTTCATCCTTGCGACCGTACTCCCCAGGTGGAATACTTAACACGTTAGCTTACGGCACTGCCCTCATAGCAGGCAACACCGAGTATTCATAGTTTACGGCGTGGACTACCAGGGTATCTAATCCTGTTTGCTCCCCACGCTTTCGTGCCTCAGCGTCAGTACCGTCCAGTGACCCGCCTTCGCCTCTGGTGTTCCTCCTGATATCTACGCATTTCACCGCTACACCTGGAATTCCAGCCACCTCTCCCGGACTCAAGGTCGACAGTATCCAAGGCAGTTCCACGGTTAAGCTGCGGGATTTCACCTCGGACTTATCGTCCCGCCTACGCACCCTTTACACCCAATAAATCCGGACAACGCTTGCCCCTCTGTATTACCGCGGCTGCTGGCACATAGTTAGCCGGTGCTTATTCGTGAGATACCGTCAGACGTGGCGACCACGTGGTTCTTCTCTCACAAAAGGAGTTTACGACCCAGAGGGGTGTCATCCTGCACGCGGCATGGCTGCATCAGGGTTTCCCCCATTGTGCAATATTCCTCACTGCTGCCTCCCGTAGGAGTCTGGCCCGTGTCTCAGTGCCAGTGTGGCTGATCATCCTCTCAGACCAGCTACGGATCGTCGGCTTGGTGGGCCGTTACCCCACCAACTACCTAATCCGCCGCAGCCTCATCCCGGAGCGCATATAGCTTTCAACGAAAGATGATGCCATCTCTCGTCAATATGCGGTATTAGCTACCCTTTCGGATAGTTATTCCCCACTCCAGGGCAGATTGGCTACGTGTTACGCACCCGTGCGCCACTAGGTATTGCTACCTCGTTCGACTTGCATGTGTTAAGCCTGCCGCCAGCGTTCGTCCTGAGCCAGGATCAAACTCTCCGTAGTAAGTGGAAAGTTTTTGGCTTTGTATGTTCATCTTGCTCCTGATTCCGGCCTCTCGGCCGTCCTCAAAAGAATCGACTCGGACTCGCTATGCTTCCAGTCTCGTCAAAGAACCTGCCCTTTCGGGCGGCGCCGTTCATCCCGGCGCGGACAGTTAACTTACGGCAAGCCGTCTATCGCTGTCAACCTACTTTCGTCGTTTCGTGCGGGCTTCACAGTCGGTCCGTTTCCGGTGCCGCGCTGTGGGCGCGCCCGCCGTTTCGAGGCAGGACGGGTAAACTACGAAAGACCGTCGGCGATGGCAAGCTTTTTGCTGTGCTTCGCGTGGGCTTCGCAGAGGACCCGGTCAGGGTTCGAAAAGAACGTGCCGCTCTCGCGGCGTGGCTCCTACCGCTGGGCGGCAGGACGGGTAAACTACGGCGCTTTGGAGGGCACGGCAAGGTTTTTGCTGCACTTCTCCAAGCCTTCGCTTGAGACCCGTTCACCACTGCCAAAGAGCGCTCGCATGGGCTGCGAGGATCGCCCACAACCGTCCCCTTCAGCGTGGGTTTCGGGTGTTACGGTTGGGAAACCGTGAAGCCGTGAACCGCCCCCGCGTCCCCACCGTAGGGGGGCCTATCGCTTCACCTGGCCTCCTCACATGGCACGCTCGTCTGTTTTCAAGAACCTGTACTTCTGGGCTGGCCTCGCCGGCGTCGCCGCAGTTGCCGTATTGCTGTTCGTGTTGCTCGATGCCGCCGTAATGCCCTTCTATACGCGCCAGGGGGCCAGCGTGGCCGTGCCCGCCGTGGCCGGGCAGCCCTACACCGATGCTGAGGCGACGCTGCAACAGGCCGGCCTCAAGGTGGAAAAGGTGATGCGTCGCTACGATGCCGCCCGGCAACGCGGTGAGGTGATCGAGCAGGAGCCCCGGGCGGGACAGGAGGTGAAGCCGGGGCGGCTCGTCTACCTGACCGTGAATGAGGGCGTGCAACCCACCGTGCGGGTACCGCAGCTTGTGGGCGTGTCGCTGCGCGAGGCCCGCACCCGCATCGAAGCGCTCGGGCTACGCCTCACCGAGGAGCGCCCGGACACGATTCCCTCGCCCTACCGCAACACGATTACCCAGCAGGCCCCGTCCTCGGGCGCGCAGGTGCCTCCGGCCACAGGCGTGACGCTGTGGTATTCGACGGGCCCGAGCAACTCGATGGCGACGGTGCCCGACGTGACGGGCAAGACGGTGGCGCAGGCACGCGCCGAACTGCTCTCCCACGAACTGCGGGCCCTCGTGGTGGACGCCAGTGGTCCGGGCGCGGAGGCGCAGGTGGTGGTGCGCCAGAGCCGCGAAGCCGGCACCCAGGTGCGGGGCGGCTTTGAAGTGCGCCTCTTTGTGACGGCAGACACGACGACGGTACGAGCGCCGGAGCCGGATCAGCTGTAGCAGGGCGCTGGGCAATCGCTCTCTCCCTGCACAGGCACGTGCGCCCGCGCGCGTAAGACTATAAGGGGGGCCATCGGGCAGGCTGCGCTCCCCTGTGGTGCGCGGCGCCGATCACGGCGTACGAGATGCCTCCGAGGGTGCGGCGGCATCCGCCGGCTCAGGCGGGATCCAGGTAGACCGCGAAGCCCTCGCCGGGCTCGATGCGGATGCGCTCGGACGGCTGCACGGGCAGGTCGCGCCCGACGTAGTCGGCGCGGATGGGGAATTCGCGGGCGCCGCGGTCTACGAGCACGGCGAGGCGGATGGCGCGGGGACGGCCCAGGCGCACGAGCGCGTCGAGGGCGGCACGGATGGTGCGGCCGGTGTGGAGCACATCGTCCACGAGCAGCACGTCGCAGCCGGTGACATCGGGGAGGGCGCCAGGGGGCGTGTCGGCCTCGTGGGGCCGGTCGTCGCGGAAGGCGGTCACGTCGAGGCCGTGGGTGGGCACCGCATGGCCACGAGGGCGCTCAGGCGGGCGGCGAGGGCATCGGCCAGCACATCGCCACGCGTGCGGATGCCGAACACGACGAGCCGGGCAGCGCCCCGGTGGTCTTCGACGATCTCGGCGGCGAGCCGGTCGAGCGTGCGGGCGACGCGGGCAGAGGAGAGCAGTTGCACAGGCGCCGGAGGGAGGCCGGGCGCGACCATTCGCGCCCTACTGAAACATCGCCTTCAGGCTGCCCCAGGTGCGGCGCAGGCCCGTGCTCGTGTAGTTGACCTGGGCCGAAAAGAGCGACTGCTTGCCGCCATTCGTGAACACGACCCACACCTGGTACTCGGCCATCTGCTGGCCCGAGGCTTTGTAGAGGTCGTCGTCGGTGAAGGTGTAGGGGCTTGCGGGGCCGTGGCTGCGCAACTCGCCGAGCGCGGCGAACTCGCCTCCCGTGGCGACGGCGCGGCGGCGGATCTCGTAGCCCTGCACACTCGCCTCGGTCTGCGTCTCCCACACGAGCCGCACCTGCGCCCGGTCTTTGTCCACCCGCCACGAGTCGAGCCGCACCGACTGCGCAAACGCCGCAGGGGCGCTCGCGAGCAGCAGAACTAGGAGGAGGCAGAAGCGCATGGCAGCAGGGAGCCCTCTTAATAAGCCGGGCGGGCATCCCCTACCCAAAGGAACGCGATTTCGCGGCGCCCGTCAAGACGCGGCGGCAGATCGGTTCGGGCAGGCGTCGCGCTCGCAGTGGCCGTAGAGCGTGAGCGCGTGCTGGGACACGCGGACGTTGTAGATCTGGCCGATCATCTCCTGGATGCCGTGGAGGCGCGGGTCGCAGAACTCGTAGATCTCGCCGCAGTCGAGGCAGATGAGGTGGTCGTGCTGGGCGTAGGAGTAGGCGCGCTCGTACCGGGCCTGCGCCTCGCCGAACTGGTGCCGCGCCACGAGCCCGCACGCCACGAGCAGATCGAGGGTGTTGTAGACGGTGGCGCGGCTCACGGGCACGCCTGCCGTCTGGAGCCGCCCGAAGAGCGTGTCGGCGTCGACGTGCTCGCCGGTGCGGTAGACTTCGTCGAGGATGGAGAAGCGCTCGGGGGTCTGGCGCTGGCCGCGCTCGCGGAGGTAGACGCGGAAGCGCTCGCGTGCGGCGTCGAGGTAGTCGTAGGTGGCGTGGCTCATGCGCGGCGGTACGGGACCCTCAGGGGGCGGTTCCGAGGGCAAGGTGGGGCGCGAGGTCAGCCCAGAGCGCGGCGGCGATGGCGTCGGGCGGGGCGCTGGCATCGAGCGGGACGATGCGCTCGGGGTGGCGGGCGGCGAGGGCGTCGTAGGCCGCCGCGACGCGCGCGTAGAAGGCGAGGCCGGAGCGTTCCATCCGGTCTTCGGCGCGGTGGCCCCGCCGGGCGGCGGCGGCCTCGGGGGCGAGGCGGAGGTAATAGGTGCGCGCAGGCACCAGCCCGCCAGTGACGACGTCGTGAAAGGCTTCGAGCCACGGCTCGGGCGCCACACCGCGCCCGCCGCCCTGGTAGGCCGTCGTGGAGTCGTAAAAGCGGTCGCAGAGCACGACGGCGCCGGCGGCGAGGGCCGGACGGATGACCTCCTCGCAGAGCTGGGCGCGCGCGGCGGAGAACAGCAGCAGCTCGGCGCGCGGCACGACGTGGTGCTCCGGGTCGAGCAGCAGCGCGCGGATGCGTTCGGAGAGCGCCGTGCCGCCGGGCTCGCGCACGCGCACGACGGTGCGCCCGGCGGCGTCGAGGCGGGCCGCGAGGCGGTCGATCTGGGTGGTCTTGCCGCTGCCGTCGAGGCCTTCGAACGAGAGGAGCACAGGGAAACAGAGAAGGCGGAAGCGCCTGAGGTTACGGGCGGCGGGCAGCGGGCCGGGCGGACGGGCGCAAAATCCGCGTGCCCGCGCCTGTTTTCGCCGCCCGCTCCGCTTCGCACGGGGTTTCAACAATCCGGGCGCGCCGGCGGCGGCTACCTTGGCCCGTCACCTCCCGCGCCCATGCAACCCGACCTCACGCCGGAGATCGTCCGGCAACACGGCCTGACGGAAGAAGAGTACGGATGGATCGTGGACAAGCTCGGGCGCATCCCGACGCTCGTCGAACTGGGGATCTACTCGGTGATGTGGTCTGAGCACTGCTCGTACAAGAACTCCATCGCCCTCCTCAAAACGCTCCCGCGCGAGGGCCCGGCCCTGCTCGTGGGCGCGGGCGAGGAAAACGCCGGGCTCGTAGACCTCGGCGAGGGCCTCGCGTGCGCCTTCAAGATCGAGAGCCACAACCACCCGTCCGCCGTGGAGCCCTACCAGGGCGCGGCCACCGGGGTAGGCGGCATCCAGCGGGACATCTTTACGATGGGTGCGCGGCCCATTGCCTCGCTCAACTCGCTCCGCTTTGGCTCCCTCGACAACCCGCGCGTGCGCTGGCTCATGGACGGCGTCGTGCGCGGCATTGGCGGCTACGGCAACGCCTTCGGTGTGCCCACCGTGGCGGGCGACGTGTTCTTTGACCCCGCCTACGAGGGCAACCCGCTCGTGAACGCGATGAGCGTGGGCCTTGTGCAGGTGGGCGAGACGGCCAGCGCCACCGCAGACATTCCGGGCGCGCACGTCTACATCGTCGGCAGCGCCACCGGGCGCGACGGCATCCACGGAGCCACGTTTGCCTCCGAGGAGCTCAGTGAGGCCAGCGAGGCCAAGCGCCCGAGCGTGCAGGTGGGCGATCCGTTCACCGAGAAGCTGCTCCTGGAAGCCACGCTCGAAGCCATCCACGCGGGCGTCGTGGCCGGGATTCAGGACATGGGCGCGGCGGGCATCACCTGCTCGTCGTGCGAGATGAGCGCCAAGGGCGGCTGCGGCATGACGCTCGACCTCGAACGCGTGCCCGCGCGCGAGACGGGCATGACCCCCTACGAGCTGATGCTCTCGGAAAGCCAGGAGCGGATGCTCATCGTGGCCCGGCCCGGCCGCGAGGCCGACCTCGAAGCGGTCTTCGCCCGGTGGGACCTCCACGCCGCGCGCATCGGCGTGGTGACGGAAGATGGCTTCGTGCGCGTGCGCTGGCACGGCGAAGAGGTGGCGTGCGTGCCCGCCGAGCACCTCGTCCTCGGCGGCGGCGCGCCCGTATACCACCGCGAAACCGCGCGCCCGGCCTACCTCGACGCCACCACCTCCTTCGACCTGCGCACGCTGGAAGAGCCGGACGCGGCAGGCGCCCGCGACGCCCTGCTCCGCCTGCTCGGGAGCCCCAACATCGCCTCGAAGCGCTGGATCTACGAGCAGTACGACTGGGCCGTGCGCACGAACACCGTCGTGGGGCCGGGGCCGAGCGATGCCGCCGTGGTGCGGATCAAGGGGACCGACCGGGCGCTCGCGCTCAAAACCGACTGCAACGGGCGCTACGTATACCTCAACCCGCGCAAGGGCGGGCGCATCGCGGTGGCCGAGGCGGCGCGCAACGTGGTGTGCGCGGGCGGTCAGCCCCTCGCGATCACGAACTGCCTCAACTTCGGCAATCCGTACAAACCGGAGGTCTACTGGACGTTTACGGAGGCCGTGGGCGGCATGGGCGACGCCTGCCGCGTGCTCAACACCCCCGTGACGGGCGGCAACGTGAGCTTCTACAACGAGAACCCGGACGGCGCCGTCTTCCCCACGCCCACCATCGGGATGCTCGGGCTCATCGCGTCACTCGCGCACGTCACGACGGCGGGCTTCAAGGCGCCGGGCGAGGGCGTGTACCTGCTCACGCCGATTGGCTGGCGCCACAAGAACGACGCCGGGGCGAGCGAATACCTGTCCGCGCTGCACGGCCTCACCACGGGCGATGCGCCGCACCTCAACCTGTACGAAGAGCGCGCCGTGCAAACCACGATGCTGGCCCTGATCCGCGCCGGCGTCGTGACGGCGGCCCACGATTGCAGCGACGGGGGCCTCGGCGTGTGCCTGGCCGAGATGGCGCTCTTCTCGGACGGCCTCGGCGCCGAGATCGCGCTCGAACCGCACGCCCACCTCCGGGTGGACGCGCTCCTCTTCGGCGAGGCGCAGAGCCGGATCGTGTTCACCGCCGCCGAACCCGAAGCCGACCTGCGCGCGCGCGTCGAAGGCCACGGCGTCTCGCTGACGCGCCTGGGCACCGTGACGGACGGCGGCGTGCTCCGCGTCCACCTCGGCGCGCAGGGCACGTTCGAGGCGACGCGCGCGGAGATGGAAACGCCCTACGAGACGGCGATCCCACGCGCCATGAACACCGCCGACACCCTCCATGCCTGACCTGCCCCGCGTGCTGCTCCTGCCGGGCCTCGGCAACTCGGGGCCGATGCACTGGCAGTCCGTCTGGGCGGATGCCGAGCCGGACGTGTTCGTGCGCCTCAACCAGGCCGAGTGGGACGCCCCCGCCCGCGCCGACTGGGTGCGCACGCTCGATGCCGCCGTGGCCCGCTACGGTCCGGACGTGGTGCTCGCGGCGCACAGCACCTCCTGCGCCCTCATCGCCTTCTGGGCACGCGAGACCGGGCGCACGGTGCGCGGCGCCCTCCTTGTGGCCCCTTCCGACACCGAAGCGCCCTCCTACCCCTCGGGCCCGACCGGCTGGACGCCGATGCCCCTCACGCCGCTGCCCTTCCCCAGCATCGTCGTCGCCTCGGAGGACGATGCGTACGTCTCTCTGGCGGGGGCCAAAGCGTTTGCGGACGCCTGGGGCAGCCGCTTCGTGAACGTGGGCGCGGCCGGCCACATCAACAGCGACAGCGGCCTGGGGGCATGGCCCGAGGGGCGCGCCCTCCTCGAAACGCTCCGCCGCTGAGCGGGCGCGTCCATCCGCCGTTCACGAAGGTCGCCCTCTGGTGACGCCTGCGCGGGGTGTGAAACCATCGCCGAGCGCGCCCCGTTGGGCCCCCGTCAACCTTAATTCCTCCCATGGCCGACAACGCCAACATCGTCACCGTCACCGACCAGAACTTCCAGCAGGAAGTGCTCGGCTCGGATAAGCCCGTGCTTGTGGACTTCTGGGCGGCCTGGTGCGGCCCCTGCCGCATGATCGCCCCGCTCGTCGAGCAGCTTGCCGACGAATACGCCGGGCGCGCCGTCATCGCCAAGATGGACGTCGACGAAAACCAGCAGATCCCGACGCAGTACGGCATCCGCTCGATCCCCGCGCTCATCTTCTTCAAGGACGGCCAGCCGGTCGACCAGGTCGTTGGCGCGGTGCCCAAGCGGATGCTCGCCGAACGCCTCGACGCGCTCGTCGGACAGGAAGTCTGACCCGTTCGCCCCTTCGGGCGCTCCCCTTCCGCCCGGAGGCGCCCGCCGCTTCCGGGCGGTTCTATGTTAGGCCCTTCGCTTGATCCCCCCGCCTCCATGCAGGCTCCTCCAGCCATCTCCCGCTTCGACTTTTCCGGCGCTGAGGTGCGTGACCTCGTCATCGTGGGCACCGGCCCCGCCGGCCTCACCGCCGCGCTCTACGCCGCCCGCGCCGACCTCAAGCCGCTCGTGCTCCAGGGCCCGCAGCCCGGCGGGCAGCTTATCACCACCACCGACGTCGAGAACTACCCCGGTTTCCCCGGCGGCATCCTCGGCCCGGACCTAATGATGAAGATGGAGGAGCAGGCCGCCCACTTTGGCGCCGAACTCCGCTACGGCAGCGTGAGCGCGCTCGACGCGTCGTGTCGCCCGTTCCGCCTCGTGGTGGATGAGGAAACGCCGCTCCTCGCGCGCGCCGTCATCATCTCCACCGGCGCGAGCGCCAAGTACCTCGGCCTGGAGAGCGAGCAGCGCCTGCTCGGGCGCGGCGTGAGCGCGTGCGCCACCTGCGACGGCGCCTTCTTCCGGGGGCAGGACGTGGCCGTGGTGGGCGGGGGCGACACGGCGCTTGAAGAGGCGCTCTTCCTCACCCGCCTTGCGCGCAAGGTGTACCTCGTGCATCGCCGCCGCGAACTGCGGGCGAGCAAGATCATGCAGGAGCGCGCGATGCAGAACCCCAAGATCGAGTTCATCTGGAACCACACCGTGGACGAGATCCTCGGCGACGCGACCGTGACCGGCGTGCGCCTGCGCGATGTGGAGACGCAGGCGACGCGCACGCTCGACGTGACCGGCTACTTTGTCGCCATCGGCCACAAGCCCAACACCGAGGTGTTTGCGGGCCAGCTCGAAACAGACGAGGCGGGCTACCTCTGCACGAAGGCCGGCTCTGCCTACACGAGCGTCGAGGGCATCTTCGCCTGCGGCGACGTGCAGGACCACGTATACCGGCAGGCGATCACGGCGGCCGGCACCGGCTGCATGGCCGCGATCGACGCCGAGCGGTGGCTTGCCGAGCACGGCTACGTGGAGGGCGAAGGCATCGAAGACTACCACGCAGCGGCCCCCGAGCGGAGCACCGAGCAGACCAACGTGGTGGACACCCCCCAAGAAGTGCCGGACCTCGAAGCCTGAGCCGAGGCAAAACGCCGCATTCTGTCCAGCTTGAGCGGATTTCGGGTAGCCTGGGCGGTTGTACCGGTTTACGCTAAAGTTTCTTTCGATTGGGGCAGGCGCGGTGTACCTTGCGCGGTTCGGAGAGGCCTGCGCCTCTCTGCGATCCGCCCTGCCCTGCTACGTCCTGCTTCCGGCGTTGCGACAGCGCACCAGTATCATTTGCTTCAATGACCAACATCTACGTCGGGAATCTGCCCTACAGCATGACGGAGGACGAACTCCGCGAGCTGTTTTCGCAGTACGGAACGGTGACCACCGTCCAGCTCATCGCGGACCGTGAAACGGGCCGGATGCGCGGCTTTGGCTTCGTCGAAATGGAGGACGGGTCCGATGCGGCCATCCAGGCCCTCAACCGGTTCGACTTCAAGGGGCGTCCGCTCCAGGTAAACGAGGCCCGTCCCCGCGGCGAGCGTCCCCCGCGCGGTGAAGGCGGCGGTGGCAGCTACGGCGGTGGCGGTGGCGGCTCGCGCGGCGGCTACGGCGGCGGCGGCAGTGGTGGCGGCGGCGGCTACGGCGGCGGCAGTGGTGGCAGCGGCGGCTCGCGCGGCGGCTACGGCGGCGGCGGCAGTGGTGGCGGCGGCGGCTCGCGCGGCGGCTACGGCGGCGGCGGCAGTGGTGGCGGCGGCGGCTCACGCGGCGGCTACGGCGGCGGCGGCAGTGGCGGCGGCGGCGGCTCGCGCGGCGGCTACGGCGGCGGCGGCGGTGGCTCACGCGGCGGCGACCGTGGCGGCTACGGCGGCGGCGGGTACGACGAAGGCTAAGTTTTAGCGCTGTATCAGGGCGCCCCCCGTCCGCTCGGACGGGGTTCACAGGAAGCACAGCGGCCCGGCGCTCTCACGAGTGCCGGGCCGTTCTGTTGGAGAGCCCCTGCCCTGCCGTCAGCGGCGCACGAGGTTCCTGAGCACGAACCAGACGTTCTCCTTGCGCTCGCGCAGGCGCCGTGAGAAGTAGGGATACCAGTCGGTGCCGTAGGGCACGTAGACGCGCAGGTTGTAGCCCTCGCGCGCGATGCTCTCCTGCGTGTCCGGGCGGATGCCGTAGAGCATCTGGAACTCGAACCGCTCGGACGCAACCCGCTCGCGGGTGACGAAGGCCTTGGTGGCGGCGATCAGCGCGTCGTCGTGCGTGGCGATGCCGGGGTAGCGCGCGTGCTGGATGAGCTGCTCCATGTAGCGCCGGTACTGCCGCCGGATGTCGTCCATCTTCTGGTAGGCGATCTCGGGCGGCTCCTTGTAGGCGCCCTTGCAGAGCCGCACGCGCGCGTTGAGCTCGCACATCCGCTCCACATCGCGCTCGGTGCGCTTGAGGTAGGCCTGCAGCACCACGCCTACATGGTCCGGGAAGTCCGGGTAGACCGCCTCGAACATCGCCAGGGTGCTCTCGGTGATGTCGGAGCCTTCCATGTCGAGGCGGACGAAGATGTCCAGCTCCTTCGCCCGCGCGAGCAGGTGGCGGAGGTTGTCCATGCAGAACCCCTCGTCGATCTTCTGCCCGAGCATGGACAGCTTGATCGAGATGTTGGAGTCGAGGCCGCGCGCGTGGATGGTGCCAAGCAGACGCTCGTACTCGGCGAGCGCTTGCGTAGCCACGGCGCGGTCGGAGACGTACTCGCCGAGCAGGTCGAGCGTGACGTGGAGGCCTTTGGCGTTGAGCCCCTCGACGGGCGGGATGGCCCCCTCAAGCGAGTCGGCCGCGACAAAGCGCGAGGCGAGGAAAAACGGGAGTTTCATGCAGGACGGTGTTCGGCCGCCGTATACCCGCTCGCCCCGTCCTGGCTCCGCCAACCGGCGAGGCGCATGATACCAAATCCATCCGAAGGGCACGGGAATGCTCCCTGGATCATGGATCATCGATCATGGCCAGAAGGCAACTCTGGGCGCCTCTGACCATGATCGATGATCCATGATCAACCCGGTGATCCCTCACCATTCAACCGGTTACCCGTCCAGCGCCTCCTGCAGGTCGGCCACGAGGTCGGCGGCGTGCTCGATGCCGATGGAGAGGCGCAGCAGGCCGCCCGGCGTTTCCGTGAGCGGCCCTTCGACGCTCCGGCGGTGCTCGATGAGGCTCTCGGTGCCGCCGAGCGAGGTGGCCTGCCGAAACACGCGGGTGCCGCTGGCCACGCGGCGCGCGGCCTCTTCGCCGGCGGCGACCTCGAACGACACCATCGCCCCGAAGCAGGGCTGCCCGTGCAGCTGCATCTGCCGCGCCGCCACGGCGTGCCCTGCGTGGGTGGGCAGACCGGGATAGTGGACGACCGACACGGCCGGATGCGCGGCCAGAGCCTCGGCCACCGTCTGCGCATTGGCGCAGGCGCGTTCGAGGCGGACGGCGAGCGTGCGCATCCCCCGCAGCGTGAGCCAGCACGAGAACGGATCGAGCACGCCCCCGCCGAGCGCTTGCACGGCCTGCACGCGCGCCCACGATGCCCCGGCCTCGCGGGCCACCACCGCGCCGCCGAGCACATCGGAGTGGCCGGCGAGGTACTTGGTGAGCGAATGCACGCTGAAGTCGGCGCCGAGGGCAAGCGGCTGCGTGAGCAGGGGCGTGGGCCAGGTATTGTCTACCGCCACGAGTGCCCCGGCCGCGCGCGCGGCGGCGATGCACGCGGCGAGGTCGGTGACGCGGACGAGCGGGTTCGAGGGCGTCTCCAGCCAGACGAGCGCCACCTCGCCCGAGGCGAGCACCGCGTCGAGCGCGCCCGCCGTGGTGGTGTCGCAGGCGACGGTGTGCAGGCGGTCGGCGAGCGGCCCGTTGAGTAGCGTGCGGACACCGTGATAGACGTCGGCGGGGATCACGACCGTGCTGCCGTGCGGCAGGGACGCCAGGACCGCGTGGGCGGCGGCCATGCCGGAGCCAAAGGCGCCGCACGCGGCGCCGCCTTCGAGGTCGGCGAGGGCGGCTTCGAGGAGGGCGCGTGTGGGGTTGGAGCTGCGGCTGTACTGATGCCCGGCCGGATAGCCGCCGTCCGGCAGCCGCTCGAACGTGGTGGCGAGCACCGGAGAGGCCACTACGGCGCCTGTCACCGGGTCGGGCGCGCAGCCCGCGTGGGCGAGGCGGGTGGCAACGTGGGGCGGGGAAAGGGCCATCGGCGGGCTGTAAGAGGCAGGAAAGGTAACCCTCCGCAATGGTGGGCATTCAGCACGTTAATTTGGGCCCCCTGGCACCGATATAACGTGCTGGCTCTGTCGCTGCGGAGCGGCATTCTTACCCCCCTGATTTGCCCTCTGGCGCCCCCTCTCTGCGCGCACTCCAGGCCCTGCTAGGAGCTCTTGTGGCGCTTGCGGCGGTGGCCTTTGCGCTCGCCGCCGCTGGCCGTCCCGCGCTCTGGCCGGGCGCCCTTGTGGGCGTGGGGCTGGCCGTCGGCCTGGGGGTCGTGGGCGCTCGGTGGCTTCGGTTTACTGCGGCGCCCGGCTCCCCGGAAGCCGCACCCGATGCCCGTTCGTACGAGGCCCTGGTGGGGGGGCGCCCGGATGCGGCCGTCCTATGCGACGCCACCGGACAGTGGATTCGCTACGCCAACGCGGCCGCGCTCGCCCTGGCGGGCGCCCACGACGCGGACCAGATCGCAGGCCAGCCGGTCGCGTCGTTCATGCGGGCCGACGAACGCGCCGCACTGATGGCCTACCTGGAGGAGTTCGTCGCCTCGGGGCGGCTCACCGGAAAGCCGCGGCGCCTGCACCTCAACCGCCTCGATGGGCAGGAGCGCACCGTCGAGGCGGTGGCGACGCAGGTGGCCCTGGAGGGGCGGCCGCTCGTGAAGCTCACGCTCTGGGACGTGACGGCGCGGGAGCGGCGGGACGCGCACACGGCCTACCTCGCCTCCTTCCCCGAACTCACGCCCATCCCCACGCTCGAAGCGACGCCCGGCGGGCAGGTGGTCTACGCCAATCCGGCGGCACGTGCGGCGTTTCCAGACCTGGAAAGCGGGTCGCACCCGCTGCTGCGGTACCTGACGGCGTTCCGGCGGGCCCTCCTCCGGGGCGCAGAGGCGGTCGAGACGCGGGTGGTGGTGCAGGAGCGCACGTTCGAGGCCCGCGTCTACCTCGTGCCCGACTCGGAGAATGTGCGCCTCTACGCGCAGGACGTGACGGTGCATCACGAAGCCCTGCACGGCCTCAACGAGAGCCGGGAAAAGTTCTCGCGTGTGTTCATGAGATCACCGGTGCCCCTGGTCGTGGTGCGCGTGCGCGATGGGGTGTTTGTGGACCTCAACGACGCTTTTGCACGCCTTGTGGGCGCGCAAAAGCGCGAGGATCTGTTTGGACGCACCGTCATGTCCATGGGCTTCTGGGGCAGCGATGCCGAGCGGCGTGCCCAGATGCTCATGTTTCGCACGCTCCCCATCGAAGGGCGCCTGGCCCTGCTGCGGCGCCTCGACACCGGCGAACGCCGCCGCGTCGAGCTCTGGGCCGACCGGATCGTGGTAGAGGGCGAGCCCTGCTGGGCTGGCGTGTTCCTCGATGTCGAAGCCCACATGAGCACCGAGGAGGCCCTGCAGGGCGAGCGCGACTTTGTGCAGTCCCTCCTCGACGCGCTTGGCGAGGGGGTCGTGCTCGCCGACGCCCAGGACCAGTTTGCGCTCGTGAACCCGGCCTTCGAGCGGCTCGTGGGCATGCCCTCGCGCACGCTGGTCGGCACGTCCATCATCGAACGCGTGGAGCCGTCCGACCAGCCGCGCTACCTCGCCCAGCAAGCGCTCCGGCAGCGGGGCGAGGCGAGTTCGTACGAGATCTGCTTTCTCCACGCCGACGGCACCCCGCGCCCCGTGCTCGTCACCGGCGTGCCGATCCACTCCGGGCAGTTTGCGGGCGGCGTGGCGGCCGTCGTCACCGACCTGACGTCGCTCAAGGCGGCCCAGGCAGAGGTGGAGCGGCAAAAGGCATACTACGAGGAGATTCTCGACCGCCTGCCCCTGCAGCTCGCCACGTTCGACGCCGAAGGGCGCTACCGCTACGTCAACCCCGCCGCCCTACGCGACGACGAAAAGCGCGCCTGGATCCTTGGCCACACGTCACTCGAATACGCCGCGCAGTACCAACTCGACCCGGCCACCATGGCCGAGCGCACCCGCCAGGAGCACGCCGCCATCCAGGGCAAGCGGCCCGTGCAGTGGGTCGAGACGCGCCACACACCCAGGGGCGTGCAGCACTTCGAGCGCGTCGTAACGCCGGTGCTCGATGCCAGGGACGCGTTCCAGTATGCGATTGCCTACGGCGTCGAAGTGACGGAGCGGCTCGAAGCGGAACGCCGTATCGGGGCGCTCAAGGATTTCTACGAGTCCATTCTGGAGCACCTGCCGCTGCGCGTGATGGTGTTCAACAGCGCCGGGGGCCTCGCCTTCGCCAATGCCGAGGTCGTCCCGGAAGAGGGGCAGCGGCAGCGACTGCTCGGCAAACCCGTCGTGCCGGCCATGCGTGCGGCCGGGCTTTCATCGGAGGCGGCCGAGCGGTTGCAGGCGCACTTCCAGCGGGCCCGCGAGACGGGCGCCGTCGAAACGTGGGAGGAAGTGACCGAAGGCCGCAACGGCGCGCCGCTGCACCTGCTCTTTGCCGTCCGCCCCCTCGACGACCCGGACGCCTCGTTCGTCGGCTACGCGATTGACGTGACCGAGCAGCGGGCCGCCGACGCGCGCACCGAGGAGGTCAAGCAGTTTTACGAGCGCGTCCTGGAAAACATCCCCGTCGAAGTGGCCGTGCTCGACGCCGAGGCCCGGGTGCGCTACATCAACCCGGCCTCCGTGCGCGACCCGGAGATCCGCGCGTGGATGGTGGGCAAAAACTCGGTGGACTACGCCCGGCGGCGCGGGTTCGACGTGGCCCCGTTCGAGCGCCGAGAGGCCTGGCTGCAGGAGGTCATCGCGAGCCGGCAGTCGGCCTCGCTCGAAGAAGAGCTCGCCCTGCCCGGCAAGCCCGCACGCACGATCGTGCGCACGTTCACGCCCGTGCTACGCGGCGACGGCACGGTGGACTACCTCATCGGCTACAGCATCGACCTGACCGACCGCGTGGCTGCCGAGCAGCAGGTGCAGGCGCTCAAGAGCTTCTACGAAACCGTTCTCGACACCCTCCCCATCGAGGTGGCCGTGATCGGGCCCGACAGCAAGGTCCGCTACGTAAACCCCGCCGGGGTCCAAGATCCGGAGGCGCGGCGCCTTCTGGTGGGCAGGACGACGCTGGAGTATGCGCAGTTGCGGGGCTATGAGACGGCCCTCTTCGAACGCCGCGAAGCCTGGGTGCGGAGCGTGATCGCCTCGCGCGTGCCCTCACAGTACGAGGAGCGGTTCGAGTTGCCGGGGCGCGCCATCCGCATCATGCAGCGCACGCTCACGCCCGTGCTCGACGCCGACGGCGAGGTGACGTACCTGATCGGCCACGCAGTCGACCTGACGGACCGCGTGGAGGCAGAGCAACGCGTGCAGCACCTCAAGGAGTTCTACGAGAACATCCTCGACACGCTGCCGCTCGAAGTGGCGGCGATGGACGCGCAGGGCCGCTTCCAGTACCTCAACCCGGCGGCGCTGCAGGACGCGGACGCGCGGCAGCAGATGATCGGGCGCGACTCGGTGGGCTACGCACAGCTGCGCGGCCTCGACCTGCGTCCCTACGAACAGCGGCAGGCGTGGCTCATGCAGATCGTGGCCTCGCGCGAGCAGTCGTCGCTCGAAGAAACCATCGCCCGCCCCGACGGCCCGCCCCGCACGGTGCTGCGCGTGACGCGCCCGATCCTCGACGACGAGGGCCTCGTTCGCTTCCTCGTCGGCTACGCGCTGGACGTGACGGAGCGGCGGGCGTACGAACGCGGGCTCGTGGAGGCGCGCGAGAAGGCCGAAGAGCTGGCCCGCCTCAAAAGCTCGTTCCTGGCCAACATGAGCCACGAGATTCGCACGCCGCTGGCCGGCATCATCGGGTTTGCCGAGGTGCTCGAAGACGAACTCGAAGGCGCGCAGCGCGAGGCGGCCTCGCTCGTGCGCGAGAGCGGCATGCGCCTGCTCGACACGCTCAACTCAGTGCTCGACCTGGCGCGCCTCGAAGCCGAGGCCACCGAACTCACGCTGGCCCCGGGCGATGCGGTCGAGGAGTTGCACGCCGCCGCGCGCCTGTTCGGGCCCACCGCCGCCCGCAAAAACATCACCTTCGAGGTTCACCTCGCCGTGCCGGACGCCCCGCTGCCGGCCAACCTCGACAGCGCCGCCCTCCACCGCGTGCTGACGAACCTCATCTCGAACGCGCTCAAGTTCACGCACGAGGGGGGCATTACCCTAGAGGGTGCGCGCGAGGGCGGCGAGATCGTGCTCCGCGTGCGCGACACCGGCAGCGGCATGAGCGCGGCGTTCCTGCCCCACGTGTTCGACGAGTTCCGGCAGGAGTCGTCCGGCCTCACGCGCGCGCACCAGGGCAGCGGCCTCGGCCTCGCCATCACCAAGCGCCTGGTGGGCCTGATGCACGGCACGATCTCGGTCGAGAGCACGGTGGGCGTGGGCACGACGTTTACGGTGCGCCTGCCAGCCCTCGGAGCCGACGCGGCCTGAGTCGGGGTTAGCGCCGTCCCCGCCCGCCTCTATGCTTTCTGCCGCCGACCTCCGCCAAACCTACACCCACGGCCACCTCGACGAGGCCGAGACGCCGGCCGACCCGTTGGCGCTCTTTGCGGCGTGGTTTGCCGATGCGCTCGCCTCCGGCACGTCCGAGCCCAACGCGATGACGCTCGCCACGGTAGACGCCTCCGGGCAGCCCGCCGCGCGCATCGTGCTGCTAAAGGAGCTCGACGCTGTGGGCTTCGTGTTCTTCACCAACTACGGGAGCCGCAAGGGCACCGCCATCGCGCACGAGCCGCGCGTGGCACTCACGTTCTGGTGGCCGCCCCTCGAACGACAGGTGCGCGTCGAAGGCCGCGCCGAGCGGCTCGAGGCGGCGGCCTCGGAGGCCTACTTCCACGTGCGCCCGCGCGGCAGCCAGCTCGGGGCCGTCGCCTCGCCGCAGAGCCAGGTTGTGCCCGACCGTGCCACGCTCGATGCCCGCCTCGCCGAGGCGGCTGCCACGTTTGAGGGCCGCGCCGTCGAGCGCCCCGCCGACTGGGGTGGCTACCGCGTCGTGCCCTCGGCGGTGGAGTTCTGGCAGGGCCGTCCCAACCGCCTCCACGACCGGCTGCGCTACACGCGCCAGGGCGCCGACTGGTCGAAGGACCGCCTCGCGCCGTAGGGACCGTAACTCCTGCGCGCTACTGCCGACGGGGGAGGGCTACACGCGGATCGCGATGCCGCGCCGCTGCATCCACCGCAGCACGAGGTACCACGACCCGATCCAGACGAGCGCGTAGAGGAGCGAGGCGAATTTGGGCGGCCCCAGGGGGGCAAACACGGTGTCGAAGATCGCTTTCTGAAGCGGCACGCCCGCCCCCGTTTCGCCGCCGGGCACGCGGATCGCCCCCATCAGCTTCGCCACAATGCCGCTCATCACGAACACCGTGATCGCGTTGATGCCGTAGGTCACGAGCGGGGCCGTGCCGCGCGTGTAGCCCTTGAGGTCCACCGCCCAGTAGCACACGGCGAGCGCGCACATGGCCTGCCCGGCCGTGAACACGGCGTAGGAACTGGTCCAAAGGCTCTTGTTGATGGGCAGCACGAGGTCCCACGCGTAGCCGAGGCACACGAGCCCCACGCCTGCCAACAGCAGGTGCAGTGCCGTGCGCTCGCCCGGGTCGCCGCGCCGGAGCCGCTCGCCTGTCCACACGCCAAAGAGGGTTGTGGCGATGGCGGGGAAGGTGGAGAAGATGCCCTCGGGGTCCCAGGTGCGCGGCGGGTCCGCCCCGGCCCAGAGGTGCCCTGTCGTGAGCACGCGCCGGTCGATCCACGCGCCCAGCGTGGAGCCCTTGACCATGAGTTCGGGATGGCCGAGGTCGGGCACCGGCAGTACCACGAGCGCGAGGGTGTAGAGCACAAGGATGCTCCACAGCACCACGTGCCGCGTGCGTGGGCGGGCGTAGAGGTAGAGCAGCGTCGTGGCGAAAAACACACCGCGATGCGCTGCAGCACGCCCGGAATGCGCAGCAGCGTCAGGTCGCGGGGCCCGGCGTGCCCGTCGGTGAAGGCGAAGAAGGGCCACGCGGCCATGACCATGCCGAAGCCGAAGAGCCAGAGCGCCCGCACCGCCGCCTTCCGCACAAGCGGCGCCCGGTCGTGCCCGGCTTCGAGGGCCTTCCGGTACGCCAGCACGATCGACACGCCGACGATAAACAGGAAGAATGGAAAGATGAGGTCGGTGGGCGTCCAGCCGTTCCAGGGCGCGTGTTCGAGCGGGCCGTAGATGGCGCCCCAGGTGCCCGGGTTGTTGACAAGGATCATCCCGATGATCGTGAGCCCGCGAAACACATCGAGCGAGACGAGGCGACCCGGCGCCGTGCCATCGGGGCGGAGGAGCGGCGGAGCGGCCACGGGGGCAGTCGAGGGGGAGGAGGCCATAGGGCGAGGCGGGAATCCCTCTACGGTACGGCACCCACCGCCTGCGCGCAATGGGCCTCAGCCGAGGGCGGCAAGGCCCGACGCGCCGACGAGCAGGTCGAGCCACACGCGCGGCCCCTCGCCCGGCCGGGGCAGCATCGCGCACGCGCCGAGCAGCCCGACCGGTCCCACGAGCCCGAGGAGTGGCGTCCCTCCGCGCGCGCCCGATTGAAGCGCTGAAAGGTCGAGTGCAAGGGCCAGCACGAGCAAGCCCCCCGCAGCCCATCGCACCCCAGAGGCCCCCCAGGCCACCGCTACGGTCCTCCGCCCGGCCGCCGCATCGCCCGCCCGGTCGGGCCAGTCGCACAGGATGACGTTGGCGGCGACGGTGGCCGCGCGCGCCGCCGCGTAGAGCGCGAGCGTCCCCAGCGCCGGCGCCGCGCGGGAAGCGCTCAGGGGCAACAGCACGCCCCCGAAGGTCCACGCCAGGGCAATGGCGGCCGGCTTGCCCAGCGGATGGCGGCGGATGGCCGGTACAAAGGCATATCCGATCCCGAGCAGCGCCGTGACGCCCGCCAGGATCTGCGCCCGCGCCGGTAGAAACAGGAGCAACCCACCTACGATCAGCGCAACGCCTACTGTGGCCCTCTGGAGTGCCTGGCGGTGCTGCCCGAACCAGGCGGCGCGGGCGGGCCGGTGGAGACGGTCCTCGGGCGCGTCTACCCAGAGCCGCTCGCCCGCATAGGCGCCCCACGCCCCCAGCGCCACGACCAGCACGAGGGGCCAGTCCAGCCTTCCGCCCAGCACGGCGAGGGTGCCTCCGGCGAGTCCCAGCGCCACCAGCACGATGTGTCCCTGCCCGTAGCGAAGCATTGCAGCGTGCGGCGTTCGGCCCGGAGGAACGGCCACGATCCTGTTTCGGCCCCCCTTCGGAGCCCTGCGCGCCGGAACTTCGCTGGATCTTGGCCGCTTGTTTGACGCCGCTCCGGAAGCGCTTTCAGAACTTGTATCGGAAGCGCTTCCGAGCTTCTGTACCGCCACCTACCGACTTTCCATGCACACGCCCACGGACGTCCTCGAACACCTCGCGCAGCTCGGCCTCTCCGGCGCCCGAACGGTCCACTACAACCTCAGCACGCCCCAGCTTGTCGAGCAGGCGGTCTGCCGTGGCGAGGGCCTGCTGACCGAGCATGGCGCGTTCGTCGGCCTCACGGCGCCCTACACGGGCCGCTCCCCGGAGGACCGCTTTGTGGTGCGCGAGGCAGGCTCGGAGGGCGAGGTGGGCTGGGGCAAGGTCAACAAGCCGTTCGAAGAAGCCAGATTCGACGCGCTCCTGAAGCGCATGACGGCCTATGCGCAGGACCAGGACCTGTTCGTCATCGACGCCTTCGCCGGCGCCGATGAGCGCTACCGCCTGCCCGTGCGGGTGGTGGCCGAAAAGGCGTGGCACACCCACTTCGCCTCCAACATGTTCATCCAGCCCGGCGGCGTGGCGCCGCAGCACACGGGCGAGCCCTTCACGGTGGTGGACCTGTGCGGCTTCAAGGCCGACCCGGAGCGCGATGGCACGCGCAGCGAGGTGTTCATCCTCGTCCACCTGACGCGGCGCCTCGTGCTCATCGGCGGCACGCACTACGCCGGCGAGATCAAGAAGTCGGTCTTCGGGGCGCTCAACTTCCTGCTCCCGCGCCAGCACGTCTTCCCGATGCACTGCTCGGCTAATACGGACGGCGAGACCACGGCGGTGTTCTTTGGCCTCTCGGGCACCGGCAAAACCACCCTTTCGGCGGACGCCCCCCGCACGCTCATCGGAGACGACGAGCACGGATGGAGCGAGCACGGCGTGTTCAACTTCGAGGGCGGCTGCTACGCCAAGACGATCAAGCTCTCCGCCGAAGGCGAGCCGGAGATCTTCGCCACAACGCAGCGCTTCGGCACGGTGCTCGAAAACGTGGTCATGGATCCGGAGACGCGGAAGGTGGACTTCGACTCCGACGCTATCACCGAGAACACGCGCGCTTCCTACCCCATTGCGTTTATCCCGAACGCCTCGGAGACCGGCCTCGGCGGGCACCCGCAGTACGTCATCTTCCTTACCGCCGATGCGTTTGGCGTGCTCCCGCCTGTGGCACGCCTCACCCCGGAGCAGGCCATGTTCCACTTTCTCTCGGGCTACACCGCCAAGGTGGCCGGCACCGAGCGCGGGGTCAAGGAGCCCAAGGCTACCTTCTCGACCTGCTTTGGGGGCCCCTTCATGGTGCGCCCTGCTACCGATTATGCCCGCCTGCTGGGCGAGCGGCTCCGCACCCACGGCGCCAAGTGCTTCCTGCTCAACACCGGCTGGACCGGCGGCCCCTACGGCGTCGGCACCCGCCACCAGTTGGCACACACGCGCGCGATGGTGGACGCCATCCTCTCCGGCGCCCTCGACGAGGTAGAGACCCGGACAGAGGCCTACTTCGGCCTCGCCGTGCCGGTCGCGATTCCCGGCGTTCCTACCGAACTGCTCGACACGCGGGCTTCATGGGCCGATCAGGAGGCCTACGACGATCAGGCCCGCCGCCTCCAGACGATGTTCGCGGACAACTTCGAGCAGTTTGCCGACGCGGTGAGTGAGCAGGTGCGCGAGGTGTGCCCGCGTCCAGAAATGGCGGCCTGAACGCGAAGCTCTGAACGAACGGAGGCCCCGGGCGCAGTGCGCCCGGGGCCTCGTCGTTTTAGCGCAGCCCGGTCAGTTGGACGCGCGCCTGAGGTGGAGTCCCTGGGGGCCATACTCGCCCACGTCGTACGCGAGCGCGACGAGCGAATCGTCGGTGCGGCGCCACATCATCTCCTGCTTGTCGAAGTGGGTCGAGACGAGGCCATCGCCTTCGTCTTTCCACGCCCCCGTGGTAACCGTGGGCGGAGTGCCCCTTGTTTCGAGGCGTAGCTCAGCCTGTCCCTCGGGCGCCAGGGTGACGCTGAAGGTGCGGGCCCCGTTGCGGCCTGCCTGCTCCATCGCGTAGCGCGTGCCATCGAGGCGCACCGAGTCCTGATCGGGCCGGACGGGCATTTGGTCCATCGCTGCCGTCGCGGAATCGGCAGCGGAGGCGGTGGCCGGGGGCGCAGCCTTGCGGCCGCAGGCGGCCAGGGCGATGAGCAGGAAGAGGAGGAGGGGGCGCATACCGGTAGAAGAGGAGCGGCGTGAAGGTACAGCAGGGGGTGCCCTAAACCAGCGGCGCCCCGACACCGAAGTGCCGGGGCGCCGCCGAGCGCTGTGCGCGTAAGGCCGAGGCCTTACTTCACGAGCGTGACCTGACCGGTGGCCACCTTCGTACCCTGGGCCATCGTGGCCGTCAGGCGGAAGAAGTACATACCGGCCGCAAGGCCCTGCCCGTCGAGTTCGATGCGCTGGTTGGCACCGGCGGAGACCGCCGTGGCCGGTACACGCATCACCTCGCGGCCCATCATGTCAACCACGACGAGGCTCACTTCGCCTGCCGTCGGCAGGTCGAAGCGCACCGCGGCGCGCGACGAGAACGGGTTCGGGAACGCACCCTTGAGGGCGAACTCCGTCGGCAGCGACACCTCTTCCGTACCCGTGAAGTTGCGGCCAGTGATGACCGTGCCATTCGGGCGGATGAAGATGATCTGCTGATTGCGCGAGGGCGAGAGCGGGTTGCTCGTCGCATTGCCTACGAAGGCAAGCACGCCACGTTCGCCGCCCGTTGCCCCGAGGGCAAGCTGGTTGGCGACCAGGCGCGTCGTCGTGCCCGTCTTCACCACGTCGAAGCCGTAGGTGTTGGCATCCACCACCTCGGTCCCGCTCGTCTGGCCAAAGGCCACGTTGCGGAAGAGGACGGCGAGCGATGCCGCACCGCTGACGACGCGGAAGTCAACCGGCGACGGCGCCGAGAGGCCCGCGACCGCGTTGAGGCCGAAGAACTCCGTGCGACCCGGCTGGCTGGACGTCATGCCTGCCTGACGAATCACCACGTCAACCGCGCTGCCCGGCGTAGCGTCAGCGCCGTCGTCTACCGCCGCCACGAAGTAGCTCTGGCCCTGGGCCACCGACACCGTAACGGTGCGGATCGCCTGAGCAGCGCTCGTGGAGGTACCCGGCGCAATGGCCACCGAGAGGTTGGCCGTGCCGTTCACGCCGACCACCTGCTGGTAGCCCGTCGCGGTGAGGTAGTTCAGGTTGTCGGCGACGAGCACACCGTTGACGTAGACGTCAACCGGGCTCGGCGCGTTGGGCGCAAGGTGCGCCACCTGAATGCTCGCGATGTCGGTGCGCTGCACCGGCGCCGCTACGTCACCACGCTGGTTGCCGAACGTAAAGATCGAGCCGGCCGGGCTCAGGAACGCCGAGGCGCCCTGGACCAGCACGATCGGGATCTCGTCGTTGTTCGAGTTGTCAGCCGGGGTCGGATCGAGCAGGTAGTTCTGGTACGTGCCGTTCGTGCCGACGAGCGAGAACGCGTTCAGGTTCTCATCACCCGTTTCGCGGCGCACGAGGCGCAGCGTCGAGATGTTTTCACCCGGCAGCAGGCGGTAGCCTTCCGCACGCGCTTCCACGTTGAACTGCGTGCCCGAGCCGAGAGCCGGGTCGGACGCGATGAACCAGTAGAAGTTGGCGTAATTCGTCACGTTCGAACCGGCCGTGACCCCATTGACGATCGGGAAGCCAAGCGACCCCATCGGACGCGAGTCAGCCTCACCGCCACGGAAGTTCACCGTGACGCGGCGCGTCGAGAACGACTGTGCCGCAGCACCCGAGTTCGACTCGAAGTCGAGCGTGATCGGGCTGTAGTTACCGCGACGGTCGCCCGTCGGGTATACCACGCGGCCTGCGATGAAGCCCGTCCCGGCCGTCCCATTCGGGTCGTTCGAGAACTCCTTGATCACGTTGCCGGAGATGTACGACTCACGGCCGATCGCAACGGCGTTGCCGCTGATGTCGCGGTCGTTCACGAAGCCCTGCCCGCGGTCAATCTGGTTGACGTTCTGCGAGTTCTGGCTGTTGTGGACGAGCTTGACGTAGACCGAGGCGCGTTCCGCCGGCGTGCCCGCCACCAGGATGCCCCGGTAGAGGTAGAGCAGACGGTCGCCACCCACCGCGTTCGGGGCGCTGTTGGCCGCGAAGTCGAGGAAGCTGCCCTGGAGGACCACTTCCGACGTATCCGTCCCCTTGTTAATCTGGATGTCCAGGTTCGGGGAGACAACGAGGCCCGTCGAGCCACCGTTGGAGCCCACCGTGAGGGTGGCATCGCTGGCACCTTCAAAGGCCAGCACACCACCCGCCGCCGAAGAGAACAGCGCGTCGCCGATCACGTGCCGCACCCCCAAATTCGCCGACGTGCCAATGGTTCGTCAGGCCTCCCGACAGATCGGCATTGCCCGTGATGCTGAGGCGGTTGCCATTAACGTCGAGCCGACCCGAAAGGATCGTGAGCCCACTCACCTGACGGCTGAAAGCACGCCGGCAGCTGAAGCGTGCGCGGCGAGAACGCCGTCACACCCTGGGAGATGATCAGGTTCGCGACCGCACCCGTTGCAGGGAATTCAGCGACGGAAGCCGTGGCGGCCGTGACGGCCCCATTGTTGTCGTAGTTGCGGTACTCAAGCGAGTACGTGCTCAGCACAACTTCATTGGTCGTGGATACCCCGTCGTTCGTGATCGAGCCGAAGCTTGTCGCGGTGCCCTGCAGCACGAGCGTGCCGTTGGCCGCGAGCGTCACGAAATCGTCGTCCGTGCCCGTCTCACCCGTCGCGTTGAACGCGGCAGCGAGGCGAAGCGTGTCCGAGATCGTGATGGCGCGCTGGTTCGTGCCCGAGCCCGTACCCGCCGCGTTGTCGGCGAGAATGGTGGCATCGAGGATGCGCAGCGTCGAGATGGTCCCCGACGTCGGGATGAACTCCCGGCTCGTCGTGATGGGGCCACTTGAGAGCGTACCCGTGTCGCCGTACTCGAAGATCAGACCGGTGCCGAAGGTCGGCGTGTCGTTGCCTTCGAGCGAGCTGCCGCTGAAGCGCACGATCGTCACCCCGTTGCCGAAGGCCAGGTCGCCCAGAACCGGGCTGACCGAGCTGTTCTCGGCGTCGAGGACACCGTTGCGCAGCATGATGCGCTGCGAAACCGTGAGCGTATTGAGCGTACCGACCGCCGTGACCGTGCCGGCCGGGTTGTCGATGCGCAGATACGGGATCGTGAGGGCCGAGGCGAGGTCGTACTGCTGAGCCGTACCGTTGCCCCGGAACTCAAGGAAGCCGCTCGGGCCGTTCGTGTTCGCGCTCGAGGTCACCGTGCCCGCGTTGTAGTCATACGCGAGGCCCGTCCCTGCGAGGGCGATGTTCGTCAGGCCGAGACCCAACACGCCCGCATCCTGACGGTACTGACCCGTCACGACGAGGATCTGCGCCGGAGTGGCCGCCGCAATCGTCCCGTTGGCAAGCGTGAAGTTGCCCGACTGGGTGACGTTCTGCGCGAAGGTCGTCTGACGCTCCGTCACGACACCGAGGCCGTTGATCGAACCGTTGACCGGCGCCGAGAACGTGGCCGTGAAGCCGTTCACCACCGTCGTGCCCGCACCCGAGATCGCCGCGCCACCTGCGAACGTGCCCGTTCCGGAGAACGTCGCCGTGTTCGAGTTGACGAGCTGGTCACCCGCGTTCGTCTGCACGTAAGACACCGAGACGACGAGCGCCGTCGGGCTGTTGACGTCGCCGCCGATGACGAGGTTCGGGACGGTCTTGCCGTTGGCCGTGAGCGTCGGCGTGGTCACGCCGTCATCACCCACGAACACCACGCGGCCCGTCGAGGCCGACACGCCGCTCGAGGCCGAAGCCAGCACCACGTTGGCGTTCGGCGCGAAGAACACCGCGTCGTTGGCGCCCAGCGTGAACGTGCCCGTGTTGAGGGCGAACGTCGCGTTGACGAACTCGACCGAAGAGGTCAGCGTGAGCGCGGTGCCGTTGAGCGTCACCGTGCCGAGGACGTTGCCCGCCGTGGTGGCGATGTTCTGCACCGCAGTTTCGGTGTCGGCCTGGAGGCCGAGCGAAAGCGAGGCGCCGTTGTTGGTGAGGATGTTGCCCGTCACCGTCTTGAGGTTCGTCACCGTAGCGCTGGCGCTGGCGACGACTTCCACATTGCCGATGCTGGACGTGCCAAACGACGCGCCCGTCACCGTGACGCCGCTGCCCAGCAGGATCTGACCACCGCCATCAAGGATACCAGCCACCGTGTTGGAGGCGGCGTTGAGGCGGATCGAGCCAGCGCTGTTGAGCACCGCATCTTCTTCCACCGTCACGCTGCCGTTAACGATCACGGCCGCCGTCGGGAAGAGGACCGTGAAGTCCGCCGCGTTGACGGCGCCATCCAGGTCGCTCGAGCGGATCATGACCGTGCCGGCAATCGTGCCCGCCGGACGCCCCGTGGCGTCGAGCGTGCCCGCGCCCCGCACGTTCACCAACAGGTTGTTGATGTCGTTCGTGTCGAACTCCGTCCCCGCCAGCGCGCACGCCAGCCAGCGTGCCCACGTAATCGAGGTTGTAGTCGAAGTTGTCCGTGTTGAACGTACCCGAGATGACCGTCGCCGGGCTCGTGACGTTCACGAGCACCCGCGCGAACGCGCCGCCCTGCGTCGCAGGATCAGCCGCCGAAAGGTCGCCCGTCACGTTGATGCCACCGTTGGTGAGCGAGAGCGTCCCCGTGAAGGTGACGTCGCCCGCAACCGTGACGTTGGGTCCGCCCGTCACGATGTCGATGTTCGTGATCGAGCCGGTGCCGTTCACCGTCGCTGCCGACGTGAACACCACACCACCCGTCGCGCGGTCGGCCGACGTGATCGGACCATTGACCGTGAACGTGGTGCCCGCGAACGTGATCGTCGGGTCAGGCTGGCCGGCCGTCGGGTTGTCGAGGATGGCCTTCGAGCCCGCAGCGAGGTTGAACGTGCCCGTTCACCGTCACGTCCTGCGTGAACGTGACTTCCTTCGTCGTGGAGGCGCTAACACCGCCGCCGATCGTCAGGTTGGTGACCGACGAAGTTCGGGCCCGCCGCAAACGTCGCCGCCGCCGTGCCGCCCTGGAAGGCGAGGCTGCCCGTCGTGCCGAGGGCGCCGCCCGTGCGCGTGAAGTTGCCACGCACCGTGAGCGTCTGACCCGCGAGGTTGAGCGTGCCCGCCGAGATGGTGAGGTTCTCTACCTGGGGGTTGTTGGCCAGGTTGACCGTCGCCGCCGTGCCGATGGTCACGTTGCCCAGGTCGCCAGGGCCGCGCAGCGTGAGCGTGCCCGTGCCCGAGGTCACGATCGTGCCCGCGATCATCGTGAACGGATCGGTCACTTCCACCGTGCCGCTGCCGAGCGTCAGGTTGGCGTTGCCGCTCCCGTCCGCCGACACGACGAGGCGGCGGTAGCTCGCCGCCGTGCCACCGGTCAGGTTGACCGACAGCGTACCCGTGCCGAGGCCGACGCGTCCGCGGAAGCTCACCGCCCGTCGTCACATCGCCGTTCCATTGCCGGTGTAGTTGACGTTGGTGGCCGTCGTGTTGAAGAAGAACGAACCCACAACCGGCGCGTGCGCTCGCGTCGCGGCGGATGAACACGCCCAGCGACGTGTTGAACTTGCTCGCGCCGACCGTGAGGTCGCCCGAGACGAGGTCCACGGCCGGAGCCGCAAACGCGCCCGTGGCGACCACCGTGAAGGTGCCCGCGCCCGTCGTGCCCACCTTCGTGCCCGCGGCACGGTTGATGAAGCCGTTGATGTTCACCGTGGTGAACGAGCCATCCGTGCGCGACTCGAACGTGAGGTTCGTCTTCGCGGCCAGCACGTCAACTACTTCGTTGTAGTTGCCCGCCTGGATCGAGATCACGTCGCCCGAGGCCGCGATCGAGATCGCGTAGGTGATCGTCTGCACCGGGCCGACGCCGCCACCCTGGTTGGTAGCCGACGAGCCATCGAATGAGTTGTTACCGCCGGTGTCGACGAAAATAGTTTTGGCCCACGCGGGGTTCGCGGCTGCCAGAAGCAGCGCGAACAGCACGCACGCGTTCCGAAGGAAGGCTGCGCTGAAGCGCTGATTGCCTCCCGAGGGATTCGTACCCATGTTCAAGGGATTGTTGGGGTGGTTTGAAGAGACGGAAAAACCGTCACAGAGGTGGATGCAACCTAGGTGGATTACAGCCTCCGCTAGGGTCCTGGCCGGAAGATAGGGCGCAACGCGCGTCGTGCAATCGAAGGCTTCGCGGGGATTGGGGTTGGTTAATCACCGTTCAGCAGCTTCGCGACACGTCCGCAGGCTTTTGCCCTGTGCTCTCGGAGGATGAGACAACCGGTGTTACGGCCCCGCGCTGTGGCACACCTAAACCGGGGCTACGATTCTCGGGACCCCACGCTGAGCGGCACCCTTCGCCCTTCCTGCCCCCAATGGCGCTCTACGCCGACGGCGCGCCCGGCACCGGCACGACCGCGAGCGTACACCGGGCCGCACAGACGAGGCGCCCGTCACTGTCGCGCAGGTCGATGCGCCACACCTGGGTGGTGCGGCCCACGTGGAGGGGTTCGGCCACCGCGCGGAGCGTGCCACCGGCCACCGGGCGCAGGTGGTTCGCGTTGATTTCGAGGCCAAAGGCGGCATGGCCTTCGGGGGCGTTGAGAAAGCCCCCCACGCTGGCGGCGGTCTCGGCGAGCGCCACGCTCGCGCCGCCGTGCAGGTAGCCGAAGGGCTGGAGGTGCTGCGGCGTCACGTCCATCTCGGCATCGACGCGGGCCGGGGTGGCGCGGGTGACGCGGATGCCGAGGTGGCCCATCAGGCCGGTCGTGAGGTCAGCGTCGGGCGGGAGGGCAGGCATGGGGGCGGAAGGCGGCGGCCGGAAGGGGGCGGAAGGGTCGGAAACAACGTTCAGGGCTTCACGCTCCATCGGGGCCGATCTCCCCCGCGCCGTGCCCCTTCCCGCTGCTCGCACCCAGGCGCGCCTGCTGCGCGCGCTGCTCATCCGGGCCCGCGGCACCGCGTTTGGCAGGGCCTACCGTTTCGCCGAGATCGCCCGCGCGCCCGACGTGTGGGCCGCCTACCGCGCCGCACGTGCCCCTGGCGGGCTACGACGACCTCCGCGAGGCCTTCGAGGCCACCCGGCAGGGCTTCCCCGATGTGCTCTGGCCCGGACGCACCGAGCGCTTTGCCGTGTCGAGCGGGACGGCCTCGGAAGGGCGCGTGCTCCCCCGCTCGGCGGAACACCTCCACGGCGACGTCGGCTTCTCCATCGGCGTCGGGCGCGCGTTCGTGCAGGCTGGGGGCGCCGCTTCGATCCTGCTCGGCAAGCACCTCACGTTTCCGGGACGCGTCGAGCCCGACCCGGTGCAGCCCGGGCGCGCTCGTGGGCGAGGTGAGCGGCCTCGTGGCGCATGCGGCCTCGCCCGCGTTCCGGCGCCGCTTTCAGGCCGTGCCTGCGGACGTATACGACCTGCCGGACTGGGAGCAGCGCCTCGACACCATCGCCCGGCGCGCCGAACCGCAGGACGTGCGGCTGCTCGCGATGGTGCCCTCGTGGAGCCATGTGCTCTTCGAAAAGGTGCGCGCCGCCCACCTTAAACGCACCGGGCGGCGGGTCCAGCAGATCCAGGAAGTATGGCCCGGGCTGCGCCTGTTCATCTCGGGCGGCGTGGCGCTCGCCTCGTACCGCGCCCCGCTCGCCGCCGAACTGGGCGACCGCGTGGCGTTCGTCGAGACCTACGGCGCCTCCGAGGGCTTCTTCTCCTATGGCGACCGGCCCGACGCGCCCGATATGCGCCTCGTCGTGGACCGCGACGTGGCCTTCGAGTTCGTCCCCTTCGCCGAGCACGGCACGCCGGGCGCGCGGCGCCTCACGCTCGACGAGGTGGCCGTGGGCGAGCGCTACGTGCCCTACGTGTCCACCCGCTCCGGCCTGTGGGCCTACGGCGTGGGCGACGTGCTGCGCTTCACCGCCCTCAGCCCGCATCCGCGCATCGTCGTGGCCGGGCGCACGCGCGAGGTGCTCGACCGCTACGGCGAGGCCCTGCACGTTGAAGAGGCCGTGGCAGCGCTCGCGGACGCCTGCCGCGCCACCGGCACCGCCGCGCTCGACTTCCACGTCACCGCGCTCGCGCCCACGCCCGTGCCCCGCCACCGCTGGCTTGTGGAGCTCAGCACCGCGCCCACCGACCGCCTCGCCTTCGCCCAGGCGCTCGATGCGCACCTGCGCCGCGTCAACCGGCACTATGCGATCCGGCGCGATGCGGGCGCGTTTGCGATGCCCGAGGTGTGGCGCCTCCCGGCGGGCACCTTCCGCGCCTGGCTCGCCGCCACACGGGCGCGCGTGGGCGCGCCAGACCAAGGTGCCTCGCCTTTCCCCCGACCCTGCCGCCGCGCAGACAATTCTCGCCCTCGCCGGGGCCGACGCCACGCGCCTCGCCTGAGCCAAATGGCGCAACACGCGCTGTCTATTCTCCCGCGATGTCTCTGTGAATCAAGGCATTGGGCGCCTGCCGGCGGAACACGGAACCTGGCTCCGCGTCCCTTGACCTCGGCGGCGGCCTGTCGGGAAACCCATCTCGCGCCCCGTCATACACGCGTCCCATTCTTTTCCTCGAAGCGGCATGTACGTCCCTCGCCAGCAGCGCATGCTGGACCAGTATCTCCAGGAGATCGGCCAGATTCCCCTGCTGACGCCGGCCATGGAAGTCGACCTCGCGCAGCGCATCCGCACGGGGGATCCGGAGGCGCTGCACCGCCTCGTGCGGGCCAACCTGCGTTTCGTGGTCTCGGTGGCGAAGAAGTACCAGGGCCAGGGCCTCACGCTCGCCGACCTCATCAACGAGGGCAACTACGGCCTCATCAAGGCCGCCCAGCGCTTCGACGAGACGCGCGGCTTCAAGTTTATCTCGTACGCCGTCTGGTGGATTCGCCAGGCCATCCTCCAGGCGCTCGCCGAGCAGAGCCGCGTGGTGCGCCTGCCGCTCAACCGCATCGGCACGATCTCGAAGATCCGCAAGGCGGGCGCGCGCCTCGCGCAGGTGCACGAGCGGCAGCCCAACATCGAAGAGCTCGCCCAGGAACTCGACGTGGATGTCGAGAAGGTGCGCGAGGCGCTCCAGCACACCGGGCGCCACCTCTCGATGGACGCGCCCTTCACCGGCGAGGACGACGACAACAACCTCCTCGACGTCCTCTCCGACGACGACGAGATCCCGCCGGACGATACGCTCCTCGGGGAATCGCTCAAGATCGACATCGAGCGGGCGCTCTCGCAGCTCCACGAGCGCGAGGCGGAGATCACGCGCCTCTACTTCGGTATCGGGCGCGAGCATCCGCTCACCCTCGAAGAGATCGGCACGCGCTTCGGCCTCACCCGCGAACGCGTGCGGCAGATCAAGGAGAAGGCGCTCCGTAAGCTGCGCCAGAAGCACCGCCGCGAAGAGCTACAGATGCACATCGGCTGAGCCCATCCGCTCCCACCGCAACGGCCCGCTTCCAGGTTTGGAGGCGGGCCGTTGCCGTTCGGTCAGCGCGCGGCCGTGGAGTCGGCGGGGCGTTCCTCGACGAATACCTCGACGCGGTCGGTGGGGGCGTCGTAGGTGAGCACGGACGTGGGGCCGCGCGTGCGGTAGAGCGTGCGCCCACCGATCTGAATGCGCGCCCGGAGGCCGTAGCGGTCGCGCGGGGCAATGCGGTCGGCGGCGAACGAGAGCGTGAACGGAATCGGCACCTGCTCGCCGCGCGTGCGCACGACGGCGGTGCTGACCACCTCGGGCATATCGGGCCGGAGCAGGTGGACGAGTTCCACCGTCACGACGGCGCCGAAGGGCAGCGCCCGCCGCTCGCGGTAGGTGATCGTGCCCGAGAGCGCGGCGGACGTGGGCTGCGCGGCCGTCATCGCGCGCGTGGTATCCACCTGGATGCGCTTGGGCGGGGGCGTGAGCACGAGGTCTGCCGTGCGCCCGCTGCCCACAGTGATGACGGGCACGGGGGCGTTGGTGGCCAGCCGCACGGTTTCGCCCTCGGTGAGCGATGCGCGGACGACGTACGTCTGCCGCTGCCGGATGCGCGCGGGGTCGTAGCGGAGCTGGTACGTGAACGGGATGCGCGGCGGCGCCGTCAGCGTCGTCTCGGCGATGACGAGGCGGCTCGAATCGGCGGGCGTGAGCACCACATGGACGCGCGACCCGGGGAGGGGCGTCATCGGCTCGCGCGTCGTCACGGCGCCCTCGATCACGTTGGGCGTGTGGAAGCGGCCAAACAGCATCCCGCACCCGGCGAGCACGGGCAGCAGCAGCAGAAAGGGCGCGCGCGGCATGGAAGAAGGGGAGATGAGCAGGGCACTCGTTCGTCGGTCGTAGCCAGGGAAGTGGCAGCCCCGCAGGCGTCTGACGGCGAACCACGAACGAGTCGCGCTCAACCATTTCCCTGAGCCAGCGCCCTAAGAAACGCCACGCCAGGTCCGTGCGCCGGACGGGCGCCGAGAGATTGCCGCCTTGTCACCCTGCCCGCATGCGCCAAAGATGCGCCTGCGTGCGACACCACCGCCCGTAAGCCCTTGCGCGGACAAGGATCGGGTTATCTTCGCGCGACTCTCCACCGGGAGCGCTTCCCGGCCCCCTTCCCCTGCTCACCCCGCCTCTCATGCACCTGCCTGACCTACGCCGCACGCTCGGGCTAGCCCTGCTGCTGCTCAGCCTGCTCCCCGGCCTCGCGTTTGCCCAGCGCGCCACCCTCACGGGCCGCGTCACCGATGCCCGCTCGGGCGAGGGGCTGCCCGGCGCCAACGTGGTCGTGAGCCCGGCCGGCAGCCTCACCGCCACCGGCGGCGCCGCCGCCGACAACGACGGCAACTACCGCGTCGCCCTCGATGCCGGGGCCTACACCATCGCCGTGCGCTTTATCGGCTACGCCGAGCAGCGGCGCGAGGTGACGCTCACCGCCGGGCAGGCGCTCACGCTCAACTTCGGCCTCGCCGAAGAAGGCCTGAGCCTCAACGAAGCCGTCGTGACGGCCTCGCGCCAGAGCGAGCAGGTGCTCGACGCGCCCGCCTCGGTGTCGGTGATCGGGCCGCAGCAGATCCAGGCCGCCGTGACGCCGTCGTCGGTGGGCGCGATTCGCAACACGACGGGCGTGGACATGGCGCAGACGGGCGTGGACCGGCAGGAAGTGGTGCTGCGCGGCTTCAACAACGCGTTCTCCGGCGCCGCCTACACGCTCGTGGACTACCGGCAGTCCGCCGTGGCGTCGCTTGCGGTGAACCTGTTCTCGATCATGCCCAACCAGACAAGCGACCTCGAACGCGTCGAGATCGTGCGCGGGCCGGGCTCGGCGCTCTACGGCGCGGGCGTGGACGCGGGCGTGATCCACTTTATCACCAAAGACCCGTTCACGAGCAAGGGCACGACCGTCAACGTGACCGGCGGCGAGCGCTCGCTCCTCGGCGTCGAAGCCCGCCACGCCGGGGTGATCGGCTCGAACATCGGCTTCAAGCTCACCGGCACCTTCTCCCGCGCCGACGACTGGGCCTTCGACCCACGCAACACGCTCGACTCGCTCCAGCTCGATGCCGACAAGAAGTTTCTCTCCAGCGAAACGCCCGCGAGCGTGCAGACCATCGACGCGACGACGCGGCGCCTCCAGCGCGACTACGACTACATGAAGTTCGGCCTCAACGGGCTCGTGCAGTACCGCGTCAACCCGAACACGCTCGTGTCCGTCAACGGCGGCTATGCGAGCTTCGACGGGATCGTGCTCTCGGGCATCGGGACGCTCCAGGGCAAGGGCTTCGGCTACAGCTACGGGCAGGTGCGCCTCCAGAGCGGGCCGTTCTTCGCGCAGGCGTACGTCAACAAAAACAACGCCGGCGACTCCTACGTCTACGGCACCGGCATGACGGTGGTAGACAAGGGCGCCCAGTACGTCGCCCAGACGCAGTACGACCTCAACCCGTCCGACAAGCTGCGCGTGATCGTGGGCGCCGACGCCGACGTGACGATGCCGGACACTGAGGGCACGATCCTGGGCCGCAACGAGAACGACGATACGGTGACCCAGTATGGCGCCTACTCGCAGGCGAGCTACGACCTCACCGACGCGCTCAACCTGACGGGCGCCATCCGCGGCGACTATACCAACGTGTTCGACGGGCTCCAGTTTTCGCCGCGCGCCGCGCTCGTCTACAAGCTCAATCCCACCAACTCGGCGCGCATCACCTTCAACCGCGCCTTTTCGAGCCCCGGCACCAACTCGCTCTTTCTTGACATCGCCGGGCGCGTGACGAGCTTCGGCAAGAACCCGCTCTCAAGCCACCGAGCGTCAGTTTATCCTGCTCGGACGCGGCGCGGCGCAAGGCCAGACGTTCAACAACTTCCGGCAGAGCAACATGGTGCGGTTCTTCCTGCCCTTCGACGGGGCCTTTGGCAAGGACTACGCCTCAGCGCCCTCCCGGCGGCGCCCATCTACCTGCTCACCACCGCGAGCCTGGCCGGGCTGGTGGCCAACAACCAGGCCCCGTCGCAGCTCTCGCCGCTGACGGCGCAGCAGAAGCAGGCGTTTCTGGGCGTGATGCAGGCCTACGGGCAGGCCGCCGGCAACACCAGCATCGCGGGCGTGCTCGGCATCCCGACGAGCGTCTACAAGTGCCCGAATGACCCCGGCGCCAACTTCTACGCCTACTGCTCCGTCACCGGCCCGACCGACATCCAGCCGCTCAAGCAGACCACGACGCAGACCGCCGAAGTGGGCTACAAGGGCCTCTTCGCCAACAAGCTGCTCTTTGAGATCGACGGCTACTACTCGGAGAAGAAGAACTTCGTCGGGCCGCTCCTGCTCGAAACGCCGCTCGCGTTCCTGCAGAACGACGCGGTGAACCGCAACCTCGAAGCGCTCCAGAGCAACCCGCAGGTGCAGGCGGCGCTCCAGCAGTACCTCGCCGCGTGCGGCACCGGCTGCCCGGGCCTCAACTCGGCCGCCGCCGTGAGCGGCCTCATCGGCGTCATCTTCTCGCGCACGAATGCCGCCGTCGTGCAGCCGGACGCCCAAGTGCTCACGACCACCGACCCGACCAAGGTGGGCGGCTTCCTGAGCTACCGCAACTTCGGGCGCGTCAAGTTCTGGGGCGTCGATGCGAGCGCGCAGTTTGCCGCCACGCCGCGCCTGAGCCTGTTCACCAACGGCTCGTTCGTCTCCGACGACTTCTTCGACAACACCGAACTCGGCGAGGCGGGCAACGCCAACCTCAACGTGGCCCTCAACGCGCCGAAGTTCAAGATCAAGGGCGGCGCCACGTACAACGTGCCGCAGGCGTGGTCGGCCAACGTGAGCGCGCGCTACCAGGACGGCTTCCCCGTCGCCTCCGGCCCGTACGCGGGCGACGTGCCGGCCTTCACGCTCGTAGACGTGGGCGCGGGCTACGACTTCTCGCACACCGTGCAGGGCCTCCGCGCCGACTTCCTCGTGCAGAACCTGCTCAACAACAAGCACCGCGAGTTCATCGGCGCGCCGCTCATCGGGCGGATGGCGCTCGTGCGGCTCGGCTTCACGTTCTGATCAGGCATCGGAAAGCGGGACTCGGGGGTCGGAAATCGCAGACGGGGAAGAAGCCTTGGGTTCTTTCTGCGATTCCCGATCCCCGTTTTCCGTTCTTATCGCACCCCCCATTCCCACAGCCCGAAGGCCACCTTCGGGTCGAGCGGGTGCCCGGCCAGGCGCAGCGCCTGCGCGATCTGGCCCCGGTGGTGGGCCTCATGCGCCACGAGGTAGGCGAAGAAGGCGGCCGGATGCGGCTTGAAGCCCTTCACCCGCCCGCCTGCGAGAGCGTCTGCGAGCAACCCGGCGATGGCTTCACCGGAGGCAGCGAGCGCAACCGCGAGCAAGGCGCTCTCGCCCGCCGCGTCCTTTTCGACTTTGGCGAGCCCGTCCAGGCGGGCCGGGTCGGCGCTCTTGATCCATAGAAGACGGACGTTGTGGATGTGGGCGAAGTGCTCGCCCACACTGCGGCCTTTGCCGCCTGCCCGCACCCCGAGGTGATCCGGGGTGAGCCCGCCGAGGAGGTAACGGTGGATCCGGTCGTGGATCCGCCAGGCGTCTACGAGGTCAGCGGTCATGGCGGGAGAATTGCGGGGCGCTAGTGAAGATGTTACGCCCGGCGCCGATACCGATGGGGCCCCTTTCCCCCCGCGTCATGACCCTCAGGCTGCTTGAACTCGGCGTCCAACCGTCGCTGCAATTCGAGATTCAGCGGCGCGTCAAGCTGCTCAACGGCATCAGCGTGCTGCTGATCGCGATGGCGGTGCTCTACAGCGCCTACGAGCACTTTACCATCGGCCCCCTGGCCCCGCACCTGTACCTCGTGCGGGCCGTGGCGGTGGCTACGTGCGCGCTCGTGCTGTGGCGCCAGGCGCTCGGCGACCTCAATTCGCCGCCCGTCATTGCCTTCATCGGCCTCGTTGCCGCGAGCACGGCCGGGTCGTTTCTGACAGGAGTGCCGCAGCAGGGGCGCTACGGCCTCCTCTGCGTCGCCATCACCACGTTCTACCTCTACCGCAACACGGGCGTCGTGCTCGTGCTCTACCTCATCACGGCCGCGCTTTTCGTGTACCTCAACACGGGCATGCACGTCGCGCCGCGCGATGCGGTACGCTACGCGCTTTTCTTCACGCTGCTCTACAGCATCGTGCGGCTGATGAGCCGGGAGAACGAGCAGTACATGCGCAAGGTGGAGCGGCAGCGCGAAGCCCTCGCCCGGCAGGACGAAGAACTGCGCCGCCGGAGCGATCACCTGAGCGCGCTCAACGAAGACCTCGAAACGTCCCTCGAAACGGTCTCGCTCCAGCTTGAAGCCCTCCGGATGCAGTCCGAAAAGCTCGCCGGGCTCAACCGGCTCAAAGACCGCGTCGTCTCAGTGCTCAGCCACGACCTGCGGAGCCCGCTTGCGAGCCTCGACGGGCTGCTGAGCGCCGTCAACGAGCAGACGCTCACGCTCTACGAAGCGCGCGTGCTCATGCCCGACGTGCAGCGCCACCTGCGCGCCACCCAGGAGCAGCTCGACGACGTGCTCCAGTGGGCCTCAGCGCTCATCCACGACGCGCCCACCGACGTGCCCTCGGCCGACCTCTACCGGGTCGCCACGCGGGCCGTGGCGCACGCGACGGTGCGCAGCGAGGCCAAGGGCATCCGCCTCGAAGCCCATGTGCCCCGCGACCTCTTTGCCCGCTCCGACGCCCGGCACATCCTCGTGGTGCTGCGCAACCTGGTGTCGAACGCCGTCAAGTACACGCCCCGGGGCGGCACCGTGACGGTGTCCGGGCAGATGGACAAGAATACCGTGCTCCTGCGCGTGCACGACACCGGCAAGGGCATGACGCCCGAACAGGTGGCGGCGCTCCACGCGCCCGATCAGCGCCCGAACTCGGCCCCCGGCACGGACGGCGAGACCGGCAACGGCCTCGGACTGCTGCTCTGCCGCGAGTTTGCCGAGCGCTGCGGGGGGCAGATCGAGGTGCGCAGCACCCCCGGCACGGGCACGACGATGACGCTGCGCCTGCCGCGCGGCGAACCCACCGCCGCCGCGACGGCGCGCCCGGCAAGCCCCCGGCGCCGGTCCGCAGGGAGCGCCGGAGTAGCCGCTGCCGCCCCGGCCCGCCCGGAAACCGGAGGGTAATGCGCGGGGGCTTGACAGGCCCGTGCCAGAGCACGACCTTACGCACCGACGACGATCCTATGCGCGCCCGCCTCGCCTCCTCCGCTCTTCCGTTCGTGCCCTCCGGCACGGCGGCGTTTGGCGCGTTCTTCGGGTTTTATTTTTTTGCGTTTCTCCCGCCTGAGGAAGCACGCCCGCCCGCCGTCGCCTGACCCACCCGACGCTCACCGGACGCCCGCTTCCTCACCCGAGGAAGCGGGCGTCTTTCGTTTCACCCCGCCCGCCATGCCCACCCCTGCCTCGCTCGTCACCGCCCGCGCCGCCATCGACGCGGTAGACGCCCAGATCGTGCACCTGCTCGCCGAGCGTGCTACGCTCGCCCTCCAGATCGGACAGGCCAAGCAGGCCGCCGGGCTGCCCGTCTACGTGCCCGAGCGCGAAGCCGCCGTGCTCGCCCGCGTCGCCACGCTCGCCACCGGCCCGCTCGACGCCGCCATGGCCGCGCGCGTGTTCAGCGCCATCGTGGCCGAGACGCGCGCCCTCCAGACCCGTCAGGCCCGATGAGCGAGCCCGCCTATCCGCTCCGCGTGGCCTACCAGGGCGTGCCCGGCGCCTTCTCCGAAGTGGCCGCCCGGCATGCGTGTCCGGGGGCCACGCTCGTGCCCTGCCCCACCTTCGAGGCCACGTTCGATACGCTCCGCACGGGCGCCGCCGACCGCGTGGTGGTGCCGGTCGAGAACGCGATCATCGGTCCCATCCTGCCGGTGCAGGCGCTCCTCCGCACCGAACCTGTCGAGGAGGCCGGGCCCAGCGTGGTGGTGCCGGTCGTGATGGCGCTCATCGCCCCACACGGCGTGCCCTTCGAGGCGCTCCGGCGCGTGCGCTCGCACCCGGCGGCCCTCGGGCAGTGCGCGGCGTTCTTTGCGGCCCACCCGCAGCTGGCGCCCGTGGAAGACTTCGACACCGCAGGCGCCGTGGCCTGCATCGTGCAGGAGGCGACCGGCGACGAGGCCGCGCTCGCCTCTGCCCACGCCGCCGACGTGTACGGCGCCACCGTCCTCCGCGACGCTATCCAGGACCGCGCGGACAACGCGACGCGCTTTGTGTGCCTGCGCCGGGCCGGACCCTAGCGCTTGCCGAGCAGCGACAGGATCAGGTTCGTGATGTCGAGCTGGGTCGGGTGCTCGCCCACGGCGGCGTGGACCGTCTGCCGGAGCGTCGTGCCGGAGGCGTTGGCCTTCGCCACGATGAGGGGGATGTACGAATCGCCCGGAACGGCGCTGCCGTGGCCGGATTCGTGCTCAGGGCCGAAGTAGAAGCGTTCCTCGATCGGGCGGCTGATGCCGTTCTTGGCGAGCAGCATCAGGTCGCCGCCGCGGTGGCCGAAGCGCCCGTTCGTGAGCCAACCGAGGCGGGTTTCGAGCGCCACGAGGTCGGTGCGGTTGTGCTGCGCGAGGTAGGCGCCCACCGGCACGAGGCGCGTGCCGTCGAAGACGCGGTAGGGCGGGTTGGAGTCGGTAGGCGTGCGGCTCTGGCGGGCCAGCACGAGGTCGAGGCTGCCCTGAAGTTCGGGCACGTAGGCGCCCGTCTGGCTCGCCTCGTAGAAGCCGCGCGCGAGCGGGAGCACGTCTTCCGCCAGACGCGGGCCGCGCGACCAGTCGCAGCGGTCGTCCTTGTCGGGGCAGGTGGAGCGGTCGGCGAGGTAGACGAACGCCGATGCCTCGTTGAAGGCCATGACGGCCTGATAATCGGACGAATCCTTGCCGATCCGGGGTTCACGCAGGCGGTAGCCGAGCGTGTCGAAGAGGGCGGCGGGCTCGTCAGGGTCGTCGTCGCCGCCGAGGCTGTGGCGGTCGTCCTTGCGCACCGTCGTGTGCCCGTGATCCGCCACGATGACCACGTACGTCTGGTTCAGCACCCCACGCCGCAGGTACAGGTCGAGGATGCGGCCGACGTGCTTGTCTACCTGCGTGCGGAGGTACGTGCGCTGAAATTCGGCCCCCCGTTCGTGCGTGGTGAGGTCCACGCCGGGAAAGTAGGCCACCTGGAGGTCCGGCAACCCATAGCGCCCCTCCGAGCCCGACACGCCCTCCCAGGTGTCCTCGTCTACCTCCTTATAGCCGTTGAGCGGATCGGTGCGGGTGAGCTTGGCCAGGAGGATCTGGAAGAGGTCGTCGAGGTCGTTGAGGTCGGGCGGGTTGCGCAGGTCCGCCCCGCGCGCGACAAAGCCCATCGACACGTGGCTGCGGACGTCGGCGCGCTCGAAGAGCGTCGGCACGCCGATGAGCTTGCCGAGCAGGTCGTCGGAGTAGATCTGCAGGGTCTGCCGGTAGGTGTTCACCGAGATCGGCACGGGCGCCCACGATTCGAGCGAGTCGCGGTCGAACCACTCGTTGCCGGCGATGCCGTTCTCGCCCTGCCCGCGCCCCGTGTACACCGCCGACCAGCCCGCCGCCGTCTCGGAGGGCAGAATGGCAACCACGTTGGGCGGCGCGTAGGCGTGGACGTAGACGTTGTCCTGCGACACGGGTCCGAGAAACTGGGCGAGCCGGGGCATCGTCCCGTCGGAGATCGCGGTGCGGAGGATTTCGTCGCTCACCCCGTCGAAGGCGAGCACGAGCACGCGCGTGGTGCCGCGGATCGGGCGCAGCTCGTCGCGCATCTTGATCTCGCCGCCCTGGGCGAACAGCTTGAGGGCGGGGCCGAGGCTGCTGCACCCGGCAAAGACAGTGGCCGCGAAGAGGAGCGTGGCAAGACGTAGCAGACCCGGCATCAGGAGAGGAGAAAACGCCCCAAAACTACCGTGCCCGCCCGTACCGGTCTGAGAGAAGATGGCAACGGGGGTTACAGCCCTCCGAAAGGCCGGCCAAGAACCCGCAGGGGCGCGGGGCATTCGCTGGCCCATGCTCACCCGCCCTTCCGGGGCGTCCGCTGGCGCGGGCGGTCCCCGTGGCCCTGCCCCGCTCGACGCCCCCAAGACGTTCCGCGAACGCGCGCACGCGCTGCGCAACCTGCCGCCGCTGCTGCGGCTCGTGTGGCGCACGAGTCCCCCGCTGCTGCTCGCCAACGCCGGCCTGCGCCTGTGCCGCTCCCTCCTGCCGCTCGCGATGCTCTACGTGGCCGCGCAGGTGATCGACGAGGTGGTCCACGTTGCGGGCGCAGGCCATCCCTTCGGCACACTCGGCGCGTGGCGCGCTTCGGGCGTGCTGCACCGCCTCGAAGGGCTCCTGCTGCTCGAACTCGGCCTCGCCCTCCTCTCCGACACCCTCGGACGGGCCACCGCGCTCGTAGACGCCCTCCTCGGCGACCTCTTCACCCACGAGACGAGCGTTCGCTTGATGGAGCACGCCGCCCGGCTCGACCTGGCCCACTTCGAAGACCCGGACCTGCAGGACGGCCTCGAGCGCGCCCGGCGCCAGACCACCGGGCGCATGATGCTCGTGAGCCAGCTGTTCGGGCAGGCGCAGGACCTCGTGACGGTGGCGAGCCTCGGCGTGGGGCTCGTCGCGCTCGCGCCGTGGCTGCTCCTGCTGCTCGTGCTCGCGCTCGTGCCCGCGTTTCTCGGCGAGGCCCACTTTAACGCGCGCTCCTACTCGCTCTCCTACGCGTGGACGCCCGAGCGCCGCACCCTCGACTACCTCCGCGCCACCGGGGCGAGCGTGGAGACCGCCAAGGAGGTGCGCGTCTTTGGCCTCAACGGGTTCCTGACGCGCCGCTACGAAGCGCTCTCGCTCGCCTTCTACCGGGCCAACCGCGCCCTCGCCCTGCGCCGCGCCGCGTGGGGCGGGCTGCTCGCGGCGGTGGGCACGGCGGGCTACTACGCGGCCTACGCCTACATCGCCTTCCGGACCGTGCAGGGAGGCTTCTCGCTCGGGCAGCTCACGTTCCTCGCGGGCTCGTTCCGCCAGATGCGCGGCCTCATCGAAGGGCTGCTCACGAGCTTCTCCGGCCTCGCCGGGCAGGCGCTCTACCTCGAAGACCTGTTCGCCTTCTTCCGCATCGAACCCCGCATCGCCGACCAGCCGGGCGCGGTCCCCGTGCCGCAGCCGATCCGCGAGGGGTTTGTGTTCGAGAACGTGGGCTTCAAATATCCGGGGAGCGAGCGGTGGGCCGTGCGCGGGCTCTCGTTCACGCTCCGCGCGGGCGAGGCGCTCGCGCTCGTGGGCGAAAACGGCGCGGGCAAGACCACGCTCGTGAAGCTGCTCGCGCGCCTCTACGACCCCGACGAGGGCCGCATCCTGCTCGACGGGCGCGACCTGCGCGACTACCAGCTTGAGAGCTTCCGCGCAAGCATCGGGGTCATCTTCCAGGACTTCGTGCGCTACCACCTCACGGCTGCCGAGAACATCGCCGTCGGCCGCATCGAAGCGCTCGACGACCGCCCGCGCATCGAAAGCTCCGCCGCCCGCAGCCTCGCCGACAGCGTGATCGCGAAGCTGCCCGAGGGCTACGACCAGACGCTCGGCCGCCGCTTCAACGCAGGCGTGGACCTCTCCGGCGGCGAGTGGCAGAAGGTGGCCCTCGGGCGGGCCTACATGCGCGAGGCGCAGCTGCTCATCCTCGACGAGCCCACCGCCGCGCTCGACGCCCGCGCCGAGTACGAGGTGTTCCAGCGCTTCAAGGAGCTCACGCGCGGCAAAACCGCCGTGCTCATCTCCCACCGCTTCTCGACCGTCCGCATGGCCGACCGCATCCTCGTGCTCGACGGCGGGCGGGCGCTCGAGATCGGCACGCACGAGGAGTTGCTGGCCGCCAAAAGCCGCTACGCCGAACTGTTCGAACTTCAGGCGGCGGGCTACCGGTGAGGCTATCTTAGCGGCGAGCAAGTGGTTCGGGTGTGTGCTCCTGCAATCCCCGCACCCCCATGACCCCGCTCCAGGCGCTGACCGCCGGTCTGATTCCGCTCGTCGTTGCCGTGCTGCTGCTGGCCGGCCTCGCCCACGCCCTGCACCACTCCGGCGCCGACGCGGCGCACCACCGGCGCACCCTGCTGGGGGCCGCGCTCCTGATGGCCGCGTGGCTGGGCCTGACCGGCGCGCTGGCCGCCGGGGGTGTTTTCGCCGACTTCGCCGCGCGTCCGCCCCGCCTGATGCTCGCGGTACTGCCGGCGCTCGTGGCGGCCGCGCTGCTCGCTCGCTCCGGGGCCGCCGGGCAGATGCTGGCGCGTGTGCCCGCGTGGCAGCCCGTGGCGCTCCAGGCGTTCCGGCTGCCCCTCGAAGGGCTGCTCTTCTGGGGCTTCGCGTCGGGCGTCGTGCCTGTGCAGATGACCTTCGAAGGGCTCAACTTCGACGTGCTCACGGGCCTGAGCGCGCCCCTCGTGGCCTACGGGCTGTTCCGCAGGCGGCTGCCCCTGGGGGCTGCGGTCGCCTTCAACGCGCTGGGGATCGGGCTGCTGTTCACCGTGCTGACGATCGCCATCCTCTCGGCGCCGGGGCCGCTGCGCGTGTTCACGAATGAACCGGCCAACACGGTCGCCGCCACCTTCCCGTTCGTGTGGACGCCCGTCTTCCTGATCCCGGTGGCCTTCTTCCTGCACCTCGTCTCGCTGCGCCAGCTGCTCGGTGCGCGGCGCGTAGCGGCCCCTCAAGCGGGCCCGGAGTTGCACCTGGCCTGAGCCGGCGCGCTCACGGGATCGCCGAGGGCAGGTAGTCAGGGCAAAGCGGTGCCGGGCGAAGGGGCCTATCGGCGATGCGCCTTTCATCGCGCGAAAACGGCCTCCCGGCCCCGGATGCGCTCGTCGAACGCGCCGCGCCAGAACACGCGCTGCCCGGCCACGAACGTGCCCACGGGCCAGCCGGTGAGTGCGGCCCCGTCCCACGGGCTCCATCCGGCGCGCGTCACCTGCTCGGCGTCGCGGACGGTGCGCGTCGCGTTCAGGTCCACGAGCACGAGGTCGGCGTCGTAGCCCTCGGCGATCCGGCCCTTGCCGGCGAGCTTCCACGTGGCAGCGGGGCGCGCGCTCGTCCACTGCACGACCTCTTCGAGGGTGCAGCGCCCGTGGTGCGCGGCGTCGAGCATCAGGGCGAGGGCATTCTCGATGCTCGGCATCCCGGAGGGCGCGGCGGGATACGGCTGCGCCTTCTCCTCGGGCGTGTGGGGGGCGTGGTCGGTGGCCACGAAGTCGAGCGTGCCGTCGCGCAGGGCGGCCCAGAGCGCGGCCTGGTCGGCGGTTGTTTTGACGGACGGGTTCTGGAGCAGGCGCGTGCCGAGGCGGGCGTAGTCGGCGTCCGAAAAGAACAGGTGCGGGTGGCACGCCTCGGCGGTGAGCAGCGGCGCGAGGACCGGGTCGGCCTTCGCCGCCCGCAGGAGCTCAAGCTCGTCCTCCGTGGTGACGTGGAGCAGGTGGAAGCGGTGGCGGTGGCGCCGGGCGAGGCTGAAGGCGCGCGCGGCGGCGATGCGCGCGGCGGCGTGGTCGCGGATGCGGACGTGATCGGACGGCGTGAGCGCGCGGCCCTCGGCGGCGGCCTCGGCTTCCACACGGGCGCGGTTGGCGCGCACGGTCGCTTCGTCCTCGCAGTGCGCGGTGATGGGGAGCGTCGTGCCGGCGAAGATCGCGTTCGAGCGCGTCCTGCGCGTCCACCAGCAGGCTGCCCGTGGAGGAGCCGATGAAGATCTTGATGCCGGGCGTGCGCTCGGCGGCCTGCAGTTCGGCGAGGTTGTCCGGCGTGGCGCCGATGAAGAAGGCGAAGTGGACCCGGCTCACCTCGGCGGCGCGGGCCAGCTTGGCGTGCAGGGCCGCCACCGACGTGGTGGGCGGCACCACGTTCGGCATGTCGAAGAAGGTGGTCACGCCGCCCTTGGCGCAGGCGCGCGAGCCGCTCGTGAGGTCTTCCTTGTGCGTGAGGCCGGGCTCGCGGAAATGCACCTGGTCGTCGATCACCCCGGGCAGCAGGTGCAGGCCGGCGGCGTCGAGCGTCTCGTCCACACGCGCCCCGGCCGGCACGCCGACGTGCGCGATCCGCCCGTCCTCGATCAGAACGTCGGTGCGGATGGTTTCGCCGGGCAGCACGCAGGTGGCGCCTCGGATTAGCAATCGCATGGAGAGAGGCGTCGGCGCGAGGATACCAGGGGGTGAGCGTCCAGAACAGGCGCCTCACAGCAGTGCTGCGGCGCGGCGCGCGGATAACCTACCACCGATCTACCCGGTTCGCCGGGGCGCCGCGCCTGACCCCGCCTGTGGACTTCTACCGCAGCAGCCGTACGCCGAAACTGACGCCTGTTTCGGTGCCAAAGCCAAAGTCCGGCAGAAGCGCGACATCGGCAACGAGGCGGTCGAAGCGGACGCCCGCACCGAAGGTCCAGCGCCCGGTCGTGTCGTTGGCGTCGCCGCCGAGCGGGGCGACGTGGCCCGCGCGGAGCGTCACCACGTCGAAGCCTTCCACTTCGAGCCCCGCGTTGAAGGTGCTGGCGTCGAAGGCGTTCGAGACGCCCTCCGCGCGCAGGCGCAGCCGGGCGATCACCGTGTTGGTCTCAGCCTCGCGCACCGAAAACGCCTGCCATGTCCCCCCGACGCGCAGGGCCGAGGGCAGCTCAGGCGCCGCGCACGAGCCCGCAGTGGTGCAAAGGGTGGCGTGGGGCGTGTCGAGGCGGGTCCCATAGTGCTGCGCCGAGGCGGCCAGCACCAGATCGCCGCCGGCCAGGGCCGTGCGCACGCCCGCGTCGAAGGCCAGCCAGGTGGCGCGCTCGCTCCCGAAGTCCTCGGTATACACCTTCGCCCCGAGCCCGGCGCCCGCGCGCGGCGTCCCGGCGGCGAGGGCGACGCCGGCCACGCCGCTGCCGAAGTGCGTCGGCGGGGTTTCGCCGGGCAGCGTGCTCACGAGCGGGTCGGGGGCCACGAGCAGGCTCCCGTAGAAGCCCGCGCGCAGGCGCGTCCCAATCGGCACGACGACCGAGAGCAGCGGCGCCGTCCGCCCGGAGAAGCGCAGCACGGACGCGCCGGCTTCGAGGCCCGCCACGCCCATCATGGCCGCCGGGTTCTGGAAGGGCGCATAGGCGCTCGCCTCGCCGACGCGCGTCTCCCCGGCGCCGGTAGACGGACCGCCCGTGGGCAGCGTGAGGAGCGTGCCCTGCCCCGCCACAACGGTGGGCACGAGGGCGAGCAGGCCGAGCAGGGCGTACTTCATGGGGCAGCGGGGAACGGCGCAACATAGGGGCCGCGCCCGGCGTCACGGTACGCGCGGGGCCGCGCCGGGCATGAGGCGCCGCGCCACGGTGACGTGGTAGACGGGCTGGCGGCGCTCGCGCAGCACCACGAGCACGCTGTCGGCCTTGAGGGCGAGGAGGCTGCGCCCGAGCAGCGCATCGAGGCGGGACGGGTAGGCCTCGGCCAGATGCTCGTTGTGGGCCGCGATGCGGTCCATCCGCCGCGCCCGTGCCCACCCCCGCAGCACCGGCGGCACCGAGGGGAGCGGCCGCGCGAGGGCGGTGTCCATGGCGGGGACGTAGCGGCGGTAGGCGATATCGAAGGAGACGCCGTACTCGTGGCTCGACCGCCCCGCCGCCGCGTTCGGGTTGACGCGCCGCAGTTCTTCCTGGTCCTCGCCCGACCGCAGCACGCTCGTCACCACGAACGCAAAGCGGGGCAGCGTTCGCCGCGCGAGCCGCGCCCCAAACGCCGCGCCGATGGAATCGAGGGCCGCCGCCGCATCCGGGGTGGCGCGCGCCACCGAGTAGCGCGCGGGCGTGATCCAGTACGCGTCGTTCGTGGCCAGCAGGACGAGCCCCGGCGCGGAGGTGCCCGTGCGCAGCGCTGCCTGCGTGGCCGTAGGAGGGACGCCGAGCCGCTCGGCCAGCGCCACATGGGTGCGGTACGGGGGCGTGCGCAGCGCGGACAGCTCGGCCGGCTGCAACAGGGCGACCGACGCAAGGGCAGCCTCGCGGGCGGCGAGAGCGCGGTGAAGGGCGGCGCCGTCCCGCGCGAGCACCTCCCGGTAGACGCGCGCCCTGATGCACGGCGAGCCAGGCCACGAGCGCCACGAGGAGCATCCCGAGCGGCCCCCGCAGTGACCGCCGGGGCCGCGCCGGGCGGGGCGGGGGCACGGGCGACCGGCCCGCCGAGCGGAGCCGCGCCCGGCACGGCCGCCGGGGGCAGGTCGAAGGCGGCGAGGGCCTGCCAGCCGGGGGCGGGGGTAGGCGGTTCCATCAGCCCGCCCGGTGCAGCCCCAGCCCTTCGAACACGGCGCGGTGCAGCGCTTCGGGGACGCGGGCGGGGTCGAGCCCGTACAGGCCCCAGCGGCGGCGGCGCGGAAAGTGGCTGCGGAGTTCTGTAAAGCACGTTCCCCGGCGCGCTGCGGCTTCCTGCCTGGCAGGCGCGGAGCCGGGCGTCGGCCTCACGGACCGGGTAGAGCGGCTGCACGAGCGCGTGGAGCCACGCCGTCGCCTCGGCGTCCGTGCGGGGGGGAGGGCCCGTGATGAGCGGGCGCGCGTCCTCAGCGGTGAGCGCGAGGCGCTGCAGAGCGTCGAAAGGGTCGGGGCGGATGGGCGGCTGCCAGGCGGCGAGGGCGTCGCGCAGCAGGAGCGTGCCGCCGACCTTGCCATCGTACGAGTGCCCGGCGATGTGGGGCGTGGCGAGGGCGCACGCCGCGATGAGGGCCGGATCGGGCGCCGGTTCGCCCTCGAATACGTCGAGCAGGGCCGCGCCTACGCGTCCGGACGCGAGCGCGGCCCGAAGCGCCGTCCCCTCCACCACGCTCCCACGCGCGGCATTGACGAGCCACGTACCGGGCCGGAGTTCGGCCATCCGGTCGGCATCGAACAGGTGGTGGGTGCGGTCGGCCCCCTCGCGCACGAGCGGCACGTGCAGGCTCACCACATCGGCGGCGGCGAGGGCGTCGCCGAGGGCCTCGAAGCCCTCCGGACCTTCGGCGCGGCTCCGAGGCGGGTCCACGCGGCGCACGCGCAGGCCGAGGGCTGCGAGGCGCGGCGCGAGCCGCCCGCCCACGTTGCCCACGCCCACGACCGCCACCGTGCGCCCGGCGAGGGCCTCGCCCCGACGGGCCGCCTCGCCCAGCAGCGCCGCGATCACCCATTCCACCACCGATTCGGCGTTCGAGCCCGGCGCCGAGGCGAACGCGATGCCCTGCGCGGCCAGCCAGGCGGTGTCTACGTGGTCCGTGCCAATGGTGGCGGTGCCCACAAAGCGCACCGGCGTGGAGGCGAGCAGGGCCGCGTCTACGCGGGTCACGCTGCGCACGAGCAGCACGTCGGCGCTGGCCAGACGGTCCGGTGTGAGCGCCGCCGCAGGCACCGCTTCCACGTCGCCCCAGGCGGCGAAAGCATCGGTGGCCAGGGGAATGCCGGCATCGGCGACGATGCGGAGGGGGCGCGGTTGAAAGTTAGTCACAGGTGCTACGCAGATGTTACCTAAGGCCTTATTTATCAACGATTTGTGTCAAGAGAATGTGAAGAAGCCGAGGCGGATCGGCTTTTTTGCCCCCGTGCGGGCCGATTCAGGGCCAAGTACCTAAGAATGTGGAGGATACTTGAAACGGAGTGGGAACGACCCAAGTGTCTGGTTTGTAACAGGTTGTGTTGATCACGTTACCGAGGCGGGGCTTGCGAGCCCAGAAGTGCCTCCTCTAGCCCCTGACGCATGTCGCTCGACCGTCCTACCCGCAACCTCTTCCGCCTCGTTGCCTTCCTGATTGCCATCTCGGCAGGCTTCCTGGCGGCCGGCAATCCGCAGACGCTCCTCGCCACGGCCTTCTTGCCGGGCACGCAGGTGGGTGCTTCGGTGCAGCAGGTTTCGGCGGTGACGCAGCTGGTGCCTGCCGACGTGAACGAGCTGGCGCCGGTTCCGGCGTCCGCCATCGACAACGAGACCCTCTGGCTCGCCCGCTGCATCATCTCGGAGACGGGCCGTCCGGAAGAGCAGGAGCTCGTGGGCTGGGTCGTCCGCAACCGTGTGGAGAATGCCTACCGGGGTTCCTACACGTTCGAGCAGGCCGTCCTCGACCCGTACCAGTTCAGCGCCTTCAACCCGGGCTCGCCGGTGCGCTCCAAGTTCACCAGCCTCGACGCCACGTCGAGCTACCCGGGCTTCCAGCGCGCCCTCGCGATTGCCTACTACGTCAAGAACGCCCCGGAAGCGCTGCGCCCCTTCGCCTCGACGACCCACCACTTCTACTCTGCGCGCTCGATGGCGGGTGGCCGCGCCCCGGCGTGGGCCCGTGGCGAGGCGCCGGTGGAAGTGGACCGCACGGTGGACGTGCAGGAAGACCGCTTCCGCTTCTACGCGGACCTGCCCTGAGGCCAACGCCTCCCCGGTATGGCCCGGTGCCCGTGAGGCGCCGGGCCTTTTTTGTGCGCTTCCGGCACCGGAGTTCGGGCCCGGTGCCGTTCTTGGAGCCGTTCTACCGCCGCTGCCGTGTCCCGCTTCAGCTCGCTCCTTGTGCTCTGCATCGTCGCCGTCGTGCTGCTCTACGCCTGCGAGGCGTGTACGCCCGCGCGTCCAGCCACGAGCACCGCTCCGCCCCCGGCCTCGCCGCCGCCGAGCACGCCCCCCGGCTCCCCGCCCCCGGCCTCCACACCGGGCGGCAGTGCCCTGCCCGGCACCGCCGGCTACGTGCCCACCCCGCTCCAGTACCGCGCTGACGGCGTGCGCGTGGCCGCCTTCAACACCGAGTTTCTCTTCGATGGCGAAGGCGACGAAGGGCAGGCCACGTTTCCGTGGAAGGGCAACCCGGAGATGGCCCTCGAACACCTCAACCGCGTCGGCGCCGTCATCCGCACGCTCGATGCGGACGTGATCATGCTGGCGGAAGTCGAGAACGAGGGCGTGCTGCAGAAGCTCATCGCCGGGCCGCTGGCGGGGATGAACTACCGCGCCTACTTCGTCCAGGGCGCCGACCGCTTCACGGGCGAGGACATGGGGCTGCTCGCGCGCCTCCCGGTGGAAGCGACCGGCCGCACAGATGAACGCGCGCCGCTCTCGGGAAATATGAGCGAGACCTACGGCGTCTCCAAAAACCTGTGGGCGCGCGTGGCCATCGGCGGCGTGCCCACGACGCTCGTGGGCGTCCACTTTCTCGCCATCCCGGACAACGTCGAGCGCAAGCCCAACCGCGAGGCGCAGGCTGAGGTGATCCGCCGCCTCGTGGTGAACGAGATGGCCTCCGGCCGCGCCGTGATCGTGATGGGCGACCTCAACGACTTCGACGACCAGGTGCTCGACCGCGCCGGCAACCGGCCCATCACGAACGTGCTCGCCACGATCAAGCGCGCCGGCGACGGCGCCGCCGACGACCTCACCAACGTGCTCGGCGAGGTGGCGCAGCGCGACCGCTTCTCGAACCTCTACGACCGCAACCGCAACGATGCGATTGACGAGGGCGAACTCGGGGCCATCGACCACCTGCTCGTCTCTCCGGCGCTCCGCCGCAAGCTGCGCGAGGTGAACTACGTCCACGCGCACGACCCGCGCAACGTGACCGACCACTTCCCCATCGTGGCGACGTTTGCCCGCTGAGGCTTCCCCAAACGCCGCGCGGCGCAGCGCCCCACCACAGGCACTGCGCCGCGCAGCTGAGGAAACCGACCCGTCAGGCGACCGGCACGCGGGGCGCCCAAGGCGCGGGGCGGACGGTGCCGTTGGGCAACATGACCATGGGCGGGCCGGTACGCGCGGGCACCAGTGCTGGCATCGTAGCGGCCCGGCTCGCCACCGCTGGGCGCGCCACCATCTGTTCGATGGGCTGCCAGCCCTGGCGCTTCTGCTGGCGCAGGGTCTGACGGCGCGCCTTCTGCGATGGGCCCGCCGTGAGCACAAACGCGTAGAGCCCGAGCAGGTACACCGCGCCCACGACGACCACGTCCACCGGCCGCGCCGAGACGGGCACGATGATCAGCAGGGCCGCCGCAAACGGCAGCGAAGCCCAGGCGACGTTGTAGCCCGCACGCCACATCAGGACGCAGAACGGCGCCACCACCAACAGCCCGATGGCCAGCGCACCGATCACGAGAGAAGAAAGAGGGAGGAAGCCCATGGTCGCAGAGGGTAAACAAGGAGACCCAGCGCCGGGGGTCCGGCAGCGGGTGGAAGCTGCGGAGAGGGTGCGCAACTATCTTGCCAGTCCAGGCATTTTTTGCCGCACAACCGGCTGTTTTTTCCGCGTCTGCCGCCAAACCTGCGTTTCCCGCGTCAATTCTGCACTTAAGCCGCGCACATCGCGCTCCGATACCGCACGTACGCGTCCTGTTCCGGGGCCCCCGTCTCAGCCTGAACCGGCCTTTCCGGCGGTCCGTCTCAGCCTGAACCGCCGTCCGGCTCAGCGCGCGAACGTGCGGCGCTGGGCCTCCACGAACCGCCTGGCCTCCGGGTCGAACCGCTGCTCGGCAATCGCGAAGGCGTCGGGGCGCACGTCGATCAGGTTGAAGAAGTTGGCGCCCCGGTGCTCGCGCCGCCCGCGCGTGCTCGTGGCCGTGCCCGCGCTCGCAATCACGACGCGCCGCGCGCCCCCCACCGATTCGACGTGCTCGACGTGCGAGATGTGGAGGTGCCCGCACAGGATCAGGTCCACGCCGAGCGCGCGGGCGCGGGCAAGCGTCCGCGTGGCGCGGCGGGAGATGTCGTGGTGGCCGAGCGCGCGCAGGCGCATGAGGTGGTGATGCAGCACGAGCACCTTGAACGCATCGGCCGGCTGCTGCCCGAAGAACACCGCCATCTCCTCGCGCATCTCAGCCGAGACGTAGCCGCCCTTGCGCGTGCGCCCATGCGCCGAGTTGACCCCGAGCACCGCGAGGCTGCCGCCCTCGCCGGTGCGCTCGAACGTGGGCGCGAGGTCGTCGGTGATGAGGCGGCGGTAGCGGCGGAGCGGCTTGAAGACGCGGTAGAGCGGACTCCACCATGCGTATACGTCGTGGTTGCCGGGCACCACGAGCACAGGGGCCGTGAAGCGCGCAATCATCGCCTTCGCGGCGGCAAACTCGCGGTGCCGCGCGCGCTGCGTCAGGTCGCCCGAGAGGCAGACCACGTCCACGTCTCGCCGCGTTGATCGTCTCCACGAGCGCATCCACCACCCGCAGATCGGCGATGGCGCCAAAGTGGATGTCGGACGCGTGCGCGAGCCGGTAGGCTGCCTGGTCGCCGTTTGGCGCTGGGCGTTCGTCGTTCATCGCCAGAAGGGACGGTGCCGGGGCGCGCTTTCCAGCGGCGAACCACGAACGATGCACAACGAACGCCTCACAGCAGCATCGTGAGGGGCTGTTCGAGGAAGCCCTTGACGGCGGTCAGGAAGGCGGCCCCCGAGGCGCCGTCAACTACGCGGTGGTCGCACGAGAGGGTGAGCTTCATCCGCTTGCCCGGCACCACGGCTCCGTCCTTAACCACCGGCTCATCGCGGATGGCGCCAATGGCGAGGATGCAGCTGTTGGGCGGGTTGATGATGGCCGTGAAGGTCTCGATGCCGAACATGCCCAGGTTGGAGGTCGTGAAGGTCGAGCCTTCGTAGTCCTCCGGGGCGAGCTTCTTGTCGCGCGCCTTGCCTGCCAGTTCACGCGTCTCGGCGGCGATCTGGGCGAGGCCCTTGCTGTCGGCGTCGCGGATGACCGGCGTGATGAGCCCGTCCTCGATGGCGACCGCGATGGCGACGTGCGCGCGGTTGTGGAAGCGCAACTCGCCCGCCTCTTCCACCCACGAGGCGTTGACGTAGGGATGCTGCCGGAGCGCCACCGCGCACGCCTTGGTGATGAGGTCGTTGAAGGAGACCTTGGCCTTGCCCTGCTTGTCCGCCAGGGCGTTCATCTGATTGCGGAAGGCGGCGGCCTCCTCCATGTCCACGTCCACCTGGAGGTAGAAGTGAGGGGCCGTGAACTTGCTCTGCGCTAGGCGCCGGGCAATCGCCTTGCGCATCTGCGAGATGGGCTGGGCGCGGTAGTCGGCGCCGGGGGCCTGCTTGGAAGCCGACGCCGGAGGAGCGCTCGCCGGGGCCGCGCTGGCCTGCGCCGGGGCGGCCTGCATGGCCGCCTCTACGTCGCGCTTGACGATCCGTCCTTCCGGACCCGAGCCGCGCACGCCGCCGAGTTCGAGGCCGTGCTCGCTCGCCATGCGCCGTGCCAGCGGCGAGGCCTTGGCGCGCCCTCCCTCGGGGGCAGCGGCCTCCTGGGGAGCCGGAGCAACGGGGGCCGTGGTGGCCACCGGAGCTTCCCGCTGCGCCTCGGCCGCGGTGGCGATGGGGGCGTTCTCCTGGGCTGCTGCCGCAGGCGCCGCCTGAGCCGCCGCACCGTCGCCGGAGCCGTACTTGGCGAGGATGGCCGAGATGTCCTCGCCTTCCTTGCCGAGCACCGCGATGAGCCCGCCGATGGGCACCGCCGCGCCCGCCGCGATGACGCGCTTGAGCAGCACGCCGTCGTCATAGGCTTCGAGGTCCATCGTCGCCTTGTCGGTCTCGACCTGCGCGATCACGTCGCCGGCTGCCACCTTCTGCCCCTCTTCGATGAGCCACGCGGAGAGGACCCCCTCTACCATCGTGTCGCTCATCTTGGGCATTTCAACGGGAATCGCCATCGGAGTTCGTTGTTGGTTGTTCGATGTTCGTTGTCAGATGATGAACGACGAACAACAGCGAGTGGAGCGCGCGTCCAATGAACGACGATCAGTTGGCGTACATCACGGCCTTTGCGGCCTGCACGACGTCATGCGTTTGGGGCACGTAGACTTCGATCAGGTTCTTGGCGTAGGGGGCCGGCACGTCCTTGGCCGTCACGCGCGTCACCGGGGCGTCGAGCGCATCGAAGGCGTGCTGCTGCACCTGGTGCGTGATCTCCGCAGCGACGCTCGCAAACGGATTGGCCTCGTCTACAATCACCAAGCGGTTGGTCTTCCGCACACTCTGCAGGATCGCGTCGATGTCGAGCGGGCGGATCGTGCGCGGGTCGATGACCTCGGCGCTGTAGCCTTCCTTCTCCAGCTCGGCGGCGGCCTCCATGGCGCGCCAGTACGACTTATTCCACGCCACAATCGTCACGTCGGTGCCTTCGCGGCCCACGCGCGCCTTGCCGATGGGGATGAGGCGGTCCTGCCCGAGCTCGACCTCGCCCTTGAGCCCGAACATGACCTCGGACTCCAGGAACACCACCGGATCGTCGTCGCGGATGGCGCTCTTGAGCAGGCCGTAGGCGTCGTCCGGGTTCGACACCGAGATCACCTTGAGGCCGGGAAAGACGCTGTAGATGCTCTCGACCGACGTCGAGTGCGTGGCGCCAAGCTGCCCGGCGGCGCCGTTGGCCCCCCGGAACACGATCGGCATCTTGAGCTGCCCGCCGCTCATGTAGCGGATCTTGGCGGCGTTGTTGATGATCTGGTCGATGGAGACAAACGCGAAGTTCCACGTCATGTACTCCACGATGGGCCGCAAACCGCGCAGGCTCGCGCCGATGGCCATGCCGGTGAAGCCGTTCTCCGAGATCGGCGTGTCGATGACGCGCTTGGGCCCGAACTGGTCGAGCATCCCTTCGGAGATCTTGTAGGCGCCGTTGTACTCGGCCACTTCCTCGCCGAGGAGGAACACGTTCTCGTCGCGCTCCATCTCCTCGGTCATCGCCGCGCGGAGGGCTTCGCGAAACTGGAGTTCAGGCATCTTCGATGTGCGATATGCGACGTGCGACAGGCGATGTAGGGGACGTGGTTCGCTGCGCGCCCCCTGAGGGGTTCTCAGCTCGCACGTCGTACGCTGCCCGTCGCACGTTGGCCTTCAGGCCAGAAATGGGTAGTTTTCCTGGACGTACACGTCGGTGTACATCTCTTCGAGGGGCGGCTGCGGGCTCGCGTCGGCAAAGTCCACCGCGTCGGTAACCTCCGCCTTGACTTCCTCGTCGAGCGCGTCGAGCGCGGCCTCGTCGGTGAGTTGCCGGTCGAGCAGGTAGGCCTTGAGGCGGATGATGGGGTCCTCGTTCTTCTTGGCGTCCATCTCCTCCTTCGTGCGGTACTTCTGCGGGTCGGACATCGAGTGGCCGCGGTAGCGGTACGTCCGCACTTCGAGGAGCGTCGGGCGGGCCTCTTCGCGTCCGCGCTTCGCCGCATCCTGGATCGCCTTCGTGACCGCGAACACGTCCATGCCGTCCACAATCGCCGATTCGATGGCGTAGCCGGCCCCGAGGCGCACAAACTCCGGCTGCCCGAAGGCGCGCTGGATGGAGGTGCCCATCGCGTACTGGTTGTTCTCGATCACCACGATGGCCGGCAGGTCGTAGAGGCTCGCAAGGTTGAGCGCCTCGTGGACCGCGCCCTGCCCCACGGCGCCGTCGCCGAGGAAGGTGACGGACACGCCGCCGTCTTCCTTGTACTTGTGCGAGAAGGCGAGGCCGACGCCCACGGGCACGTGGCCGCCTACGATGCCGTGGCCGCCGTAGAGGCCCCGCTCCGCCTTGAAGAAGTGCATCGAGCCGCCCTTGCCCTTGCTCGACCCGCCGATGCGGCCAAACATCTCGGCCATGCCTTCGCGGGCGCTCATGCCGAGCGCCAGGCCGATGCCGTGGTCCCGGTAGGCGGTGATGACCGAGTCGTGCCCCACGTTGAGCGCGGTGGCCGTGCCGGTCGAGACGGCCTCCTGCCCGATGTAGAGGTGGAGGAAGCCGGCGATCTTCTGCTTGCCGTACATCTGCGCCGCGCGCTCCTCGAAGCGGCGCTGGAGCAGCATGTTGCGGTACATCGCGATCAGCTGCTCCGGCGAGAGGCCCAGGTCCTCGTGCGTGTAGCGCCCGGCGGGGTACGTCTGGAACGTCGTCGTCACGGTGACGGCCTCGGCGGGCACCGTCGCCTGGGGCGGCTCGGGGGGTGCCGGGGAGGCCGTCGCCTCCTCAGGGGGCGCGGGGGTAGCAGAAGCGCCATCGCCAGAGGTGGCCTCGGGGGCGGCGGCGGGCGCGTTGGACGCGCGGGTTTCGGTCTCGGCCATGAACGTGCTGAAGAGCGAACAGGTGGAGCCCCGGCGGTGGGGGTCGGGTTCCCACGCGGCGCCGGCGCGCGGTCAAAATAGCCTGCTCGTGCCGATCTAGCCGGCCTCCTCCGGGCCTTCACACCGAAACCGCAGCGGTCAGCGCGAGCTGTACCCCTCCGGAAGCGGTTCCAGTCGGGGCGTAGCGGAGCACGAGGAGCGTCTCGTCGTCGTCGAGGGCGGCGCCCTGCGCGAAGGCGTCCGAGGCGGCCGCGAGGGCGGTGACGGCTTCTTCGGGCGAGGCGTCGCGCGTGGCCCGGTCGGCGAGGCCCGGGAGGGCGTCGTAGCCGAGAAAGGCGCCGTCGCGGCGGCGGCGCTCGGGCAGGCCGTCGGAGACGAGCACGAGCGTGTCGCCGGGCGCGAGCATTACCTCGGCCTCGGCGTAGCGGAAGCTGAGCGGTGCGGCGCCGAGGGGCAGCCCCTTGATGACGACCTCCTCGACCGCGCCGTTCGTGCGCACGATGAGCGGGAGCGGCATCCCGGCGGCGGCCAGGCGCAGGCGCCCGTTCGGCTCCAACCGGGCCAGCAGCAGCGCCATGAAGATGCCCCGGATGTGGAGCGCCCGGACGGTGGCGTTCATCGCGGCGAGCGTGTCGGGCAGGGAGGCGCCGCCGGCGTGGGCCACAAAGAGGCTCTTGGCGGCCATCACCATCGAGCCGGCCTGCGCGCCGTGGCCGGTGGCGTCGCCGATGGCGAGCGTGAGCGTGCCGTCGGGGGCGAGGTGGGCGTCGTAGTAATCGCCGCCTACCTCGGTGGCCGTGCGCATCCGGGCCGCCACGAGAGCGAAGGCCGTCTGCGGCATCGTGCGCGGGAGCAGGGCAAGCTGGGCGCGGCGGGCGGCCTCCAGCTCCTCGCTCTTGCGGCGGCTCTCGGCCTCTAGGGTGGCGCGCTCGGCGGCGTCGGCGGCGCGGGCCTCGGTGAGCTGCTCGACTTCCACGAGGCGGGCGCGCAAACTCCGGCTCACCCGCCCGAAGCGGTAGGCGAGCAGCATCGAGAAGCTCGTCGGGATGGGCAGGTAGCCCGCGAGCAGCAAGCCCCAGTAGGGCATGAGGCGGTGGTGCGACACCTCGCCGGCAATCATCAGTAGGGACGCGAGGGTGGTGGCGAGCACGCCCGTGCCGACGATCCACGCGCCTTCCTGCCGCCGCCGGATGGCCCCGCCGACCACGCGCACGAGTTCGACGACGAGGATGAACATGAAGAGGTACGTGACCGCCGCGTTGTCCACGTACACGCACGCGACCGCCAGCACGGCGCCGAGGGCCACGAGCGCGGGCTGCCAGCGGGGTGGGCGCGGCAGAAACACGGCGTAGAGCACGAGCAGGAAGCCCAGCAGGATGCCCTGCCCGAACACGTTGGTGAGCACCCGCGCCGCCGCCGCCGCCCCCGCCGTCCGCCCCACCGGAAACAGGTTGAGGTGGATGACGATGAGTTGGAGCACCAGTACCGCCGCGAGCCCGGCCACGTAGAGCGCCGCGCGGTCATCGCGCACGGCCAGGAAGAACGCGAGGTTAAGCACGATGAGCAGTAGGAGCGCCCCGGCGGTCACGCTCACCCAAATCGCGGACGCCGTCGCCGCCGTGGCGTAGCCGAGCGTGGAGCCCCCGGGCCGCGACCGAAACAGGTACAGGTTCACGCCCGGCAAGAGCCACGCCCGCACCGCCGGCATCCGGCGCACGAGCGGCGCCCACGCGTGGAACGAGTAGCGCAGCGCCAGCACATGCCGCGCGCCCGGATGCAGCCGCACCGGGAGCGGCACGCTCATCGGCTGGGACGTGCGCTCGGCGCCGGGCCGGGCAGCGGGCGTGCCGAAGGTGGCCACGAGGTGCCCGTCGAGGAAGAGGGCGGAGGCGCCGAAGTGGTCGGGCACGAGCACGAACGTGGTGTCGCGCACGTCTGGGGCCACTTGCAAGGCCAGCCGAAACCAGCCCGCCCCGCCGCTCGCCACCGGGTCGAAGGCCTCCGGCGCCTGCGCCGTCCACGCGTGGTCGTCGAAGCCGGGGGCAGCGCGGGCGGGGTCGTCGCCGGGGGCGAAGCGCCACGGACGCAGGGCCAGGTTGATCCCCTGCCGGACGGCGGCGCTGTCGAGCACGAGCACGCCGGGGGGCGCCGGCGGGGGCTGCGCGGACCCGTGCGGGGCCATCGCGAGCCCGGCCAGCAGCACCAAAAAGGAAGGGAAGGCGCGGCGCATGGCGGCAAGGTAGCATGGGGGGACGAAAAAGAGCCTGGAGCAGACCGGAGCGGGCCGCTATTTTGGGCGTTCGCCGCGCCCGCGCCGCCTCACCCCGACCCGCGCTGCCGTTGGAATCGCCTGCTCACACGTCACCCCCGGGCCCTACCCAGGCGGTGGTCATCATTCCCACGTACAACGAAGCCGCTGGCATCCGCCGGGTGCTCGGGCGCGTGCTTGCGCTTGCGTCGCACCCCGACGTGCTCGTCGTAGACGATGGCTCACCCGACGGCACCGCCGACCTTGTGCGCGAAGAGGCCCGCGCCCACCCGGGCCGCGTCCACCTGCTCCAGCGCAGCGGCAAACTCGGCCTCGGCACGGCCTACATCGCCGGGTTTCGCCGCGCCCTGGCGGAAGGCTACACCTACGTCTGCCAGATCGACGCCGACCTCTCGCACAACCCCGACGACCTGGACCGGCTCATCGCGCCCATCGCGGCCGGCACCGCCGACCTAGCCATCGGCAGCCGCTACATCGGCGGCGTACGCGTGATGAACTGGCCGCTTTCGCGGCTGATGATCTCGTACGGCGGCAGCCTCTATGCCCGGCTCATCACGCGGATGCAGGTGGCCGACATGACGGCGGGCTTCAAGTGCTACCACCGCCGCGTGCTCGAAGCGATTGACTTCGACCGGGTGCGCTCCAACGGGTATTCGTTCCAGGTCGAGATGAAGTACCGCGCGTGGCGGCGCGGCTTCCGGCTCGTGGAGGTGCCCATCGTGTTTACCGAACGCACCGAAGGGCAGAGCAAGATGAGCAAGGCCATTGTGCGCGAGGCCGCCTGGAAGGTGTGGGAACTGCGCCTGCGGAGCCTGCTCCACCGCCTCTGAACGCCTGCGGGGCGGGTGCCGCGCCGGTTGCACAGGGCGTTCGGGCGCCGAAAAGCGTCCGGACGCCTCGCCGCCCGCCCCAACCTGGCCCCTGCCTTCCGTGCAACGCCGGAGCTCAGCCGAGTGCCGCGCCGACCACCGCCCCGAAGGCATCGGCGCCCGAAAACGCGTGCGGCGGCGCAGCGAGGCGCCCGAACGGATCGAGCGGCTGCACGGGCGCGCCGAGGGCGCCCTCAAACGCGGCAGCGGCCGACGGTGTGGCCCCGGCGCCGAAGAGCACGAGCGCGTCGAGGGGCGCCTGCGTGCTGCCGTGGTGGCCGGTGCGCCCGAGCAGGCTGAGCGTCGTGAAGGCGGCGTCGGCGGGGTCCGACGTGGGCGCGTGGCCCACGAGCGTCACGTCCGGGCCCGTGCGCAGCGCCACTTCGGTGACGCTGTCGTGGACACCGACGGCGAGCACGCGCCCGGCGGGCGGGAGCGCCTGCAGGACCGCTTTCGCCGCCGGGATGATGTGAACGGCGGCATCGTTCACGTACGTGCTGATGCTGCGCAGCGCCTCGGCCCACGCCATCGGGATGGCCATGACGAGCTGCCACTCGGTCTGCCCGTCGTCGTAGAGGGCCGTGGCGTGGAGCGCCGAGTCGGCCTCGCGGTCGCCGAGCAGTTCGGCGGCCTCCCGGCGCAGGCGCGTGCGGCGCGTGTCGGCGTCGGTGGCGCGGTCGAGCGGGACGCTCCAGGTGACGATGCCGGCCGGGTGGAGCACGACGGTGAGCGTCTCCGGCGTGGCGCCGCTGAAGGCGTCGGCGAGGGCCTGCGTGAGCGCGTCGCGGTCGTCGCCCGCGCTGCCGAGTGCCTCCTGCACGCCGAAGTCGAGGGCGATGCGGCCCAGCCGGAGGAGCGTGCCGGTCGCGGGATCGACCTCGGCAAAGCGAAGGGTCGACCCATCGAGTTCGACAGCGGCGTGCGTACGGTCGGGCATCGGCGGCAGGGGAATCTCCGAAGATAGCGGTCTGTTGAAGCGTTGGGCGTGCCGGGGTGCGCGGGGACGTGGGGCGTGAAGCGTAAGAGCGTAAAGCGCGCGGCGGAAACTGTCGCCTTTCCCACGCTTTATGCTCTCCGTTCTACGCCCTTCGACCGCTGCCCGTGCCCCGCCTGCTCATCAACGTCGACCACGTGGCCACGCTGCGCAATGCCCGGCGCGAGGCGTTCCCCGATCCGGTGGACGCCGCGCGGGCCTGCGAGGCCGGGGGCGCCGACGGCATCGTCTTCCACCTGCGCGAAGACCGCCGCCACATCACCGACGCCGACGTGCGCGCCTCAAGCGCCGCCGTCACGACCAAGCTCGACTTCGAGCTGTCGATGGCGCCGGAGATCGTTGGGATCTGCCTCGCCACGCGCCCGCACCTGGCCACGCTCGTGCCCGAGCGGCGCGAGGAGGTGACCACCGAGGGCGGCCTCGACGTGACGCGCCCACGCCGGCGCCTCGCCGGCGCTCGTGCCGCGCTTCTACGCGGCGGGCATCGCCGCAGGTGGCCCTCTTCGTCGACCCCGTCCCGGCGCACATCGCCGCCGCCGCCGCCGTGGGGGCCAACACCGTCGAGCTGCACACGGGCGACTTCGCCAACGCCGCGACGCGCCGAGGCGCGCGCCGCCGTGCTGGAGCGCCTCGCCGCCGCCGCCCGGCAGGCGCACGGGCTCGGCCTGCGCGTGCACGCCGGCCACGGCCTCGACTACGACAACGTCGGCGCGTTCTTCGCCGCGGTGCCGCACGTGGCGGAGGTGTCGATTGGCTTTGCGCTGATCGCCCGCGCGCTCTTTGTAGGGCTGCGAGGCCGCCGGCGCGATGGCGGGCCGTCCACACGTCCAACGCCTGACCGCGCCTGTACGCCTGTGATGGGCGCGCCCGGGCCGATTTTGCTATTGTCGAGTTCTCTATCCACACTGTGGAAAACACCTCCCCGACGCTTTTGCCGTGCCCGAAGGCCACAAAAGCGGCTACGTGGCCATCGTAGGCCGCCCAACGCCGGCAAGTCACGCTGATCAACGCGCTCGTCGGGCGCAAGCTGTCCATCGTCACCAACAAGCCGCAGACGACGCGCCACCGCGTGCTCGGGCTGCTCTCCGCCGACGACTACCAGATGGTGCTGCTCGACACGCCGGGCGTGCTCGCCCGCGCTACGCCCTCCAGGAGCGGATGATGGAGGTGGTCCGCAGACGCCACCGCCGAGGCCGACCTCGTGCTGCTGCTCGCCGACGCCACGCGCCCGGTGGACGAAGTGGGCATCGGCGCGCTCGGGGGCCGCCCGGCGATCCTCTGCTCAACAAGATCGACCTGCTCGCGCAGGACGACATCCTGCCGCTCGCGCAGCGGTACGCGGACGCGCATCCGTTCGAGGAGATCATGCCCGTCTCGGCGCTCAAGAGCTTCAACCTCGACCGGCTGCTCGCGCTCGTCAAGGCGCGCATGCCGCTCGGGCCGGCGTACTTCCCGAAGGACCAGCTCTCCGAGCATCCGGAGCGCTTCTTCGTGGCCGAGATCATCCGCGAGCAGGTGTTCCGGCACCTCCGCCAGGAGGTGCCGTACGCGACGCAGGTCAACATCGTGCAGTACGAGGAGCGGATGCCGCCCGAAAAAGACCTCATCGACGCCGAGATCGTGGTGGAGCGCGCAACGCAGAAGGGCATCCTGATCGGCGCGAAGGGCGAGATGCTCAAGCGCATCGGCACGGCGGCGCGGCGCGAGATCGAGACGTTTCTGGAGCGGCCCGGTCTTCCTGCGCCTCTTCGTGAAGGTGCGCGACGACTGGCGCAACAACGACACGTACCTGGACCAGTACGGCTACTGAGGCCGTGCCCCCTCCGGTCCTGCGGACCACCTCCCCCGAAATCGGGGAGGACCGCTGCCGGAGCGCGTTCAGCGCGGAGGCCGCAGGTGGGGCCAGCGCGGAGCTTCCAGGAGGGGACCAGGGCTACAGGTCCACCACGTACGCCTGCGCGGGGCCGAGCGGGAGGGCGTCGATGCAGGTGCGCGGCGAGCGCCGGACCGTACGCCGCGGCAAAGGGCAGCACCGACTGCGCCCGCTCCTGCGGCCGCCGCCGGGCCGGAGCAGGGTGACCGCCCGTTCGGCCGCCGCGCGCAGGTCGCCCTGGCGGCGGCGCTCGGCGCGGCGGGCTTTCTCGCGCAGCCGCTCGACCTCGCGAAGCGCCCGCACCTGGGCGGCCTCCCGCGCCGAGGCCGGGACCTCGCCGAGGGCCGGCGTCCAGCGCGTCGAACGCCTCCGCCACAGGGCCTCGGCGGCATCGAGCGCGGCGGTGAGGGCCGCGTCGTGTGACGCATGCGCGGCGAAAAGCGCGTCGGCCGGGCCGTTCACGGCCTCGGGCGCGAGGCCGAGCCGCGCGAGGGCGCGGCGCGTGCGGGCGTCTACGAGCGTGGCGCTCAGGCGCGGGATACACGATGGGCATCGGCACGCCCGGCGCCTCGTAGAACGCCCCGGAGCTGCGCCCAGTACGCGATTTCGCCCGGCCCGCCCACGTAGGCGACCATGGGCAGCAGCACGTCCTCCCACACCGGGCGCAGCGTGACGCCCGCGCTGAGGCGCTCGGGGCGCCTCCGCAAGCGCCTCGGCGGTGAAGTGCCGCGCCGGTCGGCCGGACGCGGTAGCCGTCGCCGTCCGCTTCGAGCGCGAGGCGCCCCGGCGCGTCCAGCTGGAACAGGCCGGGGGCGGAGGGGGCTGAGCTGCGCGTGGAAGCCGAGCGCCACGAGGCGCGGCGCCGGCGTCGCTGCACGCGTCGGCGGCGCCACCGCCGCGCGCGGCGCAGGCGAAGAGCGGCGCGCCGAGGCGCTTGAGCGCCGCGTCGTCGGGGTCGAGCAGCACGAGGCCGAGGCCGTCGATGAGGGCGGCGACCAGCGCCCGAAGGCGTCGGCGAGCGTCGTGCCGGGGGCATAGGCCGGCGCGGAGCGCCGCGCCGAGTCCCGCCCGGTGCTCGTTCTCGGGCAAGCGCCGCCAGGGCGCGCGTCCACGACGCCGCTGATCCGCGCGTCGAGCACGAGGCGGCCCACGGCGCCGTGGTTGGCGTGCCCTCGGGGCGGCGCGGGCGGCGGCAGGTGCAGCACGGCATCGCCGACGCGCGCGGTGGACACCTCGGGCAGGTCGTGGTCCTCGCTCGCCATCCAGAACACGGGCACTACGGCCCTGCCCGTCACGGCCTCGGCATGGCGGGCGAGCTTGACGGCGGTAAGCGGCCTTGTGCAGCATGTAGAGCGGCCCGCCCGAAGAGGCCCACCTGCTGCCCCGTCACCACGGCGACGCTGCCCGGCGTCTGCGAGCCGGTCGAGCGCAGCGTCTACGCTGGCGTCGGGGCCCCAGCGCGTGTTCTGGGCGCGCGAGGGCGGCCGCGAGCGCCGCGCGGTCGTGCGGGTACCGGTCGGCCGCCTCGGCGGCGCGCTGCAGGGCCGCGTCGGCGGACCAGTCCGGGTGCGCGAAAAACGGGGCAAGCCGGGCGTCCTGCGCGGCGTAGGCGCGGGCAAGCGCGCTGCCGGCGGGAGGCGTGGTGGCGGGACGGACCGTCATCGCAGGGTCAATCGTCGGTCGCCGATGGTCAACGGCTTCCTCATGGCCCCTTGACTACTGGCCATGGCCCACGTTAGTTGTCCTCGCCGCGCAGCTTGGCGAGCTCGTCGCGGAGGCGGGCGGCCTTCTCGTAGTCCTCCTGCTCGATGGCCGTCTGAAGCTGCGCTTCAAGGCGTTCGGCGCGCGAGAGCGGCGTGGCCGGCTCGTCGCGCGGGGCGGAGCGGGAGGGGCGCTTCTCGGGGATCGAGCGGCTCGGGCGCGCTCGGCTCCGAGGCGGGCTCGTCGTCCGAGAGCAGGCCTGCCTCGTCGAGCACGGCAGCGGCCACGAGGATCGGGGCCTCCACGCGCACCGCGAGGGCGATGGCGTCGGAGGGGCGGGCGTCGAGCTGGCCTTCTTCGCCGCCGTTCGTGAAGCGCACCTTGGCGTAGAACGTGCCGTCGCGCAGCTCGTCGATCACCACATCGGTCACCTCGGCGCCGAGCGACTCGAACGCATCGCGGAGCAGGTCGTGCGTCATTGGGCGCGGCGGCTGGATCTTCTCCAGTTCGAACGCAATCGCCTGCGCCTCAAAGGCGCCGATGATGATGGGCAAACGCCGCCCGCCGTCCACTTCGCTCAGCACGAGCGCGTAGGCGCCGCCGGTGGACGGGCTCGTCGAGAGCGCGATGATCTCTACCTGGATAAAATCCATCCTCAGAAGGGGCGCTCGGGGGTCGCGGAATCAGAAACGGGCGTGCGAGCCGTGAGCGCGTCCAACGCGGCCAGAAACCGCTGGTTCTCAGGCTCGGTGCCGCAAGAGACGCGCGCGAAGCCCGGGAGTTCGGGATAGGCGTGCATCGTGCGGATCGAGACGCCGTGGCTCGCAAACGCCCCCTGTAGGCTCGGGCCGTCGTAGCCGGCCACGCGGAGCAGGAAAAAGTTGGCCTCGGTGGGCAGCGCCTCTACGCCGGGCCGCGCGGCGGTGTCGCGGCGCAGGCGCTGGGTGCGCACCTTCAGGTCGGCGGCGGTCTCCTCCACGCGCGCGATGTGCTCGCACATCCAGCGCGCGATGTGCTCGGCAATGGCGTCTACGACGAACGGCAGGCGGCTTTTCATCATCTCGCGGATGACGCCGGGATGGCCCACGAAATAGCCGACGCGCAGCCCGGCCAGGCCGAACGCCTTGGAAAACGTGCGCATGACGAGCACGTTGGGGTAGCGGTCGAGGAGGGTGACAGCCGAGGGCGTATCGGGCACGAACTCACCGTAGGCCTCGTCTACCACGAGCAAGCCCGCCGAAGCCGCCGCGAGGCGCTCGATGTCGGCCAGCGAGAGCGCGAGGCCGGTCGGGTTGTTGGGCGTGGCGACGACCGTGTAGGCCGGCTTTTCGGTGCGGATGGCCGCTTCGAGCGCGTCTACGTCGAAGGAGAGGTCGGCGCGCGGGGGCACGAGCACGGCGCGCCCGCCATAGAGGTGCACCACCTTCTCGAAGAGCGAAAACATCGGCGCAGGCAGCACGACGGGCGTGCCGGGCGCGATAAAGCACAGCCCGAGCGTATAGGTCAGTTCGTTCGAGCCGTTGCCCACGATCACGCTCTCGGGCTCCACCCCGTACCGGTCGGCGATGACGGAGCGCAGGGCAAAGGGCTGCTCGCTGCCGTAGCGGTTGAACGGCGCGTTCAGGAATGCGTCGACGAGCATCGTCTTGACGTCGCGCGGGAGGTCGTAGGGACTCTCGTTCTGGTTGAGCTTGACCGCAGGCGTGGCCATGCCGCCCACGACGTACGGTTGCTCGCGGAGGATTTCAGGCCGAAACGCGGCGAGGGCCGAAGCCAGCCGGGCTGGGGGGGCGTCAGGAGGGGTCATGGGGGAAGATCGGTCGGAAATGCGGCGGGCACGGATGATCCATCAGCACGCCGGTAGACCGTGAAGTCCGACACATCGGTCGTGAGCAGCCGCCTCCTGGGGTGCGCTTCCGACAAAAGGACGAGGCACGCATCGGCGAGCGACATGGGCCGGTCGGCGTAGCGGCGAATGAGGGCCGCCAGCCGCTCGGCCTGGGCGTTCAGAGGAAACGCGAGCGCCACACCTCCGGCCTGTACGAGGTCGAGCACGAGCGCGGGGTCGCGCCCATCTCGCCTCAGGAGAAAACACGCTTCGGTCAGCACGGGCTCGCACGTCAGCAGAGGTGCGGCGGCCTGTTTGAGCCACCGGCGTGCCCACACATGATGGGCATCCCGCACGCTGAGATAGGCCACGAGTGGTCCGGCATCCACGAGTAGACTCATTCCCCGAAGCCCTCCAGATACCTCGGGTTGGACGAAAGATCAGGGGGGCCGTCTTCGATGATGCCGCACAGGTGCGCCACACGTTCGAATACACTGCCAGGCTGGACCGGCTCGTCCGAATCGGGAAGGACGTAGGGGGGGCCTCCGTCGCCTCCATCGGCCAGCGGCAGGGTATCGAGGACAGAGGCAGCCGCCTCGGCTTCCGTCACGCCTTGCTGCGCGGCGAGGCGGCGCAGGGCCTCCTGGGCGCGAGGCGAGAGCGCGATTGTGAGCGTGACGGGCATGATGGTGGAGCGGCGAAGCGGGGCAACGCGGCGGCTCAACGGTGGCTCCCGCGCACCTCGATGGCGAGCGCGTGCGCGTCGAGGCCTTCGGCGCGGGCAAAGCGGGCCACCTTGGCGGCATCGCGCGCAAGGGCCTCTGCGCCGTAGGCGATCACGCTCTGGCGCCGCACGAAGTCGTACACGCCGAGGGCGCTCGCGTAGCGGGCCGTGCCGCCGGTGGGCAGCACGTGGTTCGGGCCCGGCGAAGTAGTCGCCGATGGGCTCGGGCGCGTGCGCGCCGAGGAAGATGGCGCCCGCATGGCGGATGCGCGGCAGCAGCGCCCACGGGTCCTGGCACGAGCAGTTCGAGGTGCTCCGGGGCCAGGCGGTTCACCATGTCCACCGCCTCGTCCATCGACGCGGCCACGAGGATCGCGGAGTAGTCCCGCAGGCTCGCCTCGACGATGGCGCGGCGCGGCAGCGTGGCGGCCAGGCGCGTCACCTCGGCGGCCACGGCGGCGGCCAGGTCGGCGGAGGGGGTCACGAGGACGGCGCTCGCGCGGGCGTCGTGCTCGGCCTGGGAGAGCAGGTCGGCGGCGGCGTAGGTGGGGTTCGCGTGGGCGTCGGCGAGCACGACGATCTCGCTCGGGCCCGCGATGCTGTCGATGGCGACGCGCCCGAACACCTGCCGCTTGGCGGAGGCCACGTAGGCGTTGCCGGGGCCGACGATCTTGTCCACGCGCGGGAGCGTCTCGGTGCCCCACGCGAGCGCGCCCACGGCCTGCGCGCCCGCCCACGGCGTAGACGTGCGTGAGGCCGAGCAGCCGCGCCGTGGCGAGCACGAGGGGGTGCGGCAGGCCGGTTTCGCGCTGCGGCGGGCTCACCGCCACGATCTCGTCCACGCCCGCCACCTGCGCCGGCACGGCGTTCATGACAAGGCTCGACGGGTAGAAGGCGGTGCCGCCGGGCACGTAGAGGCCCACCCGCTCCATCGCCACGATGCGCTGGCCGAGCACGGTGCCGCCCGCGTCTTCCATCCACCACCCGCGCTCGCGCTGCCCCTCGTGGAAGCGCCGCACCCGCCCGATGGCCTCTTCGATGACCGCGCGCAGATCGGCGTCCATCGCGGCGAGCGCCGCGTCGCAGGCGGCCTCGGGGACGCGGAGGGCCGCTGGGCGCACGCCGTCGAAGCGCTCGGTGAGGTCGAACAGGGCGGCGTCGCCGCGCGCGCGCACGTCGGCGAGGATGGCGGCGACGGCGGCGTCTACCTCGGGCGAGAAGGTGGCCTCGCGGGCGAGGATGGCGGCCAGGCGCGCATCGGCGGCAGCGAGGGAGAGGACAGGGAGCACGGGCGGCGGGGCAGGAAGGGCCCAAAACGACGGGAGGGGCGCCGGTGTCCGGTCCCCTCCCGCCTTCGCTCAACCTTCGGGCAGCGCCGGGGCGCTACCGCTCGAAGCTGCTCTCGCCGTCCCCTTCCGGCGCCGACCCTGCGGTGAGTTCGGGCAGGCTGCGGAAGTCGTAGTCGGGCAGGTAGGTGTCGCGCACGTGGGCGATCACCTCGTGCAGGGCTGAGACGAATTTGCCAAAGTCCTCCTTGTACAGGAAGATCTTGTGCTTCTCGTAATGGCCTTCGCGGTCGCGCTTGCTTTCGGTGACGATCAGGAAGAAATCGTCGCCCGAACGCGTGGCTTTGACGTCGAAGAAGTAGGTGCGTTTGCCGGCGGGGACGCGCTTCGAGTACACGTCGTCACGGTCGCCTTCGGCATCGCCTCGTTCAGAGCGGCGATCATATCGCCCGGCATCACGCTCGTCGCGCGAAGGGGGCTCGTAGGACATGGAACCAGGTGAGAGAGAAACAGCAGGACGCCACCAGGATCAGGGAGACCGCCAATATCTGAAACGGGGTTGTCTTTTGCAACCTTCCTGTAATCCAGCCTCCTAACCCTCTGCGTCCTGGCCCTACGGCCCCCGTGCACCCCTATTCGGCCAGCCGCTTGAGACGTTGCTGCTCCGCGAGCGTGGTGCGCCGGAGCGTCTGGGCGATCTCCACGGCCTGCGTAAGGTTGTAGTCGGCGGTCAGTTTCTGGTGGCGCACGGCGTCCACAATCGTCCCGATGGCGCACAGGCCGCCCGTAAAGAAATACAGCAGGCCCATGCCAATCTGGCCGAGGTAGAAGCGCTGGAGCCCGGCCAGCCCGGCCAGCCCAACGAGCGCCATCACGAGGGAGATGCTGGGGTCTTTGCGCCGGGCGCGGTAGGCGTGGGAAAACTCGACGACCTCCTCATCGGTGAGGTCGCCCATGAGGCGGGCCACTTCGAGTTGTTCGGTGCCCTGGAGTTCAGGGAGGTAGCGGAGAATGCGCGACATCAGCGCGGGGGAAGAAAGGAGGAAGGCAGTACCGCCGGCCCGCGCCACGCGTCCCGGACGAGGGCCGCGCTGCGGGCGAGGAGCATCCCTACGGCGGGAATCGCGAGGGGATGCAGGGCAAACGAATGCGCGAGGTCGCCCCGGGCGAGCGCGCCGATGCTGCGCCCGAGCCCGCAGCCGGGGCAGAAGTGGAGCCCGAGCCAGTCGCCGAGGTGCGCGAACGGGCACAGCCGCACCCACGGGGCCGCGTCCGGATCGGCGAGCGCCATGAGCAGGAGCCCGGCGGTCCAGATCACTGCCTCCACGGGCACACGCCCCCACCTGCTGCCTCCGCACTGAATGCCCCCTCCTGCTGCTACGCGCTGGACGCGCTCCGCAGCGGTCCTCCCCCGGAATCGGGGGAGGGAGCCCGAAGGACCGGAGGGAGATCCGGCCGGGCCGCTCATCGCCAGCCTGCCTGCGCCTCGGACGCTGCGCGGGTGGCGCCGAAGGCCTCGCCTGCCCGCCAGCCCGGACGCGCGGTGCTGTTGGCGAGCCACAGGCCGAGGCGGTAGGCCACGCGCATCTGCTGCACCGCCCCGCCGAACTTCATGTCCGGGCGCAGTTCGTCGGACGGTTGGTGGTAGCGGTGCTGGTTGTAGTCGTTCTCCATCCGCTCGAAGTAGCCCGCGTCCTGCCCCCGGAAGCGGCGTCCGGTGCCGAAGAACACGGCGGGCACGCCCCCGCGCGCAAACGCAAGCTGGTCGGAGCGGTAGAAGCTGCCCTGGTTGGGGCGCGGGTCGGGGGTGACGGTGAGCCCTTCCTGCCCGGCGGTCGTGCGCAGCATCCGCTGCAGGTCGCTTCGCTCGGCGCCGAGGCCGACGATGTCCTCGGTCGCGCCGTAGAGGTTGCCAGAGTCGACGTTGAGGTTGGCCACCGTGTTCAGCAGCGGCACGGGCGGGTGCTCGGCGAGGTAGGAGGCGCCGAGCAGGCCCGATTCCTCGGCGGTGAGCGTGGCGAACACGAGCGAGCGGGCGGGGCGGGCGGTGTGCTTGGCGAAGGCATCGGCGAGCGTGAGCAGCATCGCCACGCCGGAGGCGTTGTCCACGGCGCCGTTGTAGATGCCGTCGCGCCCCTGCGCGATGAGCGCGTCGTCTTTGCCGAGGTGGTCGTGGTGGGCGGTGTAGACGACGGCCTCGTGCGGCCGGAAGCGCCCATCGAGCCGCCCGATCACGTTCGTGCCCTCAAAGCGGCGCACGGCAGAAATCGGACGCCACGCTCAGGCGGATGCCGAGCGGCATCGGACGGAAGTCGCGGCGGGCGGCGGCCTCGAACCACGCGTTGAGCGTCGTGCCGGCCCACGCGGCGACCCGGGTGGCGATGGGCTGCGTGATCCAGCCTTTGAGCGTGAGCGGGCTCGCGGGCGGCGTGGCCAGCTGGATCTGCTCGCGGGGCGCGCTCGCGGCGAGCACCTGGAACGGGTAGCCCGCCGTGGGGGCCGTGTGGATGAGGAAGATGGCCTTGGCGCCGCGCCGCCGGGCCTCCTCGAATTTGTAGGTCCAGCGCCCGTTGTAGGTGAGCGTGTCGGCGAGGAAAAGGTTGGGCTCCTCCGGGCTCGGCGGCGGGTCGTTGACGAACGCGAGCAGGATTTTGCCCCGCACGTCGACGCCCTTGAAGTCGTCCCACCGTTCGCCGGGGTTGGCAATGCCGTAGCCGACGAACACGAGTTCGCCCTCCACCTCGGCGTGGGGCGCGTCGAGGTCGGTGGAGAGCGTGAAGTCGCGCACGAACGTGGCGCGGTAGCTCGAATCGCCCGCGCGCGAGCGTGAGGGCGGTCGTGCCCCGGGGCGTCGAGCCGAGCATCGGCACGCGCTGGAAGAACGAGCCGTCCGGGGCGCCGGGCTTGAGGCCTGCCCGCTGCATCTCCCGGGCGATGTAGGCCACGGCCTTCGCCTCGCCGGGCGTGCCGGTGCCGCGCCCCTCGTAGGCGTCGGAGGCGAGTTCGGCGAGGTGGCGGCGCATCGTCGCCGAGTCGAGCGCGGCGAGGCCGGGCGCCGGGGCGATGGCGGGGAAGTTCTGGGCGGAGGCGAGCGGCGCCGCGAGGACGGCGGCGAGCACGAGCAGCAAACGGCGGAGCATGGCGCAAAGCAGGTTCACCGCCAAACGTACGAACGCCCGTGCCCCAGACGCATGCCCGTAGCCGCGTAGGGCAGAGCACCCGCTGTGCAGCTCCGAACCATCGTCCCGCCCTGGCCCGTCGCAACACTCCTGCGCGCGGCCCCGCCGCAGGGCTTCGCCCGCCTCACACGTCGCAGTCCATCACCACCCCATCCGCGCGCGGAGCGCGGTGGCGTGGGCCGTGTGGTGGCGCCCGTGCCACACGTACAGGGAAAGCGCCTCGTCGAGCGTAAACGCCCGCCCATGGTCGGGATGGACGTAGGTGCGCGCAAAGTCGGCCGGTGTCATCGCCCGGAGCAGTACGTCCCAGCGGGTGTGGAGCGCGTCGAGAAGCGCGAGCGACACGTCGGGTGGGAGGGTCCGGGCGTCTTCCAGCTCGGCCCACCGGGCCTCGTCGTAGGGGCGGATCGTGGGCGCGGCCTCGGTGAGCGCGAGGCGGAAGCGCGTGTAGGCGTTGAGGTGCGAGTCGGGCACGTGGTGGGCGAGCTGCCGGAGCGTCCAGCCGCCGTCGCGGTAAGGCGTGTCGAGCTGCGCGTCGCTGAGGCCGGCGAGGGCGGCGCGGAAGCGGGCAGGCATCTCGGCCAGGGCGTCGATCAGCGCGGCGCGTGCGGCCGCCGTGGGCGGGCCGGCATAGACGTGCGGGCCGATGGGAAAGCGCAGATCAGGGGCGGTCATGGGGGCGCGCAAAGGGATAGGACAAGGTAGCGCCGGGCGTCGTTTCTTGCGGCTTCGGGCGTGCGCCGCGCCCCTGCTCCATGCCCCTGAACGCCCTGCTCTGGTCGCCCTGGCCCCGCCGTATCGGACGCGCCCTGCTCGCGCTCCTCGGCCTGGGGCTCGTGGGCGTGCTCGGCGCATCGGCCTACTTCACGCACCAGATCCGGACGCACCCGGTGATGACGTTCGCGCAGGCGCGCATCGATCCGGCCCAAGTCGCCGAGTTTGGCCTCGGCGGCCGCTATACGCCCGCCGCGTGGGGCTTTCCGTTCCGCGCGGCTGCCTTCCGCTCCCTGCCCGACGGCCTCACACTCAGCGCCTGGATCGTCCCCCCCACCGACACCACCGCCACCGACTGCGCGCTCGTGTTCGTCCACGGGCGCCACGACAACCGGCTCAAGGCGCTCAAGTACCTTCCGCTGCTGCGCGAGGCCGGCGTGACGCGCCGCTGCCTCACCGTCTTCCCCGACCTGCGCGGCTCCGGCACGTCCGCGCGCGGCGCCTCCGACATGGGCTGGAACCACGCCGAAGACCTCACGAGCACGCTTGAGTTCGTGGCCCGCACGTACGGCACGCGGCGCTTCCTGGTCTACAGCTTCTCGATGGGCGCCCTCAGCCACCTCCACGATGCTCCAGCGGGGCGACCTGCTCACGCGGCTGCGCCTCGCCACCGTCCAGATCGACCGGATCGTGATGGACAGCCCACTCGCGAGCGCCGAGGCGCTCGTGCGCTACAACGGCGAACAGCGGCGCCTGCCCGGATGGCTCGTCAACGGCGCGCTCTTTGGCTTCCAGCGGTCTGTAGACCTCCCCACGATGCACATCGGCGGCTTCTTGCGGCACGCCGGCGTGCCCGTGCTGCTCCTCCACGGCCTCGCGGACACCACCACGCCCTACCGCTTTGTCGAGGCCGAACGGCCGTTCTCGGGCAAGGTGCGCGTCGTGGAATTGCCGGGCGGCGACCACGTCAAGCTCGTGAGCAACCCCGCCCTCGCCGCGCGCTACCGCGCCGAGGTCGTGCCCTTTCTCGCCGCGTGGCGGCGCGGCGTAGACGTGGCGCCCACGGTCCAGCGCCGCCCCGGCCCGCCTACTCCACGGTGAACGCGACGGGACGGCTGCGCACGCGGTGGCCTGCTTCGTCCACCCCCCACACCTCGGCGGTGTGCGCGCCCGGCACGAGCGGCCAGTCGAGGCGGGCGCCCGGCCCAGTGGCCTGCCCGTCGAGGCGCCACTCGAGGGCGAGCAGGCCTGTCTCGGCGACGGCGCGCAGCGAGAGTTGCTGGTAGGCCCGGCGCAGGTGCGGGTCGAGCAGAAAGCGCGCCCCATCGGCGGGGTAGTCTACGCGGAGGCGGTCGGAGTAGGCGGCGGTGCGGACCTGCGTGAGCACGGCGCTGCTGGCCGTAGGCGGGAGCGGCAGGCCGTGCGCCTGCATCCACGCGTGAAAGCGGGGGCCGTAGTCGGTAAAGAGGCGCATGCTGCGGGCCGATGCGGGCGTGCTGGCGTCGGCACGGAGGCCGGTGCGCGCGTCGAGGGCGACGAGTTGGTGCGTGCGGCAGGTGTCAGTGGGGGCGGTGCCCGCGAGGAAGGCCTCGGTGCGGCGGCCAGGGCAGAAGCGCCCGGGGCGCAGGCCCGAGTGCGGGCACACGTCCGCAAAGACGACCCCGCGCGGCACGGCAAAGGCCCCGCCCGGCCCCAGGTCCAGAAACAGCGCGTGCAGTAAGGGCGCCGCGCCGGTCACGCCGGACACCTGCCGCATCGGCGCCCCGTCGAAGCGGCCCACCCACACGGCCACCGTGTGGCGCGGCGAGCTGCCCACGGCCCAGTTGTCGCGGTAGTCCTTCGACGTGCCCGTCTTGACGGCCACCGGGAACGGCAGCGCAAGCGGCCCGCCGCGCCCGAATCCCGGCGCCCGCGCGCCGTCGTCCGAGAGGATGTCCGTGAGCACGAACGCGGTGGCGGGCGAGAGGCCCATCGGCGCCACCGCCACGCGCGGCCCCGGCAGGGTGTCGCCGCGCGCGGTGCGCGTCCAGCGGACGGTGCGGGGGGCCGGGCGCAGGCCGCCCCGCGCGAGGCCCGCGTAGGCGGCGGCGAGTTCTTCGAGGCGCACCTCGCCGTTGCCGAGCGTCAGGCCCACGCCGTAGGTGTCGGCGTCGCGCGTGAGCGAGGCGAAGCCGGCCGCGTGGAGGGCGCGCAGGAGCGCCGGCGGCCCGAGCGCGCGGGCGAGTTCGACGGCGGGCACGTTGAACGACGAGGCGAGCGCCTGCCGGAACGGCACGGGCCCGTGAAAGCGCCGGTCGTAGTTCTGCGGGCGAAACGCGCCCCCTGCCTCCGGCACGGCGAGTTCGACGTCCGGAAGGATCGACGCGGCGGTAAAGCGGCGCGATTCGAGGGCGAGGCCGTAGGTGAAGGGCTTGAGCGCGCTTCCCGGCTGCCGCAGCGCCTGCACGCCGTCGTTGCGGCCCTGCGCGGCGGCGTCCCAGAAGTCGCCGCTGCCGACGTAGGCGAGCACGTCGCCGGTCGCGTTGTCGAGCACGAGCACGGCGGCGGCGGTGGCGTTCGTGCCGCGCAGGCGGGCCAGGTGGAGGCGCACGAGCGTTTCGGCCTCCCGCTGAAGCGCGGCATCGAGGGTCGTGCGCACCTCGGCAGTGCCGGGCGGAAGCGCCTGGCGCAACCGCTCGGCCAGGTGCAGCGCTTCGGCGCGCGTAGCGGCCGGGGCGAGCGTGAGCGGCGTTGCGGCGAGCCGCGCTGCGGCCTCTGGCGGTGAGCACCCGGGCCGTCACGCACGCGGCGAGCACGCGGCGGCGGCGCGCGAGCGCCCGCGCGGGCGCCCGGCGCGGGTCGTAGGCGGACGGGCGTTGCGCCAGCCCCACGAGCAGGGCCGACTCGGCCTCCGTGAGGTCGCGCGCGCGCTTGCCGAAGTAGGCGTCGGCGGCGGCTTCGAGGCCGGTCGCGCCCGCGCCGAAGTAGGTGCGCTCGAACCAGAGCCGGAGCAGATCGGCCTTCGTCAGGTGCGCGCCCAGGCGGAGGGCGAGGTAGGCCTCGGCGAGCTTGTCGAACACGCCGCGCTCGGCCTTGCCCCGGAGCGCGCGGGCTACCTGCATCGGAATCGTGGAGGCGCCGCTCGTGACGCGCCCGTGGCGGAGGGCGCTGCCCATCGCCCGGCCCACGGCCCGCACGTCCACGCCCGCGTGGTGGTAGAAGCGGCGGTCTTCGGTGGCGATGAGCGCCTGCACGGCAAACGGCGGCACGTCCGCGAGGCGGACGGGCGCGCCGCGCCCCTCGGGCCGCAGTTCGCGCAGCAGCACGCCCGCGCGGTCCGTCACGCGGAGGCTGGTGCGCCCGGCCCCCGGCTGTGCGGCGGGGGCAGCGGCAGGGCCAGCCCCAGCCCCGCGAGCGCGCCGAGCGCCAGCAGCGCCCCTGCCCCCCACCGCGCGCCGCCCAAGAGGCAGGCGCGCACAGGCGAGGAGAACCGAGCGGGCATCGCAGGCATGAGAGAACGAATCGATTCCGAAGGGCCAACCGGCTGAATTTCGGTCTATTCTTGTCCCTCCAAGCGCAGGCGCCGATACCGACGGAGTGATGCCCTCTTCTCTCATCATGCCGAGCCGCGTGCGGCGCCGACGCGTAGCCTCCAGCGCGCGCCAAATCCGGCGTGCATGGCTTCAGCACGCGCTGGAGGTCCAGGAAGGCCTCACCCTGTTTTTCGATGCCGCCGGGGGCTTTGCCGGGGCCGTTCCCGCCACCCACCCCGAGGCACCGCCGGCCGCCTGCGCCGGCCTGAGCGCCGCCGCGCTCGGCCTGCCCGCGCCGCTCGCCGCTGCCCTTCAGCACGCGCTCGACGGCGCCGAGGCACCCGTCGCGTTCGCCTACGCGCGCGAGCACCACGGCGACGTCTGCCGGTTCGAAGGCCAGTGCGTGCGCCGTGCCGGCCCGGACGGGCGCGCGCGCGGCGTGACCGTCGCCCTGCGCGAGATGCCCGACGAACGCCGCCGCGTGTCGGCGCTCTTCGACGCCGTTCGCCGCTTTCAGACGTTCTACGACGGCCTCTCCCACGGCCTCTTCCTCCTCGGCGTGGCGCCCGACGGGGGCTTCCACTATGTACACGCCAACCCGGCGCACGTGAATGTCTCGGGGGTGCCCAACGACGTGCTGGCCGGGCAGCCCCCCGAGGCCCTCCTCGCCCCTGATACCGCCGCCATCGTGACGGCCCACTACCGCCGCTGCGTCGAAACGGGGCAGCCGGTGTCGTACGAGCTCACGTTCGAGGGCGCGAAGGGGCAGCGGATCGTGCAAACGCAGGTGCTGCCGATTGCCAACGCCACCGGGCGCATCGACCTGCTCGTCGGCCTCTCGCACGACATCACCGACCTGCGGACCGCCGAGCAGGCCCGCGCCGGCGCCTTCGCGCACCTGCAACAGGTGCTCGACCGGTTCGACTCGTCCGTGTGGACGATCAACGCCGCCACGCGCACGCTCGACTTCTACAACGCCGCCACCCTCCGCTTTCTCGGGCTCGACACCGCTCCGGACGACGTGGAAGCCACCTGGGACGCGGCCATCCACCCCGACGACTCTGCCCGCGCCGCGCAGGCGTTCGGGGAGATGTGGGAGACCGGCACGTTCGACCTCGACTACCGCCTCATCCAGCCCGATGGCCGCATCCGCTGGATCCACGACGTCGGCAAGGCCGTCCGCGACGACGCGGGCACGCTCCAGTACATCATCGGCGTGGGCACGGATGTGACCGAGCGCATCGTCGCGGCGCTCGAACTCCAGGACGCGCGCGACCGCCTCTCCGAGATCCTCGACCGCGTGGACGACGCCGTGTGGAGCAAGGACGCCGAAACGGGCGAGATGGACTTCTACAACGACGCCGCGCTGCGCCTGCTCGGCCTCGACGAGGCCCCACACGACCTCAGGCCGGCCTGGGTGGCCGCCATCCATCCCGAAGACCAGGGCTCCACGCACGCCGCCTTTGCGGCCATGTGGGAGACCGCCACCCTCGACGTAGACTACCGGATCGTGCGCGCCGACGGAGAGCTCCGCTGGGTCCACGACCGCGGCCACCTCGTCTGCGACGAAGAGGGGCACCCGCTCCGCGTCGTCGGCATCGCCTCAGACGTGACGGCGCGCATCGAGGCCGCCCACACGCTCGCGCAGGCCCGCGACGATGCGGAGACCGCCACGCGCGCCAAGAGCGCGTTCCTGGCCACGATGAGCCACGAGATCCGCACGCCCATGAACGGGCTCGTGGCCTGCGCCGACCTGCTGCTCGGCACCCCGCTCAACGACGAGCAGCGCGACCTCTCGGGCACGCTGCTGCGCAGCGCCACCCACCTCGTCACGCTCATCAACGACCTGCTCGACCTCTCCAAGATCGAGGCCGGGCGCCTGGAGCTGGAGCACGCCGCCTTCCGCCTCGGCGATGTGGTAGACGATGTGGGGCGCCTCCACGAGCACGCGGCCCGCGTGGCCGGGCTCGCCTTCCGCGTCGAGGTGGCCGCCGATGTGCCGGCGGCCGTCATGGGCGATGCCGGGCGGCTGCGGCAGATCCTCTCGAACCTGCTCTCCAACGCCGTCCGCTTCACCGAGCACGGCTTTGTGGCGCTCCGCGTCGAGCCGGCCGAGGCGGGCACGGTGCGCTTTCTCGTCGAGGACAGCGGCGTCGGCATCGAGCCGCACGTGCTGCCGAAGCTCTTCGAGGCGTTCACGCAGGCCGACGCGTCCACCACGCGCCGCTACGGCGGGACCGGATTGGGCCTTAACATCGTACGACGTCTAACCGAAGCGATGGGAGGTGAGGTCGGGGTAGAGAGTATGCCCGGCGAAGGCTCCTGCTTCTTCATCACCCTTCCCCTCGAAGCGGTTCAGGACCTGCCGTCCGTCCCTGCGGCCTTGCCTACGCCCCCCTCAGCCCCCGGAATGTCCGACGCGCCCGTCTCCTCTTCGCCTGCGGCGGCCGAAGCCCCCGTGCTCCGCATCCTCGTCGCCGAAGACAACGCCGTCAACCGCGCCGTCATCGAGCGGATGCTTGTGCGCATCGGGCACACGCCCACGTTCGCCGCGAACGGCCAGGAAGCGCTCGACGCGCTCGGCGCGGCCCCCTACGACCTCGTGCTGATGGACGTCCAGATGCCCGTCCTCGACGGCGTGGAGGCGACGCGCCAGCTCCGGGAGCGCGAGACCACCACCGGCGCGCACCAGTACGTCGTCGCGCTCACCGCCAACGCCCTCCCCGGCGACCGCGAGCGCTACCTCGCCTCCGGCATGGACGACTACCTCTCCAAGCCGCTCACACTCGCCACGCTCCGCGACACCCTTGCGCGGTTCATCAGCGCTGACGGACGTACCTCCTGAGCAGCGGAGCCCCGGCCCTGCGGCCTGCGCGCCTGTAGCGCCCGCCTCCTGACATGGGAGCCCTCCATGCAAAAGCGGCGGGCAGACTTGAAGTCTGCCCGCCGCTTTTGATTGTGCTTTCGGCAGCCTAGCGCATTAGCGCACCACCGTCAGCGTACGAGTCTCGCTGTTGGTGCCCGCCGTCGCCCGGAGCACATACGTCCCCGACGCCAACCCAGCCGCGTCGAACGTCACCTCGCGGCGTCCGGCTTCCTGCTCCTCGTCAACGAGGCGAGAGACGAGGCGGCCCGTGAGGTCGTACACCTCAAGACGCACTGCGGCCCGTGCAGGGATTTCGTAGCGCACCTTGGCCGCCGAGCGGATCGGGTTCGGCGCCACGTCATGAAGCGCGAAGCGCGTGGGCACGCCCACCTGGACTTCTACGATGGGCGAATAGCTCGTCGTCCCGTCGAAGTCGGTCTGGCGCAGCCGGTAGCGAAGCGAGGTCGCGGTGAACGGCACCTGCTCGTCGGCCATCGCATAGCTGCGGGCCTCCGAGGTCGTCCCACTGCCCGCGCGCGTTCCTACGGCCGTCCACGTGTCTGACGCCCCTGAGAGGGCGCGTTCCACCGTGAAGCTGGCGTTGTTGGTTTCCGCAGCCGTCTTCCAGGCCAGGTTCACCTTACGCCCGTCATAGAGACCGGTGAAGTCGGCCAGTTCGATGGGCAGTGCGCCCGCCTGCACGGCGATGTTGTCGATCGCCATGCCCCAGCCCGTGACGCCCCCATCGGAGACCATGCGCCAGCGGACGAACACCGTGTCGCCGGCCGCGAATGCCGGCGCCGCAGCGGCGCCCGCCGACGATGCCACCGGAGCCAGCAGATTCACCGTCCGGGTCGTGTAGCCCACCTGGGGCGCTTCGTCACGAAACGCGATCGCACTGGGCGGGTCGGTGAATTTGACCGAACGGTTGGCATAAGCCGACGGCTGTCGGCGCAACGTTCGTGGTAAAGGCCGCAAGCCATGCCGGCTTGGCCCGCGAATCGTAGGGGCCGGCGAGCTTTACCCAGGTCTGCCCGTCCTTCGTCGCCTCCATGACAGCGTAGTCATAGAAGTTGGAAGCGCAGTACACCGGGTCGTCGTTGCAGGGCTCCAGCACCGCAATCTCATCGAACGAGATCGTCGGCGATCCGGCCGATACCACGATCGGCGCCTTAAGCGTCACCGAGCGTCCCGTGTTGATGGTATACGGGTGCGGCGTGTGAAGCGCGCCGTTGGTAAAGCCAGAGGGGTTGGTGGAGGGAATCGAGAACCCGCTCAGCGTGAAGGCGCTGGCATCGGCCGCCACATTGAGGCTGGTCGTGTACCCCGCTACCGGCGCCGTGGCCGTAGCCGGTGTGATGCTCTTGATGGAGGACTTGTAGAGTTCTCCCGAGCGGTAGGCGTAGAGCTGAAACGTCAGCGCCGAGGTGCTCGTGACGCTATACGTCAGCTCTTCGTTGGTCGTCGTCGCGGTATTGGCGCTGAGCACGCGGTTACGAACCCCGTTGCGGTACACCACTAGGGAGTCGTATGCCGAACGGCGCGAGATCTGCAGCGTAATGTTGCCGCTCGGCTTCTGCGCCAACAGGTCGATGCGCGGCGTGCGCGTCACCACCGGCAGGACGTAGCTCTGCAGGTCCGAGAGCGTGGCCGACCAGATGCCGCGGCCATGCGTGGCCACGACCACCTGATCGTCTACGATCTTCATTTCGTAGACCGCCACGTTCGGGAAGTTAAACGCAGGGCGTCTCCATGAGGCGCCTCCGTCGGTCGAGACGACGAGGCCGATTTCCGTCCCGGCCCAGATCGTGTTCGCATCGAAGGGCATCTGTAGCACCGAGAACGTGGCCACGTTGGGGAAGCCATTTTCCGAGAGCGCGCTGGTCGTCGAGAACTGGCCCGTGATGTTGGTCCAGGACGTGCCGCCATCCGTCGTTCGGAAGATTTTTCCTTTAGACGCCACGGCTGCGGTGGCAAAGGCCACATCACGGTTAATCGTCCCCGGCCAGAGCCCGGTGATGACGCTGCCGATGGTCGTGCCGTTGTAAAGCATGTCGGCCGTGGGGCTGAACGTAAGGCCGCCGTCGGTTGAGCGCTGGATGCGCAGTGCGCCCGACGACGCCGCGCCCGCCCACACAATGCGGGGATCGACCGGCGAGACATTCACCGGCACACGGCTCGTGTAGGTGTACCACGACGTGGGCGAGGTCAGCGTGGCCTTGATCCACGACGCCCCGAAGTCATCCGAGCGGTAGACGTTGCCGGCGACCGTGGTGAAGACGAGATCCGGGTCGCTGTTGGTCTTGCCAATGGTCGTGATGAAGGGCGCCGTCGTGTTCGTGCCGGCTTCCGTGATCCCACTCGTCGACTGCGCAAACGATGCGCCCCCGTCGGTGGAGCGGTAGACGCGGGCGTAGTAGAGCGAGCCGAGCACCTTGTTAGGGTCTTCGGCATGCCAGGCCACGCCAAAGCCATCGCCGCCAATTCCGTTGCGGAAGGTGCTCATGCTACCGGCGGTCTGGCCCGGCTGCGAGCTCCACGTCCCGTTGTCCTGCAGGCCGCCGATGTACTGCGCCGCACCCGGCCGCTTATCGGCCCCGTACATCTGCGTCGTGTTATAGCCGCCTGCGGTCTTGGTCCACGTCGCCGTCGCGGTGGTGCCCGAAACGTCGTTGACCACGTTGTCCGAGTAGGCCACCCCGCCGTCGCTGCCGCTCATCATGCGCCAGCCCGTGGGGACGGGCACAAAGCCCATGAAGTGATGGTCAGCGTGGACGTAGTTGGTGGCCGTGGTGCCATTGCTCCACACGGTCAGCCGCGTTGAGGTGCGCGCATACGTGGGGAACGTCGAATTCTTGATCTCGACCTTCGAGGGCGTACTGAGCACATTCGGCCAGGCATAGCCGTCGCTGACGATAGCCCAGGCCGCATAGAGCGTCTTGATCCGAAGCCCCCCTGTGACAGCCACGTTCAGGGCGGGCGTCGGGCTGTAGGGAATTGCCTGCGCGAAAATGTACTCACGCTGACCGTTGAGCAGGTACTGGCCGTCGCCCAAGTTGGCGAGGTCGAAACCGTTGCCGGGGTTCGGGGTGTCGCGGAAGCTCGCCATGAGCTGCCGGTTGTTCTGCGTATCCCAGACCTCGAAGGGCACGTCTACATAGTCCTTGTAAACGTAATTCTGGAAACCGGCGGTGGCCCCGCTGTTGAAGCGGTGGGCCTTCTGGGAACAGGGGTTATTCGTACAGCCTGCCATCGCCCCAAAGCGCAGCTCGACGTTGACGTAGTCCGCGTTGGTGATCGTGGCGTCTGCCACGCCTGCTCCAAAGAACGTCGCGCCCGTCGTCAGGCCGTTCTTGGCACCGCTGTAGTTCACGCCCGTCAGCCATGCCGGCAGGTTCACCACCGTGAGCGGGGTGAACTGTGTGCCCGTCGCAGTGGCCAGATTCGAATTGATCCGGTAGATATCCAGTCCACCCACATAGGCGACGGAGGCATTGACCGGATTGACGGTGAGCGCGTTGTCGTACCAGCCCTGACCGTTGAGCCAGTTCGGCGAAGAGGCCTGCGTCACAATGCCCCACGTGGCGCCACGGTTCTGGCTCACGTAGAGGTCGGAAACCGTCGAACTCGTTTCGGCGCCCAGGTATAGGATCGCCGGGTTGGAGGGGGCAATGGCCAGTTCGTAGCGCGCCCCACTTGTTTCAAACACCTGGGTCCAGGTCACGCCACTATCCTCCGACTTGAGGACCCCAACGCCATTCACGGTTGCATACTGAACCGTGAAGTTGCCGGGCTCGGCGACCACCTGCTGGACGCGCTGGCCACTTGGCCCTGTATACACCTTCGTCCACTTCGTCCCCCCGTTGGTGCTACGATAGAGCCCCGTGTTGGTGGCAGCAAGCACCAGCTTGGGGTCTGACGGAGACACGAGCAGGCGGTTGATGGCCCCAAAGCTCGTCGCCGTCGAGCCATCCGAGCCGATACGCCCCGTAATGAGCAGTTGCGTCCAGCTGATGCCCCGGTTGATCGACTTCCAGATGCCATCACCGGAGATGGCGTCCGAGTTGCCAAAGCCTTCTCCCGTGCCAAAGTACACGATGTCCGGGTTGGAGGGCGACTGCGCAATCGTCGTAACGGCAATGCTGGGCAGCGTGGGGGTGAGGTCGGTCCAGGTCAGGCCGGCGTTCGTCGTCTTCCACACGCCGCCGCCGACACTGCCGACGAGCCACGTGCTGCCCGTCGGGTCCGCCGGGTCTACGGCGATGGCGCGCGTGCGGCCCTGCACATTGCCCGGACCGCGCTCGGTCCAGTCGATCGTGCCGCTGGCCTTGCCGAGCGGGGAGGCGATCGGCGCTTCCTGATCGAGCGCTTCGAGGGCCTCGATGCGATAATTACTACCGTAGCTGGAGACGAGGGCACCAATTTGCCGGCGGATCTCCTCTTGATAGCGCTCAAATCGGTCCGGTTCGTCTTGGGGCTCAGCCTGCAGATCCCCGCTCTTCGCAGCAAGCGCCCGTGCCTCGTCGCGCTCAGCTTCTTCGGCCGCTTCCTGCTCCTCTTCGAGCAGCTCGGTGCGCTGATCCGCCGTAAGCGTCCCGTGTTTGATTGCGTAGGCGATGTTCTGTTCGTCCAGGCTCTCGGCTTCGCCTTCCTCGCCGCGCTCCTCGGCCTCCTCAGCGTCGCGCAAGCGCTCACGCCCTTCCTCGTGCCCACGAAGCCGGTCATTGGCCTCCCGCAGCGCCTCAGCTGAAGGCGGGGTCTGCGTCATGCCTGCCGCCGCTGCGAGCGCAGGAGAGGCCGGCTTGAGGGGAGACGCCTCGGGCGTCGCGGGTGCGACAGGGGCCGCGTTTGCCGCCGTGGCGGGGGCAGATCCGCTTCGGGGCTGCGGATCTACGCAGCCAGTCTGGCTCAACGACCACACGCCTGCAAGCAGGAGCGCGACGCCAGCGCGAAGGGAAGGAGGGTAATGCATGGGGCGGCCTCGCAAGGAGGATCGGTGGGATGGTGACAAGCGAGGCAAAGTTACCCGCACGTCACATCCTGCGCAAGGCCAAACGCCCTCTTTTTCACCCCCCAGAAGTCATTGTTTTTGAATTCCTTCAACCCGTACCGGAATCCGCGTTCCTGTACGGGCATCCACGAAATATGCATAAGGTTCGGGGGCGTCCGTGAGTTCAGGCTGCGCCCGAATCGTACCGGGCACAAAGTCCACCCGGGCGCGTCCCGCGTCAACCCATGCAATTCGCCCGACCAGCCCCGTCTCTACAATCGTCACGCGGCCCGAACGGCGCTCGGCGATCAGATAGTCGAGCCGGGGGCCTGGTGCCAGGGCCGTCTCCTTTGGCGCGTGCACAACGAGCAAAAAGGCGCCGTCTGCACTGAGCACCTCCCGCACGTCGTCGGTCGTTCCAAAGTGCTCCTGGGCCAGCCGCTGCCCCATCTCCGTGGTATCAGGCGACACTTCGGCCTGCACAGACGAGGGCGGCGCCGGAGTGTGCGTGGTAGTGCAGGCGGGCAGAGCGAAGGAGACGAGCAGGAGCAGCCGCATGGAAGGCGCGTAAGGGTGCTGCAAGAACGTGTGCCACTCGCCTATCCGTACCGCTGCGTGTGCGGCCGCTCAGCCGATCTTCTCCAGTACCGCGCGGCGCTTGAGCGCGGAGAGCCAGCGGGTGATGTCGATCTCCTTCGGGCAGGCCTGCACGCAGTTGAAGATGGTGTAGCACTTCCACAGGCCCTCGGACGAGTCTACCACGCGGAGGCGGTCGCTCGCGCCTTCATCGCGCGTGTCGAAGGTGTAGCGGTAGGCCTTGAGCATGGCGGCCGGGCCGAGGTACGACGGATCGGCCCAGGTGGACGGGCAGGCGTGCGTACACGCGCCGCACATGATGCACTTGGTGGCGTCCTCGATGATCTCCTGGTCCTCGGGGCTCTGCAGGCGCTCATGCTCGGGCGGCGGGTTGCCGTTGACGAGGTACGGCAGGATGGCCCGGTACTTCTCGAAGAACCGCGTCTGGTCGATCACGAGGTCTTTGATGACCGGGCTGCCCGGAAGGGGCTCATAGCGGAGCACCGATCCGTCGCCCTTCGCGATGTCCTGCACGAGCGTGGCGCAGGCGAGCTTGTTCTCGCCGTTGATCTGCATCGCGTCGGAGCCGCAGATGCCGTGCGCGCACGACTTGCGGAAGGTGAGCGTGCCGTCCTGGTACCACTTGATCTTGAGCAGCACCTCCAGGGCGGTGTCCATGGCGTCGGCCTCCACCTGGAAGCTCTGCCAGTGCGGGGCGGCGTCGGCCTCCGGGTTGAAGCGCTTGACGTTGACGGTAAGGTTCATTTCAACGTGCGATAGGCGACGTACGAGGTACGACGGAGCGGGCGAAGGGTCAGGGGGAGCTACGTCGCACGTCCAAGGTCGTACGTCGCACGTGGTTCAGTATTTGCGTTCCTTCGGCTTGAACTGCGGATACTCGTCGGTGCGCATCGTGACCCGCTTGTCGGTGAAGTGGTACGCGCCCTGGCCGTCGGAGTGGAAGAGCGTGTGGCGGAGCCAGTTTTCGTCGTCGCGCGCCTTGAAGTCCTCGCGCAGGTGGGCGCCGCGGCTCTCGGTGCGGTTGAGCGCCCCGGCGGCGATGGCCTCGGCGTAGTCCACCATGTTCTGCATCTCGACGGCGTCGAGCAGGTCGGTGTTGAAGCGCTTGCCCTTGTCGCGCACGATGGTCGCATGGGCGCGCGTGCGGAGCGTCTTGAGGTCCGCGAGGGCTTCGCTGAGGGTCTCCTCGGTGCGGAAGACGGACACGTTGCGCATCATCGTGTCCTGCAGATCGGTGCGCACCTTCACCACCGGCTCGCCGCCCGTGCGCGAGAGGATCGTGTCGAGCAGCTCGCGGGTGCGGCGCTGCGGGTCGGGCGGCAGGGGTTCCTTCTTGCGGCCCTCGGTGCGGATCGCCTCGGCCATGTGGATACCCACGCGGCGGCCAAAGACCACGAGGTCCACGAGCGAGTTGGTGCCGAGGCGGTTGGCGCCGTGGACGCTCACGCACGCGCACTCGCCGGCGGCGTAGAAGCCCGGCACGATGTCGTCGCGGCGGCCCTTCTCCACCTGCCCGTCGGAGTTGGTCGGGATGCCGCCCATCGCGTAGTGACACGTGGGGGCAATCGGGATCATCTGCTTGACCGGGTCGATGCCGAGGTAGGTGCGCGAGAACTGCGTGATCTCGGGCAGCTTCTTCTCCAGCACGTCCACGCCCACGCCCGTCATGTCGAGGTAGACGTAGTCCTTGCCGCCGATGCCGCGCCCTTCGCGGATCTCGCGGTAGATGCACTGCGAGACGAGGTCGCGCGGGGCGAGGTCCTTCACGGTCGGCGCGTAGCGCTCCATGAAGCGCTCGCCGGCGTCGTTGCGCAGGATGCCGCCCTCGCCGCGCGCCCCCTCGGTGATGAGGATGCCGAGGCGGTACAGGCCCGTCGGGTGGAACTGCACGAACTCCATGTCTTCGAGCGGCAGGCCCGCCTGGAGCGTGAGCGCGAGGCCGTCGCCGGTGCCGGCGTGGGCGTTGCTCGTCGTCTTGAACGCGCGTCCGTAGCCGCCGGTAGCGAAGCAGGTGTGCTTGGCGTGGAACGTGTGCAGCTCGCCCGTGAGGATCTCATAGGCCACGACGCCGCAGACGGTGCCCTCATCGGTCTTGACGATATCCAGCACCTGAAACTCGTCGTAGAAGCGGACGCCCTTCTTGGTGCACTGGTCGTAGAGCGTGTGCAGGATCGCGTGGCCGGTGCGGTCGGCGGCGTGGCAGGCGCGGCGCACGGCGGCCTCGCCGTAGTTGCGCGTGTGCCCGCCAAAGCGGCGCTGCGAGATCTTGCCCTCCTTGTTGCGCGAGAACGGCACGCCGTAGTGCTCCAGCTCGATGATCGTGCGGGGGGCGTCCTGGCACATGATCAGGATCGCGTCCTGGTCGCCGAGATAGTCGGAGCCCTTGACGGTGTCGAAGGCGTGCCAGAGCCAGGAGTCTTCCTCCTCGTTGGCGAGCGCGGCGCCAATACCGCCCTGCGCGGCGCCCGTGTGGGAGCGCAGCGGGTGGAGCTTGGAGACGACGGCCACGTCGGCGCCGCCTTCTTTGGCGTAGAGCGCCGCCATCAGCCCGGCGCCGCCCGCGCCGACGATCACGACGTCGTGGTTGAAGACCATGTCAGAGGATAGAAAGGGCGAGGGGCAACAGGCGGTAGGGGCGCGATGCATCGCGCCCTCGGAGATCAGGCGTACATCAAACGACCACGGGGCTCGGGGATGGGACGCCCACGCTCGCGTGCGACATCGATCCAGAGCGCCATCGCCTCTTCGGCGTTTTCGAGCACCTCGCGGTAGGTATTGCCATCTGTCATGCAGCCAGGAAGCTCCGGCGCCTCTGCGAAGAAGCAGTTGTCCTCATGGCTCCACCAGATGACCAGCTCGTACTTGAGGTCCACGAAATCGGGCATGTCAGTTATGGTGCCGGGATCGTAGCGGAGGCGAGTGTGGCCGCTTCCATGTTGAAGCCGGCGGTGACGACGCTGTAGAGGCCGACGATGAGTAGCACGAGCGCGACCGTCCACGTGAGGCGCGTCACGATGGCGCGGAGCATCGGGCGGCGGATGTAGTCGGTCAGGATGTTGTTGAGGCCGTAGAAGCCGTGGTGGAGCGCGAAGAGCAGGAAGAGGATGTTGAAGCCCTTCCACAGCACCGCGTACACCGGGTCCGCGAGGCGCAGCATCGTCACCTCGTAGCTCGTCACGGGGCTCCCCGGCGGCCCGAAGCGCGGGTCCACCGCCCGCCGCGCCTCGACGGCCGCGATGGCTTTCTCCGGATACTCGGGCAGGCCCCCCCGCGCGACGTTCTCGATGGACTGCGGCGCCTCGCTCTGCGGGCTCACCGGGTCGCCCGCCTCGACGACGCTGTGCGTCACGCTCGCCGTCACGCTGTCGAAGTGCTGGATCCAGAAGTGCGTCAGCAGCAAGAACACGAGGAACGTGCCCGAGATGCGGTGCAGAAACCAGTTCTGGGCCTGGCTCTTGGTGTTGGTCGCGTATTTCATAAGCGTTCGTTGTACGCCGTTCGTCGTTCGTCGTCAGAAGAGCCAGACTATCTCAGCGCTCTGACCACGAACGACGAACGACGAACCATCCACTACATCGTCAACCACGCATACAGCGCGTAGAGCGAGGGGTAGCCGCCGGCCGCGATCATCACGACGGCCACGGCGCCGAGCGTCCAGAAGAGCTTCTTCTGGTTGGGGCTCCAGCCGAGAAAGTCGATCAGCACGATGCGCAGGCCGTTGAGCATGTGGTAGACGATGGCGCACCAGAGCAGGAACTCGCCGATCTTGAAGTACCACGCGTGGTAGCCCGCAATGAGGTGGTTGTAGGCGTCGCGGTCGGAGAGCGCCTTCAGGCCCCAGATGTGCAGCGTGATGTAGAGCAGGATGGCGATCCCGCTCAGCCGGTGCAGCATCCACGCGAACATGCCGATGCGCACGCGGTAGCGCTGAAAACGCGGCGGGCTGTAGGGCGCGTCCCGGTAGCTCGCCGGCGTGTTGACGTAGGTCGGGGCCGCCGGGGGCGGTGCGGTCTCAGCAGCCATCGCAGCGCAGAAGGTGTCGGGGCAATATAGGCGCCCGGCCCCGGCCTTCCGGAGCCCGCCCTGTGCGTAAACGCCGCGCAGGGCGCCCGTTTCGGCGCGCGTTTGAGGGTTGTGCGAAGGATGACGTCCCTGCCCCCTCCGTCCCTGCGGGACACCTCCCCCGGAATCGGGGGAGGACCGCTGCCGAGCGCGTCCAGCGCGGAGGCAGCAGGTGGGGGCCAGGCCGGAGCAGCAGGTGGGGCCTACCGCAGGCGCGTGCTCACGCGGTCGAGGAGGCGGAGCAGGCCGAGGGCGTCGAGGGCGGTAAAGGGCGCAGCGGTGCCGGCGGCCACGGCGGCGAGGAACGCGGCGGTTTCGCGGGCACGGGCGTCGCCGCGCGGGCCGGACAGGTCGGCGTCGAAGGGGGCGGCGCTGCCGATGCCCCACGCCTTCGTGCGGCGGCGCTCGGCGGGCACGAGGCTGAGCTGCGCGTAGGCGCCACTCGTAAAGCGGAGCGCGGCGGCCAGGGCACGCGGGGCGCGCGCGCCTCCCCGCACGAGCTGCGCGTCGAGGCGGCGCAGGGCGGACGTGTGGGTGAGAAAGGCGGCCAGATCCACGAGGTCGGCCAGCACGTGTCCCGCGAGGATCGGCTCGGGCGCCTCGGCGGTGAGCACGACGAGCCGGTGCACATCGCGGGGCGGGGCGAGGGCCTCGTGAAAGCGCAGCGTCCGCGCCACGCCCACCTCGACGCCGGCCTCCTCGCCCAGGCGCACGAGCGCGTGCGTCTCGCGCAGGCCCGGCGCGGGCGGCCACTCCAGCAGCACCGCGGCGCCCCGCTGGATGCCCGCGGCCGCCGCGAGCGGCCGCTCGGCAATGGGCCCGGCCACGCACAGCACGTCGAGCGCGGGCAGGGTGGCGAGCGCGTCCACGTCCTCGCCCGTCCACACGGGGGCATGGCCGAGGGCGTCGAGGCTGGCGCGGCGCTTGTCGGCGGCGGTGCCGGTGCCGTAGAGGCCAATCGTCATGCGTCAGTACCTCGGCCCGGGGGGCGGCGTCCATCCATAGTCCGGCTCGAAGTGCTGCCACAGGAGGGCCGACACGCGCCGGATGAGCGCCCAGCCCTCGTTCGTCTCCTCCCACGACTGGTCCGCCTGGTTTTTCGTGGCGATGCAGAACACGTAGTCGCCGTGGGGCGCGTTCACGAGCACCACCTCCGAGCGGCTCGCGTCCACGGCGCCCTGCTTGGACGCCGCCTGCACGTAGGGCGGCAGCGCCGAGAGCGCCTCGTCGTTCCAGTAGATGCGCGTGAGGATGCGGTACATCTCCTCATCGGCACCCGGCGAGACGGCCTGGCTCTGGCGGATCATCGTCACGAGGCGGGCCATCTCGCGGGGCGTCGTCTGGCCCCAGCCGTAGCGCGCGCGGTCGGCTTGGCGCCCCGGCGTGCGCGAGTTCACCCGCGTGCCCGGCAAAGCCTTTCGCCGTGAGCCATTCGTTGATCTTCGTGCCCGTGCCGGCGAGCAGCTGGAGCCACAGGCTCGCCGTGTTGTCGCTCGTGGTGATGGAGAGCAGCTGCACCTCCGAGAGCGGGATCCGCGCCGAGTCGCGAAAGGAGCCGAGGATGTCCTCGCCTTCGTAGAGGAGAGAGTCGCGGTAGACGAGCGGCTGGTCGTAGCGCAGATCGCCCCGCCGGATGGCGTCGAACACGCCTACCATGATCGGCACCTTGATCATCGAGGCCGTCGGGAAGAGCGTGTCGGCGTAGACGCTGGCCTCCTCGCCCGTACCGAGGTGCTTCACGTACACGCCTGCAGTGCCGTTGAATCCGCGCAGGGCTGATTCAAGGGCCGTCTGGAGGCGGGCCTGCCGCGCGGCCACCGGTTCGGCGCGCGGGGCGGGGTGGGTGCTCGCGCAGCCCGTCAGGAACAGGGCCAGCAGCAGGCCCATCCGGGACGCGCAAAGGGGGGCCGGCTGCGCTCTCATCACGTTCATCATCGTCGGGGCGAGGGTGCCCTAAGGAACGACACCGCACGCCTCATCCGAACACAGGCCTTCAGCCGCCGACGCGCCGGAACGTGAGCACCGTTCCCGCCCGTAGCAACGGGTAGCGCTGCACCTGCCCGACCGTTTCGCTGTCGCGGATGCCCAGCACGGTGTAGGTCATCCGGTTGTCCCCGGTGAGCTTCACGGTGCCGATGATGTCTACAAAGTACAGGCGCCGCTGAATGACGGTGCCGCTGGCGTCACGCTCTTCCAGCGTCACCGTGAAGTCGAGGTCGAAGCGGCCGGGATCGTCCGGGTCGTTGAGGTAGGTGCCGAGGTACGGGCCGCATGAGGCGCGGGCGCTCCGGCAGACCGGTGGGCACATCGAGGTAGCCGTCGCGGCTGAACTGCCCCTCCGAGATCGTCATCGAGCCCGTCTGCGCGGCCCCGTCCACCGCTTCGAGGGTCCAACGGCCGGGGATCGCGCAGCCGGTCTTGCCGAGCAGGCAGTTGCCGCCGAAGGCGTCGCAGCCGGCGGCGAGGAACAACAGCGCCCCTGCGAGCACGTACGCAGCGCTCCGGCTCATCGCGTGAGCGTCCAGCGCGTCTCTACCACGCTGCCATCGGTGCGCTGCCCGGAGTAGGATGCGAGCACCTGCCGGTCATCGGTGTTTTCGAGGATGTTGTAGGCGAGATCGAGCCCGCCGGACCGCTCGCCGACAAAAATGAAGCGGTCAACCGTCTCGTCCACCGTGATGATGTAGCAGCGGTCGGCGCCTGCCGTGCCGGGACGAAAGGGCGGTCCGTCGAGGTACATCACCCGGTCATCGTCGCCCGCAGCGTCGATCTGCGTGCTCAAGCACTGCATCGAGCGGGCAAACTCGACCTGCTTCACCACAGGGTCGGCGGCCTCCGTCACGGCGCCGCTCGTGGAGATCGTGCGGGTGGACACCTGGAGGCTCCACGTCCCGTCGAGGCGCTTCATGTAGCCGGGTTTCTCGCTGAACGAGCCCTCGCGGACGACGTCACAGCCGGCGGCGAGCCCGGCGAGGGCGATCAGCACGAGCGTGCGCATGGGTCAGAAGAGGCGGAATTCGATGCCCACCTGCACGCGCGGCCCGGCAAAGTCGCGGTCGCTCACGGCGTTCGATTCGTCGAGCCCGGAGGCGTCGTTGAGGTAGCGGGGCCAGTTGGAGGGGAAGTACGCATTGAGTTCGTAGACGTCGTCGTCGGTGAGCGGCGTACGTCCCTCGCCCAGTTCGTACGGGAAGTAGACCCGCACCGGCACCGAGATCCGCCCGAAGTGGAGCGCGAGCATCGGCCCGAACTCCAGGTAGGCGTTGTCGGACGTGTAGCGCCCGTTGATGCGGTACTCGGTGCCCCGGCTCACCGACCCATCGGCGTACTCGGTATCGAAGAGGACGGTGGCACGCCGGAACGTGCCGGCGTAGGTGCCGCCCACCGAAACAGGGCCGAAGCGGAGCGCCACATCGCCGCCCACGAGCAGGTCGTTGAGGTCAACGGAGACGTGGTTTTTGAGGCCCGTCAGGTCCGCCGTGCGCTCCTCGGCGGGGTCGAGGGCGAGTTGCCCGAAGAACGAGACGTAGAGGCGGTCGATGCCGTAGGAGAGGGTGCCGCCCACCACGGGCCGCTGCCGCGCCTGCGCAAACGGCTCGATGGGGGCCTTGATGCGCTGCGTGTAGTAGGCGTTGTAGCTGTCGGCAAAGTCGGCGAGGTAGCCCTCCCGGTCGATCCGGGCGCGGTCGAACCCGCCGGAGACGGCGAGTCCGAAGCCCTGCGCGTGGAGCGGGGCCGTGCCGGAGAGCAGCACGGCGGCGAAGAGCAGACGCAACGGAGGGCGCATAGACAGAGGGCAGCCGCGAAAAGGTATCGCGCGCCCCCACCCCCTATCCATCGCCCGTTCGGACGATATTGCGCGCCCTCTACGCCCTCATACCAAATCTAGCCAGAAGACAGGGGAATGCCTGCGGGATCATGGAGGATCGATCAGGGATGATGGCCCGAAGGCCCTCTGAACGTCTCTGGCCATGATCCATGATCGGTGATCAACCCGGCACTGCCTCACCATGCGCCCGGCTCACCATGCGACCGGCGTTGGGATCAGAGGTCCACCTTGGCGTTTTCGCCCGGGTCGAGGCGTTCGCCGGTGAGCTTGGCCTTGGCGAAGGCGAGCACCTGCGTCACAATGGACGAGCCGCCCTGCCAGTATTCGGCGGCCTCCACGTCCACCGTCATGAGCGCGATGCAGGGGTCTTCGAGGCCCTTCGGAAACCACGCCTCTACGTCCTTGTGGTAGCGCGCCGCCATCGCCTTGCGGTCGGTGGTGATGCGGCCTTTGCCGGTGAGCGAGACATACGTGCTCTTGCCCATGTCGGCGTAGGTCAAACACACGTCGGCGTCGCCGCGCAGTTCGTCCACCTTGTGGGAGCTTTTGTCGATAAAGAAGTAGACCTGCCCGTCGAACGGCTCGGGCTGCGGCGCCATCGGGCGGGCGCGGAGACCCCCTACAGCCGGGATCCTCGGTCACCATCATGCAGATGCGGACGTCTTTGAGCAGGTCCGCGAGTTTCGCGACGGCTTCCGCGTGGGTGGGCTGATCGGCCATGGGCGAGCGATATCGGTTGGGTGATACGCGCCCCACCCGGCGCCCTTCGCCCCCGTTCCACCGCCCCCGCGACGATGCCGTGACGGGGCCTACATCAGCAGAAACTCGGGCAGCTCCGTGGTGAGGCGGCGCAGGTAGCCCCGCACGAGCGCGGCGCGCGAGGCGTCGGGCAGGCCGGCCCACTCGTAGTGCGGCGCGCCCGCGAGCAGCCACTTGGCGAGGCCCGTCACGTACGGCGGCGCGGCCGCCACCCACGCAGGGGGCGGCACCGCCGCATCGCCGCCAAAGGGGAGGCGCGACAGGTCCGGCAGGCTCGTGTGGGCGAGGGGCACGGCCAGCAGGTGCTCGGCGAGCGCCTGCGCCACCGCGAACGGATCGGCCGGGTCGGGGGCGAGGGCGCAGAGGGCCAGCGGGTCGTAGCGCAGCCGCCCCGCATCGCCCAGCGCAAAGGCGTCGAGGGTCGTCCACACGCGCGGGAAGTCATCCGAGGCGTACCACGCGCGGTACGACGGGTTGCCCGTCGCGCTCGGCGGGTTGTGGCCTGGCCATCCGGCCACGCTCGGCGGGTCGAAGTAGACGTGCGAGCGGTCCGCCACGGCGCTATTGCCCGCGCAGACCATCCGCATCCGGGCGGCGTCGTAGCCGCTGGCGCCTACCGTGGCGGCAAAGCCGAGAAACAGGTCGGTCGGGCTCTTCACGAGCGCCCCGGGGTGTGCGTAGAAGTAGGTGCTGGCAAAGAGCGCTTCGAGGGCCGGACGCACGTCGAAGCTGGACGCGAGGAGCACGTCGGCTAGGGCGGCCTCGGCGGAAGGGGCGGGCGTGGCGGTCACGAAAAAGGCGAGCAGCTTGCGCGCGAGAAAGCGGGCCGCCTCGCCGGTGCGCTGCTCGAAGATGATCCGCACCACGTCGTCGTAGCCCCACGCGCCTGTTTGCCCCAGGAACGTTTTGGGGCCGGCATCGAAGAGCGCGGGGTCGAAGTAGGTCTCGGCGCGGCCATCGACGGTGCCGCGCGTCCGCCAGCCGGTGAGCGCCCGGGCGGCCTCGCGCACGTCCAACTCGGTAGTAGATGGCGCTGCCGTCGGGCCGGTAGAGGCCCACGGTGAACAGTTCCAGCAGTTCGCGGGCGTAGTTCTGGTTGGGCGCGGCGGCGCTGCTCGTGTTGCCGTTGAGAAAGCGCAGCATCGCCCCGGTCGTGCCCACGGCGCGCACGAGCGTGCGGGCGTTGCCCACCGCGTGCATGTGCAACAGCGCGTAGTATTGCCACGCAAAGCGGGCGTCTACGTAGACCCCGGCCTGTGTGGGCAGGTGGTTGTGCCAGAAGAGCGTGAGCTTCTCGCGCAGCGGCGACGACAGCATCCGGCGCTGGATGCTCTCGGTCTCGGTGTAGGGCAGCGAGGGCGTGCCCTGCCCCTGCGTGTACCACACGGGCGGCGTGAGCACGGGCACGCTGGCCGCTTCCGCCACGAGCATGCGCGCCACGTCTACCGGCGCCTGCCCCACCAGTGCCTGCACGCGGCCCGGCGGCGCGCCGAAGCCGGTGCGGCGTAGCAGGTGGCGCGCCTCAGCGGCGCTCAGCGGCCCGGCGTGGGGCGCGAGGGGGTCAGGCATCCGTTCCGGACCCGGCAACCGGGCGCAAAGATCCGGCGCCGGTCAGTGCACCCGCACCACGGGCCGCGTCACCACGCCCTTCGGCGTTTCGAGGCGCAGCACGTAGAGGCCGGCGGCGAGCATACGCCCGTCGAGCGTCGCCTGGGCGTCCCCGGCGGGCAGCACGCCATCGGCCAGGACGGCCACGAGGCGACCTGCCCCGTCGTACACGCTCAGGCGCGCCGGGCCGGTCTCGGCAAGGCGGTAGCGCACGAGCGCGCGGTCGGTGAAGGGGTTGGGCGAGGGCACCGCGAGGGCGGCCCCTGCCGCGAGGGCATCACGGCCCGCGCCGGTTGCGCTGGCCGAGAGGAAGCCCATCCGGGGAAACGTGCCGCCGAGGAGCGTGTCCACGCGCGTGGCTTCCACCCCGAACCAGCGTTCGAGGAGGGTCGCGTAGAGGCTGCGGTAGTCGGTCGTGGCGGTGGGCGCGGCGCCGGAGCCGGTGCCGGTGAGGTCGGTGACGAGGTTCGGCGCGGTGCCGAACAGGCCCCCGTCTACCGCCGCGCCGGCGAGCAGCACAGGCGAGGCCGAGCCGTGGTCGGTGCCGCCGGAGACGTTGGCGTAGAGCGTCCGCCCGAACTCCGAGAACGTCATCGCCACGACGCGCTGGTCGAGCCCGTCCACCTTCATGTCCGCGAAAAACGCGGCGAGGCCGTCGGCGAGGGTCTTGAGCAGGTTGGCGTGGGCGCCCGTCGCCGGGTCCGACGTGACGGCCTGGTTGGAGTGCGTGTCGAAGCCGCCGAGGGTGACCGAGATGATGCGCGGCGAGAGGCCACCCCGGACGATGCGCGCGGCGAGCGCGAGGTTCTGCGCAAACGTCGTGGCGGGGTACGAGACGCGGTTGGGCGTCTTGGCCGGGTCGGTCGCCTTGACGAAGTTGACGACGTAGGCGAGCGACAGGTTGGCCTGCCGCCGCAAAAAGTCGACGGGCGCGCCGAAGGGCTCGTTCGGGATGCCGTCGAGCGGAAAGACGCCGCCCTCCGGGTTGCCCGCCACACGGGCGAGGAGCGCCTGCGCGGTGGTTGAGTCTTTGAGCACTCCCACGGCCAGGTTGCCCTGCGGGGTGTCGAACAAGCGCTGCGCGGAGCCCAGGCTGATCGCGGGTGGGTTCTCGGCAAACGCCTGCGCATCGCCCGCCGCCTCATCGAGCAGGTAGCGCCCGGCCCATCCGTCCGAGAAGCGTGGCGCGGCGGTCGCGCCAATCGAGCCGCCGGAGGAGGTAAACCAGTTGTCGATGCCCTCAAAGTGCGAGCGCGACTGCCCGGCGGTCCGGTTGCCGTAGCCGACCGCGTGCACGACCGCGAAGTCGTCGCGCTGCACGAGCGGCAACAGCGGCGCAAACGACGGGTGCAGGCCCCAGTCGTCGGAGAGCTTGGTGCCCGCGTTCATCACCGCCGTGGCGGGGATGGCGATGGACGTGCCGGTGGCAATCGTGCGGCGGCGCGTGTACTCGTCGTTGCGGAGCGGGACGACCGTGTTGAGGCCGTCGTTGCCGCCGGCGAGTTGCACGAGCACGAGCACGCGGTCCGTGTCGAGGCCGCTGAGCAGGTTGAGCGCGGGGGCCTGCCCGAACACGCCAATCGGCGTGGCGCCCGCGAGGAACGTCGCGCCGACGGTGCCGAGGCCCATGCGGACGAGAAAGTCGCGCCGGTTCCAGCGGACGTGGTCTTCGGCGTGCGCTTCGCCGTCTTCGAGGCGCGTGCCCCGGCGGGCGTCGTCGGGCGCGTGGTGGTCACACATGGCTGGGCAGAAGCGGTGAGCCGCGCAGGGCGGCGGTCCTTCGGGCGCTCACATGAGCATGGCCTCGGGCACCTCGGTGAGGAGGAACAGGAGGTAGTTGCGCACGAGCGTGGTCTTGTTGGCCGTCGTCATCGTGGCCCACTCGTAGTGCGGCGCCCCGGCCAGGAGCGTCTTGGCGAGGTCCGACACGTAGCGCGGCGCGCTCGCCACCCAGGTGGGCGGCGCGATGTCCTGGTTGCCGCCAAACTTCAAGGCACTCTTGTCCGGAATGCTCGCGTAGGCCAGTGGGACCGCGAGGAGGTGTTCGCCGAGCGCGAGCGCCACAGAGAAGGGGTCGTTGGGGTCGGAAGCCAGCGTGACGAGGCCGAGCGGCTCGTAGGGAAAGCGGGTGGGCGTGCTCGCCAGGGCGCGCAGGTTGGTCCACACGCCCGAGAAGTCGTCGGCGGAGTACCACACGCGGAAGTTCTCCCGCCCGGCGGCGCTCGGCGGGTTATGGCCCGGCCAGCCGGCCACATTCGGCGGCTCGAAGTAGAGGTGCGAGCGCTCCTCGACGGTGGCGTTGCCGCGCGTGTAGCCGAGCAGCGTCGCCCAGTTGAACGCCGTCGCGGCGAAGTTGGTGTTCAGGCCTGCCGCAGCACCGAGGTAGAGGTCGGTGGGGCTCTTCACGAGGGCCCCCCGGTAGCCGGGCGCGAAAAAGTGCGTGCTCGCAAAGAGCGCCTCCAGCACGGGCCGCATCTCGAAGTTCGACGCCACGATCAGGGCGGCGAGCGCCTGCGTGGCCGCCGCGTCGGGCACGGCGTTCACAAAGAAGGCGAGCAGCTTGCGCGCGAGGTACCACGCGGTTTGCGCCCCGCGCTGCTCGAAGATGAGCCGCACCACGTCGTCGTAGCCCCAGGCGCCCGTCTGCCCGAGAAACGTCTTGTTGGAGCCGGTGTCGAAGCGGCTCTGCGTGAAGTACGACTCGTAGGTGTACGTGTTCGCGCCGTTGACGGTGCGCACACGGTCGCGCCAGCCGGTGAGCGCGCGGGCGGCCATGTAGACGTCCGAGGACGTGCCGCCGGTATCGGTGTCGGTGTAGTTGCGCTGCCCGGTGCTGTTGTAGATGCCCATCGTGAACAGCTCGAGCAGCTCGCGCCCGTAGTTCTGGTTGGGCGCCCCTACCGTGCTCGTGTTGCCGTTGAGGTAGCGCAGCATGGCCGGCTCCTGGCCGATGCCCGCCACGAGCGTGCGCAGGTTGCCGAGGGCGTTGTCGCGCAGGAGCCGGTAGTACGACCAGATGATGGCCGGCGTGTAGTAAACGGTCGTGGTGACGCCGTTGACGACCACGTTGGCCTGCGCGTTGATGATGCCGGCCTCGACCGGAAAGTGGTTGTGCCAGAAGAGCGCCATCTTCTCGCGCAGCGGCGCCTGCGTCATCCGGGCGAGGATGTTCTGGCGCTCGGCGGTGAAGACGGTGTTCTGGTTGGTCACCGCCGTGCCGTACCACGCGGGTGTGGCCAGCGTCGAGGCGTTGGTGGCGTCGTCGAGCAGGAGCCGGGCGGCGGCGCTGGCCGTCATCCCGGTAAAGGCGCTCACGCGCGCAGGCGCGGCGCCAAAGCCCGTCCGGCGCAGCAGGTGACGCGCATCGTCTGCCGTGAGGGGCGACGCGTAGGGGTCGAGCGGTGCGGCCACAGGTACGGGGGTAACAACGACTCGGGTATCGTCCGAAAAAGCGATGGCTTGAGCCCCCAGCCGCATGCGCGTTTGAGGGAGGATCACTGCATATTACTCCGCACTAGCCCGCCCACCCCCATGCGCCCCCTCACGATTCTTACACCCGTCCAGACCCGCTGTGCGCGGCCCCGGCTCGCGGGCGTGCTGCTGGCCCTCGGCCTCGCCGCGAGCGCGTGCCAGCAGCCGGCCGCCGACGCCCCTGCCGCGCGCACGGTGCCGCTCGAAACGCGCGCCGACAGCGTGGCGTGGCGCCTCTACAGCTTCGCGGGCGGCCCGGCCGTGTGGGACGCCCTGCCCTACCTCCGCTTCGACTTTCGCAGCGCCACCGCCGGCGACACCACGCGCCGGCCGCCGCGCCGCCACCTCTGGAACCGCATGACAGGCGATTACCGCCTCGAAATGCAGCGCGGCGACTCGGCGCTCGTCGTGCTCTTCAACGCGAACACGCGCCAGGGCACCGTCTACGTCAACGGCGCCGCCACCGCCGACACGTCGTTCCAGCGCAAGACCCTCGAACGGGCCTACGGCGCCTTCATCAACGACAGCTATTGGGCGTTCATGCCCACCAAGCTCTTCGACGCCGGCGTGACGCGCACCTACGTGGCCGACTCCTCGAACGCCGACCGCGAGGTCATCGAGACGGCGTTTGCAGGCGTCGGCCTCACCCCGGGCGACCACTACTGGCTCTACGTGGACCGCGCGAGCGGACAGCTTCAGGGCTGGCGCTACCGCCTCGAAGGCATGGACGCCCCCGGCCCCTTCATCGCCTGGACCGACTGGCAGAGCTTCACCACGCCCCACGGCACCGCCCGGATTGCCGCGCAGCATCACCTGGCCGAGGGCCGCGTGCTCTACACCGACGCGCTCAACCTGCCCGAAACGGCCGACGCGGCGCTCTTCACCGACCCCACGGCGCGCCTGGAGTGAACGACGTGCGACGTACGAGGTGCGACGTGCGACGCTGGGGGTTTCCCGTCGCCCGTTGTCCGTCGCCTGTCGCCTGTCGTCCCTCGCCCGTCGTCCATCGCACGTCATTCCACCGTTGGATCTTCGCCTGCTGCTCGCGCGGCGCTACCTGTTCTCGCGCCGCTCCGCGACCCTGATCTCCGTCATCACCGGCCTCTCGGTGGTGGGCGTGGCCGTGGGCGTGGCGGCGCTCATCGTCGTGCTGAGCGTGATGAACGGCTTTTACGGCTTTGCGCGCGACCTGCTCGTCTCGCTCGACCCGCACGTGCGCGTCGTGTGCGCCGGAGGCTGCCCCGAGCCCACCGCCGATTCGCTGCGCCGGATCGCGGTCGCCCTGCCGCAGCACCCGCGCGCCACCGCGTTCGTGGAGGGCAAGGCGCTCATCGCGCAGGCGGGCGGCGGGGCGGACGTGAACAAGGTCGTGATGGTGCGGGGCGTGGAGCGCGGGGCGTTCGTGGGCGCGAAGGCCCTCGGCGCGGCCACCACGATGGGCTCCACGGACCTCGAACGGCGCGGCGGGCAGGCGGGCCTGCTCCTCGGCACGACGCTCGCCAACCGCCTCGGCTTCGTCGCCACGACCGACGCGTATCCGGGCTCCGAGGTCACGCTCATCTCGGCGCAGGGCTACGAGGCGGCGCTTTCGAGCCCGTTCGGGCTGCCGCAGTTCTACCGCTTCGAGGTGCGCGGCCTCTTCGACATGGAGGCGGCCTACGACGAGAGCCATGCCTTTGTCGCGCTCGACGAGGCGCAGCGCTTGTTCGCCTCGCCCGGCCGCGTGACCGGCCTCGACCTGCGCCTGCCGGACCTCGACGACGCGGGCGCCGTCAAGGCCGCGCTGCAGGCGCAGCTGGGGCCGCGCTTCACGGTGGAGACGTGGTACGACCTGCACCGGGCGCTCTACGGCGTGATGGCGCTCGAAAAGTGGGGCGCGAGCGCGATCCTGCTGCTCATCGTCGTCGTGGCGGCGTTCAACATCGTCGGCGCGCTCACGATGATCGTGATCGAAAAGCGGCGCGACGTGGGCGTGCTCGCCGCGATGGGCCTCTCCCGCCGGCGCATCCGGCACGTCTTCCTGCTCGAAGGGCTGCTCGTGGGGATCGTCGGCACCGGCGCGGGGCTGGCCCTCGGGCTCGGGCTGTCCTTTCTGCAGGCCCGGACCGGCTTCGTGCCCCTCTCCGGCGGCGACGCCTTCCTCCTCGACAGCTACCCGGTAGACGTGCGCGCCTTCGACGTGGCATTCGTGGCCGCGATGGCGCTCGTGCTGTGCGCGCTCGCCGCCGTCTACCCCGCCTACCGCGCCGCGTCGCAGGACCCGGCCGTGGCGGTGAGCCAGCCCTGACGACGTGCGACGTGCGATGTGCGACGGGCGACGTTCGCAGGGGATAGCCGCTTACGCGGCTGCGGCGGAACAGCGCGGTCTGTGGCCCGGCGACCATCGTTTCACCGAACCTTCGGTGGGGCGGGGGCGGGCGGTGCCGTAGCTTACGGGGCTTGACCGCCTCCGTGCGGCCCCTGTTTTTCCGTTTCAGCCCCGCCGGGGCGCAACCGACTGCACTGCAATGGCTCGCAAGGACGAGATCACGGGTAAAGGCCCGGTGGCGGGCAATCACGTCTCGCACGCCCACAACAAGGCCAAGCGCCGCTTCGAGGTGAACCTCCAGAAGAAGCGTTTCTTTGTGCCCGAGACCGGTCGTTGGATCACGCTTCGCGTGTCCGGCCAGACCATCAAGACGATCAACAAGAAGGGGATCTCGGCCGTGCTGCGCGACGCCGCCGCCGCCTGATCCCTCTGACATCCGCTTTTCACGACGATGGCGAAGCAGAAAGAGAACCGCATCAAGATCATCCTTGAGTGCACCGAGGCCCCCGGCACGAGCCGCTATGCGACGATGAAGAACCGCCGCAACACGACGGGCCGCATGGAGCTCAAGAAGTACAACTCGGTGCTACGCAAGCACACGGTCCACAAGGAGATCAAGTGAGCCGCCCGGGCGCGATTTTGCGCGCCCGGATCGTTTCTTTGAGCGTCCCATCCTAACGAGGCACCATGGCCAAGATCAACAAAAACCAGCGTACCGACCGCGGCAAGAACCGCGTCGAGAACAAGATGGCCAAGGTGGTCATCGCGGAGAAGAAGGAGAACGGGCAGTACCGCTTCCGCTCGAAGATGGTCGCCCTCGACAGCGTGCAGGCCGAGGTCAAGGCCGCGCGCTGAGGCCGCTAGCCTTCCTGTTTGCCGGCCCGGCTTCGCCCTGCGCGGAGGCCGGGCCGCTTCGATTCTGCCTGTCCGCTAGGAGGCCACAGCGGGCGGGTGTAGTTTCTGGCCATTCGGGGCGTAGCGCAGCCCGGTAGCGCGTCTGCTTTGGGAGCAGAAGGCCGTCGGTTCGAATCCGGCCGCCCCGACATCTTGCGCGATCTCGCGCCCGTAGCTCAACTGGAAAGAGCCTCCGCCTTCTAAGCGGATGGTTGCAGGTTCGAGCCCTGCCGGGCGTACTCCTTCCGCGTTAGCAGGACAGGCGTCCAGACGCCCGGAGCATGGGGCGGCCGGAGGTGCGCGCCAGCACGGCCCCGCCCGCCACGGCAATCTGGAGCGTGAGCGCGGCGCCGCTGGGAACGTTCGCGAGCGCCTCGACGGCGAGGGCGACCGGCGCTCCGCACGGCACCGCGTACGTGTAGGCCACCGAGCCCGCCGTGTCGCGCACGAGCGGGTACGGCTCCAGGCCCGAGGCGGTCAGGTGGTAGCGGAAGCGCGGGCCCGTCGCGTAGACGAGATAGGTCACGTCGCGGCGGACGGTGGACGCGGGCGCGGCGTCGCCCGCGTCGCAAGCGGTGAGGAGCGCGGCACAGATCACCAGCAGGAGGCTTGAACGCATCGCGTATCCCGGAACAACGCCCGAAACATAACCATCGCGGCCCGGCAGGTCTACCTTTGGCGGACGTGCCCCTGCCCATGCTTCCGCTCGACGCCGGTCCTGCTCCGCGCTTCACGCCTGCCCGGATCGGCTTCTGGGCCGGGCTCGCGGTGTTCGTGCTCCTGCTGGTGCTGCCGCCGCCGCAGGGGCTGAGCGTGCTGGGGTGGCGGACGGCGGCCGTGGGCGCGCTCATGGGCGTGTGGTGGATGACCGAGGCGCTCCCGCTCGCCGTCACCGGCCTTGCGCCGCTCGTGGCCCTGCCGCTACTCCGCATCCGGACGATGGGCGAGGCGAGCGCGCCTTATGCGAACCCCATCATCTACCTGTTCATGGGCGGGTTTCTCGTCGCCCTGGCCATCGAGCGCTGGGGGCTGCACCGGCGCCTCGCCCTCGGCGTGATCCGCGCCGTTGGCACGAGCCCGCGCCGCCTGATCGCCGGGATGCTCATCGCCACGGGCTTCCTCTCGATGTGGATCTCCAACACGGCGACGACGCTCATGCTGCTGCCGCTCACGCTCTCGCTCACCCGCCTCGCCGACGAGGCCCCCGCCGACGTGCGCGCCCGCTTCTCGACGGCGCTCCTGCTCGCGGTGGCCTACGCGGCCAGCATCGGGGGGATGGGCACGCTCATCGGGACGCCGCCGAACGCCGTGTTCGCGGGCTTCATGCAAGAGACCTACGGCGTGCGGGTGAGCTTTCTGGGGTGGATGGGGGTGGGCGTGCCGCTCGTAATCCTCGGCCTGGGCGTGGCCTACGTCGTGCTCACGCGCATCGGCGGGGGGCTCGGGCACACGGAACTGCCGGGCGCGCGGGCGCTCGTCGAGGCGGAACGGGTGGCGCTCGGGCGCCTCACAACGCCCGAGCGGCGCGTCGGACTCGTGGCGGTACTCACCGCCGCCGGCTGGATGGCGATGCCGCTGCTCGACGGCCTCGTCCCGGGCCTGACCGAAACGGGCGTTGCGATGCTGGCGGCCCTCGTGCTCTTCTTCGTCCCGGCCGGCGATGGCACCGACACGCGCCTGCTCACCTGGGCGCACGCCGAGCGGTTGCCGTGGGACGTGCTGCTGCTCTTCGGTGGGGGCCTGAGCCTGGCCTCCGCGATCGAGAAGACCGGGCTCGCCGTCTGGATCGGCGACGGACTGGCCGGGCTGAGCGGGATGCCGCCGTTCGTGGTGCTGCTCGCCGTCGTGCTGCTGATCATCCTGCTGGGCGAGTTCACGTCCAACGTGGCCACGGCGGCGGCCTTCCTGCCCGTCGTGGCGCCGCTCGCAGTGGCGCTGGGGCAGAACCCGCTTTTCCTGGCCATCCCCGCCACCCTCGCCGCCAGTGCGGGCTTCATCCTGCCCGCCGGGACGGCACCCAACGCAATCGCGTACGGCACCGGGCGCGTGCGGCTCTCGTGGATGATGCGCGCGGGCTTCTGGCTCGACCTCGCCTTCGCCGTGCTCGTGGCCGTGGTGACGTACTTCCTGATGGGCCCGACCTTCGGCGTGGCCCACGGCGTGATTCCGCCCTGGGCCACCGCCGCCCCGCCTGTACCGTAACGCTTTTGCCGCCGCTTTCACGGCGACGTCTTGCCCCAGGGCCCGGCGCTGCGGTATTCTGAGCCCATAAGGTGCCGTGGCCGAGTGGTTAGGCAGAGGTCTGCAAAACCTCGTACAGCGGTTCGAATCCGCTCGGTACCTCTGAAGCTAGGCTTGGCCGTACGTCGGCCCCTCAACAAGCCTTGAACACAGGTCCTCGGCCTCTTTGGGGGCCGAGGCCTTTCTGTTTCTGAGGCCTCCGACGGGCGCCTTGCGCAGCCTGAAACCCCGCCAAGCGCTGCTGGGGTTGACCGCACGTGGTCCGTGACTATACAACCCGCACGCCCACCGCCACCTCTTCAAGCGTGACGGGCGCTCCTCCACCTTACGAGTGTACCCGAACGGCTCAAAGGCCGCCTCGAAGGCCTTTGGGAGGCGTGTGGGGAGGAATCCCAGGAGCGCTGATCAACAGGAGCCCGCTCTGACCGGCCTGAACAGACAAGCGGCTCCCCTATCGCCGCAGCGGCGTGATGGGGCTATTTCCCTGCGGTCCCTTTGCGCTAACCACGCCCATCGGCGGTGGGGCCGTAGGTGGGGGCCAGAGGGACGTCCAGCAGGCGGAGGTAGACGGTGAACTGTCCCCGGTGATGGATCAGGTGGCTGAACGACAGGTCCCGGAACGCGGCCTCGCGGTCTTTCTCGAAAAGCACCGCTCCGTTCAGCTTCATTCGCCACTGCTGCGTGACCTCTCGGTCGGCGGTGCCCGCCATCGCCCGGAGGGCGCCCTCCACCGTCGCATCGAAGGTGTCGAGCGCCGCGGCGACGGTGTCCGCCCGCAGGGGCACGTAGGTGGCCGGGTTCATGTCGAGTTCGTCTCCGGCGAACACCTGCTCTGCCCAGCGGGCACACTCGGTGATGTGCCCGGCCAGCTGCCCGGCCGTGAAAGACTTTGCGTGGGGCCGCCAGCCCAGGTGCGCATCGGGCAGCCGCTCGATGTGCCGCCGCGCGATGCGCGTTTCACGAGCAAACTCTTCGCGCAGAACATCGATTCTCGGCATGGGCGGACTGGGGACGGTTAGCGGACGCAGCGCGCTGAGCGGCCGTGCCGCACCGGCTGCGCCTGCTTACGCCCGTGCTCATCAAGGGGGAAGGGCATCCGGTAGCGGAGTGGCCAGACTGCCCAACGGCTCCAACGGGGCTATCTTAGCCTGTCCCGGTGCCCCAGAGACCCCTTCACGCGCGAAAAGATGATGTGGACAGCAGGGCGGGCGGCCGGTGCCCTCGCCATCGGGTTGCTGACGGCGCACGCCGCCGCCGCGCAGACCGTAAACCTCTGGCCCGGCGTGGCGCCGGGATCGGAGACGTGGCAGCAGCAGGAGCAGACGATCGAGAACACCCCCGTCGGCACCGTCGTGCTCAACGTGGTCACCCCGACGCTCACGGCCTACCTGCCCGAGCGCGCCCGGGCCACCGGAACCAGCGTCATCATTGCCCCCGGCGGCTACTTTGTGGCGCTGGCCATCAGCCAGGAAGGAACTGACGTGGCGCGCTGGCTGCAGGAGCGAGGCATCGCCGCTTTCGTGCTCAAGTACCGGATCGTGGAAAAGCGCGAGCAAGGGGTGCCGACGGGCATGAACATGGACGAAGCGGGCCGCTATGGCATTGCGGACGGGATCCAGGCGATCCAGGTGGTCCGGCAGCACGCGGCCGCGTGGGGCCTCGCCCCGGACAGGGTCGGCCTGATGGGCTTCTCGGCCGGGGCCATGGTGACGAGCGGGGCGCTGCTCCAGCCAGACACCACGGCGCGCCCGGACTTCGCCGCGATGATCTACGGGGGCCCTTTCGGGGTGATGCCGACCATTCCCGCCAAGCTGCCGCCCCTGTTCATGGCGTGGGCGCAGGACGATGCCGTCGCGCTCGCGCCCGTGGTCCGGTTTTACGACGCGCTCACGGCGGCGGGCCACAGGCCGGAGGCGCACATCTTCGGTTCAGGCGGCCACGGCTTCGGGATGCGGCGCCAGGGCACGAGCAGCGACCACTGGATCGAGGCCTTCTACAACTGGCTGGAAGCGCAGGGGCTCACCGGAGCGACCCGCTAAACCCCCGCGCGCTCCGCTCTCTCAGGGGGCTCACAGGCACCCTCATGGGAGGACAGGCCGACGCTTCCCTGCACGCCTCTCCGCCGAAGGGCTCTTCCGCATTCACCGGACGCCGCCCTCCCTGAGCAAGACGCCCGCGCCCGCCAGGCGGCCTGCCCGCGCGGAACAGGCCACCGTCCTGCTTCATCTTTTTCTGGCGACCGGGGGGGCAATGGTTGTGACACCGTGTATTTGCGCTGGTGGGTTTCGTACGCTTGCGGCTCCCGTGCTGATCTCCTGTTGTTCTACGCTCATGCGCCCGCGCCCTGCCCTGCTTGCCCTCACCCTCGGCCTGCTGCTCTCAGCCCCACAGCTGCGCGCGGCCTCCCCTGACTGGCCCGGCGCCACGCCGATCGGGCTGCGCGCGGTGACGCCGGCGCTGGGTGGACCCGCCGTGGCTGAGATACCGCTCGGTGTCCACGCGTGGGCCCCGGCACCGTCCGCGCCAGACGACGCCATGTCCGCTTTGCAGGCCGAGGGGATGCCCGTGGCGCAGGTGCTCACCCTGCCCGCGCTCGCCGCCGATTCGCTCGAAGGCCCGACGCTCGATTCGCTCCACATGTCGCCGTGGGAGCGCGTGTGGTGGGGGCGCAAGGGCCTCTTCCGGCTCAGCGGGCTCTTCCCGACGCACGCCGACCCCGCCGACGACTTCCGGCAGATCGCGGGGGTGCGTCGGTGGATGCTCTCCAAGCACCAGATCCTCGGGCTGGCCACCGTTGCCGCGATGGCGGGCACCGTCATTGGCGGGCAGCTGGCCATTTCGGGGCATGATTCCAAGTTCCACACCACGATTGCGCCCATCACGATCGGGATGTACTCGGCCACGGCGGCCCTCTCGCTGCTGGCCCCGCCCAAGCTCTACAGCGGCGGAAGCGGGGGCGTAGACACGATCACGATCCACAAGTGGCTCGCCGTCGGGCACATGCTCGGCATGATCGTGACGCCCCTGCTCGCCCCCGGGCCCGACTCGCGGCGGCGGATTCACCAGATCGCGGGCTACTCCACCTTCGCCACGTTCTCGGCGGCGATGATCACGGTCACCTTTTTCCGCTGAGCCCGGCGCTTCGGCACAGGAGTTGAATCAGACCAAACCACTGACTTTCAATTCTTTAGCCGCGCCCCACCTCGCATGACCCTTCGCCCCGCCCTCGCCCTGCTGACGCTGTTTGCCGCGCCGCTGGCCGCCGCGCAGACCACGACGTTTCGCATCGATCCGGCCCGCTCCACGGTGGTCTATGCGATGACCCACCCCGCCCACTCCTGGGAGGGCACGAGCCACCGCGTTTCGGGCACGATGAGCGTCAACGCGGCGGGCGCGGTGACGGCGGCGACCGTGAGCGCGCCCGTGCAGTCGTTCGACAGCGGCAACCGCTCGCGCGACTCGCACATGGTGGAAGCCACCGAGGCCTACCTCTACCGCACCGTCACCTTCGCGCTCACGAGCCTGGCGATGCTGCCCACGCCCACCGCCACCACCAACGCGACGGCGACGGGCACGCTCACGTTCCACAACGTGCGGCAGAACATCACCGTGCCCGTGCTCGTGCAGCGCTCCGGCTCGGGCGACGACGTGCGCGTGCAGGGCGCCTTCAGCGTCACGCTCACGCAGTTCGGCATCCCGCTCCCGAGCCTGCTCGGCGTGCGCGTGCGCGACGACCTCCACCTCACGCTCGACCTCTCAGCCCGGCGCGCCGGCTGACCGGTGCGGGCCTCTGCTTCGCTCTTTCCGCTCCCCCTCGCCATGCCTCCCGAACCTGCCGACGGCGCTGCCGACTGCTCGCGCCGCGGTTTCCTCAAAAGCACCTGCTTTGTCGGCGCCGCGCTCGCCTTCGGGGTGCCGCTGGCCACCACGCTCAGCGCCTGCGACGCGGCGGGGGATGGCGGCGGCGACACGCCCTCCGGAGTCACGATCTCCGGCAACACGATCACGCTCGACCTCACGCAGAGCGGCGCCTCGGGCCTCGCAGCGTCGGGCGGCTTTCTCTACCTGAGCGCGGCCCAGACCGTCGTCGTCAACACCGACGGGACGACCATCAAGGCGTTCTCCAGCGTGTGCCCCCACGAGGGCCAGGCGGTACGCCAGTACAGCGGCGGCGAGCTTGTGTGTCCTTCGCACGACTCGCACTTCAGCCCCACCACGGGCGCGCGCCTCTCTGGCCCAGCCCGCGCGGGCCTCGACGCCTTCAGCGTCACGCGCAGCGGCAACACGGTGACGGTGTCCAAGGGCTGACGCGCCTTGCGCTCCTCGGCGGCCCGCCTGCTTCTCCGGCAGGCGGGCCGTTCTGTTTCAGACGCTACCTTCCGGCCCCTCCGCTGCCCGTTTCGCCTGTGTCGCTTTCTGCCGCCCACCCGCTGCTCACGCCCTGGGAGGGTCCTTACGGGGGCCTTCCACCCTTCGACCGCGTCCGCGTGGAGGACTTCGAGCCGGCCCTTGAAGCGGCGATGGCCGAGCACCTCGCCGAAGTGGAGCGGATCGCCGAACACCCGGCGCCGCCCACGTTCGCGAACACGTTCGAAGCCCTCGAAGCCGCCGGCCGCACGCTCGACCGGGTGGGCACGGTCTACGGCGTCTGGAGCGCCAGCATGAGCACGCCGGCCTTCCAGGCCGTCGAGCAGCGGATGGCACCGCGCCTGGCCGCGCACGACGACCAGATCACGCAGAATGCCGCGCTCTTCGCGCGCCTCGCGGCCGTTTACGAAGGCCCCGAACGCGCGCACCTGAGCCCCGAGCAGCAGCGCCTGGCGTGGCTCACCTACACCGGCTTCGTGCGCGCGGGCGCCCGCCTCGGTGACGCCGAGAAAGCCCGCCTGTCGGAGATCAACCAGCGCCTGGCCGCCCTCTACACGGCGTTCGCCCAGCGCCTCCTGGCCGACGAGGCCGCGCAGGGCGTCGTGCTCGAACGTGAGGAGGACCTTGCCGGCCTTCCGGCATCGTTCCGCGCCTCGGCCGCCGCGACGGCCGAGGCGCAGGGCTTGCCGGGAACGTGGGCCATCGCCAACACGCGCTCGTCCGTCGAGCCCTTCCTGACCTTCTCCGACCGGCGCGACCTGCGCGAGCAGGTGTGGCGGCACTTTGTGGGCCGGGGCGACGGCGGCCCACACGACACGACCGCGCTCATCCCCGAGATCCTTCAGCTCCGCTCTGAGCGGGCCCGGCTGCTCGGCTATCCCACGCACGCGCACTGGCAGCTGGAGCATTCGATGGCGCAGACGCCCGAACGCGCCGAGGCGCTCATGGAAGCCGTCTGGGCCCCCGCCGTGGCCCGCGTGCGCGAAGAAGTGGCCGACATGCAGGCGCTCGTGGACGCCGCCGGCGACGCCTTCCAGATCGCCCCCTGGGACTACCGCTACTACGCCGAGCAGGTGCGCCGGGCGCGCTACAGCCTCGACGAAGCCGCCGTCAAGCCCTACCTCCAGCTCGACAAGCTCCGCGAGGGGATGTTCTGGGTGGCCGGCCAGCTCTTCGGCTTCACCTTCACCCCCGCCGACGACGCGCCCATCTACCATCCCGACGTGCGGGTGTGGCGCGTGGACGACGACGCCACGGGGCACTTCGTGGGCCTGTGGTACTTCGACCCGTATGCGCGCCCCGGCAAACACTCGGGGGCGTGGATGAGCGCGTACCGAAGCCAGGAACGCTTTGCGGGCGCGGTGCCCACGCTCGTTTCCAACAACGCCAACTTCGTCCCGGGCGCGCCGGGGGCGCCGGTGCTCGTGTCGTGGGACGACGCGGAGACGCTCTTCCACGAGTTCGGGCACGCCCTCCACGGGCTCGCCTCGAACGTGCAGTATCCCTCGCTCTCGGGCACGAACGTCGCGCGGGACTACGTGGAGTTTCCCTCGCAACTGCTCGAACACTGGCTCGCCACGCCCGAAGTGCTCGGGCGCTTTGCTGTCCACTACCAGACGGGCGAGCCGCTTCCGCAGGCGCTCGTCGAGCGGATTCAGCGCGCGGCGACGTTCAACCAGGGCTTTGCGACGGTCGAGTTTCTCGCCAGCGCCCTTGTGGACCTGCGGCTTCACCTTGCGGGTGGCGCGCCCATCGAGCCGGGGGCCTTTGAGCGCGAAACCCTGGCGGCGCTCGGGATGCCGGCCGAACTCGTGATGCGCCACCGGCCGCCCCAGTTCGCGCACGTGTTCTCCTCCGACGGCTACTCGGCGGCCTACTACAGCTACCTCTGGGCCGATGTGCTCACCGCCGACGCCTTCGAGGCCTTCACGGAGGCAGGTGGCCCCTACGACGCCGCCGTGGCCGAGCGCCTGCGCACGCACGTGTTCTCGGTGGGCAACACACTAGACCCCGCCGAGGGCTACCGCGCCTTCCGCGGCCACGACCCCGCCATCGGCGCGCTCATGCGCAAACGCGGCTTCTCCGTGCCCGCCGACGACCCGCACTGAGGCCGGCACATGTGTGGAAGCATAGGATCCCTTGTGATCTTCCTGAATCCCCGCCTATTCGGCCTTAAACCCTGCGCGGCTCGGACCGATTGAGAACACCTTCCGGCTGATCTCAGCACGTCTCCACCACTTCATGCCTGCTCGCTCCTATCCGCTTCCCCCCAACGAAGAGGATCGGCTCGCCGCGCTCGAGGCGTCGCACCTGCTCACCGACGCGCCGAACGCGCGCTTCGACCGGCTCGTCCGCCTCGCCTCGGAGCTGACGAACGCGCCCATCGCGCTCGTGACGCTCCTCGACGCGCAGTTGCAGCACCTCGCCGCTGCCGAAGGTCTCCCCCGCACGCCGATGCCACGCGAGGATGCCTTCTGTAACTACACCATCTTGCAGGACGACGTGTTCGTCGTTGAGGACGCCGCGAACGACCCGCGCTTTGCCGACAACCCGCTCGTCACCGGCGACCTGCACATGCGTTTCTATGCCGGGGCGCCGCTCTACGCCGCCGATGGGCACGCCCTGGGTGCGCTCTGCGTGATTGGCCCGCAGCCGCGCACGCTCGACGCAAAGGGTCGCCAGATCCTGCGCGACCTCGCCGCCACGGCCTCTGAGGAGATCAAAAACCGCAAGCTGCTCCAGGAATACGCCGCCACGATGGCCGAGCGCGACGGGCTCGTGCGCGCGCTCGCCCATGACCTGCGCTCGCCCCTGGGCGGCATCGCAGGCCTCGCCGAACTGCTCGGCGAACTCATGCCCGCTGGCAGCGAAGAGGCAGAGTTCGTCACCGCCATCAGGGAGGCCGCGCAGACGGCCCTCAAAACCGCCTCGGCCACCCTGGAGCGCGCCACCGAAAGCCACCCGCAGGCGCAGGCGGCGGTCGACCTTGCCACGCTCGTGCAGGACATCCTGCGCGTGCATCAGCCGGCGGCGGTGGCCAAAGGGCAGCGGATCTTGGTGGAAGGCACCCCGGCGCTCACCTCCGGCGACCCCGTGCGACTGCACCACGCGCTCGCCAACCTCGTCTCGAACGCGCTCAAGTTCTCCCCGCCCGCCAGCACCGTGACGGTGCGCACGGGCGCAGACGCCGACCAGGCCTGGGTGACGGTGGAGGACGAAGGGCCCGGCCTCGGCGACGGCGACCCGGAACGGCTCTTCGACCCCTTCGTGCGCGGCACCGCCCGGCCCACCGCCGGCGAGTCCTCGACCGGCCTCGGCCTCTCCATCGTGCGCGACCTGGCGCGCCAGCACCACGGCGACGTACACGCCGAGTCGCGCCCCCCAAGTGGGGCACGCTTCACGCTCTCGCTGCCAGCGCGGGCCCCCCACCCCACCGGGCGGACCTGATCAGGCCCGCCCGCGCCCGGCGTCACATGCCCGGCTCGGTGCGCGCCGGGGCGTGCTTGACGTAGCGGTCGAGCCAGCGGTCCATCTCCCAGAGCATGTGCCCGAGGCTTTCCTTGGCCGCATAGCCGTGGCTCTCGGCGGGCAGGAGCACGAGCCGCGCGGTGCCGCCGAGGCCCTTGATGGCGTTGTACAGGCGCTCGCTCTGGATCGGGAAGGTGCCCGTGTTGTTGTCCGCGATCCCGTGGATCATGAGGAGGGGCTCGTTGATCTTGGGCGCGTTCTGGAAGGGCGACATCCCGTCGTACACCTCGGGCGCTTCCCAGTAGGTGCGCTGCTCGTTCTGGAAGCCGAACGGTGTGAGCGTGCGGTTGTAGGCGCCGGAGCGCGCAATCCCCGCGCGGAACAGGTCGGTGTGGGCGAGCAGGTTGGCCGTCATGAAGGCGCCGTAGGAGTGGCCGCCCACGCCGACGCGCTGCGCATCCACCACGCCGCGCCGCACGCCTTCGTTGATGACCGCCTCGGCGCTCATGCGCAGCTGGTCTACAAACGTGTCGTTGGGCTCGGCCGTGCCCTCGCCCACGATGGGCATGGCCGCGTTGTCGAGCACCGCGTAGCCGCGGAGAACGAACGGCAGCGCGCCCTGCACCGAGAGCCGGTCGAAGCGGTAGGGGGAGCCCGACACCTGCCCGGCGGCATCGGCGCTCTTGAACTCGGCGGGATAGGCCCACACGAAGGCGGGGAGCGGACCGTCGCGCTGCGCGTCGTAGCCGGGCGGGAGGTAGAGCATCGCCGAGAGCGGCACCCCATCGGCGCGGCGGTAGTCGAGGCGCTCCTTGCGGATCGTGCCAAGGTCGGCGTAGGGGTTCGGGAAGGCGGTGACGGCGGTGCGGGCGCCCGTGCGCAGGTCGAGGGCGACGTAGTTGGGCGCGGCGGCCGGCGATTCGCTCGTGATCAGGAGCCGCCCGTCGGGGAGGAAGCTGACCGGGCGCTCGTAGACGGTGCCGGCGGAGCGAAAGACCTCGGTGGTCTGCCCCGTGGCCGGGTCGAAGCGGCGCAGGAACGGGCGGTCGCCCTCGGGCGAGGCGCCGGCGCCCGCGAGCCAGAGCGCGCCGCCGTCCATCTTCAGCACCCGCGTGCCCTGCGGGGTGTCGTCCGTCATGAACGTGCCCGGGTCGGCGTAGCGGTCCTCGTAGGAGAGGTCGAAGACCGGCTGGAGCGGCCCCGGTGCCTCGGGGGCCACACGGTAGGTGCGGGCCTTGCGCGTGGGCGTCCACCGCTCTGAGACGAGCGCCATCGCCCCGGTGCCCCACTGAATCCCACCAAAGCGGAGGGGCAGCGTGGCGAGCGTGACGGGCGTCCCGGTGAAGGGCGCGGCGAGCATCAGCACGCGGTCGCGGACGTCGGCGGCGCGGCGGCCATCGCCCCCGTCGAGCGCCTCGACCCATGCGAGCGTGGCCGGGGCATCGGCGCGCCAGTCGATGCTGCGCGGGCCTTCGGGGACGCTCCCGGCGGCAATCGGGACGTTCTCGCGGAGCGGCACCTCGGCGAGGCGATGCACGCGGGCGCCCGTGCGGGCGTCGAGCACGTCTACGGTGACGGGAAAGCGCCCCACGGGCACGAGGTACGAGAACGGGCGCTGCACGAGGTCCACGCGCACAAAGCGGCCATCGGGCGAAGGGTCGGCGTTGGCGACGAGGCCGGGCGTGCCGAGCGGCGTCACCGCCCCGGCAAGCGTCACGCGGGCCACCTGCGCGGTGGCGTAGTGGGCAAACGTGGCCTCGTCGGTGGGGGAGGCGAGCAGGTCCTGGTAGGTCGGGGCAGGCGCGGCGCGGCCCGCCGTTTCCTGCACGACGGGGCCTTCGGGCGTGGCGCCGCCCGCGGGCAGCGCCGGGCGCGTGGCCGGCACGAGGCGGGCGATAAAGCCGTCCGAGGACGGCAGCCAGCTGTAGCCGCTGCCGAGGGCTTCGTTGAGCGCGAACGTGCCCACGCGCCGCGCCTGCGCGGTGGCGGCGTCGAGCACGTAGAGCGCGATGCCGGACGGGCTGTCGTGGACAAAGGCGACGCGGCGGCTGTCCGGGCTCCAGCGGAGCGCGCGCAGGCGCGGGTTGGCGGGCAGGCCCGTCACCGCGCGTTCGCGCCCGTCGAGCGTGCGCAGGTGCAGGCCTGTGGCGCCCGTGGCACGGCTCGGCCCGTTCGTCGCCGGGTTGATGCGAAGGCCCGCGAGCCGCAGCTCCGGCGCCGACACATCCGCAATCGGCGGCAGGCCCGGCAGGTCGGCCACGAGCATCATCCGCCCGTCTGGCGCCAGCGTTACGCTCGGCGTGGCAGGCGCGTCGATGAGACGGGCGAGTTCGGGCGGCGGCGCCTGATAGGTGGTCTGGGCCGAAGCCGGAAGGCCGCCCACGAGCAGGGCGACAAAGGGCAGAAGCAGGCGACGAAGCAGCATAGAGAGCGGCGAAGGGGGCCAACTTAGCACGAATGCGCCCCCGGTTGTACGCGCCGCCGCCCGCAACCGCCCGCGCCGCCGCTGCGTTGGCCGCGCCCGCCTGTTTGCCATGCCCGACGCACCCGCCCCGGCCCTGCCGCTGCTTCTCACCGATGCTGACCGCGCCGCCCTCTGGCCCCAGGTGGCGCAGCAGATCGAAGCGTTTCTCCAGCACGTCGATGCCGGCCCGGCCATGCCGCCTGCGGTGACGCCGGAGACGGTCGCCGCCCACGTGGCGCGCTTCACGTTTGCCGACGCCCTGGCCCCGGAGGCCGCCGTCGAGGCCGTCGTCGAGGGGCTCACGCGCTTTGCCGTCCACACGCCGCACGCCCGCTACTTCGGCCTGTTCAACCCCGCGCCCACCACGATGGGCATCGCCGCCGACACGCTCGTGGCGGCCTTCAACCCGCAGCTGGCCGCGTGGAGCCACGCGCCGTTCGCCAACGAGGTGGAGCGCCACCTCGTGGCCGCCTTCGGCGCGCGCTTCGGCTATGCGGCGGACGCGTGCGACGGCACGTTCACGAGCGGCGGCTCCGAGGCCAACCACACGGCCCTGCTGTGCGCGCTCGCCCACCACTTTCCCGCCTTCCAGGAAGGCGGCGCCCGCGCCCTTCCCGCCGATCCGGTCCTCTACGTGTCCGAGCTGGCCCACCACTCGGTCGCCAAGCTCGCCCGCGCCTGCGGCCTCGGCGCCGCCGCCGTGCGCACGCTGCCGGTGGACGCCGAGCAGCGCCTCGCTCCAGACACGCTCCGCGCTGCCATCGCCGAAGACCGCGCCGCCGGGCGCCTGCCCTTCTTCGCCGTCGCCACGGCCGGGAGCACGAGCGCGGGCGTGGTGGACGACCTCGATGCGCTCGCCGATGTGGCCGAAGCCGAAGGGCTCTGGCTGCACGTAGACGCCGCGTGGGGCGGCGCCGCCGCGCTCGTGCCCGAACTGCGCCCCCTCCTCGACGGCCTCGGCCGCGCCGATTCGATCACGTTCGACGCGCACAAATTCCTGTCCGTGCCGATGGGCGCCGGGCTGTTCCTCACGCGCCACCCGGGCGTGCTCGGCCAGGCCTTCGGCATCCACACGGCCTACATGCCCGCCGGGCAGGGCGTCCCCGATCCCTACACGCACTCGATCCAGTGGTCGCGCCGGGCCATCGGGATGAAGCTGTTCCTCTCGCTCCTCGTGGCGGGCTGGGACGGCTACGCCGGCGCGATCCGCCACCAGACGGCGATGGGCGACCGCCTCCGCACCGCCCTGGACGCGCGCGGCTGGACGGTCGTGAACGACACGCCGCTTCCCGTCGTCTGCTTCACCGCGCCCGGCCTCGATGCGTCCGCCCTCCAGCGCATCGCCGACGCCGTCGTGGCCGCAGGCGCCTGGATCTCGACGACGCGCCTCGGCGGCGGGCAGCCCGTGCTGCGCGCCTGCGTGACCAACTACCGCACCGGCCCCGACGACGTGGACGCGCTCGTGGCGCTGCTCGACGGCGCCCGCGCCGCCTGATCGGGCTTGCGGAGCCGGAGCGCGCGAAACAGCCCGCCGAAGAGCACGGGCGTATCGTCCACCACCGCCAGCCCGGCCTGCGCCGCGAGCGGGTAGGCGTCGAGCACGATCTCGGTGGCCACGAGCCGCGAGCCCCGGTTGAGCGCCCGCCGCAGCCCCGAGGGCGTGCTGCCGCGCGCGATGAACGCATCCACGAGCGACACCTGCCCGCCGGGCCGCAGCACGCGCGCGGCCTCACGCAGCACCGCCGCCGGGTCCTGCGCGATGGCGGCGAGAAAGTGCAGCACCACCACGTCGAACGTTTCGCTGGCAAAGGGCAGGCGCGCCGCATCGAACGCGGTGATCTGCGCCGTGAGGTGGCCCGCCTGCTGCGCGGCGCGCCGGGCGCGCGGCACCATCGCCGGCGTGAGGTCGCCCGCCGTGAGCGCCACGCCCACGGGCAGATGGCGGAAGTCGAGGCCCGTGCCGCAGCCGGGCACGAGCACGCGCGAGCCCGCCCGCAGGCCGAGCCGCCCGAGCGCCACGCGGCGGATCCGGTCGAACGGACGCCGGATGCAGGCGTCGTAGATCGGCGCGTAGAGCGTGAAGCGGACGCGGTTGAAGCGGTGGGAGACAGGGCGCACGCGCGGGCAGAAGGTGCAGCAGGGTAACGCCTTTCTAACCCGATCCGCGCGGCACCTTGACGGCCGGGGGACGTATGTTGCCCCCTTCAGATCGTCGCTCCATGGCTCAGGATTTCGAAGACGCCCCGGGCGCAGAAGCCCCGCCGCCCCGCTGGCGGTTCATCGAGGAGGAACGCCCGCGCCGCCGCGCCCGCCGCGCCGACACCTCCGGCGATGGCGCCTCGCCGTCCGGACCGCCGCCCGCCCGCCGGAACGCCGTGCGCTGGCTCGGGCCGCTCGGACGCTACGGGCGCCGCGTAGGCCGGCGCTTTTCCGACCCCCGCACGCGCACCGGCAGCGTGCTGCTGCTCGGCGCCGCCGTGCTGCTCGTGCTCTTCTGCGTGTTCTGGGTCCGCCTCGTGCTCTCGCTGCCGTCCGAGGCCGAGATCCGCGCGGCGCGCTACGCGCAGGCCTCCGTCATCTACACGCGCTTCACCAACAACGACGAGCGCGACGAACTCGAGATCACGCGCTTCTCCGACGAATCGCGCGAGTGGGTGCCGCTCGACTCGATCTCGCCCTACGTCGTCTCCGCGCTCGTGGCCACCGAAGACCGGCGCTTCTTCCGCCACTCCGGGGTGGACTTCACGCGCCTCGGCTCGTCCATCGTCAAGACCGCCACCGGCGACCCGCAGGGCGCCTCGACGATCACGATGCAGTTTGCGCGCAACGCGTTCCCGGACCTCAAGCAGGACTTCACGCTCACCCGCAAGATCAAAGAGTGGATCCTCGCCTACAGCCTGGAAGACTACCACTCGAAGGAGGACATCCTGGAGATGTACCTCAACACGGTCCCGTTCCTCTACAACGCCTTCGGGATCGAGGCGGCCAGCAAAACCTACTTCGGCAAGCGCGCCAACGACCTCACCGTAGACGAGGCCGCCACGCTCATCGGGATGCTCAAGGGCACCGCCTACTACAACCCGATTGCGCGCGGAAGCGTGCCGGGCCGCCTGCGCCACCCGATGCAGCTAGACCAGACCGAGCGCAGCCTCGCCCGGCGCAACGTCGTGCTCCACCAGATCGTCGTCAACCGCGACGTGCTGGAGGAATACAGCCGCGAGTTTCCCTACCTCGCCGGGTTCGAAGCGATGACCGAGGAGACGTACCAGCGGATGGCGGAAACGCCCACGCGCCTCGCCTTCCGCCCGCTCGATGTGTCGGACCGCGTGGCGCCCTACTTCTCCGACGCCGCCCGCGCCGAACTCGAACGCTGGGCCGAGCCGCGCAGCATCAACCCGTACACGGCCGGCCTGCGCGTCTACACCACCCTCGACCCGACGCTCCAGCAGGCCGCCGAAAAGGCCGTCGCCGAGCAGGCTGTGAAGCTCCAGCGCATCGCCGACCAGCAGTGGGGCCGCCGCACCGTCTCCGATTCGTCCGGCTCGTACACGCAGGACCCGGTGGGCAGCCTGCTCAAAAAGCGCCCCGAACTGATGCGCCAGTTTGTGCGCCAGAGCAACGAATACGGCGACCTCGTGCGCGGCGGCATGGCGCCCGAGCAGGCGCTCGACAGCCTCGTGGCCAGCGAAGCCTTTGGCGACACCCTCCGCGTGCGCATGAAGAGCGTCGAGGCCGCCTTCATCGCCATCGAGCCCGGCACGCGCCGCATCCGCGCGTATGTGGGCGGGCGCGGCTTCGCCGACAAGCAGTATGACCACGTGAGCCAGGCGCGCCGCCAGCCGGGCTCGACGTTCAAGATGTTCGTCTACAGCGCCGCCCTCGAATCGGGCAAGTTCACCCCCACCTCGTCCATCCGCGACGGCTACACCTGCCGCGAGCCCGACGGCACCTGGTGGCGCCCGACCAGCATGGGCTCCAACGGGGGCACGTTCCAGCTCAAAGAGGCGCTCAAGTGGTCGAAGAATGGCGCCGCCGTCAACCTGATGATGTCGATTGGGAGCCGGAGCCAGGACTGCGGCGGCTCTGCGGGCCCGCAGCGCGTGGCCGAACTCGCGCGCCGCAACGGCCTCTCGATCCCGGAGGCGTGCGTGGTGCCGTCGCTCGCGCTCGGCATCTGCGAGGTGACGCTCCTCCAGCTGACCAACGCCTACGCCACCCTCGCCGATGGCGGCAAGATGCGCACGCTCCGCTACATCGAGCGGATTGAGGACGCCAACGGGCGGGTGATCGCGGAGTTTGGGCCCTCGGCGCCCCGGCAGACCATCCACCCCCGCGTGGCCTACGACGTGCTCGACATGATGCGCGGCGTCGTGCGCGCGGGCACCGGGCAGGCCATTCAGGGCTACCTCGGCAACCCGGGCTTCGACCTCGCCGGCAAGACCGGCACCACGCAGCACGGCTCCGACGGCTGGTTCATGCTCATGCACCCGAACCTCGTCATGGGCGCGTGGGTCGGCTTCGACACGCCCACCGTGTCGTGGCGGAGCGACTACTACCAGCAGGGCTCCCACACGGCGCTCCCCATCGTCGGCGGCTTCTTCCGGCAGATCCGCCAAGGCAGCCGCCGCGCCCTCCTCGACCCCGACGCCAAGTTCGCCGCCGTGACGGTGCCGCTGCCCAAGCCGGCCAACACCAAGGAGGCCGCCACCACCCAAACCGATCAACCGGCGCGGCGTGCGCGCCCCCGCCCGCGCGCGGCCCCGGTCGAGGCGGCGCCCGAGCCGCCGAGCGACGTGATCCGCGCCCCCCGAGGCGCCGCTGGAGAAGGTGAAGGTGGCCCCGCTCGCAGAGGACGACGGCAACAAGCCTGCCCGCACCGAGCGGCCTCAACCGCCGCCGCCGAACCAGAGCCCCGGGGCCGCAGAACCGCCCGGAGAAGAAGCCCGGCGACAACCCGCCCGCGCCGCGGCCCCGTCCGTAACGCCCGCGCTCAGGGGGCGGTGTGGGCGAGCAGGGCCGCCGCCGCCGCCGCATGGGCGCCGCCCTCGCGCACCACTTCTTCGAGGGGCGCCCGGGCGCCCCGGAGGTCGCCGAGCAACAGCCGGGCTTTGCCCAGCCGGTACGCCGCTTCCAGCCGGATAAACGAGGCGGGCGCCGCCGCCGCCTGCACCGCCTCCAACTGCTGCACCGCCCCCCGGAGTTTCGGCAGGTCCGGCGCAAGCGGGAAGCCCAGCAGCGAACGCTGCGAGGCGGCGAGCGCCTGAACGGCGGCGCGGTACTGCGCCTCTAGCGGCGTCGCCTCGGCCGCCGCGCCCCGCACCGCTCCGAGCGCCTCCACGCGGAGTTCGTCGCCTGTGAACGCATAGGGCGCCGCGGGCAGCAGGGCGCGCCCGCCCACGAAAAGCCCGGCCAGCACGACCGCCGCCGCAACCAGGGCACGCCCCCAGCGCACCTGCGCGCGTGGGCTCCGCGCCTGTGGCGGTCGGGCGGCGCGGGCATGGGGAGGCGCCACCGTAGAGGCTGCGGGCGGACGCCGGGAACGCGGTGCCGCGCGTGAGGCGCTCAAAGCGCGCCAGCGGATCTTCGAGCGTCTGCTCCAGGGTGTGCAGGCGCTCTGTGGCGGCATTCAGGCGGGCCTGCAATTCGGGCGAGGCGGTGGCCTGCGCGTGAAGGGAGGTCCAGAGGGCCTGCTCCTGCTGCGTGAGCGTGCCTGTTGCCGAGGCGGCGGCGAGTTCGGCCAGCAGCGCCGTGCCGCCGGGGCCTCGAAGCGTAGCGAGCAGGGGGCCGAGCGCCTCGTCCCCCTCCGGCGCGTCGGGCGGCAGGCGGTCAGAAGCGGGGAACGAGGGCATGAATCCGGGACGATCTGTCTGCATAGACGCACCGCGCGCCTGCCCATAACCTTCGGGCCCAAATTAAATCGCCCGCGTCAGGCCCGCCCGGCGGCGCTGCGGAGGTCTGGGTCCTGCTGGAGGCGCTCGCGGGCCTTCTTGACGTACGCCCGCATCACCTCGACGGGCTTGCCGAATTCAGCGGCCAGGCTCTCGTAGGAGGCTTCTTCGAGCAACCGGCGGCGCGCCACATCGCGGAGGTACTCGGGCAGCCGGGCGAGGGCGCGCATGAAGGCGAGGTGTGCGAACGTCGGGTCGAAGTCGTCCGGCTCCTCGCTGGGCAAGTCCTCGGGGAGATCGGCAAACTGCGGGGCGTGCGTGCGGAGGTACGAGCGGAACGTGTTCTTGCACACCACGCTGACCCAGTGCGGGAAACGCTGCTCGTCGTGGATCTCGGCCATGCCCCCGAGCACCTTGGCGAAGCAGTCGGCTACGAGGCGGTCGCAGTCTACCGGGTCGCGCTGCGTGTCGTAGGTGAAGCGCGCGATGAAGTAGCGCAGCACGTAGCAGTAAGCCCACACCTGGGCGCGGTGGCAGGCCACGTCCACCTGCTGGGTGCGGCACTCGACATATGTTTGCCCGGCCGCTTCCATGTCGGCAAAGTCGAACGGAAGCTCCCGCGCAAGCGCGCGAACGGCGAGGAACGCGTCCGAAGCAGCCATTTGCATTACCAGGACAAAACCAGGAGAGGACCCTCCTGGGGCGGGCATGGCGACCGCCGCAGGAAGGGACGCGCATCTTAGCGTGTCAGGAAAGGCCGTCCTATGGAGGATCCTCCATCGGCGCATCTTTCGTTGGGGAAGGCTGTAGCAGGCAGGCTTCACAGGGGGCCGAAATCCTCCTCACGCACGCTTCACGCCGCTCCGGGGGTATGCGCCTTAACTTGCGCGACTGTCGCCATTTGCGAGCGGCGCCCTCACTTGGGCGTTTCGCGGCTCCGGCGGATGCCTTTCAGATCGTCATTATGGACGCCAACAGCTTTAAGACGTACAGCGCCAAGGCCAGCGAAGTCACGCAGGACTGGTACTTTGTCGATGCCGACCGCGAGGTCGTCGGTCGCCTTGCCTCGCGCATCGCCGCGGTCCTCCGTGGCAAGCACAAGCCCATCTTCACCCCGCACGTGGACACGGGCGACTTTGTCGTCGTGCTCAACGCGAACAAGGTGCGCTTCACGGGCCGCAAGGAGGACCAGAAGACCTACTTCTCGTATTCCGGCTACCCCGGCGGCGCCAAGTTCCGCACGCCCCGCGAGGCGCGCGAGCGCAGCCCCGAGTTCATCGTCCGCAACGCCGTCAAGGGGATGCTCCCCAAGGGGCCGCTCGGGCGTCAGATGATGCGCAAGCTCAAGGTCTACGAAGGTGCCGAGCACCCGCACGAGGCCCAGAACCCGCAGACCCTTCCTTTCTGATGATGGATCATTGATCGTGGATCATTGCCGGAGGCCTCGCCTCTGTGCTGACCATGATCAACATCAATGATCTCTGATTTCTCCCATGGCTACCCTGACCCAGTTTGCCGCCATCGGGCGGCGCAAGACCTCGACGGCGCGCGTGTACCTGCGCCCCGGCTCGGGCAAGATCATCATCAACAAGCGCGAGCTCGGCGTGTACTTCCCGCTCGACGTGAAGCAGCGCACGGTGAACGATCCGTTCCGCATCACGAGCACGGAAGGCCAGTTCGACGTCGTCGTGAACGCGCAGGGCGGCGGGCTCACCGGCCAGGCCGAAGCGGTGCGCCTCGGCATCGCCCGCGCGCTCGTGATCTTCAACGAAGAGCTCCGCAAGCCCCTCCGCGACGCCGGCTACCTCACGCGTGACCCCCGCATGGTCGAGCGCAAGAAGTACGGGCAGCCCAAGGCGCGCAAGCGGTTCCAGTTCAGCAAGCGCTGATCCAAGCTTCGAGACGCCCCGCGTTTCGAACCCCGGGCGGCTCCTCCTCGCTGGACGGGCCGCCCTTTTTATCTCCATCCCTCATGCGGCCCGAGCCGCGCGCGGGTGCCCCTCTCCGGAGGGAACGCGCGTAGCCCCGACGGCCGCAGCGGCACCAACCACACCACCCATCATGGAAGCACCCGACAACGGGCAGCACCGCGTCGAAATTGAGGACCTCCTCAAGGCCGGCGTCCACTTCGGCCACCTCACGAGCCGCTGGAACCCGAAGATGAAGTCCTTCATCTTCATGCAGCGCAACGGGGTCCACGTGCTCGACCTGCTGCAGACGCAGCAGTTGCTCGACGAAGCCGCCGACGCGGCGGCGCGCTTTGCCCGCGCCGGCAAGAAGATCCTCTTCGTCGGCACGAAGAAGCAGGCGCGGGAGGCCGTCCGCCGCGCCGCCGAATCGTGCAACATGCCCTACGTCGTCGAGCGCTGGTTCGGCGGCACGCTGACCAACTTCCAGACGATCAAGGGCTCGATCCGCCGCATGGAGTCGCTCCAGCGCGGCCAGACCGAGGGCACGTTTGCGCAGCTCAAGAAGAAGGAGCGCCTCATGCGCTCGCGCGAGCAGGATAAGCTCGAGAAGGTCCTCACCGGCATCGCCGGCATGGGCCGACTTCCCGGCGCGCTCTTCATCGTCGACATCAACCGCGAGCACATCGCCGTCGACGAGGCCCGCAAGCTCGGCATCCCCATCATCGCGATGGTGGACACGAACACCGACCCCACGCTCGTCGACTTCCCGATCCCGGCCAACGACGACGCCCTCCGCTCGGTCGACCTCATCACCAGCGCCGTGGCGCAGGCCGTGCAGGAAGCCTCCAAGGGCGCCCAGCGCGACCGTGACGAGGACGCCGGTCTGGCCGAGAAGCTGGCCATCGAAGCGGGCAATGAGGGCGACGCGCCCGAGATGACCGCCGACGACGAAGCCTGATTCATTGTCAATGGTCAACAGCCAATGGCCAATGGCCAATGGGATGCGACAGAAAGCCTCTGCGCCTTCTGTTCTTCCGTTGACCATTGGCTGTTGACCATTGATCATTGACCATTTCCTATTAGCTTACCCCCATGGCAATTTCTGCTTCCGACGTGCAGCGCCTCCGTGTGATGACGGGCGTGGGCATGATGGACTGTAAGCGCGCCCTCGAAGAAGCCAATGGCGAATTCGAGGCCGCTGTCGAGATCCTCCGCAAGCGCGGCCAGAAGGTCGCCGCCAAGCGCGCCGACCGCGACGCCAAGGAAGGCGTCATCATCGCCAAGGCCTCCGCAGACGGGCGCCGCGCCGCCATCGTCGAGGTCAACGCCGAGACCGACTTCGTGGCCCGCAACGACGACTTCGTCGCCTACGCCAACCGCATCGCCGACCTCGCGCTCGAGCACGCCCCCGCCGATGCGGATGCGCTCAACGCGCTCCCCTTCGACGACCGCTCGAACATCGGCGAAGCGTCGATGGACATGACCGGCAAGATCGGCGAGAAGATCGGCGTGCGCCGCGTCACCGTGCTCGACGCCCCCGAGGGCGGCCGCGTGGTGACCTACACGCACCCCGGCAGCCGCCTCGCCGTGCTCGTGCTCGCCGAAGGCGGCAGCTCGGACGAGCCCGCGCGCGACGCCGCCCTTCAGGTGGCCGGCTACAACCCCATCGCCCTCTCGCGCGACGAGGTGGACGAGGCGGTCAAGAGCAAGGAGCTGGAGATCGGCCGCGAGCTGGCGCGCAATGAAGGCAAGCCCGAAGCCATCCTCGACAAGATCGCGCAGGGCAAGCTGGAGCGCTACTACAAGGACAACGTGCTCCTGGAGCAGCCTTTCCTCAAGGACGCCACGACGACCGTGGGCGAGATGCTCAAGAAGGCCGGCGTGGCGGTGAAGCGGTACGTCCGCTACGCCCTCGGCGATTAACGATATTGGGCGTTGGTCATTCGACATTGGACATTCGGAGGAGGAACGTGCTTCCTTCCCAATGACTAGTGTCGAATGACCAATGACCTTTCTGCCATGCAACCCGAGCACGACGCCCCGCCCCGGTACCGCCGCATCCTGCTCAAGCTCTCGGGCGAGAGCCTGCTCGGCGACCAGGCCTACGGCATCGACGAGCGTCAGCTGGCGCACTACGCGCAGGAGATTCAGAGCGTGATCGCCCTCGGCGTCGAGGTCGCGCTCGTGATCGGCGGGGGCAACCTGTACCGGGGCGTCTCGGGGTCCAACAAGGGCCTCCCGCGCGCGCACGCCGACTACATGGGGATGCTCGCGACGATGATCAACGCGATGGCGCTCCAGGGCGCGCTCGAAAGCGTGGGCGTGAACACCCGCCTCCAGAGCGCGATCAAGATGGAGGAGATCGCGGAGCCGTTCATCCGGCGCCGCGCCATCCGCCACCTCGAAAAGGGGCGCGTGGTGATCTTCGGGGCCGGCACGGGCAGCCCCTACTTCACCACCGACACCGCCGCCGCGCTCCGCGCCCTCGAAATCGGGGCCGACGTGCTCGTCAAGGGCACGCGCGTGGACGGCATCTTCTCGGCCGATCCGGAGAAAGACCCGAACGCCGAGCACCTTCCCATCGTGGACGGTGACACCGTGATCGCGCGCGACCTGCGCGTGATGGACCTGACGGCGTTCACGCTCTGCCGGGAATCTGCCCTCCCGATCCTGGTGTTCAACGTCCACGAAAAAGGCCGCCTGGCCCGCCTCGTACGGGGCGAAGCCATCGGCACGCGCGTCGTCTGGGAACACACCGAGGCGTCCGCCTGACCTTGCAGCCCTATGCTTGACGACGACCTGCTCCTGCTCCTCGACGAGGCCGCCGCGACGATGGACAAGGCCCTCGACCACCTGCGCCACGAGTTCCACACGCTCCGCGCGGGCCGCGCCTCGCCGGCCATGCTCGACGGCGTGCGCGTCGAGTACTACGGCGCCATCACCCCGCTGGCGCAGATGGCGAGCGTAAGCTCCCCGCAGCCCGACCTGCTCGTCGTGCAGCCGTGGGACCGCACGTCCCTCAACGGCATCGAGAAGGCGATCCGAGCCGCCAACCTGGGCCTCAACCCCGGCAACGATGGCAGCGTGATCCGCATCCCCGTGCCGACGCCCACCGAGGAGCGCCGCCGCGACATCGTCAAGAGCGCCAAGGTGAAGGGCGAAGACGCGCGCATCGCGATCCGCAGCGTGCGCCGGAGCACGAAGGACGAGGTCAAGTCGCTCACCGACGAGAAGCGCCTGCCCGAGGATATGCGCTTCGAGGCCGAGGAGCGCCTGCAGAAGCTCACCGACGCCCACGTGGCGAAGGTGGACGAGATGCTCCAGAAGAAGGAAGTTGAAATCATGGAAGTCTGAGCGAAGGACGAAGGAGGATAGGCGAAGGGCTATGTGGAGCCTGAACCTCGCCTATCCGACATCGTACATCGCCCCTCGAAGGAGAGGTGCCCGAGTGGTTGAAGGGGCACGCCTGGAAAGCGTGTGTGCGGGCAACCGTACCGAGGGTTCGAATCCCTCTCTCTCCGCAGATCAGGATCTACACGTTGGGGCGCAGCATGCTGCGCCCCAACCGTTTGCTACCCCCGCTTTCCCTCTGCGATGGCCCTCGTTTCCATGACCGGCTTTGGACGCGGCACCGCCACCGTGGGCGCGGCCCTTGCCAACGCCGAGGTGCGGACGGTCAACGGGCGCTTTCTGGAGGTCAAGACGCGTTTGCCGCGCGCCCTGAGCGCCCACGAAGCCGACGCCGAGAAGCTCGTCCGCAGCCGCCTCGACCGGGGCAACGTGACGGTCAACCTCACCCTCGACCGCGACGCGGACACGGGCCTGAGCGTGGACCCCGACGCCGCGCGCCGCTACGCCGACCTGCTCCGCAGCCTCGTGCAGCACGCGGGCCTCGACGAGCCCGTCCGCCTCGACCACCTGCTTCGCTTCTCGGACGTGTTCACCACCGAGGCGGCCCCCACCGACCACCCGGACGCCTGGGCCGCCGCCGCCGCCGCGCTCGCCGCCGCGCTCGACGACCTCGCCACGATGCGCACGCAGGAAGGCGCGGCCCTTGAGGCCGACCTCCGCGCCCGCCTCGCCGCGCTCACCCGCATGACCGCCGAGGCCGAGACGCGCGCCCCGCAGCGCGTGGACGAGGCCCGCGCCCGCCTCCGCGCCCGCCTCGACGATCTCCTGGGCGACGCCCGCATCAGCCCGGAGCGCGTGGAGCAGGAAATCACCCTCCTCGCCGACAAGCTCGACGTGACCGAGGAGTGCGTCCGCCTGCGCGCCCACCTGACGTTCTTCGGCGAGGCGATGGACGGCGGCGAGGCGCCCGGACGGCGGCTCGGCTTTCTCGTGCAGGAGATGGGGCGCGAGGTCAACACGCTCGGCTCGAAGGCCAACGACCCGCCCCTGCAGCACCTCGCCGTCGCGATGAAGGAGGAGCTCGAGAAGATCCGCGAACAGGTCCAGAACGTAGAATGACGTGCGACGTGCGATTTGCGACGTGCGGCGTCAAACCTAAACGATGACCGCTGCCATGTCGCACATCGAACATCGGACATCGCACGTTGACGCCCGTCTCGTGATCGTGACCGCCCCGAGCGGCGCGGGCAAGACCACCATTGCGCACCGCCTGCTCGCGGCGCTGCCCCGGCTGCGATTCTCCGTCTCCGCCACCACGCGCGCCCCACGCGCCCACGAGCGCGACGGCGTGGACTACCACTTCGTGACCGCCGACGCCTTCCACAAGATGCTGCGCGACGATGCGCTCCTCGAATGGGAGGAGGTGTATCCGGGGCGCTTCTACGGCACGCCCCGCGAAGAGCTTGACCGCGTGCCCGAGGGCGGCGCGCTCCTGCTCGACGTCGACGTGAAGGGCGCGCTGCACCTCAAGCAGCTCTTTGGGGACCGCGCGCTCACGCTCTTCATCGCCCCGCCGTCGCTGGCGGTGCTCGAAGAGCGGCTCGTGCGGCGTGGCACGGAGACCGAGAAGACCCTCGCGATCCGCCTCGCTCGCGCCCGCGACGAGATGGGCTATGCCGGCCACTTCGATGCCGTTGTCGTGAATGAACACCTGGAGACGGCGGTGGATGAAACCCTCGCGCGCGTGCGCCTGTTCTTGACGGCTTGACACTCTATTGCTCTCGCTTTATGGCCATCCAGACGATTGACCTCGACGCGCTCCGCGACCAGACGGGCAACATCTACGAAGCGGTCGTCATCCTCTCCAAGCGCGCCCGCCAGCTTGCGGCCGACGAGAAGGTCGAACTCGACGACAAGCTCTCGTACTTCGAAGGCTTCGGCCCGGAGGTTGAAGATGCGCGGATGCTGGAGGAGCAGGCGCGGGTGTCGCTCGACTTTGAGAAGCGCCCCAAGAGCTCTGAGAACGCCATCGCGGAGATGCTCGCGGGCAACGTGTTCTTCCGCGAAGCCTGAGCTTCCCTGATTCTGATGGGCGCGGCCCTTCTGCTTCACGGCGGAAGGGCCGCGCGGCGTTTCGGGCCGTGTATCTTCGCGACGCGATGCCCCGAAAGACCGCAAGGCGATGGGCATGGCGCGCACGCGGGCATGGCAAGCCATGCCCCTACATCTTTCCTAATTGCCTGTAATGCGCCGTTTTCTACCACTCGTTGGCCTGTTCATCGCCCTGGGCGCCCACGCGCAGGTGCCCGCGCCCGCCGCGTTTCTCGGCTACCCGCTCGGGACCCGGTTCGTGCCGCACGACCGCGTGGTGGCCTACGTGGACGCGGTGGCCGCCGCCGACCCGGCGCGCGTGCAAGGTGGAGCGCTACGGCGAAACGTACGAGGGGCGCCCGCTCCTCACGGCCACGCTCACGAGCGCGCGCAACATGGCCCGCCTGGAGGCGATCCGGCAGGCCAACCTGAACCTCGCCGCCGGGCGCCCGGCCGGGCTCGACGATCTGCCCGCCGTCGTGTGGCTGTCGTACAACGTGCATGGCAACGAGTCCGTGTCGAGCAACGCGGTGCTGGAGGTGCTCCACCGGCTGCTCACCGATCCGGACGCGCAGGCATGGCTGGAAAACACGGTCGTCATCCTCGACCCGTGCATCAACCCGGACGGCTACAGCCGCTACGTGTCGTGGTACACGCAGATGGTGGGCCGCTTCCCCGACGCCACGCCCGCCGCGCGCGAGCACCGCGAGCCGTGGCCCGGCGGGCGCGTGAACCACTACGGCTTCGACCTCAACCGCGACTGGGCGTGGGGCACGCAGCAGGAGACGCGGCAGCGCATCGCCGCCTACCACCGCTGGATGCCCCACCTCCACGCCGACTACCACGAGCAGGGCGTAGACGGGCCCTACTACTTCGCGCCCGCCGCCGAACCCTTCCACGCCGCTGTCACCCCCTGGCAGCGCGAGCTCCAGAACCGCATCGGCGCCTACAACGCCCGCACGTTCGACGCCGCCGGGCGCCTCTACTTCACGCGCGAGGTGTTCGACCTCTTCTACCCATCCTACGGCGATACCTGGCCGCTCTTCAACGGCGCCATCGGGATGACGTACGAGCAGGGCGGCGGCCCGCGCGCAGGCCTCGCCATCGAGACGGCGGCCGGCGACACACTCACGCTCGCCTACCGCATTGCCGGGCACGTGGCGACGAGCCTGGGCAACGTGGCCGTGGCCAGCCGCGAGCGCACTGCCATCGTGCAGGGCTTCGGCGACTACTTTGCGAGCGCCGTGCGGGGCGAGGACGTGCCTTACCGCGCCTACGTGGTGCGCGCGAGCAACGGGGCCGAAAAGCTCGCCGCCCTCACGCGCGTGCTCGACCACAACGCCATCCAGTACGGCTACGCGCGGGCCCGGGCGGCGGGCGACGGCTTCCGCTACGCCGATGGCACCACCGGCCGCGTGACCACCGACGCGGGCGACCTCGTCGTGCCCGCCGCGCAGCCGAACGGGCGCCTCGCGCGCGTGCTCTTCGAGCCGAACCCCGTCCTCGCCGACTCGCTCACCTACGACGTGACCGCGTGGGCCCTCCCCTACGCCCACAACCTCGACGCCGTCGCCCTTCGCGCCGACGTGCCCCTCGGCGGAACGACCCCGGCGATGCCCGATGCAGCGCGCCCGAACGGCCCCGCCTACGCCTACGCGATCCCGTGGAGCGGGGCGAGCGGCGCCCGCGCCCTCGGACGCCTCTTTGCCGCCGGGCGTGCGCGTGCGGACGACCGGCACCGCCACCCGCGTGGCCGGGCAGGCCCTCGCCCCCGGCGCGCTCGTCGTGACGCGGGCCGACAACGCCCGCCTCGGCGCCCGCTTCGACGCGCTCGTGGCCGAGGCCGCTGCTGCGGCGGGCGCCACGCCGGTCCCGCTCACGACCGGCTTCGCTGAATCCGGCGCGGACCTCGGCGCGGCGAGCGTGACGCCCCTCCGCGCGCCGCGCGTGGTCGTGGCGGCGGGCGAGGGCGGTGAGCGTGGGCGGCCTCGGCGAGGTGTGGCACTACTTCGACGAAGAGCTCGGATTCCCCGTTCACCTCGTCAACGCATCGGACCTGAGCGCGGCTACCCTCGCCGACGCCGATGTGCTCGTGCTGCCCGCCGGGGGCTACAGTCGCACGCTGAGCGAGGAGCGGCTCGGGGCCGTGCAGACGTGGGTCGAGGCCGGGGGCACGCTCGTGGCGCTCGAAAGCGCAGTGGGCTTCCTCGTGGGCAAAGACGGCTTCGGCCTCCAGCGCAAAGGGGCGGGGGACACGCGCCGCGACTCGCTCGCCACATTTGGCGCCCGCGAACGCACCAGCCTCTCGGGCAGCGTGACCGGCGCCGTCTACCGCGTCTCGCTCGACGCTTCGCACCCGCTCGCCTTCGGCGTGGGCAACCAGGTGTTCACCATCCTGCGCGCCGACGACGCCTACGCCTACCTCGAAGAAGGCTGGAACGTGGGCACGCTCCGCGGCAACGCGCGCGTGGCCGGCTTCACCGGCAGCGTCGCCGCCAAGCGCCTCCGCGATGCGCTCGTCTACGGCGTCCAGGAAAAGGGCCGGGGCAGCATCATCTACCTCGCCGACGGACCGCTCTTCCGGCGCTTCTGGCGCGGCACCGAACTGATCTTCGCCAACGCCGTCTTCCGCTTCTGAACGGGTGGGGTTTTCGTGGAAGGGGCACAGCAGGAGCCATAACACTGGGGCGATCTTCAGCCACTTCTTTCCCCTCCCGATGCGCTTCCTGGTCCCGGCCGGCCTCGCCGCCCTGCTCCTCCCCGCTGTTCCGGCCGCTTCGGCACAGGCCCCCACGCCCCACTCCGGCCCGGTCTTCGGCCTCGTCGGCGAGCTGGCGGTGGAATACGGCGGCGACCGCTTCGCCGAGTTTCGCTACACCGATGGCCGCACGCAGACGATGCGCGCCGGGCAGGGCGGCACGGCCGCGCTCGGCGTCACGGTGCGCCCAGGCGTCGCCTCGCGGCTCGGGGCGCGGGCCACGGTGGGCGTCAAGTTCGTGACCACGGCCGCCGACAACGCCACCATCCTGCTCACCCGGATCCCCGTCGAACTCGTCGGTACTGTGCAGATCACCGATGACGTGTGGGCGGGCGCGGGCTACGTGTACCACGGGCGCATCCGCTACAGCGGCGACGGCTTCGGGCCCGACGTGGCGTTCGACCCGGCGCACGGCGCCACGGTGGAGGCGGGCTGGCGCTGGCTCGGCCTCACCTACACGAAGATCGCCTACACCGATGCCTTCGGCTTCGAATACGACGCGAGCAGCGTGGGTGCCACCGCGATTATCCCGCTGTTGCGGAAGTAAAGCGAAAGCGCCCCGCCGGCCTGAACCAGCGGGGCGCTTGACTTCAGACCTCAAAGGTCTTGAAGACCTTTGAGGTCTCCCACGATTATCCGGCGAGGGCGTTGGCGCCGGAGACGATCTCGGTGAGCTCGTTGGTGATGGCGGCCTGGCGGGCCTGGTTGTAGGAGCAGGCGCAGGCTGCGCAGCAGCTCCTCCGAGTTGGTGGTCGCGTTGTCCATCGCCACCATGCGCGCACCGTTCTCGCTCGCCGACGATTCGAGCAGCCCGCGCCACACCTGGTAGCTCAGGAACTGCGGCACGAGCGCGTCGAGGATCTGGCGCGGCCCCGGCTCGAAGAGGTAGTCGCACCTGCTCCGGCTCGGCCGCGGGCGCGCTCGTCGGCGGCCTCCATCACGGGGGTGAGGAATCGCTCCGACGAGATCGGCAGCAGCGGCTCGATGATCCGGTTCTGCGCAATCGTGTTCTTGAACTCGTTGTAGACGAGCACGACCTCGTCCCAGCTGGCCTTCCTCGAAGCCGCGCACCGCCTCCTCGGCCACGGCGTCGGCGAGGCCGAAGGTGAGCTTGTCCATGGCGCCCGCTGATGCGCCGCCAAGGGGTAGCCGCGCTTGCCGAAGTACTCTGCGCCCTTGCGCCCGATCGCGATACACCTTCACGCGGTTCTTCGGCGAGGTCGCCGTAGCGCTCGCGGATGGCCTGCTCGGCGGTCTTGATGGCGTTCGTGTTGAACGGCCCGGCGAGCCCACGGTCGCCGGTGACGACCACCACGAGCGCCCCTTCACCGGTCTCGCGCTGGTCGAAGAGCGGGTGCTCCGCTCGGGTCTACGAAGCCGCGCAGGTGCAGGATGACGTCGCGCAGCTTGTAGGCAGAACGGGCGCGTGGCGAAGATGCGCTCCTGCGCACGCCGCAGCTTGGCCGCCGCACACCATCTTCATGGCGCGCGTCACCTGCTGCGTGTTCTGCGTGGACGCGATGCGGGTCCGAATGTCGCGGAGAGAAGCCATGGAGAGAGGCGATATGGACTGTTGGACTGTTAGCGGTCAGCAGCAAGACGGGGCTTTCGGCAACGGCCGACTGCGCCGAAAGTCCATCGCATCATCGGCGTACTGGTCGGCGAGACGCTCGGCGGCGTCCTTGAAGGCGGCGGTGGCCTCGTCGCTGATCTTGCCGCTCGTGCGGATCGACGTCGAGGTGGGCGGCTGGGTGGCGCGCAGCGTGTCGAGGTACTCGGCCTCGAAGGCGCGCACCTTCTCCACCGGCACCGCGTCGAGGAGGCCGCTTCGTGGCCGCTACGAGCACCGCCACCTGCTCTTCCACCGGCACGGGCTGGTACTGCCCCTGCTTGAGCACTTCCACGAGGCGCGCGCCGCGCGTGAGCTGGCGCTGCGTGGCCGGGTCGAGGTCGGAGCCGAACTTGGCGAAGGCCTCGAGCGGAGCGGTACTGCGGCCAGGTCGAGGCGGAGCGTGCCCGCCACGCTCTTCATCGCCTTCATCTGCGCGTTGCCGCCCACGCGCGACACCGAGACGCCCACGTTGATGGCCGGGCGCACGCCGGCGTTGAAGAGGTTCGACTCGAGGAAGATCTGCCCGTCGGTGATCGAGATCACGTTCGTCGGGATGTACGCCGACACGTCGCCGGCCTGCGTCTCGATGACCGGGAGGGCCGTGAGGCTGCCGCCGCCCTTGACGCGGCCTTGCAGGCTCTCGGGCAGGTCGTTCATCTTCTGCGGCGACGCAGTCCTCCTTGATGATCTTCGCCGCGCGCTCGAGCAGGCGGCGAGTGGAGGTAGAACACGTCGCCCGGGTAGGCTTCGCGGCCCGGCGGGCGGCGCAGCAGGAGGGACAGCTCGCGGTAGGCCACGGCCTGCTTCGAGAGGTCGTCGTAGATCACGAGGGCCGCGCGGCCGGTGTCGCGGAAGAACTCGCCGATGCACGCGCCCGCAAACGGGGCGATAAACTGCATCGGGGCGGCGCTGGAGGCCGGGGCGTTCACGATCACCGTGTAGGCCATCGCGCCCGCTTCTTCGAGCGCGCGCATCACCTGCGCCACCGTGGATCGACTTCTGGCCGATGGCGACGTAGATGCAGTAGACCGGCTGGCCGCGTGCCGTCGTGCGTGCGCTTCTGGTTGATGATCGCGTCGATGAGCACGGCCGTCTTGCCCGTCTGGCGGTCGCCGATGACGAGTTCGCGCTGCCCGCGCCCGATCGGCACCATCGCGTCGATGGCCTTGAGGCCCGTCTGCAGCGGCTCGGTGACGGGCTGGCGGTAGATGACGCCCGGGGCCTTGCGTTCGAGCGGCATTTCGAGCAGCTCGCCCGGGATCGGGCCGCGCCCGTCCACCGGGTTGCCGAGCGGGTCCACGACGCGCCCGAGCATCCCTTCGCCCACCTTGAGCGCGGCGATGCGGCCGGTGCGGCGCGCCTCGTCGCCCTCACGGACGGCGTTGACGTCGCCGAAGAGCACCGCGCCGACGTTGTCCTCTTCGAGGTTGAGCACCATGCCCGGTGACGCCGGAGGTGGGAAACTCGATCAGCTCGCCCGCCTGCACGTTCGCAGGCCGTAGAGGCGCGCGATGCCGTCGCCCACCTGGAGCACGGTGCCCACTTCGTAGACGCCGGTGCCGGCGTCGAAGCCGCCCAGCTCGCGCTTGAGAACGGCGGTGACCTCGTCGGGTCGGATGGCGGTGGTCATAGGAAAGCGGAGAGTTGTTTGTTCGTTGTTCGTTGTTCGTGGTCAGAGGCTCGACGCGAGGTCCGGTTCTCCTGACCACGAACAACGAACTAGGGGCCATGCAGCAATCAGTTCATCGCGCCCGTGTGGAGCTGCGTGCGGAGCGCGTCGAGGCGGTAGCGGAGCGAGCCGTCGTAGACGGTGTCGCCGATGCGGACGACGATCCCGCCGATCAGGCTCGGGTCCACCGTCACGTCCAGGCGGAGCTTCTGCCCGGTGCGGGCTTCGAGCTGTTCCTGGAGGCGGGCCTCGCCAGCCGCGTCGAGGGCGGCCGGCACGCGCACGTGCGCCTCGCGATGCCCTGCTCGGTGTCGCGGAGGGTGCGGTAGGCTTCGGCGATCGCAGGCAGGAGGCTTTCGCGGTTCTTGTCGAACAGGAAGCCATGAACCCCTGCACGCGCGCGCCCACTTTGCCGGCGAAGAGCGCGTCCACGACGCGGCGCTTCTTGTCGGGCGACACAACCGGGCTGCCGAGCAGCAGGCGCGAGGTCGCGCGCCCCGTTCACCGTCGCCGCGACGAGCGCGAGGTCGGCGTCCACCGTGTCGAGTTCACCCGCCGCGCGGGCCTCTTCGAGGAGGGCCTTGGCGTAGCGAGAGGCAACGGGAGGGGTCATGGAAATGGTCGATTCGTCAATGGCCAATCGTCAATGATGAATGGGATGCAGGCGGCTTTCCGGTGCTGCATTGGCCATTGACCATTGGCTGTTGACCATTGACCATTCGTTCAGTTCTTCGGCAGCGTGGCGAGGAAGTCGTCCACGAGGCGGCGCTGCTGCGGGCGCGTCCACCTTCTGGCGGAGCACGCGCTCGGCGGCCTGCATGGCGAGGTCGGCCACTTCGCTGCGGAGTTCTTCGCGGAGCGTCTGGCTGCTGGCGGTCGAGTTCGGCCTCGGCCTGCTGGCGTCGGGCGGCGAGTTCGGCGTCGAGCTCGACCTTGCGGTCGGCGCGGACGCGGTCGGCGGCTTCGTTGGCGTCGGAGAGCAGCTTGCGGGCCTGGGCTTCGGCGTCGCGGCGGGCGGCCTCGTTGTCGGCCTGGAGCTGGCGGGCCTCCGCGAGGGCGTTTTCGGCGCGGCGGATGGACTCGTCGATCGTCCGCTCCCGCTCGCCGAGCGAGGCGGTGATGGGCCTCCACGCGAACTTGCTCAGGATGAAGAGCAGCAGCACGAAGACGACGAACGTCCAGAAAAACAGGCCCGGGTTGGGGCTGAGCAGCCCCGAGGCGAGCGGCAGCATCTGGGAGCGGCGAGCAAGTGCGGAGAGGAACAGACCGGGCAGGCGGCAACGGCGCGAGGCGCCGGGCCGCCTGCCCCGTCCACGGGCAGGTGCGGGGGTGAAGGCGCGAGGGCCTCGGCCCGCCCGGGCGGCGGCGCAGCGGATCGGGCGACCCTGTCGCCCACGGTCACTTGATCGCGAGCAGGATGCAGATCACGAGGCCGAAGAGCGCCACGCCTTCGATGAGGGCGGCCGCGATGATCATCGACGTACGGATGTCGCCGATGGACTTCGGGCTGGCGGGCGGTGCCTTCCATGGCGGAGGCGGCGAGGCGGCCGATGCCGAGACCGGCACCGAGGGCCACGAGGCCAGCGCCGAGGCCGGCGCCGAGATAGGCGAGAGCGGTGGGTTCCATCGAGAGAGAGAGGTTGGGTTGTCGAGATACAGAGAGACGCGCCGGGGCAGCCCGGCGCCCGGGGTTTCAAGGGTCAGACGGTGAGCGCCATGTTGCCGTTGTGGTCGTAGACCTCGCCGGCGCCATGCTCGTGGTGGTCGCCGTGGCCGTCGTGGTGGTCCACGTGGTGTGTTCGTGCTCGTGCTTGGCCACGGCCATGCCGATGAAGATGGCCGAGAGCATGGTGAACACGTACGCCTGCAGGAACGCCACGAGCAGTTCGAGCAGGTAGATGAACAGCGAGAACGCGATGCCACCGGGGCCACGGCCAGGCCGGCGCCCGCGCCAAAGAGGCCGTGAAGACGAAGATCAGCCCGATCAGGTTCAGGATCACGAGGTGGCCCGCCGTCATGTTGGCAAACAGCCGGATGGCGAGCGCGAAGGGCTTGGTGAACAGGCCCATGATCTCGACCGGGATCAGGATCGGCTTGACGAACGTCGGCACGCCCGGCGGCCAGAAGACGTGCTTCCAGTGGTCCTTCGAGGCGAAGATCTGCGTGGCGAAGAACGTGCAGAGCGCCAGGATCGTCGTCACCGCGATGTTGGCCGTGGCGGTGGCGCCGAAGGGCAGCAGGCCGAGGAAGTTCAGGATCAGGATGAAGAAGAACGCCGTCAGCAGGTAGGGCACGAACTTGTCCGCCTTCTCGCCGATGTTGGGCCGGGCGATGTCGGTCGCGCACGAACTGCACGAGGCTCTCGAAAGCGTTCTGGGCCATGCCCCGCGGGGCGCTCGTGCGGCCCACGCCCTTCTTGTAGCGCCCGGCCATGGGGAGGGCGATGGCGAGCAGGACGAGTGCGCCCAGGAAGACGAACACGGTGTGGCGCGTGAACGAGAGGTCGAGCACGAGCGCGCCCTGCGCGGGCACGAGGTGCGCCTCCAGGTGCTCGTGGGACGGCGATCAGCCCTTCGACGTCCTCGCCGTGCTGCACCGGCGGCCATCTCGGCGTGCGGCGTCATCTGCGTGAGCACCGAGTCCTCGATGGTGTCGTTGGGGGCGCGTCCGGGCGCCTCGGCGCCGGCCGGCGCCTCGGCCACATACTGGCCGGAGCGGAGCGCGGCGGCGGTCGAGCCGAAGGCGTCGAAGCCGAGGGCGCCGTCGGCGCGGCGGACGACGAACATCCGCGGCAGTTCGACCTGGGCTACCGGCTCAAAGTCCATGTAAAAGCCGTCCGACGAGTGGTGGATCGGGTCGAGCTTTTCTTCGTCGTGGCCGCCGGCTTCGTGCGCGGCGGCAGGCGCCTCGTGCTGCGCGCGGACGGCGCCGGGCAGGGCGAGGCCGGCCAGCGTGAGGCCGAGCGTGGCGAGAAGGGCGGCAGGACGGGTCATGCAGGGCGGGAATGAGAGGCGCGGATCGCCCGGCGGACGAGGCGGGCCGTGTCCACCACGAGCCCGACGGCGAACGTCAGGAGAAACGCGAGCACGAACGCCCCTTGCTCCACCGGCACCGCCACAAGGACGACGACGACGGCCACGAGGGCGATCAGCAGGCGCGCCACCACCCCGGCCAGTTCGATCTGCACCGTGTGCCTGGGAAGCCGGCGGGCGATCTGGTGCGTGAGGAAGATGAGGGCGAGGTGTAGCAGGCCGAAGCCCACCCCCAGCCCCACGCTTGGCCAGCGGCCCATAGGTCCCGTTGCGCGCGGTGAGAAGGTCCTGCAATTCCGGGGTCGGAAGCAGCACGTCAAACTACGCCCGCACGCCTTCCGATGTGGCAGAAGGCGGGTTGAATAATGGTCAAAGCGCGGGCTACGGGACGCCGGGGGCGTCCTGAGACGGGGGTTTCACCGCACGCTCACGGGGCGTTCGCGCGCTCTCCTTGACGATGCGGTACAGCAGCGCCCCGAGGGCCGTGAAGGCGAGCCCGACGCCGACGAGGATCCACAGCGGCGAGGTGCCGTAGTGGACGTCGAGCCACGCGCCGCCGCCGACGAAGAAGATCATCGCCCCGGCAATCTGCCCCGCCAGGCCCTGCATAGGGGCTCACGTCGCGCGCGCCGCGCCGCCAGGCCGCCCCTTTTTCGGGTTCGCGTGGATCGGGGGGGCGCGCCATCGTCAGGGAACGCGGGCGGGTGCCAACTGGGCCGGGGCCAGGCGCGCGGCTTCGCCGTTGGGGGCGGGCACCGGGGCCGGGGCGCCGCCCGTGCGGCACTCGCCGTTGAACACCGCCCCCTCTTCGATGATGAGCCGCCCGGCCGAGACGTGCCCTTCGAGGCGCGCCGTCGGGCGCAGCACGAGCCGCTCGGCCACCGTCACATCCCCCTTGACGCTGCCCGCCACCTCAGCCCCACTCGCGTCGAGGTCGCCTTCGATGTGGCCGGTCGGGGCCACGATCACCCGACCTTTGGCGCGGACCTGCCCGACCACGCGTCCGGCGATGCGCACGTCTTGCGCGGCCGTGAGGGTGCCTTCGAGGGTCGTGCCTTCGGCGAGCAGGGTCACCTGCGGCGTCACCGGCTCGCCGGGTCGGGGCGCATCGGAGTTGAAGAACGCCATGGGGGCGGGGTTATGGGGCCAAAGTACGCGCACGCCTGCCGCGCGTGACACGGCCACTTCAGGGCAGGGGCGGTTCGGCGCTCACGAGCGCGCTCAGGTCCAGCGGGGTGCGGTCGCGCCACACTTCAAAGTGGAGGTGCGGGCCCGAGGTGAGGCGGCCGGTGTTGCCACTGAGCGCAACCGTCTGCCCGGCGGTCACCGTGGCGCCCGCGCGCACGAGCAGGCGGCTGTTGTGGGCGTAGACGGTGGTGAGCCCCTGCGCGTGGAGCAGCACGAGCACGAATCCCCCCTCGCGCGTGCTGTCCGCGAGCAGCACGCGGCCCGCAGCAGCGGCGTGGACCGGCGTACCCACCGGCAGCGCCACATCGACGCCGAGGTGACCGATGGCCGGGTCGAGCCCGCGGGAGACAAACCCCCGCACCGGTGCTTCGAGGGCCAGCACGGACGCGCCGGGCACGGCGGCGCGGGGGTCTGGCACCCCCGAAAAGCCAAGGCGCAGGGCCACGCCGAGCAAGCCCATCGCTGCCACCGCCAGCCCGCCGAGGAGCCAGAACAGGCCGCGCGGCAGGGCGGGCCCCCGAGAGGCCCGGGAGGCGCGCGGTGTGAACTGTCCGTGCGTGGCTTGACCCTTCCGGGCTATCGGGTGTACCATTGCAGGCTTAGTCTCCTCGCAATTTCGACCTCATCGTTTTCCGATGCCGCAGCACAAGTCCGCTGAGAAGCGTGTTCGTCAGACCGAAAAGCGTCGCCTTCGTAACCGGGTGCACCGCAGCCGCATGCGCACGCTGATCAAGAATCTTCGCGCCGAGCAGGACCCGGCGCGCGCCGCCGAACTGCTCAACACCGTCAAGTCCTACCTCGACCGGCTCGCGGCCAAGGGCATCATCGCCAAGAACAAGGCCGCGAACTACAAAAGCGCCCTTGACAAGCGCGCCGCCTGAAGATAGACAGCGCCTCCCTGTAAAGCGCCGCCGGCTCCAACGAGCCGGCGGCGCTTTGCTTTGGGGGCTTTCCCGGGGCCGGCTTCGCCGATACACAAGCGCCTGGATGAAATTGGCGTGACAGCCGGATGAGAACCCTGCAAAGCGAAAGAAAAGAAAGCGCCCCCGCCCTGAAACCTTGTGGCAGTATCTAGGCCGTCACTTTTACGATGTGACGGACGTGTACGAAACCAGAACGTTGGGGTTTTGGGGTTGACATTGGCCAAGTGCCGGTCCGAACATGGTGCTACGCGACGCTCATACAGGTTTGTGCATATTGCGATACGAAGGGAAGCGTAACACGATTCTCTAAGATGTCCGCAAGGCACGAGCCCTAGTTTGACGGCTGTCTCGCTCTCACCTAACCCCATCTGCACCCATACTGCGGAGGAACCATGAACACAATGACTATCAAAAAGGTCGTGCTGGGCGCGCTCCTGCTGACCATGGCGGCGCCCGCCCTGGCTCAGGAGATCAAGCGTCCTAGCAAGACATTCTACGTGTACCCTCATGTGGGTCTTTCGACCTACATCGGCGACCGCGACCACAAGCCCTTTATCCACTACTGGGACATCCCGGGCAAGCTGCCGATCCTCGGCGGTCTTGAGGTCGGCTACGAGGCGACCCCGCACATCGGCTACGGCATCGGCCTGGAACTCGGCAACTTCCCGACGATCTGGGGCGACACGAAGGCCGAATCCAAAGGCAACTACACGAACCGCTGGATCGGCACGGCCCTCCTGCGCTGGACGCCGGGCGGCATGTACGCCAAGCGCTCGCCGTACTTCGAGATCGGCGCCATGGTCAACAACGGCCAGGAGATCAACCGGTCGGGCTCGACGACCAACGGTGGCGACATCCGGCTCGCCTACGGCCCGATGGTCGGCGTGGGCTTCGACATCGCGGTCAGCCGCCGCGCGTCGCTCATGCTCGGCGGCCACCTCGGCGCCCAGTTCTCCGACTCCCGCACCGACGCCGACGACTTTCCCGCCGGACGTGGCAACGCCGCGTGCCCGCACCCTGATGTGCCGGGCGTAACGCCGGCCTCCAAGTGCTACCAGTGGGGCGGCCCGTTCGACCTGTTGGGTGGTTTTGGTCTGGGCCTGAAGTACCACTTCAAGGACGCCTTCTCGCCCGTCGACGTAATGGCCGTCGATGGTCCGTCGTCGCTCGAGTGCGGACAGACCGGCACCTTCACCGCCACCGTGGCCGACGGCGCCACGATGCCGGTCGAGTACCGGTGGGACTTTGGCGACGGCGGCACCGGCGAAGGGCTCGTGGCCACGCACAGCTTCACGCGTCCGGGCACCTACACGGTGACGTTCTCGGGCAGCAACAGCGGCTCGATGGACTCCGCCTCCACCACCGTCACCTGCACCCCGCCCCCCGTTCCGGCCGGTGTGGTCTCGTTCTCGAGCACGCCCGCCAACACGGTGTGCCTCAACAACGACGTCCGCTTCTCGACGAGTGCCCGTGGCGACGCCCCGGTCAACTACGCCTGGAACTTCGGCGACGGCTCGACGGGCACCGGCGCCAACCCGACCCACCGCTACACGCGGGCCGGCACCTACACGGTGACGCTCAACGTGAACAACGCGGCCGGCTCGGACTCGCGCACGATGCAGATCACGGCCAACAACTGTGACACGCCTCCTCCGACGGCAGCGTGCTCGGTGAACGAGCTCAACTCGGTCTTCTTCGACGTCAACTCCTCGACGCTCACCGAGACCGCACGCCAGGCGCTGCGCGAAAACATCGACGCACTCCGTAGCCCCGGCTGCGAAGGCACCCGCGTGCGCATCGAAGGCTTCGCCGGACCGGGCGAGCGCAACCCGCAGCAGCTCTCCGAGGACCGCGCCCGCGCCGTGATGCAGTTCTACACCGACAACGGCATCATGAGCAACCGTCTCTCGATGATGGGCATGGGCATGGTCGGTGGCACGACGAGCAAGAAGGACGACACCTCCTCGCTCCGCCGCGTCGACTCCATCCCCGTCCGCTAAGGATGGCGTAGCCGGCATTCTCATGCCGAGTTAATGGGCGGGCGGATCTACCAATGGTGGATCCGCCCGCTTTTTTTGTTCTTTGATCATCCACCCCTCTATCCTCCCATGAGACGACTGCTCCTCTCTGCCCTGCTGTGCGCCCTGTGCGCCGCGACGCTGCCCCACGAGGCTTCGGCCCAGGCAAAACGCCCTTCCAAGGCCCTCTACATCTACCCGCGCGTTGGGATGTCGTGGTACACCGGCGACTTCGACGCGACGCCCCTCATTCACTTCTGGGATGAAGGCGGTCAGTTGCCCTGGATTGGGGGTCTCGAACTGGGCTATGACGTCAACCCGCATGTGGGCTTCGGCGTCGGCTACGACCTCGGCAACTTCCCCACCATCCAGGGGGTCAAGCCGGTCGGGACGAACTACCGCAAGCGCCACATCGTGACGGCCCTCGTGCGCTGGACGCCGGGCGGCATCAATGCCAAGCATTCGCCGTACTTCGAGATCGGCGCGATGGTCAACAACGGGCAGGAGCGCAACCGCACGCCTCCCATCTACAACCCTGGCGACATCCGCCCGGCGTACGGCCCCCTCCTCGGCGTGGGCTTCGACATCGCGGTGAGCGGCCGCGCCTCGCTCATGCTCGGCGGCCACCTCGGCGCCCAGTTCTCCGACTCCCGCACCGACCAGTCCGATGAGTTTTTCAACGGCGTGCGGACCTCTGCGCCGAAGGCTGCGGGTCCGTTCGACCTGTTGGGTGGTTTTGGTCTGGGCCTGAAGTACCACTTCAAGGACGCCTTCTCGCCCGTCGACGTGATGGCCGTCGATGGTCCGTCGTCGCTCGAGTGCGGACAGACCGGCACCTTCACCGCCACCGTGGCCGACGGCGCCACGATGCCGGTCGAGTACCGGTGGGACTTTGGCGACGGCGGCACCGGCGAAGGGCTCGTGGCCACGCACAGCTTCACGCGTCCGGGCACCTACACGGTGACGTTCTCGGGCAGCAACAGCGGCTCGATGGACTCTGCCTCCACCACCGTCACCTGCACCCCGCCCCCCGTTCCGGCCAGCCGTGACGGCGGCCAACGCCATGCCGAACCCGGCCACGGTGGGCCAGCCGGTGACGTTCACCTGCTCCGCCCGTGGCGACGCCCCGGTGAGCTACAGCTGGAACTTCGGCGACGGCTCGACGGGCACCGGCGCCAACCCGACCCACGTCTACGCACGTCCGGGCACCTATACGGCCACGTGTACCGCGAGCAATGCGCGCGGCAACGACACGCGCACGGTGCCCGTCACGGTACGGGATGCCACACCTCCGCCGGCGATGTGCTCGGTGAACGAGCTCAACTCGGTCTTCTTCGACGTCAACTCCTCGACGCTCACCGAGACCGCACGCCAGGCGCTGCGCGAAAACATCGACGCACTCCGTAGCCCCGGCTGCGAAGGCACCCGCGTGCGCATCGAAGGCTTCGCCGGACCGGGCGAGCGCAACCCGCAGCAGCTCTCCGAGGACCGCGCCCGCGCCGTGATGCAGTTCTACACCGACAACGGCATCATGAGCAACCGTCTCTCGATGATGGGCATGGGCATGGTCGGTGGCACGACGAGCAAGAAGGACGACACCTCCTCGCTCCGCCGCGTCGACTCCATCCCCGTTCGTTAAACCGAACCTGACGGACCGTGAAGGGGCGAGGCTGCGACGCGGCCTCGCCCCTTCTTTGTATCGCAGCTTCGTTTTTCCGCAAACGTTCGGCGCTGCAGCGTTCTGCGGCTGCCCTGCCGGTGCTTCCTTACCCCAGCCGCATCCCACCATGACCGACCAGGAAGCCCAGCGCCGCCAGAACCGCCGCGAACTCGAAAGCCTCGGCATCCCCGCCTACCCCGCGCACGGGTGGGACGTGACCGACCGCGCCGCCGACGTGCTCGCCACGTTCGACGACGCGCAGCACGCGCCCGCCGAGGAGGGCGGCGAGGGCCCCTACCGGGTCTCCATCGCCGGGCGCGTGATGGGGCTGCGCGTGATGGGCAAGGCCGCCTTCTTCCACATCGCCGACGCCACCGGGCAGCTCCAGGTGTACGCCCGCCGCAGTGATGTGGGCGAGGAGCTCTACGACGCGCTCGTCAAGAAGCGGCTCGACCTCGGCGACTTCGTGGGCGTCGAAGGCTTCATGTTCCGCACGCGCATGGGCGAGGTGTCGGTGCATGCCACGCGCGTGGTACTGCTCGCCAAAGCCCTCCGGCCGCTCCCCATCGAAAAGGAGGTGGTAGACGAGCAGACCGGCGAGACGCGCACCTTCAACGAGGTCACGGACGTCGAATTCCGCTACCGGCAGCGCTACGCCGACCTCGCTCTCCACCCCGAGGTGCGCGACGTTTTCCGCAAGCGCGCCCGGATGGTCAAGACCATCCGCGACTTCCTCGACGACCGTGGCTACATCGAGGTCGAGACGCCGGCGCTCCAGCCCGTCTACGGCGGCGCCGCCGCGCGGCCGTTCACGACGCACCACAACGCGCTCGACATGGGGCTTTTCCTGCGCATCGCAGACGAGCTCTACCTCAAGCGCTGCATCGTGGGCGGCTTCGAGGGCGTCTACGAGATCGCCAAGGACTTCCGCAACGAGGGCCTCTCGCGCTTCCACAACCCGGAGTTCACGATGCTCGAACTCTACGTGGCCTACAAGGACTACGCGTGGATGATGGACCTCGTGGAGGAGATGGTCGAGCAGGTGGCACGCGCCCTCCACGGCACCACGACCGTGCAGGTCGGGCGCGCACACGATCTCGTTCGCCCGCCCGTGGCCGCGCCTGCCCCTCTTCGACGCCATCGAAGAGCGCACCGGCGTCGCCATGCGCGGCCTGGACCGCGACGCACTCGCCGCCGAGGCCGCGCGCTCGGCGTGCGCGGTGGACGCGACGATGGGCGCGGGCAAGATCCTCGACGAGGTGTTCGGCGCGTTCGTCGAGCCTACGCTCATCCAGCCCACCTTCATCACCGACTACCCGGTCGAGCTCTCGCCGCTCGCCAAGCGCCACCGCACCGAGGCCGGGGCTCGTGGAGCGCTTCGAGGCCATCGTGGGCGGCAAGGAGATCTGCAACGCGTTCTCCGAGCTCAACGACCCCGAAGAGCAGCGCGCCCGCTTCGAGGACCAGGCCCGCCTCAAGGCCGGCGGGCGACGACGAGGCCATGCAGCTCGACGAGGACTTTCTCCGCGCCCTCGAATACGGCATGCCGCCCACCGCCGGCCTCGGCATCGGCATCGACCGGCTCGCGATGATGATGACCGGGCAGAGACTCGATCCGCGACGTGATCCTGTTTCCCCTACTTCGCCCGGAAGAGTGACGGCAGAAGCGTTTCGCTTCCGGCAAGCATCACCGTGAGACTGGCGCTGTTTTTGTGTCAACCGGGCTGAACCTCCTCTCCGTGCTCTCTTCCCGGCCCATGGCGTCGCCGTCCTGGCAGCCTCTTGCCCTGCACTCCGCCGGTGCGCCCCTGGTGGCGACGGCGCAGCCGCTTTTTGTGGCCGAGGTGAGTGCGGCAGGCCTCGTGGAGCACGTCTCAGGCGTGGCCGACCCGGCGGCCCTCATCGGCGCCGCGCTGCCGCCCGCCGTCTACTCCGCCCTGCTCGGGCTCGGCGAAGCGCCCCAGGTGCTCCCATCGCCCTGGGGTGCCCTCCCCGTGGTGGGCCTGCGGCACCCGTCGGGCGGCTTCCTCGTCTTCGGCACCCCCGGCACCGACACGCCCTTCGAGGCGCTCGTGGCCCACATGCCGGCGCTCGTGCTCCACCTCGACAGCGACGCCGGGCTCGTGCGCTACGCCAACCTGGAGGCCGCGCCGATGCTGCACGCCGACCCCGACGCGCTCGTCGGGACGGCGTTCTGGGACGCCTACGTGTATCCCGAAGACCGCTGGAAGCTCACGCCTGCGCTCGCCGAACTGGCCGTCAGAAGGCCGCGCCGAGACGTCGCTGCGCCTGCGGCGCCCCACGGCGAGCTCGCGCCTGGCCTCGGTGCACCTGCGCACGCTCGAACAGCGGCACCGGCGCCGTGGTCTTCGACCTCACCGAACAGTCCGAGATGGTGGACGCGCTCCACCACTCCGAAACCCTCTACGACACGTTCCTGGAGCAGAGCCCCGTGGGGCTCGTCCACCTCGACGCCACCGGCACGGTGACGTTCGAGAACTTCCGCTTTCGGCAGATCGTCGGCGAGGACCCCGACGATGCGTGGATCGGGCGCAGCGCCTTCACGATTCCCGGCACCGGGGGGGTGTTTTCGAGCGCCCTCAAGCGGCTGCTGAGCGGGCAGCAGGTGACCGGCTTCGACGTGCGCTTTGCGCCCCCGGGGCGCGCCCCGAACCGCCTGCTCCTCAACGGCGCCCCGATCCGCCAGGAAGACGGCAACGTGGTCGGCGCGGTGCTCATGTTTCAGGACGTGACGCAGGAGCGTGCGCAGGCCGAGGAGGTGGCGCTCCGCGAGCGGTTCACGCGGGCCGAAAGTGCCCTCCGGGAGGCCGTGTTCGCGCACGAATCCGAGGCCGCCTTCCTGCGCGAAGCCGCCCGCCTTATCGGCGCAGCCACCGAGACGCAGCGCGTGGCGCTCTTTCTGCCTTCGGGCGAACACGTCGGCGCGTTCGTGCCGCGCGTACGCTGGGGCGACGCACCCGAGGCCTTCGACCGGCGCACGCTCACGGCGCACCATCCGGAGGCCGAACTCGCCATCGCGCAGCGGGCCCCGCTCATGCTCCCCGTGATGATGCCCGTCTCGACCGCGCCGGGCGGGCCGCTGCCCGCCCGCGAAGCCCTCCTCGCCCCGTTCTTCGAGCGGGACGGGTTGCAGGGCTTTGTCGTGGCCGAGCGGACCGAGCCCGGCGAACCCCTGCTCGGGGGCCTGCGCCTGCGCCTGATCACCGACCTGGTGCGCGTGTTCGAGACGCTCCTGTCGTGGCTCCGCTCGACCGAGCGCTTCCGCCTCACCGTCTCGACGATTGAAGACGGCCTGTTCAACTACGTGCTCGACGCCCACGGCTACCGCCACTACCTCTTCCTGACGCCCCAGGTGCAGCACCTCACCGGGCAGCACGCCGAGGCGTTCCTCGAAGCCCCCGGCCTCTGGGAAGGACTCGTAGACGACCCGGAGAGCCGCGCCGCCCTCGCCGCCCACGCCGACCGCCTCCTCCAGGGCAAGCAGAGCGAGGTCACCTACACGCTCGACGCGCTCGACGGCGCCACCCGCACCGTCCGTGAGCGCGCCACGCCGTTCCGGGGCGACGACGGGACGCTCTCCGTCACCGGCATCTTCTCCGACGTGACCGCGCAGGAGCAGGCCCGCGCGGTGCTCGTGAACGCCAAGCTCGCCGCCGAACAGGCCAACCGGGACAAAACGGCCTTCATCCAGACGCTCTCGCACGAGATGCGCACGCCCCTCGGCGCCATCAGCGGGTTTGCCGAGCTGCTCGAACATGAACTCGACGAACTGCCGGGCGCGCCCTCGCCGCAGATCCTGGAGTTCGTCGCCACGATCCGCGAACGCGCCCGTGCCACACTCGCGCTCGTGAACGATCTGTTCGAGCTCACATCGTTCGACTCGGGCGCCGTCGAGGTGAAGCGCGTGGCGGTGCCGCTCGACGTTGCCGCCGAGCGCGTGGCGGCCGCCACCGTGCAGAAGGCCCGCGAGGGCGTCGAGCTGCGGCTCGATCTTCAGCCCGTCACCGCCGTAGCCGACCCGGCCCGCCTCGACCAGGTGATCCAGAACCTGCTCTCGAACGCCTTCAAGTTCACGCACGCCGGCCGCGTCACCGTGACCACCCGGCGCGAGGGCGCCCAGGCGATCCTCGAAGTGCGCGACACCGGCATCGGCATCTCCGAGGTGTATATGCAGCGGCTGTTCACGCCGTTCGAGCAGGAAGACCAGCGCCTCAACCGCGAGTATGAGGGCACCGGCCTGGGCCTCGCCCTCGTCAAGCGCCTCGTCGACTTCATGGGCGGCACCGTGGAGGCCACGAGCGCCAAAGGCGCGGGCACCACCTTCCGCGTGCTCCTACCGGCGGCGGAGGCGTAGGGCGCCTCCAACGCCGTAGCCTCGTGAGAGAGATGGATCACGATCGATGAGATCATGGTCAGAGACGCCCCAGGCGCATTCTGGCCATCATCTGCGACCCCTCATGCTTCACCCGGATCGGGCAGCGCGCTGGCGCTACGTTCCGGGCAGCGGCGTGGACGTTGCGGACGAACCCTTCGTACTTGGCGCGCTTGACGGCGCTGCCCTTGAAGCGGCGGCGGAATTCCTCCAGGTCCAGTTCGAGCCAGTCGCGCAGGTCGGTGTCGGGGAGGCCGGGGCGGGGGGCGTAGCGGGGCTCGGCGGTGGGGCGGCTGAACTTGTTCCACGGGCACACGTCCTGGCACACGTCGCAGCCGTAGATCCAGGTGCCCATGGCGGCCGTCGGGGCAGCCTCGTCCCACGCGCCCCGGTGCTCGATGGTGAGGTAGGAGATGCAGCGCTGCGCGTCCACCACGTAGGGCTGCACGATGGCCTCCGTCGGGCAGGCGTCGAGGCAGCGCGTGCAGGTGCCGCAGTAGTCGGGCAGCGGGCCGTCGGGCGTGAGCGGCACGTCTATGATGAGTTCGCCGAGAAAGAAGAACGAGCCTTTGCGCGGGTGGATGAGGTTGCTGTTCTTGCCCTGCCAGCCGAGGCCGCTGCGCGCCGCCCACGCCTTGTCGAGCACGGGGGCGGAGTCTACGAACGCGCGCCCGCCCACCTCGCCGACCTCCGCGCGCAGCCACTCGAAGAGTTCGGCCAGGCGCGCGCGCATCACATCGTGGTAGTCGTCGCCCCACGCGTAGCGGGCAATCCGGCCCGTGGTGGCCGTGGGCGGCGGGGCGTCTGCGTAGTAGTTGTGGAGCACCGAGACAACACTCCGCGCGCCCTCGACGAGCCGGCGGGGGTCTACGCGCTTGTCGAAGTGCCCTTCCATCCAGCCCATGCCCGCGTGCATCCCCGCGCCGAGCCACGCCTCCAGCCGCCGCGCCTCGTCGTCGAGATGCGTGGCCTCCGCCACGCCGCACGCGTCGAAGCCAAGCCGGGCGGCTTCGGCCTTGAGGGCGCGGGTGAGGCGGGCGCGGGCCGCAGCGTCGAAGCCAGGCAAGGTGCTGTAGGGGCATGGCGTGCCATGCCCATCGTAAAAACGCCTCAAACGCACGTCGCCGGGATGAGAGCCCCATCCCGGCGACAGCAGGCGCACTGCCGCGCGCCCCTACGGTTCGGCCGGCGGCCTCTACTGCCCGCGCACGGGGGCGCAGGGCACCGGCCGGGTCTCGACGCGGCGGTTGCGGTCGCAGTCGTCCTTCTTGCCGCACTGCTCGCCGCCGGGCCCGCCCGCGCGGATCGTGAGCTTGGACGGGTCGATGCCCGCGCGGACGTAGTAGTCGTACACGGCCCGCGCCCGCGCCTGCGACATCTGGAGGGCTTCCTCGCGGTGCTGCGGGTCGGCGTAGCCGATGATCTCCAGGCAGCACGCCCCGTCGATGCGGAGGGCCTGCGCGTTGGAGTCGAGCAGCCCCTGCGCCTCGCCCGCAATGTTGACGCTGCCGATGTTGAAAAAGATGGTGTTGAGCTCGATGAGCGCGCACACCTTCGGACGCGGCACCGGGCGCGCAATCGGCGGCTGGTAGGGCGGGATTTCGAGCGCTGGCGGCAGCGGCGGCGGCGCGCCCGGCAGGATGCGGACCTTGCGGGTGCGTTCGAGGCCGAGCCGCAGGCCCCCCATGAGCAGCGACGAGTTGAACGGGTTGCGCCCCACCGAGGGGTTCGTGCCCGGCGTGCCCGCGTCGTTGTTGAACACGTAGTTCAGGTGGAAGCGGTAGCTCGCCTCGCCGAAGAGGGAGAGGCGCCGCGTGAGCGCCAGGTCGAGCCCGGCGCCGAAGGGCACGCTGAAGACCGAGCGGTCCGGCCCCGGTCCGCCTGCACCGGGGTTGTTGGGCTGGTCGCGCCCCTTGAGCGCGAGAAGGCCGCCAAAGCCGGTGTAGACGTACGGCAGGATCCGGCTGTGGCTCTTCTCGAAGGGGGTGTAGACGAGTTCAGGCTCGAAGAACAGGTCGGTGAGGCGCAGAAACTCGTTCTCCTCCGGCGCCTGCACGATGGCGCGCTCCTCGCGCGTCTGGAGGTTGGTGAGCCCCACGAGCGTGCGAAAGTAGAAGCCGTGCACGATGGGGAACGACAGAAACGCGACAGCGGCGGGATCGGTCGTGGCGATGTAGTTGTCGCCGCTAATCGAGGCGCCGGGCTGGTTCTCCGGGCGTCGCAGGTCGACGGGTCCGTAGTAGGTGAAGGCGCCGTAGCCGACGCCCACATGCACGCGGCCGCCCCGGAAGGCGTTGCTCTGCGCATGCGCGGCGAGGGGAGCGAGCAGCACGAGGAGCGCGGCGAGGCGCCCCCGGCGGAGGAGGGAGAGAGCAGACATGAGGGGTGAAGGGGCAGGCCCCCTCCCCCTCGTCAAAAACGGTACCAATCCCAAAAATCACCCCAAATGGATCAGAATGAGCCAGTCACGCCACGAGCGCCGCGGCCTCAGCGGGGGCGGAGGCCGAGGAGCTCGAGGAGCTGCGGGCGGTCGCGCAGGGCCGCTTTGGCGCGCTCCTGGAGGTCGCGCACGAGCGCGTCGGCGGGGGCCATGGCGGCGTCACGCTGCGCGGTGGCGTGCTGGGCCTCGGCGGCCCGCTGGTCGGCGAGTTGTACGGCGGCTTCGGCGGCGCCGAGGGCGGTGCGACCCGCGTCGAGCATCGCGGGGGTGACACCGTAGGTGGCCAGGTGGGCGGTGTGCTCAGCGGCGCCCGCGTAGAGCTGCTGCATCTGGGCGAGACGGGCCTGCTGGCGCGTAGCCTTCCTGTCCACCCCCAGGGCCCGACGCGTGGCGATGTCGGTGCGGAAGGCGGCCTGCGTGCGCGTGGCCGGGTCGGCGTGGGCGGCTTCAGCGGCGGCGAGCACGGCGTCCTGCGCATCTGAGGCAGCACGGGCGGCGACATAGGCGCGCGTCTGGGCGGCCACGGCGGCACGCACGGGCCCGAGGGCGTCGCGCAGGTCGTCTACCATCGCGTCCGTCACGCCGACGGTGGCGAGGGCGGCCTTCAGCTCGGCGTTGGTGGCGTAGGCCGCGCCTACGCCCTCGGCGATGGCGAGGCGTTCGTCGAAAGGCCGCTGGAGGTAGGTGCGGCGCGCCCGTGGGGGCTGCGCAGGAGGAAGCGTGGAATCGTCTGGCATAGAAAACCTCCTGAGATAGAAGAAGGACATTGCCGATCTTAATCCATGCTTGCCCCGCTGTCAAGGGGGGCCGGATTTTTTTGGGGCCCTGCTGGTCGTGAACCGCATCAGGGAGGGGATAGGGGGCGCTGTGACGGTGAGAAAGAGAAGGTTGGGCCTCAAACCGGTGGATGTGACGGGCAGAACGTGGGTTGTGGCCCTCAGAAGGGCGCCTGTGAGGGGCAGGACAGGGCCTGTGACGTGCAGGAGAGAGGTAGTGACCGTCCGGCCGCAGGTCGTGACGGTCAGCAGGGGGTCGTGCCCTTCGGGGAGCGCTGGAAGCCATCTTGCATCTTCGAATCCCTGCCATGCTGCACGATCTGATCCGGCGGCGGGTGCGTGCCTGGCTGGCCCATCCCGACTGTCCGGTTGCCTTGCTCCTCGCCCACATCCGCGCAGCAGGCCGCCTTCGGCCGCCGCAGGTGGAGGCCATCGAGACGTGGCTGTATCTGAAGATCGAGGGTAGGACCCGGCCGCTCGCGGCACTGTTCGCCGAGGGGTTTTTCTCGGACGAGACGGACCTTGATGCGCTGCCCCTTCCGCACACCACGCGGCAGCACCTTCAGGCAGACGCGGCGGCGCAGGCGCTCTACCTGTTCGCCGCCGAACGCGAGGGGGCCGGAGCGATGCGGCTGCCCGAACTGGAACGCACGCTCCGCGACACGCCCGAGGCGGTAGACGCGCGGGCGGTGATCGGAGCCATGTTCTACGGCGTCTCCTATGCGGACTACCTGTTCAGCCTCCCGATGGGGGCGGGCAAGACGTTCCTGATGGCGGCGCTCATCCACCTGGACCTGTATTTCTCGCTCCAGAACCCCGAGGACCCGGCGTGGGCGCGCAACTTCTTGATCCTCGTGCCTTCGGGGCTCAAGTCGTCCATCGTGCCGAGCCTGCGCACGATTGAGAGTTCGACCCGGCGTGGGTGCTGCCCGAGCCTGCGGCGGGCGAGGTACACCGGGCGCTCACGTTCGCCGTGCTCGACGAGGCGAAGGCGGGCAAGAAGAGCAACAAGGCCCGCAACCCGAACGCCCAGAAGGTGGCGGCGGCGCAGCCGTTCGAGGACGCATGGGGCTACGTGTTCGTCGTTAATGCCGAGAAAGTAATTCTCGACCACCTGGCGGACGATCCGGCGCAGGTGCCGCTGTTCAAGGCGTCTGAGAAGGAGGCCTACGAGCAGGCTAACGAACTTCGCAACCTGCTGGGCAAGCTCCCGGCGCTCGCGCTCCACATCGACGAGGTGCACCACGCGGCCACCGACGACGTGAAGCTCCGGCAGGTGGTGAGCCGCTGGGCGCAGGACCGGCACGTGAACACGGTGCTCGGATATTCGGGCACCCCGTACCTGAGCAGCCCCGAAACCATCCCAGCCGGGCCGGACGTGAAGCTCCGCTTCGGGGCGATCACGAACACTGTTTACTACTACCCGCTCACCGAGGCCATCCGAACGTTCCTGAAGAAGCCGCAGGTGAAGAGGGGCACCGGACTGGAGGCCGCCGAGATCATCCGGCGCGGGGTTCAGGACTTCTACGGGCGCTACCGCGACACCGTGTACCACGACGGCACGCGGGCCAAGCTGGCCGTCTACTGCGGCACCATCGAGCGGCTCGAAACCGAGGTGCGCCCCCTGCTGCTGGCGCTCGGCGTGCCCGAAGACGAGGTGCTGGCCTTCCACAAGGGCAACAAGGCCTACCCGCAGCCGCCGGGATCGGCGCAGGCGTTCGCGGCGCTGGACCGGCCCGAATCGCCGTACCGGGTGGTGCTGCTCGTGCAGATCGGCAAGGAAGGCTGGGACTGCCGCAGCCTCACGAGCGTCGTGCTCTCGCAGGCCAAAGACAGCCCCTCCAACATGGTGCTGCAAACGTCCACGCGGTGCCTGCGCGAAGTGACCCGGGAGGACCGCGACGCGTCCGCGCTCATCTGGCTGAGCGACAGCAACGCGAAGTACCTGGACAAGCAGCTCAAAGAGGAGCAGCGCACGTCCATCGACGAACTCAACGCGCTCGGCAAAGGCGCCGCGCAGACCGTGCCCGTGCCACGCCATGACCGCAGCGCCCACCTGCGCCTGCCCACGGTGGAACTCGTGCAACTCCGCGTGCGGCACCACGGCGAGGTTACGGCGCCTGCGGCCCCCGCCGCAGCCCTCCCGGCCCTCGTGGCGGCTCTCGGCGCCCGGACGCGGCCGTACTACCACGCCGCGAGCGTGCAGACGAGCGCCGCCGGCACGCTGTCGGTAGACCGCGCGCAGGCCGACGGCCTCGCGGCGGTGGAGGCGTCGGGCGACGCGCCGGCCGCGTTTGCCGACTGGCTGCTCGGCCTGCACCGCGACGGGCTGGGCACGCCCGCCCTCGCCACGCTGCGCGCGCACGAGGGTGCGCTGCGCCGGGTCTTCGGCGCGCTCACCTACGAGGACCTGCACGGCCGGCGCTGCTTCAACGACCGCTTCGACCGGGCGGCGGTGGAGCGGGCCGTCCGGCTCGCCTTTCACGCCCGGCGAACGCTGCGTACCGAGGAGGAAACGGTGCTCGAAGAGGCGCGCCTCGTGCAGAAGCCGCCGGCCCCGGTGCCGCCGCACGACCTGCTCTACCCGTCGGTGGCCGACGTGACGCGCATCCTGGACCTCGACGCCCAGGGGGACAGGCTGAGGCGGAAGATCCGCAGCTCGCCGAGCTGCGCGCCGTGCTCGAAGCCCAGGGCAAGCTGGACCTGTTTGCCATCATGGCGGAGCGTATGGCCGCGCCCGTGCCGCCCTCGGTGCCGGTGCGCTGCCGCGACCACGCGTTCCACTACCTGCCCTACGACTTCGCCAAGTCGGCCTTCGAGCGCGACACGCTCGCGCTGCTGCTCACGCTGGAGGGCTGCACCGACCGGCCCGACCTGTCGTTCTTCTTCAACGGCGAGCAGCACCTGACCGGCTTCGTGATCGACGCGCATGAGCAGCGCGCCGGGCGGTGGCACCGCGTGGGCATCTACACCCCCGACTTCCTGATCGTGCAGCGCGGCGACGACGGGGCGTTCCGCCGGGTGATGATCCTGGAGACCAAAGGCGCGGGGTATGTGGACCCACCAGGACTTCCGAGAAGCGCCGGGCCTTACGGAGGGCTGGTTCGTGCCGAACAACCGGCGGGCGGGGTACCGGCGCAGCTTTTGCTCCCGCCTGTCCTTCGTGGACAGCGTGCCCGACCACGGGGGCGAAGGCCCTGAAACGCTCAAGCGCTGGATCTCCGAATTCTTCCCCGACGGGCATGACCGCCGAAAAGCTGCTCCGCGACTCAACGAGGCGGGCGAACAGACCCGGGTGGAAGCGAAGACCGGCACGGAAGCCGGCCCTTCGGTGATGGAGACCGTGTGCGCGTTTCGCCAACGAGCCGGGGCTGGGCGGCGGCTTTCTGCTGCTCGGGGTCCAGAAATCGGACGACCTCTTCGGGGCTCGCTATACGGCCCTGGGCCTGCGGGACCCGGAGAAGCTTTCAGGAGGACCTCGTCAGCAGCGCGGCCAGCACCTTCAATCGGCCGGTTCGCCTGCACATCGAAGTCGAAGCGATAGACGGAGCGCAGGTGCTCAAGGTCTTCGTGCCCGAAGCAGCGCCGGGCGACAAACCGATCTTCTTCCAGAAGCGGAAGCTACCCGGGGGCGCGTTTCGCCGCTACGGGACCTCGGATGTGGCCTGTACGGACGACGACCTCGAAATCTTTTACCGGGAGCGCAGCACCCGGGCCTACGATGCCGAACTCGTGGAAGGGGCCACGCGCGACGACCTCGACCCGGCCGCGCTCGCCGACTACCGCCGGCTGCGCGCGGAGCAGGACCCCAGCGCGGAAGAGCTAACGTTTTCGGACGACGATCTACTGTTTTCGCTCCGCGCCGTCTCGGAAGGCCCCGGGGGCACGCTCGTGCCCACCGTGGCCGGGCTCCTGCTCTTCGGCACGGCCCGCGCCCTGCGCCGGTACTTCCCACTCGTCCGCGTAGACTACCTGCGCGTGCCGGGGACGCAATGGGTGCAAGACCCGGAGGATCGCTTCACGGCGGTCGAACTGACGGGGCCCCTCCTGAGCGTGGTCCGCCGGGCCGAGGCGGCGGTGGTGGACGACCTGCCGAAGGCGTTTCTGCTGCCCGAGGGGTACGCTCCAGCGCACCGACGTGCTGCCGATTCCCCGCCGGGTGCTCCGCGAGGCGCTCGTGAACGCCCTCATGCACCGCAGCTACCGCCAGCACAGCCCGGTGCAGATCATCCGCTACGCCAACCGCATCGAGATCGTCAAGCCCGGCTACTCGCTCAAACCGCGCGAGCGGCTCGGCGAGCGGCGTTCGGAGACGCGCAACCCGCACCTGGCCGCCGTGCTGCACGCCACCCGCTTCGCCGAAACGCGGGGCAGCGGCATTGCCGCTATGCGCCGGCTCATGCAGCAGCAGGGCCTGGTGCCGCCCACCTTCGACTCGGACCGCGAGGGCAACGAGTTCACGGCGCGCTTTCTGCTCCACCACTTTCTCGACGAGCACGACCTGCGCTGGCTGGCCACCTTTGCCGACGCGGCCCTCACCGACGAGGAGCGGATCGCGCTCGTGTTCGTGCGGGAGGTGGGCGCGCTCGACAACGCGACCTACCGCGAACTGACCTCGCTGGACGCCGCTCACGCCGGGGCCAGCCGCCGCCGCACTCCGCGAAGCGGGCCTGCTCGACGTGCGTGCGCCGGGGCAGCGGCACCTACTACACGCCCGGCGAACGCCTGCGCACAGCGCCGGACCCGCGCGCTAGCCTGCGTGAGGTCCAGTCGAAATAAAGGCCGCGCCTTTATCCACAAAGGCAGCACCTTTATCCACAAAGGGGGCATTGTGGATTACGCCGGCGCAATTGCCTGAACCCCTGCGTGAGCGCGTCGCCGCGCTCGGAGCCCGGCCGCGTGAGCCCGTCATGCGCACGCTGCTACGTGATCTCTGCGCATGGCAGTCGCTGCGCCCGCTGATCTGGCCCACCTGCTCGGGCGCACCGCCCATCACCTGTTCACGCATTACATCCTGCCCATGGTGGAGGCGGGCGAACTTGCGCGGACGATCCCCGACATGACCCGCCACCCGGACCAGGCCTATAGCACCCCCGGCTCGCCCGCCGACCCGCACGCTCCGACCGCCTGACGCCCCCTTTCTCCGATGCCGATCCGCTACGTTCCCTACGTGCCCGAACCCGTGCAGGGGCAGGCCCTCCTGCGCAACGTGACCCGCACGCGCCGCCTGCTCGACTACCGCGGCGCCGACGGCGTGCAGCACCGCATCGCGCGGGGGATGCCCCTCTACGACGTGGACACGGTGGAGGTGGTGGGCGAGGCCGGGGCCACGAGCGGCAACCTGCTCCTGCGCGGAAGCTGCCTCGCCGCCTGCGCCTACCTCAAGAACACCGGGCAAACCGTGGGACCTCGTCTACATCGACCCGCCGTTCCTGTCGGGCGTGGATTTCGCCAAACGGATTTACCTGCGCCGCAACCGAAGGCCGCCGAAGCCCTGACCAAAGCCGAAACGGAGTTGAAGGACGAGGGGCTTCAGGCCTTCGAGGAGACCATGTACGGCGACATCTGGGACAAGGAGGCGTACCTGAGCTGGATGTTCGAGAACCTCGTCGCCATCAAGGCCGTGATGAGCGAGACGGCGAGCATCTACGTGCACATCGACTGGCACATCGGGCCGTACGTGAAGGTGATGCTGGACGAGGTGTTCGGAGAAGCCGGCTTCAAGGCCGAGATCGTCTGGAAACGCACAACCGCCCACAGCGACGCGGAGACCTACGGCGTCAACCACGACACGATCTTCTTCTACACGAACGGGCCGGAGAACGTGTTCAACACGGTCTACCAGCCCTACACGGAAGAATACCTGGCCCGCTTCAAACGCTTCGACGAACTGCCGGACGGGACGAAGCGCTACTGGGCGGACTATAATCATCTACGGCCAAAGGTCTGCGCGGGGGTGGGTACGACTATACCTACAAGGGCGTGCGCTCGCTCTGGCGGATGCCTCCCGAAACGATGAAGCAGTGGGACGACGAAGGGCGCCTGCTCTTCACCAACAAGGGGGGCATCCGGAAGAAGCGCTTCAAGGACGAGGCGCTCACCGAGGGAATGCCTGCACAGGCGCTCTGGGACGACATCCGCCCGGTCAACTCGCAGGCCGCCGAGCGGGTCGATTACCCGACGCAGAAGCCGCTGGCGCTGCTGGAGCGCATCATCAGCGCGAGCACGAACCCCACGCGCGAGGACGGCACGCCGATGGTCGTGGCCGACTTCTTCGGCGGCTCGGGCACGACGGCGGCGGCAGCGCACCGGCTCGGGCGCCACTTCATCACCTGCGACGTGGGGATCAACAGCCTCCAAACAGCGCGCGACCGGCTCCGCGAGGCCGGGGCCGCCTTCGCGGTCAAAGAGGTGCGCGATGGCGTGGCCCTCTTCCGCGACCCCGCGCAGACGATGCAGCGCCTCGGCGAACTCATCCCGGCTTCACGCGCGGCGGCGTGCCCGCCCCCTGGAGCGGGGCCTTTCAGGACGCCCGGCTCGGCACGATCCCCGTCCTACTTCCGGACCTGCTCGACACGAACGCCCGTGTACTCGACCCGCCGGGCCTCTACCGGGTCCTCCACGAGGCGCTGCCCGCGCTCGACGCGGCCACCAGGAAGGCCGTGGTGTACTACGTGGACATGAACGACGAACCCACACTGGACGCGCTGCTGAAGGACAACCCCACCGAGATCGACGTCGAGCTACGCGACCTCAAGGAGGTGCTGGCCGAGGCGGTGGTAGACGACCACGTAGCGGCGCGCGTCGAAGAGAAAGACGGGGCGTTCGTCGTCCACATAGCGCGTTTCCTGAGCGACCGGCTGCTCGGGCAGATCCGCGCGTTCAACGAGAAGCAGGGCCTGCCAAAGCAGGCGAGCCTGTACGACGGCGAGGAGGACGCAGACGAGGTGGAAGCCGAGGCCGCTCCGGCAAAGCGCAAGAAGCGCTTCACGCCGATCACGGTGAGCGACGAGGGCCTGGAGTTGATCGAGGCGGTGAGTGTGGACGCCACGAACGCCGAGGGCGCGTGGACGAGCGATGCCGAAGTGCGGATCGACAAGAAGGGCCACGCCGTGCGCGACGGGGTGAAGACGGAAGGCATTCTGGACGGGACGATCACGTCCGCGAAGCGCCCGCTCCGGCTGCGCGTACGCAACATCGCCGGGGACGAGGCCGTCGTCGTGCTGTCGTGACGCCTCTTGTGGCGCCCTCTGACGAAGCCGGCGTGCGCGGGCATGGATGAAGGCTCCGCTGACACGCTCGCGCAGCAAACGGCCGACCTCTGCCGGCGGGCCTGTAGTGGCAACGTGCGCGCCCAGCAGTTGCTTCAGGACCAGCACGACCCGCGCGTTCGCACGGTGATCACCGCGCTTCGCATCCCTCCGCACCGGCGCGAGGAGTACGTCGCGGTGGGCAGAGAAGGGCTGTTCGCAGCGGCCCAGCGTTTCGATCCTGCCCGCGCCCCGGTGCTGTGGCCCTATGCCCGGTACGTGGTACGGCGCTACCTCATCGCGCAGCTCGGCGCCGAGTGCAGGCTGAGCGCGCATCAGGTGGGACTCTACAAGCGCGTCTGGCGCACGTACGAATCCCTGTACACCGAGCAGCAGCTGGCGACGCCCCCTGAGGATCTGTCCGCCACCGAGTTGGCCACCCTGGTCGAGGCGTTTCGGGTCACCTATGGGTTCGGAATGTTGCTGCCCACCGCGCAGGCCATCCTGAAAGCCTGGGAGCGCCCCCGATCTCTCAGCGAAACCCTGCCCTACGGTTTCCTTCCTGACGACGCAGAGGAGCCAGAAGAGCCCGAGGTGTTCGCGTTCTTCTGATGGACCTCCTGACCTTCCTGGCTACGCCACCAGCGCGGCGGCCTCATCGAAGCGGACGCCGACGAGCGTGCTCACGCCCGGCTCCTGCATCGTGACGCCGTAGAGGCGGTCGGCGAGTTCCATCGTGCGCTTGTTGTGCGTGACGACGAGAAACTGCGTCTCGGACGAGAAGCGGCGGATCAGGCGCATGAACCGGTCCACGTTGGCCTCGTCGAGCGGGGCGTCTACCTCGTCCAGGATGCAGAAGGGCGAGGGCTTGACGAGGTAGATCGAGAACAGCAGCGCGATGGCGGTGAGCGTCTTCTCGCCCCCCGAGAGCTGCGAGAGTGCCGAGGGCTTCTTGCCCGGCGGGCGGGCGAACACATCCACGGCGGATTCGAGCGGGTCGGACGGCCGGGCGAGCACGATGTCGGCCTCGGCGGTCTCGCCGAAGAGCTCGCGGAAGAGCCCGCCGAAGGAGGCCCGGATGCGCGGCGAACGTCTCCTCGAAGCGCCGCGACGCCTCGGCGTCGAGTTCGCGGATCGTGCTGCGGAGCGTAGACTCGGCGCCTTCGAGGTCGCGCTCCTGCGTGCGGAGCCCGTCGAGGCGTTCCCGCTCCTCCTCGTAGGCGTCGAGCGCGAGCGCGTTGACCGAGCCGAGGCCCTGCAGGCTGCTCCGGAGCGCGGCCAGCTCAGTGCGGGCGCGCGGCGGCTCGAAATCGTCCGGGATCTCGACGGTGCCCGGCACGAGCGGCTCGCCCTGCCCTTCGGCGTAGCTCTCGGCGAGGGCGTCGCGGCGGGCCTGCACGTCGGCGAGGCGGACGCGGGCGGCGTTCTGCTCTTCGGTGCGGGCGGCGTGGGCGCGGCGGGCGTCGCGGGCGGCGCCTTCGTGCGCGGCGAGGTCGGCGCGGAGGTCGAGCAGCGCGGCCTCGGCGGCCTCGGCGGCGTCTTCGAGGGCCTGCCGGGCGTCGGCGAGCGTGGCGAGGGTGCCTTCGGCGGCGCGCAGGGCGGCCTGCCCGCTGCGGGCGGCGTCTTCGAGCGTGGCAATCGCGGCGGTGCGCGCCTTCGCCTGCCGGTCGAGGTCGGCGAGGGTGCCGGCGGTGCGGGCGTGGTCGGCCTCCAGCGTGGCGAGGCGCGTGCGGGCGGCGCTGTGGGCGAGGCTGGCCTCGTTGAAGGCGGCGAACACGTCGGCGGTGCGCTGCTCGTGCGCGGCGAGCGTGCGCTCGGCCTCGGCGCGCGTGGCGGCGGCGGCGGCCACGGCGGCATCGGCGGTGGCGAGGGCGGCGTCGAGCGGCGGGAGGGCGGCGTCGAGGGTTTCGGCCTCGTGCTGGAGCGCAGCGGCACGGACGCGGCGGGCCTCGGCGGCAGCAGCGCGGGCCTCCGCCTGCGCATCGGCCTGGGCCTGCGCGGCTTCGGCGCGGCGGAGCGTACGGGCGGCCTCGTCGCGCGTGCGGCGGAGGGCGGGGCCGTCGTAGGCGGCGCGGCGGGATTGGAGCGCGTCGAGGGCGGTGCGGAGGGCGGCGTGTTCGGTCTCAGCGGACTCCAGTTCGGCACGAAGGACGTCGAGGCGCGCGCGGAGGGCGAGGCGCGAGGGGGTGGCTTCGGGCGCGCCGGGGGTGCCGCCGTGGAGCGCGGCCCCTTCGGCCCAGCCGCCCTCCGGGGTCACGAAGCGCAGACCGGGATGGGCGGCGGCGAGCACCTGCGCGGTGGCCAGGTCCGGGGCGAGGAAGACGCCCGCGAGGAGCGCGCCGGCAAGCGCGGCAAACGCCGGCGTGGCGGCCCGGACGTGCGTGGCGAGGGGGACGGTGCCGGGCGGCGCGGCTGGGGCATCCGTAGGGCGAGTGCCGTCGAGGGCGACGACGGTGGCCTGGCCTTCGGCGGTGGCCCCGAGCGCGGCCAGGGCGGCGTGGGCTTCGGCGCCCGTGGCGGCGAGGGCCCACGCGCGGCGCGGCCCGAGGGCGGCGCGCAGGGCAGCGGCGTGGGCGTCGTCGGTGGCGAGCACGTCCGCCACGGTGAGCAGTTCGCCCGCCGCCCAGGCGTGGTGGGTGGCGAGAAAGCGGAGGGCGCCGTCGAGGTCTTCGCCGGTGCGGAGCAGGCGGTCGAGGAGGGCGGCCTCGCCGGAGAGCGTGCCCCGGCGGGCGTCGAGGGCGCGGCGCGTTTCGGCGAGGGCGGCGGCGGCGGCTTCCACGGCGGCGCGCTCGGCTTCGGCGGCGTCAAGCGCGGCCTCGGCGGCGTCCAGGGCAGCGAGGGCAGTGGGGACGGCGGCGGCCCCCTCCGGTCCTTCGGACCACCTCCCCCGGTCTCGGGGGAGGGCGCTGTCTGGGGCTGGGGAGGGCGGGGTGGCCTCGGTGAGGGCGCGGGTGGCTTCGGCGCGGGTGAGGTCGAGGCGGGCGGCGTGGCGGTCGAGGGCGCGGGCGGCCTCGGCGCGGCGGGCCAGGGCGTCGGCCTCGGCGCGGCGGGCGGCGGCAGCGGCGGCGCGGGCGGCTTCGATGGTGCGCTGCGCGTCGTCGCGGGCGGCGCGGGTGGCGTGGAGGGCAGCTTCAGCGGCCTCGGCGTCGGGGACGGCGCGGGCGCGTTCGGCGCCGAACCGCTGGTGGGCCGACGCCACGGCGGCGCGGCGGGCGGCGCCCTCGGTCTCCTCGCGGCGCGTGCGGTCGAGGTCGGCGTGGGTGCGCGCGAGGCGCTCGGCGGCCAGGCGGCGCTCGGCGTCGGCGTCTTTGGCGCGCGCGAGGTGGCCCTGGAGCGTAGCCTGCGCGTCGGCGCGGGCGGTCTCGCGCGTGGCGAGGGCGAGGTTCAGGGTCTCGCCGTGGGCGTCGAGGGCGCGCTGGCGCGCCGCGAGGGCGGTGAGGTCTTCGGCGAAGCGGGCGAGCGTGCTCTGGAGCGCCTCGGCCTCGGCGTCGAGGCGGGCGTATTCGGCGTGGGCGAGAAGTTGTTCGAGCGCACGGCGGCGGGCGTCGAGGTCGCGGAAGCGGGCGGCCTTCTCGGCCTGCCGCTTGAGCGTGCGCACGCGGGTGTCGAGTTCGCCGATGAGGTCGCGCAGGCGCGTCAGGTCGGCCTGCGTGCCGTCGAGCTTGGCGAGCGCCTGCCGGCGGCGCAGCTTGAAGCGCGTCACGCCCGCGGCTTCCTCGAAGAGGCGGCGGCGGTCGTCGCCGTCCTCGGAGAGGATCTCCTCCACCATCGACAGCTCGATGATCGAGTAGGCGCCGGCGCCCATGCCGGTGTCCATGAACAGGTCCTGCACGTCGCGCAGGCGGCAGGCTGGCTGTTGAGCAGGTATTCGGACTCGCCCGAGCGGTAGAGGCGCCGCCCGACCGTCACCTCGGTGAACTCGACCGGCAGCACCCCGCGCGTGTTCTCGACGGTGAGCTTGACCTCGGCCAGGCCGAGCGCCTTGCGCGAGCGGGAGCCGTTGAAGATGACGTTCTCCATCTTCTCCGAGCGGAGCGCGCGCGCCCGCTGCTCGCCGATCACCCAGCGCACGGCGTCCACGATGTTGCTCTTGCCGGAGCCGTTGGGCCCCACGATGCACGTCACCCCGTCGTCGAAGACGAGGGTCGTCTTCTGCGCGAAGCTCTTGAAGCCGTGCAGTTCGAGGCGCGAGAGGTACATGGAGGAAGGTACGAGGGGCGATGGGGGATCGGCGAAGGGGGAGCGTGAGGCGCCTGTGAGGAGAGAAGGACAGCGCTGGGGAGAAGGAGAAGGGGAATCGAAAGGACGGTACCGGCGTATGGCGCACGTCGTCCATCGCACGTTGACATGAACCGACTTCGTACGGCGGCCCACCGGGCGCCGATCTTTCTCGGGCTCGGCAGCGTGCTCGCCACGGGCGCCGTCGCCCCCGGCTGCCGCTCGTCCGACGACGCGCCCACCTCGCAGGCCGACCTGGCGCCCGAGAAGGGCGTCCGCACGCTCGTCTCCGAAGTGGCACCGGGCCGCTACGTGATCGACGAGGAAGTGCTCGTCGATACCGCCACGCAGGTGATTGTGCGCCGCCTCAACGGCACCACCGAGCGCATCACCGACCCCGACCGCTTCGCCGCCCTGCTCGTCCCGCCCGACTCGGCCCGGATGCTCGCCGCCCTCGCCGCGCCGGACACGCTCGCGCCCGTCTCGCCCGGCACGGCGGCAGCCCCGGCGCCCGGCGCGTCGGTGGCCAGCAGCGGCGGCGGCGGCTCGTGGGACGGCTCGGTCCCCGCGGACGTGCGGCCTGAGGAGGCTTCGCGGGCCTCGGGGGCTGCACCCCGCCACTACGGCAGCGGCTTTCCGCTCGGGCACCTGCTCTTCTACTCGCTCGCCATGAACGCGTGGCGCCCCGCCGCCTACGCGGGCACCTATACGTCCGCCCCGCGCACCGCGTACCGCAACCAGGAAGCCGAGCGGCGCTCCGGGGGCACCGCCACCGGCTTTGCCGCCGCGCAGCGCTCCGGGCAGGCCCCTAAGGGCCTCGAAGAAGCCCGCACGCGTAACCTTGCCCGCAGCCGGGCCGCCACCTCCCGCAGCCGCGCGAGCAGCCCGTCGCGGGGCCGCAGCGGCTTCGGACGAAGCTGGGGCCGCAGCGGCGGCTAAAGCGCGCGCTTTGCGAGGGCCGGCACGGCGCGCATCAGCCCACGCACGGACCCGTTCGCCTTCCCTGCCCGCCCGCGCCATGCAGCTTCGCCCCCTTCGCCCGCTCGACCCGGCCCACCTCGACGAAGCAGGCTGGGGCTGGCTGCACCGCGAGGCCGGCGCGCGCTATGTGGCCCCGGAGGCGCTCGTCGTGGGCGAGGCCGACGCCGACGCGCTCGAAGCTGCGGGCAACGCCGTCTACGACCTGCTCGTCGAGACCGCCGGCGCGTGCATCGCAGAGGGCCGGCTCGGCGCGCTCGGCATCCCCGAGGCGCTCCACGGCCTCGTGCAGCACACCTGGGACGACGACCGCCACTGGCACCTGCTCAGCCGCTTCGACTTCTCGGGCGGCCTCGACGGCACGCCCCCGCGCCTGCTCGAATGCAACGCCGACACGCCCACGCTGCTGCCCGAAACAGCGGTCGTGCAGTGGGCGCTGCTCGCAGCCAACGGACTCGGCGAGGCCGCGCAGTTCAACGCGCTCTACGAACGCCTCACCGAGAACCTCGGCCGCTGGCGCGCCAAGTGGCCCGACCTCGACGCCACGCTCGCCGTGCTCCACGCCCCGGACGCCGTGGAGGATCGCATCAACGCCGAGGTCTTCGCCGCCGCCGCGCGCGACGCCGGCTTTGCCCACGCCGCCGCCCTGCCCATCGACGCGGTGACGTTCTCCGAGGGCGAGGGCGTCTTTCACGACGGGCCGGCGGGGTGGACGCGCTACGACTTCGTCTACAAATTCCTCCCCTGGGAGTGGATCGCGTGGGACGAGCCCGGCCTGCTCGCCCTCCTCGACGGGCTCATCCGCGCCGAACTGACGGCGGTGGCGAACCCGCCGTACGCGCTCGTGCTGCAATCGAAGGCCCTCCTCGCGGAGGCGTGGGCCCGCTTTCCCGACCATCCCCACCTGCTCGAAACGCGCCGCACGCGCTGGGCCTCGCCCACCGGCCTGGCCGAAAAGGTGCTCTTCGGGCGCGAAGGGGCCAACGTGCGCCTCACCGGTCCCGGCGGCACGCCCCTGGCCGGGCGCGCGGGCGACTACGGCGCGCAGGCGCGCATCTTCCAGGCCCTCGCCCCGCTGCCGCAACTGGAGGGGCAGCATTACCAGGCCGGCGTCTTCTACGCCCACGAGGCGTGCGCGCTCGGCATCCGCCGCGAAGCCCACCCCATCCTCGGCGACGGCGCCGACTTCGTGGCCCACGTCGTAGAGTAGGCCCGAGCGGGATGGCAGGGGTCAGGATATCACGGATGGAGCTACCAGCACGGTTGGGGTTATCGCACAGCCTCGCTGCGCACATGAGCGCCTTCCCGCGCGTTGCGAGGACGGAGACCCCAGAGGATGCAGCGTGGCGCTGAATGGAGGTCGCCGCTTGCAGCAGCACGTTCGGGCGAGAAGGTGCGGGCGCATCGCCCAAGGCGTCACGGGCGTGTGACGCTTGCAGGCGTGCGGGCACCCGTGCTGCCGTACGGGATTGAGGGCCTTCCATCTCTGACCCCGCCGATCCCCTATGGCTACCACCGCCCGCAGCCGCCGCGCGCTGCCCCTGACCGCCGAAGAGCGCAGCGTTACCTGCAAGACGCTTCAGGGCGTCGTCTACCACCTGCTCGACCTGCGCCTTGCCGTGCAGCAGATCCACTGGAACGAGCAAGGGCCGCACTTCTACGGCGTCCACAAGATGACCGACGAGTTCTACACCATCCTCAACGAATGGGTAGACACGCTCGCCGAACGCATCCGCGCCCTCGGGAGCCCGGCCGATGGACGCCCGGCCGCCGTCGCCGAGCACTCGACGCTGCCCCCGGCCCCTGAAGGCCTCATCCAGGACCTTGACGGCGTGCGCTACCTCCTCAGCGCCTACGGCGCCTTCGACGACTACCTCCGCGACGCCATCGACGCGCTCGAAGAGCCGGACGTGTCGTCGCAGGACGAGCTGGTGGACCTCTCGAAGGTCTCCGAGCAGCACCAGTGGATGCTCCGCGCCCACCTGGGCTGAGCGGCGCCCGCCCCTTTCGCAGCACAGACCGATGCCCCTGGCCCGGCGGCGCCTTCTTCAGCAGCGCCTGTCCGGGCCGCGCTTCGCTACGCCCGCCGAGGCGGTGGAAGGATTCGGGGCGGTACAGGCGCAAGCGTACGCATGGGCGCTCTGGGGCGTCGCGCAGCGCACCGGCGGGGCCGATCATGCCGCCGTCGAGCAGGCCCTCGATGCCGGGGCGATCCTGCGCACGCACGTTCTGCGCCCGACGTGGCACTTTGTCGCCCCGGCCGACCTGCGGTGGATGCTCGCGCTCACGGCGCCGCGCGTGAAGGCCCTGCTGGCGCCCTACGACCGGAAGCTGGCGCTCGACGCCGAGACCCTCGCCCGTGGCCACGGCCTCATCGTCGCGGCACTTGCGGGCGGAGCATCCGCCACCCGCCCCGAACTGGCGGCGGCCTTGCGCGCCGGAGGCATCGAAGCGCAAGGCCAGCGGCTGGCCCACGTGCTCATGCACGCCGAGCTCGACGCGCTCGTGTGCAGCGGCCCCCGGCGCGGCCCGCACCACACGTACGCCCTCGTCGACGAGCGCGTGCCCCCCACGCCTCCGCGCGCGCAGGACGAGGCGTGCGCCGAACTGCTGCTACGCTACCTCCACGCCCACGGCCCGGCCACGCCGCACGACTTTGCCTGGTGGTCCGGGCTGCGCCTGACCGACGCCCGCGCCGCGCTGGAGGAACTGCGCCCCCAAGTGGCCTCCGAGACCATCGACGACGACGTCTACTGGTACGCCCGGGACACGCCGGCCCTTGGCGAGGCGCCCGCCCTGCAGGTCCACCTGCTGCCGCCGTTCGACGAATACCTCGTGGCCTACCGCAACCGGGCGCCCCTGATCGCCCCGGCCGCTGCCCAGGCCTTCAGCGCTGCCATGGACGCTATCAGCACCCCGGTCGTGCTCGTGAACGGCCGCGTTGCCGGGCGCTGGCGCCGTACCGAGGTCGGCGCGCGGGTCGAGGTGGCGGTGGCCTCGTCCGTGCCCCTGGGACCGCCGGAGCAGGCCGCACTCGACGCGGCCGCCCAGCGCTTCGGGCGGTTTCTGGGGAAGGCGGTTGCATTGCACCCCGAAGCGCTCCAGCCTGCGCCGCCGGATCTCAGCGTCTAGCGCGCCAGCAGCGCCGCCGCGAGGATGAGCGCGCCGCCGACCACCGCGCCCGCGCCGAAGTGCTCGCCGAGCAGGCCCACGCCGAGCAGCGCCCCCACGAGCGGCTCCAGGTTGACGAACAGCCCGGCCCGCGCCGCGCCGAGGTGCTTCAGGCCCACGTTCCAGAAGCGCGTTGGCGAGCGCCGTGCAGCCCGCGCCGAGCCCCACGACCGCCGCCCAGGTGCCCCACGCGTGCGGGAGCGGCGGCAGGCCGCGCAGGAGCCCATAGCCCACCACGAGCCACGCGGTGCCCGCCAGCTGGAGCCACGCCGCCGCCCCCACCGGCGCGTAGTGCTGCACGAGCCGCCCGGTGATGAGGATGTAGCCCACGCTCACCACCACCGACGCAAACACGAGCGCATCCCCCACCAGGTACGCCCCCTTCGACGGGCCGCCCACGAGCGCCATGAGCCCGAGCGTCGAGAGCGCGAGCGAGGCGACGAGGCGCCGCGAGATCCGTTCGCGCAGCACCAGCGCCGCGCTGAGCGCGACGAGCGGCGGGATGGCGCCGATGACGAGCGCCGCACGCGTGGCGGTGGTGCGCGCCACGCCCTCTAGTTGGAGCAGAAAGAGCAGCGGCACGCCCACCAGCCCCCCGAGCAGCACGAGCGGCAGGTGCCGCCGCGACGGCCGGACGCCCCGGACGAGCATCAGCAGAAACGGCACCGCCGTGGCGAAGCGCCAGAACACCACGTCCGTCGGGTCCAGCTCGCGCAGCGCCACCTTGCTCATCAGAAACGACGCGCCCCAGACGGTACACGCCGCCGCCGCCGCGAGCATCCCGCGCCGGAGGGCACGCGCCGGGGGCGGAGTAGCAGGTTCGGCCATGCGCACAGGCTACAACGGGCCCAGCGGCGCGGCGGTGAGAATGGCAAGGAGACGGCATCCCGCCCCCGCCGCCTGGGTTGCACCCCGCACGCAAACCACCTCCATGACCAAGATTACCGGCTATCATTTTGAGGACCAGGACGTGCTCCTGGACTTTCACGAGTTCGACACGTGCTCGTTTGTGCGCTGCCGCCTCATCTACCAGGGCCTCGGCCCGTTTCAGGCCAACGAGTGCCAGTGGCGCGACGTCGAGTGGACGCTCGCCGGCCCCGCCCACGCCACGCTCGACTTTCTGGCCTCCCTCCACCGCCTCGGCGGCGATGCCGCCCGCGTGGCAGCGCAGTTTATCGCGCAGGTCCAGAGCGGAAGCCCTTCCTGAAACTGCGCCAGTATGTTTGTTTGCAATCGCTTAGGCCCGCCCCCCAGACGGCTTCCGCCGTTCCGCTCCCATGAAGGCTGCACGAAGCAGCGGCATAAAATGGCCCCGGGGCGCTGAAAACCGCGATTTGCAGCGGTCCCGGCTTTGATCTCAAAAAAAGATGAGCGAGGGAGTTAAGCCGCCCGCCATCTCAGGCCGATACATCTCTTGCCAGCAAGTAAAACACAGCCCACACGCCCTCTCCAGTAGGGTGACTCGGTTGGAAAAGGGGCCCGACCGGGCCGCCGGAGACCAGCGGGTGGGTTGATGGGGGGGCGGGCAGTTCAGAAATGAGCTGCCCGCTTTTTTTGGTAGCAAGGGGATCGGGATCGGGACCCGCGCAGTCCTCACGCCCTTCTTTCCCTGTTATACCAGATTCGGCTGAAGGGTACGGGAATGCCCGCCGGATCACGGATGATGGATCACGGCCAGAAGGCACCTCTGGGCGTGTCTGACCATGATCCATGATCCGTGATCAACCCGGTGATCCCTGACCAGGCTACCGGATCTGGTATTACCCCCGCCTTGCGCCCCTATGAAGCTCGCCACCTGGAACGTCAACTCCGTCCGTGCCCGCGAGGCGCGCCTGCTCGCCTTCCTCGACCGTGAGGCGCCCGACGTGCTCTGCCTGCAGGAGCTGAAGGGCGCTGAGGACGCCTTTCCGCTCGGCGCTGTGGCCGAACGGGGCTACCACGCCGCGCTCTACGGGCAGCCTACCTACAACGGCGTGGCGATCCTGAGCAAGACCCCGCCCGAAGACGTCGGGCGCGGCTTCCACGACGGCGACGCGCGAGGACCCGCAGGCCCGCCTCGTGTGGGCCACCGTGGACGGCGTGCGCGTGTGCTCGGCCTACTTCCCCAACGGCCAGCGGGTAGACTCCGACAAGTGGGCCTACAAGCTCGCCTGGATGGACCGCCTCCGCCGCACCCTCGACCGCCTCGACCCGGCCACGCCCTTCGTCATCGCGGGCGACTTCAACGTGGCCCCGGAGCGAGCGCGACGTGGCGTTTCCCGCGCGCTGGCGCGACTCCGTGCTCTTCCACCCGGACGCCCGCGCCGCCCTCGAAGCACGTCCGCGCATGGGGCCTGGAGGACGCCTTCCGCGCGCGTCGTGGGCGACGTGCAGGGGCCGTACTCGTGGTGGGACTACCGCGCCCTCGCCTTCCCCAAGGGCGACGGCGTCCGCATCGACCACGTCTTTGCCACGCCGACCCTTGCCGCCACCGCCACCGCCGCGCGCGTAGACCGCGACGAGCGCAAGGGCGAGTCCCCGAGCGACCACGCGCCGGTGATCGTGACGTTCGGCAACGGGTGACCAGAAAGGCGCCGTTGTCTGAGCGCAGCGGCCCGTTGCCGCCCGCTTCAGCCGTCGCCTTTGACGAGGGGGACAAAGCGGAACTGCCCGCGCTCCTGCATCTCGAAGTGCTGCGGGCCTGTGCGCACGATGCGCTGCATGGTCTGCCCGCCCGCGCCGCCCACCGGGATCACGAGCACGCCGCCGGGCCGCGCCGCCGTGGGCGCGCGGAGCTGGTGCAGCAGCGCCGGGGGGATGTCGAGGCCGCCGGCGGTGACCACGATGCCGTCGAAGGGGGCGTGTTCGGGCCAGCCGAGCGTGCCGTCGCCGATCTTGGCGGTGAGGCGGTAGCCGAGCTGCGCCAGGAGGGCGTGCGTGCGCTCGGCCAGCGGCGCGTGCCGCTCGATCGAAAAGACCTCGATGCCGAGTTCGCGCAGCACCGCCGCCTGGTAGCCGCTCCCCGTGCCCACTTCGAGCACGCGGTCGCCCGGATGGACGTCGAGCAGGCTCGTCTGGTAGGCCACCGTGAAGGGCTGCGAGATGGTCTGTCCCAGGCCGATGGGAAGCGCCTCGTCGCGGTAGGCGCGCACCTGGAGCGCGGTGTCCACGAACAGGTGGCGCGGGCACGCGGCGGACGGCTTCGAGCACGCGCTCGTCGGCGAGGCCCTTTTCGCGGAGTTCCTGCACGAGCGCCGCCCGGCGCCGGTCGTAGCCACGCTCGCCTCCGGGGCGGGACGCGCCGCCGCCGCCCTCGGGCGGGAACGCAGCATCGGTGGGGGGCGGGGCGTCAGGCATTGCGGGCTTCAACGCCGGCAGGCGCGTCGGTTTCGGCGGCGTCCTCAGCCTCGGCGGCCGGATCATCAGCGAGCAGGGGCACGTCGGCGGGGACGAGCCCGAGCGCGTCGGCGAGCAGGCGGCGCAGGGGCGCGCCGGGCGCCACCCGCTGGAGCGCGCCGCCCTTCGCCACCGAGATCACGCCCGTCTCCTCCGACACCACCACCACGAGCGCGTCCGTCTGCTCGCTCACGCCCACGGCCGCCCGGTGGCGCAGGCCGAGGTGCGGGTCGAGGTCCTGCGCCGTCACGGGCAGGATGCAGCGCGCGGCCTCGATCACGCTCCCGCGCACGATCACCGCGCCGTCGTGAAGCGGGTTCTCGCCGTAGAAGAGCGCCACGAGCAGGTCCGGGTTGAGGCGGGCCTGGAGGCGCGTGCCCGTTTCCACATACTGCCGCAGGCCCGAGGTGCGCTCGATCGCGATGAGCGCGCCGGTGTACGTTTTGGCGAGCGCCTCGACACCCTCGGCGAGCATCTCGATCGACTCGGAACGCCCGGTGGGACCGGAGACAAAGCGGCGAATGAGCGGCGTCTGCCCCACGACGAGCAGCAGGCGGCGCAGTTCGGGCTGGAAGAGCACGACGAGCGCAAGCACGAACACGTCCGAGATCGCCCCGAAGAGCGCCTGCAGGATCGTCATGTCGAGCGCGGCCACGATGGCCTGCACGATCAGCACCGCCACGACGCCGAGGAAGATCTGCACGGCAATGGTGCCGCGCATGAGCCGGTAGAGCCGGTAGAGCAGCACCGCCACCAGCACCACCTCGATCACGTCCACCGGACGCACGAGCGAGAAGAGCCAGTCGAGGGCAGACACAGGGGACGTGGGACGTGCGATAGGCGACAGGCGACGGGGCACCCGTCGGCAGGGAGAAGCTACGGCGGGCCTCGCCGCACATCGGCCCTCGTAGGCTGCCTATCGCACGTCGCCTATCGCACGTCGCCTATCGCACGTCGCCGCGAGCCCGCGCAGCAGTTCGACGGTGGGCCGGACGTCGTGCGTGCGGACGAGCGCGGCGCCCGCGAGCACGCCTGCTGCCGTCACGCCGAGCGTGCCGAAGAGGCGCTCCGCCACGGGCACCGGCTGCTCGGGGGTGCCCAGCAGCACGCCGATGGTGGCCTTGCGCGAGACGCCGAGGAGCACGGGCCGGCGGAGCGCATCGCGGAGGCGCCCGGAGGCGGCCACGAGCGCGAGGTTGTCCGCCGGCGTTTTGCCGAAGCCGAAGCCCGCGTCTACCACCACGCCCGGCACGCCCGCCGCCTCGGCCAGCCCTACGGCCTCGCGTAGCGCCGCCGTGACGGTGTCCACCACGTCGGGGAATGCGGTGACGTGCGGCATCGCGCCGGGCAGGCCGGTGGCGTGCATCACCACGAGCGGGGCACGGGCCTGCGCGCACACGGCGGCCATGCCGGGAAAGAGGCGTAGGCCGGTCACGTCGTTCACGAGGTGCGCCCCGGCGGCGAGCGCGCGCGCGGCCACGACGGGCTTGTAGGTGTCGATGGAGAGGAGCGGCCTCGGGAAAGCGGTGCCGGAGCGCCTCCACGACGGGCACGACGCGGCGCGTCTCCTCGTCCTCGTCTACCGCCTGCGCACCCTCGCCGTAGGCGGTGCCACGTGGGCGCGTAGACTCGCCGCCCACGTCGAGGATCACCGCGCCTTCGGCCAGCATCGCCTCGGCGTGCGCGAGCGCGGCGTCGAGGCCGGTAAAGCGCCCGCCGTCGGAGAACGAGTCGGGCGTGACGTTGAGAATGCCCATCACGCACGCGCCCACGTCCGCGAGCGCGGCCGGGCGCAGGTCGAGCACGCGCCCGTCCGGCAGCGGCAGCACGAAGGGGTCGGCGGTCGGCATACGATCAGCGCAAAGGCGAGCCTCGTACACGCGGCAGGGCAAGCCGATGTCCCTTGATGCGTGCTTGCGGCGAGGCGTTCTTCCAGCCCACCGCTGTGCCTCCATGTTCAAGACCGGCTTTCTCCTCGGCGCTCTGCTCGTGGCCTGCACCGCCGCAGCGCAAGACGGTCGCCTCGACTCGACGTTCTACACGGGCCCCATCGGGCTACGGCCCCTCGCCGGTGCCTACACGCTCGCGGAGGGGACGTACGGGTTTGAAGGCCTGCTCCTCGAAGACGGCACGTTTGTGCGGGGCACGGTGCAGAACGCCCCCGACGGCACGCAGCGCCTCCGCCTCGTGCGCTACACCTCCGCCGGAGCGGTAGACCCCGCCTTTGGCGGCATGGCCCCCCGCCGGGCCACCTCCTACGAGCCCGTGGGGCTGAGCAGGCTTCCCGATGGCACCTTCATTCTGATGGGCTACGCGCTCCCCATTCGCCTCCCGGGCGATGCCGACGCCCATCTTTCCACGTTCTACTATGCGGCCCAGTTTCTCGCCCGTTTCGACACAAACGGACGCCCCGACACCACGTTCGGCGTGCGGGGCGTCCTGCTCGCGACCCTCTACGAGAAAGGCACCTCGTATCCCTACGCCGTCCGGCCCCAGCGCGATGGACGGCTCGTCGTGGCAGGCGGGTGGTACGAAAACGGCTGTCACGACTGCGCCACCCTTATCCGGCTCCTGCCCAACGGGGCGCGGGACTCGACGTTCGGCTCCAATGGCTTCGTGCGGTTCGACCCGAACACGAGCACGATCGGGGGCGATGACGTGTTCTTCGACCTCGCCGTTCTGCCGGATGACCGGATTGTGGGGGCCGGACTGGTCGGGGGGCGATTCGGGCTGGCCCGCTTTACGGCCGACGGGCACCTAGACCCCACGTTTGGGACCGGCGGCTACACCACCCTCGACTACGGCACTACCAACTTCTACGGCCGCGCCTATACCCTCACGGTGCTGCCCGACGGGCGCTTTCTGGCCGCAGGCTACCTATTCGCACCGTATGGGCCCGGAGCGAATGTCTCGGGGCCGGTGGTGGTCCGTTTCAGGTCCGATGGGACGCTCGATCCCACCTTCGGCATGGCAGGGGTTGCCCATCCGGTAGCCCCGGGGCCGGGGTTTCATTTCGCGTGGGGCCTCTTCCTGCAAGCCGATGGGCGGCTCCTCATCTCCGGCGATGGCTACAACCCGGCCACGGCCACCGGCGATTACTTCGTCTCCCGACTCACCGCCGAGGGCCAGGTCGATCCCACGTTCGGACTGGAGGGCCATACGTTTCTGGACAACGGCTATGGCGAAGAGCGCGGCTACAGCCTGAGAGTGCTGCCGGATGGGGATCTTCTCGGCGTGGGCCAGACGCTCAGTAGCACGCTCTTTCTGGTACGGCTTTCGGCCAACGGCACTCCGGAGGCGGCCTTTCCTCGCGATCGGCAACCCTATCGCCACGTGCCGGGCCTTGCCCAGATCGGCGGGCTCATGGCCACGCCTCAGGGCGACCTCTACGTGAGTGGGCGCGGCAATGCCCTCCTGGTGAAGCTGCGTACCGACGGGGCGCCCGACCCCACCTACGGCCGCAACGGGACGGTCCTGTTTGCCTCAAACGGATTCGACCGCAGTAGTGCCGTGCTGCTTCCCAACGGGGGCGTCGTGGTGGCCGACGGCGATGGCTACAACAACCGGTGGCGTGCCCTGCGCGTGTCACCTGAGGGCACCGTCGATTCCGCCTTCATGCAGGGGGGATTCCCTCGCGGGCAGGGCGGCGTCCGTGCGATTGCGTTGGCCCCCGGGAGTGGATTCGTGCTGGCAGGGGTCTACGGGAATCGGTTCGTGGTAGCCAAGCTCCGCACCGATGGCACGGCCGATGACACCTTCGGGGCAGGTGGGATGGCGCGCCTGACCAGCGCCGACACTACGGGCGCCGGCGAGGCCGTGACGGTGCTGCCAGATGGACGCATCGTGGCCGCTGGAAGCAGGGCGAAGGCGTTCACGGTCGTTCGTTTGCTGCCCCCTGGCACCCCGGACCCCACGTTCGGTACGGGCGGGATGTTTACCGCAGGCACCGGCACGGCCTACACCCTCCTCTCTCAGCCGGCGGGTGCGTTCATTGTGGCGGGCACGCTCACCGTGGCGGGCATCAGCCGGTTCGCGGTGCTCCGCCTGCGCGCCGACGGGACGCCCGACCCTGCTTTCGGCACCAATGGTTGGTTCTTCCTCCCCGCCAGCCAGCCCGGCGATGTCGCCCGCGTGCTGCTGGCCCTGCCCGATGGCTCTTTCATTGCAGGCGGACGCTGGAACGCTACCGATTTCGCCAATGGCCAGACGCTCGTGCGCCTGCGCGCGGACGGTACCCTCAACCCCACGTTCGGGACGCAGGGGATTGTGCATACCCCCTTCGGCACGGCCCGGGCGCTGGTGCTGCTGCCCTCGGGGCGCCTGCTCGTGGGCAGCGATAGCGACAGCCCCTCCGGCGGCACCCTGACCGCCTATACGCTGGCAGCAGGCACCCTCCTGGGAGCCGCGAAGCCTGAGGCGGCCCGCGCCGCACCCATGATGTCCGCGCCTGCGCCCAACCCCGCTTCCGGCATCGTGTCTCTCAATCTCGTGGCCTCCCCTGCCGTCCTCACGGTCGTGGACCTGTACGATGCCCTGGGCCGCCACGTTGCGCGCCTCCACGAAGGCGCCGGCGAGGCCCGTCTTCAGGTGGAGACCGCGGCGCTCAGCCCGGGCCTCTACGTGCTACGTGCGCGCAACGCGTATGGAGCCACGACCCGCCCGCTCGCGGTGGTACGCGGGAATCGGTAGACGTGCGAAGGTTGTGCGTAGGGTGGGGAAACGCGGCGGGCACGACGGTACGCCCCCTCACTGTGCTGCACGGATGCCGGAATTCAGCCCGGCACGTTGATCTCCTGCGTGCGCGAGCCGCCGGGGCTGAGCACCTGCACCACGTAGGCGCCCGGCGCCACGCCCGCCAGCGGCAGCACGTACGTACCGGGTGCATGGACGCCCTCGGTGAGCACCGTCACCTCGCGCCCCGACGCGTCGCAGAGCGCCACGCGCACCGGCGAGGTCTCGGAGAGCGTGTAGGTGAACACGGGGACGTTCAGCCCGCTCGGCGCCGCCTGCACGTGTAGCACGCCCGCCGACGACGCCGTGTGGGCCCCGCCCGCGCGCTCGGTCACGAGCAGCGAGCGGCCGTCGAGCTGGGCCTCGTAGGCGGCGCCCGGCTTGAGGCCCACGAGCAGCCACGACGCGCCCGGCTCGGCGGGCAGCTCGGTCGTCACGACGGGCTCGGGATGGACGCCGCCGCGCGCGTTGAAGAACACGTAGCGGGGCGCGCCGCCCGTCTGCACGCGCGCGCCAAGCATGGGGTCGCCCGAGCGAGCTGCGGGCGAGGAGCGTGCGCAGCTCGCCCGCCGCACCGTCCACGTAGCGCAGCACGGAGAGGTGGGGCACGTCGGTCAGGTCGGGGGCGTCGAAGAAGGCGCGCGGGGCCGGACGCTCGGGCCGGGGGGGCGTGAGCACGCGCACTTCGAGGCCGAGCGCCCCCGGCGCCATCGGCGCGAAGTAGCCCTGCAGGAACGCGGCCGCCGGAAGCGGCCCGGCGCTCGGGTCGAGGGCGAACGACGAGGCCGCCGGGCGCGCCGCGATAAGGTCGAAGACGACGAACACGCCCGCAGCCGCGTCCTGCACGAACGCGCGCGTGAAGCGCTCGACGGTGCCCGGCGCGCTCCCGTACGGCGTCATCGGCCAGGGCGTTTGCGGGTAGAGCGGCGCCAGGTCGGTGCGGACGTAGGTGGTCTCGGGCGTGCGCTCCTGCACGAGCGTGCGGCCCGAGAGCGGCACGGGCGGCGGGGGCAGCGTGAAGGGCGAGGGCGTGAGCACCGCGCCCGGCGAAGGGTCCAGACCAGTAACAGGGGCAAGCATAGCAGGGGGGCCATTCCGGAGCACGAGGGACGGCCAGACCATAAACCTACTCCTACAGGCCGCCTGCGTCGCTCTCCAAGGAATCCATAATACTTTGGCCCGGCGCTACGCGCAACCCCCTGCCCCGCCCGCGCGCCACCTATCTCAAGCCCGTTTCGTCATGACCCGATTGCTGCTCAGCACCCTGTGTGCCGTGCTCGCCCTCGGCACCGCCGCGTGCCGCTCCAACCCCGACCCCTCCGGCGGCGACACCACCGGCGGCGGCGCCCTCCGCGACTCGCTCGAACGCGGCCTCGCGGGCTACACCACCGTCCGCCTCACCCTCCCACTCGATTCGCTCTCCGACCACGAGCGGCAGATGATCCCGCTGCTCATGCAGGCCGCCGAGGAGATGGACACGATCTACTGGGCGCAGGCCTACGGCAACCGCGACTCGCTGCTGAACAGCCTCACCGACGCCGACGCCAAGCGCTACGTGACGATCAACTATGGCCCCTGGGACCGGCTCGACGACAACCGCCCGTTTCTGCCCGGCGTGGGGCCGAAGCCGGACGGCGCGGGCTTCTACCCGGCCGACATGACGAAGGCCGAGTTCGACTCCGCCGCCGCCAAGACCCCCGCCCTCAAGAGCCTCTACACGCTCGTGCGCCGCCGCCCCGACCGGAGCCTCTACGCGGTGCCCTACCACGAGGCCTACGCCGCGCCCACGCAGCACGCCGCCGCCCTCATCCGGCAGGCCGCCGCCCTCGCCGACGACCCCGGCCTCAAGCGCTACCTCACGCTCCGCGCCGACGCCCTCCTCACCGACAACTACCAGGCCTCCGACCTCGCCTGGCTCGACATGAAGAACAATACGCTCGACTTTGTCGTCGGACCCATCGAGACGTACGAGGACGCGCTCTACGGCTACAAGGCCGCGCACGAGGCCTACGTGCTCGTCAAAGACCGCGCGTGGAGCGGGCGCCTGGCGCACTACGCCGCGCTCCTGCCCGCCCTCCAGCGCGGCCTGCCCGTGCCGGACGCCTACAAGCGCGAAACCCCCGGCGCCGACTCCGACCTCGGCGCCTACGACGTGATCTACTATGCCGGTCAGGCCAACGCGGGCGGCAAGACGATCGCCGTCAACCTGCCCAACGACGAGCAGGTGCAGCTCCAGAAAGGCACGCGGCGCCTCCAGCTCAAGAACGCGATGCGCGCCAAGTTCGACGCCATCCTGCTGCCCATCGCGCGCGAACTGCTCGTGCCCGAGCAGCAGCCGCACGTGACCTTCGACGCCTTCTTCGCCACCACGATGTTCCACGAGGTCGCCCACGGCCTCGGCATCAAGAACACGATCGGCGGCAAAGGCACCGTCCGCGAGGCGCTCAAGGAGCAGGCCGGGCGCGCTCGAAGAAGGCAAGGCCGACGTGCTCGGGCTCTACATGATCCAGCGGCTCTTCTCGCAGGGCGAACTCGGCGACGTGGACATGCGCGACTACTACACGACCTTCGTGGCGTCCATCTTCCGCTCGATCCGCTTCGGCGCCGCCGACGCGCACGGGCGCGCCAACCTCGTCGCGCTTCAACTTCTTCAAGGAGATGGGCGCCTTCACGCGCGACGCCACCGGCCACTACCGCATGGACTTCGCGAAGCTCGACGCCGCCTCCAACGCCCTCTCCGAGCGCATCCTCCGCCTCCAGGGCGACGGCGACTACGCGGCCGTGCAGCAGTTCGTGCAGCAGTACGGCGCAGATCGACGAGACGCTCCGCGCCGACCTCGCCCGCCTCGCCGCCAAAAACATCCCCGTGGACGTCGTCTTCGAGCAGGGCCCGTCCGTGCTCGGGTTATGAGGCAGATGGAACGTCCGTAGGGGCGAAGCCCCCGGTGTGAGGCCACCGTCTACGCCGTTGCCCCGGTCCCTGGCAGACGGCCCCGTCCGTGGCCCCCACCGGGCCTTGCGCCCCTACCGTCACCGCACGTCCCGCCGGCGCTTCCTCAAACCAAAACCGCCCCGCCGGCATCATGCCGGCGGGGCGGTTTACGTTCAGGCCCGGCGCCTCACGCGTACGTGTTGAGCATCACCGGCATGATGAGCATCAGCAGGTCCTCGCCGTCGTGCTGCGCGGCAGGCGTCACCACGCCCGCGCGGTTGGGCGACGAGAACTCCATCACCACGTCCTCGCCGTCGCAGTTGGAGAGCACCTCGGTGAGGTAGTCGGCGTTGAAGCCGATCACCATGCCCTCGCCCGTGTAGTCGCAGAGCACCGTTTCCTTGGCCTCGCTCGCGCGCTCGATGTCCTCGGCCGACACCTCCACCTTGTCGCTGGCGAGCCCGAGGCGGATCTGGCGCGTCGTGCTCGACGTGTAGAGGGCCACGCGGCGCACGGCGGCCAGCAGGCTGGCCCGGTTGACCGTCAGGCGGCGGTCGTTCTCGACCGGAATCACGGCCTCGTAGTTCGGGTAGCTCTCGTCGATGAGGCGCGCGATGACGCGCGAGCCGCCGAAGGTGAAGCCGACGTGCCCGGAGGCCACCTGCACCGTGCAGGCGTCATCGGTGGCGACCTTGCCGGCGAGCGAGAGCGCCTTCTCGGGCACGATGAACGACACCGGCGTCTCGCTCGTGAGTGCGCCCATCGAGAGGCGCACGAGGCGGTGCCCGTCGGTCGCGACGGCGCGGCCTTCGGCGGGCGTGATCTGGAAGTAGATGCCCATCATCGCCGGGCGGAGCGCGTCCTTCGAGACGGCGAAGCTGGCCTTCTGGATGGCCCGCCGCAGCAGCGCGCCGTCGGTCTCGATGGCCTGCCCGCCTTCGAGGCGCGGGAGGGCCGGGTAGTCGGCCCCGTCGAAGCCGACCATCTTGTAGCGGCCCTGGTCGGTCTTGAGCTCGACGTTGAACGCGTCGTCGGTGGAGACCATCACCGGCAGGTCAGGCAGGGCGCGGAGCGTGTCCACGAGGCGGCGGGCGGGGATGGCCACGCGCTGCTGCGTGCCCGTGCCGTTGACCTCGAAGCGCACCGAGAGCACCTGCGAGATCGAGATTTCGAGGTCGGTGGCCGAGAGGCGGAGCCCGTCGCCGTCCTGCTCGAAGAGCACGCACTCGAGGATCGGCATCGTCGCCTTCGAGGGGACGGCGCCGCCCACGGTGGTGAGCGCCTTGAGCAGTTCGGCGCTCGATGCGGAGAAACGCATAGCTGTTGAGATCTAGGGCTGAAAGGTACGAAGCCCCGCCTCAGACCGCCTTCTTCAACACCGGAATTTGCGCGATCCGAAACGAGCCGAGGTCGGCCCGCTCGCTCGCCCGTTCCAGCGTAATTCCAAGCACTTGCCCGGATGCGTCGTAGTCGAGCATCACGTCCGGCGCGACCTCAGCAGCATCGGCCCCCGGCCCTTCGCGTAGCGCGATGTAGAGCGTGTCCGTGTCGGGGAAGTATTCGAGCGTCACCGCCCGCGCAGGTCGATCTGGTGCTTGATCGCCTCGACGGATTCGCGGAAGCGCGGGTCGGTTTCGAGCTGGTCTTCGACGCTCTGGATCGCGTGGATGACGGTCGAGTGGTCGCGCCCGCCGAAGCGGAGGCCGATGTCCTTGAGCGAGTGCTGCGTGAGCTGCTTGCAGAAGTACATCGCCACCTGGCGCGCCTGCACGATCTCGCGCTTGCGCGTTTTGTCGCGGATCAGGCGCTCGTCGATGCCGAAGTAGGCGCACACGAGGTGCTGCAGGTCCTCGACCGTCAGGTTCACGCGGGCGTCCTTGACAAAGTCGCGGAGCACCTCGCGCGTGAGCGCCAGGTCCACCTCGCGCCGCTGGAGCGTCGCCTGCGCGATGAGCCGCAGCAGCGCCCCTTCCAGTTCGCGGATGTTGCTCTTGACGTTGTGCCCGATAAACTCCAGCACGTCGTGGGCGAACTCGATGCCTTCGTCCTCGGCCTTCCGCTCCAGGATCGCGATGCGCGTCTCGAACTCCGGCGGCTGCACATCCGCCGCGAGGCCCCAGCCGAAGCGCGAGAGCAGGCGCTCCTCGATGTCCGGGATCTCGCGCGGCGGCCGGTCGGAGGAGAGGATGATCTGCTTGCCGCTCTGGTGGAGCGTGTTGAAGACGTGGAAGAACTCCTCCTGCGTCTTCTCCTTGCCGGCGAAGAACTGGATGTCGTCCACGATCAGGATGTCCACGTTCCGGTAGAAGAGCGAGAACTCGGACGACCGGTTCTGCTTGATCGACTGGACGAACTCCTGCGTGAACCGCTCGCTCGACACGTACACGCACGACCGGGCCTTCTGCTGCGAGAGCGCGAAGTTGCCAATCGCCTGGATCAGGTGGGTCTTGCCGAGGCCCACGCCGCCGTAGACGAGCAGCGGGTTGAACGACGTCGCGCCGGGGCTCTGCGCAATCGCGAGGGCGGCGCTGCGGGCGAGGCGGTTGCAGTCGCCCTCGATAAAGCGCTCGAAGACATACTGCGGGTTGAGGTTGCTCTCCACCGGCGGCCGCTCGATGCCCGGGGCCGCAAACGGGCTCAGCGGCTGCACGCCCCCGCTGCTCCGCACCGCCGCCCCACCCGGGCGCCCGGCCGGCGCCGCCGAGGGCCGCCCCGACTCCGGACGCCGGTACCCGCCCGATCCGCCCGGTCCGGGTGGACGCATCCCCGGTGCGCTGCTTCCCCCCGGCGGCATGGACGGCGGGGCGTCGCCCACGCGGGGTGCTGGAGGCGTGCCGAGGTTGCGCGCGCCCGGCTCCATGTGCGCGGGCAGGTTCACCGCCGAGCCGCCGTAGCCGCTCTCCGCGTCGTCGCGTTCGATGACGACCTTGTAGAAGAGCCGCCCGCTGGGGCCGAGCACCTTCGTGATCGTCTTGCGCAGGAGCGCGTAGTAGTGCTCCTCCAGCCACTCGTAGTAGAACTGGCTCGGCAGCTGGATCGTCAGCTTGCGCTGGCCTTCCTCCTCCTCCAGGCTCACCGCGCGGAGCGGGCCGAACCACGTCCGAAAACTCTGCCGGGGGATGTTGTCGCGGATCACCTCAAGGCACGCGTTCCAGACGGCATCCGGGGTCTGATCCATGCGTGCGAACGAAGCGTCTGGCGAGCCGGCAAGCCGGAGTGGAGAGGAAGATGGGGGTGGCGTGCGCAGGTCTGATGGGTGGGTTATGCACCACTTATCCACACACGCACACGGGCCGGGCACACCGGGTACCCGTAGCGGCCTGTAAATAGCGTAGATGGGCCAAAAAGGCCTTTTTGACGCTGTTCAGGGAGATACGTAAAGAACAAACAGGATCTTACGCCCTGTTTTAATGCGACGAACCCGAAACGGCGCTCTCAAGGCTGAAAACGCGCGTTCGGTTTTCCACAGCTTATGCACACGTGGAACCGCAGGCCGGCTTCCGCACGTCTCCGGGTCGAATCGTCCGGCTCCGTTGCGCCGCGCTGAGGGATAGCGGGGCACGGGGGGCCTGTTTCGTTTGTGTTACCCGGATGGTAAGACCGGAGGTTTCCCCCCTTCAAGGGCCGCACTCAATTTCATCATCGGGTCCTCACGAAGCCTTCCGCATTCACCGGGACTTCGGCGGCGCGTGCGCGTTGGGCCTTGCCCGTCCCCGTGCCGGTGCGGTAGCTTTCGGGTCCCTTCCGGTGGTCCGTAAAGCGGGCGTGCCGTGCTCTTTGACCGGGGACGCTCTGCGCCCATGTTGCCTGTTCGCATCACCGCCCTTGCCCCGGGCCTCTACTCCTTCGCCTTCACCCCGACGGCCGAGGAGGTCGGGCTCGACCCGGAGGCCTTCCGCGAGATCCACGTCGATGGCCACCTCGACGTGGCTGCCACGCAGTTCATCGCCCACCTGACGACGTCCGCCCTCGCCCGGCTCACCTGCGACCGCACGCTCGTCGAGTTCGAGCAGCCGGTTGAGGGGAAGCACCTGGTCGTGTTCACCACCGACCCGGAGCTGGCCGACGGCTCCGACGACGACGTGCAGTACGTCGCCCATGAGGCCCCTTTTGTGGACCTCGCGGGGCCCGTACACGACACCCTCCTGCTCGCGCTCCCCGTGCGGGCGCTCGCGCCCGGCGCCGAGGACATCGAACTGCCCACGCAGTTCGGCGGCTCCGACATCGATCCGCGGTGGGAAACGCTCCTGCGCCTCCGCGACCCCGATTCCCACTGACATCCGCCCTCGCGCTCCTGAGCGCTTTTTCCGCTCCTCGGAGCCACTGCCATGCCCAACCCTAACGCCAAATTTTCGAAGGCCCGCAAGCGCTCGCGGCGGGCCAATTACTACAACCGCCTCAAGGAGCACACGCCGGTGATGACCGCCTGCACCGAGTGCGGCGAGATCCACCAGCTCCACCGCGCCTGCGCGGCCTGCGGCACGTACCGCGGGCGCCAGATCATCAAGGCGCGCCAGGAAGCGGTCTGATCCGGTCCGGTTTGGCCTGCGCGGCCCGCTCCGACGTTCGGAGCGGGCCGCCGTGCGTTGTCCCCCACCCGCCTGCCCCGCGCGGCATCCCTGCCCGGCGACGCCGCGCTGAACCGGCCGATCAGCGCGGCGGAACGCGCGCCGGGACTGGTCTTCAGATGGTTTCGGAGGCGCGATAGCCCTGGCACGGCGTAGGGCGCGCGGGGCAGGACGGAGAGGGGCGCCTATATTGCCGCCCTTCCTGAAGCGCCCATGCCGGTCACCGTGGCCATAGATGCGATGGGGGGCGATCACGCCCCGTCCGTTGCCGTTGAGGGGGCCGTTGCGGCGGCCCGCAGTGGCGAGGTACGCGTGGTGCTCGTGGGTCCCGAGGACGTGGTGCGCGCCGAACTCGCCCGCCACGACACCGACGGATTGCCCCTGAGCGTGGTCCACGCCCCGGAGGTGATCGAGATGGGCGAGGCCCCCGCCGTGGTCCTACGCAGCAAGCCCCGCTCGTCCATCCATGTGGGCCTCGGGCTCCAGAAGGCCGGCGCGGTGGACGCGTTCGTGAGCGCCGGCAACACGGGCGCGGTGATGGCGGCGGCGCTCTTCATCCTCGGGCGCGCGCCCGGCGTGGCCCGCCCCACGCTGCCGAGCGTCTACCCGACCGTCAAGGGCTGCTGCCTGCTGCTCGACGTGGGCTCGAACGTCGACTGCCGCCCCGAACACCTCGTCCAGTTTGCGCGCATGGGGGCCGTTTACGCCGAGCGCGTGCTCCACGTAGCGTCGCCGAGCGTGGCGCTGCTCAACATCGGCGAGGAGCCCGGCAAGGGCAACGAGCAGGCGAAGGCCACCTACGACCTGCTCGCGGTGGCCCAGGGCCTCCGCTTTACGGGCAACATCGAAGGACGCGACCTCATGCACCACGCCGCCGACGTGGTCGTGTGCGACGGGTTCGTGGGCAACATCGTGCTCAAGCTCGGCGAGAGCCTCACCACCGTGCTCCCCGCCCTCATCGGCGCCGCCGCGCAGCGCATGGGCCTCAGCGCCGACGTGCAGGCCACGCTCGGGGCCCTCCTGAACGAGGTCAAGCGCCCGTTCGACTACCAGAACTTCGGGGGCAGCCCCCTCCTCGGCGTCGCCGGCACGGCGCTCATCGGGCACGGCTCCTCCAGCGTGCGGGCCATCGAGCGGCTGATCCACGGCGGGCGCCGAGATGGCCCGCGCAGGCGTCACCGCCGCGATTGCCGAGGCGATGGGCGCCCATCCGGACGGGTAGCGGCACGCACGCGCGGCCGGGGCCGCGTGCCGGGGGCGGACCTCGCCCCGGGGCGGTGCGTACCTTGCGGCTCACCCACCCCGCAGCTGCCGAGCGGCTGCGCCCTTCTTTTTTGATGAGCACACGACGCGCGGCCATCACAGCCGTGGGGCATTATGTCCCGGAAACCCGTCTGACGAACGCCGACCTCGAACGGCTCGTGGAGACGAACGACGAGTGGATCCGCTCGCGCACCGGCATCGCCGAGCGCCGCATCCTGGATGACCCCGCCAGGGCCACCGCCTTCATGGGGGCCGAAGCCGCCCGGCGCTGCCTGGAGAAGCGCGGCCTCGCCCCGGACGCCGTGGACCTGATCGTCGTGGCGACGGTGACGCCGGACATGTTCTTTCCCGCCACGGCCTGCCTCATTCAGCGCGACCTCGGCGCCACGAACGCGTGGGGCTTCGACCTGTCGGCGGCGTGCTCGGGCTTTCTGTTCGCGCTCAACACGGGCGCGCAGTTTATCGCGAGCGGCAAGCACGACCGCGTGCTCATCATCGGCGCCGACAAGATGTCGAGCATCATCAACTACGAGGACCGCAACACGGCCATCCTCTTCGGCGACGGGGCGGGCGCGGTGCTCCTCGAAGCCGACACCGACGGCTTCGGCCTGCTCGACAGCGTCGAGTACGTGGACGGCTCGGGCGCCGACCTGCTCTGCATGACCGGGGGGGGCAGCCTCAACCCCTCCACCCACGCCACGCTCGACGCGCGGATGCACTACCTGTACCAGGACGGCAAGAGCGTCTTCAAAAAGGCCGTCGTGGGCATGGCCGACGTGAGCGCCGAGATCCTGGAGCGCAACAAGCTGACGGGCGAGGACCTCCGCTTTCTCGTGCCGCACCAGGCCAACCTGCGCATCATCTCCGCCACCGCCGAGCGCATCGGCATCCCGATGGAGAAGGTGATGGTCAACATCGAGCGGTACGGCAACACCACCGCCGCGACGATCCCGCTCTGCCTTGCCGAGTGGGAAGCGCAGCTCCGGCGCGGCGACCTGCTCGTGCTCGCGGCCTTCGGCGGCGGCTTCACCTGGGGCGCGAGCCTCGTGCGATGGGCGTATGACGGGGATAGAACGTGCGACGGTGCGACAGCCGACGTGCGCCATGGCAATGCGCAGAGCCGAGCCGCGACCTCACGTTGTTTCCCTACGTCGCCCATCGACGACACACATCGCACGTATGAAGACCGCTTTCCTCTTTCCCGGCCAGGGCTCGCAGGCGCCCGGCATGGCGCGCGACCTCTTCGACGCCTTTCCCGAGGCCCGCGCGCGCCTCGAAGCCGCCGACGCCACGCTCGGCCTCGACCTGACGGGGCTCATGTTCGGCGAGGACGCCGAGGTGCTTCGCCCGACCGAGATCACGCAGCCCGCGCTCTACGCGCACAGCCTCGCGGCCTTCGCCGTGCTGGAAGCGCGCGGCGAGCAGCCCGACGCCGTGGCCGGGCACAGCCTCGGCGAGTACTCGGCCCTCACCGCCGCAGGCGCGCTCTCCTACGAAGACGGGCTCCGCCTCGTGCGCCTGCGCGGCACGCTCATGGCCGCCGCCGGAATCGAGCGCGCGGGCACGATGGCCGCCCTCCTCGGCGCTGAAGACGACCAGGCCGCGGCCCTCTGCGCCGCCGTGGCCGATGTGGGCACTGTAGTTGCGGCCAACCTGAACGCCCCCGGCCAGGTGGTGCTCTCGGGCGACCGCGCGGCCGTCGAAGCCGCCGTCGCCCGCGCGTCCGAGTTTGGGGCCCGGAAGGCGGTGCTGCTCAACGTGTCCGGCGCCTTCCACAGCCCGCTCATGGCGCCCGCCGCCGCGAAGCTCGCCGAGGCCCTCGAAGGCGTCGAGATTGCCGTGCCGCGCTGCCCGGTGTACCTGAATGTGACGGCCCGACCGACGACCTCGCCGGAAGAGATCCGGCAGCGGCTCGTCGAGCAGCTTACCTGTCCGGTGCAGTGGGCCGAGACGCTCCGCGCGATGCAGGCCGGCGGGATCGGGCGCTTTGTGGAGGTGGGCACGGGCAGCGTGCTCGCGGGCCTCGTCAAGCGCACGCTCGGGCGCGAGGTAGAGACGGCCACGCGCGGCACCGCAGCCGACTTCGGCGCATGAGCCGCGCCGCTGCCGACCGATCCGCCCTCGGCGGGCACACCTTTGCCATCCTCGGGTGCGGCAACATGGGCCGCGCCATCGTGGGCGGGCTCCTGCGCGGGCACGACGTGCGCCCGGAGCATGTCCGCGCCACGCGCCGCACCGCCGCCCTCCGCGACAGCCTGGCCGCCGACTTTCCCGGCCTCACCCCCACCGGCGACAACCGCGCGGCGGTAAAGGGCGCGAGCGTCGTCGTGCTCGCGGTGAAGCCGCAGAACGTGGCGGCGGTCGTCGAGGAGGTGCGCGAGGCGGTGCCCGACGGCGCGCTCGTCATCTCCATCCTCGCCGGCATCACGACGGAAGCGCTGGAGGCGGCCTTCGGGCGCCCGCTCGCCGTCGTGCGGACGATGCCCAACACGCCCGCGCTTGTGGATGAAGGCGCGACAGCCCTGGCGGCGGGCAAGCACGCAACGGACGCGCACCTCGCGCTTGCGCGGAGCATCTTCGAGGCCGTCGGGCGCGTCGAGGAGGTGCCGGAATCGCTGATGGACGCCGTGACGGGCCTCTCGGGCTCCGGCCCGGCCTACATCTACATGGTGATCGAGGCCCTCACCGACGGCGGCGTCAAGCAGGGCCTGCCGCGCCCGATTGCCGCGCGCCTTGCCGCGCAGACCGTGCTCGGCGCCGCGCGGCTCGTTATCGAAACCGGCAAGCACCCCGCCATCCTCCGCGACGAGGTGACGACGCCCGGCGGCACCGCGATTGCCGCCGTAGCCGACCTCGAAGCCCACGGCCTGCGCACGATGCTCATCAACGCCGTCGGCACCGCCACCGCCCGCTCGGCAGAGCTGCGGCGCGGCCTCGACCGATAAGTTGGGGCGTCATGGAAACGCACACCTTCGAACGCAAATCGCTCCGGCTCATTCTGGGCGCTTCGGCAGATTGGGAGGCGCTTGCCCGGACCTGTGTGTGCTTCGCTAACGCGCAGGGAGGTCTGCTTCTCATTGGAATAGAAGACGGAGCCGAAGCGCCAGAGGCAACGCAGCGGATCCCGCCGGCTCTGCGGGAGCGGGTGTTTAAGACCGTTCCTCAACTGGCCCTCAACGTCGTTACGTCATTCCCCGAGCTTGTCACAGCCAGCAATGGAGGCCAGTACCTCCGCCTGGAGATCCTTCCGTCTACCGGGATTGCCTGCACGAGCGATGGTCGTTACTACGTCCGTGTTTCGGATGAATGCAAGCCGGTCTACCCTGAAGCCCTGACACGGTTGTTTGCGGACAAAGGCGCCCACAAGTGGGAGCTTGAAGCAACAGATACACCCGTCTCCGAGGCAGACCCTGTACAAGTTCACATCCTGTGTGAGCACCTGAGGGCTTCGGACCGGGTTCATCCTCAGGTTCGAGTTAAATCGGACGGCGAACTCCTTCGGCACTACGACCTTGTGCGCGGGGACCGCCTGACCCAACTGGGCGTGCTGTGGGTAGGCCGTCCCGAGCATCGGCGACGTCTCCCTCACGCACCCTCGGTGCAGTTCATTCGCTTCGACGAGCGCGGGGAAAAGGCGGCCCCCAAGCTCTGGTTTGGCGACGATGGAACGCTTTCTCCGCTAGAACTGCTCCAGCATATCGAACAGCTTGAGGTCTGGCGGGAAGGCGTCGAAGTTCCATCCGGGATGTTTCGGACGTTTCTGCCCAACTACGACCTGGAAGTCGTCCGCGAACTGGTAGGCAATGCCCTTGTGCATCGGATGTACACAATTCGGGGCGACATCTTCCTCAATCTGTATCCGGATCGCCTGGAGATTCACAGCCCTGGACCACTCCCGGTAGGGGTGACGCCCCACAACATCCTGCACCAGCGTGTGCGCCGCAACGAGCGGATGGCCGCCCTGTTCTACGCCCTGCACCTGATGGAGGCCGAAGGGACGGGGTACGACAAGGTCTACCGGATCCTCCTCTCCACAGGCAAACCGGCACCGGTGGTTTACGAAGGCGCCGACCGGGTCACCGTGACAGTTCGAGGGCGTGACCTTTCTCCTCAAACCCTGAGGGTTGTGACGAGCGCGGTCGAGCAGTATCGCGGCACTGATCGAGAGTTGACCGAACGTGAAGTGATCACGCTGGGACTCATTGCCCGATACGGCCCCCTGTCGGCTAACGAAATTGGCGAGCGACTGGCGCTCTCCGAAGCGGTAGAGATGAGCGCGTGGATGGGACGGCTGCTGGAACGTGGCCTCGTCATCAAGACGCTGCGAGGGCGCGCGACTCGGTACCGAGTCAAACCAGACTTGCTCCGCGAAGCAGGTTATACGACCCGTACCACCCTCATCGACATTGAGGACCATCGCCTGCGCGAACTCATTCGGACCGACATCAAGCATTACCCGGGCAGTTCGCTCAGCGAGATCCGGGCGCGCGTCGGAAGCGAAATTCCGCGTACCCGCATTCAGCGCCAACTTCGAGCGCTTCACACAGCGAGTGTCGTCTACATGACTGGAAAGAATCGCTGGGCACGGTATTTCATAGCGGCCCAGCATGAAGCATAGAACCACCCTGCTGCGAAGCATAAAGCTCTCGGAAGCGCTTACATGAACTCAGGGGCGGCATTTCGCGCCCCTCCTAAACGCATAGCCAAAGCATAGCCAGAACCATGTCCTATCCCCTCGACCTCTCCGGCAAGACGGCCCTCGTAACGGGCGGCACACGCGGCATCGGGCGCGCCATCGTGGAAGCCCTCGCGGGCGCCGGCGCGAGGGTGGCGTTCACCTACCGCTCGGCGCAGAACGAAGCCGAAGCGCTCCGCGCGAGCCTCGAAGGACGCGGCATCGAAACCCTCGCCTTTCAGGGCGACGTGGCCGACGCCGCGCACGCGCAGGCCGTCGTGGACGCCGTGACCAAGGAATGGGGCGCGCTCGACGTGCTCGTGCTCAACGCCGGCATCACGCGCGACAACCTCCTGCTCCGCATGACCGAGGCCGACTGGGACGCGGTGATCGGGACGAACCTGAAGGCGGCGTTCAACTTCTCCAAGGCCGCCTACCGGCCGTTCATGAAGCAGCGGTCCGGGCGCGTGATCTGCATCGCCTCGGTGGTGGGCGTGATGGGCAACGCCGGGCAGACCAACTACGCGGCCTCCAAAGCCGGGCTCATCGGCTTCACGAAGAGCCTCGCCAAAGAACTCGGCGGGCGCGGCGTGACGGCCAACGTGGTGGCCCCCGGCTACGTCGAAACCGACATGACGGCGGCGCTGCCTGAGGCCGCGCGCGAGGCGTTCCTCAAGGGCATCCCGCTCGGACGGCCCGCGCAGGCGCAGGACGTGGCGGGCGCCGTCCTCTTCCTCGCCTCCGACCTCGCCGCCTACGTCACCGGGCAGGTGCTCCACGTAGACGGCGGCCTGGCGATGTAATGGCGGACGACGGCGCGGGGATGGCGCGATCCAGCGCGCCGGCCCGGCTGCACAGGCGCGATTTTGGGCCTCCCGCTACCCGCCTCCTCTGATGCGCACCTGCCTGCTGGCCCTGCTCGTCGCCGCCGGCCCGGCCTACGGCCAGCCCTTCGCCCGGCAGGCCGTATCGCCCGCCCCGCCTTCGGTGGCCCCGGCCCTGGTCGTGCTGCGCACCCTCGGGGCCCTCGGAGGGGAACTGGGGGTGGCGGTAGGCGCCACGCTCGTGCTCTACGGCCGCGAAGACAACGTGCCGCCCGTGCTCTTCCTGCTGATCCCCATCGGAGGCGCGGCCGCAGGGGCGACGCTCGTGGGCCATGCGTTTGGCACGCCCGGCACGTTCAGCGGCGCGGTGGTCGGGGGCGCACTCGGATCGCTGCCGGGGATCGTCGTGCTCGCTGCGAGCGCCAACCATCCCGACCTGGAAACGACCGGCGCCCTGCTGTTCGTGGGCGGCGCGGCGGTGGGCGCGGCCGTCGGCTACGGGAGCCCCCGCCTGTCGCTCGGCCTTGCTCGCCTGCCTGGCGGCGTGGCGCCCGCGCTGCACGCCCGCTTCTGATCAGCGGCGGGGCACGCCGGCGAGCTGGGCGGTGAGGGCGTCGTAGCGGCTGCGGCTCACGCGCAGGTGCGTGCCGTCGCGCAGGCGGGCGCTGTAGTCGCCGCCGGCGGCCACGCGCAGGCTGTCGAGGCGGTCGAGGCGGAGGATCGTGGAGCGGTGGATGCGCGCGAACTGCACCGGGTCGAGGCGGGCCTCCAGCGCGTGCATGGCCTCGCGCACGACGAAGCGCTCGCCGCCCGCGTGGAGCACGGCGTAGGGCCCATCGGCGGTCACGTAGTCGATGGCCTCCACCGGCACGAAGCGCACCGTGCCGCGCGTCTCGACGGCGATGCGGGCGGCGTAGGCGGGCGCAGGCTCGGGCGCCCCCACGAGGCGGCGCAGCCGATCCTCGAGGTCGCCCGTGGCGCGCATCACGGCGGCCGCCCGCGCGCGGGCGAGGGCGCGGTGGAAGCGTGCGTCCTCGAACGGCTTGAGCAGGTAGTCCACCGCCGCCGCGTCGAAGGCGGCGAGGGCGTGCTGGTCGTAGGCGGTCACGAAGACCGTCACCGGCATCGCCTCCGTCCCGACCTCGCGGATCACGTCGAGGCCGGTGAGGCCGGGCATCTGCACGTCGAGGAAGACGCACGTCGGGGCGGAGGCGGCGGATTTCCTGCACGGCCTGCCGCCCCGAGGCGGCCTCGCCCGCGAGCGTCACGTCGGGGAGGGGCGCGAGCAGGTCGGCGAGGCGCTGCCGGGCGAGGGGCTCGTCGTCGGCGATGAGCACGCGGAGGGGCGGGGGCGCGGTCATGGCGCCTCCGGGGCAGGTGTGGAAGGGCAGTTCCACGGTGGCGACACAGCCGCCCGCCGGGCCGGAGGCGAGGCGGAGCCGTCCGGCGTCGCCGTAGCGCGCGGCGAGGCGGGCGCGCGTGTTGGTGAGGCCCACGCGCTCGTCCGCGCCGGCGCCCATGAGGCCGGGCCCATCGTCCTCGATTTGCACGACGAGCGCCGCGCCCACCCGCTCCGCCGTCACCGTCACGTGCCCCGGGCGGTCTTCGAGGCGCGCCACCCCGTGCTCGACGGCGTTCTCGACAAGCGGCTGGAGCAGCAGCGCGGGCACGAGCGCGCGGGCCACGCCGGGCGAAACGTGGAGCGACGTCGTGAGCCGGTCGCCGAGGCGGACGCGCTGGATGTCGAGGTAGTCGTCGAGGAAAGCGACCTCGTCGGCGAGGGGGACCTCGCGCTCCCCCGCGTCGTCGAGCACGCGGCGCAGGAGGGCGCTCAGGCGGGCCACCACGCGGCGCACGCCCGCCGGGTCGCGCTCGGCGAGGGCGGCAATGGCGTTGAGCGTGTTGAAGAGAAAGTGCGGGTTGAGCTGCATCCGCAGCGCGTCGAGGCGCGCGGTGGCCAGCAGCGCCGACAGGCGCACCGCCTCGGCCTCGCGCTCGCGGCTCCGGGCGAGGTAGGTCCGCGCGTGCCCGGCGGCGAGCAGCGACAGGTAGAGGAACAGGTGGCCGAGAAGGCGGGCGGGCGGCGGCAGCGCCTCCGGACGCAAAGGGGGCAATCCCACCGGCGGGGGCGGCGGGCAGCCCTGCGGCGGAAGCAGGCCGGGGCGCCCGTCGCAGCCCGGCGGGGCCTGCCGGACAGGCGGCGGACGGGGCGCCAGGGGGATGCGCTGCGTGGCCTGGTCGATGGCCGTGGCCAGCAGCAGGCCGACGCCGAGGTGGAACGCGGCGCGGCGGAGCCACCGGTGGGGCTCCAGCGCCAGGTGCTCGGCGAGCGCCAGCACAACAGGCGTGGCCCCCGCCCACAGCGCCCCGGCGAGCAGCACGCGCCGGAAGAACGGATCCACCGGCACGTCGGGCCGCGCCGGGTCGAGCGCGCGGAAGACGGCGAAGAGCGCGAGCACGGTGCCCCACAGCGCGAAGCTGAGAAGCACGTCGCGCCCGCGGAGCCAGCGGCGCGGCGTCGGGGCGTCGGAAAGGCCGTCGTCGTTCACGGGCGGGGGAGGACGGGCCAAATTAGGCGCCCCCCGCCTCTGCGGCGAAGCGTTCGTTCGCGCCCCGGTGCGGTTCATGACGGCCGGGTGCGCCTCGTGACGCCGGGCGCGTGGAACGGGCGGGCTCCCGTGTTCTGAAGGGGCGCTGCCTCCACTCCGGGGGTGCCGCGTTCACCTCAACCCCCTTGTCCACCATGCCTGCCCTTCTCACCCGGCGCCTGCTGCGCGCCTCCGGCCGTGCCCTGCTCCCCTTCGCCTTCGCGGCCGGCGCCCTCGGCGTCACCGGCGCCTCCCTCGTCGGCTGCGACCAGGCCGACGCCGCCACCGCCGACGACGCGGCCCTGTCGCTGAGCAGCGCCGCCAACGCCGGCGCGAGCGCCACCGCGCCCGAGTCGCTCCTCACCCGGATCACGCGCGAACTGTCGCTGACGGCGGCGCAGGCCGCGCTCGTGCGTACCACCGTCACCGCGCCTCAGGCGGGGGGGCTCTGGACGCTCACCGCCGCCCTCGCGCCCACGCTCAGCGCCGACCAGACGGCCCGGCTCCAGACCTTCCCGGCACCTCCGAGCGGCAGCCGTCCCCCGCAGGGACCGCCGTCGGGGGGACGCCCGCCGCAGGGTCCGCCGCAGGGCGACCGCCCCGCGCCGCCCTCCGAAGCCGACCGGGCCGCCGATCAGGCCGCGATGCAGGCGGCGCTCGGCCTCACAGACGCGCAGCTGACGGCCCTGGCGGCGCTCCCGCGCCCGGCGCCGCCTGTGCCTGGCACGCTGCCTCCGAGCGGCCCGGTAGCGGTGCCTGACGCCGTCAAGGCGCTCCTGAATGCCGATCAGCAGGCGCTCTTTGCGGTCCATCACGGCCTCGTCCTGCGCCTGATGCCCTCGCCCCCGCCTGGCGGCCCCCGATGATCCGGGGATCTCAATGATGGAGGACGTGTGAAGCGCGCGCCCGGTGGAGCCTCTGGGCGCGCACCGCGTTTGCGCGCGGTCCATCTCTTCTTATGTCGAACGATTTTCCCCGCAAGCGCAAATTCACCGCGCTCATTGACCTGACCACGCGGGGCCAGGAAGTTGCCAAGGCCGAAGCCACGCAGCGCGAACTCGCCGCCGTTTCCGCCCCCACCACCCCCGCCGCCGACGCGCCCCCCGAGGCCGACTACACGCTCGCCGACGCCCCCGAGATCATCCGGAAGGCCGCCGTGAACGTCGGCTGGGATCGCCTCATGCCGGTGCAGGAGAAGACGATCCCGGTGATGATTGCCGGGCGCGACCTCATCGTGCAGTCCAAGACGGGCTCGGGCAAGACGGGCGCGTTCCTGCTGCCCTTCTTCGCCACCCTCGACCCGTCCGTGAACGCCCCGCAGGCGCTCGTGCTCACGCCCACGCGCGAGCTCGCCCGGCAGATCTACGACGAGTTCGTCCGCCTCGGCGGCCCGAGTCTCGGCTTCCGCGGCGCGCTCGTCTACGGCGGGGTCGCCTACGGGCCGCAGCAGGACGCCCTCCGGGGCACCGCGAAGGAAGGCCCCGCGCACGTCGTCATCGGCACGCCGGGCCGCATCCTCGACCACCTCGAGCGGCGCACCTTTACCCTCGACCGCCTCAAGACGCTCGTGCTCGACGAGGCCGACGAGATGCTCTCGATGGGTTTTCTGCCGGCCATGCGCAAGCTCCACCGCTACCTGCCCGCGCCGCGCCAGAGCACGATGTTCTCGGCCACGATGCCGCCCTCGGTGCGCGCGCTCGCCGGCCAGTTTCTCCATGAACCGCAGTTTCTGGCCCTCTCGGGCGGCTCGGTGAGCGTAGACGCGCTCTCGCACCGCTACTACCCGGTGGACCCGATGGAGCGCGACCGCGCGCTCATCCGGATCATCGAGATGGAGAACCCGGAGAGCGCCATCATCTTCGCCAACACGAAGCGCGAAGTCGAATACCTCGCCCAGTTTCTGCGCAACTACGGCCACGACGCGGGCGAGATCTCCGGCGACCTCAACCAGAGCGCCCGCGAGAGCATGATGGCCCGCATCCGCGCGGGCAACCTCCGCTTTCTCGTCGCCACGGATGTGGCCGCGCGCGGGATCGACATTTCGGACCTCTCGCACGTCGTCCAGTACGATGTGCCGGTGGACCCCGAGTACTATGTCCACCGCGCCGGGCGCACGGCGCGCGCGGGCAAGACGGGCGTGGCCATCACGTTCGTCTCGCCGTCCGACAAGCCGAAGCTGCTCTCCATCTTCCGCCGCTACGACCTGTCCTTCGAGGAACGCGAGGTGCCGACCGATGAGGAGGTGGCCGAGCGCGTCCGCGAGCGCCTCACGGTGCTGCTCGAAGACCAGTACCGCGACCTCAAGCCGCTTGCGCGCGAGCGCATCGCCCGCTTCGAGCCGCTCGTGCGCGCCCTCGCCGACGAGGAGCCGCAGCTGCTCGCGCTCCTGCTCGACGGGCTCTACCACGAAAGCCTCCACCGCGCCCCGCAGGCCGAGGTCATCGAGACGTCCACCCACCGCGGCCTGACGCAGCTGCCCCGCGAGGAGCGGAGCCGGGGCGGCCGCGAGCGCGGCAAGGGCCGCCACCGCGACGCCGACGACCTCTACACGGCGGCCGCCGAGCCCGCCCTGCTTGACGCGTCGCCCGAAGACGCCGTAGACGCGGAAGCCCTCGCGCCCTCGCCGCCGGTCGCCGCAGCCCCGGCTCCGGCCCCGCCGCCCGTCGCAGCAGCGCCGCCCGCTGCTGAGGCCACGCCGGCCGACGCCACACCGCCGGCGCCCGACGCCGCACCCGCTGAGGCGCCCACTGACGCGCAGGAAACGGCAGAGGACCGCGAACGCCGCCGCCGCAAGCGCCGCCGCAAGCGCAAAAAGGGCGCTGGCCCGCTCGAACCCGAAACCGGCCTGCCGGACGATGAGGGCGGCGATGACTTCGAGCCGGAAGACGCGCCGCCCTCCCTTTCAGAAGCTCCTGCCGCCGCGTCCGATCCCGGCGCCAGCGACGAGACCGACCGCGCGGATGAGCGCGAAGGCCGTTCGCGCCGCCGAGGCGGGCGAGGCCGCCGCCGCGACGAGCCGGGCACCGAGGCCGCCGCGCCTGTGGCCGCCGCCGAACCCCGCACGCCCGCAGCGCCGGAGCCGCTGCCGCCCGCGCTGCCCGTGGTCTCAGGCGTGGCGCCGGGCGCCACTCCTGTCAGTGCGGCCCCTGCCGCAACGCCTGCGCCCCGGCGCATCGCCGTGCCGTCGGGGCCGTACCGCATCCACGAGCTGCGCACGCACCCTGAGGCCCTGCTCCGGGCCATCGGCGAGGTGATGGAGATTGGCGAGTACGCGACGATGGGGCGCGAAGACCTCCTCTACCGCATCCTCGAAGTGCAGGCCGAGCGGGAGAGCACCGGCCGTGGTCGTCGCCCCGGCACCCGTCCGGGCGCCAAGGGCAAAGACACCGGCCGAGGCAAGCCCGCGTCCTCCGGACGTCCGGCAGCGCCCTCCAGGCCCGCCGCGGCTTCGTCCGAGACGCCGGCCGCCCCGGCGAAACCCGCCACCGCCGCCAAGCCGTCCTCCGCCCCCACCGAAGCGTCTGCCGAGGGCACTGAAGCCCGTTCGTCGCGGCGCAGCCGGGGACGTGGACGCCGCTCGGGCGAGGGAAGCCGGATGGCTCCCCCCGAAACGGGACACGCCGAAGCCTCGCCGCCATGCCGACCAGCGCTCCCGCGCCGCAAGCCGCTGCCCCCGAGGCCGCGCCTGAGGCGGCCCGGCGCAGTAGCCGCCGCCGTAGCGCCCCACCGGACGCCACGGAAGCGGCCGCACCGCCTACGGAAGCCGTGGCGCCGGCCCCGGAAGCACCTGCGCCCGCACCGGCGGCGGACGCTCCTGCCGCGCCCAAGCGTCGCAGCCGAAAGGCCGCAGACGCCTCTGCCCCGGACGCCACGCCGAGCCCCGATGCCACGCCGGCCGACGCGCCCAAGCGCCGCAGCCGCAAGGCCGCAGCGGCCCCCGCCGAAGCGCCGGTTGAAGTCCCGGCAGACACCCCCGCTGCGCCCAAGCGCCGCACGCGCAAGGCCGCTGACGCCCCGGCCGATCTGCCTGCGGCCTCTGAAGCAGCGGCCGAAGCCAAGCCGCGCGCCCGGCGCAAGAAGGCCGACGACGTCCCTGCAGCAGCGGCGCCGGCAGACACGCCCGCCGCTGACGAGGCGCCCAAGCCCCGCCGCCGCGCCAAGAAGACCGACGCGCCGCCGTCCGATGAAGCGTAAGCGGCTCCTGCTCGCGGCGCTGCTGCTCGCCGCCGTCCCGGCCGTGCGGGCGCAGCGCCCCGTGCAGGTGTTCACCGGCACGGGCGCGGCGGCTTCCCTCGATGCCATCGTGGAAGCCGCCGGAGAGGCCGACGTGGTGTTTCTCGGCGAGCAGCACGACGACAGCCTCGGCCACACGGTCCAGGCCGAGCTGCTGCGCCGCCTCCACGCGCGCCACGGCGCCACCCGCTACGTCACGCCCTCGCTCGAAATGTTCGAGACGGACGTGCAGACGATCCTCGACGAGTACCTGGCCGGGCTCATCACCGAGCAGCACTTTCTCCGCTCGGCGCGCCCGTGGGACAACTACGCGCGCGACTACCGGCCGGTCGTGGAGTATGCGAAGGCGAACGGGCTGCCCGTGGTGGCGGCCAACGCGCCGCGCCGCTACGTCAACCGGGTGAGCCGGCTCGGCCCGGCGGGCCTCGATTCGCTCTGGCGTGACGTCAAGGCCGCCTTCCTGCCGCCCTTGCCCTACCCGCTGCCCACGCCCGCCTACCGCGCCAAGTGGGACGCGCTCATGGGCGGCGGCGGTGCGCACGGCCCGGCCGCCGCAGGGCCGTCGAACGCGCTCATGGCCCAGTCGCTCTGGGACGCCACGATGGCCTACCGCATCGCCGGGGCCCTCGCGCGCGTGCCGAACACGCTCGTGGTGCACCTCGTCGGATCGTTCCACGTCGAGCGCGGCACGGGCACGCCGGACGCCCTGCGCCATTACCGGCCCGGCGTGCGGACGCTGGTGGTGGTGATGCGTCCGGGCGCAGCCTGGGACGCGGGTGAACTCGCCGGCCTGGGCGATTTCGTGGTCCTGACCGGGCCCTGACGCTGGGCGGCGCGGCTGTTTCGTATGCGGGGCGCAGGGCGTGCTCGCTTCGTTACGCGCGCGGAAAGGCATCGTTACGTCTGGCTGGACCTGGCAGAACGGCACCGGGTGGAGATTGAGGTAGCTCCCCTGGCTCCATGAACCGACGTTTTGCCATCGTCCCTGCCCTGCTGTTGATGGTACTGGCGGCGGCGTCCATCAACCAGCCGTCGTTCCACGTCTACCAGTCGGCGTTCGTCCACAACCGCACGGCGACCGCCACGCCCGTGCGGGTCACCTTTGTCGCGCCGCCGCCGCCGATCGTGCGCGACCTCGACGCGATCCGGAAGATCGACACGCTCCACGCGCTCGTCGTGTCCAACTCGACAAGCTACTTTCTCTACCGGGGCGAGCCGATGGGCTTCGAGCTCGACCTGCTCAAGCAGTTCGCCAAGGAAGACAGCCTGGTGCTCAAGGTCCACATCGTGCGCGACATGAGCGCGCTGGCCGAACGCCTCAACCGGGGCGAGGGCGACATCGTAGCCGCGCGCCTCGTGCCTACGCGGGTCGACAACCGGTTCATGCGCTTCACGCGCCCGCTCTACCGCAGCCGCCCCGTGCTCGTACAGCGCAGCGAGCACGCCGAGGCCCTCGGCGGTGACGCTCCGGCCGACGTGGACAGCATGGTCGCCAACAGCGGCGGCGCCCAGCGCGAAGAGGCCGGCGATGCCCGGCGCGAGGTGGAACGCGGCAAGGTCCGGAGGCCGTCCGATCTCGTGGGCGACACGGTTCACCTGCAAAAGCCCTCGGCCTACTACCAGAACCTCACCGAACTGGCCGACTCGGTCTCGGGCGACATCGAGGTGGTGCAGGTGCCGGCTACGGCGCCTGAGGGGCTCATGGCGCGTATTGCCGAAGGCAAGATCAACTACACCGTCACCGAGGAGAACGTGGCCGATCTGAGCGTGACGCTCCGGGACAACCTGGCGCTCGGACCCGTGATGGGGCCGCCGCGCTCGATTGTGTGGGCGGTGCGCCAGAATGCCCCGCAGCTGCAGGCCCGGCTCGACGCCTGGCTCGAAACGGCGCAGGCCAAGAGCGCCTACCAGAGCCTCTACCGCAAGTACTTTGTAGACCGCAAGGGCTACGGGCAGCGCGTGGCGAGCCGCTACCTGACGAGCGAGACGCACGTGCTCTCCGACTACGACGCCCTCTTCCGCGAATTCGCCCGCGACCTCGGCTGGGACTGGCGCCTGCTCGCGAGCCAGTCGTTCCAGGAGTCCCGCTTCGACCCGCAGGCGCGCTCATGGGCGGGGGCGCAAGGGCTGCTCCAGCTCATGCCCGCCACCGCGCGCGAGCAGGGCGTGACCAACCCCACCGACCCGCGCGACAACGTGCAGGGCGCCGTCAAATTCTCGAAGTGGCTCTACACGTTCTGGAGGACGCGCCTGGACGCGCCCCCGCAGCGAGCGCGTCAAGTTCATCCTCGCCTCCTACAACGTCGGCCCCGCCCATGTGCAGGACGCCCGCCGCCTGGCCGCCAAGCACGGCGACGACCCGAACCGCTGGGACGACGTGGCCTACTGGCTGCTCCAGAAGTCCAAGCGCGAGGTCTACTCCGATCCCGTCGTCAAGTACGGCTACTGCCGCGGCCTGGAGCCCGTCACCTACGTCGCCATCATCCTCGACCGCTACGACCACTACCGGCAGTTCGTGGACCCGTGAGGCGTCGTGTGTTTGTTCGTCGTTCGTCGTTCGTCGTCAGAGGCGTCCCCGCATTCTGGTTCGCTTCGCGGCGCCCCTGGGGGCTTCTGACCAAGAACGACGAACCACGGGCTACCAACCCGAGGTACGACCCATCGAGCCGCTCAGCCCCTTACGGCAGCGGCGGGGGCATCGGGGCGCTCGCGCGGGGCATCCGGGCGGGGGCTTCGTCTTCGAGGTCGGCGAGTTGGAGGTCGAGCGCGCCCACCGAGACGCGGATCTCAATGACGGAGAGCGCGAGCGACACCATGAGCAGCACGAGGCTGAGCCCGAAGACGAGCGCGCCGGCCTGTTGCAGGCCGAAGAAGAGCACGAGCATGCACAGCACGCACAGGAAGAAGCTCGCCGCGCCGAGCGTCTGCATGTTGCGGATGAGGTAGAGCCGCTTCCGCAGTTGGGCGATCTGCCGCCGCACGAGTTCGTCGGGCACCTCGTGGTAGCGGTCGTGAAGGGCCCGGATGAGCGACGCGATGGCCAGAAACCGGTTCGTGTAGGCCAGCAGCAGCAGCGAGATCGCCCCGAAGAGCAGCGCGGGCGTGGAGAGCGTGAGCGGCATCGGCAAAGCGTAGAGCGCGAAGGGGCGAAAACGGTGAATCGTGCGGCGCCTTCACCGCGACGCGCCTCCGAGGTGCCATCTTGGCCGCACGATTCACGCGCCCGCCATGCTCGCCCGCTACACCCGCCCCGAAATGGCCGCCCTCTGGACCGAGGAGGCCCAGTTTCAGAGCTGGCTCGACGTCGAATCGCCGCCTGCCGCGCCTGGGCCGACGAGCGGCACGATCCCGCAGGACGACGTGGACCGGATCGACGGCCCACGCCCGCTTCGACGTCGCCCGCATCCACGAGATCGAAGCGCACACGCGGCACGACGTGGTGGCCTTCACGCGCGCCGTGAGCGAAAGCCTCGGCGACGAGCGCAAGTGGGTCCACTACGGCCTCACCTCCTCCGACGTCGTGGACACCGCCTGGAGCCTGCGCCTCACGCGCGCCAGCGCGCTCATCCTGGCCGAGATCGACGCGGCTGATCGGACGTGCTCGCCCGGCGCGCCAACGAGCACCGGCACACGCTCATGATGGGCCGCACGCACGGCATCCACGCCGAGCCGACGAGCTTCGGGCTCGTGCTCGCGCTCTACCACGCCGAGATGCAGCGCAACGCGGGCGCGCTTCGTGGACGCCGCCGAGGGCGTGCGCGTGGGCAAGGTGTCCGGGCGCCGTCGGCACGTTCGCGCACACGCCGCCCGAGGTGGAAGCGCGGACGTGCGACCTGCTCGGCCTGGCGCCCGCGCCCATCTCCACGCAGGTGCTCCAGCGCGACCGCCACGCGCACTTCATGAGCGTCGTGGCCGCTCATCGGGGCGACGCTGGAGAAGATGGCCGTGGAGGTCCGGCACCTTCAGCGGACGCGAAGTGCGCGAGGCCGAAGAGGCGTTCGGCAGCGGGCAGAAGGGCTCGTCGGCGATGCCGCACAAGCGCAACCCGATCGGCTAGCGAGAACGTGACGGGCATTGCGCGCCTGCTGCGCGGCTACATGGTGGCGGCGCTACGAGAACGTGGCCCTCTGGCACGAGCGCGACATCTCCCACTCGTCCGTCGAGCGCGTGCTCCTGCCGGACGCCACCACGCTGCTCCACTACGCGCTCCACCGCTTCGCCGGCATCCTCGACACGCTCGTCGTGCTGCCCGGACGTGATGCGCGCCAACCTGGAGCGCACCTACGGGCTCTACAACTCGCAGCGGGTGATGCTCGCGCTCGTGGAGCAGGGCCTGAGCCGCGAGGCCGCCTACGACCTCGTGCAGCCGCGCGCCATGGAGGCCTGGGAGACGGGCCGCCCCTTCCGCGCGCTCCTCGGCGAAGACGACGCCATCACGGCCCACCTCCCCGCCGCCGACCTCGACGCCCTCTTCGACCCCCGCTGGCACCTCCGCCACGCCGACGAGATCTTCGCCCGCCTCGGGCTGGGGTAGCGAACGGCAACTGCTCCACCACAGGCGCAGAATCGCACCTGAGCCGTCCCCCCTACGATGCCGAATCGCTTCACCGTTCGAGACCTTATCCGCATCCTCGCCGCCGATGGGTGGTACGAGGTCAAGAGCGGCGGGGGCGATCATCGCCAGTTCAAGCATCCATCGAAACCCGGCCGCGTCACCGTAGCAGGCAAGCCCGGCCAGAACCTCCCCATTGGTACGGAGCACAGCGTCTTCCGCCAAGCCGGGCTCGACCGGAAAACCTATCTTTGAGCATGGCCCACTACACCGTTCTCATCGAGCACCCAACCGCGCCTAGCGAAAGCTGGGGCGCCTACTGCCCCGACCTGCCCGGCTGCGTGGCGGTGGGCGCCTCGGAAGAAGACGTGCTCTCCGGCATGGCCCGGGCACTGGAGATGCACCTGGCGGGCATGGTCGAGGATGGCGACGCGATCCCGGCGCCGTCTACGCACGCGGTCACGATGGTGGTGTCGATGCCGGAGCCGCTTTCCCGCGCAGCATGATGCCCTCTTTGCCCGCGCCGGGCTGGGGTGACGGACGGCAACCGGGCCAGGGGCGTTGCGTGGCGAAAGCGCGGTCCTTCCCCGGGGCGGCGATTTCGCTTTGTGGTACCACATGCGGAACCGCGCACAGGATGGTGTCGTATGTGGTACCGACGGTGGACATGAACATTATTCCCCATCGTCCCCTAACTCCATGAGTCGACGAGACAAATTGGAGGCGGCGGCCCGCCGAAGTCCGGCCAATTTCCCCTTCGACGATCTATGTCGTCTGGTGGAGAAGCTGGGCTTCGAGCTTGACCGCCAGTCCTCCTCCCACCGGATCTACCGCCACCCCTACGATCCGGCAGCTTTCCTCAACCTTCAGCGTGGCCCTAACGGTCAGGCGAAAGTGTACCAGGTACAGCAGGTACTCGATTATATCGACTCGCAGCACGGGGATGATGACGCGGCCGGCGATGGCGAAGAGGTGGAGGCCCGCGCTCGCGCCGCCGCCAGGGCCTCCGGCCCTTCCCGGTACTAGCCTCTTCCTTATCCAGAGGCTTCCTTTGATCTACACGTAATGCTTCCGACTTCTATGGCACGCTTCTCCCCTGACCACTACCCGGTCTCCCTCCACTGGAGCGCGGAAGATGGCGAGTTCGTCGCCACCTGCCCTGCGTTTCCGCTCCTCTCGGCCCTCGCCCCTACGCAGGCCGAAGCCCTCGCCGAGTTCCAGGGCGTGCTGGCGGACGTGCTCGCTTCGATGTACGAGCGAGGCCAGACGCCCCCCGATCCTGCGGCAGTCGCCCCGGTACGCGACTACAGCGGCAACCTCCGCGTACGCCTGCCCAAGCACCTCCATCGCCAGCTTGACGAGTCGGCCCGGCGCAACGAGGTGTCGCTCAACACCTTCATCGTGTCCTCGCTCTCATTCGCGCTGGGGCACACGCTGCCCAAAGCCGCCTGAGCCGATTAAGGAGACCGCCCCGCCGAAACGACGGGCGTGAACAAACAGGCCCGGTCTTCCCCACGAAGGCCGGGCCGTATCGTTTATTGCACGCACTCGCCGCCTCCCCGATGTCTGCTGCCCACTCGCCCCAACACGCTGCCCTCCAGCAATTTGCCGACTATGCCGCCCACCTCAAAGGCGACGAGAAGGGCGAAGCACAGGTGTTTCTCGACCGCTTCTTTCAGGCCTTCGGGCACGGGGGCTATCAGGAGGCCGGCGCCACCCTCGAGGCGCGCGTCAAGCGGGGCAAGGGCACCGGCTTTGCCGACCTGCTCTGGCCCGGGCGCGTCCTCGTGGAGATGAAGAAGCGCGGCGAAGACCTCCGCCGCCACTTCGATCAGGCGCGGGACTACTGGATGAACCTGTTTCCCAAGCCCCGCTTACGTCATCCTCTCCAACTTCGACGAGGTCTGGATCTACGACTTCAACGTCCAGCATCGACCCCGTCGACCGCGTCGGCGTGGCCGACCTGCCGCGAGCGCGCCAGCGCCTTCGGGTTCCTCCGCAGCCCGAAGACCCCCCCTCTTCGGCAACAACCGCGTCGAAGTGACCCGCAAGGCGGCCGCCGCATCGTCGCCAGAGTCTTCAGCGCATGGTCGTCCAGCGGCGGAAGCCCGGCACCGCGACGCCCAGCGCTTCATCCTCCAGTGTCTCGTCTCCATGTTCGCCGAGGACATCGAGCTGCTGCCCGGAAGACATCGTCACCGAGCTCCTCGAGCAATGCGCCGAAGCGCCCGGCAGCTTCCTACGACCTCTCGGCGGCCTCTTCCGCCAGATGAACGACCCGAGCCCGGCGCGCGGCGGTCGCTACCAGGGCGTCGGCTACTTCAACGGCGGCCTCTTCGCCGTCGTCGACCCCGTCGAACTCAAGCTGCGGCGAGCTCCTAGCCTCCACAAGGCGCCGAAGACGCGACTGGGAGCAAGGTGAAGCCCGAGATCTTCGGCACCCTCTTCCAGAAAGCATGGACGAAAAGGCCCGCCACGCCTACGGCGCCCACTTCACCAGCCCGAGTCGACATTCAGAAGGTCGTCGCGCCCACCATCGTCCGCCCTGGCGCGAGCGCATCGAGGCGGCGAGGACCCTGCGAAGAGCTTCGCGCCGTGCTCGGACGCCTCTGCGCCGCTTCCGCGTGCTCGACCCGGCGTGCGGCTCCGGCAACTTCCTCTACGTCGCCTACCGCGAGCTCAAGCGCCTCGAGCGCGACGCCTCCTGCGCCGCGCATGCTCGACGCCGACCGCGCCCGGACCCTGCGACGCGAGCCGTGGAGCGGACCCCGTCGTCTCCACCACCAGTTCTTCGGCCTCGACATCCACCCCTTCGCCGTCGAGCTGGCCAAGGTCACCCTCATGCTCGCCAAGGAGCTGGAGATCATGAGCGCCCGAGCGGCGACGACCCCGAAGGCAGCCGACCTCTTCGACGCGAAAAACCCCTCCCGCTCGACAATCTCGACGCCAACATCCTCTGCGCCGACGCCCTCTTCACCGACTGGCCCGCCGCCGACGCCATCATCGGCAACCCGCCCTACCTGGGGTCCCGCTACATGCCGCAAGGAGCTGGGCTACCGGCGTACGCGCGACCGTCTCGCCGAGCGCTACCCGGACGTGCCCCGGATGGCCGACTTCTGCGCCTACTGGTTCCGCCGCGCCCACGACCGACTCGCTCCCGGCGGGCGCGCAGGACTCGTCGGCACCAACACCATCCGCCAGAACTAGACCCGCGAGGGCGGCCTCGACCACGTCGTGAAGAACGGCGGCGACATCACCGAAGCCGTCTCCTCGCAGGTATGGTCCGGCGACGCCGCGGTGCACGTCTCGATCGTCAACTGGGTGAAGGGCGACGCGCCCGGCAAGAAGCGCCTCTCGTGGCAGGTGGGCGACCGGCTCGACAGCCCGTTTGAGGCGGTCGAACTGGACCGCATCCCGGCCTCGCTCTCGCCCAACCTGGACGTGACGGGCGCGATGCCCTGCAGGCCAACGCCGACTCTGGTGCCTGCTATCAGGGGCAGACCCACGGGCACGAACGGGTTTCTGCTCACGCCCGCTCAAGCCGCCGTCCACTGCGGAAAGACCCCAAAGCGCGCCTGCCATTCACCCCTATCTCATAGGCGACGAACTCATCGGAGCGCCAGGAGAGCCAGCCGGGACGCTACAGCATCGACCTGAACGCAGCAGATGACCTATTCGCCGCCATGCAATACGGTGATGCTTTCAAACATGTGGAAGCGCAGGTGATGGCCGACATAGTGAAAAAGGCTGAAGAGGAGCAAGAGACGAGCAGGAAAGACAAAGGTCCTCGACAGAGTCACGCCAAGCGCTGGTGGCGCTACTGGCGGGGACGCAACGAGTTAATGG
>CAVUFJ010000011.1:0-162930 GCA_963740755.1 Rhodothermales bacterium
GCTCAACTGCATGCAGCGCATGAGCGGCATCGCTACCTATACCGCCCACCTCAACACCCTACTGGCCGGTACCAAGGCCCGTCTGCTCGACACGCGCAAAACCACGCCCAATTTCCGCCTCTGCGAAAAGTGGGCCGTGCTGATTGGCGGCGGCGTGAACCACCGCTATGGCCTGTTCGACATGATTATTCTCAAGGATAACCACGTCGATTACGCCGGCGGCATTGCCCAGGCCATTGCCGCTACCCACGCCTACCTCAGCAAACCGGCCGCAACAGCTGCCCATCGAAATCGAAACCCGCTCGCTGGCCGAAGTGCAGCAGGCGCTGGACGCGGGCGGCATCGACCGCATCATGCTCGACAACATGGCGCCCGAGCTGCTGCGCGAAGCCGTGGCCCTTATCAACGGCCGCTTTCCCGACCGAAGCCAGCGGCGGCATCACCGAGCAAACCATTGCCGAAGTAGCCCGCACCGGCGTCGACTACATTTCGGTGGGCGCCCTCACGCACTCCGTCAAAAGCCTGGACTTGAGCCTGAAAGCCTATTAAGTGTTGCTTGGTTGTGGTGCCTAGTGCTGTCAGGCACGTTTTACCTGGACACATTCCGAAACCAAGCACCAGCACCAAAAACAAAACCTATCAACCCATGAACCAACCCAACCAACGCGGCGGCGGTGGCGGCTTCCGCCAGGCCCAGCAGGCCTCGCCGCTGGCCATCCGCACCAAGAAAACCAGCTCACCACCGACACCTACACCAAGCATGGCCATGGCCGAGGTGTGGAAGAAGGACTGGGTGTACGCCCTGATTCCGTTTGCGCTGGGGCTGCTGCCGGCCATTTTTGTGCACCTCGTGGTGGTGGCTGGTGCTGGCCGTGGTGCTCACCATCCTGTTTGTGCTGTTCCGCTCGGCGCAGGTAACGGGCGTGACCCAGATGGAGCAGAGCAAGCCCCTGTTTGAGCGCATGGCTTCGAGATCGACAACAAGCAGCTGTTGCTGCGCTGGGCCCCGAAAAAGAGGGCAAAGCCATGCAACTGACCTGGGACATGATTGGCCGCGCCCGCCGCGACGCCGACGCCTACCTGCTGTACCTGCAAGCCCGGCACGCCGCCCGAGGCATGGCGCCCTGGCGCCTGTGGCTGGCGCGTACGTTCGATGTGCCGGTGTTTTTACATTTGCCCCTCCGCATCTTCAATTCGCCCAACGACCTGAAGCTGTTTGAATCGATGCTGCGCCGCAAAAACCTGCTGCCGGCCGAGGCCGGCGCCGCAACCGTATAGCCCCGTGCCTCGTTTGGCAAGGCGGCAGGCCTCTAATTTATCGACACTTTTTACCTGCTAATTTTACTCCGATGAAATTGACCCACACCTTGTTGCTGGCCGTTTCCGCTGCCACTTTGGCCCTTACGTCCTGCAGCAGCGAGCCTTCCAACTGACGCCCCGACGAAAAAGTATCGCGTTGACATGGTAGCCCCCGGCACCCGCCATACCGAAAACTTCGACCAGAAATCGGTGCCAAACGCCTCCATCAGGCCAAAGGCGCTGCGACCGCCAAGCTCATCAAGGCTCGCAAAGGCGAAACTGAGAGAAGCCGGAAAGCACACCGGCGGCCGAAGCGGCCATGTCGGCCAACGCTGAGGAAGGCATGCGCAAGCGCGGCAAAATCAAGGACGCCGGCAAATCGGGCCAGGCGGACACGGCCGAAAACGGCCACCAAATCCAGCGCTAAGGCGCGCGGCTCATTAGATTATTATCGTTTGGGTGGCAGCTCTGCCCGCCGGCTGGCGGTAGCAGGGCTGCCGCTTTGCGTCTTTACAGAATGAGGAATGAGGAATGAAGAATGAGGAATTGGGCTCATGCTCGCCCAATTCTTCATTCCTCATTCCTCATTCCTCATTTTTTCTATGGGGTTTGCTATTTTTCTGCTGCTGCTGACGGTGCTGGGCGCCGGGCGCGGCGGCGGCCGAGTGCCCGCGGCCCGGGGCGGGCAGTGGCTGAAGCCGCTGCTGGCTTTCAGCGGGGCCTACCTGTTCACGCTCACCATCACCCACATTCTGCCCGAGGCCCTGCAGCTGCTGCCGGGCCACGCCGAGCGGGTGGGCTACTGGGTGCTGGCGGGCTTCTTCGGCAAGCTCCTGCTGGAAGTGCTTTCGCAGGGCATTGAGCACGGCACGTGCACCACGAAGGCGGCGCCGGGCCGGCACGACGCAGCGGGCCGGGTGCCTTTCTCCTGCTGGGGGCACTGGTGGTGCATTCCTTCCTGGAGGGCAGCATTCTGGTGCACACCCCGGCCGTGGGCGAGATGAGCGAGGAGTTCTATGCCATTGTGGTAGGGGTGGCCCTGCACCACATGCCGGCCGCCTTTGCGCTGGCTACTTTGCTGCGCATGCGGCTGGGGTCGTTTCGGCGGGTGTGGCCGTGGCTGCTGGTGTTTGCGCTGGCGTCGCCGGTGGGCATTGTCTTCAGCAATTACGTTGTGCTGAGCACACTGCTTCGCGGTGGCCTGTATGCCGCGCTGCTGGGACTGGTGGCCGGCAATTTCCTGCACGTGTCCACCACCATCCTCTTCGAAACCAGCCCCGAGCATCGCCTCAACTGGCCCAAGCTGGGCGCTACGCTGGTGGGCCTGCTGCTGGCGTTGGCCGTGGCATAAGCTGGACGCTCATTAGGGGCTGAAGGTGGGTAAGGACGTATCTGCGAAATGCAATTGCCATTTCTGGCTGATTTATATGCTTGTGCTACAATGGTGGGTTTGGAAGTGAATAAGGCAAAAAAAGGGCTTACGCCTTTTTTTACTATAACCACCCTTTCTTGAACCGGACTTTTGATTTGGGCTTTCTTTTAGGGTCGTGATATCACCAACGATTAACTCGCTTCCTTTTCCTTTATCTATACAGCTTCGCTCGGGTTCTCAAGTCCTTTTTCTGCACCTCGGCCCCACACCCGAGGAAGAGTCCCAGCCAGTACCAGGCCTCGCCATCTCGCCTCCGAAGTTATGCCGCCTGGCCGCGGATGCGCCAGTGCCCGGTACTCCCGGGTGGCCACCAGCATCATACGTTCAAACTCCGGCCACCAACGGTGGCGGCCGGTAAGCCCCCCGGGCGCAGCAGGCCCTACTCGTACCTCGGGCGAGGCGCGGATGCACAAGCCCGTAGGGAGACGGCGCGGCGCCCCACCCGGGGGCCATCGTGGCCAGACCGCGCGGTCCCGGCTCCACAGGGCCGCAAACAGGGGGCCACCGGCATGCGCAAGGCCGGGGCAATCGGGCAGTCCCGTGGCTGGCTTGCCGCCAGCGGCGCCACTGGACACGGGGCCGGCGCCGCCACCAAAGGAAATAACTGGGGGCCAGGGGCAGGCGCTGGGGGCGGGTCACCCGGGCGGCGCGGGGACACCCGCCTTGAGCACCATCAGAGGCCTATTCGGCGGGAAGGCCGTTAAAAAGGGGTTGCGTCTGCGTGGCGCTGGCAGCCGTTACGGCCCGGCGTCAGGCGCCCCAAATTGTGGCTTACCAGCTCTTGCTCCACTACGGCCCTAAGCACCGCTATGCTTGAATCGGCTGTGGGGCGTGCGCGATACGCGCGTCGGGCGGGCGAACAGGGCGAATACCGAAGCTAAGTGCTTCGAAACCGGGGAACACGACATGTCCCAGCAGAGATAGCTATCGTCATCAAGTTGGACGCGGGTTAAAAAATCGATCCATGTGCAAAACCACCAAGAAGTGAAGAATAAAAATAGTGCCCCGTCACTTGTCGCTTTACTTGAAACGCTCTCTCTATTATTTTGAACTGCACTAACAGTTGCCCAGCACCAGATGCTAGGATGCCATTGCGGGGATTGAAAGAGTTTAAGAAACTCGTCTACTATTTAAAGCTTTAAAAAAAACGGAGCAGAACGAGATATGAGTTTAACGTAAAACTCCAGAATAGAGTCTGCCCCCCCCCGCCATTAAAAAGTACCACGCCGGCCTGCGCCCCAGACGGCCCCAGCGAAAACCTACCACTTTTCCGAAACTCTGTCCGAAAGGCATAAAAGAGATGTTATACTAAGCTGTAAAAAAAAAAAAAAAAAAAAAACCCCCCTATCAGTAGCAAGTGCGCCATCCTTCGGGCCCTTTGCATTTTTCATTTACTGACGCAGGCTGCATTCAACTTCCTATCAATATTCTAAAACATCCCCCGGCCGCCCAGCAAAAAGGAAACAATCTCTCCAGCTGCCGGGCCCGGGCGGTTTCGCGGGCCAGGGCGGCTTGCAGGCGCAGCAGGCGCTGGCGCATGGGCAGCACCAGGTCGAGGGCCTCGGGGGCCAGGCCCAGCTCGTGGTGCAGGCGGGCCAGGCGGGGCAGCAGCTCGTCGGGCTCCTCGACAATCACGGTATCGGGGGCGGGGGCGGCGCGCAGCAGGCCGGCGTCCAGAAAGTCGCGCAGCTCGCGGGCCCAGGCCGTAGCGGACGACGCATTCCTGAAAGGTGAGACGAGAACGTGCGTTTCCATGGGTAAGCAAGACGATCAGGGGTTACTCCTCGGCGCGCAGGGCGGCCAGCTGCTGAATCAGTTCTTTTTCCTGGTCGGTGAGGTGCTGGGGCAGCGTCAGGGTAAGGCGCAGGTAGAGGTCGCCGAACTGGCCGGCCTTCTTGTACACCGGGAAGCCCTTGCCGCGCAGGCGCAGGCGGGTGCCGTTGGCCGTTTCGGGCTTGAGCTTGATTTTGACGGGGCCGCTGAGGGTTTCCACCGTTTGCTCGCCGCCGAGCAGGGCTTTGTAAATGGGCACGGGCACGTCCTGGGTGAGGTCGTCGCCGGTGCGGGCGTAGCGGGCATCGGGCCGGATGCGGAAGGTGATGAGCAGCGAGCCGTTGGGGCCGCCGTTGCGGCCGGGGCCGCCCTGGTCGCGCAGCCGGATGGTCTGGCCGTCGGCCACGCCCGGCGAATGGTCAGGCGCAGGTTTTTGCCATTCACCGTGATGGTGCGCGGGCCGCCGTGGTAGGCTTCCTCCAGGCTCATTTCCAGCTCGGCCTGGTAGTCGGGGCCCGCGCCGGGGCGGGTGCTGCCGCCGCCGCCGCCGCCGCCCATGTTGCCAAACAGCGAGCCGAAGAAATCCGAGAAATCCTCGCCTTCGCCAAACGGATTGCCGCCCCCGCCGCCTCCGCCGCCCTGGGTATACTGGCTCCAGTCGAAGCCGCCCGCCGGGCTGGCCGCCGCGCCCCGCCCCCCGCCGGGCTGCTGCTGGTAGCGCTGCCAGTCGGCCCCGAACTGGTCGTATTTCTTCCGCTTCTCGGGGTCGCTGAGCACTTCGTTGGCCTCGTTGACTTCCTTGAATTTCTGCTCCGCGGCCTTGTCGTTGGGGTTCACATCGGGGTGGTGCTGGCGGGCCAGCTTGCGGTACGCCTTCTTAATTTGCTCGGGGTGGCGTTTTTATCCACTCCCAGCACCTTGTAATAGTCTTTGTAATCCACTTGAAGAGGGAGAAATGCGATGGAATTGTTCGGCCAGTTCATTCGGCAGCTGCGAAAGCGGCGGCGGCGGCCCGCCTGCAAATTACATCATTTTAACCAGCCAATCTCTGCCGCTGGCAATTTTGCGCGGCGCATTACGCTACTGCCCTTCCGCTCTCGTATGGTGATAGTGGGGGCAGCGAAAGAAACGGGGATAGCTTGAGTTTTCGGCATCAAAATTGGGTATGCTACTGAAACGAAAGTGCCAACAGAATGTTGATTTTCAACTGCCGCATTCTACCTCAGCTGCTTATTTTGCACTCCCCGGGTAATATAATACAACTGCCATTTTCCGAAAAAGCCTTATATTTGCCTATTGAAAGCATTTATCGTTGGTTTTTCCTTATTCTATTTTTAATTTTTCCATGAAAATCAAGAATCTATCCTTCGGTCTTTTTGCGTTGGCTTTTCTGAATATTTGGTGCACGTAGCGCAGGCTCAAACGGCCCGCCCGGGCCGGTGCAGCCCAAGCCGCGCGTAGCCGATCGGCCACCGAGGGAATCAAGGACGGCATTTCGATGCAAAAAGGCCGCGCCGTGCTCACCGAGCTCGGCATCAGCAACCCGCTTACGGCCGATAAAAAGCTCGTCAACGGCACCATCATCACCCCGACGGGCATGGTGACGGCCCCCGACGGCACCACCACCCAAATGACTGGAGGGCGACTACGTGTCGCTCACCGGCCGCGTAACGACCCGCCGGGCCATTGCCGATGCCGACAGCATTGCCAAAGTCATGGTCTTCGACTGCCAAATACCCCGGCAAGCGCAAGAAGATGGAGGACAAGCCGAGCGCAAAGCCAAAGACAAAGCCAAGCGCGACGAAGAAAAAGCCAAGGCCAAGGCCAAAGCCAAAAGAAGAAGAAAGCGTAGCCCTCCGGCCCTGCCCAGCCGCAAGCGCCGCCAGCCCTCCGGGTGTGGCGGCGCTTTGGCTTTTGGGGCCGGAGCGCGGGCCGCCTATCTTTCGGGGCCACACGCCGTATTCCCGCCCATGCTCTTTTATACCGTGATGAAACCGCTGGTGCAGGTGGCGCTGCGGGTTTTTTTCCGCCGCATCGAGGTGCGCCACCCCGAACGGCTGCAGCTGCCGGGCCCGCTGCTGCTGGCCGGCAACCACCCCAACACCCTGATGGACCCGCTGCTGGCCGCCGTGAACCGCCGCCAGCCCATTGCCTTTCTGGCCAAAAGCACGTTTTTCAAAAACCCCATCGTGCGGGCCATCATGCAGTCGGGCAACTCCATTCCCATCTACCGGCGCGCAGGACGCGGGCGCCGGCGGCCCCGCCACGCCCGAGCAGCGGGCCGCCCAGAACGAGGCCACCTTCGGCCGCTGCTACGACTACCTGGGCCGGGGCGGCACCATCATGATTTTTCCGGAGGGCACCAGCGTGAGCGAGCGCCGCCTGCGGCCCCTCAAAACCGGGGCCGCCCGCATTGCCCTGGGGGCCGAGGCCCGGCACGGCTTCCAGCTGGGCCTGCAGGTGGTGCCCGTGGCCATCAACTACTTCGACCCCAGCACGTTTCGCTCCGACGTGCTGCTGAACGTGGCCCCGCCCATCGTGGTGGCCGACTACGCCGCCGCCTACGCCCAGGACCCCGACGCGGCCGCCGACCAGCTCACCGAGGCCATTCGGCGTGGCGCTGGAGCGCCGCCTGGTCATCACCCGCGACGCGGCCGAGGACGCCTTCGTGCAGCAGATTGAGCGCACCTTCGGCGACCACCTCAACCCCGACGACGACCCCAACACGCTCTACGACAACTTCCAGCTCAGCCGCACCCTGCTGCAGGCCCTGGCCTGGGCCGAGCAGCACGTTCCCCGAGCGCCTCACCGCCGCCCGCGCGCAGCTCGCAGCCTACCTGGCCGACCTGCGCCGCCACAGCCTCACCGACGAAGCCCTGGAAGGCCAGCGGCGCGGCTCCGTGGCTGGGCCTGCTCAACCTGGTACTGGGCGCGCCGGTGTGGCTTTACGGCGTGCTCAACAACTACTTGCCCTACATCCTGCCCTCGGTCGTGGCGAAGCGGGCCACCAAAGAAGTGGAGTTTGTGGCCCCCATCATGCTGGTGGTGGGCATGATAACCTTCCCGCTGGCCTACGCGCTGCAGGCAGCGGCCGTGCAGCACTGGCTCACCCACGACTGGCGGCTGACGGCGCTGTACGTGCTCAGCCTGCCCCTCACGGGTTTTTATGCCCTGGGCTACTGGAATACGCTGGCGGCCCGCCTGCGGCGGCTGCGGGCGCGCCCGCTTTTTCCGGCGCACGCCGGCCGTGGGCGCGCAGCGCCGCTGATTGCAGCGGAACGCCGCCGCCTTACTACCGAGCTGGAAGATGCCCGGCATGGCGTATCTTAACCGCCCGGGCGGAAGCCTGAAGCTCAGGCCGCTGGCAGCAGCGCGCCGGCCAGCAGCGCCACGGCAATGATGACCACGCTGGGCACCTTTTCCCAGAGCAGCAGCAGGAACGTGGCCCCCACCAGCAGCGGGTTCAGGGGCAGCGAATCGATGGGGCCGAGGTGAGACGGGCAGCTCCAGCAGGCGGTCGGGCAGCGGGTGGTAGAGCAGGAAGGTGGCCGCGCACACCAGCCCCGCACTCACGGCGTTGATGCCCTCCAGCGAGGCCTGCACCACGCGGTACTGCCGCAGCCGGTCCCAGAAGCGAATGACGAAGAAGATGAGGAACGTGCCCGGCAGGAAAATGCCCGCCGCGCCCACCAGCGCCCCCAGCACCTGCATGCCCGTGCCGCCCGCCGGCCGCATGGCCAGCGCCCCAATGTAGGCCGCAATGGAAAAATTGGGCCCCGGCATGGCCTGCACCAGCCCCAGGCCCGACAGAAACTCCGGCGCCCGTGAGGTAGTGCTTGAACTCCACAAACTCGGCGTAGAGCAGCGGGGCCAGCACCTGCCCGCCCCCAAACACCAGCGAGCCGTTGCGGTAGAAATTCTCGAACAGCCGCACCGGCAGCAGCTGCGTGTAGTGCCCCAGCACGGCCGCCCCCACCAGAATGCCCAGCCACAGCACAAAATTGGCCCATTCCACGCGCAGCGGCTTTTTCTCCTGCACAATGGCGTGCTTGCGGTAGCGCACCGTGGTTACGGCCCCGCCGGCCAGCAGCAGCAGCGGCAGCATCCAGGGCAGCTGGAAAAAGTAGGCCAGCATGGCGGCGGCCACCATCAGCCCCACGGCCGTTTTGGTATGAATGACTTTTTCGGCAATCCTGTAGGCCGAAAACGCCACAAAGCCCACCGCCACCGGCTGCACAAACTGCACCAGCGCCGCCACCCGGGCCGGGTCGAGGTGGCTCAGGGTGAGGGCGGCCAGCGTCATCAGCGTCACGGCCGGCGCCATCCAGACCAGCAGCGTGAGGTAGGCCAGGTTGGGCCCGCCCAGCCGAAAGCCGATAACGGTAATGGTTTGGGTGGACGTGGGCCCCGGCAGCAGCGCGCACAGCGCCTGCAGCTCCAGCAGCTCGGCGCGTGCTGATGTAGCGCCGCTTATCTACCAGCAGCCGGAAAAACATGGCCAGGTGCGCCTGCGGCCCCCCAAAGGCCGTGAGGGCCAGCACGGCCACGTCCTTCAGAAAAATAATGCCCCGCACCCGCCGCGTGCGCTTGCCCGAGCGCCGCGGGGGCGGCGTGAGGGAAACGGGTGCGGCGGGGTGCGGGGCAGGATTCGTTGGGGACGTTGGAACGGTCATACCAGGACAAAAAAGAACGTCATGCTGAGCGCAGCCGAAGCATCTCGCGCGCAGCAGTAATCCAATCGATTGAATTAGTTACACAAGCGAGATGCTTCGGCTGCGCTCAGCATGACGTTCTTTTTATCGTTTTGCCAAGGCTTACTTCTTCTTCAGGCCCAGCTCAATCAGGCGCTCGTTCAGGAACTCGCCGGCCGTGATGTCGGCTTCCTTCTTGGGGTTGTCGGGCGTTACGCAGTGCTCCAGGGCGGCCAGGCTCATTTCGGAGCGCGGGTGCATGAAGAACGGAATGCTGAAGCGCGAGGTGTTCATTTTTTCGCGGGCGCGGGTTCACCACGCGGTGAATGGTGCTCTTCAGCACGCCGTTGGTGAGGCGCTGGAGCATGTCGCCCACGTTCACCACAATCTGGTCGGGCAGGGCCGTGATGGCAATCCACTTGCCGTCGCGGCGCTTCACCTGCAGGCCGTCGGCGCTGGCGCCCATCAGCAGGGTAATCAGGTTGATGTCGCCGTGCTCGGCGGCGCGCACGGCATCGGCGGGCACCGCGTCGGGGTCTTCGATGGGGAAGTAGTGAATGGGGCGCAGGATGCTGTTGCCGTGCTTCACCTTGTCGTCGAAGTAGTTTTCGGGCAGGTCCAGGTACAGGGCAATGGCGCGCAGCACGTCCTGGCCGGCGCTTTCCAGCGTGCGGTAGGCCGTGAAGGTGCTTTTCTGGAAGCCGGGCACTTCCTCGGGCCAGATGTTGTCCGGGTACTCGTTTTTGATGGGGTCGTTCGTCCTCCACCTCCTGGCCCACGTGGTAGAACTCCTTCAGGTCGCCGGTGTTGCGGCCCTTGGCGTGCTCCTTGCCTTTGCTGATGTAGCCGCGCTGGCCGGCCAGCTCGGGGTTTTCGTAGCGCTGCTTGGCTTCGTCGGGCAGCTGGAAAAACGCCTGCACGTCGGCGTACAGCTGCTTGGTTTGCTCGTCGTTGAGGCCGTGGTTTTTCAGGGCCACAAAGCCAATGTTCTGGTAGGCTTCGCCGAGCTGCTGCACGAAACGGGCCTTGCGCTCGGGGTCGCCGGAACGGAAGTCGGCGAGGTCGAGCGAGGGAATTTGGTCAAGAAGTTGGTCTTGCATAGAAAAATTGAGTTTACTTTGAGGCTGCGTAAGCCTCTTGGTGGGCAACGGCGCAAGTTAAGCAAAACCCCGCACCGGGCTTCACCGTAAGCAGCCGTACTTATCGCTACTATTATAATAAATCACTACCACTTTTTTTTGAAGCCTTACTCTATGAAACGTCCTCTCTGGCTGCTGTGCAGCACCACCGTTACCCTGGCACTTTTGGCTAGCTGCGAAACGAGCAAGCCCGCCACCGATGTTAGCGCCACGGCCGGCACCACCACCCCGGCCACCAGCACTGCCGCCAGCGGCGAGAGCATGGAATCGAACGGCATCCGCCTGACGCCCTTCAACGACTCGCCCAAGTTCCCCGAGGCCCAGATGCAGCTGCGCTCGCCCCATCGCCGGCGCTACCGCTGCCCAGCGGTGAGGTTGCCTTTCGACTACCAGATCACCAACTTCCAGCTCACCAAGATGAGCGGCGGCCCGCACATGGCCGAAATGGCCAACTCGATGAAGGGCCAGCACATCCACAACATCGTGGACAACGAGCCCTACACGGCCCACTACGACACCAAGTTCACCAAGGCCATTCCCGATGGCCAGCACGTGGTGCTCTCGTTCCTGTCGCGCTCCTACCACGAGAGCCTGAAGCACCGCGGCGCCTACGACCTGCGCGTGATCAACGTGGGCAACGCCCCGGCTCCGGCCACGCCCATCATCGACGTGAAGGCGCCCAACCTGTTCTACAGCCGCCCCAAAGACACGTACTCGGGCGCCGATGCCAAGCGCATCATGCTGGACTTCTACCTGGTGAACACCACCCTGGAGCCCGGCGGCAACAGCGTGCGCGCCACCATCAACGGCACCGAGTTCATGCTCGACCAGTGGCTGCCCTACATGATGGAAGGCCTGCCCGCCGGCGAAAACACCGTGAAGCTGGAGCTGGTCGACAGCAGCGGCAACATGATTCCCGGCCCGTACAACTCGGTAACCCGCACGTTCACGGTAGCCCCGTAGTCAGTCTGTAGAGCAGTTATTTCTTCGTTACGCTTTTCAGATCCCTAAAAAGTCTCCCGGCCCGGCCGGGGGACTTTTTTGCGTTGCAGCCGTTTGTTGTTCCGGTTCTACCTTGCTTCCGCTATGTCCGCCTGCCTGCCATGCCGCTTCTGCCCCGCTGCTCACCCGCGAGCAGGTGCTGCGCGCCCTGCGCCAGATAGCCCGCGAAGGCCGCCCGCTGCCGCCCAGCACCGTGTACGAGCTGGTGTACCGGGGCCGCCGCTACCCGCCCCGCGCCGTGGCCGAGCTGGCCTACCGCCTGGCCACCGCGCAACCCCGCCGCCCACTGGCCCCGCCCGGCCGGCGCGCCCACCAACGCCGCTGCTCGAAGGCCTGGACTTCACCATCAGCACCAAGCGGCCGGTGCTCACGCCCGGCTCGGCCCACGATGGCGAGGAAGCGGCCCACCAGCAAGCCGAGGACCTGTACACCGGCCTGCGCCGGAAACGCCGAGCCCGCCCTGCCCGCCCACGCCGCCGAGCCGCGGCCGCGCCCTACGCCGCCGCCCTCCTACTCCCGCGCCGAGGCGCTGGCCGAGCTGTTCATCACCGAAGCCGAGCTGGATGCCGCCCTGGCCGGCCTGGCGCGCCGCCGCAACCTGCTGCTGCAGGGCCCGCCCGGCACCGGCAAAACCTTTCTGGCGCGCCGGCTGGCCTGGCTGCTGCTGGGCGCGCAGCGACGAAAGCCGCATCGAGCTGGTGCAGTTTCACCCCAGCTACGGCTACGAGGATTTTATGCTGGGCTTCCGGCCCGATGCCGAAGGGCCGGTTCCACCTGGTGCCCGGCGTGCTGCCGCTGCTGTGCCAGCGCGCCGCCGCCGACCCCGGCCGGCCCGTACTTCCTGCTGATTGACGAGGTGAACCGGGGCAACGTGCCCCGCATTTTCGGCGAGCTGCTGTTGCTGCTCGAAGCCGACAAGCGCGGCCCGGCCCACGCCCTGCGCCTGCCCTACGCCCCGCCCGACGCGCCCACGCTTCTTCGTGCCCGACAACCTCTACGTCATCGGCACCCTCAACCTGGCCGACCGCTCCCTCAGCCCGCTGGACTATGCCCTGCGCCGCCGCTTCGCCTTTGTGGCGCTGGAGCCGCAGTTTGGCGCCGCCGCTGCGGCAGCTATCTGGCGGCCCGCCAGGTGCCCGCCGACCTCATCGAGCAGCTCTGCACCCGCATGGCGGCCCTCAACCAAACCATTGCCGACGACCCCGAGCTGGGGCCGGATTTTGCAATCGGCCACAGCTACTTCTGCCAGCCGCCGGCCCGGCCGAAACAGGCAGCGGCGTGGCTACGCCTGATTTTCGAGCAGGAAATTGGCCCGCTGCTGGCCGACTACTGGCGCGAGCAGCCGGCGACGGCCGCCGCGCAGCTGCGCAAGCTGCTGGCGTAGGCGTTCAGGTCTCTGGTTGCTGGTTTCTGTTCTGACCGACAACGGGAATACCAGCGCTGAATCGAATCCATGACGTGATACCCCTCCCCACCCTCTACTACTTCCTCTGCTACGCCTGGAACCGCCTGCCCGAGCCCGGCGCTGCTGCGGGCCACGAGGCCACGCCGCTTCCACCGGCCGCTGGGGCTGCTGGCCCAGGTGCTGCTGCACGCCACCCGCCGCCTGCTGCAAAGCCGGCCTGCCGCGCACCTTTACCAGGCCCAGGAAGCCGAACTGACCAGCCTGCGGGGCCGCATCGAGCTGGCGCCCACGCCTCGGCCGGGGCCTGCTGCCGCAGGGCCGCGCCATGTGCACCTTCGATGAGCTGAGCACGGATTCGCCCCTGCACCGCCTGCTGGCCCAGACGCTCGGCGTGCTGGCCCGGGCCGCGGCCCTGCCCCCGGCCTTGCGCCGCGAGCTGCAGCCAGGTGCGCCAGCGGCTGCCGGCGGCCTGCCGGATGCCGCGCTACCGCCGCCCACCGCCGCCACGTTCCGGGAGCTGCGGCGGCAGCGGCCGGATGGCCAAGCCGCGTTTCTGCTGCACGTTTGCGAGCTGGTGTGGCAAACGGCCCTGCCCACGCCCACGGCCAGCGGCCGGCGGCCGCTTCGCCGATTTCCGGCGCGACGAGGTGCTGATGGCGCGCATCTTCGAGCAGTTCACGCGCAATTTTTACCGCCGCGAGCAGCGCCGCTACCGCGTGTTTGCCGAAACCATTGCCTGGCAGGCCGAAGCCCGCGCAGCCCGCCGACCTCGCCCTGCTGCCCACCATGCTCACCGATACCACGCCTGGAAGCGCCCGACCGCAAAATCATTCTCGACACCAAATACTACGCCGCCGCCCTGCGCCCGCGCTACGACCGGCAGCGCCTCATTGCCCCGCACCTCTACCAGCTCTACGCCTACCTCCAGAACCAGCGCCCCGCCCCTGGCCAGGCCCTGGAAGGCATGTTGCTCTATCCGGCCGCCACGGCCAGGCCGTGGACGTGCGCTACACCCTGGGCGGCCACCCGGTGCGCGTCGTCACCCTCAACCTGCACCAGCCCTGGCCCGGCATCGCCGCCGATTTGCTGGCGCTGGTGGAATAATGGCCCGTCGGAGGCACTAAAAAAACAGCCCGGACTTTCCGCTAACGGAAAATCCGGGCTGCCAGTGTCGAATGCGAAGGTTTCGCTGGCCCGGGGGCCGGCCACGAATTACTTCTTCTCTTCGGTCGGTGGTCGTGGTGGTGGTGCCAGCAGCAGGAGCCATAGCGCCTTCAGCGGAGTAGCCATCGCACTTCGCGGGAGCAGCCATTGCGGTGCTGTCGGTGGTGGTAGTGGTGGTCTCCATGCCGGTAGCAGGGGTTTCAACGGTAGTGGTTTCGGTCGGTCTTCTTTTCGCTCGCACGAAGTCAGACCAGCGGTGAGGGCGAGGCCCAGGGCAGCAACTTTAAACAGGTTGTTCATTTTGGGGGTAATTTTGAAAATGGGTTTAACTATAAAAGCGCCCTTTATCCGGCTTCCGGCAAAAGGTAACCCGGCCCGGAAAAAATTTTTTTCGGCGGGTTACTTGCGGCCTTCTTCTGTATTAACCCCCAAAGTGAATGAGCAGGGGCAATCCAACTTCCTCTTCTTTGACTCCTACCGACGACGCGCTGATTGCCGCCATTCGCGGCGGCGATGAGCGGGCCCTGGCCCACCTCTACCGGCTGCACTGGCCCATGGTGTCGCACTTCGTGCTGCAAAACAGCGGCACCGAGGACGATGCCCAGGACGTGTACCAGGAAGGCGTGATGGTGTTTTATGAAAAGGTGCGCGACGGCTCCCTGGAGCTGAGCTGCCAGATTAAAACCTACCTCTACGCCGTGTGCCGCCGCCTGTGGCTCAAGCGCCTCACCAGCAAAAGCCGCTTCGGCGTGCGCTTGCTCGACGACGAGGAGCACGGCCCCTACCTGAACACGGGGGCCGAGGAAGACCTGCTGGCCGCCGAGGAGCAGGACCGCCGTTTCGCCACCATGAGCGAGGCCCTGAACCACCTCGGCGAACCCTGCCGCTCGCTTTTGGAAGGGTTTTACCTGCTCGATAAGTCGATGCAGGACTTCACGGCAGAATTTGGCTACACCAACGCCGACAACGCCAAAAACCAAAAATACAAGTGCCTGGTGCGCCTGAAAAAGCTGTTTTTCGCCCATTATAAAGAAGAAGCCTAATGATACGTTGCCGCCATGGTAGCCGGTAGGAAATCCATTCGCTACTGCCGCCGGCCCGGTGGCAGCATTACCCATGATGACCGAAGCCGACTACTACGCCTTATTTGAAGCCTACGCGCCGGCGAGCTGGCCGCGCCCGCCCGCGCCGATTTGCGAAGCGCGCCTGGCGGCCGACCCGGCCCTGGCCCTGCGCTACGCCGACTTCGCGGAGCTGACCGGCACGCTGCGGGCCTACGGCCAGCGCCAGGCCGGCACGGCAGCAGCTGCGCGGCATTCACGCCGCCATGCTGGCCGCCGAGCAGCCGGAAGAAGTTACGCTGACCACAGCCACGGCAGTTCAGCCTGCTCACGCACTCCGTGAACCCCATGCTGCGCATTTCGCGCACCGAGCGGCGGCTGCGCGAGTTCTGGAGCGGGTACCGGGCCACCATTGGCGTGGCCGCTTCGGTGGCGGTGCTGGCCGTGTTCACGCACCCTGCTGGGCCTGGAGTGGTGGCGGGCCGCCAAAACCCAGCCTTCCATGTACGGCTACACGGTGCTGCGCCGCGAAATGGCCAAGCTCAAAAACAACCAGAAAGCGCTGACCCGCACCGTCAACCGGATTGGCGGCCCGGCTGCCCCGGCGTGAACAACGGCAAGTTCAGCGGCACGGGCTTCGCCCTGACGGCCGACGGCTACCTGGTCACCAGCTACCACGTCATTCAGGGAGCCGACTCGCTGCTGATTGAGGGCCGCGACCAGCAGCGCTACCACGCCGAACCGGTGTACTCGGACGTGAGCCCACGACCTGGCCATTCTGCGCATCACCGACAAGAAGTTTACCGGCTTCGGCCGGCTGCCCTACACCTTCAAGCGCGGCCAGGCCGACCTGGGCGAGCGGGTGTACACCCTGGGCTACCCCCGCGAAGACGTGGTGTACGGCGAAGGCGCGCTGAGCGCCCGCTCGGGCTTTGAGGGCGACACGGCCTTCTACCAGGTGAGCATTCCGGTGAACCCCGGCAACTCGGGCGGCCCGCTGCTCGACGAGCACGGCAACCTGATTGGGGTGGTGAGCGGCCGGCAGAACGACGTGCAGAGCGCCGCCTTCGCCACCAAGTCGTCGTACCTGGTGCGGCTGGTCGATTCGCTGGAGGCAGCCAAGCCCGGCGACGCCCTACAACCTGCCCCGCTCAGCCAGCTGGCCGGCACCGGGCGGCCCCAGCAGCTGAAAAGCTGCAGGACTACGTATTTGTGGTGAAGGTATTTGAATAGGCCGATGCTGCGCTTTGCAAGCGCCAACATCGCAACGGCCTGTTTCTTATCGGAAGCAGGCCGTTGTTTTCCAGCGCAAGCCGGGCGCGCATCTTTTCGCGCCCGATGCAAGCACATTCTGCATTCGCTGCCTGGCGGAGCAAATGCGGGCCACTTCAGTAACCTTGGCGCCCGAACCTAGTATTTAGGACTAGAAAGCACGCCTTGCTTCTCCTCTCTTTGCACTTTCTTAACCTCCGTACTCCGTGGCTCAAAATCCCCAAACCCCGCCTACCGGCAACGACGTGGCCGGTTCGGCCATTTTCAAGAAGTTTCTGGGCACTGCCGAAGGCTACATCAGGCAGCCCACCCGCATGAAGCAGCTGCTGACCGATGCCTACAAGAAGGCCAGCGAGAAAAACGACGTGGGCACCCTGGCCCACGAAGCCTGGGAAACCCTGCAAACCATGTTCCGGCTCATCAAGGCGTCGATGTCGGGCGAGTACACGGGCGTGCCCGGCACCACGGTGCTGGCGGCCGTGGCCGTGCTCATCTACTTCCTGAGCCCGATTGACCTGATTCCGGACTTTATTCCGGTGCTGGGCCTGCTCGACGACGTGGCCCTGGTGGCCTGGTTCTCGACCACGCTGAAGGGCGAGATGGACAAGTTCCACGAGTGGGAGACCACGCGCGCCCGACCGTGGTCGCAACTGCCGGAGCCGATGCTCCTGCCGACAAAGCAGCCCCGGCCTCGGCCGCTACGCAGCTGCACGGCCACGGCCACGCCAGCAACCGGCCAGCACGCGGCCGATGCGCTCGATGAGCAGGCTCGCAATGGCTCCCGAGCGCTGAGCCCTCGCACCGCAGCGACCCCGCCGCTCCACGCCGCATGCCGGCCCGAAGTCGGCGAAGCACGCCGGCACCGACAGCGTGGCTGCCCACACCACCGACAGCAGCCGCGAGCCCAGCACCACCGGCCACCAATACGGGCGGCAACGTGCGCTAACGCCGCTACATTATTCCACAACAAAAAGCCCCGCGCAATGCACGGGGCTTTTTGTGTGGGAACAATATTGGCCGGATTACTCCGGAGCGTAACCAGCGCTGACTGCTTACGCCGCGGCGGCGTGGTCGCGCACGTAGCGCACGAAGTCGCCCACGGTGTAGAGCGGCACTTCGTCGGGAATGGTGATGCTGAAGTTGCGTTCCAGCTCCAGGATGATATCAACTACGTCGACGGTGTCGAAGCGCAGGTCGCGGGCGAGGCTGGCGGTTTTGCGCACGCGGCTGGCCCGAATGGCCTTGCGCTTGCTGATGATGCGGAATACCTGCTGCTCGATGGTAGGGATGGGGGCGGGGCTAGTGGAGGATACGTACATAGATAAGTGTGCAGAAAAGTGGTGAGGCGAGACGGCCGTGACAGAAGCTGGCGAAGGTGCCCGCCGGCGGCTTGCTGCTGCAACAACAGCCAGCCGGCGAGTACCGACAACGCCTAAAACGCTAGGCTAGTACCGGCGGCGTAGCCGCCTGTACTTCTTCAGAGTCCACTTCTTCGGAAATGGTTGCAAGGGTATCCGGATTTTTTCCGGAAATTTTTGCTTTCAGCGTTTCGCTCAGCAAATACATCACCGGCACCACCACCAGCGTGATGACCGTGGCGAACACCAGGCCGAAAATGATGGTCCAGGCCAGCGGGCCCCAGAACGTAACCGACTCGCCGCCGATGAAGAAGTGCGGGTTGCCGGAGGCGAACAGCTCGTAGAAGTCGATGTTCAGGCCGATGGCCAGCGGAATGAGGCCCAGCGTGGCGGCCGTGGCCGTGAGGATAACCGGGTTGAGGCGGGTGCGGCCGGCCAGCACGATGGCCTCGCGCAGCGGCATGCCCTGCGCGCGCAGCATGTCGGTGAATTCGACCAGCAGAATGCCGTTTTTCACCACGATGCCGGCCAGGGCGATGATGCCCACGCCCGTCATCACGATGCTGACGTTCATGGCCCGTGATGGCCAGGCCCCAGAACACGCCGGCAATCGAAAACAGCACTTCGGAGAGGATGATGACCGGCTTGCTGAACGAGTTGAACTGCGTGACCAGAATCAGGAAGATGAGGCCCAGGGCGCCGATGCCGGCCAGGGGCAGGAAGTCGGTGGTTTCCTTCTGGTTTTCCTGGGCGCCGCCCATGCTGATGGTGTAGCCGGGCGGCGTGGGGAAGGACTTGAGGGCCGTCTGAATGTTGGCACCACGTCGGGGCCGGTGTAGCCGTTGAGCACGTTGGAGCGAGATGGTGATGACGCGCTTGGTGTCTTTGCGCTTGATGCCGCCGTAGGTGCTGCCGTAGGTAACGTCGGCCACGGCCGAGATGGGCACCTGGCGCACGGCGCCGGTGGCGTCGCGGAAGGTGAGCGGGGCGTTCACGACGGCGTCCACGTCGTCGCGGTAGGGCTTGGCGTAGCGCACCTGGATGGGGTATTCGTCGTCGGGGGTTTTGAATTTGCTGGCCTCGGTGCCGTAGATGGCCGTGCGCACTTCCATGCCAATCTGGCCCGTGCTGATGCCCTCGCGGTTGGCGCGGGTGCGGTTGATGTTGACGGCAATTTCGGGGTTGCGGTCTTCCAGGTTGGAGCGCAGGTGCCTCCACGCCGCCAATGTGCAGCGAGTCGACGTAGCGGGTCACTTTCTTGGAGAGCGCGGCCAGCTTGCGTGTAGTCGTCGCCGGCTACTTCGATGGCAATGTGCTTGCCCGTGGGCGGGCCGCTGGCTTCCTGGTCGACCGAGACTTCGGCGCCGGGAATGCCCTTCACCACCTCGCGGATTTTGTCCATGTAGGTGCGGGTGGTCGGGCCGGTGCGCTCGCTCAGCTCCTTGAAGGCCACGCCCACCTTGCCCATGTGCGACTGCGACACGCCCGCGGCCGTGGCCTCGCCGGGGTCGCCGGCGCCGATGGCGACGTTGGTAATCACCGATTCCACGTCGGGGTTGTTGCGGCCGATGACGCCGTAGATGCGGTTTTCCAGCACGTGGGTGATCGAGTCGGTCACTTCCACGCGGGTGCCCACCGGCATTTTCAGGTAGGTGTAGATGAACTTGGGGTCGCCTTTGGGGAAGAAGTCCACGTGGGGCTTGCGGATGCCCACGGCCACGAACGAGCCGATGAACAGCACCAGCACGCCCACCATCACCAGCGCCGGGTGGCCGATGGCCCAGCGCACCAGGCTGGCGTAGCCGTTCTGGAAGCGCGGCAGGGCGCGGGTCTGGAACCAGGCAATCATCTTCACAAACACGAACTTATCGAGGAAAGCAGAGCAGGATAACCGTGATGGCACAGGTTGCCCACGAAGGGCGAGCTGCGCCACGTAGCCGATGATGGCCATGCCAGCAGCAGCACGCCCATCGGCAATCAGGAAACTTGCGCGTCAGCTTGGGCTTGCTGTGCATGTCTTCCTCGAAATGCTCTTCGCGCTGCATGAAGCTCACGGCAAACACCGGGTTCATGATGAAGGCCACGATCAGCGACGCCATCAGCGTGATAATGAGCGTAACGGGCAGGTAGTACATGAACGAGCCCACGATGCCCGGCCAGAACAGCAGCGGCACGAACGGCGCTACCGTGGTGAGCGTGCCGGCCAGCACCGGGCACGAATACCTCGCCGGCGGCGAATTTGGCGGCTTTCGGGGTGGTCAGGTTGGGGTGCTCGTGCAGCAGGCGGTGGGTGTTTTCAATCACCACAATGGCGTCGTCGACCACAATGCCCAGCGCCAGCAGGAAGGCGAACAGCACAATCATGTTCAGCGTGAAGCCGAACACGGGGATGACCAGGAAGGCCAGGAACATCGAAATCGGCACCGACAGGCCCACAAACAGGGCGTTGGTGGTGCCCATGAAGAACATCAGAATCAGCGTCACCAGCAGGAAGCCGATGATGATGGTGTTGATGAGGTCGTGCAGCGTCACGCGGGTGTCGTTCGAGGTGTCGCCGGTCACGGTGATGGTCAGCTCCTTGGGCAGGCTGGCTTTCGAGTCCTCGATGATGCGCCTTGATTTTGTCGGAGGCGTCAATCAGGTTTTCGCCCTGGCGCTTCACCACGTTCAGGGTAATGGCGGGCTTGCCGTCGAGGCGGGCGTAGCTTTCGCGGTCCTTGAAGCCGTCGGTCACGGTGGCGATGTCGCCGAGGCGCACGGGCGCGCCGTTCAGGTTCTTCACCTGGATGTTGGCAATGTCGGCGGCCCGCACGTACTGGCCGGCCACGCGCACGGCGCGCTTCTGCCCGCCCACGTCGATGGTGCCGCCCGAGATGGTCAGGTTCTCGGCCGCCGATGGCCCGCGAAATGTCGCGCGAAGCTCAGGCGCGAGGCCCGCAGCTTGTTCAGGTCCACGTCCACGTTCACCTGCTGGTCGAGGGCGCCCACGATGTCGACGCGGGTGATTTCGGGCAGCGCCTCAATCTTGTCCTGGAAGTCGTCGGCGAACTTTTTGAGCTGGGCGGCGGGCAGGTTGCCGCTCAGGTTGACGTACATAATGGGCTGCTCGGAGATGTTGATTTCCTTCACCAGTCGGGGCGCGCGGGCAGGTCGTTGGGCAGCTCGGTGCTGGCCTTGTCCACGGCGTCCTTGATGAGCTGCTTGGCGGCCTGCACGTCCACGCCGGAGTTGAACTCCACGTCCACGATGCAGTAGTCCTGGTTCGAGGTGGAGTTGATGTGCTTCACCCCGTTCACGCTCTTGATCTCCTTTTCGAGCTGGCGCGTCACCAGGTTTTCGATGTCCGTGGGCGAGGTGCCGGGGTACACCGTGGCCACGATGATGCGCGGAATCACGATGTCGGGGAATTTCTCCTTGCCCAGCTTGATGTAGGCAAAAATGCCCGCCACGCACAGCAGCACCGTGATGATGTAAATGCTGGTTTTGTTATTAATGGACCAACTGGTTGGCCCAAATTCTTTTTCTATGTCCTGCATGGTTTTGTTACTAAAAGACAAGCCTGTGATTGCTACGTGATTTTAAGAGCAGATACGTCATGCTGAGCGCTGTCGAAGCATCGTCGGTACTGCTTCGCTGAGGTACGTCAGTGGTGATTACTTCCGAAGCGGTAGAGATGCTTCGACATAGCTCAGCATGACGTTCTCTTTAGCTTAGCTACGGCCCCTTGCACGGCTACCTTCTGGCCTTCGTTCAGGTTCTGGTAGCCGGCCGAGATAATCTGGTCGTCGCCGGTGAGGCCGCTGGTTACTTCTACCTTGCCGTTGTAGGTGTTGCCGGTTTTGATGACGCGCTTCTTGGCCACGGTTTTGCCGCCTTCCTGGCCCACCACGTACACGTAGCTGTTCTGCTCGTCGTGCTGCACCAGGTCCACCGGAATCACGGTGGCGTTGGCGGCGGCGTAGTTCTGGATGCGCACCGTGGCCACCATGTTGGGGCGCAGGTCGGCGGTTTTGTCCTGCAGGCGCAGCTCCACCGTGAAGGTGCGGCTGGTGGCGTTGATGCTGCGGCTCACCACGCGCACCGTGGCGGGAATTTCCTCGCCGCCCAGGTCCGGAATGGTCACCACGGCTTTGTCGCCGGCCTTGATGCTGTTGCCGTAGGCTTCCGACTACGTCGGCCAGGATTTTGCCGCCCGTGCCGCTGGTCAGGCGCACCACCGGCGCGCCGGGCGCCGTGATTTCGCCCAGCTTGGGCAGCACCTCGTCCACGGTGCCCGCGAAGGGGGCCACCACGTTGTAGAGGGCGCGCTGCTGGTTGAGGGTGGCCAGGTTGCGCTGCAGGGCCTGGTAGTTGTTGTTGGCCTGCAGGTACTGGATTTCGGTGCCAATCTGCTGGTCCCAGAGGCCCTTCTGCTTCTCGTACACGGTGCGGGCCAGGTCCATGCGGGTGCGCAGCTCGGCGACGTTGGCATCGAGAATGCTGGCATCGATGGTGGCCAGCACCTGGCCCTTGCGCACCCGGTCGCCGCGCTGCACGCGGATGCTGGTGAGCGAGCCGGCGGCGCGGGCTGCCCACGGTGGCGTTCTGGTCGAAATCGACGCGGCCCTGCACTTCGAGGTAGCTCTTGAAGCTCTCGGGCTTGGCGTTCATCACCGACACGGGCGTGGCCGGGCGGCTTCGGCCGGGCCGCCGGTTTTGGCTTCGAGGTCGGCAATTTTGGCCTGGGTGGCGGCCTGCTCTTTCTTCAGCTTGCCAGCTCGGCCTTGGGGTCTTTGTGTCGCCGCCGCAGGAAGCGGAAATAAGCTGATAGCCAGCAAGCTGAAAGCTGATAGCCGTTGTGATGAAGCTGAGCTGCATGGTTGAAAGCGGGTAGCTTTTGAAGAAGAGTAGTTCATGATACGGCGGCATTACTGTAGATTTCTGATCAGAACGTAATAAGGCTAATAGCTATGACAGCTATCGGTTAGACTTGATTGTACAGCTCGCCGGTGGCCTTGTCGCGGTCTACTTTGGCTACCAGCACGTCGTAAATGGCGCCGTAGTAGTTGGTCTGGGCCGAGCGCAGGTCGGTTTCGGCCGTAATGACCTCCAGGTTGGAGCCCACGCCGGCGTTGAACTTGATGCGCGTGACGCGGGCCACGTCGGTGGCCAGGGTCAGGTTGGCCTGCTGGTTGTCGAGCACGTCGAGGGCGTTGATGAGCGTGGTGCGGCTCTGGGCATCCTGCAGGTCAATGCTTTGCTTCAGCGTCTCGAAGCCCTTCTCAATGGTCTGCTGCTGCAGGCGGCTCTGCTGCACCAGGTATTTGCGGCGGAAGCCGTCGAACACCGGCACCAACGGCTTCGAGCAGTTCCAGGACGCGCGCGGGCGCACCGTCGTGGTAGACTACGCCCACACGCCCGACGCGCTCGACAACGTCCTCCGCACGATGCGCGCGACGATGCCGGACGGCGCCACGCTCTGGACCGTCTTCGGCTGCGGCGGCGACCGCGACACCGGCAAGCGTCCGGTGATGGGGCAGGTCGCCGAGCGCACTGCCGACCGCGTGGTGCTCACGAGCGACAACCCGCGCACCGAAGACCCGGAGGCCATCCTCCAGCAGATCGCCGCCGGGCTCACGCGCCCCGCCGCCGCCTGCATCGCCGACCGCGCCGCCGCGCTCGCCTTTGTGGCCGAGCACGCCGCCGACGGCGACGCCGTGCTCGTGGCGGGCAAGGGCCACGAGCCCTACCAGATCATCGGGACGGAAAAACGCCACTTCGACGACCGCGAGGAGGTGCAGCGCCTCTTCGGCGCCCACCCGCCTGGCGCCTGAGTACGGGCGTGGTTAACCACGCCCCTGCCGTACCGCCCCGCCCGCTCCCTGCTCTCTTGCTCTGCCTCACCCTTCTCGGACGCCCATGCTCTACTGGCTACTGACCGAGATCAACGCCCGTTACGACCCGCCCGGCTTCGACGTCTTCCGGTTTATCACCGTGCGGGCGAGCCTGGCGGCCATGACGGCGCTCATCATCGCCATCCTCATGGGGCGGCGCATCATTGCCTGGCTGCGCGGCAAGCAGCTGGGCGAGCAGGTGCGCGAGGGCGTCGATGCCGGGGCGGTCTCGCACGCCCACAAGGCCGGCACGCCCACGATGGGCGGGCTCATCATCCTGCTCGCGCTCCTCGGCAGCACCCTCCTCTGGGGCGACCTGTCCAACTTCTACGTCTGGCTCGTGATCATCGCCACGGCGGGCATGGGCGCGGTGGGCTTTGCCGACGACTACGTGAAGGTGATCCGCAAGGACAAGCGCGGCCTGGAGGCGCGCATCAAGATCATCGGGCAGGTGGCGGTGGGTCTCATCGTCGGGTGTGTGCTCTACTTCCACCCGCAGACGCAGGGCGTCCACACGCTCACCCACCTGCCCTTCTTCCCGGGCGGCGCCTCGTTCGACTACTTCTTCTTCCGCGACCTCGTGGGCGTGGACATCGGCTGGATCGTCTACATCCCCGTCGTGCTCTTCATCATGGCCGCCGTCTCCAACGCCGTCAACCTCACCGACGGGCTCGACGGGCTGTGCGCGGGCGTGACGGCGTTCGTGAGCATCGGCCTGGTGGCGCTCTGCTACATCTCGGGCAACGCGCGCGTGGCGGGCTTTCTCGACGTGCTCTACCTGCCCGGCTCGGGCGAGCTGACGGTCTTTGCCGCCGCGATGACGATGGCGTGCTTCGGCTTTCTCTGGTACAACGGCTTTCCGGCGAGCGTCTTCATGGGCGACACCGGCTCGCTCGCGCTCGGCGCCGCTGTCGCCACGCTCGCGCTGTGCGTGCGCAAGGAGCTGCTCATCCCCGTGATGGGGCTCGTCTACTTCGCCGAGACGGTCTCGGTGATCGCGCAGACGCTCTACTTCAAGTACACGCGCAAACGCTACGGCGAGGGGCGGCGGATTTTCCGGATGGCGCCGCTCCACCACCACTTCGAGGCGGGCGGCCTCCACGAGGCGAAGATCGCGACGCGCTTCTGGATCATCACGGCCATCGTCACCATCGCGACGCTGCTCACGCTCCGCGCGCAATAAGGGCCAGGCGCGCCGTGCCCCTACCACTCGACCTCACTTCGTTCCCATGCAACCCTCTGACCTCAACGGCAAGGCCGTCACCGTGATCGGTGGGGCCCGCTCCGGGCTCGCGGTGGCGCGGCTGCTCGCGCGGCAGGGGGCGAAGGTGCTCCTCTCCGAGCGCGGAGTGGCCCCGGCAGGCCTCGAAGCCGACCTGAAGGCGGCGGGCGTGCAGTACGAGTTCGGCGGCCACACGCCCCGCGCGCTCGACGCCGACCTTGCGGTCATCTCGCCCGGCGTGCCCTCGACGGCGCCGCTCGTGGGGCAGCTCATGGGCATGAAGGTGCCCGTGGTGTCCGAGATCGAAGCCGCCTCGTGGTTCTGCAAGGCGCCGATTGTGGCCATCACCGGCACGAACGGCAAGACCACCACGACGAGCCTGATCGGGCACCTGCTGCGGCGCAGCAGCGCGCAGACCGGCCACCCGCGCCGCGTGTTCGTGGCGGGCAACATCGGCTACCCGTTTGCCGACTACGTGGAAGAGACCACCGAGGCCGACATCGTCGTGCTCGAAGTGTCCTCGTTCCAGCTCGACCACGTCGAGACGTTTCGCCCGCGCGTGGGTGTGCTACTCAACATCACGCCGGACCACCTCGACCGCTACGACCACTCGTTTGAGCGGTATGCGGCGGCCAAGTACCGGCTTTTCCACGCCATGACTGCCGGAGACACCGTCGTCTACAACGCTGACGACGAACTCCTGGCCGGTTTTATTCCCCTCGCCCGGCAACGGCGCGGGTTCGAGGCACTCGGCTTCTCGGCCGAGCGCACCCTCGAACACGGCGCCTTTGTCCGCGACGAGACCGTCGTTCTTCGTCTCTCTAACCTTCCCGAGGAGGAGCTCATGCCCACCGCGGAACTGGCCCTACGTGGCCGCCACAACCTTTACAACTCCCTTGCCTCCGCCATCTCGGCCCGCCTGATGGAGGTCCGCAGCGACGTCGTGCGCGAAAGCCTGGCCACGTTCGAGGGCGTGCCGCACCGGCTCGAGTTCGTCCGCGAGCTCGACGGGGTGCGCTACATCAACGACTCGAAGGCCACCAACGTCAACGCCGTCTGGTATGCGCTCGAATCGTTCGGGCGCGAGAAGGTGGTGCTCATCGCCGGCGGGCGCGACAAGGGCAACGACTACGCCGCCCTCCGCCCGCTCGTGCGGGACCGCGCGCGCGCCGTCGTCGCCCTCGGCGAGAGCGCGCCCAAGGTGATGGAGGACCTCGGCGGCATCGCCCCGAAGGCCGAAGCCGCCACGTCGATGGAGGACGCGATCCGCCGCGCCAAGCGCCTCGCCCGCCCCGGCGACGTGGTGCTGCTCTCGCCCGCGTGCGCCTCGTTCGACATGTTCGAGAACTACGAGGACCGCGGCGACACCTTCAAGCGCCTCGTGCAGGCCCTCTAACCGCGCCCCTCCTGCTGCTCCGGCCTGAACGGCCTCCGCAGCGGTCCTCCCCCGAAACCGGGGGAGGTGTCCCGCAGGGACGGAGGGGGACCCACCTACCGCCATGCTCGCCCGTCTTTTCTCCGGCGCCGACCGCTACGTCGCGTGGACGATGCTCCTGCTCGCCTCGGTGGGCACGGTGGCCGTCTACAGCGCCGTCGCGTTCCTGGCCCAGACCAAGGGCGGCGGCGACGTCGACCGGCTGCTGCTGCTCCACGTCTTCCGCCTCGGCATGGCGGGCGCGGCGTGCGTCTTCTTCACGCTCGTGGACTACCACAAGTGGGCGCGCGTGAGCAAGGTCGTGCTCATCGCCACGTGGGTGCTGCTCGCGCTCGTGCCCATCGTCGGCGTCGTCTCGGGCGGCGCGGCGCGCTGGCTGCGCGTGGGGGCGTTCGGCTTCCAGCCCTCCGAGATCGCGCGCTTTGCGCTCCTGACCTACCTCGCCGTGCTGCTCACGCGCAAGCAGGCCGTGGTGCAGCGACTTCAAGCGCGGCTTTCTGCCGGTGATGTTCTGGATCACCGGCACGTGCGTGCTCATCGGGATGCAGAACCTCTCCACCGCGCTCGTGCTCATGGCGATCTCGCTCGTCGTGTGCCTCGTGGGGCGCGTGCGGCTGCTCCACATGAGCGGCGTGGTGGCGCTCGGGCTCGCCGGCGCGCTCCTCATGCTGTCGCTCTACCCGGCGCGGGCGGCGCGCGTGGAAGGCTACCTCGGGCTCAAGCTCTTCGCCCACACCGAGGCCGCAGCTCGACGCGCAGGGCGAGAACTACCAGGCGCACCAGGCCGAGATCGCGTTTGCGCGCGGCGGGATCGTGGGCGTGGGGCCGGGCAAGAGCGTGCAGAAGGACTTTCTGCCCGCGCCCTACAACGACTTCATCTTCGCCATCATCGGCGAGGAGTACGGGCTCGTGGGCGCGCTCGTGGTGCTGGGCTTGTTCGTGGCGCTCCTCTTCCGGGGCTACCTGCGCATCGCGCGGCACGCCCCCGATCCGCTCGGGCTGCTTCTCGCGGTCGCCATGACGACGGCGGTCGTCGTCTACGCGTTCGTCCATGCGGGCGTGGCTTCCGGGCTCTTCCCGGTGACGGGCCTGCCGCTGCCGCTCGTCTCCTACGGCGGCTCGTCGCTGCTCACGACGGGGCGATGCTGGGCGTGCTGCTCAGCGTGAGCCGCCGCATGGGCACGGCCACCGAAGCCACCGCCTGATCCTTTTTCGTTCGCTCCTTGATGCCCTTCACCTCTGCCTCCAGCGCCTCACCGCTCCGCGTGCTGTTCGCGGCGGGCGGCACGGGGGGGCACGTGTACCCGGCCCTCGCCATCGCCGACGCGCTCAGGGCGCTGCGCCCGGACGCCGAGATCACGTTCGCGGGCACGGCCGGGCGCCTCGAAGCCGAGGCCGTGCCGAAGGCCGGCTACCGCTTTATGCCCGTCTCGGCGGTGGCGCTCCCGCGCACCCTTTCCCTCGACCTGCTCCGCCTGCCGGTCCGGCTCGCGGGCGGCCTGCTCGAGGCGCGCCGCGTGGTGAAGACGTTCCGGCCCCATGTGGCCGTGGGCACGGGCGGCTACGTCACGGGCCCGGTGCTCGCGGCGGCGCGGCTCGCGGGCGTGCCGGTGCGTGCTCCAGGAGCAGAACGCGTTTGCAGGCGTCACCAACCGCCTGCTTGGGCCGGGTGGCCGCCGAGGTCCATGTGGCCTTCGAGGAGGCGAAGGCGGCCTTCCCGGCCGGCAAGGCCCTCCTCACGGGCAACCCGGTGCGCGGCTCACGCACAGGCGGCGACCGCGCCGAAGCCCTCGCCACGTTCGGCGTGCCGGACGGTGTGCCGGTGCTCGTCGTCACGGGCGGCTCGCTCGGCGCGCAGCGGCTCAACGAGGCGATCCTCGCCCAGCTGCCGGCCATGCTCGGCGACCGCGCGCACGCCGTCTGGATCACGGGCCCGCGCTACTACGAGCGCACGCGCCTCGCCCTCGGCGGCGTGGCGAGGCCGGCGAGCGGGTCCACCTCGTCTCCTACCTCGACCGGATGGAGCTCGCCTACGCTGCGGCCGACCTGTTCCTGTGCCGCGCCGGGCGCCATCACGCTCGCCGAACTCGCCCTCACCGGCACGCCTTCCGTGCTCGTGCCCTCGCCCAACGTGGCCGAAGACCACCAGACGCACAACGCGCGCGCGTTCGAGCGCGCCGCCGCCGCCGTCCTCCTCCCCGAAGCCGACCTCGACGCGCAGCCTCGCCGCCACCGTGCGCCGCCTGCTCCGACGCCCCGCCCGCCTCGTCGCGATGGCCCGGGCCGCCGAAACGCTCGCCCGCCCGAACGCCGCCGACCGACATCGCGCGCCACGTGCTCGCGCTCGCCGCCTGACCCGCTCTGTACGGGCGCGCGTCTTCCGCCTACCGCCGCCCATCGTCCATCGCCGCCTCCACGTTTGTCTTGACCGCACCGCTTGCCCTCTCGCTCCGCCAGCCCTCCATCGGCCGCATCCGCCACGTCCACATGGTCGGCATCGGCGGCATCGGCATGAGCTCGATTGCGCAGGTGCTGCTCGCGCGCGGCTTCCGCGTGACCGGCTCGGACGCCAAGAAGAGCGAGGTGACTGATGGCCTCGAAGCCCTCGGCGCGACCGTCTTCGAAGGCCACCACGCCGACCACATGGGCGGCGCCGACGTGGTCGTCTACTCCTCCGCCGTCAAGCGCGACGAGAACCCCGAGACGCTCGAAGCCCTGCGCCGGCGCCTGCCGCTCATCGAGCGCTCGATCATGCTCGCCGAGCTGATGCGCATGAAGTACGGCGTCGGCATCGCGGGCACGCACGGCAAGACCACCACGACGAGCATGACCGGGCTCGTGTGCGCCGAGGCCGGCTTCGACCCGACCGTGATCGTGGGCGGCAAGGTGGCCGCCTTCGGCTCGTCCAACGCGGTCGCCGGCGAGGGCGACGTGATCGTGATCGAGGCCGACGAGTACGACCGCACGTTCCTGCGCCTCACGCCCGTCTTCGCCGTCGTGACCAACATCGAGGCCGACCACCTCGACATCTACGAAGACCTCGACGACATCCGCGACGCGTTCACGCAGTACGTGCGCAGCGTGCCCTTCTTCGGCGCCGCCATCGTCTGCCTCGACGATCCGGGCGTGCAGAGCATCCTCGCCGACATCGACCGGCGCCTCGTGACCTACGGCACCACCCGGCAGGCCGACGTGCGCGCCGACAACATCCGCCGCGAAGACGCCCACACCGTCTTCGACGTGCTCCTACGCGGCGAGAAGGTCGGGACGGTCCGCCTCGCCGTGCCGGGCCTCCACAACGTCCGCAACGCGCTCGCCGCCGTCGACGGTGGGCCTGGAGATGGACGTGCCCTTCGAGACGATTGCCGCCGCGATCGCCAAGTTCACGGGCGTCGAGCGGCGCTTCGAGATCATCGGCGAGGCGCGGCGGCGTGCTCGTCGTGGACGACTACGCGCACCACCCGACCGAGGTGGCCGCCACGCTCGAAGCCGCTGCGAGCGCCTATCCGGAGCGCCGCCTCGTGCTCGTCTTCCAGCCGCACCTCTACTCCCGCACGCGCGACTTCGTGGAGGAGTTCGCCCACGCGTTCCTCGGCGCCGACGTGCTCGTGCTCACCGACATCTACGCCGCCCGCGAGCAGCCCCTGCCCGGCGTGACCGGCGTGGGCGTCTCCGAGGCGGCCCGCCGCCACGGCCACCGCGACGTCCACTACATCGCCGACAAGCGCGCCCTGCCGACGTTCCTCGCCGGCCACGTCCAGCCCGGCGACCTCGTGCTCACGATGGGCGCGGGCGACATCCACCGGGCGGGCAAGGCGCTCCTGCGCGTGCTCCAGAACGGCGACGCCCCGACCGGCGCGGAGGCGCCGCGATGACCCTGCAAACGGCCCGCCGCCTCGCTCTTCGGCAGCCCTCGCCGCGCTCGTCGTCGTCGGCGCGCTCGGGGGCTTCTGGCTGGACCGCGTGCGCCTCGTGCGCGTCGAGGTGACGGGCGTGCCGCACGCGCCTCGCGCCCGAGGTGGCCCGCCTGGCCGGCGTGGCGCACGGCGACCGGCTGTTCGGCCTCACGCCCGCGCTCGTCGAAGACCGCGTGCGCCGCCATCCGTGGGTGGCGCGCCGCCGAGGCCACGCGGCTGCCCTGGGGCGTGCTGCGCGTCGACGTGCCGAGCGCCCGCGTGCCTGTGGCGCTCGCGCTCGACGCCGACGGCGACCCCGCCGCCCTACCTCGACGCCGCCGGCTTCGCCATGCCGCTGCCGGCGCGCGACTGCCGGACGACCTGCCGCTCGTGCACGGCGCCACGCTGCCCGATCAACCGCGCCGCGCCGGTGACCAGCCCGCCCTGCGCCGCCTCCTCGCCGACCTCGCCGCACGCTCGAGACGCCGGGACGCGCTCGTCTCCGACTTCGAGGTGACGCGACGACGGCGAGATCGTGCTCGTGACGGCGCCCGCGCCGGGCGGCGCAGAGCCTGCGCGTGCAACTCGGGCCGCGAGGGCTTCGCCGACCGCCTCGACCGCCTCGCGCGCTTCTGGACGCAGGCCGTGCTCCCCCGCCCGGGGCAGCGCTATGCGCCTCCTCGACCTCCGGTTTCACGGCCTCGTCGTCACGCGCGAAGCGGGACCGGGGCGCGCCTTCGCCGACACCTGCGCGGACGCGTCCCGCCCCGATTCCCTCGCCACGCCCGCGCTGACGCCGACGCTCCGTACGGGCGCGCTTCACCCGCCCCTGCTCCTCTCTGCTGACACTCTTACTGCTTTCTCTATGAACCCCGACCTGAGCCGACTCGAACGCCACGACCGCACCGGCGAGCGCATCGTCGTGGGCGTGGACATCGGCACCACGAAGGTGTGCGCGCTCGTCGCCTCGGCCGACGAGGCCGGGCGCGTCAACGTGCTCGGCGTGGGCGTGGCCGAGTCGCGACGGGCTCAACCGCGGCGTCGTCGTCAACATCGACCGGACGGTGGCGTCGCGTGCAGAAGGCCGTGCGCGAGGCCGAGCGCGCGGCGGGCGTCGAGGTCAAGAGCGTCATCGTCGGCATCGCGGGCGACCACATCCACTCCGACCAGAGCCGGGGCGTGATCACGATCTGCCGGGCGCAACCGCGAGGTCACCGCCGCCGACGTGCACCGCCTCATCGAGGACACCAAGCAGGTGGCCCTGCCCTCCGACCGCGAGATCCTGCACGTCATCCCGCAGGAGTTCATCGTGGACGGGCAGGACGGCGTGGCCGACCCGGTGGGCATGTCCGGCGTGCGCCTGGAGGCCAACGTGCACATCATCACGGGCCTCGTCGAGCGCGGCCAAGAACCTCTACCGCTGCATCGAGAAGGCCGGCTACGAGGTGGCCGACATCGTGCTCGAACCGCTCGCCTCCTCCTACGCCGTGCTCCACCCGGACGAGAAGGAGGTCGGCGTGGCGCTCATCGACATCGGCGGCGGCACCACCGACGTGGCCGTCTTCGAGGACCAGACGATCCGCCACACCGCCGTGATCGCGGTGGCCGGCAACAAGGTCACCGACGACATCCGCAAGGGCCTCGGCGTCATGCGCGACCAGGCCGAGCGCCTCAAGCACCTCTTCGGCACCGCGCTCGTGGACCTCGCCGACGAGGGCGACATCATCACGATTCCCGGCATCGGCGGGCGGCCCGAGAAGGACGTCTCGCGCAGCGTGCTCGCGCAGATCATCCAGCCGCGCATGGAGGAGATCCTGGAGATCGCCTACACCGAGATCAAGCGGGGCGCGCCACGGGCGGCACCTGGCGCGGGCGTCGTGCTCACCGGCGGCGGCGCGCTCATCCCCGGCACCGCCGAACTCGCCGCCGACATCATGGGCATGGAAGCGCGCATCGGCGCGCCGCAGGGCCTCAACTCCGGCCTCGTGGCCGAGGTGTCCGGATCCCAAGTTCGCCACCGCCGTCGGGCTCGTGCTCTACGGCTGCGCCCGGAGGCCATCGGCGCGCCCGCGCCTCAACGGCGACATGGGCACGCGCGTGGACGCCGGCGGCGACGGCGCGCCGATGCTCGACGCCGGGGCCGACAGCCGGCGAGGGCCTCTTCCGCCGCATCGGCGACCGGATGCGGGGCTGGTTCGACGAACTCTGACCGGGCCTCGTACGGGCGCGCGTGAACCGCGCCCCTACCGCCACCACACCGGACGGGCGGCTTCATCCTCGCCCTATTCACCACTGACACAACCGGCCTTCGGGCCTGCACTGCTACACCTGCCGAACCGGGCTGCTCACCTGGTACGGCGTATTTCAACCAACAGGGGGGACGTAATGGACAACATCATCAGCAACCGCTTCTTTTTTGACGACGGGCCCGAGGTGGCCGCGAAGATCGCCGTCGTCGGCGTGGGCGGCGGCGGCGGCAACGCCGTCAACAACATGATCGAGAAGGGCATCCAGGGGGTGTCGTTCGTCGTCATCAACACCGACAACCAGGCGCTCGTCGTCAACAAGGCCGACATCAAGATCCAGGCCGGGCGCAACCTCACGCGCGGGCTTGGCGCGGGCGCGCGTCCGAGCGTGGGCGCCGAGGCCGTCGAGGAGAGCCGCACCGACATCGAGGCGGCGCTTCAGGGGCTCGACATGGTGTTCATCACCGCCGGCATGGGCGGCGGCACCGGCACCGGGCGGCGCGCCCGTCGTGGCGCAGATCGCGCGCAAGCTCGGCATCCTCACCGTCGGCGTCGTCACGCGCCCGTTCAGCTGCGAGGGGCCCAAGCGCGGCCACAGCGCCGGGCAGGGCATCGACCTGCTCAAGCAGCACGTCGATACGATCATCACGATCCCCAACGAGCGCCTGCTCGACATCGACGGGGGCAACATGAGCCTCCTGGAAGCCTTCGGCGCGCGCCGACGACGTGCTCTACGAGGCCACGCGCGGCATCTCGGACCTGATCACCAACCACGGCCTCATCAACCTCGACTTCGCCGACGTCAAGACGACCGTCAAGGACGGCGGGCAGGCGCTCATGGGCGCCGCCGTGGCCACCGGCGAGAACCGCGCCGAGCGCGCCGCCATCGAGGCCATCTCCAGCCCCCTCCTCGACGGGCTCTCGATCTCGGGCGCGCGCAACGTGCTCGTCAACATCACCGCCGGGCGCAGCCTCGGCGTGCGCGAGGCAACCGCCGCTACCGAGGCCATCCGCCGCGAGGCCGGGGGCGAGGTGGAGGTGATCTTCGGCACCGTGATCGACGACACGATGGGCGAAGACCTCCGCGTGACGGTCATCGCGACGGGCTTCGAGGCCCGCGCCGCGATGGGCGACGGGATGAGCGTATACCCGCCCGCGTCGCTGCCGGCCGCCGCCGCCGCCGCTCCGGCGCAGGCCGTGCCGAACGTGGACGAGGTGCAGGTGACGCCCCTCGCCACGCCGCCGGGGGCGCACCAGACGCCGCCGCCCGCCCCGGTAGGCCCGCACGGCCGCCACTACCGCACGCAGTCGGACCCGGAGGCGTCGCGCCGCCCGGTGGGCGAAGAGCAGCTCAAGCACTTCGACGCCCCGGCGTACCTGCGCCGCGTGCCCGATGCGGCCGAGGCCACCCCGCCCGCGCGGGCCGTCCGCCGCCTCCGCCTCGACGACGCGCCGCCGCGTCCGGACCGCCCCGCCGCCCGCGACGCCAACGACCTGCCGGCCTTTCTCCGCCGCCAGATGGACTGAATGGCAACGTGCGGCAGACGACGTGCGACGGGTGCCGTAGAACCCCGTCGGATGTCGCACCTCGTCCGCCGCACGACCGAATCACCGCCGCCCATGAGCAGGGCGTCTTGCCGATTTCGGCAGGATGACAGGTGGTGCCGGGCGCGAACGCAGGCCTGACGGTCCCCCGCAAGCCGCGCTCCCTCCGCGCCCAACGCCGCGCCTCTCCGTTCGGGAGGCGCGGCGTTCCTGTTGAGCCTCAGGCGAGCGCAATCGTGAGCGCGTCCGGCGCCGCCTCGCCGTCCGGGGCGCCGGTGAGGGCGACGGTGTGCTCGAACGGGGCCTCGTGTGTGCGGTCGTTGAGCGCGTAGCGCGCGGTGCCGGTCACGGCGAGGGTGCTCGCGCCCGGAGCCACCTCGGCGGTGAACGTGGCGAGCGCCTCCAGTGGCTGCACGCGCGGCGTGGTGACGAACGTCGCGCCGGACATGGCCTCGGCGGTGAACGTGCCCGGATCGGCGGCGAGGATCGCGCCGTCGGGCAGCACGAGGTCGAGCGCGAACGTGTGGGGGCCGGGGATCAGGCGCATGGCGGCGGGGCAAACGTGAACGTGTGACGACGGGAGCGCCGGCGCGGGTCCGCGATGGGCTCCGCTGCCGTTACTTGCCGGAACCGCTTTCCCCCGCCTTCGCGTGATCCAGCTCACCTTCTGGGGCGCCGCCCAGACCGTCACCGGCTCCAAGCACCTCCTTGAGTTGCCCTCGGGCCAGCGCCTGCTCCTCGACTGCGGCCTCTTCCAGGGGCCCCGCGCCGAGTCCGAGCGGCGCAACCAGCAGTTCGGCTTCGACGCCGCGAGCATCGACGCGGTCGTGCTCTCGCACGCGCACATCGACCACGCCGGGCTGATCCCGAAGCTCTACAAGGAAGGCTTCCGGGGGCGCGTCTACTGCACGCCCGCCACGCGCGACCTGAGCGCGCTCATGCTCATGGACTCGGCGCACATCCAGGAGAAGGACGTCGAGTTCGTCAACCGGCGGCGCGAGCAGCGCGGCGAGCCGCTCAAAGAGCCCCTCTATACCCAGGACGATGCCGAGTCCGCGCTGCGCCGCTTCACCGGCGTCCCCTACAGCACGCCCTTCGAGCCGCTCCCCGGCGTCACCTGCACGTTCCGCGAGGCGGGCCACATCCTCGGCTCGGCGACGGTGAACCTGGAGCTGAAAGACGGCGAGCGGACCGTCCGCCTCGCCTTCACGGGCGACGTGGGCAACCCGGACCGCCCCATCCTCCGCGACCCGGAGAAGATGGACGACTGCGACTACGTGATCACCGAGTCCACCTACGGCGGCGTGGTCCACGAGCCCATCGCCGAGACCGAAGACCGCCTCGTCGACATCATCACGCGGACGGTGCGGCGCGGCGGCAAGGTGGTCGTGCCCGCCTTTGCGGTGGGCCGCACGCAGGAACTCGTCTACGCGATGGACCGCCTCGCCAACGCCGGGCGGATGCCGCGCGTGCCGGTCTACGTAGACTCGCCGCTTGCCGTCAACGCCACCGGCGTGTACCTCTCGCACCCCGAGTGCTTCGACGCCGAGCTGATGGAGTACATGCGCGCCGATCCGAACCCGCTCGGCTTCGAGGGGCTCACCTACGTGCGCGACGCGGCCTCGTCGAAGGCCCTCAACGGCGTCGCCGATCCGTTCGTCGTCATCTCCGCCTCCGGCATGGCCGAGGCCGGGCGCGTGCTGCACCACCTCAAGCACAACATCGGCGACCCCAATTCCACCGTGCTCATGGTGGGCTACTGCGCCGAGGGCACGCTCGGGCGCCGCCTCATCGAGAAGGCCCCGTTCGTGCGCATCTTCGGCGACGAGTACCAGCGCCGCGCCGAGGTGGAGGTGATGAACTCGCTCTCCGCCCACGCCGACCAGCCCGGCCTGCTCGACCTGCTCACCAAGCTCGACGTGCCCCGCCTCAAGACGACGTTCCTCGTCCACGGCGACCTGGAACGGCAGCAGGCGCTCAAAGAAGCCCTCAAGGCGCACGGCTGGGGCGAGGTGACGATCCCGAGCCACGGGCAGACGGTGACGCTGTAGGGACGGCGCGACTGTAACAGGATGGTAGGAGGCGCCTGGTGAGCAGCAAATGAGCAGGCACCGGCGGGCAGACCGCTGTAGCCTTGTGCAGGGCCTGCCGCGCCGCCCTCACCTCCAGTGACCTGCCTGTCTCGTTCTACGCACCGCACCCGGCGGGGGCCCTGGGCTTCCGTGGGGATCGTGCTCGTAGCCTACATGCTGGGGACGAACGCCACGGCCGTCGGGCACGGCTGGGGGCTGCTCGGTCACCTGATCACCGAACACCACCTGTTTGCGGAGGGCGCTGAGGCCGACCACGACGGCGATCACGACCACACGGTAGAGGCCGGGCACGGGGCGGCAGGCTATGCCTACGCCGGGGCTACAACCCACGGCGCCGGCCATGACGCCGATCACGACCACGCGGCAGAGGCGGACCATGACGCCGATCATGCCCACGATGCGGGGTCTGACGCAGACCTGCGGGGCGAGCAGGGCGCACACAGCCACCATGGGCACATGCACACGCATACCGGCATACCGGAGGCCCCGCCGGTGCTGGTGGTGATCGACCCCGGAACGCTGCCCCCGCTGGTCGGGGTGCCCACGCCTCCGGCCCCCCGTGAGCAGGCGTTTGGTGCGCCCCGCATGGGGCTGCCGGAGCGCCCGCGCCCGGTAGAGACACCGCCGCCGCGCCCACCCGCGTAGACGCGCGCGGTGCCGCCCGCTGCCGACCCGAGGTTTCGGGCGGAGCAGGGGCGGTACGGGCGCGCGGGTTCGCTGGTCCGGGGCTGCACGCTCCGAGGCCGTGCTCTGCTCTTCTGCCGGACGATCCGGCGCCCGTGTGCAGGATGTGCGCATGGGCGCCGGAGGTCGGGCTTCTGCCTGCCCTTGCGCAGGCCCCTTGTATGCGATCCGTTTTAACGACCTTCCTGACTGCGGCAGTCGGGGCGCTGCTGTGCGCCGCGCCCGTCCGCGCCCAGATCACCGGCGACGTCCGCGACGCCGATACCAACCTCCCCCTTTCCGGCGCCACCGTGCGCCTCGTCGAGCCGGGCCGGACGGCAATGGCCGTGGCCGACGGCACGTTCTCCTTCCCCTCCGTCCGGCCCGGGCGCTATACCGTGCGCGCCTCCTACGTTGGCTACGCTACGTCGCAGCGCACGGTGGACGTAGACGCCGCCGGCCACGCCACGCCCGTCCACTTTGGGCTCGATGCGCAGGAGCTCCACCTCGCCGCGCTGCTCGCCGAGGTAGACGCGCCGGTCTCCGCCGCCAGTTCCGGGGCGGTGCGCGCCTTCGACCTCGCCGCGCGCCCGCCCCGCTCGGCGCAGGACCTGATGCGGCTCGTGCCCGGCCTCGTCACGGCCCAGCACGCAGGCGGCGGCAAGGCCGAGCAGATCTTCCTGCGCGGCTTCGACGCCGACCACGGCACCGATGTGGCCGTGAGCGTAGACGGCGTGCCCGTCAACCTGGTCTCGCACGGGCACGGGCAGGGCTACGCCGATGTCCACTTTCTCATCCCCGAAACGGTCGACCGCCTCGACGTGCGCAAGGGGCCGTACCGCGTGCAGGACGGCGACTTTGCGACCGCCGGGGCCGTGGCCTTTACCACCAAAGACCGCCTCGACCATGCCCTCGTGCGCGTGGGGGCCGGCGCCTTCCACACCTACGACGTCACCGCACTCGGCCCCCTAGTGCGCACGTCCACCACCGACGCCTACGTGGCGGCGCAGGGCTATGCCTCCGACGGGCCGTTCGAGGCGCCGCAGGCGTTCCGGCGCGGCAACGCATTTGCGCGCCTCACGCACCGGGGCCCGGCGGGCACGCTGCGCCTGAGCGCCGGCGGCTTTGGGGCGCGCTGGAACGCCTCCGGGCAGATTCCGGCCCGCGCCGTGGCCCAGATCGGGCGCTTCGGCGCGGTCGATGCCGGCGAAGGCGGGCGCACCCACCGCGCCGATGTGCGCGCCGAACTCGACCACGACGGCACGCTCCTCCGCGCCTACGCCTTTCAGTACGGCTTCCGGCTGTTCTCCAACTTCACCTTCTTCCTCGAAGACCCGGTGCGTGGCGACATGATCGAGCAGCGCGACGAGCGCACCGTGGCCGGCCTCGAAGCACGACGCGCGTTTGCGGGCGCGCTTGGCCGGCGGCCCGGCACGCTCACGCTCGGCACCGGCCTCCGCGCCGACTATGCCGACGTGGGCCTGTACAAGAGTCCGGCGCGCGTGCGCGTGGCGACGCTCGTGGACAGCCGCGTGCGCGAGGCCGCGGCCTTTGCCTGGGCCGAAGAAGACCTGCACCTGGCCCCGCGCCTGCGCCTCGTCGCCGGCCTCCGCGCCGACGCCTTCCGCTTTGCCGTGGACGACCACCTCGACGGCACCGACGACGGGCGCGCCCATGCCTCCGGCACCACGGCTGCGTTCCAGCTCAGCCCCAAGGCCAACCTCGTCTGGCGCCCCACCGACGGGATCGACGTGTACGCGAACGCCGGCACGGGCTTCCACTCCAACGACGCCCGCGCGGTGGTCTACGCCGCCCGTCTGCGCCGCGACGGGGCCGCCTGTGCCGCCGATCCCGGCTGTGGCGGGGGCGGCGCACCGGGCGCCGACGAGGCGCTGCCCCGCGCGGTGGGTGCCGAGCTTGGCACGCGGCTACACCGGGGCGAGCGCGTCTCCGTGAGCGCGGCGCTCTGGCGGCTCGACCTGGCGCAGGAGTTCACCTACGTGGGCGACGCGGGCACGACCGAACCTTCGGGCCGCACCCGCCGCGTAGGCCTTGATGTGGAAGAGCCGCCTGGTGCTCCGCCGCTGGCTCGCCGCCGACGCCGACCTGAGCCTCTCGCGCGGCCGGAACCGCGATGCTCCTGCAGGTGAAGACGAGATCCCGCTCGCCCCGCGCCTCGTAGCCTCCGGGGGACTTTCGGCGCAGCACCCGGGCGGCCTGCGCGGCACGGCCCGCCTCGTGCGCATCGGCGACCGCCCGGCAAGCGAGGACGGACGGGTGACAGCGCAGGGCTACACGCTCGTCAACCTCGGCGCGGCGTACGCGCGCGGGCGCGTCGAACTGGGCCTCGCCCTCGAAAACGCCTTCGACGTGGCCTGGAACGAGGCGCAGTTCAGCACCGAGAGCCGCCTTCGGGGCGAGGCCGCGCCCGTGTCTGAGCTGCACTTCACGCCCGGCAACCCGCGCAACGTCCGCGTGAGCGTAGGCCTGCGGTTGTAGCGGGCACAAAAGCGAACGCCGGCGCGAGGGCGGTCGCGCCGGCGTTCTGGCCGGGGGGCATCGGGCGGGCGACGCCACACCCCGGATGCGGAGGGGGAGGGATTCGAACCCTCGGTACGCTTTGACACGTACGGAGCTTTAGCAAAGCCCTGGTTTCAGCCGCTCACCCACCCCTCCTCAGGCGGGTCCTCAAGGTACAGCGCCGCGCGCGTTGGAGCAAGCGCCCACGCCCGCAACCGATGCGAAGCCTCTGCAAGATTGGCGGCCCCCGCGTGCCGGGTTATACGGGCTCTATGGAATCGTGGTGCATTGAGGGCCAGCAGGGCACGCCGTGCCCCTACCCCGAAATCCGAGCGCACCATCCTTGCCGCGACCCCGACATGAGTCGTGGAGCCGTTTCGTAGCAGCGCAGAGGGTCTTCGCGCCCCGCTCTGCCGCCCGCAGCACAGGGGCGCCGGGCGCGGCCTGTGCTGCGGGCGGGCGTCCCCCTCAACGCGCCACGGTAACGCGCGCGGTGGCGGCAAAGTGCGCCCCTGTCACGCGGACGAAGTAGAGGCCCGGCGGCAAGCCCGCCACCTGCAGCAGCACCTCGACCGACTGCTGCGCCGCCACCTCGCCCTGCCACGCGAGCGCCACCGCGCGCCCGAGGGCGTCGTAGAGCACCACGCGCACCGGCTGCGCCTCCCGCACCGACACCGTCAGCCGTGCCGCGTTAGACGCCGGGCTGGGCGCGACGCGGCTCACGCGATACGCTTCGGCAATCGCCGTCGCGGCTTCGATGGTCGGCGAATAGTGCGCCGCGCCGTCGAAATCCACCTGCTTGAGCCGGAAGCGGTAGGCGCCGGCCGGCAGATCCAGCACGGCGTGCGTATAGGCGTGCGCTTCGGCGCTCGTGCCAGCGCCCGGCACAAACGCTGCGGTGCGCCACCTGTCGCCGCCGGAGGCCGCCGCAGGGCCTGCCACAGGCTGCACCTCAATCTCGAAGCCCGCGTTGTTCGTCTCGCTCGCGGTGGCCCAGCGGAGCACGACACCGCTGCCGCCGGTGAGGGCGCTGAACGTGGTCAACTCGACCGGCAGCACGGGCGCGTCGGTGAGTTGCAGGTCGGCGGCGTAGGGCTGCCCCGTCACGAGCGTCGTCCGGGTGGCGCCGGCGAGCGTAGCGCGCTCGATGAGGTCGCGCCCGGTATCGGTGAGGTACAGGTGGCCCTCGTTGGCGTCCAGGGCGAGGCCTTCGGGGCTGCTCAGGCCGGAGAGCACCGTCTCGGCGGTTGTGCCGTCGAGGTTGGCCCGGCGCACGGTCCCGCCGCCCGATTCGGTCCAGTAGACCTTGCCGCCCGTGCGGTCCACGGCCACGCCAATCGGGAGGTTCAGGCCCGTCACGAGCGTGACCAGGTTGGTGCCATCGAGGTTGACGCGCCGGAGCGCGCTCGTGCCCGCTTCGACAAAGTAGAGCGTGCCGCCCGTCAGGTCCAGCGTAAGGCCTTCGGGGCTGCTCAGGCCGGAGAGGAGCGTCGTCACACCCGCGCCGCCGAGGCCCGCGCGCTTGATCGTGCCAAGCAGCCGGTCTACCCAGTAGATATAGCCGCCGGCAGGGTCCACCTCGATGTCCTGCGGCCCATCGAGGCCAGACGAGACGAGCGTCGCGGCACCGGTGCCGTCGATGTTGGCGACGCGGATTTCGTCGAGGACACTGTCGGTCCAGTAGACGCGCCGGTTGACCATGTCTACAGCCAGGCCCTGCGGCGTGTTGAGGCCGGTGACGACATCGTTCACGCCGGTGCCGTCGCGGTTAGCGCGACGGATGGCCTTGGCGTCGCGGTCGACCCAGTAGATCTGGGCCGTCGTCGGCCCGTCGATGGGGCCGTAGCCCTGCACGGCGAACGTGTAGGGGTTTTCGTCGGGGTCGTTGCTCGGGATCGAGAGCGTAGCTGTGCGCAGCCCCGTCCCGGCGGGCGTCAGGCGGACGCTGAACGACGAGGTGCCGCTCGGCGCGAGGGTGCCTGCCGGCGCTGTGGTTACGCTGAACTCGGCGGCGTTGGCGCCGGAGAACGTGATCGTGCCGATGGTGAGGTTCTGGAGGCCCGTGTTTTCGATGGCAAACGCGCGCGTGGTGAACGTCGTGCCGGAGGCGAGCGGGCCGAAGTCGGTGTTGTCTGCCGCCGAGGGCGTCGCGTCGCCGTTGGTAATCGTGGTGCCGTTGCCCTTCACGTTGATGTCGGGCGCATTCGGCGTAGCGGTGCAGGTGACGGTGATGCTGCCGCCGGCGCCCGCGCCCGTCGTGCCGCCGCCGTTGATCCCGGCCACCGAGGCCGCTGCGTCGTAGCGCCCCTCGAAGGCGGTCGTTTCGACAAACGACGTGCCGCCGCTGCCGCCGCTGAAGCCGCCGCCGAAGCCGCCGTCGCCGCCGCCATAGCCACCGCCACCGCCACCGCCGCCCGAATTGGTGCTCGTGCCGCCGCCGCCGCCGCCGCCGCCGAAGCCGCCACTGGTTGCGCTGATCGCTGCTGCCGCCCCGCCGCTGCCGCCCCCGCTCGAGCCCGATTGGCCCGCCACGCCCAGGCCGCCGCCGCCGCCGCCGCCGTTGGGGCTCGACATGCCCCCCCCGGCCCGGCCGTGCCAATGGAGCCGCCGCCCCCGTTGGCAGAGGCGCCGGAGCCAGAGCCCGCGCCGCCGCCGGCGCCTGCCACGAGCAGCAGCGTCGAGCCGCTGGCCACCACGGCCGAGCCTTCGCCGCCGTCGCCCGGGCCGCTCCCGAACACGCTCGGCCCGCGACCCACCAAGAACTTGAGCGCTGTGCCGCCCGGCAAACGGTAGGTGGCCACCATCGTGGCGCCCGTGCCGCCCGGTCTGGCGCCGCTGTTGAAGTTGTTGCCCGCCCCGCTGGCCCCCACCACGCTCAACTGCACGTCGTAGCGCTGCGAGGCGGTGCCTGTCACCGCCACGGCGGCGTAGGAGGTGAACGTCTGCGGCGTGGTGCTCGTGCAAACGTTCTGGGCTAGCGCCGGAGCTGCGAGCAGGGCCAGAAGGGCGAAGAGCGGGAGACGGGCCATGCTAAATCGGGTACGTTGAGAAGACCTGGGTGCATCGAAGCCGCACCACTTCCTGCACGTTGCCCGGGTCAGACGATGGACCACATAGGGTACGGCAACACCGGGGTACGGACAACGGAAGGGCGGCAAGGGGCACCCGCTTATGCCCGAGGCGTCACGAACGGGGGCCTCGCCCCGGCTTTTCTGCTGGTGCTCCAGCGTCGCCCGCCCTTCCAGGCAACGGGCCCGGCGTCTCAACGATGCCCGGAGCGGCAGGCCATGCTCGGCCGTTACCTACGACGCGCTGCGGCGCCGGGCACCCCGTGCAGGCCCGGCCGACGCGCCGTGACGCCTGAGCGCCGCAATCCGAATATCTTGCGGGCAAACGCCCCCCCGATGCGCCGTCTCGTTGCCTGCCTCGCCCTGCTGCTCTCCACCGCCCCGCTCGCGGCCCAGCCGGGATTGCCCGGCACGCCGAACCCCGGGATCGTGACCTCCACCCTCGTGCCCGCCCACACGCTCGTGCCGGTGCCCGCCGCGCTCACCTTCGGCGCCGGCGCGCTCATGCTCGATTCGGCCTTCTCGATCACCGTCGAGGGCGTGCGCGAGGCGCGGCTCACGGACGCGGCCGGGCGCCTGCGGCGGCGTGTGGCGGCGGCCACCGGCCTGCTGCTCTCGCCGCCGGACCCGGCGCGCGTGGCGCTCCGCGTCATCGTAGCCCGGAGCGCGCCGGCCACGCCGCGCCCGGAGGAGGACGAATCGTATACCCTCAGCGTGACGCCCGCCGGGGCGACGCTCCGCGCGAGCACCTCCGTGGGGGCGCTGCGCGGGATGGAGACGTTCCTCGGCCTCGCCGAAGCCGTGCCGGGCGCCGCGCGCGTGCCCGCCGTCGAGATCCGCGACCAGCCCCGCTTTGCCTGGCGCGGGCTCCTGCTCGACGTGTGCCGCCACTGGCTGCCTCTGCCCGTCGTGCTCCGCACGCTCGACGCGATGGCGGCGGCCAAGCTCAACGTGCTCCACTGGCACCTCTCGGAGGACCAGGGCTTCCGCGTCGAGAGCCGCCGCTATCCGCGCCTCACGCAGTACGGCTCGGACGGGCAGTTCTACACGCAGGCGCAGATCCGCGAGGTCGTGGCCTATGCCGCCGCGCGCGGCATCCGCGTGGTGCCGGAGTTCGACGTGCCGGGGCACGCCACGGCGTGGCTCGTCGGCCATCCCGAGATCGCGAGCAAGCCCGGGCCCTACGGCATCCTGCGCACCTGGGGCGTCTCGGCGGGCATCCTCGACCCCACCAACGAGGCCACCTACACGCTCCTCGACGGACTCTTCGGCGAGATGGCCGCGCTCTTCCCCGATCCCTACTTCCACATCGGCGGCGACGAGGTGCCGCCGGAGACGTGGCGCAAGTCCGACCGCATTCAGGCGTGGATGCGGGCGCGCGGGATCGCAGACGAGGACGCGCTGCAGGCGCACTTCAACCGGCGCCTGCTCACGATCCTGACGCGCCACGGCAAGCGCATGATGGGCTGGGACGAGATCCTCCACCCGGACCTGCCCACGTCCATCATGATCCACAGCTGGCGCGGCAAGCGGTTTCTCGCGCAGTCCGCCGCGCAGCGGCTACGACGCCGTGCTCTCCAACGGCTACTACATCGACCTGTACGGAAGCGCGGCCAAGCACTACCTCGTCGACCCGATGGAGGGCCTCGACTCGCTCTCGGCGGAGGCGAAGGCGCACGTCAAGGGCGGCGAGGCAACGATGTGGGCCGAGATGGTGACGCCCGAGATCGCCGACCACCGCATCTGGCCGCGCGCCGCCGCCGTCGCCGAGCGGCTGTGGAGCCCGGCCAATGTGCGCGACACGCTCGACCTCTACCGCCGCCTCGACGGCCTCGTGAACCGCCTCGAACTCGCCGACGGCCTCCGCATCACGAGCGCGCAGGCGGCCATGCAGGCGCGCATCGCCGGGCCGGACGGCGCGCCGGCGCTTGCCATCCTCGCCGGGCTCGTGGAGCCGGTGGAAGGGTATGCGCGCCACGGCCAGTACACGCGCGCCACGGGCCACAAGTACACGCAGCACACCGCCCTCACGCGCCTCGTGGACAGCATCCCGAGCGATGCCGCGCGGGCCCGGCGCTTCACGCTGCTCGTAGACGGTTTCCTCGCCGATCCGGCCCACGACCGCCACCGCGCGGCGCTCGAAACCGAGTTCGCCCTCTGGCGCACCGCCGCCGCCGACCTCGCCCCGCTTGCCCCGCAGCGTCCGCTCCTGCAAGAACTGGCCCCGCACGCGGCCCTGATGGCCGAACTCGCCGCCCTCGGCACCACCGCCCTCGACGCCCTCGCGAGCGGCCGCACGCTCGACGCTGCCGAGGCGCCCGCGCGGCTCACGGCTGCCGCGCAGCCCGCCGCTGAGGTCACGTTCGTCGTCGTGCCCGCCCTCCGCCGCCTTGTGGACGCCGCCCGCGCCGCGCGCTGACCTGCGGGCGCTTCAAGGCTGGGGCAGCGTGATCGCGAAGTGCGCGCCTTCGCCCGGCGAGCCGGTGGCGATGATCTGGCCGCCGTGCTGCTCGACGATCCGGCGGACGATGGCGAGGCCCATGCCGGTGCCCTCGTAGACGTGGGGGGCGTGGAGCCGCTGGAAGGGCGTAAACATGCGCTCGGCGTACCGGTTGTCGAAGCCGATGCCGTTGTCTTCCACGACGAGTTCGACGGCGTTCGGCAGGCGGCGCCCGCTCACACGCACGACCGGCGGCACCCCGTTGCGGTGGAACTTGAGCGCGTTGCCGATCAGGTTGAGCAAGAGCTGGCGCGTCAGCAGCGGGTCGGCGCGGAGGGCGGGGAGCGGGCCGTCCGCCTCGACCCGCCCGCCGGTTTCGCGCAGGCGCACCTCCAGGTCGGTGAGCACGCTGGCGAGGCAGGCGCCGAGGTCTACGGGCTGCGGCGTAGCCCGCTGGGCGGTCGAGACGCGCGAGAAGGCGAGCAGGTCGCGGATGAGGCCGCTCATGCGTTCGGCCGCCGCCTGCACCCGGTTCACCATGTGCTGCCCCTCGTCGTCGAGCGTGACGCCGGGCGAGGTGGCGAGCAGGCCGGCAAACGTCTGGATCTTGCGGAGCGGCTCCTGGAGGTCGTGCGAGGCCACGTAGGCGAAGTCCTGCAACTCGCGGTTGGAGCGCACGAGCTCGGCGGCGGTCACGCGGAGGACCTCGGCCTGGGCTTCGGCGGCCTCGCGGGCGGCCTGCTCGCGCATGAGCTGCCGCACGTCCTCCTCCTGCTGCCGGAGCGCGGTCACGTCGCGCAGCGTGAGCACGGCGCCGATCTTGGTGCCGTCGTCGGCGCGCACGGGGGCGGCGCTGCCCTGCACGAGGATCCGGCTTCCGTCCGGGCGCTGGATCTGCCACTCGGCATCGACGACGGTTTCGCTGCGCGCCAGCGCCCGGGCGAGCGGCAGGGCCTGGGGCGGGTAGGGCGCGCCCTCGCGCGTGAGCAGCTGGTAGGCATCCGCGTCGGTGTCGGGCCCGACGTCGAGCTGGTTGACGCCGTGCAGCTGGTAGGCGACGTCGTTGACGAACGTGATGCGCCCCTCGGCGTCGGTGAAGATGAGGCCTTCGGTGATCTGCGAGAGGATGGCGCGCTGCTGCACCGCCAGCGCGCCCATCTCGGCCGCCGCCTGGTGCAGCGCCTCCTCGCTCTCGCGGAGCCGCTGCTCCTGTTGCCGCTGCTGGGTCAGGTCCTGCGCCACGCCGAGCAGAAGCTGCTCCTCCGCATCCCACACGGCCCACCACGACAGGCGCACGGGCGTCCCGTCGCGGTGCCGGTACTGGTTTTCGAAGCCGAAAATCTCCTCGCCCCGCAGGGCCCGCTCCCCGGCGTCGGCGGTGGCGGCCCGGTCTTCGTCCAGAACGAAGTCGGTGTAGGGGCGGCCCACCATCTCCTCGGGGGCGTAGCCGAGCATGACGGACGACGCCGGGTTCATGCGCACAAACCGCCCGTCCGCATCGGCGGCGCACAGGAGCAGGGGGGCGTGCGTGAGCAGCAGGTCGTTGCTGCGGCGGGCCTCGTCGAGCGCGCGGCGCCCGCGCACGCGCGCCGTCACGTCGGTGGCATGGACGAAGATGCCGAGGGGCCGCCTGTCGGGTTCGAAGAGCGGCTGGCAGGCGAAGTCGAAGTACGCTTCCTCCAGCGGGCCGCCGGGCGTGCGCGGCAGCAGGGCCCTGGTCTCCTCGCCCCGGAACGTCTGGCCGCTGGTGTATACGTTGTCCACTACCTCGAAGAAGCCCTGCCCTTCCAGTTCGGGGAGCGCGCGGCGGACAGGTCAGGCCGATGAGTTCGCGGGGGCCGACGAGCTGGTAGGCGGCGGCGTTCGCGTAGGCGAAGACGTGCTCGGGACCGTGGAGTACCGCGATGATCGCCGGCGTCTGGTCGAGGGCTTCCAGCAGCAGCGACGGGGGCAGCGGAACGGCGTCGGGCATAAGGATGCGTCTGTCCAGAACGAACCGTGGAAGCGCAAAGAGAAGCCAGGGCAGGCGTATACCACCCCGCAAGTGTACGACCGTCCGTTCCCGAACACCGCGTGTCCGCATTCGGACAACGCTGTGGGTGCTGCAAATGGTCGGTAAGGTAATGATAAACAAGGGCTTTAGGGAAAGGGGCAGGGCGGATGGCACGGTGCGTGCCCAGAGAGAATCCGAACCGCCTTCCCCAATGGACACCCCCGCCACCGACCGCACGCTGACCAGCGCCGAGCAGCGCCGCCTGCGCCTGCGCCGGGCCCGTCCGTGGCTCGTGGGTGGGGTCGCGCTTGCGGTGCTCTACGGTGTTCTTCGGCTCGTCATCGATCCCACCGTGCAGCGGGCGGACGTGCGCACGGCCCCGGTGGAGGCCGGGCCCGTGGAAGCGTCCATCCAGGTGACGGGCACGGTCGTGCCCCTCCTTGAATCGGTGATCACGAGCCCGGTGGCGGCGCGCGTCGTGGCCGTGCGGCGTCCGGCGGGCGACACCGTGGCGGCAGGGGAGACGGTCGTCGAACTCGACGTGGCCGCCGAAGCCGACGCCGTGCAGCGCGCCGCCGATCAGGTGCAGGTCAAGCGCGTGGCCGGGCGCGAGGAGCAGCTGCGCCTCGAACAGACCGTCGCCGCCCTCCGGGCGAGCCTCGCCGCCGCCCGCCTCGACCTCGAAGAGGCCGCCGCGCGCCTGGCGCAGCAGACCGGCCTCTTCGAACGCGGCCTCGTCACCGAAAACGACGTGCGCGCCGCCCGCGTGGCCGTCGACAAGGCCCGCCTCGACGTGCAGCGCTACGAAGCCGAGATCGAGAGCGCCCGCGCTCTCACCGGCGCCCACCTGAGCAGCCTCGCCCTCGAAGCCCGCGTGCTCGACACCGACCGCGCGCAGGCCGCCCGCCGCCTCGACGAGCGCCCGGCGGCAGGTGACCCGCGCGGGCGTGGTGACGTGGACGGTGCCGCACGAAGGCGTGACGGTGGCGCCCGGCGAGGCCGTCGCCCGCGTGGCGGACCTGTCGGCGTTTCGCGTCGAGGCGAGCGTGCCGGACCTGTACGCGCAGCAGGTGCGCGCCGGGCAGGCCGCGCGCGTCGTCGTGAACGACACCGTGATCGCGGCCACCGTGACCGCCATCCGGCCCGTCTGTGGAGAACGGCGCGCTCACCGTCGTGCTCACGCTCGCCCGGCCCGCGCCATCCCGTGCTGCGCCCCTCGCTGCGGGCGGACGTGTACGTCGTCACCGAGGCGCGCGCCCGCGCGCTCCGCGTGCCGCGCGGGCCGGCGTTCCAGGGGACGGGGCCGCAGAACGTGTTCGTCGTGCGCGGCGACCGGCCGTGCGCACGCCCGTCACGCTCGGCCTCGCCTCGTTCGACTACCAGGAGGTCGTCTCCGGCCTCGCCCCCGGCGACGTCGTCGTCACCTCCGACACGCGCGCCTTCGACCCGCCACCGCAGCTTCAAACTGCGCTGACCGCGCTCGGGCGCTGACCAGCTCATCGGGCGTCGATCTCATCACGCCCTCTCCGCCTTCCCCAACCGCCATGCAACCTGCCGAAACCCCGCTCCTCGTGCTCCGCGAGATCGAGAAGGTGTACCGCACCGACCGCATCGAAACGGCCGCGCTCTCGGGCGTGAGCCTCGACGTGCAGCCGGGCGAGTTCGTGTCCATCATGGGCCCGTCGGGCTCCGGCAAGTCCACGCTGCTCAACCTGATGGGCCTGCTCGACACGCCCACGCGCGGCACGGTCATGATCGACCGGCAGAGCGTGCGGGCGGTGGGCGACGCCTACCTCGCCCGGCTGCGCAATCAGTACGTCGGCTTCGTCTTCCAGCAGTTCCACCTGATCCCGGACCTGCCGGTGCTCGACAACGTGATGCTGCCGCTGCTCTACCGCAAGATGGGCGGCGAGCGACCGCAAGGCGAAGGGACGCGCCATCCTCGACCGCGTGGGGCTGTCGCGCGCGCACGGCGCACTACCCCGGCCAGCTCTCGGGCGGGCAGCAGCAGCGCGTGGCGATCGCCCGCGCGCTCGTGCACGAGCCCAAGATCCTGCTCGCCGACGAGCCGACCGGCAACCTCGACTCGGCGATGGGCGACGAGATCATGGACCTGCTCCACGAACTCAACGGCGAGGGCGTCACCATCATCATGGTCACCCACGACCCGCGCCTCGCCGAGCGCACCCACCGCACCGTCCGCCTCCACGACGGGCGCCGCGTGGCCTGATCGCCGCTGACGGCGCCCGCAGGGCGCTCCTCCGTCGGACCTCCACCGTCGCATGACGTCGCAATCGCATCCTGCTCTCATGTTCTCCGCACCTTCTCCGCTCGCGTGCGGCGCTCGGGCGGCGCTCGCCTTCACGGCCATCGCGCTCGTCGGCATCGCCGTCTCGCTCGGGCTCGTGCTGACGGTGGCCGCGCTCCTCGACGCCACCTTCGGCGCCCATCCGCCCGACGCGCAGGGCAGCCGCGCCCTCGGCCTCTTCAGCGTCCGCTTCGACGCCACGGCGAGTCCACTCGAGTTCGCCGGCCCGGCTACCGCTTTCATCGAGCTCACGACGCGCGACCTGCCCGGCGTGGCCGCGCGCACCGTGTTCACGATGCAGGGGAAGCGCGCCACGTTCCAGACCGGCGCGCGCAGGAGTGTGGTTCAAGCGCACGGATGCCGCCTTCTGGCGGGTGATGCAGTTCCGCTTTCGCGAAGGGCGCCCGTTCTCCGAGGCGGACGACCGGGCCGGGCGCAGCGCGTGGCCGTGATCGGCGCGACATGGCCGCGTCGGCTCTTCGGCGGGCGGCGCGCCTCGGGCAGACCGTCCGCCTCGGTGCCCGAGACCTACCGCGTGATCGGCGTGGTGGACGACGTGTCGTTTCTGCGCGCGACGCCGTTCGCGGAGGTGTGGGTGCCCCTCGGCACCTACCTCACGCCCGCGATCGCGCGACCTCAAGCTCAGGACGACCTCGGCGCGCTCGTCGTGCTCGACGACGACGCCAAGATCGGCGGACGTGCAGCGCGGCGTTCCAGGAGCGCCTTGCGCGGGTGCCGGTGGGCGAGGTCAACCACGCACGCGCGTGGAGGCGGGCTGTGCACGCTTCTTCGAGACTCGGCGATCGGCGGGCCTCTTCGAGCGGCGGGGCGAAGGATGTGGGCCTGATGCTCCTGCTGATGGGCGCTCGTGGCCGTGCTGTTCCTCTCGATCCCCGCGCTCAACCTCATCAACCTGAACCTGAGCCGGACGATGGAGCGGGCCTCCGAGATCGGCGTGCGGAAGGCCTTCGGCGCCACGCCGAGGGCGCTCACGGGCCTCTTCCTCGTCGAGCACACGCTGCTGTGCCTCATCGGCAGCGTGGCTCGGGCTGCGTGGTGGCGTATGCGCTGCTCGCGCTGCTCTCGACGGTCGAGCGTGATGCCCTACATCGCACTTCATCGCCCAACCTGACGATCTTCGGCGTCGCCCTCGGCGGCGGCGCTCGTGCTGAGCCTGCTCTCGGGCGTCTACCCGGCATGGCGCATGGCCCGCCTCCACCCCGTCGAGGCGCTGCGGCGCCGGTAGGCGCCAGCGTGCGCCGGACGACGTGCGACCATGGTCCCAACGCCTCCGCCCTTGCCCTTTCCGCCTCGCGTCTTTTACGTCGCACTTCAACCGTCGCCCGTCGCCATGCTGCAACACGCCTTCAAACTCGCCTGGAAGCGCAAGCGCGCCTCGAGCCTGCTGCTCATCCTGGAGTTCGCCGCCGTCTTCCTCGTGCTCGCCGCCGTCGAGCATGTTCGGTGCTCACCTACGCCGTCAACGCGCGCGGCGCGGCTCGGCTTCACGGCGGACCGTCTGGCGCGTCACCGTGGAGCGGGCGATCCGGGCGACGACAGTTGGCCGGCCGCCGACGCCGCGCGGTTTGCAGCGCCCTCGCGGTGGCCCGCAGCCAGCCCTACGTGGAGGCGGCCGCCGGGCTCGGAGTTCTCGCCCTACGATTCTCGGACTCCTCCAGCGGCGCCATCGACCGGCCCGGACGCCGCGTTGGAGTTCGGCCGCAACGCGGCCACCGACGACTTCGCCGACGCTGTCGGGATGCGTTCACCTGACGGGCGGCCGCTGGTTCGGCGCGCGCAGACGACGGCGCCACGCACGTCGCCGACGGTCGTCGACGAGGCGTTTGTGCGGGAGTACTTCGGGACGACGGCCGTGGCCGGACCCCGATCGGTAGGAAGTGGCCGAGTTCGCGGGCGACTACGGGCAAGCCCGTGCGCATGGTCGGCGTGATCGAGGAGTTCCGGCAGTAGCGGCGCGTACGCGGCCCCGATGCCTTACGTGTTCATCCGCGCCGTCTGCGCGACACGACGGAGCGGCCGCCGCAACGACCTGCTCGTGCGGGTGCGGCCCGGCACGCCCGAGGCGCAGCTCGGCGCGCTCGTCGGCCGCCCTGGAGCGCGCCCTGCCCGGCGTCGACGTGACAGGGCCAGACGCTGCCGAACCAGCGGTCGTCGTATCTCGCGGCTGGCGCTGCTGCCGCTCCTCGTCGTCGTCGCTCGTGGCGTTCTTCTTCCTGCTGATGGTGGCGCTCGGGCTCTCGGCATCCTGTGGCAGAACCTGACGCGCCGCACGGCCGAGACTGGGCCTGCGCCGCGCCCTCGGGGCCGCCCGCGCGCGACGTGTCGCGGCAGGTGGTGCTCGAAGTGGCTGGCCCTCGCCACGTTCGGGGCGGTGCTCGGCGCTCGTCGTGGCGGGCCACTTCCCGCTCCTCGGGCCTGTTCGAGCTCGTGCCGCCGGCGCGTGTTTGTCGGCCGGCCTCGTGCTCGGGCTCGCGCGCCTCTACGGCGCCGTCGCGCTCTGCGCGCTCTACCCGGCCCGCCTCGCCACCCGCCTCGACCCGGCGGAGGCCTTGCGCGCCGAATGAACCAACGGGCGGCATGCGCTATACGACGTGCGAGGTCGCGCACGGCTGCCGCGCGCCGCCCCCCAACCCCCCGCTGCGCATGCTGCCCGTCACACGTCGCCCGTCGCACGGGGCGGTGCTCGTCGTAGACGACGACGCGGCCGTGACCGCCGCGCTCACGCTCGTGCTGCGGCAGGCGGGCTACGAGGTGCGCACGGCGGACGGGCCGGCGGCGGCGAAGGACGCGCTCACCCGCGCGGTGTTCGACCTCGTGCTGCTCGACATGAACTTCTCCCGCCGCACCACCGGCGAGGAAGGCCTCGAACTGCTCGGCTGGCTCCGGCACACCTATCCCGGCCTGCCCGTGGTGCTCATGACGGCGTGGGGCAGCATCGACCTGGCCGTGCGCGGGATGCAGGCGGGCGCCGCCGACTTCCTCACGAAGCCGTGGAGCAACGACCGCCTGCTGGAAAGCCTCTCTACGGCGCTGCGCCTAGCGGCGGTGGCGCGCGAAGGGCCGGGCGACGCGCCCCGCACGGCACTCGACGCCCGGTACGACCTCGGCGGCGTGATCGGCGAGGACCCCGCGTTTCTCTCGGCGCTCGCACTCGCGCTCCGCGTGGCGCCCACCGAGGCGAGCGTGCTCATCACCGGCGAGACGGGCACGGGCAAGGAGGTGATCGCGCAGGCCATCCACCGCAACTCGGGCCGGGCCCGGGGGCCGTTCGTGGGCGTCAACCTGGGCGGGATTCCGCCGGGCCTGTTCGAGAGCGAACTGTTCGGGCACGTCCGGGGCGCCTTCACGGATGCCGTGCGCGACCGGGCCGGGCGCTTCGAGGCGGCGCGCGGCGGCACGCTCTTCCTCGACGAAGTGGGCGACCTCGACGCGTCCGCGCAGGTGAAACTGCTCCGCGTGCTGCAGGAGCGCACCTACGAACCCCTCGGCGCGAGCACGCCCCGGCAGGCCGACGTGCGGGTCGTCTCGGCCACACACCGCTCGCTCCAGGCGCGCATCCAGGAAGGCCGCTTCCGCGAGGATCTGTTCTTCCGCCTCAACCTGATCGCGGTCGCGCTGCCCGCGCTGCGCGACCGCCCGGGCGACGTGCCCCTGCTGGCCGCCCACTTTCTCGACCTCGCCGGGAAGGCCCATGCGCGTCGCGCCCTCTCGTTTGCGCCCGACGCGCTCGCGCTCCTCGCCCGGCAGCCCTGGCCCGGCAACGTGCGCCAGTTGCGCCACGTCGTCGAGCGCGCCGTGCTCGTGGCGAGCCAGCCCGTGCTGTTGCCGTCCGATGTGGAGTTCGCCCTGCGCATGGACGCACCCGAGGCATCGCCCCCGGCCGCTCCCCGCGCCCGGCGCCATGACACTCGACGCGCTCGAACGCGCCATGATCGAGCGGGCGCTCGAAGCCGCGCACGGCAACGTGAGCCACGCCGCCGAGGCGCTCGGCCTCACCCGGCAAGCGCTGTACCGGCGCCTGGAAAAGCACGGGCTGGGAGAAGGGTGAAATGGTCGATGGGCAACAGCCAAGGGTCAATGGCTAATGGGAGGCGACTGAAAGCCGTGCGTCCTCCGGTTCTCCCGTTGCCATTGCCTTTCGCCATCGACCCTCTTCCCCTCCCCCCGGTGGCCATTGACTATTGATCGTTGACTATTGACCATTGACCATGATGAGCCTCCGCGCTCCGCTTCGTGCTCTACCTCGCCGGGCTTCACGCGGGGCTGGCGGCGCTGGCCATAACGTCGCTGGGCGCCCACATCGGCGCGCTGCTGGCGGCGGAGGCGGCGCTCGCCGTCTCACTCGGGATCGGCATCTGGCTCGTGCGGACGCTCACGGCAGGCGTGGGGCTCACGCAGACGAGCGCGGACCTGCTCAAGGAAGGCGCCCTGGGCTTGCGCCTGCGCGCCCCGGTCAGCGCCCGAGTCGACCGCCTCGCCGGCACCTTCAACACCCTCGCCGACCGGCTCCAGAGCGAGCGCGTGCGCCTCGAAGAGCAGCAACTGCTGCTCGAAAAGATCCTCCGGGCCGTCCCCGTCGGCGTGCTCCTCACCGACTTCGACGGGCGCGTGACGTTTGCCAATGCCGCCGCCGCCGCCTTCGTGGGGGGGACGCCGGAAGGGACGCGCCTCGCCGACCTGCCGGCGCCCTTCGGGCCGGCGCTCCCCGAGGCGGGCGAGGGCGCGGTGGCGCTCGCCACGTCCAGCGGGCGGCGCCTGCGCCTCGTGCGCGGCGCGTACTTCGACCGGGGCCACCCGCGCGCGTTCGTGCTCATCGAGGAGCTGACCGACGAGGTGCGGCGCTCCGAGCAGGCCGCCTACGAACGCCTCATCCGCCTCGTGGCGCATGAAGTGGGCAACACGACCGCCGCCGTGGGCGCCGTGCTCCAGGCGCTCCCCGCCGCCGCCCCGGACCTCGGCGAAGATGCCCACCTCGCCCTCCAGGCCGCGCGGGCGCGCTCCGAGGGCCTCGCCGCGTTCGTCCGCCGCCTCGCCGACGTGGCCCGCCTCCCCGACCCGGCCCGCGCCCCGGCCCAGGTGGCCGGGCTCGTCGACAGGCGTCGTGGCGGCCATGCAGCGGCAGGCCGAAGCGGCCGGGGTTACGCTGCGCGCGGACGCTGCGCCAGGACCGCCGGTGCTGCTCGACGCCGTGCAGATCGAGCAGGTGCTCGTCAACATCGTCAAGAACGCCATCGAGGCCGCCGGACCCGGCGGGCGGGTGACGGTGCGCCTGTACGCCGAACACGGCGGCGCCGGTGCTCATCGTCGAAGACACCGGCGCGGGCCTCACCGACGAGGCGCGGGCCCACCTGTTCACGCCCTTCTTCACCACCAAGCCGGACGGGCAGGGCCTCGGCCTGACGCTCGCGCGCGAGGTGCTCTCCCGGCACCATTTTCTATACAGCCTCGACGGTACGCCCGGCGGCCCGACGCGCTTCACGATCCGGTTTTCGGCGGAGCCGGGCGACCGTGCCGTTTGAAACAGACGCGCGGCTCATACGGGATCGCCGCAAGGGTGGCGCATGTGTCGTCGGCGGTAGGGACGCGACGTGTCGCGCCCTCCTCATGAGGGAAGCTATGCGACGAAGGGCGCGATGCATCGCGCCCCTACGGGAATGCACCCCAATCCCGGCCTACGCCAAACTCAGCGCTGTGACCCGCTGAAAAGACAGGTTTGGGGGTTTGCTCGCCGTTCGTCGCCAGAGAGGCGGAGGCCTTCCGTTTGGTTCGTCTGACAACGAACGACGAACGACCCACCACGAACGACCCCTCAGATAGGCTGCGGCAGCGAGATGTCGAAGCGGGCGCCCTCGCCGGGTGCCGAGGTGGCGGTGATGCGGCCCCGGTGGCGCTCCACGATGCGGCGCACGATGGCCAGGCCCATGCCGGTGCCGTCGTACTCGTGCTTGGCGTGGAGGCGCTGGAAGGGCGCAAAGATGCGGTCGGCGTATTTGCCCTCGAACCCGATCCCGTTGTCCTCGATGGTCAGTTCGACCGCTCCGCGCACCGTTCGGCCGCTGATCCGGATCACCGGAGGCACGCCCGGGCGGCGAAACTTGAGCGCGTTGCCGATCAGGTTTTGCAGCAGCTGCCGCATCTGCACCGGATCGGCGATGAAGGTGGGCAGCGGCCCGGCGGTCTCGACGCGCCCGCCCGTCTCGGCAAGGTGCTCGTCCAGGTCCCCGAGCACCTCCTTGAGATGCCGGTTCAGGTCTACCGCTTCGTGCGGCGCGCCCTGCGTGGACACGCGCGAAAAGGCGAGCAGGTCGCGGATGAGGTGGCTCATCCGCTCGGCTCCAGCCTCCATGCGGGTGACGAAGTGCTGCCCTTCCTCGTTCAGGTTCTGGGCGTGGGTGCTCGAGAGCATCCCCGCGAACGAGCGGATCTTGCGCAGCGGCTCCTGCAAATCGTGCGAGGCCACGTAGGCGAAGTCCTGCAGCTCCCGGTTGCGGATTTCGAGCGACCGGTTGACCTCCTCCAGTTCGCGTGTGCGCGCCTCGACGCGCGCCTCCAGGGTTTCGTTGAGCGAGCGTACCTCGGCGAGCAGCCGTTCGCGCTCCTCGCGCGCCTGCTCGTCTGCGGTCACGTCGCGCACGATGCCGGAGATGCGCGCGCTGCCGTCGCCGCTCGTGTTGGGGCGGCCATAGGCCCAGATCCACCGGACTTCCCCGTCGTTGCGGCGGATGCGGCACCGGAAGTCCCAGTTCGTGCCGGTAGAGAGGGCATGGTCGAACGCCGTTTGCACGTGGGCGCGGTCTTCGGGCAGCACGTGCGCGATGAACAGCTCGTACGTCCATGCGGGCAGCATCTCTGCGTACCCGAAGAGGGCGTCGTGATGGCGGGAGCGCCAGGCCGAGCCGCTTGCCGCATCAAGGTCCCAGGCGCCCACGTCGGCGGCTTCCAGCGCAAACGAAAGCCGCTCGTCGCTCTCGCGCAGGCGGGTTTCCTGGGCGCGCTCGGCCGTCACGTCGCGCCCGACGGCCAGGATGAGGCGCTCCTCGGGGTTCCACACGGCCGACCACGACACGCGCACGGATGAGCCATTGTGGTGCAGCTGCCTATTCTCGAACGACTGGATGCGCACGCCGGCCTTGACGCGTGCTTCGGCCTGCTGCGTCGCCTCGCGGTCGTCGGGATGGACGAAGTCGAGAAAATGGCGGCCCACGATCTCGTCGGGCCGGTAGCCGAGCAGTTCGCGCGCAGCCTCGCTCATCCGCACATAGTAGCCGTGCTCGTCGAGGGCGCACAGCAGGTTGGGCGCCTGCGTGAGGATGAGGTCGTTGACGCGCCGCGCATCGTCGAGGGCGCGCTGGGCCATGACCCGCTCGGTCACGTCGGTGCCGAGCGTGAGGATGCCCTTCGGCTTTCCGTCTGGATCGAAGAGCGGCTGGTAGACAAAGTCCACAAACCGCTCGACGAGCGGCGCTCCGGGGGTGCGCTCCAGCAGCACCGACACTTCGTTGCCCTGGTAGGGCGCGCCCGAGGCCAGCACGCCGTCGAGGAGTTCGAAGAAGCCCTGGCCTTCGAGCTCCGGGAACGCCCCGCGCACGGTCTGCCCGATGAGCTCGCGCGTGCCCACGATCTGCCGGTAGGCGACGTTGACGTAGCCAAAGACGTGCTCAGGGCCATACGTGACGCAGATGAGCGCGGGCGCCTGGTCGAACGCTTCGACGACGAGCAGCGAGGCATCCGGCGATGCCGGCGGGTGGGGATACATACTTCGTACCGGAAGAGAGGCGGCAGGCGCCTTGGGCGGGAGCGTAAGTCTACGAACGCCTGTTCGCCGACAATGTCCATTGTCGCGCCGTGGATGTTCGAAATCGGGCGTCGGGCGTCGGGTCATATCAGCCCTCTGGGGCAACGCCGGCCATCCCGGAGGCCCCCGCATCTGCCTGCGCCCGGCCGAACTCGGCCCGCCCAGCCTGCGGCCCGGCCCGCGAGGGGGTAGCGCGGCACCATTTTCCGTACCGCCTAAACGCTACGCTCGGGGGCCGACGCGCTTCCGGGGCCGCTTTTCCGCGTAGCCGGGCCGCTGCGCGCCGTTTAAAGCAGACGCCGGGCTTGCAACGGCCTTGGGCACGGCCTTTGATTTGGCCTGCGCAGCCTCGGATTCCCCGTGGTCCGCGCTTCCTCCACCCACCCTATCCGTCATGCGTTCACTCGCTACTGCGCTGCTGGCCCTGCTCGTCCTCGCCGGCTGTGACACCGCGCTCGACCCGTCCGCACTCCCCGCCGCCGCTCCGGCCCGCGTTCCGTCCGATTCCACATACGCGCGCCTGCTGCGCGACGTCGGCGGCCTCGACGGGCTCTCGCGGATGCTGCGCACGTCCTCCAACGAACAGCTCGGCGCCACGATGGCCGCCCACGGCATCGACTTCGAGGTCATCGACCGCGATGCCGCCGAGGCGCTCGCCAAATCGCAGGACATCACGGCCTGCCCGCAGCTCTTCCCGACCGCCGACCGCGGCAAGTGGTTCAGGCTCGTCGGCGCAGGCGGCGCGGAAGACCACTACATCGACTCACGCGGACGCCCGCTGACCTCCTACAAGACCCTCGGCCCCATCACGGCGGCGGCGCGGCAGACCACCTGCCAGACCAACGTGGGCCACTGGGGCGATGCGGGCGACACGTACGACGGCGGCCACATGATCGGCTCACAGCTCGGCGGCTGGGGCGGACGGGCCAACCTCGTGCCGCAGCAGTACAACTTCAACCGGGGCAATTGGCTCAAAATCGAGAACAAGCTCGCCACCTGCGGGCGGCTCGGCAACGGCGCCGTCGAGTTCCACGTGGACGTAGACTACCCGAACACCACTACGCTCACCCCGAGCGCCTTCCACGCCGACGTGCTGATCGCGGGCGTGTGGAAGGCGGCCGACTACACGAACACGACCAGCGGCGGTGCCAGCGGCACGACCCAGTCCGACAACATGGTGTCGTGGCTGAACGGCAAGGGCTGCTACTGAGCCGCCCTCAGATCACGACCGGGCCGGGGCTCCTTGGGGGCGCCGGCCCGCGTCGTTTCAGGGCAGCAGCGCCGGGAGCGCGTCGAGCAGGTTGGTGGCCTCGCCGATCTGGAAGCCATCGTCCGTTGCGGTGACGGTGCCCGTTTCGAGCGCCTGTGCCATCCACGCGACGAGGTGCCGCACGGACGGGGCGAGCACGCGGCGCACGGGCTCGTCGGTGCCGAAGGAGATCACCTGCCCGGCGGTGCCCTGCGGCCCCGGCGCGAGGTCCACGGCAAGGTGGTTGCCCGCCCCGTCCGACGCGATAGGCAGCCAGCCGGGGTGCGCGTAGACGGCCTCCACGGCGCCCTCGGGCTGCGCCGTCACGGCGATGGTCTCGTTGAGCGACGGGTCGTCGCGCAGGAGCGAGGTCCAGTTGGCCCACTCGGTGCCGGCGGCTTCGGCGGAAAGCGCGTACAGGCCGAAGAACAGGCCCGGCGCGTCCCCGCGCTGCCCGTCGTGGGCGGCGTAATAGGCGCGCAGCGATTCCGGCAGGGTGAGGCCGGTCTGGGTGGCGAGGTCGGCGAGCGCCGCCGCGTCGGCGCCGGGCGCCAGGTCGGCGAGGACGGCCGGGGCGTGCGCGGCGAGGGCACGTTCGAGGCGCGGCCAGGCGTCGATGGCGTCGGCGGGCAGGTCAGGGAGCATCAGGCGAGGCGGTGAGGACCTGACAGGTTCTAGAAACCTGTCAGGTCAGGCGAGGAGGCGGTAGAGCTTGCCGGGCAGGTCGCGCCCGAGGTGCGCGGCGACGCGGCGCGTGGCGGCGGCCACGGCGGGCAGGTCGATGCCGGTGGCCACGCCCATGCCGTCGAGGAGGTAGGCGGTGTCTTCGGTGGCGATGTTGCCGGTGGCGCCGGGGATGAACGGGCAGCCCCCGAGGCCGCCGAGGCTCGTGTCGAAGCGCGCAACGCCCATCGCCAGCGCCGCTACCACGTTGGCGAGGCCGGCGCCGCGCGTGTCGTGCAGGTGCAGCACGAGCGGCACGTTGGGTGCTGCGGCCTGCACGGCGGCCACGCGGCGCTGGAGGGAGACCGGGTGGGCGAGGCCGGTAGAGTCGGCGAGCGAGAGGCTCTCCAGGCCCGCGTCGGCAAAGCGGCGCGCGAGGTCGGTCACGAGGGCGAGCGGCGTGTCTTCGGGCGCGCGGTAGCCCCAGACGGTCTGGAAGCCGAGCTGGGCCTGCATCCCGGCCTCGCGGGCGAGGCGCAGCATCCTCTCGGCCTCCTCAACGCCCTGCTCCACGGTCATGCCCACGTTGTCGTGCGCGTGCTGCGCGTTGGTGGCAATCGAGAGGTCGATCACCCGCACGCCGGCCTTTGCGGCCCGCTCGACGCCCCGCGCGTTGAGGGCGAGGGCGGTGAAGACGGTCGGCCCGTCGAGGTCGAGCGCGGCAAGGACGGCCTCGGCGTCCGCCATCTGCGGCACGCGCGCGGGATGCACGAAGCTCGTCGCCTGAATCCGGGGCACACCCGCTGCTGCGAGCGCGCGGAGGGTTTCGATCTTAAGGTCCGTGGGGAGGGGCGTGGCTTCAAACTGGAAGCCGTCGCGCGGGCCGACGTCGCAGAGAAAGGCGCGGGGAGGCATGGGCGGGCGGTGCAACGCGGGTGCAACGTCGGCGTGCGCCCGGGGTCTCCACACGCGTCCGGGTATCTTGCGGCGTTTGCCCGACACCCCTTCTCCGCCCGACCATGCGCCTGCGCTCCTGCCTGCTGATCCTGCTCGCCCTCGTCCTCGTCCTGCCCGCTGCGGCCCAGCGCCGCTGGGGGCAGGACCACGACCGGGATCGTGACCAGCGGCGCGGCCGCGACCGCGACGACTGGGCGCCGCTGCGCTCCACCACGCGTGGCTTCTTCGTCGAAGCCGGCGCGAGCGGCAACAGCTTCACCGTGGACGATGGCGGCGCCGAAGAAACCAACACGGGCGGCGGCCTCGGCCTGCGCCTCGGCTACGGCTTCACGCCCACCATTGCGGGCTACGTGGCCTTCGTGGGCGCCGGCATGGAAGCCGACGACGGCACCGACTACGGGCTCGGCCACGTCGATCTCGGGGTGCAGCTCAGCTTCGCCCGGCCCCGGCAGGCGCTCATCCCCTACCTCAACGTGGCCCTCAGCGGCATCGCCACCGAGTACGAGGCGCCGCAGCGCGGCGGGCCCAAGCTGCGCTACACGGGTGGGGCCTTCGTGCTCGGCGGCGGCGCCCGCTACTACGTGAGCCGGGGCGTGGCCCTCAACGTCGGCCTCGAAGGCTACGGCGGCTCCTTTAACCAGGCCACGCTCGACGGTGACGGCACCGACGTGACGACGGACCTCGACGACGTCGCGCTCTCGGGCGCGCGCCTCCGCGCCGGGCTCGTCTGGTTTCCGGGCGCTGGGCGCCGCTGAGGGCGGTGGCGTTCGTGGTTCGTGGTTGGTCGTTCGTAGCCAGAGGCGCTTCATGCCACGTCGGGCCCACGGGTACGGGAATGTCCGCCGCATCATGGATCATGGATGATGGATCATGGCCAGAAGGCAAATCGGGGCCTCTCTGACCATCATCGATGATCCGTGATCAACCCGGTGATCCCGCACGATTTAACCGGATCTGGTAGCAGCCCCCTCGTGTTTCTGACGACGAACCACGAACGACGAAGCAACTTCACCCCCGCCGCGCCGTCCCAAACGCACGCGAGGCCGGCCTGCATTCGCTGCAGACCGGCCTCGCAGGCAACCAGCGGCGAGAAGACGCCGCCGGATCGAAGGCTTACGCCATCGGCGGCTCCTTGCGGAGCACATCGGCGAGCATACGGCGGGCCACCGCACGGGCGACATCTGGACGCTCGTAGTAGCCGCTTTCGAGGCGGGCGCGAATGGCATCGAGCCGCGCTTCTTTGGTGAGCGGAAGTGGCGCCTTGGCCGGAGAATCCGGACGAAGTGGCGACATGCGGGCTAAGGAGGAGGCCTGGTACATCGGCCGAGTTCTAGGAGGGGACGCGGTGAGCGGTGGCGGCGGAGGAAGAGGGTAGAGGGTATATCGTCTCCCTCAAGTGCTGCATTAAGCCGGACGCACTTAAAACCTTTCGGGTGGCTGTAACGCTACTGGAACGCCCCCCGCGCGGCAGCGCCACCCGCGCCTCAGGCGGCCTGGTTGTCGTCGCCCTCGTCGTCGCCGCCGTCCTCGCCCGTGTCGCGGTAGCGGCGGAGCTTGTTGCGGATCGTGCGGGCCGAGATGCCGAGCCGCGCAGCAGCGGCCTCCTGGTTGCCGTTCGTGTCGTCGAGGGCGCGGAGGATCATCTCCTTTTCCATCTCGTCGATGGTGAGGCGGCGCAGCGGGGGCGGGCCCTCTTCGGGCTCCGGCGCGCGGGTGCTGGCCTCGTGGATGCTGTGGATCGTGGCAACAGGGCGTACGCTCGGGCGCGAGTCCTCGAAGAGCGTGCTCATCACGTCGTCGGCCTCGACCACCGGCGCCGCGCCCGCGAGCACGACGCCCCGGTGGACCATGTTTTCAAGCTGGCGCACGTTGCCCGGCCATGCGTACGTCTCGAACCGGTCGAGAAGCTCCGGCGTGAGCGTCTTGGGGGGCAGCCCGTAGAGCGCCGTGTACTTTTCGGTGAAGTACTCGGCGAGCGCCGGGATGTCGGAGCGGCGGTCGCGGAGGGCCGGGACGGAGAGCGGGAAGACGGCGAGGCGGTGGTAGAGGTCCTCGCGGAAGCCGCCGTCGCGGATGGCCTGCTCGAGGTTGCGGTTGCTCGTCGCCACCACGCGCACGTTGACGCGCTGCGGCTCGTTGGCGCCCACCTTGTAGAACTCCTGCTCCTGCAGCACGCGCAGCAGCTTGGCCTGCACCGGCAGGTCGATCTCGGTGATCTCGTCGAGCAGCAGCGTGCCGCCGTTGGCGCGCTCGAAGGCGCCCGACATCTCCTCGACCGCGCCCGTGAAGGCGCCCTTGCGGTGCCCGAACAGGTGGCTCTCGACGAGTTCGCGCGGCAGGTTGGCGCAGTTGATCGCCACAAACGGCCCGTTCGGCCGGGTGCTCTCGGCGTGCAGCAGCCGCGACACGATCTCCTTGCCCGTGCCGCTCTCGCCGTGGACGAACACCGGTGCCAGGCTCGGCGCGATCCGCGCAATCAGCGCCCGTAGCGCCACGACGCTCGGATGCGCGCCGATGAACGCCACGGTCTTGCCGTCCACGCGCACCTCGCCGTTCTTGCCGTTCTTGCGGCTGGGCTCGGGCGCCTTGATCGGCGTGTCGAGGTGGACGCGGACGCGCTCGAGCAGCGCGGCGGTGGAGAACGGCTTGGGGATGTAGTCTACCGCGCCGCCCTGCATCGCGCCCACGGCGTGCTGGACGCTCGCATGGGCGGTGATCATGATGACGGGCACGGTGGGATACTCCTGCCGGACGTGCGCGAGCAGTTCGAGGCCGTCCACGTCCGGCATCTTGAAGTCGGTCAGGACGAGGTCGAAGCGCGTCCCGCGCAGGAGCTCCATCGCCTCGCGGGCGTGCGAGACGGCGGTGACGCGGATCCCGTGGCGTGAGAACAGCCGCTGGAGCACGTTGTGCAGCGGCTGCTCGTCGTCGACGTAGAGCAGATGGGGGGAGTCGGAGGGCATAGCCGGCGGTTGGATGACGCGGGGGAGGGGCGCGCCGGGCAGGGGTATCGGAAAAAAGTGCCGGGAAGGAAAGGATGTCCGGGCACTTTGGGTAGATGTTACATCCGGAGCGCCAAAATTGGGCGCCCTTTCCCATCGCGGGGCGCGGCGGGCGGGCACGGCGTCGTTACTTCCGCGCGCCTTCCGCCCCGCGCCATGCACATCGTGCTGTTGACCAATGAATACCCGCCCTACGTCTACGGCGGGGCGGGGGTGCACATCGGGCACCTCGCGCAGGCCCTCGTGCGCGTGAGCGAGGGCCGCCACACGGTAGAAGTGCTCAGCTTCGGCGATCAGGACACCGCCGGCCCGCCCGCCGTCCACGGCGTCGCGGCGCCCGCAACGATCCCGGCGGCGCACGCCCGCGCACGCCAAGCTCTTCGACACGCTCGCGCGCAACCTCGTCATGGCCGGACGCGTGGCCGAGGCCGACATCGTGCACGCCCATACGTGGTACGCCCACTTCGGCGGCGTGCTCGTGCAGCAACTCGCCGGGGCGAAGCTCGTGCTCACCACGCACTCGCTCGAACCGCACCGTCCGTGGAAGGCCGAGCAGCTCGGCACCGCCTACCGCATGAGCACCTGGCTCGAAGCCCACGCCTACGCGAGCGCCGACGGCGTGATCGCGGTGGCCGAGGCGATGAAGCGCGACGTGATCGACCTCTACGGCGTGGACGCGGCGCGCGTCACCGTCATCCCCAACGGCGTCGATCCGGACGAATTCCGCCCCGTCCATGACCCGGAGCGCGCCCGCGCCCTCGGCCTCGACCCGGACCGCCCGAGCGTGCTCTTCGTGGGCCGCCTCACGCGCCAGAAAGGCCTCGCGCACCTGCTCCGCGCCGTCCCGTATCTGCCCGCCGGCACGCAGGTGGTGATCGCCGCCGGTCAGGCCGACACGCCCGAACTCGCCGCCGAAGCCGCCGCGCTCGTGGCCGCCTCCGAGGCCGCCGGCTTCCCCATCGTCTGGATCGAAGGGATGCTGCCGCGCGACGCCCTCCGCGTGCTCTACGCGCACGCCACCGTGTTCGCGTGCCCGAGCGTCTACGAGCCCTTCGGCATCATCAACCTGGAGGCGATGGGCTGCCACTGCCCGGTTGTGGCGAGCGCCGTGGGCGGGGTCCCCGAGGTCGTGGTAGACGGCGAGACAGGCCTCCTGGTGCCCCTCACCCCGATCTCCACCGCCAATCCGGACCCCGCCGACCCGGACGATTTTGCCCGCCGCTTCGCCGCCGCACTCACGCGCGTGCTCCAGGACCCGGCCCTCGCGCAGCGCATGGGCGCCGCCGGCCGCGCCCGCGTGGAGGCGCATTTTGCGTGGGACGCCATCGCCCGCCGCACCCTCGCCCTCTACGAACGCCTCGTGCCCACCCCGTAGGGGCACGGCGTGCCGGCCCCCTGCCCCCATTACCCTCCCGCGCCCGCATAGGTTTTCAACCCCGTTACGCGCGGTAAACGGAACGAAAGGACGGTGCCTGGCTTGATAGGTGGTCCAACACCGATATGCCCCTCCTCCAGATCCTGCTCACGAGCACCCGTCCCGGCCGCTCCGGCGACGCCGTCGCCCGGTGGTTCGAGCCCGTCGCCCGCGCCCACGGCGCCTTCGAGGTCGAATACGTGGACCTTGCCGAAGTCAACCTTCCGCTCTTCGACGAGCCGCGCCATCCGCGCCTGCAGCAGTACGAGCACGCGCATACGAGGCGCTGGAGCGAGACCGTCCTCCGCGCCGACGCCTTCGTGATCGTGACGCCCGAGTACAACTACAGCGCGCCGCCCGCACTCGTCAACGCGCTCGACTTTCTGGCGAACGAGTGGGCGTACACGCCGGTGGGCTTCGTGAGCTATGGCGGCGTTTCCGGCGGGCTCCGCGCGGTGCAGTCCGCCAAGCCCATCCTGACGACGCTCAAGATGATGCCGATCCCCGAGACGGTGGCCCTGCCGATGTTCAACGAGCACCTCGACCAGGCCACCCACACGTTCCACCCGCCCGAGGGGCAGGCAAAGGCCGCCCACGCGATGCTCGACGAGCTGAAGCGCTGGACCGACGCCCTGGCCCCCCTCCGCGCCACCAAGCGCGCCTGAACCGCGCCCCGTGCGCCCACGCGCAGGCCGAACCTGCGGCGGTGCGCGGCGTGCATGGTGTCCCTAGCCGCGCCCCATGACGTCTGCCCCCGCTGCCCTGGATTTCGACGCCCTCGACCGCTACACTACCCTTGGCGACCTCAAGGCCGCCGGGTACCGTCCCCGCTCCGTCAAAGACGAGCTGCGTGAAAACCTGATCGCCGCCCTGCGGAAGGGGGAGACGCTGTTTCCGGGCATCCTCGGGTACGAGGAAACGGTGCTCCCGCAGCTGCAGCACGCGCTCCTCGGACGGCACGACCTGCTGCTGCTCGGCCTGCGCGGGCAGGCCAAGACGCGCCTCGTGCGGCTGCTCCCGCGCCTGCTCGACCCGGCGATTCCTATCGTGGCCGGCTCGGAGGTGAACGACGACCCGTTCCGCCCCTTCTCCAAGTACGCCCGCGAGCGCCTCGCCGACGAGGGCGACGACCTGGCGATCCAGTGGCTGCCGCGCGACGACCGCTACGGCGAAAAGCTCGCCACGCCGGACACCACGATGGCCGACCTCATCGGCGACATCGACCCGATCAAGGCCGCCGCGCGCCGCCTGACGTACGCCGACGAGGACGCGCTCCACTTCGGGCTCATCCCGCGCACCAACCGGGGCATCTTCTGCCTCAACGAGCTGCCGGACCTCCAGCCGCGCATCCAGGTGGGCCTCTTCAACATCCTGGAGGAGCAGGACGTGCAGATCCGCGGCTTCCGCGTGCGCTTCCCGCTCGACGTGCTGATGGTCTTCACGGCCAACCCGGAAGACTACACCAACCGCGGCTCCATCATCACGCCGCTCAAAGACCGCATCGACGCGCAGATCCTGACGCACTACCCGAAGACCCTCGAAATCGGGGTCGAGATCACGCGGCAGGAGGCCTACCAGGAGCGCATGGGCTCGGGCATCGCGGTGGCGATTCCGCATTACGTGCGCGAGATCGTGGAGCAGACGGCCTTCGAGGCGCGCGCGAGCGACTTTGTGGACCAGAAGTCCGGCGTGTCGGCGCGGCTGACGCGGGCGGCGCTCGAAACGCTTGTCTCGGCGGCCGAGCGGCGCGCGCTCCTGGCCGGCGAGGCCGCGACGACCGTGCGCCCGAGCGACCTGATGGCGGTCGAGCCGGCGCTCACGGGCAAGCTCGAACTCGTGTATGAGGGCGAGCAGACGGGCGCGGGCGCGGTGGCGCAGCGGCTCGTGGGGCAGGCGCTCAAAAAGACGTTCGTGCGCTACTTCCCCGACCCGGCGGACAAGAAGGCCGGGCGGCAGACGTACGGCCCGGTCCTGAGCTGGTTTTCGAAGGGCAACCGCCTCACGCTCGACCCCACGATGGCGCTCCCCGCCTACGCGGCGGCGCTCGACGCGGTGGAGGGGCTCGGCGCGTTCGTGCAGCAGCACGCCCCCACCGACCGGCCCGACGAGCGCGCGGCGATGATGGAGTTCGTGCTCGAAGGGCTCCACCAGCACTCGCTCCTCGGCAAGGAGGCCGAGGGCACCGGCAGCCGCTACGCCGACCTCATGGGCGCGATGCTCGCGGGCCTGTCGCGCCCGGGCACGGCCGAGGACGACGAGGACTTCGGCGAGTGGGAGGACGACCGCCCGCGCGGGCGCCGCCGGTGAGGGGCGGCGGGCGGCGGGCCTGTGTATGGGCGTGGCACCACGCCCCGGTGCCTGCCGCACCGGGCGTCGAGCACGCCCCTACCGGGTGCTGGTGCTGATGCTCGCCCTCGCCGGGTGCGGGTTCTACTCGTTCTCGGGCGCGAGCCTGCCGGACGCGCTCAACACGGTGGCCATCCTGCCGGCCGAGAACGCCGCCGCCGCGCCGATCCCCACGCTCGCCGACGACCTCACGCGGCTGCTCACCGACCGTTTCGTACGCCAGACGCGCCTGCGCCTCGCCTCCGAAGCCTCTGCCGACGCCGTGCTGGAGACGCGCCTCGACGGCTACCGCAACGACCCGACCGCCGTGACGGGGCAGGACCAGGCCGCGCGCAACCGCGTCACGCTGAGCGCGCACCTCCTCTTCCGCCGCACGAACGCCGACGCCACGGCCCCGCCGCTGCTCGACCGCAGCTTCTCGTCGTTTGCCGACTACGACCCGGCGCAGGGCGCGAGCGGCGAAGCGGAGGCGGCCCGCGTCGCCCTCCGCGCCATCGCCGACGATGCCTTCACCGCCGCCACGAGCAACTGGTGAACCGACGTGCGACGTGCGACGTGCGACAGGCGACGTAGAGGAGCCATGCCCCTTTTTCCTGTCGCCCGTCGGAGGTCGAACGTCCCATGCTGCTGACCCTTTACGCCACCTGCCTGCTCCTGCTGGCCGCGCTCGGCGTGCACGCGGGGGTGCTGGCGCTCGTGGCATGGCGCCGCCGGGACGTGCCGCTGCCGGCGCCGCTGCCGGACGATGCGCTGCCGGCGGTGACGGTGCAACTGCCGCTCTACAACGAGGTCCATGTGGCCGGGCGCCTGCTCGCCGCCGTCGCCGCGCTCGACTACCCGCACGACCGGCTCCGCCTTCAGGTGCTCGACGACTCCGATGACGAGACGACGGCGCTCGTGGCCGAACGCGTGGCCCGGCTGCGGGCGCAGGGCCTCTCGGTGGCGCACGTGCGGCGGGGCACGCGCGACGGCTTCAAGGCGGGCGCGCTCGCGCATGGACTCGAAACGGCGTCCGAACTCGTCGCCATCTTCGACGCCGACTTTGTGCCCGACGCCGAGCACGCTGCGCCGCCTCGTGCCCGCCTTCGCCGATCCGCGCGTCGGGTGCGTGCAGGCGCGCTGGGGACACCTCAACGCCGGGTTTTCGGCCCTCACGCAGGCGCAGGCCTACGGGCTCGACCTGCACTTCGGCGTCGAGCACCGGGCGCGCGTGGCGCTCGGGGGCTTTTTCAACTTCAATGGCACGGCGGGCCTGTGGCGGCGCGCGTGCATCGAGGACGCGGGGGGGTGGAGCGCGCGGACGCTCGCCGAAGACCTCGACCTGAGCCTGCGCGCCCAGCTGCGCGGGTGGCGGTTTGTGTACGCGCCGGGCGTCGTCGTGCCCGCCGAACTGCCCGCCGAGGTGGCCGCGTGGCGTACGCAGCAGGCCCGCTGGGCGCGCGGCGGGGCCGGCACGGCCCGGTTGCTCCTCGGGCCGCTCTGGCGCTCGGAGGCGTCCCTTCGCGCAAAAGTGCTCGCGACGGTCCACCTCCTGAGTCCGCTCGCGCATGTGGCCACGCTCGGCCTCGCGCTCCTGCACGCGCCCGCCACCTACGCCGCGCCCGTGCCGACCGGCCTGGCGCTCGCCGGAATGCTCGGCGCCGCCGGCTACGGGCTCGCCGCCATCGTGGCGCGGCGCGGGACGGGCCTGCGGGGGCGCCTGCCGATGCCGCTCTTTCTGGCGGGGATGGTGGGCCTCGCGCCCGGGCTGGCCACCGCCACCCTGGCCGGGCTCGTGCGGCGCGGCGGCGCCTTTGCCCGCACGGCCAAATTCGACGCCACGGGCACCAGTGCGGGCGCCGCCGCCGCCGGAAGCCGCTACCGCACGCGCCGCCTGCGCCCCACCGATGTGGCCGAAGCCGCCCTCGCCGCCTATGCGCTGGCGGGACTGATCGCGCTCGGGAGCGCGCATCGGTGGGACGCGCTGCCCTTCCAGGCGCTCATCGTGACGGGCACATTCCTCGTGGCGGCCACCGGCCTTACACAACGCCACGCTTGGGCACCTGCGTGGCGCCGTACCTTGCCCTTCTTACGGATTCGCCGCCCTGTGGCATGGAACGCTTCGAAGATGCCCTGACGCTGCTCGACCAGGGCGATACCGCCCGGGCCACCGAGCTGCTCGTGCAGCTCGTGGCCCAGACGCCCGCGCACGCGACCCTCCACGTACTGCTCGCCAAGGCGTACGAACAGCAGCACCGCTGGGACGATGCGCTCAAGACGTGGCAGACCGCCTACCTGCTGCTGCCCGATGTCCCGCTCGTGCAGCAGGGCTCGCTGCGGGCCGCCCGCGTGCTCGCCGCCCTCCGCACGATGACGGCCCCACCGCCGCCGCCGGCAGACGAAGCACCGCCGCTGGCCCCCCCGGAGGCGCCGGCCGAAGTGCCCCCTGCGGTGGCCGAAGCTGCGCCCCACGCGTGGGAAGAAGCCAACGCTGCACCGGCTGACGCCCCGGCATGGGCGCCGGAACGCCCGGAGGCCGTGCCTGAAGAGGAGGCGCCCTCCGAACCCATGGGCACGGAAGCCTCGCCCACCTTTGAGACGGATACCGACGGAGCCGAACCTGCCGCGCTGGCGGACTTCTCCGAGTCTCCAGGCGATCCCGACGCGGGGGCGCAGGGCGGTAGCCCGGACGTGTGGCCCGAAGACGACGAGGCTGAGGACGACGAGGCCGAAGAAGTGCCCACCGAGGCGTTGGACGAGGCAAATGTGGAGGTCACGGAGACGTTTGTGGACCTCGACTACGAGATCGTGGACGACGGCGACGAGGCGCCCGCCGAGCCCCATGAGGCCACCGACGCCGAGGTTACCGAGGCCATGCCGGGCCCTGCTGCCGGTGGACTCGGCGCAGCGCCCGACGCATGGGCCGACCGCGAGCCCGATGCGAGCCCAGACGATCAGCCGGCTCTGGAGGACCCTGCGCCGGCCTGGGCGAGCAACGCGGAAGCCCCATCGACGCCCCTCTTTACCTTCGACGACGAGGACGACGTGTTCTTCGATCCGCCCCTCGTGGCGGTAAGCGAACCGGCGGCGCATACAGCGGCAACGTCCGAAGAAGCCGAACCCGACGCCTGGCCCGCCCCGGCAGAAGCCCCGGACGCCGCCCCGCCTGCGGCAGAGGTCTCCGCCCGCCCCTCCGCCGGGGATCGTGCTGCCCCATGCCTCCGCCGGTGCGGCCCCGCCGGTCGAGGCGCCGGCGCCGGCGGCCGAGCCCGTACGCGGGCCCTACGAGCCGTTCGACCTCGACGACCTCATCGCGCAGCTCAGCGGCGCCGGGCGCATCGTGCCGAGCGCCACGCCCCCGCCGCCTCCGGCCGAACTGGACGAAGACGCCGTGCTCGACAGCCTCGTCTCGCCTACGCTCGCGCGCATCCACGCCGCACAGGGGCAGTTTGCCGAGGCCGCACGCATCTACGACCGCCTCGCCGAGCAGGAGCCCGGCCGGGCCGACGAGTACCGCGCCGAGGCCGCCACGCTGCGCGCCCGAGCCGGCGGGAAGGGCGCATGAGCCGCCTCGCCCGCCTCGCCGCGCAGCGCCGCCGCACCGTGGCGGGCCTCATGTCCGGCACGTCGCTCGACGGGGTGGACGCGGTGGTGGCGGACCTCGACGGCTCCGGGCGCGGCCTCGCGATGACCGTGCGCGGGCAGGCGTTCGTGCCCTACCCGGACGCCCTGCGGCAGGCCCTCCTTGCCGCCTCACGCCCCGGCACCTCAGATGTGCGCACGCTTTGCCTGCTCGATGCGCACCTGCCGCGCGTCTACGCCGAGGCCGTCCGCGCCGCGTGCGCCGATGCGGGCATCGCGGTGGACGCGCTCGACCTCGTGGGAAGCCACGGGCAGACCGTCTGGCACGCGCCCGAGCCCGAACCCATCGCGGGCGCCGAGGTCGCGGCGACGCTGCAGATCGGCGACCCGGCGACGCTCGCCAAGCTGCTCGGCGTGCCCGTCGTGGGCGGACTTCCGCACGGGCGACGTGGCCCTCGGCGGGCAGGGCGCCCCGCTCGTCCCCTACTTCGACTTTGTGCGCTTCTCCTCCGAGACCGAGACGCGCCTGCTGCTCAACCTCGGCGGCATCGCCAACGTGACCGTGCTGCCCGCCGGCGGAGGCGTTGAAACCGTCTACGCCTTCGACACCGGCCCGGCCAACATGATCGCCGACCGGCTCGTGCAGCGCTTTTTTGGATTGCCCTACGACGACGGCGGAAGGCTTTCCACGGAGGGTACGGTGGACGACGCCCTGCTCGCACGCCTGCTCGACGACGACTATCTGCGCCGGACGCCGCCCAAGTCCACCGGGCGCGAGAAGTACGACGAGGCCTTCGTGGACGCGCTCGTGGCGGGCTACGGGTTGCCCAGCGGAGCGGTCGCCGAGGCGGACCGGGGCCGCGCGCCTGGCGCTCGTGGCCACGGCGGCGGCGTTCACCGCTGCGAGCGTGCACGATGCCTACGCGCGCTTCATCGAACCCACCGATCCGGCGGCGGCGCTCATCGTCTCGGGGGGCGGGCGCCACAACGCGGCGATCATGGACGGGCTGCGGCAGCGGTTTCCGGGCGTGCGCGTGGAGACGACGGACGACCACGGCGTGGACGGCGACCTCAAGGAAGCGCTCCTGATCGCGCTGCTCGCCCACGAGTGCGTGAACGAGGCGCCGACCAACCTCCCCCGCGTGACCGGCGCGGCACGCGCCACCGTGCTCGGCAAGCTCTGCCTGTAGCGGCGCTGTGCGAATTGCCGGTGGGGCGCGTGGTGGGGCGGAATCGAACGGGCGCACGGGGGTTCAACGGGGCCTGATCTACCTGTGCCCGCCTGTGACCCCGCTCTCCGACCTCGGCGAATTCGGCCTCATCGACCGCCTCCAGACCACCCTCGGCGACGCCGCCACCGGCGAGCGCGTGCTCGTCTCGATTGGCGACGACGCGGCGGCCTACAGCATCTCCGACACGCACGCGCACGTCGTGACGACGGATGCGCTCGTCGAGGGCGTCCACTTCGACCGGGCCTTTACGCCCCTCGAACGGCTTGGCTTCAAGGCGATCTCGGTCAACGTGTCCGACATCTGCGCGATGAACGCGCGTCCGCTCGTGGCCACGGTCGCGCTCGGGCTGCCGGCCGGGCTGGCCGTGGAAGACGTGGAAGCGCTCTACAGCGGGATGCGCCGGGCGTGCCTCCAGTACGGCTGCAGCCTCGTCGGGGGCGACATCTCGGCCGCGCGTAGCCTGCTGATCTCCGTCACCGTGGTGGGCGAGGCGCGCACGGACGCGCTGGCCCTGCGCCGCACCGCCCAGGTGGGCGACATCGTGTGCGTGACGGGCGACGTCGGCGCGGCCTTTGCCGGGCTCAAGCTGCTGCTCGACGCGCGCGAGAAGCTCCGCGACGACGACAGCTTCCGCCCGGACTTCTCGGACTTCCAGTACGTGCTCGCGCGCCAGCTGGCCCCCACCGCCCGCCTCGACCTCGTGGACGCGTTCTCGCGCGCCGGCGTGCGCCCGAGCGCCATGATCGACGTCTCCGACGGGCTCGCCTCGGAGGTGCATCACCTCGCGCGGCAGAGCGGTGTCGGCTTCCGCCTCTACGAAGCCGCCCTGCCCATCGACCCGGAGACGCGCGCCGTGGCCGACCGCTTCGAGGCGGAGGCGCCCGTGCTCGCGCTCTTTGGCGGCGAGGACTACGAACTGCTCTTCACGATGTCGGAGGCGCGGCTCGAAAAGCTGGAGCGGCAGGGCCTGTTCACGCCCATCGGGCGGGTGACGGCGCCGGGCGAGGGCGTGGTGGTGCAGACCGGCGACGGCGACGAGATCCCCCTCGAAGCAGGCGGCTTCGATCACTTCGGCGTCGCCCGCTGAGCGTTCTGGCAAGACAGGGTTGAGGGTTTGTTCGGCGTTCGTGGGTCGTCGCCAGAGAGGCGGAGGAAGGCTGATGGGTTCGTCTGACCATGAACGACGAACCACCAACCACGAACAAACCCGCCCGCTGACCCAGTCCGAACACGGAGCGGACATCCGTAAAGGGCCCGCAACGACGCCCGCTGCGGGGTTGGAGTTGCGGCCCCGTCACAGCCAGGCGCGGCTTTTTGCCGGATGTTGGGCAGGCCCTCCTCTCTGTACCCTCCGTTAATGCCTGATACCAGCCCGGCGGACCGTGCCGCGCGCCTTTCCGAAGACATTGCCCGCCAGCTCGTCCGCCGCATCGACGCGGGTGAATACGCCGTTGGCGACCGTCTGCCGCCTGAGCGGCAACTCGTTGAGGACTTCGGGGCCTCGCGCGCGGTCATCCGCGAAGCGCTCCGCAGCCTCGCCGCGCGGGGACTCATCGAGAGCTACGTGGGCCGGGGCACGTTCGTGCGCCGCCCGACCACGGCGGACCTCACTGAGCGCCTGCAGCACCTGCTGGCAGGCAGTTCGCAGCCCCATGAGGTGCGCGAGGGCCGCCTGATTGTCGAAGGCGAACTGGCCGCGTGTGCCGCGCGGAACCACACGGCGCAGACGCTCGACGCAGTCCAGAAGGCGATCGTCTCCGGGCGGCGCAGCGAACGCTACTTCGACGCGCTCGCGCTTGCCGCGCACTGCCCCGTGCTCGCGCCGATCCTTGCGGCTCTCTACGCCCTCGAACCCGACACCGACCGGTACGAAGAGGCCCGGGCGCTCCGGCGCCTGCTCGCGGCCCTGCGCAAGGGCGACGACAATGCCGCCCGCGCCGCCGTGCGCAGCCGGGGCCGCAAGCTCGAAGCCGATCCGCGCTGCTGAAGGTGCGGCACGCTTGCCGCCGGCTCAGCGCAGCATCAGGCGCACGCCTGCGCCCACGCACCGCCCGTGAACGGGGCCGTAGACGTACGTCGTGTCGAACGTTTCGCCGAAGCCGGGCACACCGTCGTAGTAGCCGACGAGCGGAGAGGGCTGCCGGTAGTTAAGCACGTTCTCGACGCTAGAATAGGCCTGCATCTGGTTGCCGCCCCGGCGGCGCCACGTGCGCGTGAGCATCAGGCTGTGGACGGAAAAGGCCGGCGAACGGGCCCGCAGCGTTGCCCCTGTCGAGGCGCGGTAGGCCGCGCGGGTGGCCTCCGAGTAGGTGGGCATCGCCATCGGGCCGGTGAGCGCGCCCGTGTAATCAACGTCCAGCCCGGCCACGCGCGCCGAGAGGGCGGCCGTGCCCGAGAAGGCTGGGGCAAATCGATGGGCGTGCGCGTTCCGGCATCCCGTCGGAAGGCGTCGAGGAGGGTGAGGCCCACGTTGTAGCGCACCGGGAGGGACGTGAAGCGGTGAGACGCCGAGAGCGCCACGCCCTGCGTAAAGGCGACGCCGGAGAGGTTGCGGTACCGGATCTCACCCTCGACGCTGTAATCGGGCTCGATCCGGTTGGAGAAGCGCGTCACGAACACATCCCCGTCGAGCGTCAGCAGGTCGTTGCCGAGCGGCACGATCTGCTGGAGCGACACCGTCGCGGAGACCGACCGCTCCGGGCGCAGGCGTTCAAGCACGACGGTCGCGCGCGCACCTGTGTAGGCGGCATGGTCTTCGGTAAACAGGTTGACGATCCGAAAGCCGGTGCCAAGGTTGGCCCGGACGGTGGTGTGCTCGCCGCGACGCAGGCGGAGCGCCACACGCGGGAGACACCACTGCCCCGTAGGCCTGCCCGTAATCCACCCGCAGCCCGCCCAGCAGGCGCACGCCGGGCACGGGGTCGGCCTCGGCCTGCACAAAGACGCCCGGCACCAGGCGCGCATCCGGAGCATCCGTGCGGTCGGGCGCCTGCGTGGCGGCGGTGTTGTCGATGTACAGGGTGTAGCGGAGGGCCGCCCCGGTGAGCAGGGCCACCGGACCGAGGCGGCTGGGCTGCCAGGCTTGCACGAACGCCGTGGTCTGCTGGGCGCGGTACGCCGTCGTCCCATAGAAGGCATCCTGGCGATGCACGTTGAAGGCCCCTTCAAGGCGGGCGCCGCCGGGGCGTCCGGCAAAGGCCGTCGCTTCCAGGCGCCGGGTGCCGATCTGCTCGCCGTACACCTGCGCCGAGCCCCGGTAGCGGTGGGAGTGGCGCACGAACGCCTCAACCCCGCCCCGGCGGTGCTCGTCGTAGAGCTTCAGGGCAAGGCCTGCCACCGGCAGGCCGATGCGTCCGGCGAGCGCGACCTTGGCGAAGAGCGCCCGCCGGCGCTGCAGCACGAGGTCGGAGAAGCCGTCGCCGTTCTCGTCCACAAACCGGCTGTTGTTGAACGCCGTCGCGCTGAGCAGCCCCGGGAGCCGCCCGCGCCGCCGGGCCAGCGCCGCATCGAAGGCATACTCTCCGTCCTCGGTGCCGAACAGGTGCGCCGAGAGCCCCGGAGCCGTGGCCGGGTTTTTCGTGATCACGTTGACCACGCCCGCGAGTGCCTCGGAGCCGTAGAGCGTGGACATGGGCCCCTTGATCACCTCGACCTGCTGGATGATCGAGGGCGAGATGCCATTGAGCCCGTACACCGCCGCCAGGCTGCTCATGATCGGCATCCCGTCGATGAGCACCGCCGTGTAGGGCCCGTCCATGCCGTTGATGCGGATGCTGTTGGTGCCGCACACGCCGCAATCGACCTGCTGCCGGAGCCCGTTGATGTTCTCGATGGCATCCATCAGGTTGACGCTCGGCACACGCTCGAACACCTGGGGCTGGATGATCTGTACGCGCACCGGACTTTCGGAGACGCGCTGCTCCTGCATCGTCGCCGTCACCGTCATGCCCTCGCCCTCAAAAGCAGCCTCCGCCAGCGTGAAATGGACCGTATCGACCCGCCCGGCTACCACCGCAATGGTGCGCGCCTCGGTCGTGTAGCCCACCGCGGAGGCCACGAGGGTATACCGGCCGGGCGTGAGCCCGCCCAGGCGGTAGTGGCCGGCCGCGTCGGCCACGGTGCCCTGCAGGCCGCCGCGCACGGCGACGGTTGCAAACGAAACGGGCGCCCCGGCGGCGCGCACCTGGCCGACCACCTGGGCGCGCACGTCGAGGACCCCCAGCAGCCCCACGGCCAGCAGGCAGAATCGCATCTCCACAAGGTTTAGGCTTTCCTAAATTAGGCTAGCCTAAAGCCGAGACTGTCTCCTTCTTGTGAAGCATGGCGGCAGCGAGCACCCCGGCGTGTTGTGGGGCCACAGGCGTTGTGGTCGCCCGCTCCGGCGAGGGTGCCGTGCCATGCTTTCACGCCAACGCCGCGCCCCCTTGTTTGCAGATCCTGTAGGGTTTGTCAGAGCAGGCCCTGTCCCTTCGCCCAGCCGGTGAAGCTCTCCACGAGCTGCCCGAACGAGTCGAGCTCGAAGAGCAGCGGCTGGAGGTGCCACACGTCGTAGTCCTGTTCGGCCACCACGACGGGGCTGTAGGGCTTCACCGCCACCGCGTCCGAGAGCGCGTGCTGCACCTCGCCGTGGGAGGAGAGGATGCCCGCGCCGAAGATGCGCCGCCCGGCCGCTTCTTTGAGGAGCCCGAACTCCACCGAGAACCAGTGCAGGCGCTCCATCTGCACGCGCTGGTAGCCGGTGGCGTTGAGCGCGGCCTGCCCGAAGTGCTGGTAGAAGTCGGCAAAGGCCGGCTCGGTGAGCATCGGCATGTGGCCGAAGATGTCGTGGAAGAGGTCGGGGGCGGGCGTGTAGTCGAGTTCCTCGCGGCCGCGGATGTAGTCGGTGGAGGGGAAGACGCGCGCGGCGAGGAGTTCGAAGAACTGCCGTTCGTGGAGCAGGCCCGGCACGCGGGCGACGGTCCAGCCGGTGGCCGCTTCGAGGCGGGCGCTGAGGTCGGCGAGGGCGGGGATGCGCTCGCCGCCGAGGGTGAGGCTCCGGGCGCCGTCGAGGTAGGCGTGGCAGGCGCGGCCCGGCAGGAAGGCCATCTGGCGGGCGTAGAGGAGCCGCCACGTTTCCTGGTCGATCTCCGAGTAGCCCGGATAGAGGATCGCGGGGCCGACCGGCGGCGGCGCGTCGAGCGTCTGGGGGACGCAGCGCGGGTCGAGGTGCTCGGCGTCCGCCTTCTCGTAGGCGGAGCGGAGGTCGAGGTCTTCGGCAGGCAGGGCGTCGCCGGAGAGGGCAACGGGCGGGTCAGACGCGAGCATCGAAAGCGCAGGTGGAAGCGGTTCCAGAACGCCCGCGCGGCGCGGCGGCTCCCGGCGGGGCAGGGCCGTCAGCGCAGGTAGGCGGGCAGCACGAAGGCCAGCATCGCGAGCACGAGCACGATGAGCACGATGAGCCAGACGTAGGACGAGCGGCCGGTCGAGCCCCGGGCGGGTTCGTGGGGCGTTTCGGGCTGGAAGGAGGAGGCCATGGCGGCAGGGCGGGGCGTGAGGCGCCAAGTTACCCGGCCCGGCGGCGGGGGCGTGTAACCGTTCGGGCAGAGGTCGCGCCGGAGCCGCCGATCCGCACCCCCAACAACCCCATTGACAGCGGGCCCCCGCTTCCGCATATTGGCCAGCACGCGGACGGCGTTCCGCTGAATCACTGGTTATGCCTCTACTGGACCGCTGACGCTCGTCCCCATGAACTACCGGCTTGTTGCGATTGAGGTCGGCGACCTGCTCAAGTACGACACAACGGTCAACGAGGTGAGTCGGCTCGCGGGGGCAATCTTCCGCTTCCAGCATGAGTCGTTCCCGAACGAGCTTATCACTTCACAGCGTGCGAGGCTCATCCACGACTGGACTCTGACCCTTGCGAAGCAGCCGATAGAAGCGGAGTTGAGAGCCAGCCTACTCATTGACTTCTATCACAAGCTGGCAACGAGCGAGCACCGAGCCGCCGTCGATAGAATCCTGGGTTCAGCAGGTTTCTCCGCGCGACTCATCAACCGCGAGCGCTACAGCTCATTCTCCACGCGCAACTACCATCCTCAGGTCGTGACACACTCGCGCGACCTTTTTGCCCAAGGCAACTTCTTCCACGCTGTCTTTGAATCGGCGAAATCGTACAACAAGGCCGTCCGACTCAAAGCCGAGAGCGACAAAGACGGCCGGGACTTGATGCTCGCCGTGTGGGGATGCGATAAAGGCGTCCTCAAGCTGACTCCTTGCCGGTCGGATACAGATCGAAATGTGCAGGACGGGGTCAAGTTCTTGTCCGCTGGTTTAATGCAAGCGATTCGGAACCCGACGGCGCACGAGCCAGCCCTCGATTGGCCGATCCAGGAGCAGGACTGTTTGGACGTACTCGGGTTCATATCCTTCCTGTTCAGACAACTCGACAATGCGGTTCGCTACGAGGCATAACCTGGCCCTGTAGGACGACCTAGAGCGTCAGCGTTCTTGCCTCGCTCGGGCTTCGTTGTCTACGTTGCCACGTACCAACCTCGTCGCCTCAGCCCTGTGCGTCTGAGCCGCAAGCTGTTATGCCGCTCTCTCAACGGCCAAAGCGGTTAGTCAGCCTCCCAACAATGGATACGTGACATGATGAATCCAGCAAAGAACACGATCTGTCTCTGGTACGAGGGCGACGCCGAGGAGGCGGCGCGGTTTTACGCGCAGACCTTTCCCGACTCATCGGTCGGCGCGGTCCACCGTGCCCCGGGGGACTTTCCGTCCGGGCAGGAAGGGGACGTGTTGACCGTCGAGTTCACCGTGCTGGGCATTCCCTGCCTCGGGCTCAATGGCGGCCCCGCGTTCAAGCACAGCGAAGCCTTCTCGTTTCAGGTCGCGACCGCGGACCAGGCCGAGACGGATCGTTACTGGAACGCCATCGTCGGCAACGGCGGCGAGGAGAGCGTGTGCGGCTGGTGCAAGGACAAATGGGGCGTGTCCTGGCAGATCACGCCGATCGCCCTGACGAAGGCCGTCACCGATCCCGATCCCGCGGCCGCCAAGCGCGCGTTCGATGCGATGATGCAGATGAAGAAGATCGACATCGCGGCCATCGAGGCGGCGTACCACGGCTGAGGGCCCGGTTACCTTCCCGTAGGCGGCGGACCGAGGGGAGACGCTTCAGGAGGGCGCCCGCCCGGCCAGCCGAACACTGTCCCCGATCCGCGCCTGGCGCGCGATCCAGACCCCACCACCGGAGGGCTTCATGGCACGTCACACGGATGCGGATTCCACGCCTGCCGAGCGAACGCCGGCCGCTGCGCTCCCGGAGGCCCGCCCCGGCGACGAGGGCGCGCCGCCGTTCTACCACGGCACCCGGGCGGACCTGACGCCGGGCGACCTGATCGCGCCCGGCTACGCCTCCAACTACGGCCAGCGGAAGAAGGCCGCCTACGTCTACCTGACCGCCACCCTGGACGCCGCCACCTGGGGCGCCGAACTGGCCCTCGGCGAAGGGCCCGGCCGGATCTACGTGGTGGCGCCGACGGGCCCGATAGAGGACGACCCCAACCTGACGGACCAGAAATATCCGGGCAACCCGACGAAGTCGTACCGCTCACGGGCGCCGCTTCGGGTCGTGGGCGAGGTCGTCGGGTGGCAGGGGCACGCGCCGGAAGTCCTCCAGGCCATGAAAGACCACCTGGAGCAGCTGCGGCAACGCGGGATCGAGGCCATCGAGGACTGAGACGAGGCTCCGGTCGCATGCTGAGGGAGCACCGGGTTGATCACCGATCATGGATCATGGTCAGAGACGCCCAAGATTTGCCTTCGGGCCATGATCCATCCTCCAGGATCCATCATCCCGCAGGCATTCCCGCACCGGCCGGCCAGATTTGGTCCGATGCAAATCCGGTTGCTGGGTTATGGTTTGTCCTTGTGAGGAGGTCTTCCGACAGAGCAATCTGTGTTTCCTGCTCGCGCGAGGGGAGATTGCCGCGTCGCTTCGCGCCTCGCAATGACGAACGGGGTAACCGACTCTGGTAAGAGAGAGGCTCCGGCGGCAAGAGCGGTCCTTCGCGCACAGGTGGGCCACGCGGGCGTCACCGCACCGGCGCCTTGCCCGCGTGGCGCCGCCTGCTCAGCGCGCCAGAAAGAGGAGGGCGAGGCCGAGGGCGGCCGGGAGGGCCTGGACGAAGAGGATCTTGCGGCTCGCCGTCGCGGCGCCGTATAGCCCGGCCACGAGCACGCAGGCCAGGAAGAACACCTTCACGCTGAAGCCCGCCGGGCCGAGCAGGAGGCCCCACGCGAGCCCGGCGGCGAGGAAGCCGTTGTAGAGGCCCTGGTTGGCGGCCAGCGTTTTGGTTTGCGCCGCCTGCTCCGGCGTGAGCCCGAACGCGCGTCGCCCGGCGGGGCGGTCCCACAGCACCATCTCCAGCACGAGGATGTAGACGTGGATCAGCGCGACGAGCGCGACAGCGAGATTGGCGAGCAGGAGCATGGGCGCAGCAGGAGGAGGAGGCCGCCAAGCTACACGCCCCGCCCGCGTCGCGGTGCGACCACATCGGGGTGCGACCACGTCGGGGCGGCCCGCATGGGCGACCGGAGCCGCCGGCGCGATGCCGGCGTTGGGGCGGGGATCCGTTCCCTCCTACCCGACGCCTTCGCCCATGCCCCAGGACGCCGCTGAAACCGGCCACCTTCAGCCCTTGCTGGCGCGCGTGGGCGCCGCGCTCGACGGGTTTCTGCGCTTCGAGCACCCGGACCCCATGGCCACGCGCGCCGACTGGCACGCCCGCCTCGACACGCCGCTGCCCCAGCACGGCGTGGGCATCGACCGGGTGACGGAGGAAATCGTCCGCAGCCTGATCCCGAACGGATCGCCCGTGGCCCGGCCCGGCTTCACGAGCTTCATCACCACAGGCGGCGCGACGGCGTCCACGCTCGCGTCGGCGGCGGCGAGCATCGCGGCGCCGCAGCGCTACATGCTCACGGCGTTCAACCTCGTCGAGGAGGTGTCGCTGCGCTGGCTGGCCGAGCTGTGTGGGATCGCGGGGATGGAAGGCGTGTACAGCTCGGGCGGCTCCGTGGCGAACCTGCTCGCCCTCGGCGCGGCGCGGCAGCACGCCTTCGAGGCCGTGGGCTGCGATCCGGCGGCCGACGGCATGGACCGGCCTGCTCGCCTCTACGCCACGCGCGAGGCGCACCACACGATCCAGCGGGCGGCGGGCGTGCTCGGCCTCGGGCGCCGCGCCGTGCGCCCGATCGCCTGCGACGCCGAGGGCCGCATGGACGTGGCGGACCTGCGCCGCGCGCTCGACGACGACCGCCGCGCGGGCCTGCTGCCGGTGGCCGTCGTGGCGAGCGCGGGCACGACCAACACCGGCGCCATCGACCCGCTCCACGCCATCGGCGAGGTGGCGCGGGCGGCGCGGCGTCTGGTTTCATGTGGACGGCGCCTACGGCCTGCCGGGCATTCTGGACGAACGCAAGGCCCCGCTCTACCACGGCCTCGCCCTCGCCGACTCGGCCATCGTGGACCCCCACAAGTGGCTCGGCGCGGCGGTGGGCGTGGCGGCCACGTTCGTGCGCGACCGCGAACTGCTCCGCCGGGCGTTCACGCAGGAGCCCGCCGACTACCTCGAAGGGACGGTCCTGCAGGACGCGTCCGCCCCGGACCCCGCGCACGCCATGGACAGCTTCGGCATCCCCTACTACGACTACGGGGTGGAGCTGAGCGCGCCCAGCCGGGGCGTGGTCGTGTGGGCGATGCTGCGCGAGATCGGGGCGGAGGGGATGCGGGCGCGCGTCGTGCGCCACAACGACCTCGCGCAGCGCGTGGCTGAGGCGGCGCGGCGCCATCCGAACCTCGAACTCCTGCTCGAACCCACCCTCTCGATCTGCTGCTTTCGCTACGTCGCCCCCGGCGTGGACGACCTCGACCGCCTGAACCAGCGGCTCCACCGGCGGCTGCTGCGCGAGAACCAGAACCTCCCCAGCACCACGCAGGTCAACGGGAAGCTCGCGCTGCGCCCGTGCTTTGTGGGCGCCCGCACCGAGACCGCCCATGCCGACGCGCTCGTGGCCGATGTGCTCCGCATCGGCGCAGAGGTGGCGGCTGAGATGCAGCCCCACGCCCTGGCGGGCGGAGGCACCTGATACCAGATCCGGCTGTAGCGTGTGTCATTGCGAGGAGCGCAGCGACGAAGCAATCTCCCTATTCAGGGGCCGTAGGAGGGGATTGCTTCGCTGCGCTCGCAATGACAGCACCAACTCCTCCACCGGCGTTGGTATGATACCAGATCCGGTGGAATCGTGAGGGATGACCGGGTCACGGATCATGGATCATGGTCAGAGACGCTCCGAGGCACCTCTGGCTATGATCCATGATCCCGCAGGCATTCCTGTACCCTTGGCCGGATTTGGGATGACGGGTGGCCTGCGCGGAGGCGTGAACGCGTGGGTTTTGCCAGGGGCAGCGCCTTCGGGTGCGGAGCAGGCGCGGATGTTCGTACGCTTGGGCGGTTGCCCGTCGTTGCTCTGCTATCCTCCCGCGCCATGCTCTGCCGCCGCCTGCTCCGCTGCCCGCTCGTCGCCCTGGTGCTTCTGTGCGCCGCCGCGCCCCTTCAGGCGCAAACGCCCCTCGCGCACGACGCCGGCCCCACGCGCGCCGACACGCTGCGCGGCTCGATCACGCCCGAGCGGGCCTGGTGGGACGTCACGTTCTACGACCTTCACGTCGCCGTCAGCCCCGCCGACAGCAGCATCCGGGGCAGCAGCGCCGTCACCTACCGCGTGGTTGATGCCGCGCGCGTGCTCCAGCTCGACCTCCAGGCGCCCCTCGTGCTCGACAGCGTCGTGCAGCGCGGGCGCCGCCTCGCCGTGCGGCACGACGGCGCGGCCCACTTCGTCGCCATCACGGCGCCGCAGGTGAAGGGCGCCCTCGAAACCGTGACGGCCTACTACCACGGGCGGCCCCGCGTGGCGAAGCGGGCCCCGTGGGATGGGGGCTTCGTGTGGACAGCAGGACAGCCTCGGCAACGCCTGGGTCGCCACGGCCGTGCAGGGCCTCGGCGCGAGCGCGTGGTGGCCGACGAAAGACACGCAGGCCGACGAGCCCGACTGGCAGCGCGTCGCCATCACGGTGCCGAGCGGGATGATGGACGTGTCGAACGGCCGCCTCCGTCGCACGACGCGCAACGCCGACGGCACGACCACCTACGAGTGGGCCGTCGCGCAACCCCATCAACAACTACAACGTGGCCGTCAACGCCGGCCGCTACGCCCACTTCAGCGACACCTCTGCGGGTGAATCCGGCGCCGCTCACGCTCGACTTCTACCCCCTCGCCTACCACGAGGCGAAGGCGCGGCGGCACTTCGCGCAGGACGTGAAGCCGATGCTCGCGTGCTTCGAGGGCTGGTTCGGGCCGTATCCGTGGTACGAAGACGGCTACAAGCTCGTCGAGACGCCGCACCTGGGCATGGAGCACCAGAGCGCCGTGGCCTACGGCAACCACTACGGCAACGGCTACCTCGGGCGCGACCTCTCGCGTACCGGGCGCGGCCTCACGTGGGACTTTATCGTCGTCCACGAGAGCGCCCACGAGTGGTGGGGCAACAGCATCACCACCGACGACGTGGCCGACATGTGGGTCCACGAGGCGTTCGCCAACTATGCCGAGAACCTGTACGTGGAGTGCCGGCAAGGCAAAGCGGCCGGGCGCTGAGTACGTGATCGGCACCCGCGCGAACATCCGCGAACGACGTGCCGATCGTGGGGCCGTACGGCGTCAACGCGGAAGGCTCGGGCGACATGTACTACAAGGGCGGCAACCTGCTGCACACGCTCCGGCAGACTCGTGGGCGACGACGCGCGGTGGCGCGCGGTCCTGCGCGGCCTGCAGTCCGAGTTTCGCCACCAGACGATCACGGGCCGCGACGTGGAGCGCTACATCGCCCGCCACGCCGACCTCGACCTCGCGCCCATCTTCGACCAGTACCTCCGCACGACGCAGATTCCCACGCTCGAATACCGCACCGAGGGCAGCACGCTCTTCTACCGCTGGGCCGACGTGGTGCAGGATTTCGCCATGCGCCTCCCCGCCACGCTCACCGCCGATGGCGTCTTTACCTCCCTCCGCCCTACGACGGCGTGGCAGACGACGCAGGCCACGCTGCCCGGTGGCGCGTTGAAGGTGGACCCCAACTACTACGTCCGCGTCCGGCGCCTCGAACCGGGACGGTGAGCGGAAAAAGGCAGGCGCGCATCGGTACGCGTGGTTCTATGTTCAGGGGCATTCTCAGGGCAGGCCACGAGGATGCGGTTCATCCCAACGCTGGTAGCATGGGCAAGGATCACCGGGTTGATCCCCGATCATGGTCAGAGATGCCCCCATGTGCCCGCTGGCGATGATCCATCCTCCATGATCCCGCAGGCCTTCCCGCACCGCCCGGCCCGATGTGGTCTGAACCCTCCTGTGCATGAAAACCACCCATGACGTCGTGGTGATCGGCGGCGGGGCCGCCGGGCTCACCGCCGCCGGCATTGCCGTCAACCTGGGCGCGAGTGCGGTGATGATCGAGCGCGGAAAGCTCGGCGGCGACTGCACCTGGACCGGCTGCATCCCCTCCAAAACGCTCCTCAAGGCGGCCCGCGTGGCCCACCAGAGCGCCCACGCCTCGGCGTACGGCCTCCGCGACACGCCCCTCGATGTGGACTTTCCGGCGCTCATGCGCCACGTCCGGGGCGTTCGCCAAGAGGTGTACGAGCAGGCCGATGCCCCGCCCATCTTCGCGCGGATGGGGGTGGACGTGCGCCACGGCACCGCCCGCTTCGTGGACGCCCACACCGTCGAAATCACACGTGCGGACGGGCAGGCGGCGCGCGTGAGCGGCCGTGCCATCATCATTGCCACCGGCGCGCGGGCCGCCCTGCCCCCCATCGAGGGGCTCGGCGGCGTGCCGTTCCGCACCAACGAGACGCTCTTCGAGATCGAGGCCCTGCCGCGTCACCTCGCCGTCCTTGGCGGCGGGCCCATCGGGGTCGAGATGGCGCAGGCGTTCCGGCGCCTGGGCGCAGACGTCACCGTGCTCGACACGGGCGCGCGGATCCTCGGGCACGACGACGCCGAACTCGCCGACCTGCTCCGCGCCCGGCTTGCGGACGAGGGCGTGCGCTTCCGCTTGGAGACAAAGGCCACCGCCGTGGCGCGCGAGGGTGATGGGATCCGCCTCACCCTGGAGCATGAGGGCGCGTCCGAGCCCCTTGCGGCGGATGTGCTGCTCGTGGCCACCGGGCGGCAGCCGAACGTCGAGCACGTCGGCCTTGAGGCAGCGGGCGTCGACTTCAGCGCCAAGGGCATCCCGGTGGACGCGCGCGGGCGCACGAACGTCTCGCACATCTACGCGGTGGGCGATGTGACCGGACATTTCCCGTTTACCCACATGAGCGAGCACACCGCCAAGGTGGCCGTCACGCACGCGCTCCTGAAGCTGCCGCAGAAAGTGGACACCGCGCACGTGCCGTGGGTGACGTACACCGACCCGGAGCTGGCCCACGTGGGCGCGACCGCCGAGGCCCTGCAGGCGCGCGGAACGCGGTTCGAGACCTACCGCTTTCCGTACGCGAAGCTCGACCGCGCCATCACGGAGGGCAGCACGACCGGGCTCATCAAGGTCCACGCCACCCGCTGGGGACGCCTCCTCGGCGCGAGCGTGCTCGGCGACCGCGCGGGCGAGCTGATCTGCGAACTGGCCCTCGCTATGCGCAACGGCGTGTCCCTGCGCCAGCTCAGCGACACGATCCACCCGTACCCCACCTACGGCCTCGGCGTGCGCCGCGCCGCCGATCAGTGGTACGCCGCGCAGCAGCAGGCGTGGATGATCCGGCTGCTCCAGAAGGTGTTTGGCTACCGGGGCCCTGTGCACACGCACGAGAAGGGCCGCGTCGTGTGAGGCGGCGGGGCCGGCAGCGGCGGAGCCCTTACAAACGCGCGGGGCCCCGCCACGGATGCAGCGGGGCCCCGCGTCGGGGCGATTCAAGGGCGTGGGGGGGCGTGCCCGAGAACGCCGTTTATGCGCGCGCCTGTGAGGGTACGGCGATGCCGAGCCCGTCGGCGACGCGCTGGCCGTATTCGTCATCGCACTGCGCGAGGTGGTACACCATGCGCTGCTGGATGTCGTCGTTGCACATCTTGAGGGCGCCCACGAGGTTCGAGATCAGCTCGTCGCGCTCCCAGCTTTCAAAGGCGCGGTAGCGGTCGCCGGCCTGCCCGTAGTTGTTCTCGCGGCTGATCGTCTGGCGCACCACGGCCCCTTCCACATAGGGCGTGTGGGGCTTGCCCGCCGGCGCGGCCACTTCGAGGCCCTGCCGGGAGCTGGGCTCGTAGTTGACGTGCGGGTTGCCGCCCGCCTCCACGCCGTCCACGTGGTACGTCATCTGCCCGTCGCGCTGGTTGGTGGCCACGTGCGTCTTGGGCGCGTTGATGGGCAACTGGAGGTAGTTGGTCCCCACGCGGTGGCGCTGCGTGTCGGAGTACGAGAACGTGCGGCCCTGGAGGAGCTTGTCGTCCGAGAAGTCGAGCCCGTCCACGAGCACGCCTGTGCCGAAGGCGATCTGCTCCACCTCGGCAAAGTAGTTGACCGGGTTGCGGTCGAGCACAAAGCGCCCCACCGGCATGAGGGGAAACTGCTCGGGCGGCCACACCTTCGTCGGGTCGAGCGGGTCGAAGTCGAGCTCGTCGTGCGGGCCGTCCTCCATGATCTGGACCTGCATCTCCCACTCGGGATAGTCGCCGCGTTCAATCGCGTCGTAGAGGTCCTGCGAGGCGTGGTTGAAGTTGGTCGCCTGGATCGCCTCAGCCTCCTGCTGAAGCAGGTTGCGCTCCCCGGCCTTGGGGATAAAGTGGTACTTCACGAGTACCGCCTCGCCGTCGCCGTTCACCCACTTGTAGGCGTGTACGCCCGAGCCGCGCATCTCCCGGTAGCCCGCCGGGATGCCCCAGGGCGAGAACAGGAACGTGATCATGTGCATCGCCTCGGGGGTGAGGCTGATGAAGTCGAAGATCCGGTTCGGGTCCTGCCGGTTGGTCACCGGGTCGGGCTTGAAGGCGTGCACGACATCCGGAAACTTCATCGCGTCCCGGATAAAGAACACCTGCAGGTTGTTGCCCACGAGGTCCCAGTTGCCGTCCTCGGTGTAGAACTTGAGGGCGAAGCCGCGCGGGTCGCGGAGCGTCTCGGGGCTGTGCCCGCCGTGGATGACGGTCGAGAAGCGCGCGAACATCGGGGTGCGCTTGCCCTGCTGCTGAAACAGCCCTGCGCGCGTGTACGTGGAGATATCCTGCCCGCCCACATGGCCGTACGCCTCGAAGTAGCCGTGCGCGCCCGCGCCCCGCGCGTGGACGACGCGCTCGGGAATGCGCTCGCGGTCGAAGTGGGAGATTTTCTCCAGGAAGTGGTAGTTCTCCAGCACCGTCGGGCCCCGGTCGCCCACGGTCCGGTTGTTCTTGTTGTCGGTGACCGGATGGCCCTGCCGGGTGGTCAGCTTGGGCGCGGGCGCCTGCCCGGCGCCGTCGCCCTCGTGGCCGTGGTCGGCGTCGGGGCCTTTGGGGGAATCTGCCATAGGGCTACAGATGGAGTTAGGTGCTGCAGGGTTACCAGGGAAGCTAGGCGAGGGCTCCGGTATAAGTAAAATCACAAATCTCTACCTTTGCATCGAGCCCGTCTATAACCGTGACCCTCACCCAACTCGCCTACGTTGCCGCCGTGGAAGCCCACGGCTCGTTCAGCCGCGCCGCCGACGCCTGCCACGTCACGCAGCCGACGCTCTCGATGCAGGTCCAGAAGCTCGAACGCGACCTCGACGTCGTGCTCTTCGACCGCTCGCGCACGCCCGTCGTGGCGACCGAGGCCGGACGGGCGGTGGCCGACCAGGCGCGCCGGGTGCTGCGCGAGGCTGAGCGCGTGGCCGAGATCGCCGAGGCGGCGCGTGGGCGCGTGGCGGGCACGCTCCACCTGGGCGTGCTGCCCACCCTCGGGCCGTACCTGCTGCCGCGCTTTCTGCCCGCCTTCGCCGCGCGCTACCCTGACGTGCGCCTGCGCGTGGAGGAACTGCCCACCGAGGTTATCCTCGACCGGCTCCGCCACGAGGCCCTCGACGCCGGGCTCATCGCCACCCCCGAGGAGGCCGCAGGCTTCCACGTCCGTCCGCTCTTCGACGAGCCGTTCGTGGCGCTCGTGAGCGCCGCGCATCCGCTCGCCGGGGCCGCCGAGATCCGGCCGGGGGCGCTCTCGCGCGAGGGCCTGTGGGTGCTCTCGGCGGCGCACTGCCTGCGCGGCCAGGTGCTCGGGCTGTGCGCGGGCGCCGCCGGTGAGGTGGCCGAGGCCGGGGTGCGCTTCGAGAGCGGCAACCTGGAAACGCTCGTCCGGCTCGTCGAAGGCGGGGCGGGCATGACGCTCCTGCCCGTGCTGGCCGCCCCCATAGCGCCCGGCGGCGCGGCGCGGCGGATCCCGCTCGCGGCCCCGGTGCCCGCGCGGCGCGTGGCGCTCGTGCAGTGGCGGGCAGACCTCAAGGCGATGCTCGTGGCGCCCTTTGTGACCGCTCTGCTCGCAGCCCTGCCTCCCGAAGTCACAGGGCTGCCGGCCTGACCGCCTGCGTCCCGGCGCGTAGGGCCCAAGCGGTGCAGCGCGGGCTTCGGCCCGAAACGCCCGCGGGTGCCGTTCAGAAGGGGAGGTTCTGGAAGCCGTCGGCGAGGAGGGTGCGCGGGCTCGGGTGGCCGTGGTGCTCGCGCAGCAGGGGGATGTGTTGTGCCGTCACCGCATCGGTCAGGCCCGGGGCGCGGGCAGAGTAGGCGCAGGCCCGGGGCGGAGTGGCTGTGCGCACGGAGCACTGCTCCACCGGCGGCCCGCTGCGCCCGGCAGGGCGCCAACCGCGCTGCCGAAGGCGTCACCGGTAGCGCCCGGACGCCGCTACCTCCGCGCGTACGGCCTCGGGCACGAGGTAGCGAATGCTCCGCCCGGCGGCCACGCGCGCCCGGATTTCGGTGGCCGACACGTCCACGCGCCCGGCCGCGATGAAGCGGGCCGGAAAGCGTGCCTGCACCTCCGCCGATGCCGACGCGCCGCTGCGGTGGTACACGACGAGGTCCGCGAGGCGCGCGATCCTGTCCGGTTCGCGCCACGACCCGAAGGCGGCATACTGGTCCTCGCCCATGAGCAGCGCCCACCGAACGCCCGGATGCGCGGCGTGGAGCGCGCGGAGCGTGTCTACCGTGTAGGAGGGCGCGCCGGTCGCCGCGAGGCGGTCCGCTTCGAGCGTGGACGCTTCGAAGTCTGGGTTGCCCGCGATGGCCTGTTGGACCATCTTCAGGCGGACCTCAAAGGGTGCAAGGCCTGCTCCGGACTTATGCGGCGGGCGGGCGGTGGGCATCCACACCACGCGGGCGAGTCCGAGTGCCTCGCGCAGCGCTTCGGCCACGATGAGGTGGCCTACATGTGGCGGGTTGAAGGCCCCGCCGAAGAGTCCGTAGCGTGGGTTCTCCATGCAGGTCACCGCGCGAGCCGGACGCCGACGAGCCACCACCGGCCCGGAAGGGGCGCGTAGAGTTCGGCCACGCGCGCGTCGAACACGTTGCGCAGTTCGCCCGTCACCACGAGCGGGACGTTGAACAGGTCGAGCGCGTAGGCCGGCGCGCACGTTCACGAGCGTGTACGGATCGTCGGTTCTTGGCGTCGGGGCCGTGGCGGGGTCGTCGTAGGGATCGCGCACGAGGGCCTGCAGGCCAAGCGTGAGCGGGCCGCGCTCGAAGCTGGCGGTGGCCTGCAGGCTGTGCTTTGCGTTCGAGAGGACGTATTTGGCCTGCGCCCCGGTGGGCAGGCCATCGGTCGCGATGTCGAGCAGGGTGTAGGCGAGGCCCAGGCGCACCGGCCCGCGCGCGGCGTCGAGTCTCGGTCTCTACGCCCTGCACGGTCACGTCGAGGAGGTTCTGGGCGCGGTAGACGGTGTCGGCGGGGAGGCGGACGAAGTCGATGAGGCCGTCGGTGGTGCGGCGGAAGGCGGTGGCGCGGAGCGTGAGCGCTTGGTGGGGGCGCAGGTCGGCGCCGGCTTCGGTGTTCCAGGCGCGCTCGGCGCGGAGGCCGGGGGCGCCGTAGTCGCGCCCGCGCGGCTTCGCGAGGGTGGCGTTGAAGTAGCGCTCGGCATACGAGGGCGCCCGCACGGCCCGCCCAGCGCTCGCGTGGACGCCCCACACGGGCGCGGCATAGGCGAGGCGCAGCTGCGGCGTCACCTCGGTGCCGTAGCCCGGATCGTGGTCCACGCGCGCGGCGGCGGCGGCGGCAAAATCGCCGTGGGCGTAGCGCGCCTGCACGTAGGCGCCGCCCGAGCGGTCGTCGTGCTGCCCGAGGTTGTTCGAGTCCACGTACCGCGCAATGAGGAGCGCCCCGGCGCCCGCATACAGGCCCGGCGCGAGGCGCTGCTCGCCATCGAGCGAGAGCACGCCCTGCCCGGACTCGTGCTCGTTGGCAACGGCGTGCGGGCGGAAGAGGTAGCGGTCCGTGTGGCGGCGCAGGCCGAGGGCAGCCCGCCAGCGCGTGGCTCCGCGCTGCTGTCCGGCGCTCGCCTGAATCCAGTGCGTCTTGGTGCCTTCGCGCGCCGAATCGGAAGCGAAGACCGAGTAGAAGCGCACGGCCGAGAAGGCGTGTTCGTCGAAGCCGTAGCGCACGAACGCGTCCACGCCCTTCACGCGGCCCCGGAGCGCGCCGGTGAGCGCGCGGCGGTTGAAGTCGTACGTGAGGTTGGTCGCGCGGCTGTAATCGTAGCCCGTCACCGCCCCGGCGGGCGTCGTGCCCGAGATCACCGGCACGGCTTCGCCCTGCGCGCGCGCGTCCTCGGCGCCGATGCCGAGGCCCCCGCCGCCAAACGTCAGGCTCGTGCTGTTGTAGCCGTGGGCGCCGCGTGTCACCGCCGCCGCCAGGCCCGCGCCGCCGAGGGCGGTCTTGGTGAGGATGTGGACGACGCCCCCGAGCGCGTCCGGCCCGTAGAGCGCCGTGGCGGGCCCGCGCAGCACCTCGATGCGCGCGATCTCGCCGAGCGGAATCGGCAGGTCGGTGAGGAAGTGGTTCGTCATCGGGTCGTTGAAGCGCACGCCGTCGATGAGCAGGAGCACGCCCCCGAAGGTCGCGCCGCGAATCGTCAGGTCACTCTGCACGCCGAAGGGCCCGCGCGAGAGCACGTCCACGCCCGCGGCGGTGCGCAGCACTTCGTCGAGCGAGGCGGCGGGCATCCGCGCGATCTGCTCGGCGGTGATGACGGTGACGCGCTGCCCGGCGCGGCGCGCGCTCTCGGGCGCCCGCGAGGCCGTCACGACCACCGTGTCGGCGAGGGGCGCGGGGGCGTCGCCGCGCGGCTGGGCGTGGGCAACGGAGGCGAGCAGGAGCAGGGCAAGGCCGGAGGCAAGGCGCATCAGAGCAGGGCGGGCAGAGGGCGCAAGGTACCGGAGCGGCCCGCGCGGCAGGCACGCGGGAGGGGCAATTCACGGCCCCTGCTGCCGCGCCCGCGATTTCTGGACCCGCCATGAGGCGAAGGCGTCTCACCCGCCGTTCTTTCCGGACGCCTCCGCTCATCGCCCCTCGCTGTTGGAATCCGCGTCTGCCCTGCTCGCCCCGCCGTTCGCGCCCCTGCTCGTGGCCGACGCGCTCGTCAAGCGCTACCCGGCGGGCACGGGCGCGCTCGAAGTGCTCCACGGCGTGAGCATGCACGTGGCGCCGGGCGAGTTCGTGTCCATCGTCGGCGAGAGCGGGACCGGCAAGAGCACGCTCCTGCACCTGCTCGGCGCCCTCGACCGGCCGACGTCCGGGACGGTCCGCTTTCGGGGCGAGGACGTGTTCAAAAAGTCTGATGAGGCCCTCGCCGCGTTTCGGGGGCGGCACGTGGGGTTCGTGTTCCAGTTTCACCACCTGCTGCCCGAGTTCACGGCCCTCGAAAACGCCGCCATGCCGGCGCTCGTGCTCGGGCAATCGCTCCGGCAGGCCACGCCGCGCGCCCAGTCGCTCCTCGAACGGATGGGCCTCGGCCCGCGCCTCGACCACCGGCCCGGCCAACTCTCCGGCGGCGAGCAGCAGCGCGTGGCCGTGGCGCGTGCGCTCATGAACGCCCCGGACGTGGTGCTCATGGACGAGCCCACCGGCAACCTCGACGAAAGCACCGCCGAAAGCCTTCACGACGAGATCGTCCGCCTCCGCGACGAAGAAGGCCGGGCCTTCGTCATCGTCACCCACAACCTCCGCCTCGCCGCCCGCGCCGACCGGATGCTCCGCATGGAAGGCGGCGCCCTCCACGACGTGACGCCGGCGCGGTCCCACGGAGGGGCGGCACATAGGGAGCCCGCCCCCGGCCCCGTGTAAGCGGACGCAGAGGCGCGCGGCGTGCAGAAAGGTGCGTCCGGGCATAGGTAGCGCGCCCTGTCCGGTGTGTATCTGAATTGCTAAATCACTTCAAGCAGTTGAAAACAAAGCACTTCTGGGCCGTGTCGCTCCTGCTCGTGGGCCTGGCGGCCTGCGACAGTGGGGCCAACGGCGGCGCCTCGGTGGCGACGCTGGCCCTCAGCACGTCCTCGGTCACGGTGGGCGTCGGGCAGACGGTCACGCTCTCGGCCTCGCCCCGCGACAGCGACGGGCAGGCCGTCGAGGCCGCCGTGACGTGGACCTCGTCCAACACCGCTGTGGCGACGGTCACGAGCCAGGGCGTCGTGAAGGGCGTCAGCCTCGGCACGGCCACGATCAAGGCCACGGCGGGCGGCAAGAGCGCCAGCACGACCGTGACCGTGGGGCAGGAGACGCTCGTGTCCTTCAACACGTCCACGAGCTCCTGCTCCAACGCCGACACGCGCTCGTTCCGCAAGATGGCCGAGGGCACGCACGCGATCCTCTACGAGGACACATCCAACCCGCCCAACGGCCTCACGAGCGCCGACTACGTCGTGCTCGCGCAGCGCTTCGACCAGATCATCTGGCCCACCGACACGCGCTTTTTCGGCGAGCCCTCCGACGCCGACAAGAACGCCAAGGTGGTGATCCTCTACACGCGCGCCGTCAACGAACTCACGTCCGCCAACTCGGCGTCGTACGTGGGCGGCTTCTTCTACGCCCGCGACCTGTTTCCGCGCGCGGCGGGCGTCTTTAACGGGGTGAACTTCGGCAGCGGCAACTGCGCCACGAGCAACCAGGGCGAACTCTTCTACATGCTCGCCGCCGACCCCACGGGCGTCGTGAACGGCAACACGCGCTCGCGCGACTTTGTGCTCAACGTGACCACGGCCACGCTCGCGCACGAATTCCAGCACCTCATCAACGCCTCGCGGCGCCTGTTCGTCAACAACGCCGACCAGTTCGAGGTGACGTGGCTCGACGAAGGCCTCGCGCACATCGCCGAGGAGCTGACGTTCTACAGCGTCAGCGGGCTCATGCCGCGCACCAACATCGGCATCACACAGCTGCGCGCGTCGCAGACGATTCTCGACGCCTACAACGAGTACCAGATCTCCAACCTCACGCGCGCCAGCGAATTCCTCAAGGCCCCGGCCACGAGCGGAGCCTTCGATTCCGACGACGACCTCGCCACGCGCGGGGCGGCGTGGTGGCTGCTCCGGCAGGCTGCCGACCGCAAGGGCGGCGATGAAACGGCCTTCTGGAAGGCCCTCGTGAACTCGACGAGCAATGGCGTGGCCAACCTGCGCGCCGTCTACGGCGGCGACGTGGACGAACTCGTCCGCTCCTGGGCGATGAGCCTCTACACGGACGACTTCGTGCGCGAACGTGGCCGCGCCCTACACGCAGCCCTCGTGGGACCACCGCTCGATCTATGCCAACGTGGGCTCGAAGGTGTACCCGCTCAACGTGCAGGTGATCGCGCAGGACGGGCAGTCGAGCGCCTCCGTCAACGCGGGCGCTGCCGCCTACTACCGCTTCTTCATTCCCACCGCCACCGGCTCCGGCACGCTCCGCACGACGGCGGGCGGCACGGGTCCGGCCGTGGGCGCCTGCACGAGTGCGACGGCCACGACGTTCACCGTGGGCGAGGTGCGCACGCTCAGTACGGGCAACGGTGCCTTTGCGTGCCTCGGCGCGGGCGAGTACGTGGTGGTGCTGGCCAACACCACCGCCCCGCCGCTTCGCACCGACGCCGTGCAGAACCCCTCGGCCCCGCCGGTGGGCGTAACCGTGGCCGTGACCGGCGTGACGACTCCGCCCGTCAACCGCATCCCCGACACCCAGCCGCGCCTAGACGTGCGCCTGAGCCTCGGCGGCGTGGCGTCCTACCTCGGCGCCACCCCGGACGAGGGCTTCGAGCAGACGCTCCGCGCGCGCGAACGGGCCGAACTGAACCTGCCGGGCTTTGCGGCGCCGCGTTTCAGCCGCGCGGGCCTGCAGGGCGCCGAAGCCGTGGGCACGCTCGTGGTGCGGACGCGCTAACGGCGGCGCTGAGCGTCATCCGGGGGCGACACCTGCTGTGCCCTCGGGAGGACACAGCCAAGCGGTCACGGATCTGTTGCAGAACGATTTCGGTCGGGTGGCGCCCCGAATGGCACGAAGCTGTTCGGGGCGCGGCCTTGGCGTCCGGTTTGCATGGCAGGCGGGCGTGTCCTTCGGGGCACGTTCGTTCTTCAACCCCCGATTGCCATGCGCCGATTTATGACCCTGGTGGTGCCCGTGCTGCTCACGCTCAGCGCGTGCTCGTCCACCCGCTCATCGAGCCGCTACCCCGGCTCGCGCACCATCCCCACGCCCTCCGGCGACGTCATCGTCATGCCCGATGGGCAGGTCTACCGCGACGCCAACCGCAACGGCATCCCCGACCGCGACGAGCAGCGCAACCGCCGCAACGAGGGCCGGACAACGGTTTGCCACAAGGGCCGCACCCAGGTGGTGGGCAACGCCGCCGTGCAGGCGCACCTGCGCCACGGCGACTATGTGGGCCGTTGCGAGAGCAACCGCAACGACCGGAATGGCCGCTACGAACGTGACGACGACGACCGCAACGACCGCCAAGGTCGCTACGAGCGTGGCAAAGAAGACGACCACGAACGCGGTCATGACCGTGACAAGCACTCCCGGGGCCGTGGCCATCACGACTGACGTGGCCAGCCACACGTAAAGGCGAGGGCGAAGCTTCCGGGCTTCGCCCTCGTGCTGTTCTCGGGCCTGCCTACGCCGCGCCGGCGGTCTCGAACACGCCCATCGCGTCGAACTTGGCGAGGCGGGCAGCCAGGAGGTCGTCGGTGGGAAGGGGTGCCAGGGTGTCGAGGGCGCGGGCGATGGCGGCGCCGACGGTCTCGAAGGTCGCGGCGGGGTCGTGGTGGGCGCCGCCGAGGGGTTCGGGCAGGATCTCGTCGATCACGCCGACCTCCCTGAGGTCGGGGGCGGTGAGCTTGAGCGCGCGCGCGGCCTGCTCCTTGTAGTCCCAGGAGCGCCACAGAATGGACGAGCACGACTCGGGCGCGATGACCGAGTACCAGGCGTTCTCCAGCATCAGGATGCGGTCGCCCACGCCGATGCCGAGCGCGCCGCCGCTGGCCCCCTCGCCGATCACGACGACGACGATGGGCACGGGGAGGCGGGCCATCACCATCAGGTTGTGGGCGATGGCCTCGGCCTGCCCGCGCTCTTCGGCTTCGAGGCCGGGGTAGGCGCCGGGCGTGTCGAGCAGGCACACGACGGGCTTGCCAAAGCGGGCGGCCATCTCCATGAGGCGCCCCGCCTTGCGGTAGCCCTCCGGGTTGGGCATCCCGAAGCGGCGCAGCTTGCGCGTCTTCGTGTCGCGCCCCTTCTGGTGGCCGATGAGCATCACCGTGCGGTCCTGGCTGCCCCAGCGGCTGCCCTGGAACGTGCCGAGCCCGCCGATCATGGCCGGGTCATCGGCAAAGGCGCGGTCGCCGTGAAGCTCGGTGAACCCGTCGAGCAGCGCGCCCGCATAGTCGAGCGTGTAGGGGCGCTGCGGGTGGCGGGCGATCTGGACGCGCTGCCAGCGCGTGAGGCTGCCGTAGACCTGCGTGCGGAGCTGCTGCACGCGGGTTTCGAGCGCGCGCACCTCGGCGGCGTCGGGGCCGAGGAGGGCGCGGATCTCTTCGAGGCGCTGCTCGAGTTCGGCAATCGGCTTCTCGAAGTCCAGGAGCGGCGGTGAAGCGGGACGGGCCATGCGGGCGCAGGGTGAGCGGGCGGAAAGGTAGGAAGGGATGGGCGACGTGCGACGTGCGGCGTACGACCTTCGATGTTCGCCCGTCGCCTGTCGCCCTGTCGCCCGTCGCCCGTCGCCTGTCGCGCCGTCGCACGTCACACGACCCGCTCGGCGTCTACGAGCCCGAGTTCGTCCACCGAGGCCTTGCCGATCACGCGGGCGCCGTCGGGGGCGAGCATCCGGCATTCGATGGGCAGGTCGGCGAGGGTTTGCACGAGCGCGAAGGCGGTGCTCGCCGGGAGGGTGGTGGCCGAGAACAGCACGTCGGAGGCGCCCTCGAAGCGCACGAGGTCGCGCAGGGCCCGCACCGGCCCGAGGTGGGGCACCGGCGGCGTCCGGCGCGGGCGGCGGTCGTGGACATAGCCGGCGAGCACGAACGGCGGGCGGGCCTGGGCGCGCAGCCGCTCGGCAAGGCGCCCGGCCTCTTCGGGCGTGCCGACCACGATGGCGCGGCGCGGGCGGACGCCGCTGCCGGAGCGCGAGGCGGTGGGCGCCGAGGAGCAGGCCGGTCAGGAGCGTGCCGCCCAGCACGAGCACGCGCGAGAACGCCACCGCCTTGACGAAGAACGAGAGCGTGGCCACGCCCACGAGCCCGGCGAGTGTGCCGGTGAGCACGGGCTGCCACCGCGCCCGTCCGCCCGGCCGGTAGCCCCCCCCGAGTGCCAGCCCCAGCACAACGGCGAGGGTGAACGCCACGCCCACCGTCCCGAAAAAGCGCCCGCCGAGGGCCACGGGGCTGTCGCCCACGCGGAGCACCGCGGCGAGCGTGAGGCCGATCAGGGCCAGCATCGCGTCGAAGGCGGGCGCGCGGAGGCGCTGCGAGGCCTGCCCGGTGGCGCTCACGAACGCCCGCCCCAGAATCGCCGCCCGCAGGCCGCCCACGAGCAGCGCTCCGCCGCGGTTGCCGCTGAAGTGCTTTTCGGCAAAGCGCAGCATGGCCCCGTAGAAAAGGCGCACGTAGCGCAGTTCGCCCTTCTTCGTGCTCTCGCCCTTGTAATGCACGATCCGCGTGTCCGGCGTGTAGTGCATCGTGTAGCCCGCCCGCTGGAGCCGGAAGCACAGGTCGAGGTCTTCGCCATACATGAAGAAGGCCTCGTCGAAAAAGTCCACGGAATGCGCAGATCGGGGCTCAGGCGGCGCTGCGGCGAGGCCTTCGTCTGGGCGCGGCTCATGGCCGGTTTCCTGCGCTCCGTGTTCGGCAATCCGCCATAGGGCCGCGCGGCGCACCATCATGCAGGCGCCCGAGAGCGCGTCTACCTCGGTGGGCGTGTCCGGGTGGAGGTAGGTGAGGTTGTAGCGCCCGAAGCGCGGCGAGCGCGGAAAGAGCGTCGAGAGGCCGGACATCCGGTAGAACGCCACCTCGGGCGTCGGAAACGCGCGGCGGCTCTCGGGGGCAAACGTGCCGTCCGGGTTGAGCAGCATCGGGCCCACCGCGCCCGCCCCGGGGTGGGCATCGAGAAAGGCGGCGAGCGTGCGCAGCGTGCCTTCCTCCAGGATCGTGTCCGGGTTGAGGATGAGCACGTGCCGCCCGCGCGCCCGCCGAAGAGCCTGGTTGTTGGCCCGGCTGAAGCCCACGTTGTCCGCGTTGGCGATCAGGTGGACGTGGGGAGAGTGCGCGCGCACCGCCTCGGGCGTGCCGTCGACGGAGGCATTGTCCACCACGAACGTTTCGACGCGCAGGCCCTCGCTCGCCCGGTCGACGCTCGCGAGCGCCTGCTCCAGAAACGCCCGCACGTTGTACGACACGATCACGACCGACACGTCGGGCGCGTCGGCGTCAGGGCTGTCGGCAGGGCCGGGGGCGCGTTCAGGGGCAGGCGTCACGCGCGGAAGATACCAGACACGGGCGCCGCGCTTACCGGCGCACGGCGGTGAGCTGCGCCGCGACGGCCCGCCAGCGCCCCTCCAGCCATGCATACGTGTTCGTAAAACGCACGTCCCGGTTGGCCTCGTGGATCACCCCGACCGACACGGCTGTGGCGCCGTAGCACCGCACGTCAACCATGCCGAGCCGGAACGGGGCGCCGGGGGCGAGCGGCTCGGCGGCCAGGATATCGGCGCGCTTCTCGGCCCTGGTGAGCACGCCCCCGTTGCTATGCGTGATCGTGAAGCCCTCGGCTACGATCCGGTCGTAGGCCGTCATGTCGTGGTCGCGGTAGGGCTGGACGAGCCACGCCTCGTCGAGCGGCGCGATGCGCGCGTGCGAGCAGGCCGGCACCGCGCGCTCCGGCGTGCGCGATCCGACCGAGATCGCACAGCCGCTCGCAGCCACGAGCACCAGCAAAAGCGCGCTCAGGGGTGCAGGCTGCATCGGCGGGAGAAGTTGGGGCGAGCGAGGGAGCGCTTGGAGGCGTCCGGTCACGCCTCCAAGCGCTTCATGATCACGCTCGTGTTGTGCCCGCCGAAGCCGAACGCGTTCGACATCGCCACCCGCACGTCGCGCTGCTGCGGCGCGCCGAACGTGTAGTTGAGGTCGCACGCCGGGTCCGGCGTCACGAAGTTGATCGTCGGCGGCACGATGCCGTGGTGGATGGCCAGGATGCTCGCGATGGCCTCGACCGCGCCCGCTGCGCCGAGCAGGTGGCCCGTCATGCTCTTGGTGGACGAGCAGTTGAGCCGGTACGCGTCCTCGCCGAAGACGGCCTTGATGGCCTTCGTCTCGGCGGCATCGCCGAGGGGCGTGCTCGTGCCGTGCATGTTGAGGTAGTCCACGTCGGCGGTCGTCAGGCCGGCGTCGCGGAGGGCGCTCTTCATCGCCAGCTTGGCGCCCTTGCCCTCGGGCTCGGGGGCGGTGAGGTGGTAGGCGTCCGCGCTCGCGCCGAAGCCCGCCACCTCGGCGTAGATCCGCGCGCCGCGCGCCTTGGCGTGCTCATATTCCTCCAGGATGAGCGCGCCCGCGCCCTCGCCGAGCACGAAGCCGTCGCGCGTGGCGTCGAAGGGCCGCGAGGCCGTTTCGGGGCTGTCGTTGCGCGTCGAGAGGGCCTTGCAGGCGTTGAAGCCGCCCACGCCGAGTTCGGTCACCGACGCCTCGGAGCCGCCCGTCACCATCACGTCGGCGGAGCCGTGCTGGATGAGCAGGAAGGCGTCGATGAGGTTGTGGTTGCCGGTGGCGCAGGCGCTCACGGCGCGAGTGGTTGGGGCCGCGCAGCCCGTGCATCATCGAGATCTGCCCCGGCGCGATGTCGGTGATGAGCATCGGGATGAAGAAGGGCGAGATGCGGCGCGGGCCCTCGGTGAGCAGGATCTGCGTCTGCTGCTGGAAGGTCTGGAAGCCGCCCTGCCCGGAGCCGAAAACGACGCCGAAGCGGTCGCGCTCGTCTTCCGTGAGCGTGCGCGTGTCGATGCCGGCGTCTTTGAGCGCCTCGTTGGCGACCACGCAGGCGTACTGCGCAAACGGGTCCATGCGGCGGACGAGCTTGCGGTCGAGCAGGTCTTCGGCGCGGAAGTCTTTGACCTCGCACGCAAACTTGGTCTCGTACTGCGTCGTGTCGAAGCGGGTGATCGGCGCGGCGCCGCTTTTGCCGGCGAGGAGCGCGGCCCAGAAGTCGGGCACGGTGTTGCCAATCGGCGTGAGCGCGCCGAGGCCGGTAATGACGACGCGGCGGGGAGCAGCAGGCATAGCAGAAAGGGTGAAGCGGAGCGCGCCGGGGGTGGGGGCCGGCCGTCCCTCTACGCGCACACACGCCGCCTGCTCCGGCGCAGGGCCGGACAGAGTAGCGTCCGTCGGGGCGGGGCGCAAACAGAAAGCGCGCCTTCCTGAGGGTGCAGGAAGGCGCGCCCAAAACGCAACCGGAACGCCGGGTCAGGCGGCCGTCTTGCCTTCCAGGTACGACGTAGCGTCGCCGACGGTCGAGATCTTCTCGGCGTCCTCGTCGGGGATCGTCACGTTGAACTGCTTCTCGAACTCCATGACGAGCTCGACGATGTCGAGCGAGTCGGCGCCGAGGTCGTTCGTGAACGAGGCTTCGGGCTTGATATCGGCCTCGTCTACGCCGAGCTTGTCGACGATGATGGCCTTGACTTTTTCTGCGACCTGACTCATTGCAAATCGGGGGATGGTGAAACAGCGCGCCGGAGGATCGGGGCGCGCAGGGTGAGCCGCCCAAACCTACGGCATCGCAGGCGGCATCGCGCAGTTCCCACCCCGCGCCCGGCGTTCGGTGCCCGCGTGGGGTCCGGATTCTGTGTTAAGTCGGTTACTGCCGGGCTCCGGAGGGGCCATGCGGGGGTTATTCTCACCTGCTGTTCCTCCTCTGGCCCTCAACCCATTCCCGCCGCATGGCCTACCTCTTCACCTCGGAGTCGGTCTCCGAAGGGCACCCCGACAAGGTCGCCGACCAGATCTCCGACGCCATCCTCGACGCGCTGCTCACGCAGGACCCGAAAAGCCGCGTGGCGGTCGAGACGCTCGTGACGACGGGCCTCGTGGTGCTCTCGGGCGAGGTGACGACGAATGCCTATGTGGACGTGCAGGAGATCGCCCGCGGCGTGATCCGGGAGATCGGCTACACCGACCCCCGCCTCCGCTTCGATGCCGATTCGTGCGGCGTCATCTCGGCCATCCACGGCCAGAGCCCGGACATCGCGCAGGGCGTCGATGAAGGCGCCGGCCTGCACGAGGAGCAGGGCGCCGGCGACCAGGGCATGATGTTCGGCTACGCGACGACCGAGACGGCCGAGTTCATGCCGCTCGCGCTCAGCCTCTCGCACAAGCTCGTGCACGAGCTCGCCAAGATCCGCAAGTGGGAGCCGCACCTGATGCCCTACCTCCGCCCGGACGCCAAGAGCCAGGTGACGATCGAGTACGACGACGACCGCCGCACCGTGCGCCGCGTCCACACCGTCGTGCTCTCGACGCAGCACGACGACGAGGTGACGCTCGAGAAGATCAAGAAGGACGTGATCAAGCACCTGCTCCCGCGCGTGCTCCCGCAGAGCCTCGTGGACGACAACCTGATCCTCCACGTCAACCCGACGGGCAAGTTCGTCATCGGCGGCCCCCACGGCGACACCGGCCTGACGGGCCGCAAGATCATCGTGGACACCTACGGCGGCAAGGGCGCCCACGGCGGCGGCGCGTTCTCGGGCAAGGACCCGAGCAAGGTGGACCGCAGCGCCGCCTACGCGGCCCGCTACGTGGCGAAGAACCTCGTGGCGGCGGGCCTCGGCCGAGGAAGCGCTCGTGCAGGTGGCCTACGCCATCGGCGTGGCCGAGCCGGTGAGCGTGAACGTGAACACCTACGGCACCGGCACGCTCTCCGACGAGGCGCTCGGCGAACTCATCCGCGCCGAGTTCGACCTGCGCCCGGCGGCCATCACGCGCACGCTCGACCTGCTCAAGCCGCGCTACCGCCACACGGCCGCCTACGGGCACTTCGGGCGCGACGGCGAGACGTTCACCTGGGAGCAGCTCGACCGCGTGGAGAGCCTCAAGGACCGCGCCGCCAAGTACAAGGAGCAGGCCGCGTAACCCGCGCACCTTCCGGCTTCGGGCCGCCTCGCTTTGTGCGGGGCGGCCTTTTTTGTGGGTCTGGGCGCGGCGCGCGGCCCAAACAGGCGAAAGCGGGGGCGTGCGGGCGCCCGGCATCGCGCGCCGTGGTTGATGGCGGCGGGCGCAAGGGCTAAGTTGCCGCCGTCCATTTGCGCCGTCTTTCCGATGCCCCTTCGCCCAGTTCGTTGCCCCGCTGCTTGCCGGGGCCCTCGTGCTCGCTGCCTGCACGTCGAGCCGTTCCACCCCGGCTTCCCCGCCGTCCGCCACGCCGCCCAGTGCGGCCGCCACAGCTCCCCCGGCCGCAGGGGCCACGCCCCCGGCGGCCGGCACGCCCGCGCGACCGGCAGCGGCTCCGACGGGGCCGAAGCCGTTTGCGGAGACCGTGCGCGGGATGCGCGCCGACAGCGGACTCGTGACGGTGTACCGCAACGACACCAAGCTGCTCTTCGCGGTCGCCGACACGCTCTTCGGGCGCGACTTGCTCTGGCTCACGCGCGTGTCCGCCGTGCCCGCCGGGCTGGGCGGCTTCGTGACGCCGGGCGTCAACCTGAACGAGAGCGTCGTGCGCTTCGAGCGGCGCGGCGACCGCGTGCTGCTGCGCGAAGTTCAGCTACGACCAGGTGGCCGCCGATTCCCTGCCCGATTGCGCGCGCCGTGGCGCGGGGCCAACTTCGCGCCCGTGCTCGCCTCGCTGCCCGTGCAGAGCTACGCGCCCGATTCGAGCGTGGTGCTCGACGTGACGGCGCTCTTCGAGAAGGACACCCCCGCCTTTGCCGGGCTCACGGCCACGCAGCGCACCACCTACCAGGTGCGGCGCCTAGACGAGTCGCGCAGCTTCATCAACACGGCGCGGAGCTACCCGCTCAACGTGGAGGTCAACCACACGCTCACCTACGACGCCGGGCGCCCGCCGTCCGACGTCGATGCCGGCACGATCTCGATGGAGCTGCAGCAGTCGCTCGTGCTGCTGCCGAAAACGCCCATGCGGCCCGCGCATCGCGGACGAGCGCGTGGGCTACTTCACCGTCGATCAGATCAACTTCGGCGCCGCCGATCAGCAGGCCGTGCGGCAGCAGTTCATCCGCCGGTGGCGCCTGGAGCCCAAAGACCCGGCGGCCTACGCCCGGCGCGAACTGACAGAGCCCGTCAAGCCCATCGTCTACTACCTCGACCCGGCCACGCCCGCCGAGTGGCGCTCGTGCGTGATGCAGGGCGTGAACGACTGGCAGAAGCCGTTCGAAACCGCGGGCTTCAAAAACGCCATCGAGGCGCGCTTGCCCCCCACCGACGACCCCGACTGGAGCGCCGACGACGTGCGCTACTCGACCGTCCGCTGGGCGGCGAGCCTGACGCGCAACGCGATGGGCCCGAGCGTGAGCGACCCGCGCACGGGCGAGATCATCGAGTCCGACATCGTGTGGTACCACAACCACCTTCGCTCCTACCGCAACCGGATCATGCTGGAGACGGGCGCCGCCAACCCGCTCGCCCGCACCCTCCCCATCGACACCGGGGCTCATGTGCGAGGCGATGCGGCAGGTGATTGCCCACGAGATCGGCCACGCGCTCGGCTTTCCGCACAACATGGGCGCGAGCAGCGCCTACCCGGTCGACTCGCTCCGTAACCCGTCGTTCGTGCGGCGGATGGGCGTGGCGCCGTCCGTGATGGACTATGCGCGCCAGAACTACGTGGCCCAGCCCGGCGACGGCCTTGTGGGCACCGACTTTCTGCGCCAGATCGGGCCGTACGACCACTACGCCGTCAACTGGGGCTACCGCGTGATTCCCGTCTGCCGCGACGCCCGAGGCCGAGAAGCCGATCCTCCACCACTGGATCCTCGCGCACGCGGGCGACCCGGTGTACCGCTTCAACGGCGGCGGGGGCTTCGACCCGAGCGCGCAGACCGAGGACATCGGCAGCGACCCGGTGGCCGCGAGCACGCTCGGCATCGCCAACCTGAAGCGCGTGGCGCCGCAGCCTGCTCGCGTGGACGACGAAGCCGGGCGAGGACTACACGAACCTGACCGAGCTCTACGGCGAACTCGTGGGCCAGTGGCAGCGCTACGTCGGGCACGTGCTCACGCTCGTGGGCGGGCGTCGTAGAGACGCACAAGACGTCCGATGAAACCGGCAACGTGTACACGCCCGTGCCGGCCGCGCAGCAGCGGGCGGCGATGGCGTTCGCTGGCGCGCGAGGTGTTCGAGGCGCCCACGTGGCTCACCGACGATGCCGTGCTGGGCCGCATCGAAGCCACCGGCGGGCTCGACCGGATCACCGGCGCGCAGGCGAACGTGGTGAACAGCCTGCTCTCCACCGCCCGCCTCCAGCGCCTCGCCGACGCCGCGGTCCGTGATGGATTTGCGTATTCCCCCACGAGCTTCTTCGACGACCTCCGCGCGGGCGTCTGGGGCCGCGGCGCGCCCGACGTGTACCGCCGCGCCGCTCCAGCGCGCCTACGTGGAGCGCCTGACCACGCTCCTCAACCCGCCGGACGCGCCCGCCACGGCCTCCCCGATCCCCGGCGCCCCGAGCCCCGCCGCGCAGCAGGCCGCCGTGCTCCGCTCCGACATCCAGCCGCTCGTGCGCGCCGAACTCGCAGACGCTCCAGCGACGAGCGCCCGCGCCGCCGCCCGCGCCACAAGCGACCGGCTCGTGCGCGCCCACTACGAAGACCTCGCCACAGCGCGCCGCCCGCGCCCTCGACCCGAACGCGTGATTGCTTCATCACGTCATCTTGTATCGCCTAACCATCTAGAAACATGGATGTAGTAACACAGAGCCTGCTTGGCGAATTTACTTCAAGCCAGAAGCTTGAAAATCTGGCCCAGTCTGATCAATTTGAGGCGTTTGTAAACTACATCGTTATATCAGACCTATACCCTGAAGAATTTGATTACAGTGTTGTGTCTACAGGCACGGGTGAGTTTGGTATTGATGGCATAGCAATAATCGTCAATGATTCAATCATAGATATGGCGAGGATCAGATGGATGATATTATATCGAATGTTCCTGTCATTCAGGCCCATTTTGTGTTTGTTCAGTCGAAAACAAGTGCATCTTTCGATGTTGGAGACATGTCTAAGTTTTTGTAGGCAGTAGTTGATTTTTTCAAGCAGGAAATATCTTTTAGCCAAACGACAAGATATTGGAGCTCCAGAGGGTCAAGAACAAGCTTTTTAAGAGCGCATCTAAGTTTGCCAGGGGGCTTCCTAAGATATCTCTATACTACGCCACTACTGGCACATGGAATGATGACCAAAATCTTTGTGCGACTAGAGATTTATTTGTCGGTCAACTAAACAACCTTCACATATTTGAGTCGGTTAAGTTTTATCCGCTTGGGGCTAGCAAGGTGCAAAAGCTGTATTTTCAGACAAAGAATGCATTCAGGGTGTCGATAAACTTTGCCCAGAATCTTTCACTGCCTGAAATACCTGGGGTCAGAGAGTCGTACATCGGACTCTGCCTGTATCTGAATACATGAAAATGATTACAGATGAAGCAGGGAACGTAAGAAGAAGGCTATTTTTTGACAATATTAGGGATTTTCAGGGCGAAACCTCTGTAAATAAATCAATTAAGGAAACGCTTGTTTCACCAAACAGTATTGAGTTTCCACTGAGGAATAACGGTATTACCATAGTAGCACGCAAGCTCCAGAGGGTTGGGTCTCAGTTTACGTTAGAGGATTATCAAGTTGTAAATGGTTGTCAAACCAGTCATGTCATAGCGTCCACGGGAAAGAAAGATGATCATGATACCATGATACCCATAAAGATTATATCTACAGAAGACGAGGAGATCACAAGACAGGTGATAATTGCTTCTAACCAACAAAATAAGGTAGATCAGGAGAGTTTTTGGACCCTCGCTCCCATTCATAAGTCAATTGAGGTATATTTTGATTCAAAGCCTGGCGACCACAAGCTGCATTACGAGAGGAGGCCAGGTCAATTCAATACATTGAACGGCATAGAAAAGGTTAGAATAGTTACCAAGGACTCACTATTGAAGGTTTATGCATCTGTATTTCTCGAGCAACCTAACCAGGTTGGTAGGTATTATAAAGACCTAACACCGCTTATTGGTAAAGAAATATTCTCCCCAGATCACGAGGTGAATTCGTATTATACAGCTGCTATACATAGCTTATAGACTGGAGTTTATGTTTCGCAATAAAAAAATGGATCCTGAATGGAAGCCTTTTAGATTCCAAATTATGATGGCAACTCGCCTCTTGATAGAGAAGGATTTGAAATTAGAACCTAAAAAAAGAGGTCAAAGCAATATTGTGCCGCAATAGATGCCGTAATGGTTGGACCCAGAGAAAGCACAAGCCGTTTTTGAGCGAGCAACAAGCTTGATCTCAAAGGCTATATCTCTGCTTAAGGATCAGGATGCTAAGCTTGACCGACGGACCGCTAAAATGCGAGACATGAGAGACAAACTCAGAGACGTTATATCTAAACAAGACACGCGATGATTTTGTGTGTATCAACTAAGTGAATTCTTCACATTTATGCCAATATTGTCCCTCAGACGACGCTAGAATCCGAGCGTTCACCCGAGCCAGGTGGTCAGCAGATAGAGGAGCGCGCCGACGAGACCGCCCACCAGCGTGCCGTTGATGCGGATCCACTGCGGACCTTGCCGACGGCGACTTCGATGCGGTCAGGCGACGGCCTCGGCGGGCCAGTGCTCGATCGTGTCGCGCATGCCCCTGCACGTAGCTCCAGTGTGTCCGGAACTCTCTCCGCCCCGAATTAACGTCGATGAGGCCTCCGTTTTACACATCCCGGATCGATGCCTGCCGTTTTCGCGTATCGCCCAAATTTCAGGTCGTCATCCCTCGCCGCGTGCGGGAGGCGCTCCGCATCGAGCCTGGTCAGCAGGTCGAGGTCATCGCGCACGGCGACCGCATCGAACTCATCCCGGTGCGCCCCATCCAGCAGATGCGCGGTTTTCTGACGGGGCTAGACACCCTGAATTGGGCGGGAGCAAGACCAGGGCGCTATGAACGTCGTCGATTCCTCCGGATGGCTCGAATACTTCGCCGGGAGCGCCCGGGCGGACTTTTTCGCCCCTGCCATTGAGGACACGGCAGCGCTCGTTGTGCCGGTGGATCACGCTTTATGAGGTGTACAAGCGCGTACGCCAGCAGCGCAGTGAGATTGAAGACGTTTACAGGCGGTCGGGGAAATGCAGCAAGGCCGTCTTGTCGATCTCGATAGGAGCCTCGCCCTACGGGCCGCCCAACTGAGTCTCGCGCATCGCCTCCCCATGGCGGACAGCCTGATCTTGGCGACGGCGCGGGCCCTGGAGGCAGAACTCTGGACCCAAAACGCTCACTTCGAGGGACTCGCCGGGGACGATATCAGCGTAAAGCGTGAGCCGCAAGCTCGCGCGGACGCCGTGCAGCCGAGCCAGGTGGTGAGCAGGTAGAGGAGGGCGCCGACGAGGCCGCCCACGAGGGTGCCGTTGATGCGGATCCACTGGAGGTCTTTGCCGACGGCCACCTCGATGCGGTCCGAGACCGGCTTCAGCGGGCCAGCGCTCGATGGTGTCGCGGATGAGGTCGGGGATGCGCTGCCCGTGCTCTTGGATGGCCCACGCGGCGGCGGCGGCCACCTTCTCGTTGACGGCGTGCTGGAACGCCTCGTCTTCGAGCATCGAGCGGCCGAACTCCACGCCGCGCGCTTCGAGAAAGCCGAAGATGGCCGAGTCCTCGTCGTGCAGGTCGCGCACGAGAAAGCCCTTGAAGTCGCCCCAGCGCTCGACGGCGAAGTCGCGCAGGGCCGGGTTTTCGAGCACGCGGTCGCGGAGGGCGTCCACCTTGGCCTGCATGGCCGGGTCGTGGTCGAGGCGCTCCAGGAATTCCTGCACGCGCTCGTGGATGCGCACGCGCAGCGGGTTCTCGCGGTCGGAGAGCATCGCCTGGATCGTGGTGTCGATCTTGCCCATCACGGCGTCGGTGACGAGGTCGGCGGCGAAGACGGCGATGAGGCTCGGCATCTGCGCGCGCACGACGTCGTAGATGGCGTCGCGGTTGGCGGCGGCCACGCTCGCGGCGCCCTGGAGCACCTCGTCGAGCAGGTCTTCGTGCTGCCCGTCGCGCGCGAGGCCGAGGAGCAGGTCGGAGAGCTTGGGCGCCAGGGCGACCTCCCGGAGGCGCGGGATCACCTCGCGGTCCGAGAACTCGCGGATGCGCCCGTCCGAGAGGCCGTCCACCGCCCCTTCGATCATCCCCACGATGCGCGTGCGCAGGCTTCGCACGTGCCCCGGCGTTTCGAGCCAGCGCCCGGCGATCTCGGCGAAGTTGATCCGCTCGATGCGCGGCAGCACGTTCTCGGGCGTCAGAAACTGCCCGCCCGACGAAGTTGCCGAGCGCGTTGCCGAGGCGGGCCTTGCGCTCGGGGATGATGGCCGTGTGGGGGATCGGCACGCCGAGCGGGTGCCGGAAGAGCGCCGTGACGGCGAACCAGTCGGCGAGGGCGCCCACCATGGAGGCCTCGAAGAAGGCGGCGAAGAGGCCCGTCCAGAAGTTGCGGGGCAGGGCAAAGTGGCACACGAGAAAGCCCACCGCCGCCGCCACGAGAAACCCGAGCGCGATGCGCTTCATCCGGCGGAGCGCCGCGCGCTTGTCCTGCTCGTCGCGCAGCTGGGGGAGCGGCGGCTGCCATGCCGGTCCGTTGCCGACAGCGCGGCACGGGCTCCGGCGCGGGGGGCGGGGCCGTGCGCGCGTGGGCGTACGTCGCGGGCGGCAGGGCCAGCGGGGCGACAGGCAGGGCGCCGGCCGGGGCGTCGGGCAGCGCTGTGGGGGTGAGCGGGGGCTCCATAGGGGTCGGGACGGCCTTGCAGGATTCGCGGCGCGGCAGGCGTTTGTTTCGGGCAGACGGAAGGGGTACATCCGTGGACCCCGGCGCCGAGGCCTGTTGTAGCAGCCCGGTCTGCCTTGCCCTGCCATGCTGCGCCTCTGCCTTGCCCTGCTGCTGCTTGCCCCGCTCACGGCCTGCCAGCGGACCCCCGCGCCCGCCCCGCCGGGCCCCCAGGCGGCGGCCGTGGATTCGGTCGCCGCTGCTCCCACGCTCCGCCACGACGCGCCCCTCGACTCGGTCTTCGCGGGCGTGCCGGGCGCGTTCATCGTCCTCGATGCGGCCCGCCACGACACGCTCCGCTACGGCGACACCGAGGGCCGGACGCTTCCGGCGAGCACCTACAAGATCCCGCACACGCTCCTCGCCCTCGAAAGCGGGATCGCCCCGGACACGAACCTCGCCATCGCCTACGACCGCCGCCGCGATCCGCGCCAGCGCACCTGGCCCGCCGGATGGGCGCAGGACCAGACGCTCGGCACCGCCTTCCGCCGCTCGGTGGTGTGGTACTACCAGGAACTCGCCCGCCGCATCGGGCGCGATCCGGCGCAGCACTGGCTCGACACGCTCGGCTACGGCTCGAAGACGATGGGGCCGGAGGTGGACCGCTACTGGCTGGACAACAGCCTGCAGATCTCGCCGGAGGAGCAGGTGGCCTTGCTCGACCGGCTCTTTCAGCACCGCCTGCCCGCCACGGAAGCGCACCAGGACGTGGTAATCACCTTCATGAAGCTCGACGCCGGGCCCGACTGGACGGTCTACGGCAAAACCGGCACCGGCGATGATGAGGCGGGCGCACCGGTGCAGTGGCTCGTCGGCGCGGCGCAGCGCGGCGCGGCCGTATACCCCTATGCGCTCCGCGTACGGCCCGGCGCGGGCAAGGCGGGCTGGGACCGCCCCGAGCGCCTCGCCCGCGTGGAGCGTCTGCTGCGCGCGGCGGGGGTGCTGCCGTAAGCCGCCCCCGAATGCCTGGCTGAACGGGCTCGGTTTCCGTCCCCTTCGCCTGCGAAGGGGGCAGACGCGCCAGCGTCGGGGGATGCCACAAGCAGGGCCGCGCCGGGTTACTTTGGGGCCTGATCCTTCGCGTCCCCCATGCGCCGTTTGCTTCTGCTTGCGCTCCTCGCGCTCCTCGCGCCCCTCGCCTCTCCGGCCCTGCGCGCCCAGCCCCGTCCGAGCGACGGCCGGCCGGCGCTCACCGTCGCCCAGATCATGCAGTTGGGCGAAGAGCTGCGGCGCGGCCTGCCCACGCCCCTCGGCTGGGACGAGCGCGGCGACTACTTCTACTTCAACTGGAATCCCGCCGGAGACCGCGCCGCGAACGCCGGGGGCAGTGCCTTTGCCGACTCGCTCTACCGCGTCGCCCGCACCGGGAGCACGCCCGAGAAGGCGCCGGCGCTCCTCCAGCGGCGCGGCGTCGAGACGTTCGACGGGTGGCATCCGGGCGAGTTCGTCTACACGCGCGACCGGCAGCGCAAGGTGGATGTGCGGGGCGGCGACGTGGTGCTCATCGACCGGCAGACGGGCGCCGAAACGTTTCTGACCCGCACGAGCGCCGCCGAGCGCGGGGCCCGCTTTACGCCGGACGATGCGGCAGTAGTCTACCGGCAGGGCGACAACCTCTTCCGCCACAGCCTCACGAGCGGCGCCGTCGTGCAGCTCACCGACTTCCGCAGCGGCAACGCCCCGGCCCCGCCGCGTCCGGGCGAGGCGCAGGCCTACCTCGACCGGCAGCAGCAGCAGCTCTTCGGCGTCCTCCGCGACCGCCGGGCCCGCGCCACCGCCCGCGACTCCTCGGCCGCCTGGCAGCGCCGCGCGGACGCCGCGCCGAAGACGATCTACCTCGGCGGCAAGACCCTCGGCGCCCTCGCGCTCGACCCGTCCGGGCGCTATGTCTCCTACACGCTGACGCCCGCCGCCTCCGGCCCCACGAGCAGCACGCTCGTGCCGGCGTGGGTCACCGAGAGCGGGGCGGTGGAAAACCTGACCTCCCGCTCGAAGGTGGGCGTGCAGCCGTTTGCCGCGCCCGAACTCTACGTGCTCGACATCGCCGCCGACACCGCGCGCCGCGTAGACCTTTTCGCGCTTCCCGGCACGTCCGACAAGCCGGCCTTTCGCCGCGCCCTCGGCGACACCGCCCGCGCCCGCCGCCCGCTCTTTGCCTTCGGGCCGTCGTGGCGCCCGGACGGGCGCTACGCCGTCGTGGAGGTGCGCAGCTACGACAACAAGACGCGCTGGCTCGCCCGCCTCGACCCCGCCACCGCGCGCCTGACGCCGCTCGACGTGCAGCAGGACGACGCGTGGATTCAGGGCCCCGGCATCGGCTTTGGCTCAACCGGCTGGCTCTCCGACGGCCAGACGTTCTGGTTTCAATCCGAGAAGACGGGCTACTCGCACCTCTACACGGTAGACGTGGAGACGGGCGCCGTGCGGCCGCTCACGAGCGGCAACTTCGAGGTGTCGAATCCGCGCCTCTCGCGCGACGGGCAGCAGTGGCGCTTCAACTCGTCCGAGCTGACGCCTGCCGAGACGCACCTCTACACGATGCCGGTCGGCGGCGGCGCCCGCACGCGCGTCACCACGCTCGCCGGGCAGAGCAGCGCCTTCGACGATCCGCGCGAGGAGATGCTCGGCTTCGCGTTCGGACAGGCCAACCAGCCCACCGAGATCTACCTCGCCCGGCGGGGCGGGGCGCCCGTGCGCGTCACGAGCAGCACGAGCGCGGCGTTCCGGCGTACCCGTGGCGCGACGCCGAGATCATCCAGGTGCCCGCCTCCGATGGCCTGTCGGTGCCCGCGCGCATCTACCGGCCCCCGGCAGGCGTGACCCCCAACGGCGCGGCGGTGCTGTTCGTGCACGGCGCGGGGTACCTCCAGAACGTCCACCGTGGCTGGAGCACGTACTACCGCGAGTACATGTTTCACAACCTGCTCGCCGACCGGGGCTACACCGTGCTCGACCTCGACTACCGCGCCTCGTCCGGCTACGGGCGCGACTGGCGCACGGCCGTCTACCGCTTTATGGGCGGGCGCGACCTGCAGGACTACGTGGACGCGAGCCGCTACGTGAACGCCGAACTGGGCATCGACCCGAACCGCGTGTTCATCTACGGCGGCTCCTATGGGGGCTTCATCACGCTCATGGCGCTCTTCACCGCCCCCGAGCACTTCGGCGGCGGCGCGGCCCTCCGCTCGGTGACGGACTGGGCGCACTACAACCACGGCTACACGGCCAACATCCTCAACATGCCCGCGCAGGACACGCTCGCGTTTCGGCAGTCGTCGCCCATCTACCACGCCGAGGGCTACAAGGGCAACCCGCTGCTCATCGCCCACGGCCTCGTGGACACGAACGTGGAGGTGCAGGACGTCATCCGCCTCTCGCAGCGTTTGATCGAGCTCGGCAAGACGGGCTGGGAGATGGCGCTCTACCCGGTCGAGGACCACGGCTTCGTGGAGCAAAGCTCGTGGACGCGACGAGTACCGCCGCATCCTCAAGACGATTGAGGAGAGCGTTGGCCCCGAGCGGCGGTTGCGCGTGTGGCCGGAGTAGCCGTCAGCGCTCTGGGAGGGTGCCGGTGGCGAGGAACGCGCGCACGAGCCGCTGCACCCGCGGCTGGAGCATCAGGAACGTGTGGCGGCCCGGCACGAGCACGAACGCGGCACCGTCGAGGCGGGCTTCCTCGGGGCGCACCTTGCCGTCGCGCGTGCCGGCGATGACCGCCATCTCGACGCCGGTGGGCACGGGCAGCGTGCGCACGGTGCTGCCGGTCGTGCGAAGCTCGCGGAGGGGCTTGAGGAGCCAGCCCGCGTAGGGCGCGAGCCGGTCGGCCTTGGCGGCGCCCTGGTTGGGCGGGGCGAGCATCACCACCCGCCCGAGGCGCGCGGGGCGGTCGTGCGCAAGCAGGTACCGCACCACGATGCCGCCGAGGCTGTGCGTGACGAAGTGGACGCGCGGGGCAGCCTCTTCGGCGAGCGCCCGGTCTACCGCCCGGCCCACCTGCGCGCTGATCTCTGCGATGCTTGGTCCGTAGGAACTGTAGCCGACGTTGCGCACCCGGTAGCCGTCGCGCTCCAGCATCCGTTGCAGCGGCAGCATCGACAGGGACGTGCGGCCCATCCCATGCACGAGCACGACAAGGTCGCGCGGCGGCGTGGTCACGCGCGGGCGGGCGGACGTGGGGGCGAGGTGCGCGCAGCCCAGCGCGCCCAGGAGGAGCAAACCCGGCAGAAGCGCAGCGGAAACGTGCATCACCAGAGGAGGCCGGGGCGTGGGCGCGTAGGGGCAAAGCATCCGCTGTGCGGCCACCGGCCTCCGCAGCGCTCCGCTCATGGCAACGGTGCCGCGCAATGCCCCGCCCGGATGCTTCGCCCGCACCGCCCGGCATGGTGGGCAAAGCATCGGGGTGGGGCCACGGGCAGAGGCGTTGCCGCAGGTGGGGGCGGGGCCGCGGGCAGGGGCTTCACAGCGGATGCTTTGCCCCTACGGATGGCGTCTTGGGGCGCTTACACCTCCTTTGGGCCATCGGTGGGCGCGCGGCGGCCCTGGAGGAGGCCTGCGATGTCCACGCCCGTCGAGGCCTTGAGGCTCTCCAGGAGGGCGGGCGTCGAGCCGGCGATCTGCGTCATCACGCTCGGGATCGCCGGTGCCGCTGCCATTGTCCACCACGGTGAGCTTGTCGATCTTGATGCCGTCCACCGTCTTGAGCACGTCGCGCATGATGTCGGGGAGCATCTGGAGCAGGAACAGGCGCTCGGCCTCCGGGCCGGCCTCCTGCCAGAGGGCGAGCTTCTGGCGCAGGATTTCGACCTCGGCCTTGCCGTTTTCGTACACGCGCGCGGCATCGCCCTTGGCGCGCTCCTCGCTCGCCTCGCGCTCGGCCTCGGCCTTGACCACGATGTCGGCGCGCTGGCGCTTTTGCGAGAGCAGGATCTGCTGTTCGGCGAGCGCCTGTTCGGCCTCGGCCTGCGCGAGCTGCCCCGCCACGCCCGCCCGCGCCTCGGCGGCCTGGCTCGTCGCGAGCAGCTCGGCGCGCACGATGCGCACCTCGTTCTCGGCTTCCGCGATGGCCTTGTTGGCGTGCGCCTGCGCCGTCCGCGCCTGCTCCATGCGCTGCGCCTCCGCGATCTCGGCCGACGCCACGACCTGCGCGGTCTGCTGGCGCCCGATGGCGTTGAGGTAGCCCCGCTCGTCGTCCATGCTCTGGATCTTGAGCGTGTCGAGCTGGAGGCCGAGCGCGGAGAGGTCGTTGTCGGCCTCGTCGAGGAGTTCTTTGGCGAACTTGAGCCGGTCTTCGTTGACCTCCTCGGGCGTCAGGAGCGCGAGCACGCCGCGCAGGTTGCCCTCGAGGGTCTCCTTGGCGATCATCATCACCTCCTCGCGCCGCTTGCCGAGCATGCGCTCGACCGCGTTGTTGAGCTCGTTTTCGGTGGACGCCACCTTGACGTTCGCAATCGCGCGCACCTGGAGCGGGATGCCGCCCTTCGAGTAGGCGTTCTGCACGGTCAGGTCGATGGGGATGGTGGTCAGGTCGAGGCGATCCACCTTTTCGAAGATGGGCACCCGGAAGCCGCGCCCGCCCCGGATGACGCGGTAGCCGACGTCGGAGCCGTCGGCGAGGCGGCGCTTGCGGCCGGAGAAGATGAGCACCTCGTTGGGCTGGCAGATGAACAGGTTGGCCCGGATGATCCCGAGCACCACGAAGAGGCCCAGGATGAGGATGCCGGCGATGAGCAGACCAGACATGGGGAAGAAGGAGGGATGGGAACAGGCGGGCCTACGGAGCCGCCGGCGCCGGGATGCAAAAAAACAGACGACGCCCGAACAGATAGGCGCAGGTTTTCAAACGGGTTAGGGGCGCCGCGTCAACGCACGCGTGGGGCGAGCGGCAGGGCGGCGGAATCGTCCACGCGCACGACCTCGGCGGTGCGCCCGTCCATGCGCACGACCACCACCTCGTCGCCGCGCGCAAAGCCGTCTACGCCTTCGAGGGCGCGCGCCGGCAGCAGCACGCGCTGCCCCTTGCTCACGAGCAGCACCTGCCCCCGTGCGGCGCCTTCAAACGGCAGCTCGACGCGCGCCGTGCTTCCGACCAGGTCGGCGTTCGTGATCGTGCTCGACACCCGCTCCTGCCCGAAGCGCCGCAGCGTATAGGTGCCGCCCATCCCGACGAGCGTGCCCACGAGCGCGGCGGCCAGGGCTGTGAACGGCTCGCCCTCGTGGGCGACGTAGTGGAGGGTGAGCCCGGTGAGCCCGAAGAACGCGGCGAAGAGAAACAGGAAGCGGAGCGAGAGCAGGTCCGCAAGGCCCGGGGCGGTGCCGCCTGTGGCGTCGCCGGTAGCATGAGCGGCAGTGTCGGCCCCGACGTCACCGCCCGCCGTGTGGTCGAAGCCCGCATCGGCGGAGGCGTCGGCGTTGTGGCCGCCGCCGAAGAGCGAGAGCGCGACGAACACGCCGCCCACGAGAAAGGCGATGAGGTAGAGGGTGTCCATGGCAGCAGGAGGTCCCGGAGTTTACGCCCCGGCGTCCGTGCTTACCAGCCTTTGCGCTTTTGGCTGCGTCCGTGCCCCTTGCCGCCATGCCCCTTGCTGTGTTTCGCGGGGGCCCGCCGCGTGGTCGTCGCCGGACGCGGGGTGGGCGTCCGGGCGGGCGTCACGGTGCGCGGGCGGCTCGGCGTCGGGGCGGGCGCGGCGCGGGCCACCGGCGTTGCGGCGTCGCTCGGGGCTGCGGTGACGCTCGGCGGGGCGGTGGCGTCGCCGAGCGTGTCGGCGCGAATGGCGGCGTAGGCCTCGGGGCGCCACACGTTCATCGCCATCGTGTAGAAGAGGACGGTGCCGAGCGGCAGGCCGGTCGTCGGGGCGTCCCAGGCCGCGCCGGGCGCATCCGGGGCCCGCGCCTCGATGGGCAGGGGCGCGGCTGCCACGCGGGCGCGGAGCGAGTCGGGCACGTCGAGGCGCGCGGCAAAGGCATCCGGGGTGGTGAGGCGTTCGGTGGTGCTGTCGAGGTGGTGGATCACGACGACGGTGGCCGAGTCCACGAGCAGCTCGCGTGCGATCACGTAGCGATCCGGGCGGATCTCCTCCACCGTCGAGCGCACGCCCTGCGCGCCTGGGATCGGGGTCTGCCGGGCTGCGGTGCGTCGCTCTCCACACCCCCCTATCATCAGCCCCAGCAGGAGGGCGCCGAGGGCGGCAGAGCGTCGGAAAGGCAACATGGGCAGGGGCAGGGCGGACCCCTACGCCGGTGGGGCGTCCGCGATTCCCCGCCCGCGCGCCGGGGCGCCGATAGCACCGCATCGTCTCATCTGCTCCCCGAGGCAGCGGCAACGCCCGCCCTGCTCGGGGCCGGATCAGGCGGGCGGTGCTGGGCGGCGCCTATGCGGTCTCGGAAAACCCGCGCTGGGGGACGCCGGGCGAACGAGCGTCATACAAAGCGCCCACGCCATAGCCCAGCATCGCAGCCCCGAGCGAGGTCAGGTAGGGCAGCGGCAGGTGCAGCAGCTTGTCGGCCACAAGGTAGACGACGAAGCCCGCGAGCATGGCGCCGGTGGCGGCCCAGCGCCCGCCCCAGCGCGTGAAGAGCGCCAGCAGCACCACCACGAACAGCCCCGCGCTGCCAAACGCCGACGCTTCCTCGACGAGCGCGTACACGCCCTCGGAGCCGAGCGCGAGCCCGTACGCCACGCCCGCAAACGCCACCACCGACACGCGCGCCGCGAGGAGCTTGCCCCGCTCCGACAGCCCCGGCCGCAGCGGCACCACGATGTTGTGCGACACGAGCGAGCCCGCCACGAGCAGCGTCGAGTCCACCGTCGAGAGGATCGCGGCCACGAGCGCGCCCGTGAACACGACCGAGAGCGCCTTCGGCAGATGCTGCGCGGCGAGGGCCGGCAGAATCCCTTCGGGGTCCGCGAGGCCGGGTACCTGCACCGCCCCGATGAGCCCCAGCACCACCGGGATGCCGCCGGCGAAGGCGTACAGCCCGGCGGCCTGAAACGCCGCCCGCTGCGCCACGCCCGCACTCCGGCACGCGATCACGCGCGAGACCAGCTCGACAGCCACGACGGACCCGCAGATCGGCACGGCCCACTTTTCGAGCCCGGCCAGCACGCCGAAGCCCGCAAACGGGTTGAAGCGCGCGGCGGGCACCTGCGCGAGCGCTTCGCCCCCGTCCGCCATGAACACCGCCACGCCGAGCACGACGAGCCCCACGAGCAGCACGACGCCCTGGATGAGGTCGTGGTAGGCATCGGCGAGGGCGCCGCCGAGGACGGTGTAGAGCACGATCACGACCGCCGCCGCCGTCACGCCCACGACGGGCGAGAAGCCGCCCACGCCTGCCACGATGCCCCCGAAGGCCCGCACCTGCGCGCCCGCCCACAGCACCGACGCGGGGATCATGAGCACGACGGCGAGCCGCTCCACGCCCGCCCCGTAGCGCTGCCGGTAAAGGTCGGCGAGCGTCGTCAGGCCGCGCCGGTAGAGCGGGCGCGCGAGAAAAGCGCCCATGAGCAGCAGGCAGAGTCCGTAGCCGAAGGGGTCGGCCCGCGCCCCCGCGAGCCCTTCGGCGTAGACCGCCCCGGCCGCCCCGATGCACGTCTCGGCCCCGAACCAGGTGGCGAAGATCGTGAACGTGCCGAGCCACAGCCCGAGGCTCCGCCCGGCAACGATGTAGTCGGTCTCCGTCCGGATCCGGCGCGACACGAACGCGCCGATGGCGAGCTGGAGGAGCAGGTAAACGGCGAGCGTCGCGAGGGCCACGGCAGGGCGGGGGAGCAGCGTCCCAAACTAACCCCGATGGGCGTTCAGGCCTTGCGCCGATGCCCGGCGAGCCACACGAGCGCGCCCATGACGGGCTGCATCGGCAGGCGGGCCCAGAGGCTCCACTCGGGCGCCCACGCTCATCGTCTCGGGGTGGCGCGCGGCGTAGATGTTGGCCGGAAACACGGCCGTGAGCAGCGTCAGCAGGCCCCACATGGCTGCCCGGCGCGTGCTGCGCAGCATCAGCCCGAGGCCGCCGGCGATCTCGGCCACCCCGCTGAGCGCCACGGTGGGCTTGGGCGGCAGCGGGGGCGGCACGATCCGCTCGAAGGATTTCGAGGCGGCAAAGTGCATGGTACCGGAGAAGACAAACAGGCTGCCCCAGAAGTAGGGCGAGGTGAGCAGGCGGCGCAGCATGGCGGCAAGCAGAAGGAAGCGGGTCGCAAAATTGGGGCATCCGGTGCCGCGCAACCGTGCCGATCCGGGAAGGGACAGACGCTTTACGATCCGGCCCCCACCTGCTGCCTCCGCGCTGAACTGAAGGTCCGCGTAGCGGAACGCGCTCCGGCAGCGGTCCTCTCCCGAAATCGGGGGAGGTGTCCCGAAGCGGACGGAGGGGGCGGGGGGCGCCTTCCCCACAGCTTCGCGGACCCGCGCGCCCGTCGCGCCGGTTGCAGCGGCTTCGATGCCCGGCTCCCGACCCCCGATTCCCCCTCTCTGACGTGTCCGACCAGAAAGTCATCTTCTCGATGCGCGGCGTCACCAAGACGCACAAGAACGGCAAGACCGTCCTCCGCGACATCTGGCTCTCCTTCTACTACGGCGCCAAGATCGGCGTGCTCGGCCTCAACGGGGCCGGCAAGTCTACCCTCCTCAAGATCATCGCGGGCGAGGACAAAGACTTTCTGGGGCACGTCGAAGTGCTGCAGAAGGGCATCACCTTCGGGATGCTCCACCAGGAGCCCAACCTCGACCCCGCCCGGACGGTCCGCGAGATCGTCGAGGAAGGCGTGGCCGAGCAGGCGCAGATCCTCAAGGACTACGAGGCCATCAACGCCCAGTTTGCCGACCCCGACGCCGACTTCGACGCGCTCATGGCCCGGCAGGCCAAGCTGCAGGACGACATCGACCGCCTCGGCCTCTGGGACCTCGACGCGCAGCTCGAACAGGCGATGGACGCCCTCCGCACGCCCCCCGGCGACGCCGTGATCGGCACCCTCTCGGGTGGCGAGAAGCGCCGCGTGGCCCTCGTGCGCCTGCTCCTCCAGAAGCCCGACGTGCTCCTGCTCGACGAGCCGACAAACCACCTCGACGCCGAGTCGGTCGCGTGGCTGGAGCAGTTTCTCGCCAAGTACCCCGGCACCGTCATCGCCGTCACGCACGACCGCTACTTCCTCGACAACGTCGCCGGCTGGATCCTGGAGCTCGACCGGGGCTCGGGCATCCCGTTCGAGGGCAACTACTCGTCGTGGCTGGAGCAGAAGAGTGCCCGGCTCGCGCTCGAGGAGAAGCAGCAGAGCAAGCAGCAGAAGGCGCTCCAGGAAGAGCTGGAGTGGGTGCGGCAGAGCCCGAAGGGACGCCACGCCAAGAGCAAGGCGCGCATTGCCAACTACGAGAAGCTCGTCGAGCAGCAGCAGCACAAGCGCGACGACGAGATGGAGATCCCCATCCCGACCGGCCCGCGCCTCGGCAACCTCGTCATCAACGCCGACGCGCTCACGAAGGCCTACGGCGACAAGCTGCTCTTCGAAGACCTGACGTTCTCGCTGCCCCCCGGCGGCATCGTCGGCATCGTGGGCCCCAACGGCGCCGGCAAGACGACGCTCTTCCGCATGATCACGGGCGCCGCCGAGCCCGACGGGGGCACCATCAAGGTGGGCGAGACCGTCAAGCTCGGCTACGTGGACCAGAACCGCCCGCTCGACCCGGAGAAGACCATCTGGCAGGAGATCGCCGACGGAGCCGACTTCATCAAGGTGGGCGGGCGCGACATGCAGAGCCGCGCGTGGGTGGGCAAGTTCGGCTTCGGCGGCGCGGATCAGCAGAAGAAGGTGACCGAGCTCTCGGGCGGCGAGCGCAACCGCGTCCACCTCGCCAAGGTGCTCCGCGAGGGCGCCAACGTGCTCCTGCTCGACGAGCCCACGAACGACCTCGACGTGAACACGCTCCGCGCGCTCGAAGAGGCGCTCCAGGACTTTGCCGGCTGCGCCGTCGTGATCTCCCACGACCGCTGGTTCCTCGACCGCGTGGCCACCCACATCCTCGCCTTCGAGGGCAACTCGGAGGTGGTGTGGTTCGACGGCAACTACCGCCTCTACGAGGAAGACTACCACAAGCGCAAGGGCATCGACGCCGAGCGCCCGCACCGCCTCACCTACCGCAAGCTCACGCGGTAACGCCATCCCCCGACGCGCTGCGCGCCGTCGCCCTCTTCCGCGGGAAAGGGCGCCTCATCAACACTCCCCTTCCCGCAGAAGAGGGCGGATTCGAGTCGTTCAGGCGAAGAATCCGGGGGTGGACGCAGCGTTGCGCACGGACAACCGTCACGCGCCATGCACGTCGTTTCGCTCGATGAAGCCGGTGAGCACCTTGACGGCCTGATCGACGAGGCACTCCAAGGAAACGTGGTCATCATCAGACGCGATGATGGCTTCGTGGTACAGCTCGTGCCGGTAATCGAGCGCGATGCTACAGAGGATCTGATACCAGATCCGGCCGATGAGTACGGGAAGGTCCCCTCGATCATTGATGATGGATCATGGCCAGAGAGCACATCTGGGCGTCTCTGACCATGATCAATGATCCGTGATCAACCCGGTGATCCCTGACCAAGCTACCGGAGTTGGTATGACAAGGCATGGGCGCACAAAGGATCCGAAAGGAAGTGGCTAAAAGCGGCAGGGGAGGGCGCTGAGCGCTGTATCCTTGCGCGTTCGCTCACCCTTTGCCTGTCCATGTTCAACGGCGCCCACCTCCACCTGCTCGTCAACCACGTGCCCGAGATGGCCGCGATGTTCGGCGTGCTGCTGCTGCTTGGCGCGCTCCTGTTCAAACGGGCCGACGTGGCGCGGGCGGCGCTCGTGCTGCTCGTCGTGGGCGGCGTGGGGGCGTGGGCGTCGGACTACACCGGACAGGGCGCCGAGAACATCGCCACGAAGTATCCGGGCGTCTACCGCACCACGATCCACGCGCACGAGGACGCCGCCGAACTGGCCTGGAAGGCAGAGGCGCTCCTGGGCCTGCTCGCCCTCGGCGCGCTCGTGCGCTGGCGCCGCGCCGACGTGATTGCCCACGGGCATCGTGGCCGGCTTTCTCGTGCTCGGGGCTGGGATGGCGGGGTGGATGGCCTACGTGAGCCACCTCGGCGGCTACGTCCGCCACACCGAGATCCGCGAGGCCTCCGAGATCGTGGCCGACTCCACCGCCGACGCCCAGCGCCGTGCCGCGCGCCTGCGCCAGCAGGCCGAGCGCGAAGGCCGCCCGGTGCCCACCGATCCGTCCGTGCCCGACACCAGCGCCGCCGATTCGCTCGGCGCTGGCCTCCCCGCCCGTCCCGACACCACGACGCGCTGAGGCGCTGCCTCCGTGCGGCCCCGGCGGTGATCCGGGCGGGCTGCGCGGCGTTCTGGCTCCATGTCCAACTTTCGCGGCCACCTGTTCGGCGCGGCGCTCTTCGGGGTGCTCTACCTCGGCGCCTTCGCGGCCCTCTACGCCGTAGACGGCGCGTATGCGCAGTTCTCGCTGCCCGAGCGCGTGGCCTACCCGGCGGCGCTCTTCGGGCTGTGCCTGCTCTTCGGCCTCTGGCCCGACGTAGACACGCACTCGGTGGGGCAGAAGGTGTTCTACGCCATTTTCTTCGTGGCCGACCTCGCGCTCATCCTCACGCAGCGCTTTCAGGAGTCGGCCTACTTCGGGCTCGCCGCCATCCTCCCCATCCTGAGCAAACACCGGGGGTGGACCCACACGCTCTGGGCGATGCTGCTCGTGCCATCGCCCCTGTTCGTGCTGCCGTACCTGTCGCTGCCGGCGCGTCCGCTCGCCGGGCTCCCGTTCTACGGCGCCGCCGTGATGGGCTACGCCAGCCACCTCGTCTTCGACGGCATGCTCTTTTCCCGCCGCAAGCGCCGCTGATGGAAGGGCGTGGCTGCGCCTGACGAGAAACGCCGTCCCTCCGGGTGGTCGGCCGGAGCGCCGGACGGGATCGCCGTCAAGGTGGCGCCTGTGCTGTCGGCGGTAGAGAGCGCGACTTGTCGTGCCCTCCTCATGAGGGACGCCCTGCGACCGAAGGGCGCGATGCATCGCGCCCCTACGGAGGATGCGCCCGAGGGCGGCCTACTGCCTATGAGGAGGACGGGGACGGGTGAAGATCGGAGGGCGGGAGAACGGGGGCGGGCCGCGTACCTTTTCGGCGCTGTCCCCCTCCGCTGCTTTGAGCCGTCTCCGCAAGCTCGCCTCCGACACGGCCGTCTACGGGCTCTCGTCCATCCTCGGGCGGATGCTCAACTTCCTGCTCGTGCCGTTCTACACGCAGGTGTTCACGCGCGAGGAGGTGGGCGTGATCACGCTCGTGTTTCTGGCCTTCGTCTTCCTGAACATCCTGTTCACGTACGGGCTGGAGTCGGCCTACCTCAAGTACGCCTCGGGCCAGGAGGGGCGCGCGCGCGTCGTGGAGGTGTTCTCGACGGCCACGTTCTCGCTCCTCGCCACGAGCGCCGTGCTCGGGCTCGGGATCGTGCTCTTTCCCGGCGTGCTGCAAGGCCTGTTCGGCTTCGGCGCAGGCGCGCCGTACCTCGTGGCCGTCGTCGCGCTCACGCTCGTGCTCGACACGCTCACCAAGGTGCCGCTCGCCGAACTCCGCCTCGCCGGGCGCCCGTGGATGTTCGCGGTGGCCAACTTCGCCAACATCGGGGCCAACATCCTGCTCACGCTCGTGCTCGTGCTCAAGTACAAGCGCGGCGTGGCGGGCGTGTTCGAGGCCAACCTGATGGGGAGCGTGGCGCAGCTCGCCGTGCTCGCGCCGCTCTACGTGCAACTGCTGCGCCCGCGCTTTCACCGGGCCATCTGGCGCGACCTCGTGGCCTTTGGCCTGCCGTTCGTGCCGGGCGGCGTGGGCTACGCGCTCACCGACCGCGTGAGCACCATTGGCCTGCAAAAGCTGCCCTCGGCCGTGCCCGGCGCCTCCGGCGAGGCGCTCGTGGGCCTCTACGGCGCGGCGCCCAAGCTGGGCGTGTTCATGATGCTCGCCGTGCAGATGTTCAGGTTCGCCTGGCAGCCCTTCTTCCTCCAGCACGCCGACGACGCCGACGCGCGCCCGCTCTTTGCGCGCGTGTTCACGCTCTTCAACGCGGGCCTGTGGGCGTTCTTCCTCGGCGTGGCCTTCTACGCCCGCGAGATCGCCACGCTGCCGCTGCCGGGCGGGCGGACGCTTATCCAGGCGTCGTTTCTGCCGGGGCTCGTGGCGGTGCCGCTCGTGCTCGGCTCGTACCTGCTCCAGGGCTGGTACTACGCCTTCTCGGCGGGCCTCTACATCGAGAAGCAGACCAAGTATTTCGTCCACGCCACCGTCGCGGGGGCGGTGGCGGCCATCGTCGCCACGGTGCTGCTCGTGCCCCGGCTCGGACTCGTGGGCGCGGGCGCGGCGAGTGTGGCGGGCTACGGGGCGATGGCCCTCGCGCTCTACGTGTACGCACAGCGGGCCTACCCGCTCCCGTTCAACTGGCGCCGCGCCGGGGGCACCGCCGCGCTCGCGCTCGCGCTCTTTGGCGCGTGGGCGCTCGTGCCGGTGCTCCAGCGCTGGTTCATCGAAGGGTTGCTCCTGGCGGCCTACGGAGCGGGCCTCGTGGCGCTCGGCGTGGTGCCGCGCGGACTGCTCACGCGGATCGGGCGGCGCCCGGCGCGTCCGCAGGCGCCGCCCGAGGAGCCCGGCGAGAGCGCCCGCACCGGCGCGCAGCTGGCCGACCTCGCCGCCGACCCGGCCGCGCTCGCCGACAACACCGACGCGCCGGACGCCTCGGCGCCCTCGCCGCCGCCCGCCTCCACCCCCTCGGAGGCGCCCGGCCCGGCGCCCTCCGAGCCGTCGTGACGCCCCCGCCCACGCCCACCGCTTCGCCCGCGCCGGGCTTTGCGCCGCGCGCCGGGCGCGTGCTCGTGACGGGCGCGACGGGCTTTCTCGGCGGCGCCCTCGCCCGCGCCCTCCACGCCCGCGGGCGCGCCGTCACCGCGACAGGCCGGGATGCCCGCGCCGGCGCCGCACTGGAGGCCGAGGGCATCCCCTTCGCCCGCCTCGACCTCGGCGACGCCGATGCGGTGCATCGCCTCGTGGAGGGCCACGCCGCCGTGATCCACAGCGCCGCCCTCGCCGCGCCGTATGGGCGGGCCGCCGATTTCTGGCGCGCCAACGTGCAGGCCACCGCCCATGTGCTCGGCGCGTGCCAGGCCGCCGGCGTGCAGCGCCTCGTCCACCTCTCGACGCCCTCCGTCTACTTCGGCTTCGAGAGCCGCGAAGACGTCCGCGAGTCCGACGAACTGCCCGCCCTGCCGCGCACCCCCTACGCCGCCTCGAAGCGCCTCGCCGACGTGCTCGTGCGCGCGGCCGTAGCCGAGGGCCTGAGCGCGATCCTGCTGCGCCCGCGCGCGATCTATGGCCCCGGCGACCGGGCGGTGCTGCCGCGCCTGATCCGCGCGCTGCGCACGGGCCGCCTGCCCATCATCGGCGACGGGCACAACCGCGTGAGCATGACCTACATCGACCACGCCGTAGACGCCGCAATCCGCGCGCTCGACGCCCCGGACGCCCTCTCGGGCCGCATCTACAACGTGGCCGATGGCGAGCCTGTAGCGCTGTGGGCGATGATCGCGGCGCTCTGCGACCGGCTGGGCCTGCCGCGCCCCACGCGCCACGTTTCGCTCGCGCGGATGATGCGCGTCGGCGGCGTGCTCGAAGCCGGTGTACCGCCGCCTGCTCCCGGGCCGCGAGCCCGTGCTGACGCGCTACAGCGTGGCCGTGGTGGGCTGCTCGCAGACGCTCGACACCACCGCGCTCCGCCGCGACCTCGGCTTCCGCCCGTGGGTGACGCCGGAAGAGGGGCTAGCGCGCTTTGCCGCGTGGTGGCAGGCGCAGGAGGCGACGCCGTGAGCGGCTGGCGCCTCGCGTGGCTCGAAGCCGGCGCGTGCCGGGCGCCCGAGCGCCTCTCGCGCGGCGATGGCCGCTGGCGGACGCACCGCTTTCCGGCGGGCGTGGGCCTGCTCGAAGGGCACGGGCGGATCGTCCTCTTCGACACCGGCTACGCCCCGCGCTACCGCCCCGTGATGCAGTGCACGCTCCCGCACCGGCTCCTCACGCGCGCCCTCGCGCCCGTCGTGACGCCCTCGGCGGCAGACCTGCTCGCCGCCCGGGGGATCGCGCCCGAGGCCGTCACCGACGTGTTCGTGTCGCACTTCCACACCGACCATGTGGGCGGCCTGCGCGACTTTCCGCACGCCCGCTTTCACGCCCACCCGGAGGCGCTGCGTCCCGTGCGCGCCCCGCACGGCGTGGACGAACGCGGCGGGCTACGCCGCCGCCTTCCTGCCGGACGACTTCGACGCGCGCTTCACGCCCCTCCGGCACCGCGTGGCGCTCCCGCCCGTGCTCGCCCCGTTCGCCGAGGGCTACCGCGTGTTCGGCGACGAGCACCACGCTCGCGCTCGACCTCCCCGGCCACGCGCCGGGCCAGGTGGGCCTCTACGTGGAGACGGACGCGGGCCCGTGGCTTCTCGCCGCCGACGCCGCCTGGCACATCGACGCGCTCGTGGACGATAAGGGCCGCGCCCTCGGCGCTCGGGATGCGCCTCCAGCACGACGCCCGCGCCTACCGCGCCACCCAGCACGCCCTGCGCACGGTGATCGCCCGCCACCCCGGCCTCACCGTGGCGGTGAGCCACGACGCCCCCCGCCGGTTCGGCCCGTAGGGGCCCCATGAATGGGGCCCTTCCATCGAGTCGCACGGCGACGCGGGAATGTCGCAGGGGAACGCGGGGCTAGATGGGGCGGAAGGCGATCTTGGGGTTCACCGTTTGCCTGTGCCCACCCTTCTCGCCTCCCGCCTGCGTCTGCTCGGCGCCTACGCGGCCACGCGGGTCCGCCGCTTTGGCACGCGCGCCGCACTCGGAGGCTGGCAGGAGCAGCAGGTGCAACGCCATCTCGCGTGGGTCGCGGCGCGGTCGCCCTTTCACGCCGCGCGCTTTGCCGGGCAGATCGGCCGCTGGCGCGAGGTGCCGCCCGTCGGCAAGGCCGAGATGATGGCGCACTTCGACCGCTTCAACACGGCGGGCATTCGGCTAGACGACGCGCTCGCGGTGGCGCTGCAGGCCGAGGGCGAGCGGGACTTTGCGCCCCTCCTGCCCGGCGGGATCGCGGTGGGGCTCTCGTCCGGCACGTCCGGCAACCGGGGCGTCTTTCTGGCAGGGCCCGCCGAGCGCGACGCCTGGGCCGGGACGATGCTGGCCCACGTGCTGCCGGGCGCGCTCCTCGGACGGCACCGCGTGGCCTTCTTTCTCCGCGCGAACTCGGCCCTCTACAGCCGCCTCGGCAGCCGGCGCCTCCAGTTTCAGTTTTTCGACCTGCTCGACAGCCCCGCGCAGCACGTTGCCCGGCTGCGCCGCTTTCAGCCCACAGTCCTCGCCGCCCCGCCGTCCATGCTTCGGCTCCTCGCCGAGGCGCAGCACGCGGGCCGCCTCTCGCTCGCCCCGGCGAAGGTGCTCTCGGTGGCCGAGGTGCTCGACCCGGTGGACCGCGCGGTCATCGAAGCCGCCTGGGGGCCGGTCCACGAGGTCTACCAGGCCACCGAGGGGCTGCTCGGCGTCACCTGCGCGCACGGCACGCTCCACCTGTGCGAGACGCACGCCGTGATCGAGCGCGAGGGCATCGGCGACCCGGCGGAGGGCCGCTTCACGCCCGTCATCACCGACTTCCGGCGCCGCACGCAGCCCATCCTCCGCCACCGCCTCGACGACGTGCTCGTGCTCCGCCCCGACCCCTGCCCGTGCGGCTCGGTCCTCACCGCGCTCGCCCGCATCGAAGGCCGCGCCGACGACGTGTTCTGGCTCGCCGGGTCGCACGGGCGCCGCGTGCCCCTCTTCCCCGACTTTGTGCGCCGCGCCGTGCTCATCGGCGCCCCGGAGGCCGACGCCTACACCGCCACGCAGACCGGCCCGGACGCCGTGGCCTTTGCCCTGCGCCTGCCGGACGCGCGCCGCGCGGAGGCCGAAGCCGGGGTGCGCGCGGCCTGGGACGCCGTGTGCGCCCGCGTGGGCGCGCCGCCGCCCGTGCTCACGTTTGAGGCGCTCGGCGCGGAAGCCGTGGGCGGGGCCAAGCGCCGCCGCGTGGTGCGGGCGTGGCACCCCGGGGACGTGCCGGTGGCCCTGGAGGCCGCATGAGCCTGCGCCGCGTCCAGATCGCCGGGGTGGGCGGGTTCTTGCCGCCGCACGTGGTGCCGAGCGCCGAGGTGGAGGCGCGCTGCGGCGTGCCGGAGGGCTGGGCGGAGGCCCGCGCGGGCGTGCGGGAGCGCCGCGACGCGTGCGGGATGCCCGCCTCCGCGATGGGCGCGGAGGCCGCGCAGCAGGCGCTCGCCATGGCCGGCCTCGCCGCCGCCGACCTCGACCTCGTGCTCGGCGCCTGCGGCACGCAGGAGCAGGCCATCCCCGACACCGCCGCGCTGATCCACCGCGCGCTCGGTCTGGCCGGCACGGGCATCCCCGCCTTCTCGGTCCACGCCACCTGCCTGAGCTTTGTCGTCGCCCTCGACCTCGCGGCCACGCTCATCGACGCCGGGCGCTACCGCCGCATCCTGATCGTGAGCGCCGACATCGGCACGGTGGGGGCGAATCCGGCGCAGCCCGAGAGCGCCGTGCTGCTGGGCGATGCGGCGGCGGCGGTCGTGCTCGTGCGGGCGCCGGAGGGCAGCGCCTCGGCGGTCGAGGCGGCGCGCTTCGAGACGTACTCGGAAGGCGCTGCGGCCACCGAGATTCGGGGCGGCGGCTCACGGCGGCCCCCCAACGCCGCGCACACTCTTCCGGACGACAACCTCTTCAGCATGGACGGGCGCGCGGTGCTGCGGCTCGCGCGCACCCACACGCCGGGCTTTCTGGAGGCGCTGCGGCCTGGCCTCTCCACCGGCCTTGCGGGCGTGGACCTCGTGGTGCCGCATCAGTCGAGCGCGATGGGGCTGCGCCTCATGGAAGGCCTTGGCTGGCCGGCCGCGCGCATCGTGTGGACGCTCCCGTGGACGGGCAACGTGATCGCGGCGGGCATCCCGTTCGCCCTCGCCCACGCCGTCGAAACCGGACGCCTGCAGCGGGGCGACCGGGTGCTGCTCGTGGGCACCGGCGCCGGCCTTTCGCTCGGCGGCGTCGTGCTCACGTACTGAGCGGGCACCGCTCGCTGAGGGGCGTAACCGGTTCGTTGCGGGGGCCGCAAGCCAGGGCTATGCTCAATGTTTAGAGCAGGATGGGAATGGCGCGGATGAAGGCTCCGTCTGGAAGCGCTTTCAGGACCGGCAAACTTGGAGGCCGTGCCCGTACCTCCGAGCACGCGAGGCCCCGCGTTCCACCTGCCCCGGGCGCGCCTCCGAGCGCCCGGGACGCCTTCTTCTTTACCAGAGGTCTTCAATGAAGCATCTGTACCGGATTCCTGCGCTCCTGCTCGTCACGCTGGCCCTGCTGCCGGGCTGCTCCGACGCGCTCCGCGATGACGACGCCCCGTCTCCAGCGAACGCCACGCTGACCCCGCAGCACCACCTCGACGCGCAGTTTGCCAGCGCCGCCTCCGCTTTCGGGGTGCCGGTGGATCTGCTCAAGGCCATCGGGTACGCCGAGACGCACTGGCAGATGGTGCAGGGACAGGAGGAGTTTGCGGGCATGGACGCCGCCTATGGCATCATGGCCCTGCGCGGCGCCCAGCTGACCCGTGGCGCGCAACTCGCGGGCGTTACCGAGGCCGCCGCCCGCACTGAGGTGCCGGCCAACCTCCGGGCTGCGGCGGCACTCCTGCGCGCCTATGCCGATGAGGCGGGCATCGACCGCGACGACCTCGGCGCGTGGGCGCCCGTCGCCGCGCGCTACAGCGGTATCGTTCAGCGCGAAGGCCAGGCGGCCTACGTGCATGAGGCGGTCTACGCCGCGCTCCACGACGGAGCCACGGTGCGCACCGAATCCGGCGAGACGGTGGCGACACTCGCGCCGCAGGCGGTGACGCCCGCGTTCCCGGCGCCCACGGCAGGCCTCGGCAAAACCGCCGCCGTCGACTTCCCCGGCGCCGTCTGGCGTCCGTCGCCCAACTACAACAGCCGTCCGGCGGGCAGCATCGGGCAGGTCGGCATGGTCATCATCCACACGTGCGAAAGCTCCTACAGCGGCTGCTGGAGCTGGCTCACCAACACGCAGTCGGGCGTGAGCGCGCACTATGTGGTCAACGAGGCGGGCTCAGAAGTGTCGCAGCTCGTGCTGCGAGGCCAACCGCGCCTGGCACATCGGCGCCACCTACGACTGCGTCAACAACAGCAACGTCGAGTGCTGGCGCAACGGCAATTCGAGCAACCACTTCACCGTGGGCATCGAGCACGGGGGCTACGCCTCGCAGACCTCCTGGCCGACCGCGCAGATCGACCTGTCGGCCAAGCTCAGCTGCGACATCTCGAAGGCCTACAACATCCCGCGCGACGTGTACCACTTTGTGGGCCACGGCCAGCTCCAGCCCGCCAGCCGCACCGATCCGGGCGCCAACTGGCCCTGGACAACCTACCTGAGCAAGATCAACGCCGAGTGCGGCAGCGGCCAGATCATCATCGACTCGAACAACAGCAACAACGACCAGAACGTCGGCTACATCCAGGTGTCGAGCAACTGGACGTCGGCCTCCTCGACGGCGGGCTACTATGGCAGCGGCTACTACTTTGCCAACACCGCCGCCGTGAGCGATCCAGCTGCCTTCTACTTCTACCTGCCCACCGCGCAGACGCGCACCGTGGACGCGTGGTGGACGACAGGCGCCAACCGCTCGACGACGGCGCCTTTCCAGGCCTACAACGCCGCGTGGCACGCTCCTCAGCACGGTCAACGTGAACCAGCAGGCGAATGGTGGCCAGTGGAATCAGCTCGGCACGTTCAACTTCACGGCCGGCTGGAACCGCGTGCAGCTCTCGCGCTGGACGACGACCGGTTACGTCGTGATCGCCGACGCCGTGCGCATCCGGTGAGCCGAGCCGCCGCGTGCCGGTACGGGACGATTCGGGCAGGGCGCTTGCTGATGGCAGGCGCCCTGCTCGGGCTGGCTGCGTGCCGCCCGGCAGAGCCGCCGCTCGCACTCGCGGGGCAGGTGGCCTTCGTGTCCGAGCGCGACGGCAACCCGGAGGTGTACCGCCTCGATCTGGCCTCGGGCACCACCACGCGCCTTACGCACCGGCCTGCCTCAGACTATCCGGCGGCGGCGCTTTCCGGCGGCGACGTGCTCGTGGTTGCAGCGGAGGGTGACGGCGCCGGAACGCGCGAATCGCTCTGGCGCGCCACGGCAGCAGGCGTGCTCCAGCCGCTCCGGCTCACCGCCCGCACGCTCCGCCATCCGGTGGTCGTGCCGGACGGGCGCACGCTCCTCTTCGAGGCCGACTTTGCGAGCGTGCGCGACCTCTACCGCTACACCTTCGCCACCGACTCGGTCGCGCGCCTCACCGACCAGCCAAGTGGCAACTACGACCCCTCGCCCGGACCAGGCGGGCGGATCGCACTTGCGTCGAGCCGGGAAGGGCAGGCCGAGGTCTACACGATGCCGGCCACCGGCGAGGGTCCCGGCGGCGATTCCCTCCGGCGCCTGACGGCCTTCCACCGCGACGACTGGGCGCCCCGCTGGAGCCCGGATGGGCGCTGGATCGCGTTCCTGAGCCTCCGCGAGGGACCCCCGCGCCTCTTCCTCGTCTCCCCCGACGGCACCAACCTGCGCCGCCTGCTCGCCCCATCCGACACGCTCGGGGCCGATATGCAGGAGGGCGAGGCCGTGTGGAGCCCGGACGGGCGCTTTATCGCCGTCCCGGTGCTGCCCCGTACGGGCGGCGCGCAGCTCTGGGTGGCCGACGTCGCCACGGGCCGCCGGTGGCGGGTGGGCGCCACGCTGCCCTCGGCGAGCGACCCCGCCTGGCGCCCCGACGCCAGCGCACTCGTGTTCTCGGGCCACGCCCCCGGTGGCGACGCCGAACTCTACGCCGCCCGCCGCGACGGCACGGGCCTGACGCGCCTCACCACGAGCCCTGGCCCCGACTGGCTGCCCGTCTGGCTACGCTGAGGCGTGTCAGCGTGCCGCGTCGGACCAGCCGGTGCCGTCGTAGCGGGCGATAACGAGCGGGCCCGGTGCGGGCGGTGCGTCGCCAAACGTGGCGGCGGCGAGGAAGGCCTCCTGAAACGCGGCGAGGCGTTCGGTGTGCTTCGTGTAGAGCGTGGCGAGGAGGTCGCCGGCGGCCACGGCGTCGCCGGGGCGTTTGTGGAGCCAGAAGCCCGCCACCGGGTCCACGGCGTCTTCCTTGACCCGGCGCCCGGCGCCCATGTCCACGGCGAGCAGGCCGAGGGCGCGGGAGTCGTAGTCGGCCACGAACGGGCCGGCGCCCGCAGGCGCGCGCACTTCCCCGGCGGGCGTATAGCCGTCGCGCGTCTCCGGGGCGTCCAGTTCGCGCGTGCTGCCGCCCTGCGCGGCGCTCACCGTTTTGAACGTTTCGAAGGCCGAGCCGTCGTGGAGCGAGCGGTCGAACAACTCCGCGCCTTCCGCCGCCGTGGCGGCCTTGCCGCCGAGCACGAGCATCTCGGCGCCGAGCGCGCGCGTGACCTCCATGAGGTCTTCGGCGCCCGTGAAATCGCCCTGGAGGCAGCGCACGCTCTCGTGGACCTCGGGCCAGTTGCCCACCGCGCTCCCGAGCGTCGCGTCCATGCGGGTGAGCAGCGCCACCGTGGGCACGCCCGCGCCGAGGCCGATGCCGACGAGCGCCTCGGCGAGCTGCCGGGCGTCCTCCTCGCGCTGCATGAACGCGCCGCGCCCGGTCTTGACGTCGAGCACGAGGGCCGTGCAGCCCTCGGCGAGCTTTTTCGACATGATGCTCGCGGCGATGAACGGGATGAACTCCACCGTCGCCGTCACGTCGCGGAGGGCGTAGAGCTTGCGGTCGGCGGGCGCGATCTCGTCGGTCTGCCCGATGAGCGCCAGCCCGAGCGCCTTGACCTGCGCGCGGTACTGCTCCACCGTGAGGTCGGTGCGGAAGCCGGGGATGGACTCCAGCTTGTCGAGCGTGCCGCCCGTGTGGCCGAGGCCGCGCCCGGAGATCATGGGCACCGGGATGCCGAGCGCCGCCACGGCGGGCGCGAGGATGAGCGACGTTTTGTCGCCCACGCCGCCCGTGGAGTGCTTGTCGACGAGCGGGCCGGGCACCTCGTCGAGCGTCAGCACGTCGCCCGAGTGGAGCATCGCCTGCGTGAGGGCCGTCATCTCCTCGCCCGAGAGCCCGCGCAGAAAGGCGGCCATCAGGAAGGCGGCCATCTGGTAGTCGGGCACCTCGCCGGCCGTGTAGGCGGTGATGAGGGCCGTGATCTCGCCCGGCGTGAGCGCGCCACCGTCGCGCTTTTTGTGGAGCAGGGCAACGACGTTGAGGGCAGCCATGAGCAGATTCGGGAAAGGCGCCTGCAACGACGCCTACCCGATCTCGTGCCCTGGCGGGGAAAATGGAGGCCCGTGCCCCGGGCATCGGCCCACTCCTCTGCGCACGTGCCGGCTGTCCTCCTGCGCTCACAGCCCCGCCGTTTCGCCGAAGTCGACTTCCTGCGGGATTTCGGTGCGGTCGAGATTGGGCAGGTACCAGGCGATGAGCGTGAGCAGCGCCGCGAAGCCCACGAGGCCCCAGAACACCGTCTGCAGGCTCACCGCGAGGCCGTCGTGCAGGGCGGCGAGGGCCGCCGGGGGCAGCGCCGGACCACTCGTGTGGGCGCCTTCGCCGATGAGGTCGCGCAGGCGGTCGATGGGCACCGTCTCTCCGAGGCCGCGCGCGGCGAGGTAGGCGTGCAGGCGCACGTTGAGGAGCCCGCCGAAGAGGGCGGCGCCGACCGTACTGCCCAGCAGGCGCATCAGGATGTTGGAGGCCGTCGCCGCGCCGCGCTGCCGCCAGCCCACGCTCGTCTGGATGGCGACCATGAACGTGGTGCTGCAGAAGCCGAGCCCGAAGCCCACGAGGAACGAGCCAGCCGCCGCGTAGAGCGCCCCGTGCGGCGCGCCGAGCGCCACCACGAGCGTGCCCGCCAGGAGCGAGAGCCCGCCCACGCGCGCCGTCAGGCGGGCGCCGAGCGTGAGCAGGAGTCGTCCGGCGATGAACGCCGAGATGGGCCAGCCGAGCGTCATGCCGGTGAGGCTGAAGCCCGCCGCGAGCGCCGAACTGCCCAGCACGCCCTGCACGTAGGTGGGCAAGAACGAGATCAGCCCGATCATCACCCCGCCCGCGAGAAACGTGGCCGTGTTGCCGATGCGGATCAGGCGGGTTCTGCCACAGCTCCAGGTGCATGAGCGGGTCGTCCACGCGCCGCTCGTGGCGCAGAAACCAGACGAGCGCGACGACGAACACCGCCAGCAGCGCCGCCGCCGCCGTCCAGCCCCAGACGGTGCTCTGCGTGAGCGCGAGCATGAAGGCCGACACGCCGACGAAGAGCAGCGTCGCCCCGCCGTAGTCGATCTGCCGGGCGTGCACCTCGACGCGCTCGTGGAGAAACCGCCACGCCAGAAAGCCCGCGATGAGGCCGAAGGGCACGTTGATCCAGAACACCCAGTGCCAGTCGGCGTGGGCCACGATGAGGCCGCCCGCGAGCGGCCCGAGGATGGACGAGAGGCCCCACACGCTGCCGAGCACGCCCTGCACGCGCGGGCGCTCCTCGAGCGTGTAGAGGTCGCCCACGAGGATCATCGTGAGCGGCTGCACCGCCCCCGCACCGATGCCCTGCACGAGCCGGAAGAGCACGAGCAGGCCCATCGTCGGGCGCAAAGCCGCACAGCACGGAGCCGACGAGGAAGATGCCGAGCCCGACGAGGAAGACGGGCTTGCGCCCGAACATGTCGGCGAGCTTGCCGAAGACGGGCGTCATCGTGCCCTGCATGAGCAGGTACGACGAGAACACCCACGCGTAGAGCCCGAACCCGCCGATCTTCGCCGCGATGTTGGGCATGGCCGTGGCCACGATCGTCGCCTCGATGGACGACATGAACGAGGCCATCACGAGCGCCGTGAGCACGAGCGTGCGGTGGGTCGTGGGCAGGCCGGCAGGCGTGGCCGTAGGGGCCGCCAGGGTAGCAGTAGACATCAGGCGCAGGTAGAGGCCCCTCCCGAACCCGGTGGTAGCACACCGTTTCCGGGTGACAGGCCGGTATCCCTCGCGTCTACACACGCCGGTCACACGTCCGTTGCACCCGCCCCCGTTATCGCCCGCCCCCATCGTCGCGCGTAGGGGCGAAGCCTCCGCTGTGCGGCGCCTGCCCGTCGTGCGGCTCCCTGCGCCGCAACGGCACGCGCGTTGTCCCGGTGCGAGGCTTCGCCCAACTCCTGCCACCGGGGGCGATGCGGGCGAAGCCTCGCGCCAGGACCATGGGCAGGGCCGTTGCCGCGTCGGGCGGCGGGGCCGCGCGCGGAGGCGGCACAGCGGAGGCTTCGCCCCTACGCGGTCGGCGGTACGGCGGTGGTATGTTGGGGCGGATGCCATCCCTGCCCATGAACCCCCACGGCCCCCAGGCCGACGCCCGCCGCGCGCCGGACGCCACGCTCGACCCCGTCACGCTCACCGTCGATGGGCACGCGGTGGCGGGACAGGCGGGCGAATGGCTCGTGGACCTGCTCGACCGCAGCGAAGCGCGCGTGCCGCACGTGTGCTACCACCCCCACCTCGGCCCCATCGACACCTGCGACACGTGCTTCGTCCGCGTAGACGGCGAACTCGTGCGCGCCTGCCACACGCCGGTCGCGGCGGGCCTTGTCGTCGAAACGCTCGATGCCGCCGCTGCCGATGCGCGCGAGGAGGGGATGCACCGCCTGCTCGGGCATCACAACCTCTACTGCACCGTCTGCGACCGCAACAACGGCGACTGCGACGTCCACAACGCCACCAAAGACTTTCGCGTCAACCACCAGCGCTACGAGTATCGCCCCAAGCCCTACTCTATCGACGCGAGCCACCCGTTCTACCAGTACGACCCCGACCAGTGCATCCTCTGCGGGCGCTGCGTCGAGGCCTGCCAGAACGTCCAGGTGACCGAGACGCTCTCCATCGACTGGGAAGCCGAGGTGCCGCGCGTGGTGTGGGACGGCGGCGTGCCGGCGGGCGAGTCGTCGTGCGTGAGCTGCGGCCACTGCGTGACGGTCTGCCCGTGCAACGCGCTCATGGAGAAGTCCATGATCGGCGCGGCCGGGCACTTCACGGGGCTACCGGAGAACGTGTTCACGCCCGCCGTGAACGTCGTCAAGGCCATCGAGCCGTACGTCGGCAATATGCCCATCTTCGCGCTCTCGGATGCCGAGGCGGCCATGCGCGAGGCGTCGATCGAGAAGACCAAGACCGTCTGCACCTACTGCGGCGTCGGGTGCAGCTTCGAGGTGTGGACGCGCGAGCGGCGCATCCTCAAGGTGCTGCCCACCGGCGAGGGCCCCGCCAACGGCATCTCGACGTGCGTCAAGGGCAAGTTCGGGTGGGACTACGTGAACGCCGCCGACCGCCTCCGCCACCCGCTCGTGCGCAAGGGCGTGGGCGCCAATGCCCACTTCGAGGAAGCCTCGTGGGACGATGCCCTCGGCACGGTCGCCGCCCGGATGCGCGCCATCGTGGACGAGCACGGGCCCGACAGCGTGGCCTTCATCGCGTCGAGCAAGGCCACGAACGAGGAGTCCTACCTCGTGCAGAAGCTCGCCCGCGCCGTGTTTGGGACGAACAACGTGGACAACTGCTCGCGCTACTGCCAGAGCCCCGCCACGAAGGGCCTCTTCCGCACCGTCGGCATCGGCGGCGACGCCGGCACGTTTGCCGACCTCGAACAGGCCGAGCCTCATCCTCATCGTCGGCTCCAACACCGACCAGAGCCACCCGGTGATCGCGGCCCGGCTGCGGCGGGCGCAGAAGCTGCACGGGCAGGGGCTCATCGTGGCCGACCTGCGCAGCCACGCCACCGCGCAGCGCGCCGACGTCTTTCTCCGCCCGCACCCCGGCACCGACCTCATCTGGCTCTCGGCGGTGACGAAGCACATCTTCGACCAGGGCTGGGAGGCGAAGGTTTCCTCCGCGACGCACGTCAACGGCCTCGACGCCTACCGCGAGAGCCTGGCGCCCTTCACGCTGGACTACGCCGAGCAGATGACCGGCATCCCGGCCGAGACGCTGCGCGACGTGGCGCGGCGCATCGCCGAGGCGCCGTCCGTGTGCGCGCTCTGGGCGATGGGCGTCACGCAGCACAAGATGGGCTCCGACACGAGCACGGCCCTCTCCAACCTGCTCCTCGTCACCGGCAACTACGGGCGCCCCGGCACCGGCGCCTACCCGCTCCGCGGCCACAACAACGTGCAGGGCTGCTCGGACTTCGGCTCCGTCAACACCTACCTGCCGGGCTACCAGAAGGTGGACGACGACGCGGCCCGCGCCCGCTACGAGCAGGAGTGGGGCGTGACGCTCTCGACGAAGAAGGGCCTCGACAACCGCGAGATGATCGACGCGATCTACGACGGGACGCTCAAGGGCCTCTTTCTCGTCGGCGAGGAGATCGCGCTCGTGGACGCCAACGCGTCGTACGTGCAGGAGGCCCTCGCCCGCCTGGAGTTCTTCTCCGTGCAGGACCTGTTCTTCTCCACGAGCGCCCGCTTTGCCGACGTCGTGCTTGCCGCCTGCCCGAGCCTGGAGAAGGAGGGCACGTTCGTCAACACCGAGCGGCGCATCCAGCGGCTTTACCAGCGCTCTGGAGCCCCTCGGCGAGAGCCGCCCGGACTGGGCGATCCTCACCGACCTCGCCGCGCGCCTCGGCCACCACTGGGGCTACACGCACCCGTCCGACATCATGGACGAGGTGGCCCGCACGACGCCCCTCTTTGCCGGCGTCACCTACGCGCGCCTCGCGGGCTACAGCAGCCTCTGCTGGCCCGTCGCCGCCGACGGCACGGACACGCCGCTGCTCTACACCGAGGGCTTCGGCAACATGCCGGAGGGCAAGGCGCGCCTCTACCCGCTCGAATGGACCGAGCCGAGCGACCAGGTGGATGACGAGTACGACCTGCACCTCAACTCGGGGCGCGTGCTGGAGCACTTCCACGAGGGCAACATGACGCACCGCTCGGCCGGGCTCAACCGCCTCGTGCCCGGCACGTACGTCGAGGTCTCCGAGGCGCTCGCCGCCGCGCGCGAGATCGAGACGGGCGACTGGGTGCGGCTCGTGTCGCGGCGGGGCGCGGTGAAGGTGCAGGCGCTCGTGAGCACGGAGGTACACAACGGCGAGCTCTTCATGCCGATGACCTCGTCGGAGCACGCCGTCAACTTCCTCACGTCCAACGTGGTGGACCCGGATACGCACACGCCCGCCTACAAGGAAGTGGCCGTGCGCATGGAAAAGCTCGGCGCGACGGGCAAGCGCCCGCTCCCCGCCACGCACAGCCGCTACGGCAACCCGACGCCCCAGCGCGGCGTGGAGGTGGAGCGCAAGTGGGACCGCCCGGACTATGCGCTCCCCGTCCTCCCGCGCCCGCCCGTCGGCTACCCCCGCCTCTCCACTGATGCTACCTGAGGCCAGGCCCCTCCCCAGCTGTCCCCCTCAGTGCCGGGAAAACTGGCCCGCAAGGCTATCCCAGCTAAGCCGCGCCTCTCTCCCAACCGTCCCCCTCGGGGGACCGGCGCGCAGCGCCGAGGGGGGTAGCGCGCAGTTTGCCTGAAAGCCAGAACCCCCTCCGGCCCTGCGGGCCACCTCCCCGAGGGGAGGCGTTTGCTGCCCGTGCTTGCTCTGAATTCTACCTGCGATGGCCCAGCCGATTGACTTTGTGCCGCCCGCCGCACCGGGGCAGGCTGCCTTCACCGCCGCCGACGATGTGGCGCGGCTCGTCGAAACCCTCCACGACAGCGGAACGCTCCGCGTGCTCAACGGGCTCTTCGCGCGCTTCGAGGCCGTCACCGCCGTCGCGCTCGGCGGGCTCGACACGCCCGAGGGGCGGCGGGGCCTCGCCAACCTGCTCGTGGTGGCCCGACTGCTCGGCCGCATCGACACCGACGCGCTCGACCGCTTTGTGGGCGCGCTCGACAAGGGCTTCGGGGCGGCCTCCGCACGCCTCGCCAAAGACGACCCGCCCGGCACCATCGCCGTGCTCGGCAAGCTGCGCGACCCCGCCGTGCGCCGCGGCCTCGACGCCGTGCTGACGCTCCTCGGCACGCTCGGCGCCGAGGTCCACGCGCCCACGCTGCTGCCGTACTCGAACACCGACGGCAAACCCGCCGCCACGCCGTGACCGCCGACGCCCTCCGCGACCCTGCCACCGACGCCCGCGCCCGCACGTTCGCCGTGCAGCGCGTGCGCGCGGGCGGTATGCGCGCGGACGACGACCGCCTCGCCGTCGAGGAGCCGCTCGAAATCCGCCTCCAGTTCTGGACGGACGACGGCGAACGGCGGCGCCTCCAGCAGAAGGCGCTCGCGCTCACGATGCGCACGCCCGGCCACGACGACGACCTCGCGGTGGGCTTTCTCGTCTCCGAGGGCGTCATTCGCGCCCCGTCCGACGTCGTACAGGTGCAGCACTGCCCCGTGCCCGACGAACTCCCGAGCCACAACGTGCTCGTCGTGCGCCTCGCCGAGACCGCCGCCTTCGACCCGAAGCGCCTGGAGCGGCACTTCTACACCACGTCGAGCTGCGGCGTGTGCGGCAAGACCTCCCTCGAAGCCCTGGAGGTGACGGGCTGCCCGGTGCTGGCGCCCGGACCGAGGCTCGCGCCCGAGACCATCCACGCGCTTCCTGCCACGCTCCGCGCGGCGCAGGCCGTGTTCGAGGAGACCGGCGGCCTCCACGCGGCGGCGCTGTTCGACGCCGCGGGCACCCTCCTGCGCGTGCGCGAGGACGTGGGCCGCCATAACGCGGTGGACAAGCTCGTGGGCAGCTACTGGCGCGAAGGGAGCGCCGTGCCGTCCGAGACGATGCTGCTCGTGAGCGGGCGCGCGAGCTTCGAGCTCGCCCAGAAGGCGCTCATGGCCGGGATCTCGGTCCTCGCCGCCGTGGGCGCGCCGAGCAGCCTCGCCGTGGAACTGGCGGCCCGTTTCGGCATGACCGCTGCTGGGCTTCGTCCGCGACGGGCGCTTTAACGTCTACAGCGGCGCCCACCGCCTCACCGCCTGATCCTCCTCCTGCCGTGAAACTCCGCATCAAAGGCGACACGCTCCGCCTCCGCCTCACCCAGCCCGAAGTGGCCCTGTTCGCCGCCGAAGGCTGCGTGGAAGACGCCCTGCACGTGGCCCCCGGCGCCGCGCTGCGCTACCGCCTCTACGCCGACCCGGAGGCGACCGCGCTCGGGGCCGTCTGGAACGGCAGTCTGCTCACCGTCGTCGTGCCGGAAGGCTGGGCGCGGCCGTGGGCGGAGGGCAACGAGGTGGGCGTCGAGGGCGCGCAGGCCGCCGGCGAGGGGCACACGCTCACCCTGCTCGTCGAGAAAGACTTTGCCTGCCTCCACGAGGCGCGCGACGAGCCCGGCGCCTTCCCCAACCCCTTCTCCGACGTGCCGGGCTACGTGGATGCGGATGACTGACGCGCAGCGCGGCGGTGGGGCGGGGAGGGCAGACGCGGCGGGGAGCATGGTCACGGCGCGCCGTGCCCCGACCCACATCCCGCCGGGCGACGTCACCGGGCTGATCCTTGCGGGTGGGCACAGCCGCCGCTTCGGGCGCGACAAGGCCCTCGCGGAGGTGGACGGCGTGCCGCTCGTGGCGCGCGTGTACGACGCCCTGGCTCCCCACTGCGCGGAGGTACTGATCGCCACCGGGGCCACGCCGCGCGCCTACCCCGTGCCCGCACGCGTCGTGCTGGATGCGGTGCCGGAGGCGGGGCCGCTCGCCGGACTCCTCGCCGGGCTGGCGGCAGCGCGCACGCCGTGGCTGCTCGTGGCCGCCTGCGACCTCGCGGGCCTCACGCCGGCCGCGCTGGCCTCGCTGCTGCGCGGGGCTGCGCCGGACGTGGACGCGGTGGTGGCCGTGGATGCAGATGGGCGGCGCCAGCCCGTGTGCGCGCTGTACCGCGCCGAGGCCGTGGCGCCGGTGGCCGCGATGCACCTCGCCGCAGGCCGCCGGGCGCTCCACGCGCTGCTCGATGCGCTCACGGTCTGCGAGGTCGCACTCGATCCTGTGGCCCTGCGCAACGCCAACACCTCCGAAGACCTTTGACCCCAACGCCGGCCGCCTGGTGCGGGAAGGTCCACTGGATCATGCATCATCGCCAGAAGACCGCTCCGGGCATCTCTGACCATGATCGGGGATCAACCCGATGATCTCCCATGATGCGACCGGAGTTGGGATGACCCCTACCGGAAAGCCTGTCGCAGCTTGCGGTTGACGGCGGCCGCGTCGAAGTGCGCCGGGTCGAAGCGCTTGCCCGCCCAGGCCTTCATCTCCCGATGCTCGGGGTGGGACGGGTCGGCGAGCACCGCGCACAGCTCCGCGTAGCCCCACGGGCCGCCGCAGTCTTCGGGCGGCCCGGCGCGCTCGCCATCGACGCAGCGGGGGTAGACCGCGCCCGGCTCCGGCGGCGCCATCGCCTCGACCTTCACGTCGTGCACCCAGCCGTCGCCGAAGTCGTAGAGGTAGACAAAGCGGCTCCCCTTGCGCTGGATGAGGTCGGCGAGGCAGGCGCCGTCGGTCGGGAAGTCGTCCGGGCCGGGCTCGAAGTTGGTGTAGGTGGCGGTCTTCGTCTCGAAGGCGTACAGGTGGTAATTCTCCCACGCAAAGGCACTCTGGAAGACCAGGTGCAGCGCGTCGAGCGGCAGCGCGAGCGGCACGTCGAGGCGCCGCCAGACGGGCGGCTCGGTGCCCGCGATCTCGACCCGCAGCGTGGCGATCTCGCCCCGCTCGGCGGCCCGCTGCGCCCCCGAAGAAGCCATTGTGCGGGGCGGGGGCGTGTCGAGGACCACGCGGAACCGCTCCGGCCCGTCGGTTTCTTCGAGCAGCACGCGCGTGCCCGGCGGCAAGGTGCCCGGCTCCGTCACGGTGGGGCCGTAGGGGATGAGGTCCGCCTGCGCGAGCAGGTCCTGCGATTCGGCAGAGAGCGTGCGCGCGTCGAGCACCATCCCGCCTACTGAGAGCATCCACGCGACCGGGTTGCGGTCGAGCCGGGAGGGCAGCGTCCAGCGCGGGTCGAGGGGGCCGGAGTCGAGCAGGTCGAGCACCTCGCGGCCTTTGCTGGCGCCGGTGGCCTCGCTCACGCCGCAGGCCGCGCACAGCTCCTTGAGCGTCATGTGGACGTCTCCGCTGGCCGGGTCGGAGAGGAAGTTGATGCGTCCGAGCGCGTAGAGGAGGCCGCAGGCCCAGCTTCGGGGGCGGCCCTGGGCGAGGCGGTCGGGCACGGCTTCGGCGAGGCGCGCGGCGGCGCGGCGGGCGAGCACCGCGTATTCGTCGGAGAGGAGCTCGCGGGCGAGGGCTTCGGCGAGGCGGACAATCTCCGCAGGCCGGTCTTCGGGCGGGATAGGCATAGGAGCCGGGGCGTATCCAAAGATAACTGGCGCTACCCACGAAAAAGCCGCCCCGGTGCAGAACCGCGTCGCGCGACGAGCCGGACGCCTTCCCCACCCCCTTTGCCAACGTGCCCGGCTACGTGGATGCCGACGACGGTAGGGGCGGGGTTAACCACGCCCTACCGCATCCTGGTGCTGCCGGGCGACTTCGGGCACGACAAGGCCCTCGCACGCGTGGCCGGGGTGTCGCGCGTGGCGCGCCTCTACGACGCCCCCGCGCCCCACTGCGCCGAGGTGCTCCTCGCCACGGGCGCCGCGTGCCTCCCCGGTGGCCGCGCGTGTCGTGCTCGATAACGCCAACACCCCGGCCGATCTGTTCGGAAGCGCTTTTTGATAAAGTACGTGCGCAGCTGAACCTGTCAGAGTGTAACGAAAGCCCTTCCAGCATTGCAACGGAAGCCCTTCCGCCCCGGCGCGTGCCTTGACAGGCCCACAAGCGGGCGGTAACGTGCCCAACCGTCGAAGCCGGTGGGTTTTGCCTGAAGGGGCAGCGCCTGCGGTGGCGCTGCGCGTCCCGCACCGGACGCCGTTGACAAGGCTTCGGCGGACGCCCTGGCGGTGCCGTCCGGCCTGCCGCCGTGTGTCTGCGCACGAATCCCGAGGTCTGTCATGCCCCCCACGTCCCCCGCCGACCTGCCTGCCCAGCAGGGGCTCTACGATCCGCAGGACGAGCACGAGGCCTGCGGGGTTGGGTTCGTGGCGCACGCGAAGGGGAAGGCGTCGCACGATCTCGTCGCGCAGGGCCTCGCGCTGCTCGCCAACCTCGCCCACCGGGGCGCCGCCGGCTGCGACCCGGCGAGCGGCGACGGCGCCGGGCTGCTCGCGCAGATTCCGCACCGGCTGTTCGCGCAGGCGCTGGCGGCGCAGGGCGTGGCGCTGCCCATGCCGGGCCGCTACGGCGTGGGGATGCTGTTCCTGCCCGCCGAGGAGGGGGCGCGGGCCGCCGCCGAAGCGCTCGTCGAGCGGGCGGTGGCGGACGAAGGGCTGGGCGTGCTTGCGTGGCGCGATGTGCCGGTGCGTCCGGAGCACATCGGAGCGGTGGCGCGGGCGTCGCAGCCGAGCATCCGGCAGGTGTTCGTGGGGCCGCAGCGAGGCCGCTGAGGGCGGGGCGGGGGGCTGGAGGCGGTGCTGTTCCGGCTGCGCAAGCGCATCGAACGGGCGTTTCGGGAGGGCGCGGCGGGCGGCTACGTGGTGAGCCTGTCGAGCCGGACGGTGGTGTACAAGGGCCTCCTCCTGCCCGCGCAACTCGGCCCCTTCTTCCCCGACCTCACCGACCCGGCTTTCGAGAGCGCGCTCGCGCTCGTGCACTCCCGCTTTTCCACCAACACGTTCCCCACGTGGCCCCGCGCGCATCCCTACCGGATGCTCTGCCACAACGGCGAGATCAACACGCTGCGCGGCAACGTGGGCGGGATGCGCGTGCGCGAAAGCACGCTCGACCCCGCGCGCCTCGGCCTCGACGCGGCCACGCTCTTCCCCGTCATCGGCGCCGGGCAGAGCGACTCGGCCTGCCTCGACAACGCCTTCGAACTGCTCGTGCGCGGCGGGCGCTCGCTCGCCCACGCGGCGATGATGCTCGTGCCCGAGGCGCCCCACGCCGACCTCCCGCCCGACGTGCGGGCCTTTTACGACTACCACGCGGCCCTCATGGAGCCGTGGGATGGCCCCGCCGCCGTCGTCTTCAGCGACGGGCAGCAGGTGGGCGCCGTGCTCGACCGCAACGGCCTCCGCCCGGCCCGCTGGTGCGTCACCGACGACGACCTCGTCGTGCTGGCCTCCGAGGCGGGCGCCCTCGCCCTCCCGCCCGCGCGCATCCGGCAGAAGGGGCGGCTGGGGCCGGGGCACATCCTGCTGGTGGACCCTTCCGAGGGGCGCGTGCTGGAGAACGCCGAGGTGAAGGCGCGCGTGGCGGCGCAGCAGCCCTACGGCGCGTGGGTAGAGGCCGGGCGGAGGCGCCTGCCCGAGACGCCCTTCGGGGTGCCGGAGCCCGTCCCGGGCCTGCACGCACGGCAGGTGGCCTTCGGCTACACCGCCGAGGAGCTGCGCACGGTGCTCGTGCCGATGGCCGAAACGGGCCACGAACCCATCGGCTCGATGGGCAACGACACGCCCCTGGCCGTGCTCTCGGACCGCCCGCAACCCCTCTTCCGGTACTTCAAGCAGCTCTTTGCGCAGGTCACCAACCCGCCCATCGACCCGATCCGCGAGCGCGCGGGGATGCTGCTCGCGCTCGACCTCGGCCCGCGTCCGGATGTGCTCCTGGAAGCGCCCCGCGCACGCCCATCGCCTGCGCCTCGACAGCCCCGTGCTCACCGCCGCCGACCTCGCCGCGCTGCGCGCCGTGGCCGATGACTGGCAGCCCGCCCCCGTCTCGCTCCTGTTTCCCGCCGACGCCGGGCCGGACGCGCTCGAGCCTCGCCCTCGACCTGGTCTGCGCCGAGGCCGCCGCGCGCGTGCGGAGCGGCTGCGGGTTGCTCGTGCTCACCGACCACGGCGTGGACGCGCGCCACGCGGCGATTCCGTCGCTGCTCGCGCGTGGCGGCCGTGCACCACCACCTCATCCGCGCGGGGCTGCGGGCGCAGGCCGCGCTCGTCGTGGAGGCGTCCGATGCGCGCGAGGTGATGCACATGGCCCTGCTCATCGGCTACGGCGCCGAGGCGGTGTGCCCGGCGCTCGTGTGGGAGACGCTCGCCGCCCTCGCCCGGCGCGGCGACCTCGCCGACCTGCCCGGCGCGGTGCAGCGCTACCGGCAGGCGGTGGACAAGGGCCTGCTCAAGATCCTCTCCAAGATGGGCATCTCGGCGCTCCAGAGCTACGCGGGCGCGCAGGTGTTCGAGGCCATCGGGCTCGGCGGCGATCTCGTGGCGCGGCACTTCACCGGCACGGCCTCGCGCCTGGGCGGCCTCGGGCTGCGCGAACTCGCCGGCGAAGTGCTCGCGCGCCACCGGCAGGCCTACCACACGTCCAGCACCGGCGCCCGCCTCGGCGACGACGGCGAGTACCACTACCGCAACCAGGGCGAGCACCACAACTGGAGCCCGCTCGCCATCGCCACGCTCCAGCAGGCCGCGCGCACGAACAGCGCCGCGAGCTTCGCCGAGTTCGAGCGCATCGCCGACGAGGAGCAGGCGCGCTACAACCTGCGTGGCCTCCTCGAACCGGTGGAGGGCACGCCCGTGCCCCTCGACGAGGTGGAGCCGGCGGCGGCCATCGTGCGGCGCTTCTGCACGGGCGCGATGTCGTTCGGCTCGATCAGCCGGGAGGCGCACGAGACGCTCGCGGTGGCGATGAACCGCCTCGGCGGGCGCAGCAACACGGGCGAGGGCGGCGAGGAGTCCGGGCGCTTCGGCGGCGAGCGCAGCAGCGCCATCAAGCAGGTGGCCTCCGCGCGCTTCGGCGTGACGACCGAGTACCTCGTCAACGCGCCGAGCTGCAGATCAAGATCGCGCAGGGGGCCAAGCCCGGCGAGGGCGGGCAGATTCCCGGTCCCAAGGTGGACGCGGTCATCGCGCGCACGCGCCACGCCACGCCCGGCGTGACGCTCATCTCGCCGCCCCCGCACCACGACATCTACTCCATCGAAGACCTCGCCCAGCTCATCGGCGACCTCAAGGCCGTCAACCCGGCGGCGGCCATTTCGGTGAAGCTCGTGGCCGAGGCGGGCGTGGGCACCGTGGCGGCAGGCGTGGCAAAGGCCCACGCCGACCTCATCGTGATCTCCGGCGACAGCGGCGGCACGGGCGCCTCGCCGCTCTCGTCCATCAAGCACGCCGGGATCCCGTGGGAGCTGGGCCTGGCCGAAGTGCAGCAGACGCTCGTGCTCAACGGCCTGCGCTCCCGCGTGCGCCTCCAGACGGACGGCCAGCTCCGCACCGGGCGCGACGTGGTCGTCGCGGCGCTCCTCGGCGCCGACGAGTTCGGCTTTGCCACCGCCCCGCTCATCGTGGAGGGGTGCGTGATGATGCGCAAGTGCCACCTCAACACCTGCCCGGTGGGCATCGCCACGCAGGACCCGGCGCTGCGGGCGCGGTTCACGGGGCAGCCCGAGCACGTCATCAACTACTTCTTTTTCGTCGCCGAGGCCGTGCGCGCGTGGATGGCGCGGCTGGGCTTCCGCACCGTTGCCGAGATGGTGGGCCGCACCGACCGCCTGCGCGCGCGCCTGCCCGACGCCCCCGCCAAGGCCGCCCTGCTGGACCTTGCGCCCCTGCTCCACCGTCCGGCGCCCGCGTTTGCGGCGGTATCGGGCGGCCCCGCCTGCGGTGCCGGCGACGTTGGACGACGAACTGCTGCGCCTCGCCGCGCCGGCGTTTGCCGGACGGCACGAAGGTGCGGGCGCGCCTCCGGATCGCCAACACGCACCGGTCGGTGGGCGCAGGGCTCTCGGGCGAGGTCGCGCGGCGCTTTGGCGCGGCGGGCCTGCCCGCGCACACGCTCCGCTTCCACCTGACGGGCGCGGCGGGGCAGAGCTTCGGGGCCTTCGCCGTGCGCGGCGTCACCCTCGTGCTCGAAGGCGAGGCCAACGACTACGTGGGCAAGGGCCTCTCCGGCGGCTGCCTCGTGCTGCGCCCCCCGCGCCGCGCGGGCTTCGACACGGCCACCGCGCCGATGGCCGGCAACACCGTCCTCTACGGCGCCACGAGCGGCACGGCCTTCTTCGGCGGGCCTGCCGGCGAGCGCTTCGCGGTGCGCAACAGCGGCGCCCGCGCCGTGGTCGAGGGCGTGGGCGACCACGGGTGCGAGTACATGACGGGCGGCGTGGTGGTGGTGCTCGGCCCGGCCGGGCGCAACTTCGGCGCGGGCATGAGCGGCGGCGTGGCCTTTCTCTACGACCCGGACGGCACCGCCGCCGGACGCGTGGCGGGCGCGCACCTGGCCCTGGAGCCCGTCGCGGCCCCGACGACCGCGCGCTGCTGCGGCGCCTGCTCGCGCAGCACGCCCGCGCCACGCGCAGCCGCCTCGCCGCGGCCGTGCTGGCCGCCTGGAGCGTGGGGCCGCTCCCGTTCGTGCAGGTGACGCCCCTGGAGTACCGGCAGGCCATGCAGCAGGCGGCCGCAGCGCGGCCCGCCGCCCGGCGCCGCGTGCGGGAGGCGGCCTATGGGTGATCCCCGCGGCTTGCTCGTTCAGTCGCGCGCGGAGCCGCGCCGCCGCCCCGTCGCGCAGCGCGTGCAGGACTGGCGCGACCTCTACGAACCGCTCCCCGAGGCCACCCTCCGCGCGCAGGGCGCCCGCTGCATGGACTGCGGCGTGCCCTTCTGCCAGGGCGACACCGGCTGCCCGGTCCAGAACCTCATCCCCGAGTGGAACGACCTCGTCCGCCGGGGCCGCTGGCGCGACGCCCTGGAGGCGCTGCTGAGCACCAACAGCTTCCCCGAGTTCACGGGTCGCCTCTGCCCGGCGCCCTGCGAGTCCGCGTGCGTGCTCGGCCTCGTGGACGAGCCGGTGACGATCAAGAGCCTCGAACAGAGCATCATCGACCGGGGCTTTGCCGAGGGCTGGATCCGCCCGCAGCCGCCCGCGCGCGAAACCGGGCAGCGCGTGGCCGTCGTGGGCTCCGGCCCGGCGGGGCTCGCCGCGGCGCAGCGCCTCCGGCGGCAGGGCCATGCCGTCACCGTGTTCGAGAAGGACGACCGCCTCGGCGGGCTGCTCCGCTACGGCATCCCCGACTTCAAGCTCGAAAAGCACGTCCTCGACCGGCGCCTCCGCCTGCTCGAAGCCGAGGGCGTCACCTTCCGCACGGGCGTGGACGTGGGGCGCAGACCTCTCGCGTCGAGGATCTGCAGCGCCGCTTCGACGCCGTCTGCCTCGCCACCGGCGCCGCTGTGGCGCGCGAGCTGCCCGTGCCGGGGCGCGAACTCGGCGGCGTCCACCTGGCGATGGACTTTCTCGCCCAGCAGAACCGCCGCCTCGCGGGCGACGCGCTCGACCCGCGCGCGGCGATCTCGGCGGCCGGCAAGCGCGTCGTCGTCATCGGCGGCGGCGACACCGGCTCCGACTGCGTGGGCACCTGCCACCGGCAGGGCGCGGCGGTCGTCCACCAGCTCGAACTCCTGCCGCGCCCGCCGCACACGCGCGCCGCCGAGACGCCCTGGCCCTACTGGCCCATGCAGCTCCGCACCTCGCACGCGCACGAGGAAGGCGGCGCCCGCGCGTGGAGCGTCCTGACCACCGCCCTCTCCGGCGACGACGGGCAGGTGCAGCGCCTCCATGCCACCCGCGCCGCGATGGAGGCCGGCCCCGACGGGCGCCCGCGCTTTGTCCCCGACGACGGTGCCGCCTTCACCATCGAAGCCGACCTCGTCCTACTCGCGATGGGCTTCACCGGCCCCGACCCCACCGGCCTGCTCGACGCGCTCGGCGTGCGCCTCGGCCCTGGCAGCACCATCGCCACCGATGCCGCCTACGCGACGAACGTGCCCGGCGTGTTCGCCGCCGGCGACGCGCGGCGGGGGGCCTCGCTCATCGTCTGGGCCATCCGCGAGGGGCAGGACGCCGCCGCCGCCATCGGGCAGTACCTGCTCCGGGCGCGGGCGGTGTAGCACGTTCGGGGCCGCGCGGCGTCCGGGAAGTCCCGCTTTCCAAGAAGGGGCGCGGTGGCGTGTAACGCCGCCGTAAACAAGGGAAGGCCTGCGGGGAGCGTCCAAGAATAGGGCACAGCCGTCGCGGATCGCTGCTGTATCGTGGGCCGCTCCCGCTCCTCTCCCTTCTGTTTGATGCGATCCGGACCCTCCGTTCCTCCTTCGCGTGACGCTGAGGTCTACCGCCGCCAGCTGGAGACCATCGCCGAGAACGCCACGCTCGCGCTCTTCATCATGGACGAGCACCAGCAGTGCACGTTCATGAACGCGGCCGCCGAGCGCCTCACCGGCTACACGCTCGACGAGGTGCAGGGGCGCACGCTCCACGACGTCGTCCACCACACGCACCCCGACGGCACGCCCTTTCCGATCGAGGACTGCCCCATCGACCGGGCGTTTCCCCAGAACATGCAGGAGCAGGGCGAAGAGGTCTTCGTCCACAAAGACGGGTCGTTCTACCCCGTCGCCTTTACCGCCAGCCCGATCCGCCAGGGCGCGCGCACCGTGGGCACCATCATCGAGGTGCGCGGCATCCAGGGCGAGATCGCCGAGCGGGAGGAGCGGGCCCGCATGGACGCGGCGCTCGGCGCCCGCACGCGCACGCTCGAGATCTTCAACCGCGTCAACGCCCAGCTCGCCAGCGACGCCAGCCTGGAGGCGATGGTCCAGACCGTCACCGACGCCGGGACCGAGCTGACGGGCGCCCAGTTCGGGGCGTTCTTCTACAACGTCATCGACGACAACGGCGAGGCGTTCACGCTCTACACCCTCTCCGGCGCGCCCCGCGAGGCGTTCTCCCGCTTTCCGCACCCCCGCGCCACCGACGTGTTCCGGCCCACATTCGTCGGCGAGGGCATCATTCGGTCGGACGATGTGACGCAGGATCCGCGCTACGGGCACAACGCGCCGTACTACGGGATGCCCAAGGGCCACCTGCCGGTGCGCAGCTACCTCGCCGTGCCCGTGCGCGCCCCCTCCGGCGAGGTGCTGGGCGGGCTCTTCTTCGGCCACGCCCAGCCGGGCGTGTTCACCGCCGACGCCGAGGCGCTCGTCTCCAGCATCGCCGACCAGGCCGCCATCGCCATCGACAAGGCGCGCTCGGCCCGCCTCGTGCAGCGGGCCCTCGCCGACGCCGACGCCGAGCGGCGCCTGCTGCGGGCCGTGCTGGAGGCCATCCCGGTGGGCGTCGTCATCACGAATGCGGACGGCGGGATGCGCCACATCAACGCCGAGGCGCGCCGCCAGTGGGGCACAGACACGCCCATGGCCACGAGCACCGACGACTACCAGGCCTACCACGGCCACTGGAGCCGCAACGGCGCTCCCGTGGCCGACGACGAGTGGCCCATGGTCCGCGCCCTCAAGGAAGGCGTGACGACGCTCGGCGAGACCATCGAGATCGAGGGCTCCGACGGGATGCGGCGCGCGGTGCTGCTCTCGGCCGCCCCCGTGCTGGACTCCAGCGGCGGGATCCAGGGCGCCGTCGCCGCCCAGCTCGACGTGACCGAGCGCGAGCGGCTCGAACGCGCGCTCGTGATGGCCCACGCCCAGCTTGAAGCGGTCTACGAAACCGCCCCGGCAGGCCTCGCCATCCACGACCGCGACCTCCGCTTCGTGCGTGTCAACGAGCAGATGGCCGCCATCAACGGCGTCGCCGTCGAAGACCAGCTCGGCAAGACCCTCCGCGAGGTGCTCGGCGAGAGCCTCGCCGACCAGGTGGAGCCCTTGATGCAGCGCGTGATGGAGACCGGCGAGCCGGTGCTGGGCGTCGAGATTTCCGGGCGCACCGCCGCGCATCCCGACGAGGAGCGCACATGGGTGCTCAGCTGGACGCCCCTCTGGCAGGGCGAGGCCGTCACCGGCGTCAACGTGGCGGCGCTCGAAATCACCGACCTCAAGAAGACCGCCGCCGCCCTCCGCGAGCGCGAGGACCGCTACCGCCTCATCGCCGACGCCACCTTCGACGTCATCTGGGACTGGAACCTCGTCACCGATTTCGTGGACTGGAACCCGTCCATCGCCGACCGCTTCGGCTGGACCGAGGCCGTAGAGGGCACCACGGGCGACTGGTGGAAGGCGCGCCTGCACCCCGACGATGCCGAGCGGGTGGTCCACTCCATCCACCACATCATCGACGAGGGCGGCACGCACTGGCAGGTGCCCTACCGCTTCCGCTGCGCCGATGGGGTGTATGCCGAAGTGCTGGACCGGGGGCGCGTGCTGCGCGGCGACGACGGCGCGCCGATCCGCATGATCGGGGCGATGGTCGACCTGACGGCCCTCCGCGAGGCCGAACGGGCGCTCCGCGAGAGCGAAAGCCGCTTCCGGGCGCTCGTGGCGGCCTCGGCGCAGATCGTCTGGGCCACCGACGCCGACGGCGCCGTGGTCGAAGACTCGCCCTCGTGGCGGGCCTTCACGGGGCAGTCGCGGGAGGACTGGAATGGCTACGGCTGGGTCAACGTGCTCCACCCCGACGACCGGGCCCGGGCCGAGCAGGCGTGGCGCGCGGCCGTCCGCAAGCAGGCGTCCTACACCGTCGAGTACCGCCTCCGCCGCCACGACGGCGAGTACCGCTGGACGCTTGCGCGCGGCGTGCCCGTGCTCGACGCCGAGGGCGCGATCCGCGAGTGGGTGGGCATGAACACCGACATCACCGACCAGAAGGAGGCCGCCGATGCCCTCCGCGCGAGCGAAGAGCTCTTCCGCCTCGCCCTCGACGCCGCCGACGTCGCCGCCTTCGACTGGGACCTCGACACCAACCTCGCCGGGGGCGACGCGCGCTTCAACAGCCTGATCGGACTCACGGGCACGCGCCTCGTCGATGTGACCGAGGTCTTCGCCACGCGCATGAGCGAAGCCGAAGCCGCGTCGGTGCAGGCGGCCATTGCGCGCGGCTTCGAGACGGGCCGCTACAGCACCGAGGTGCGCCTGCTCCCGCCTGAGGGCGGCTACGCCGACGGGCGGCCGTACCGCTGGATCGCCGCCCAGGGGCTCATCCGCTACGAAGGCGAGGAGGCCGAGCGCCGCCCCTGCCGCATCGTGGGCACCGTGCGCGACATCACCGAGGAGCGGGAGGCCGAGGAGCAGCTCCGGGGGCTCAACACGGCCCTGCAGAACCTCAACGCCGAACTCGAAGCGCGCGTCGAGGCGCGCACGCAGGAGCTGCAGGAAGCCAACCGGGTGCTCGGCGTGCGCAACCGCGAGCTGCAAGACTTTGCCTACGTGGCCTCGCACGACCTCCAGGAGCCGCTCCGCAAGATCCAGTCGTTTGCCGGCCTGCTGCTCATGGAAGCCAGCGACGTGCTTCCGGGCGAAACGCGCGGCTATGTAGAGCGGATGCAGGCCGCCGCGGCGCGCATGAGCGGCCTCATCCGCGACCTGCTCGCCTTTTCCCGCGTGGCCACGCAGGGGCAGCCAGAGCAACAGGTGGACCTCAACGAGACGCTGCGCGAGGTGCTCACAGACCTCGGCCTACGGCTCGACGAAACCGGCGGGCGGGTGGAGGTGCCGTCGCCCCTGCCCACCCTCGCTGCGGACCCGACGCAGATGCACCAGCTGTTTCAGAACCTCATCGGCAACGCCCTCAAGTTCCACCGCGAGGGCGTCCCCCCGCTCGTGCAGATCACCTGGCAGCCGGTGGGCGCCGGGCTCCAGCTCCGGGTGCAAGACAACGGCATCGGCTTCGAGAGCAAGTACGCCGAGCGCATCTTTGCGCCTTTCCAGCGCCTGCATACGCGCCAGGCGTTCGAGGGCACCGGCATGGGCCTCGCCATCGTCCGCCGGATCGTCGAGCGGCACGGGTGGAACGTGGAGGCCAGCAGCACGCCGGACGCGGGCAGCCTGTTCACCATCACGGTGCCCGGCGCGTAACGCGGCGCGGGAATGCCTGCTGGATCATGGATGATAGATCATGGCCAGAGGTGCCTCTCGGGGTCTCTGGCCATGATCGATGATCCGTGATCAACCCGGCGATCTCTCGCGAGGCTACCGGAGTTGGTCTGAGCGGGTGGGCTCAGGTGCTGGCCGAACAGCTTGCATGGGGTACTTTTGGCCAGGATGCGCGTTTGGATCGCCTTGGATGCTGCTCCTATGCTCACGCTCGACCTGCCGCCGCACGTAGACGAAGCCCATGCCCGCCTGCTGATCGCGCTCGGGCTCTTTCAGGAAGAGGCCGTCTCCGTGGGCAAAGCCGCCGAGATCGCCGGGCTCTCCTACCGCGCCTTTCTCGACGTACTCCACGCGCGCGGCATCCCCGCCTACGTCTACGACGAGGAAGCTTTTGCGGAGGACATGGCCTTTTTGCAGCGGCAGCGGGACCGAGTCGGTGCATGAGTCCGCTCGTCGTCACCGACACGTCATGCCTGATTGCGCTTGACCGCATCGGGCGGCTGGACCTGCTTCCGGCCCTCTTCGAGGTGCATGCGCCAGCGGCCGTTGCCGCAGAATTCGGCGACCAACCCGAGTGGTTGGTCATCCATCCGGCGCAGGAGGTGGGCCGCTGGTCCGCGTTGCTGGATGGGCTGGACCTTGGAGAAGCACAAGCCATTGCCCTCGCGCTATCTCTGCCCGGGGCGGAATTGCTCATCGACGAGGCGCGCGGTCGGAAAGTGGCCCTGCAACTCGGGCTCCCCATCGTAGGGACCGCGGGCGTACTGCTGGAGGCCAAGCGCTTGGGGCTCATCCTCGCCCTACGCCCGCTGCTCGATGCGCTCATCCACGCGCACAGCTTCCGGTTAGGGGCGCGGCTCTACGAGGCCGTGCTCCGCGAAGCCGGCGAGGTCTGAAACGCAGCACGCCGCCCCGGCGCGAACCGGGGCGGCGTGCAGGCGAAACGCCGGGCGGCTCAGGTGCCGGCCGAGTAGTCGGTGGCGTAGGCGACCTGCTCGTCGGTGAGCTCGTCGATCTCGAGGCCCATCGTGGACAGCTTGATGCGCGCGATCTGCTGGTCGAGCTCCTCGGGCAGGTCGATGACCCCGTTGGGGAGCACGTCGCCGGCCTCGTGCTTCTGGATCAGGTTGAGGTGCGCCTGGAACTGGTTGGCGAAGCTCATGTCCATCACCTCGCTCGGGTGCCCTTCGGCGGCGGCGAGGTTGACGAGGCGCCCGTCGGCGAGCACGTAGATCTTGCGCCCGTTGTCGAGCGTGTACTCCACGTTGTCGGCGCGGACGGTGCGCTTCGAGACGGCGATCTCGTTGAGCTCTTCGAGGTTGATCTCGACGTCGTAGTGGCCCGTGTTGCAGATGATGGCGCCTTCCTTCATCCCGACGAAGTGCTCGCCGCGGATGATGTCCTTCATGCCGGTGGCGGTCACGAAGATGTCGCCCACGCGGGCGGCTTCTTCCATCGGCATCACGCGGCAGCCTTCGAGCGTCGCCTTGAGCGCGGCGGTCGGCTTGACCTCGGTGATGATCACGTTGGCGCCCATGCCCTGCGCGCGCATGGCCACGCCGCGCCCGCAGTGGCCGTAGCCGGCGACGACGAAGTTCTTGCCCGCGAGCAGCACCGACTGAGGCGCGCAGGATGCCGTCGAGCGTGGACTGGCCGGTGCCGTACACGTTGTCGAAGTCCCACTTCGTCTCGGCGTCGTTGACGGCGTAGACGGGGTAGAGGAGCTTGCCGTCGTCGGCCATCGCGCGGAGGCGGTGGACGCCGGTGGTCGTCTCCTCAGAGCCGCCGATGATGTCGTCGGCCTTCTCCGGGTACGTCGAGTGGACGCGGAAGATGAGGTCGGCGCCGTCGTCGAGCGTCGTGTGGGGCGTCTTGTCAATCGTGCGGTCGATGCACCAGTAGAAGTCTTCGGTGTTCTGGCCGTACCAGGCGTAGATCTCGATGCCGTTCTGGGCGAGCGCCGCCGAGACGGCGTCGTTGGTCGAGAGCGGGTTGCAGCCGCGACCACGCCACTTCGGCGCCGCAGGCCTGCAGCGTCTCGATGAGCACGGCGGTCTCCTTGGTGACGTGGAGGCAGCCGGTGATCTTGTAGCCCTTGAAGGGCTGCGTCTGGCTGTACTCGTTGCGGAGCTTCATGAGCACCGGCATCCGGCTTTCGGCCCACTCGATGAGCAGGCGGCCTTCTTCGGCGAGGCTGAGGTCGCGCACTTTGTAGGCGCCTTCCTTGTGGTCCATGCGGAGAGAAACGTTGATGAGTTGGAGGCCGAGGGCGGGCAGCACGCCGCGCCGCTGTGTAGTAAACTCAAAATGTAAATTATCCGCCGCTTGTCCCGGGTGTATTCCGTGCAAATCCGCTCTCTCCTGCTGCTCGGTGCCGCGCTCGCGGGCGCCGGCGTGGCCCGCGCGCAGCCCCGGCTGAACCCGGCCGCGCTCACCCTGCGTCCGAGCGTGCAGGCCCTCGCCGCCGTGCCTGAGGCGCCTGTGGCCGCGCGCGCGGGCGACACCCGGATTGCGCCGGGCGGGCGCGTCGTGGCCGATTACCGCCCTGCCGCCGCGCCGTACGGTGGCCTGCCTGAAGCCGCCGCCCGCGCCTATCTCGCCGCCCACGCCGCCCGCTACGGCCTCCGCGCTGACTCTCGCCGGCCTCCGCCGCGACACAGTGATCGTGGGACGCTTCGATGCGCACGTGGCGTTCGGGCAGACGGCGGGCGGGCTGCCCGTCTACGGGGCTGGCCTCCGCGTGAGCCTCGCGGCCGATGGACAGGTGCTGCTCGTGACGAGCACGCTCGCCCCGGAGGCCTTCGGAGCGAGCGTGCCGGCGTTTGTGCTCGCCGAGGCGGAGGCCGTGCAGCGCGTGCAGCAGGCCGTGCTCGCGGTGGCGGCCGATGTGGACGTGGTGCGGCGTGCGGCGTTCGGCACCGCCACGGGGCTGCGGCCGGCGTTTGTGCTCCGGGCGCGCCCCCGCACGGTCCCGGTGGAGTGGGAGATTGTGCTCGACGGGGCGACGGGCGCGGTGCTGCTGCTCGCCGAGCGCTCCATCGGCCACCGCGAGGGCGTGGCGGTCCCGTCGTTTGCCGACGGGTGGCGGGCGGCCACGGGCGGCGGGGCCGTTTCCGAACGCCGTAGGGGCGAAGCCCCCGGTGTGGGGCCACGGGCGGTGCCGTCTGCCAGGGACCGTGGCAACGGCGCAGGGGGTGCCTTCACACCGGGGGCTTCGCCCCTACCACCACCGCACCTCGCCTTCGCGTCTGCCTCCGCCATGCGCGGCGCGGCCCTGGTGGACGGGCGCGGGCTCGTGTTCGACCCCGATCCGCTCACGACGGCGGGCGTGGGCTACGGCGGCGCCTACAGCGACAATGGCGACGCCGACACGCCCGAACTCAACGCCCAGCGCCGCGACGTCGTCCTCCCCAACCTCACGCAGCGGGGCGGGCGCTACTTCCTCGAAGGCCCCTACGTCCAGCTCACCGGCGAGCCCATCCAGGGCCTCGCCGCCGTCGTGCCCGACGAGGCCGACCCCACCGCCTTCCGCTACACGCGCGCCGACGACCGCTTCGAGGCGGTGATGAGCTACTACCACATCGACAAGAGCCAGCGGCGCGTGCAGGCGCTCGACATCGGTCGGCCCATCCGCGAGCGGCCCGTGCGCGTCAACCCGCAGGGGCTCACCGACGACGACTCGCGCTATCTGCCGGGCTCCAACGCCATCGTCTTCGGCACCGGCGGTATTGACGACGCCGAGGATGCCGACGTGATCTGGCACGAATACGCCCACGCCCTCCTCGACGACCAGCAGCCCGACCTCCAGCTCACCACCGAGGGCCGCGCCCTCCACGAAGGCTGGGCCGACTACTGGGCCGCCTCCTACTCGCGCCGCGTCCAGGAGAGCGGGGCAGGGCAGGGCGACTGGCGCAAGGTGTACACCTGGGACGGCAACAACGGCTGCTGGCAGGGCCGCCGCCTCGACCACGGCGGCGTCTACAGCGCCACCGACCGCAGCCGCATGGCCTACCCCGCCCAGCCTGGCTGTGGCGCCTTCGGGACGGTCTACCAGTGGGGATTGCTCTGGGCCACCACCCTCATGGAGGTCTACGACGGCCTCGGCGCCGACGTGACGGACCGCCTCACGCTCGCCTCGTTCGCCTACCTCGGGCGCGCCGCCGGCGGCGCCCCCGCCGCGCCGCCCATGGAAGTGGCCGCCGAAGCCCTCATCGCCGCCGACCGCGCGCTCTACGGGGGCGCCCACGAGGGCGTGCTCGTGGCGAAGCTCGCCGCGCGCGGCTTCGTGAACGCCGCCAACTATGGCCCCGTCGTGGCCCACACGCCGCTCGCCTCGGCCGAGCAGCAGGGCGGCACGCGCACCATCACGGTGGACGTGGAGGGGCGCAGCTCGCCGGTGCAGCGCGTCGTGCTCGTCTACCGCATCAACGGCGGGTGCCGCGCAGACGCTCGTGCTCGTCGTCTGCCGGAGGCACGCGCTACACCGGCGAGTTGCCCCTGCCCGCAGGTTCGGCGCAGATCACCTACTACCTGGAAGCCACCGATGCCGCCGGACGCGTCACGCGTTCTCCGGCCGAGGCGGCCGCGCCCAACGTCTACACCTTCGCCTCCGGGCCGGACACCACCCCGCCCACGCTGGCCCACGCGCCCTTTGCCACGCTCGCGCTGCAGGCGCTCCCGCCGCTGTTCGCCGTGACGGCCACCGACGCGCTCGGCGTGGCGAGCGTGACGGTGGAGTACGCGATCCGCCGCAGCGGCGCCGAGCGCGGGGCGCGGCACGGTCGCGCTCGTCCTGGAGGCCGACGGCGTCTGGCGCGGGCGTCCGGCCACGTTCCCGGCGGTCAGCTTCGGCGACACGCTCGTCTACCGGATCGTCGCGCGCGACCGGGCGGCAGCGGCCAACACGGCTGCCACGCCGCGCTACAGCGTGCCGCTCGTAGACACGCGGCATGATCGCCTATTTCTCGGGGGATGCCGAGGCGGGCGTGACGCTTACCGGCGCGTGGACGCAGGGGCCGCCGGTCTACGGCCTCCGCGTGCCACGTACGGCGCCAAGCGTGTTCAGCACGGGCCGGACGGGGCCGTACCCCGCCGCCGTCGGCACGGCGACGCTCGAACTCCGCCCGCTCGACCTCAGCCAGACCCCGGCCACGCTCTCGTTCTGGTACTGGACCGATGTGGAGCGCGGCGGGCAGTGCCGCACCGTGTGCGACGGCGGGCGCGTGGAGGTGTCCACCGCGCCGGGCCTCTGGGAGCCCCTGGCCATCGAGGGCGGCTACCCCGACACCGTCGATGCGCGCTTCGGGGGCGGCCTCGCCGGGCAGCCCGTGCTGCCGGGGGATTCGTACGGCTGGCAGCGCGCCCTCGCCCGGCTGCCCCAGGGCCCCGCCGTGCGCGTGCGCTTTGCGTTCGGGACGGACGCCGGCAACACCTACACCACCACCTACGGCTACGCCGGCCTCGCCCTCGACAGCATCGCCGTCACGACCGCCCGCCCCGGCGCCGGGCCGCGCGCCGACGACCGTGGCCGCCGTGCCCGCCGGGACGCTCGCGGCGGGCGCCGCCGTGCCCCTCCATGTGCGCGTGGACACGCCGGACCTCGTGCGCGTGGTGGCGCTCGTCGACGTGGTGCGCGGCGGATCGGTCGTGAAGAGCGATTCCGTCCGCCTCCGCCAGCGCCCGGACAGCCTGACGGTCTTCGAGGCGCCCCCGCTCGCCCTCCCGACGCAGGCCGGCGACGCCGTGCGGACGCGCTTCCGCCTCACCCCGGCCGGCGGGCGCCCGCGTCGAACTGCACCGCCGCCGAGCGCGCCGTGCGGACGCTCGCGCGTACCCGCGTGCTCGCCGGGGCCACGCCCGCCGGCCTCTGGCACCCCCTCGGCGCCGGTTTCAGCGCCTACCGCCCTTCCAACACCGAGCCCGCGATCACCCGCACGGTCTCTCCGCTCGTGCTCGCCCCGCTCGATCTGCCCGCCAACGCCGACGCGCTCACGCTCGTCGTGCGCCACCGCTACCGCCTCGGCACGCCCAGCGCCACAGGCCCCGCCGGCAACGTGAAGGTGAGCGCGGACGACGGCCACACCTGGGCCGTGCTCCCCGGCGCCTACCCGGTCGCCGCGCTGCCGGGCGGCCATCCCCTCGCGGGCGAGCCCGGCTTTGCCGGCACCAGCCCCGGCGACACCCTCACAACTCGGTTCGACCTGCGCGCCTACGCCGGTCAGCAGGTGCGTATCCGCTTCGACCTCGGGCACGCGCAGGGCCTCAGCCTCGGGCAGACGTGGACGGTCCTCGACGTGAGCACCGAGGCCGCGACACCTGCTGCAGCCCTGGAAACGCCCCGCACCCTCGGCCTGTCCGCCCCTTTCCCGAACCCCTTCGGCGCGCAGCTCTCGTTCGCCTACACGCTACCCGCCGCCGCCGTCGTGGAGGCGGCCCTCTTCGACGTGCTCGGGCGCCGCGTGCGGACGTTCGTGGGCCGGGCGATGCAGGAGCCCGGCACCTACCCCGTCACGCTCGCCACGGGCGACCTGCCCGCCGGCCTCTACGTGCTCCGCCTCCGCCTCGGCGCCGAAATGATTACCCGCACCGTCACAAAGGTGCGGTGATGTGACGGGCGCCGTTGCTGAACCCGAACGCTGCGGGCGAAGGGGTCGCCAACCCTGAACGCTGTACGGGCGAAGCCCCTGGTGTGAGGCCACGGCCGGTGCCGTCTGCCAGGATGTGTGGCAACGGCATAGCAGGTGCCATCACACCGGGGGCTTCGCCCCTACCGCCTCTGTCGTTAACATCCGGGGCGGCGCTGCGCTCCACCTCGCCCGTCGCCGTCGCTCATCGCCCCTCGCCCGTCCTACATCGCACGTCGTCCCTCGCACATCGCACGTCGCCCATCGTCCGTCCCATGTCGCCCGTAGTCTTCACGTTCAACCCGTTCGCCACCAACCTCTACGTGCTCGCCTCCGAGGGCGAGGCGGTGGTGGTGGACGCGGCCTCGCATACGCCCGCCGAGCACGCCGCCGTGGTGGACGCCGTGCGCGCCGAAGGCCTCACGGTGAAGCACCTGCTCCTCACGCACGCCCACCTCGACCACATCTACGGCTGCGCGGCCCTCGCCGACGCCTTCGGGGTGGGATGGGCGGTCCACCGGAGCGAACTCGGCTTTTTGCGCGCCGCTGCGCAGCAGGCCCAGATGTTCGGCGCCCCCGTGCCCGCAGCGCCCCCCGAGCCCACGGCTTTCCTCGACGCGGGCGACACTGTCGCGTTCGGCAGCGCCACGCTCGACGTGCTCCACCTGCCCGGCCACAGCCCCGGCTCGCTCGCCTTCTACAGCGCCGCCGACGGGCTCGTGGTGGCGGGCGATGTGCTGTTCCGGGGCTCCATCGGCCGCACCGACCTGCCCGGCGGCGACCTGCCCACGCTCCTGCGCAGCATCGAGACGGGCCTGTTCACCCTTCCGGACGAAACGCGCGTCCTCCCCGGCCACGGCCCAGCCACCACGGTGGGCGAGGAGCGGCGCACAAACCCGTTCCTGACGTAAGGCGGAACGGGGAATCGCCGAGGAGGCGGAGCCATTCGGCCTTTTCCGAGGTCCCACGCCCCGAAGCTCCGGATGCCCTACCAGGCCTGGCTTGAGGGGCCGCCTCTCGGGTGCGTTCGCTGTCGTCCGAGGCCCCCGGCGCACCGAACGAGACCTCAAAGGTCTCCGAGACCTTTGAGGTCTACCCCGAACCCACCCGCTCGCGCCAGACCGACCCCTTTGAATGCCCGGCTGCTGCGACCCTGGCGAACGACCTACGACCCCTCACCGCCCATGTCCCGCCTTTCCCGCGCGCTCGTCCTCGGGGCCGTCGGCGCCGCCGTTTCGGGGGCCGTGCTGGCCGCCCTGCGCCCGCGCGTGCCCGCGCCGCCCGCGCCCGTGCCGCAGCCCCGCGAGGTGGATGCCGCCGCGCTCTCCGACGCCGAATCCGACGCCCTCCTGCGCGAACTTGCCCACGACCTCGATGCTTGAGCCGCCCGAACTCCTGCCACTCCTGCGCGCCCGCTTCGCCGCGCTCCGCCGCGACGCTGAGGCCGCCTTCGCCCAGGTGACGGACGATGCCGCCTTTGCGCGCCCACTCGGGCCGGAGGAAAACAGCCTCCTCCACCTCGCGCAGCACGTCGGCGGCAACCTGAAGAGCCGCTTCACCGACGTCCTCACGAGCGACGGCGAGAAGCCCGACCGACACCGCGACACCGAGTTCGAGGACGGCCGCACCCGCGCCGAGGCGATGGCCCTCTGGGCGACCGGCTGGCACGCCCTCGAAACCGCCCTCGCCCCCCTCACCGACGCCGACCTCGGGCGGACGGTCACGATCCGCCGCGAGCCCCACACGCTGCTTGATGCGCTGCTGCGCGCCTTCGCCCACCAGAGCTACCACGCCGGGCAGATCGTGCTGCTCGCCAAGCACTGGGCCGGCGACGCCTGGCAGACGCTCACCGTCCCGCGCGGAGGGACCGCCGCCTTCAACGCCGCGATGGCCGAGCACTTCACCCCGCCTGCTCCCTGACGATGCCCGACCCCGACGTTCCGCTGCGCGCCCTCGGCGGCCTCACGCCCCGCCAGTTTCTCGCCGACTACTGGCAGCAGAAGCCCCTCTTCGTGCCCGGCGCCGTGCCCGAGGCCGCCGATGTGATCACGCCGGAGGGCCTGCAGGCCCTCGCCGAACGCCCCGACGCCGTGAGCCGCCTCGTGCTCGAAGACGGCGGCGACTACCCGTGGGAGCTGCGCCACGGGCCGTTCCGCCGGAGCACCTGGCGGCGGCTGCCGGAGGCGCGCTGGTCGCTCCTCGTGCAGGAGGTGGACCGCTTCGTGCCCGCCGCCCGCGATCTGCTGGAGACGTTCGCCTTCGTGCCCCGCTGGCGCCTCGACGACCTCATGGTCTCCTACGCCCCGCCCGGCGGCGGCGTGGGCGCGCACGTCGACAACTACGACGTCTTCCTGATCCAGGGCGCCGGACGGCGGCGCTGGCGCATCGGCGGGCGACCGCTCACGGCCGACGAGGAGGTCGATCTACGACGACCGCGACGTGTCCATGCTGGCCGACTGGGAGGCGGCCGAGGAGTTCGTCGTCGCGCCCGGCGACCTGCTCTACCTGCCGCCGCGCTTTGCGCACGAGGGCGTGGCCGAAACGGCCTGCCTGACGCTCTCGGTGGGGTTCCGCGCCCCCTCGCACCGCGACGTCCTCGGCGGCTTCCTCGAACACGTGCTCCTCACGACGCCCGAGGACGCCTTCTACACCGACCCCGGCCTCGCGCCGCCCGCGCACCCCGGCGAACTCTCCGAAGCCGCCCTCGACCGCCTCCACGCCGTGCTTCGGGCCGCCGTGGACGGACCGCGCCGCCTTCCGCGCGTGGGCCGGCGCCCACCTCACCGACGCCCGCCGGGACGCCTCTGAGGACGCCTGGGACGACGAGGCAGCGGAAGACCCCGCCCCGGACGCCGTCACGCCCGAAGCCGTGGCCGAACGCCTGCAACGGGGCGAGGCCCTCGCCCATGCCCCGGGCGCCCGGCTGCTCTACGTGTCCGAAGCCGACGGCGGCGCGACGCTCTACGCGGGCGGGGTCGCCTACACCCTGGAGCCGGCGCTGGCCCCGCTCGCCCCGCTCCTCACCGACGCGCCCGTCCTCCCCGCCCGCGCGCTCATCCCCCACCTCGCCACGCCCGACGCCCCCGACCTCCTCGCCGCCCTCCTCACCGACGGCGTCCTCACCTGGCGCTCCTGACCCCCTCCTCCCCTCGGGGAGGTGGCGCGCAGCGCCGGAGGGGGTTCAGCGGCCCGTCCGCGCCCGCCGCCCCCGAACGCTCCCCGCCGGTCCTTCCCCTTCGCTCTTCCCCATGCCGCCCCAACTTCAAGACTGGCACGACCGCTGCGCCGCGCAGGCCGACGAGGCCCGCGCCCTCGCGGCACCGCTCTCCGACGCCGCCTTCAACGCCCCCGGGCCCGGCGGCGGGTGGTCGGTCGGGCAGTGCTTCGGGCACCTGCTGGAGGCGGGCGAGCCGCTCGTGCGCGGGCTGGAGGCGTCCCTGGCGCGGGCGCAGAAGGCGGGCCGCACGGGCACGCCGCCCTACGCCTTCGGGTGGGTCGGGCAGCTCATGATCGACGCGGTGACGCCGGGCGGGCGCCGGCTCCCCGCGCCGCCGTCGTACCGCCCCGGCGCCCACTACCCGCCCGGCGCCACGCTCGCCCGCTTCGAGGCGCTGATGGCCCGCCTGTCCGCGTTTGTCGAGGCTGCCGCGCCGTACAACCTGGGCCGGATGCGGGCCCCCTCGCCGGCGCTGCCGGGGCTGTACCTGCGCGCCTCCGCGTGGATGGAAGGCACGCTGCGTCACCACGCGCGCCACCTCGCCCAGGCCCGCCGCGCCGCCGCCCACGCCACCGCCGCCGCCTGACCGCCCCGCTCCTCCCCCATCCCCTCATGCCCCGTCCCTGGGAGGCCCTGCGCCGCCGCGAGATCGCCAAGGCCCGCGTGTTCACCGTGCAGGAGGTGCGCACCCGCGCCCCGCACACCGGCGACGAGCACGATTTCTACGTCATCGAGGCGGGCGACTGGTGCAACGTCATCGCCGTGACGGAGGCGCAGGAACTCGTGTGCGTGCGGCAGTACCGCCACGGCGTCGCGCGCGTGACGCTCGAAATCCCCGGCGGCATCATCGACCCCGGCGAGACGCCCGAGGCGGCCGCCGCGCGCGAACTGGTGGAGGAAACCGGCTTTGTGGCCGAGCGCGTGACCTACCTCGGCGCCATCGATTCCAACCCGGCCATCCTCAGCAACCGCATCCACACCTGCGCGGCCCACGGCGTGCGGCCCGGCCCGGCGCAGCAGCTCGATCCGCACCGAGGACATCGAGGTCGTGCTCGTGCCGATGGCCGACGTGCCCGCGCTCGTGCTCGCCGGCGGCTTCACCCACGCGCTCGCGGTGGCGGCGCTGTACCTGTACGAGGCCGCGCGCCGGGCGCCCGAGGGCTGAAAAGCTTCCGTCGTTCCTCCTGGCCGAGCCTTGCGCGGGTCATGCTTTGCGCCCACCTTTCGCCGGGCTCTTCCGCTTCTGTAGAGCCGGTCACGTGGGTGACACTTTATGTCGGGATCGGGAGATCGTTTCACAGGGTAGCTTGAGGTAACGCTCTCATGCTGCCTCCATGACCGACTCGCCGCACACGCTGCTCGCACGCCTGACCTGGGTGCGCACCTACCACGAAACACGCAATGCCGGCCTCACCTGCCGCCGTTGTGGCATCTCTCGCCCGACGCTGCGCAAGTGGGTACGACGCTTCGATGCCGACGGCCTGCCAGGCCTTCAATCGCGCGACCGCACCCCCCACCGCCTCGCCCCGACCAAGCTGACGCCCGAGCTTGTCGAGCGTGTGCTCACGATGCGCCGCACGCGCAACCTCGGCTCGAAGCGCCTGCAGGCGGAGCTCTTGCGCGAAGGCGGGATACGGCTCTCGACCTCTACGCTGCACAAGGCCCTCTCGCGGGCGGCGGTGCCTCCGCTGCGCCGTCCCAAGCGTGAGCGCCGCTTCAAACGCTACAACCGCCCCCACGCGGGAGACCGGGTGCAGATCGACTCAATGAAGGTGGCGGGCGGGCTCTACCAGTTCACCGCTATTGATGATTGCACGCGATTGCGGGTGCTGGGCCTCTATCCAACCGCAAAGCAGCCTCGGCAGCGCACTTCTTCGAAACACAGGTGTTGCCGGAGATGCCTTTCCCCATCGAGCGCATCCAGTCGGACCGGGGCAGCGAGTTCATCGCCGAGCAGTTCGATGAACCATCGATGGTATCATCGAGACGCTGCGTCGTCACCGGGTGAAGCTGCGGCCCAACAAGGCCCGCTCACCGCACCTCAACGGCAAGGTTGAGCGGTCCCAGCAGACCGATCTGGTGGAGTTCTATGCCCTTGAGATAGAGGGCAAGGGGAAAGCGCGTGTGGCCAGAGAGCGGGAGCAGTTGGAGCAAAGGCTCAAGGCGTGGCAGCGCTTCTACAACGAGAGTCCGTCCGCACGGGGGCATCGGCGGCAAGACGCCGCAGCGGCGCTGGGAGGAGGTGGAGCCGCTCACGCCGACGCGGGCGGTGCTCGATGGCCGCTACGATGGATCGAAGGAGCCGAGGTGGATCAAGCAGGGCAAGCGGGTCTGGGTCCAGCAGAAGCCACGAGCCCGTCAAAGTGAAACGATCCCCGCGATCCTCA
>CAVUFJ010000012.1:0-71291 GCA_963740755.1 Rhodothermales bacterium
CGATGCGGGCGAACTCTTCGGGGGCCATGAGCGGGGCGCGCTGCAGGAGGCGGCGCCAGAGGCGGGCGCGGCGGACGCGCTGCTTCGTTTCGAGCGGGCCAGCGCACCGGCGGGCGGTCGTGGTTCGGGACGTGGCGGACGTGGACGGCGTAGCCCTTCGCGGGGAAGTGCAGCTCGGCCCAAAGCTCCTCGATCTCCTCGGGGATCGGGTGCGAGTGCTCGGCGCGGCGGCGAGGAGCACGCGCGGCTGCCCCGGCGGTGGCTCGCGGTGCGGGTGGGCCCAGGCGAGGGAAATCTCGAACATGGGGTGCGGCGGGTGTGCGGTGGGCCGGTGCGGAGCGCAGCCCGCCAGTTGCGTAGCCGGCGGAGCAACCGGCGGGCGGAGCGTAGCGCGCGGCGTGGGCTAGAGCGGGCGGTGGTCGGGGCCCAGCCGTAGGGGTCGCGGTCGCCTTCGCGTCGAGGTACCAGCCGCGCGGGCCGTCCTCGTGGCTGCACGCCTCGTCCACGCATACGGGGCAGAGCATCACGGCGCCTTCGGGGTACTCGCCCCCGACCCACAGCGACAGCAGCGGAGCGCCGGGGGCGGCGGCGAGCGCGCAATTCCAGCAGCTCGTTTCGGCGTGCTGCTCCTCGTCGCAGCCGGCGCAAACGAGGTGGTAGACGTCGGCGCGGGGGTCGTAGCGCTCGACGGCATCGAGGGCGAAGGCCCCGCAGGCGTGGCAGAGGGGCGTGGCGCGCTCGGCGTACGCGTCGGGGTGGTGCTCGTAGGGGTGCATGGCGGCGGCGGTCAGGCGCGGGCGATGGTGTAGGCGGCGCGGGGTTCGGCCACGACGGAGCGGGCGCGGGGGCGCGCCGGGCGCGTGGTGGCGGCACGTTCGCGGGGAGCGCGTCGAGGGCGGCGGCGATGCCCCCGAGCACGACGTTGACGCCGTGCGTGGGCTGCGCCTCGGTGCCGCCGGTGACGGCGAGGACGTGGCAGGTGAGGCCGTGCGGCGACGAGCGGCAGGAGCCAGGGGAGGTGCTTGGGCTGGATCTCGCCCACGAGGCCGATGCCGGGCAGCGAGGCGACGACGCGGGGCGTGCCGGGGCCTTCGCCGGTGCGGACGACGGACAGGCGCAGGGGCACGAGCGGCGCGAGGGCGGCGACGGCGGCGCGGTGGGCCTTCACGCCGACGAGCTTGGTCGGGAGGGCGAAGCCACGGGCGCCGATGGTGGCGCTGAAGGCGGCGGACTGCGCGGCCTTCGTGGCGACGGCGAAGCGGGCACCGGCGCGGATCGCGTGGCGCGTCCACGCCTCGGCGGTGCGGCGGTAGGGGGTGGAGGGGGCGGGTTGCATGGCGGTGGGGGTGGTTCAGACCTCGAAGACCTCGACGACACAGGGCCAGCCGTCCGCATCCTGCATTTCATAGAACGAGGAGGGACTGAAAACCCACGGCGCGTTGATGAGCAGGCCGAGCACGCCGCGCACGTTTTCGACGGCGGCGCGTGCGGCTTCAAAGGGGGACGACGCTTCGCGGACGTGAAAGCCTTGACGACCGCCGTAGACATCGCCTGCCGCACGGAGCGTGGCGAAGGCTTCGGTGGTGAGGAAGCAGACGGAGAACATGGCAGCGCGGGATGCCCCCCGGCCCTCACGGGCGCCGGGGCTGTGTGATTGGGCTAGCAGAAGCGGCGGGCGTAGCGCTGCGCGACGGCGACGGCGTGGCGGGCGGAGCCGCGCACGGCGAAGCAGGTGCAGGGGGCGCGCTGGAGCAGGTGGGGCGACTGGAGCGACCAGAGGCCGCGCGCCGAGGGGCGCAGGCGGACGGTGAAGCCGCGCGGGCCGGTGACGAGCGTGACGCGGTGCGGGAGGTGAAGCGTGGTGGTGGGCATGACTGGAAGGGGTGATAGAATGCGAACCTGAACTACATGACACAAAACGCACAAAAGCACGACAAAAGGATGCAAATGGACGTGTGAAGAACGAGCGGCGAGCCCGCGTTAAAGAAGGCTGAGTTGCGCGGGCGACGCAGGCCCGAACCAGCCGCCCCCGAGCGGCGCGAGCCACGCCGGCGCCCCGCACGCGGGCGGCAGCCACACGAGCACCCCGCACCCGAGCCCACTGGCCAGCGCCACCGTGGCCCATGTGCCCGAGCCGTACCCCGCGAAGCACGCCCCCCACGACGGCGACGGCGCGAGCGCGGACGGGCAGGGCCCCGAGGGGAAGGCCACCAGCACGCCCCCGAGCGTGTGCAGCTGATGCACGAGCAGCGCCGAGCGGCGCGCGAGCAGGTACGGCGCCCCCGAGCCCGCGCGGTAGACGAGTGCGAACGGGCAGGCCCGCCGCACGGCGGCATCGATGCCCGAGGCGCAGCCCACCAGCACCGTGCGGCCCGGCGCGAAGGCGAGGGCCGAGCGGAGACGGGCCAGGGCGCGGGGCTGCGGATTACGGGCGCCGGAGAAGCCGAGCGTGCGCGCGGCGACGAGCTGCGCGAGCACGGGCGCGGGCAGCGCCTCGGGGCTGAGGTCTGGATGGCGGGGCATGGCTAGGCGAGGCGTGCGGCGAGGGCGGCGGCAAGGCTGAGCGCGTGCCCGCGTGCCTGGGCACGCGAGGGCGCCGCGATGTAGCGCGCCCCCGGCCCCGGCGGCGCGGCCCCAGAAGGGGCGGTGCGCGGGCGCGATGGCCAGCGTGACGACGAAGCGGCCCCGGCCACGGGCGGCGCGGACAGCGGCCAGCACGACGGAGGTGCCGCCGGGCACGGGCGCGATGAGGCGGGAACGGGGAGCGGGCAGCATGGGCATGAGCAGGACGGGCGAAGCTGACGGAGGCCACGCCGGGCCCCCACACACAACCGGCGGGGGAGGGAGGGGCGCGGAGCGAACAGAGGCACGGGCGCACGCCGGGGCCCCGCGAACGCAAGGCCGTAGAGCGACTTTAGGAGCGTGCCTTGTCGGGCGTGGGGTGGCGTGCGATCCTGCCGACGTGAGCGCAGCGGCCTGACCGACCCACGCGAAGCGACGCTGCCGCGCGCAGCGCCCTGCGCCGCGTCGGCGCCCGCGCACGCGGCCCGTCAGGGAAACGTCAATGTGCGCGGCGTCGCCGCGACCGCTGGGGTTCGTGCGCCGGGGCCGGAGGGCCGGGCGCTCGTTGCCCCGTCCCCGAGAGCGGGGGCGAGGCCGACGGCGCGGCGGGGCGGGGGTGCCGGCCGGCCGACCAGCGGGGGCGGGCGGGGGTGGGGGTGCCCGGGCGGGGGAGGCTGTGGCGGACCCTCACGCACACCTGCACACGCCGGCGCCTGCCCAGATTAGCTTTCGCCTCCTCTGCCCTACAAATGCCCTACAAAATCACGCTCAAGTCTGGATAAGTCTGGACATCCCGATCTGCTGAAAAGCCATTTCCAGTGCGTTTGCTTGGGTGCCGCGCATCCTACCCGGGAGCAGACAACGCCCCTTGCGAATCTGCCCGCAAGGGGCGTTTTTTATTGGGTTTAGGGCGAAAGCGGATTGCGGGCGAAAAGGCGCTGGTCAACACGTGGTCAACATAGGGCGCGCATTGCGGGGGTTTACGGCGCCTCGTACTGGGAAAAGGCGCGGTTCATCTCGGTGGCGAGGGACGAGCGGAATACGTCGGTGTAGATCTGGCCGGTGATCCGCACGTCGGAGGGGCCGAGGAGGGCCTGGGCACGAGCGGTCATGGCGCTCCTGTCAGCCTTCGTGATTCGACGTGCGCTTTCGCAGCGAGAACCACATGGGGCGCCAGCGCGGCCGGGGCTTCAAGGGCACCGCAAAGGTGGCCTGCGCCTCCTCCTGCGTGAGCACCAGCGAGAAGGCGCCGCCGAGGGCAGACGCGCGGCGGCGGAGCGTGCTCAGGCCCCGGCCGCCCGAGGGCACCGGGGCGGTGTTCACGTCCTTGCGCGGGTGGGCCAGCGTGATCGTGAGCACAGACATCTCCCCGGCCGTCGTCACGGTGAGGGCATACGGGGGCACGCCGTGGCGAACGGCGTTGTGGAGCATCTCGCGCATGGCCTGGAGCAGGTGCCGGCGGGTTTCCGCCGGGATCGTGCGCGCAGGAAGCGCGCCCACATGAACCCGGTAGCTGTAGGGGGGGAGCATGCTGTAGGCCACCCGTTCGAATTTGTCGGCCAGGTCTTCGAGGCGATCGGCATGCGCATCGATGAGCCAGACGACGTCGCTCAGGTCGCCTACCAGGGCTCGCGCCGATGCGGCGTGACTGGGCAGCCCGTTCGCGGCTGCCTGCGGGGGGGCCAGCAGTTCGGCCACGTCCAGTTGCAGGGCCAGCGCGGCGAGCTTGGAGCCCAGATCGTCGTGCAGGTCGTCGGCGATGCGGCGGCGCGTCCGCTCAAGCGCCAGCAGGTGCGCGATGCGGGCGCGGTAGGCGGCGATCAGGAGGCCCGCCAGGGCCAGGGCCAGCAGGCTGCGAAACCAGAGTGTCGCCCACCACGGGGGAGCTACTACGAACGCCATCGACGCGGCGGGACTGACCTGCCCCGAGAGGTCGGTACGGACGTCCAGGTGGTAGCGCCCCGGGGCGATGCCTGCCAGATCGAGCGTCGCGCGCGTGCCCAGCGACTGCCACGCCGCAGACTGTCCCGCGCGGACGAGTCGGTAGGCATAGGTCCAGGGGCGAGAGGGGCCGGGCACGCCGGTGGCGAGGTCGACCGAGAGCACATTCTGGTCGTGCCGCAGGCGGAGCGGGGACGCCGCCGCGGCGTGGTCGGCGTGGAACTGGCCGAGCACGCGCAGCCCCGTCAGGATCGGGCGGGGAGGCGCTGCCGCCGCAGCGAGTTCGCGCGGATGGAAGACTACGAGCCCCTGCGTGGTGCCCACGAACAGGCGGCCGTCGGGCCCGGCAAACGACGCATGCCAGCAGAGCTCGACGTCGGGCCAGCCCTCGGACGGGCCAAAGCTGCTCGCGTGGCCGTCCGGATGCAAGCGGGCCACCCCGGCGTCCGTCATCGCCCAGACGTGGCCGTCGGCGTCCACCGCGAGGGCCGGCACCACCTCGGAGGGCAGGCCTTCGGCGGATCGAATCCAGTGAACCGCCGCGCGGGGACCTGTGCCGATCACGCGGGCGACGCCATAGCCGAGCGTGGCGGCATAGAGGGTGTCTCCGCGTAGGGCCAGCGAGGGGATGCGTAGCCGGATGGCCGCATCGTCGGGGGTGAGCGGCACGTGCCGCACGCTCGGACGCGCGCCCGTGTCGCTGGCGAGGTAGAGCCCGCCGCCCATGGTGCCAATCCACGCGTGCGGCCCCGCGCCGATGGGCGCTATCGGCAGCGGAGAGGGCGGGAGCGCATCAGGCGCCCCCGGGCGCTTGGCTAGCGGCAGCGCCTTCCATTCGCCCCCGGGGTTGCGCAGGTCGCGCACGAAAGTGGCCCGGTCGGCGGTGGAGAGCCAGAGCCGCCCGCCTGCGCCCCGGGCGAGCCCCCGGGGGTTGCGGAGGCCCTCGGGCAGGTCGGGGCAGGCGCGGACGCCGCGGGCGTCGAGGCACCACAGGCCGCGGTCGTAGGCGGCCACGTACCGGACGCCATCGGCGCCGGTGGCGAGGGTATTGAACCAGGAGCCGCTCGGCAGGCCCGGAACCTGGACGCACGCCGCGTTCCGGCATCGAAGGAGTCCCTGGGTCATCGTCGCCACCCAGAGGGTCCCGTCGGGATCGACGCCGCCGCCGAGCACGCCGGTGCTGCCGGGGGCGTGGGCAAACGGGGCCAGGGCGTCCGTAAATGGAGACGCACGCGTGGGGCGCGCCACAACCCCCTGGTTGGTCGCCCAGAGGGTGCCGCTGCGGTCAACCAGCACATCGCGCACCCGCGGGGCGGGCAGTCCCTCAGGCGACGGTCCGGCGCCAAACACTTCGCTCTGCCCGTGCGCCACGTGCACCAGGCCACTGGCCGTGGCCGCCCAGAGCGTGCCTGCGGGGTCGAAGGCGAGGGCGTTGACGAGGGCCGTCGAGGCGATGCGGCGCCACCGGGGCGGTTCCTGCCGCGTGCGACGGGTGGATTCGAAGAGCCCGCGGTCGGTGCCGACGATGATCCTGCCCGCCGCGCCGACGATCACCGCCGAGGGCGGCCCGGCGCTCGCGGGAAACGAAACGGGCTGCGCACGCGCGGCGCCGGGCTCGACCCGGAAGAGGCCTTCGGTGGCCGCCAGCCAGGCCCGGCCGCTCGGTTCGACGGCGAGGCCTTCCACCTCCAGCGCTTCTCCGGCAGGGCCCGTGACGCGGCGGGGCGCGCGCCCCGGCTCGACCACCACCGCGCCATCGCCGGTCGCCAGCCAGAGCGTCCGGTTGGGGCCCAGGGCGATCCGGAACACGTAGGTCTGCCCCGGAATGGCCGCGGGCCGCGTCTCGATGGGCTCGAATCGATCCCGCGCCGGGACGTAGCGCTGGAGTCCGCCGGGGATCGTCCAGACGACGACCCCCTCGCCGGACGGGTCCGGGGCGAGGGCGAGCGCGATGGGGCCGCCGAGGGCCCCGGCATGGCCCGGGTCGGGGTGGAAGGTGCGGGCGTGGACGCCGTCGAAGCGGGTGAGGGCGAATTCCGAGCCGATCCAGAGAAAGCCCCGGCGGTCCTGGGCGAGCGCGAGGGTGGCGCGTGCAGGCATGCCGTTCGCCGATCCATACCGCACAAAGCCCGGCTGTGCCTGAAGCGCACCGGACCCTGCCAGCAAGGCGGTCAGGCTCAGCAGCAGCAAGCGCGCCGCGTGCGCGCACAGGCACGGCCTCAGGCAAACAACGGCCACAGGATCAGGTCGGCTTCGGCCTGTAAGGTAGGGCTCCATCTGAGGGCGCGCGGCACGCCGGAGCGGGGCCTCAGGGTGCCTGCACGCATGGTGCGGGCGTTAGCAAGCAGAGGAGGCCGGAGGCCCTGGCGTGGCCGTTGAACCGAGGCGCGCAACCGGGCATTACGCCCCGGCCGCGCCACGGCCGTGAGGGTCCTGTGGGGCAGGGTCGTGTGGACGGGGCTTGCCGGGCGGCGGCGGCTCGAACGGCATCAGGAGCAGGCCGCCGAGCCTCTGGTCGGGCGTCGTGTCGAGGCCGAACTGGACGGCGTGCGGGTCGGTGCGGAGGCGGAAGCTGCGGAACACGCGGTCCCACCACGAGAAGAGCGCGCTGTAGTTCGAGTCCGTCTCCGCGCGCTCCTGCGAGTGGTGCACCTTGTGCATCGCCGGCGTGACGATGAGGGCGCGGAGGGCGCGGTCGAGGGCGGCCGGGAGGCCCACATTGGCGTGGTGGAACTGCACGACAGCGAACATCGCCGTTTCGTAGGCGACCAGCTCCCACAGGTGCGCGCCGAAGAGGGCGATGAGCGGCAGCGCGCAGGAGCGACGAAAGCGCCAACTCGCCCACATGGAAGCGGCTCGCCGTCGTCACGTCCATGTGCGTGTCGGCGTGGTGGACGCGGTGGAAGCGCCACAGGAACGGCACGCGGTGGTTGAAGCGGTGCCACCAGTACGTCCACGCGTCGAAGAGGAGCACAGCCCCGAGCGCATGGCCCCACGCGGGCAGCCCGGCCCGGTCCTGCAGGGCGTGCAGCAGGCCCACGCGGTGCGCATCCGCCCAGGCCGCCACCGCGGCCCAGAGGCCCGCAAACACGAGCGCGACGAGCCCGGCGTTGAGTGCGCCGAGCCCGAGGTTGCGTCCAGCGTGCCGCGCCCGCTCGGGCGTGCGGCCCCGGAAGAACCCCAAAAACGGCTGCCACGACTCCCACGCGAGCAGGAGCGCGAGCACGGCCACGGCGGTCCCTCCTTGCAGCGTCTGGAGCGTCTCGGCGCCCGGCATCAGCGGGCCACGGGGGCTCCGGCGGCGCGCAGGCCTTCGAAGCCGCCCACGTTGGTGGCGCCCGTGTGGCCCATCTCGTGGAGCAGCTGCATGGCGCGGCCCGAGCGCTGCCCGGAGCGGCAGTAGAGGTAGACCGGCGCGTCGGCCGGCAGGCCCATCGCGGCGATGCGGTCCGGAAAGTCGGGCGCCATCACGTCCACGTTGACGGCGCCGTCGAGGTGGCCGGTGGCGAACTCGTCGGGGGTGCGGACGTCGAGCACGGGGGCGCCGTGGGTGCCCTGGGCCACGTAATCGGCAGGCGAGAGGGTCAGCATGGTCAGAAGAGGGCGTAGATGAACGGGGCGAGCGCGCTGCCGGCGGTGGCCACGATGAGCACGCTCAGCAGCAGCAGCACGATCAGGATAGGGGCGAGCCAGAACTTCTTGCGCGTGCGCAGAAAGGCCCAGAACTCGCGGACGACGGAGGCCATAGGGGCGGTAGGAGCAGAACGACAGGGGAATCGGAAAGCCGTGATCGGGTTTCGCGGCGCCGGACCGCGCGGGCACCGGCGAGCGGCGGCGGGCGGCGAATCGGCGGCACCGCAACCCGGCCCGCCGGGCGCCGTAACGCCGTCGTCACCACTCGCCCCTCCGTGCGCGCCCTCCTCTACGAACTCCGCGAAGGCCTCTCCTCGGCCTTCGGCTCGGTGGCCCAGAACAAGCTCCGCGCGCTGCTCACCACGCTCGGCATCGTGATCGGCATCGTGTCGGTGACGTCGCATGTTCACGGCCATCAACGGCATCGAGGGCGCGTTCGACCGCTCGATGGCCATCATCGGGGACGACGCGCTGTTTGTCCAGAAGACGCCGGCTGGTTCGCCGTTCTCCGAGTGGTGGAAGATGCGCAACCGCCCCGACCATCACGCGAGGACGCCGTACCGCATCGCCGAGCGCATCGCACGCAGACGGCGCTACGTCGTGGCGGCCGGCGCCGGTGGCGCGGGCGGAGTGGCGGTCGCGCGCAGGCCGCGAGACGAGCGCTCGAGCGGCGTCGGCGTGCGCGGCTCGACGCGCCGCCTATCGCCGACGCCGGCGGGTCGACGTGACCGCCGGGCGCTTCTTCTCCGAGGCCGAGACCGACGGCCGGGCGGCCGTCGTCGTGCTCGGGGCCGACGTCGTCGAGGCGCTGTTCCCGGCCGAGGACCCGGTCGGCAAGGCGGTCCGCATCGGCGGGCAGCGCTTCGAGGTCGTCGGGGTGACCGTCAAGCGGGGCTCGTTCCTCGGCATGGCCTCGGCCGACAACGACGCCGTCGATCCCGCTGCGGACCTTCCGGCGGCTGTTCGACGCCGCGCGCGGCGTGACGGTCAAGGTGCGCGCGCGGCCGGGCGTGCCGCTGGACCGCGCCGAGGAGGAGATCCACGCGCCTCACGCGCGTCTGGCGCGGCCTCGACGCGCTCGCCGACGACGACTTCGCGATCAACCGGCAGGACCAGTTCCGCGACGCTCGTCGCCACGATGCGCGTCGCGACCTACGGCGTCGGCCTGTTCCTGACGGCGCTCTCGCTGCTCGTCGGCGGCATCGGCGTGATGAACATCATGTTCGTGAGCGTGAAGGAGCGGACGCGCGAGATCGGCATCCGCAAGGCCCTCGGCGCGCACGCGGCGGGCGATCCTGCTCCAGTTTCTCATCGAGGCCGATGACGGTCTGCGTGCTCGGCGGCGTCATCGGCGTCGCGCTCGCCTCTCTCGTCAGCGCTCGCCATCGACGCCGTGTTCACGGCCACGCTCTCGCCGGGGACGGTCGCGCTCGCCTTTGTGATCTGCGTGGGCGTGGGCCTCGTTCGGCCTCGTCCCGGCGTGGCAGGCCGCCCGGGCCCGCCCCATCGACGCGCTCCGGTACGAATGAACCAGAATGGTCAATGGTCAACAGCCAATGGTCAATGGGATGCAGGGGAGCATCGGCCTCGTCTCGAGCCCGTCCGCTCTCGGCCGATCTCTGACCCCTCGACCTCGTTGACCATTGACTATGTCCAATGCCCTTCCGTGAACTGGCCCTTCTGCGCTCGACACGCTCCGGGCGAGCAAGCTCCGCGCGGCGCTCACGCTGCTCGGTATTGTGATCGGCGTGTTCGCCATCATCGTGGCCGTGACGGCGGTGCAGGTGATCCAGTCGGCGGTGACGGGGACGGTGCGAGTCGTTCGGCTCGACCAAGTTCTCCGTCAGCTCGCGCCCGAGCGTGCAGCGGGGCGATGGGCAGGAGATCGACTGGCGGCCCATCACGTACGCGCAGGCCGAACTGCTCGCCGAGCGCGCGCCCGGCGCCCCATCGGCGTGTCGGCGTCGACGAACGAGCGGGGCCGCTTTCGCGCGGGCGGCGTGGCCACGGACCCCAACGTCGACCTCTTCGGCGGCAACGACTACTGGGCGACGCGCCAACGGCTTCGAGATCGCGCGGGGCGGATGCTCACCGATGCCGACGTGCGCCTCGCCCGGCCGGTCGCCGTCGTCGGCGCCGACCTGGCGGAGAAGCTCTTCGGCGACCGCGACCCGCTCGGCAAGACGATTGCGGGCGAGCGGCGCGACCTACCAGATCGTCGGCGTGTTCAAGCGCAAGGGCGAGGCGTTCGGGCAGAACCTCGACCTGATGGCGCTCGTGCCCCTCACGAACGTGTTTGCCACCTACGGCCACCCCGACCGCGACCTCCAGGTGGACGTGATTGCGACGAGTCGCGACGACGATTCAGGCGACGGTGGACGAGACGATCGGCGCGCTCCGCGTAATCCGGGGGGTGCGTCCGGGCGAGGAGAACAACTTCTCCGTGGAGACCAACGAGAGCCTGCTCTCGGGCTTCTCCAGCGTCGCTTCGGGCGTGCAGTACGGCGGCGCGGGCATCGGGCTGCTCACGCTGCTCGCCGCCGGCATCGGCATCATGAACATCATGCTGGTCAGTGTGACCGAGCGCACGCGCGAGATCGGCATCCGCAAGGCCCTCGGCGCCCCGCGCGGCGACGTGCTGCGCCAGTTTCTGGTGGAAGCCATCGTGCTGTGCCAGGTGGGCGGCGTCATCGGCGTGATCCTGGGCCTCGGCGTGGCCAACCTGCTGGGCCTATTTTTCGACACGGCGGGTGTCGTGATCCCGTGGGGCTGGGTGCTCACGGCGTTCTTGGGCGTGAGCTTCTTCGGCGTGTTCTTCGGCGTCTACCCCGCCTGGAAGGCCGCCAAGCTCGACCCTATCGAGGCGCTCCGGTTCGAGTAGTGGTCGATGGTTCGTCGTTCGTCGCGCGTGGTCAGAGGGCCTGTTTCAGAAGCATATTCTGACCATGAACAACGAACGACGAACCATGAACCCCGAAGGCCTCAAAGCCGCGGCCGGGCGGGCCGCTGCCGCGCTCGTCGAAGACGGGATGACGCTCGGCTACGGCACCGGCTCGACGACCGCCGCTCGCCCTCGAAGCCCTCGCCGTGCGCGTGCGCGACGAGGGCCTGCGCGTGACGGGCGTGCCGACGTCGTATGCCGCCGAGCGCCTCGCCCGCCGCCTCGGCCTCGCCGCTCACGACCCTGGAGGAGACGCCCCGCCTCGACCTCGCCCTCGACGGCGCCGACGAGGTGGACCCGGCGCTGAACCTCATCAAGGGGCGCGGCGCCGCCATGACGCGCGAGCGCATCGTGGCCGCCGAAGCGGCCCGCTTCGTCGTGCTCGTGGACGCCTCGAAGCGTGTGCCTCGGCTCGGCACGCAGATGCCGGTGCCGATCGAGGTCGTGCCGCAGGCCGCCGCGCCTGTGCTGCGCCGCCTCGCGGCGATGGGCGCCGCCGCCACCGTGCGCGAGGGCAGCGGCAAGGACGGCCCCGTCGTGACCGATCAGGGCCTCTGGGTGATCGACGCCCGCTTTCCCGGCGGCCTCTCCGACCCGGCGCGCATGGCGGCCGTCCTCAAGGCGATGCCCGGCGTGCTCGACCACGGGCTGTTCATCGGCCTCGCCACCGAGGTGATCATGGCCGCCGAGGCCGGCATCGAGGTGCTGCGGCGGTAAGGCGGTCCCTACGTCCAGGGCTGCCTCGATCTCCATGCTGCTCCTCCGGGAACGCGGCGCAAAAAAGAAGGAAGGGGCTGAAACCAGAGATTGACCAATCGGTTAACCCGGACGGTTAAAACCCTGTCCGCTGTGCCTGCCCGCGACCTCGACACCGAATCCCGCATTCTGGAGGCGGCGCACCGCGTGTTTGTGCGGCGCGGCACGGCGGGGGCGCGCACGCAGGAGATCGCCGACGAGGCGGGCGTCAACAAGGCGCTGCTGCACTACTACTTCCGTTCCAAAGAACGCCTCAGCGACGCCGTCTTCCTCCGCGCGGCAGGCGAGTTGCTGCCGCGCCTGCTCCAGACGCTCGCCTCCGACCTGCCGCTCCGCGAAAAGCTCGAACGGGCGGTGGCCGTCGAACTCGATGTGCTCGAAGCCCGGCCTTACCTGCCCGGCTATGTACTCTCGGAACTCCGCGCCGACCCGGAGCGGCTGCGGGCGCTCATCGAACAGACCGTGCCCATCGAGCGGATGCGCGTGGGGGTGCTCGGCGCGCTCCAAGCGCAGCTCGACGCCGAGGCAGCCGCCGGGCGGATGGGGCCGGTGCGCGCATCTGCGTTCCTCGTCACCTTCATGTCGCTGCTCGTCTTTCCCGTCGCCGCCGCGCCGATGCTCGAAATGGTCCTTGGCTTGGACGCCGAGGGGCAGGCCGAACTCGCGGCGTGGCGGCGCGCCGAGATCGCCGGGTTGATGCTGCGCGCCTTCGCCCCGTGACCCTTTTTTAGGCCTCGCTTAACCAGATGGATAGACCGCCGGGGTAACCCGGACGCCCTCATGAACCGGCTTTTCGTTCTCCTGCTTGCACTCTGCGCGTCCGCTGCGTCTGCCCAGGCGCCCGCCGACAGTGCCCGGCTCGGCCCGCTCCGCGCGGCGGCCGAGGCCCGGGATCCGCGCGCGGCCACGCCCGCGCTCCTCGCCCGCGCCGCGCGCCTGCGCCTCGACAACCTCCGCGCCGAGCGCCTCCCCCAGCTCGCCCTCACCGGGCAGGCGACGCTCCAGAGCGCCACGCTCCAGCTCCCCATCGCGCTTCCCGGCGGGGCGCCCGAGGTGCCCCGCGCCCAGGGCCGTGCCCAGGTGGAGGCCGACTGGGCACTGCTCGACGGGGGCCGCCGCACGGGCCGGGCGGACGTGGAGCGGGCGCGGCTGGCCGAAGGGCAGGCCGACGTGGCGGTGGCCCTCTACGGCCTCCGCGACGCGGCCACCGAGGCGTTCTTCGGCGCGCTCCTCTACCAGGCGCAGGCCGCCACGCTCGCCCTCGCCGCGCAGGCGACCTCGCCGCGCGCCTCGACCTGCTCCGGTCGCGCGGCGCGCGCGGGCGCCGCGCTCGATGCGGACGCGGCGGCCCTCGAAGCCGAGCTGCATCCGCCTCCAGCAGCGCGTGGCCGAGGCCGACGCCGACCGGCGCGCCGCCCTCGCCGTGCTCTCCGACCTGACCGGCGTCGCCCTCGACGAGCGCGGCCCTCGCCCTCCCCCGCCTCGCCGCGGCGGTGGCCGAGGCGCGCGCCGCCGCCACGATTCCGCCCCGGACGCCCCGAACTGGTCCGTTCGAGGCCGCCGCGCGAGCGCGCCGAGGCCGAGGCGCGCCTTGCCGAGCGCGCCCGCGCGCCCGACCGTCAGCCTCTTCGGGCAGGCGGGCGTGGGGCGGCCGAGCCCGCTCGAACTCCTCTCCGACGACGTGAAGCCGTACGCCCTCGGCGGCGTCCGCGTGCGGTGGGCGCCCGCTCGACGACGGGCGGCCCGCCGCGACGCCGAGGCGGCCCGTCTCCAGGCCGACGTGGCACGGGCCGAGGCCGACGCCGTCTCCCGCGCGCCTTCACCGCGAGGTGGAAGACGAGGCCACCGACCTCGACCGGCCTCGACGCCGCCGCGGCCGGCGACGCCCGCGCCGTCGCCCTCCGCGAGGAGATCGCTCGCGTGGCCGGGCGCGCAGCTCGACGAGGGCGTCGGTACTGGCCGCCGACTACGCGGACCGCCTCAGCGACCTCGCCGACGGCCCGCCTCGCCGCCGCCCGCCACCGCATCGAGCGCGTCCAGGCGCAGGCCCGCGCTGCTCTCCGCCCTCGGCCTCTTCCCCGATCTCCCGACGCCGCGCCCCTCCGCGCCGATGCCCGCTCTCCCGATGACCCGCTCGCCCCGCCTGCGCCTGCGCGCGGCCTTCCTGCTCGTCGCCCTCGCCGTCGTCGCTCCTCGCCGCGTGCGGAGACGACGACGCGCCCGACGCCTACGGCAACTTCGAGGCGACCGAGACGACCGTCTCGGCCCAGGCCGACGGGCGCCTGCTCGCGCTTCACGGTCGACGAGGGCGACCGCCTCGCAGCCGGGCGAGGCCGTCGGGCTCGTGGACACGACGCAGCTCGCCGCGCAGCGCGACGCGCTCCTCGCGCAGCGCCGCCAGCTGCTCGGCCAGCAGCGGTCGCTGCTGCGCCCAGGCGCGCGGCCGCGCTCGCGCCGGCCGCGACGCCGCGCTCGCACAGGGCCCGCCACGCTCGCCAGCGTCGGCGAGGCCGAGGCCGGCGCCGACGGCCGTCGCCGCCCAGCTCGCCACGGCCGAGCGAGGAGCTCGCCCGCACGCGAGCGCCTCTGCCGCGAGGCCGCCGCCACCGCGCGCGAGCTCAACGAGCGCGAGGGGCAGGTGGCCGCGCTCGCGGCCCAGCTCGAGCCAGGCGCGGGCGCGCGTCGGCGACGATCCGCGCGCCAGGCCGGCGACCGCCGCGGCGCGCAGGCGCGCGTCCAGGCCGTGCAGGCGGGCGTCCCGGAGGCGCAGGCCGCCGCCCTCGACGACCAGGTGGCCGGAATCGACGCGCAGCTCGCCGGCCTCGCCGACCGCCTCGCCAACGCGGCCGTGCGCAACCCCGTCGCCGGGACCGTGCTCACGGTCGTCGCCGAGCCCGGCGAGACTCGTCCAGACCGGCGCAGCCCGCTCTACACCGTCGCCGACCTGGCGACGCTGCGCCTGCGCGCCTACGCCACCGGCGACCAGCTCCCGCGCCTGCGCCTCGGCATGCCGGTCGACGTGCTCGTGGACGACGGCGCGGGCGGCCTGCGACGCGTGCCGCGGCACGCGTCGCTTTCGTCGCCGCCGAGCGCGCAGTTCACGCCGACGCCCATCCAGACGCGCGACGAGCGGGCCGACCTCGTCTACGCCTTCGACGTGCGCGTCGCCAACCCCGACGGGCGCGCTCAAGGTCGGGATGCCGGGCGAGGTCCGCTCTCTCGCCGCCGCGCGCGCGCCGCGCGCCGCACCGTGAGCGCGCCCGCTGCCGTCGACGCCGCCGGCGGCTCGCCGTCGAGGTCGACGGGCCTCGCCAAGCGCTACGGCGCGACCGTGGCGCTCGACGGCGTCTCGTTCGACGTGGCCCCGGGCGAGCTGTTCGGCGTCATCGGCCCCGACGGCGCGGGCAAGACGACGCTGCTTCCGCATCCTCGTCACCGTGCTCCTGCCCGACGCGGGCCGCGCCACCGCTCACGGCCTCGACGTCGTGCGCGACTACCGCGCGGTGCGCGCGCGCGTGGGCTACATGCCGGGCCGCTTCTCGCTCTACCCCGACCTGACGCGTCGCGCGAGAACCTCGAGTTCTTCGCGTCCGTGTTCGGCACGAGCGTCGAGGCAGGGACGCGCGCTCATCGCGCCGATCTACGCGCAGATCGAGCCCTTCGCCGACCGCCGCGCCGGCGCGCTCTCGGGCGGCATGAAGCAGAAGCTCGCGCTCTCGTGCGCGCTCGTGCACCGCCCGCGCGTGCTGCTGCTCGACGAGCCGACGACGGGCGTCGACGCCGTCTCGCGGCGCGAGTTCTGGGACATGCTCGCGCGGCCTGCGCGACGGCGGCATCACGACGCTCGTCTCGACGCCCTACATGGACGAGGCCGAGCGCTGCGACCGCGTCGCGCTGATCCAGGACGGCCGCCTCCTCGGCCCGCCCGACACGCCCGCGGCCGTCGCGGCGCGTTCGGCGCGCCGCTCGTGCGCGCGTCGCGCCGGCGCGACCGCGCGGCCGTCCTGCGCACGCTGCGCGCGCTCCCGCGGCGTCGCCCGCGCCGAGGCCTGTTCGGCGAGTCGCTGCACGTACACCGGCGCACGCGGAGCCGAGACGGCGGCCGTCGCCCGCCGAGTGCCGAGCGGCCCTGGCGCCGCCGGCACGCCTCGGCGGTGCGCCGAGCCCGCGCACGCCCAGCGTCGAGGACATGTTCATGGCGCTCATGGGCCGCCCGCGAGCCCGCCGCGCCGATGCCTGACGCGCCCGCCGCCCATCCGCACCGCGCCGGACGCCGCCGTGTGGGCGCACGGGCTCACGCGCACGTTCGGCGCCTTCACCGCCGTGGACGCGCATCACGTTCGACGTGCGCGCGCGGCGAGGTGTTCGGCTTCCTCGGCGCGAACGGCGCCGGCAAGACGACGGCCATGAGGATGCTCACCGGCCTGCTCGCGCCGTCGGCCGGCGAGGCCCACGCGGCCGGCTACGACGTCGACGACGCGCGCCCGACGCCGTCAAGCGCCGCATCGGCTACATGAGCCAGCGTTCTCCCTCTACGACGACCTCACCGTGCGCGAGAACATCCGCCTCTACGGCGGCATCTACGGCCTCGCCGACCGCGAGATCGCGCGACGCGCGGCCGCGACGCTGCTCGCGCGCTCGGCCTCGAGCGACGCGGCCGGCGAGCGCGTGGGCGCGCTGCCGCTGGGCTGGAAGCAGAAGCTCGCCTTCTCGGTCGCCCTGCTGCACGAGCCCGAGGTCGTGTTCCTCGACGAGCCGACCGGCGGCGTGGACCCGGTCACGCGGCGGCAGTTCTGGGAGATGATCTACGCCGCGGCCGCCGCGGGCACGACGGTGTTCGTGACGACGCACTACATGGACGAGGCCGAGTACTGCGACCGCGTCTCGATCATGGTGGACGGGCGCATCGCCGCGCTCGGCACGCCGGCCGAGCTGAAGGCGCAGTTCGGCGCCGACACGATGGACGAGGTGTTCGTGCGCCTCGCCCGCCCGACGCGCTCGCCCGCGCCCGGCGGCGCTCCGCCTACGTCGTCATGAGCGCCTTCCGCGCCTTCGTCGTCAAGGAGACGCGCCACATCCTGCGCGACCGGCAGACGCTCGCCGTGCTGCTCGCGCTGCCGGTCGTGCAGGTGCTGCTGTTCGGCTACGCCATCCGCACCGACGTCGCAGGACGTGCGCCTGCGTCGTCGTGGACGCCGCGCGCGACGCGCGCAGCGCGGACCTCGCGCGGGCGCTCGCGGCCACGGACGGCGCTGCGCGCTCGTCGGCGTCGCGCGCGAGCGACGGCCGCGGCCGAGCCGGCCCTGCGGCGCGGCGACGCCGCACGTCGCGCTGCGTGTCCCGGCCGGCTTCGCCGCGCGCCTTCGCGCGCGGCACGGCCGAGGTGCTGGTCGATGACCGACGGCGTCGAACGCGAACTACGCGGCCACCGGCGCAGGCGTACGTCCGGACGGTCGTGCAGCGGTGGGCGGCCGCAGAAGGCGGCGGCCGCGCTCCGGTCGTGCGCGTGGCCACGCGGATGCGCTTCAACCCGACGCTCGCGAGCGAGAACCTGTTCGTGCCGGGCCTGCTCGCGTTCGTGCTCACGCTCGTCTCGGCGCTGATGACGGCGATCTCGATCGCGCGCGAGAAGGAGACGCGGGACGATGGAGGTGCTGCTCGTCTCGCCGCTGCGGCCGCTGCAGATCATCGTCGGCAAGGTGGTGCCGTACCTCGGCGCTCGCCTTCGTCAACGCGCTCACGGCGCTCGCCGTGGCGCGCTCGTCTTCGGCGTGCCCGTGCGCGGGCAGCCTCGCGCTGCTGCTCGCGGCGTCGCTGGTGTACGTGCTCGTCTCGCTCGCCCTCGGCGTGCTCATCTCGAGCCGCGTGCGCCGACCAGCGCGCGGCCATGATGGCGCGCTGCTCGGGCTGATGCTGCCCACGATCGTGCTCTCGGGCTTCATCTTCCCCATCGCGTCCATCCCCGGCTGGCTGCGCCGGTGACCAACATCGTGCCGGCCAAGTGGTTCATCCTCATCGCGCGCGGCATGATGCTCAAGGGCGCCGGGCTGGCCGTGCTCTGGCAAGAGGTGGCTCGTGCTGGGCGCTATGGCCGCCGTGCTGCTCGCCGCCGCCGCCCGCTCCTTCAAGGACCACCTCGAGTGAGGGTGCCGGCCTTGAGCGTCCGCCTGATGTGTTCGTGGTTCGTCGCTCGCTTCGCGTCCCCTCGGGGGCCGCGGTCAGAGGATCCAAGCAGGGCCAGTTCTTCTGACGACGAACAACGAACGACGCACCACCTGCCCTCGCCATGCGCACGATCCTCTTCCTCGTCCGCAAGGAACTGCTCCAGGTGCTGCGCGACCGGACGATGCGGATCCAGATCTTCGTGCCGCCCGGTGATCCAGACTCCTCGTGCTCGCGCAGGCGATGACGTTCGAGGTGCGGCAGACCGACCTGGCGCTCGTGGACCTCGACCGGAGGCCGGCCTCGGCGCGGCTCGTCGAGCGCTTCACCGCCTCGGGGCGCTTCCGCGTGGCTGTGGAGACGCCGTCGGATGCCGTGGCAGACGCGGCGCTGCTGCCGGCGGCAGGCCGGGGCGGTGCTGCGCATCCCGGCGGGCTTCGCGCGCGACCTCGCGCGCGGGCGCGTCGCCCACGGTGGGCCTCGTGCTCAACGCCGAAGACGGCGCGGCGGCGGGCGTCGTGCAGAGCTATGCCGCGTCCGTCCTCGCGGCCTTCGGACGCGCCGAAGCCGTCTCCCGGCGGCCCCGCGAGGGCGCCGGCAGGGCGGGGGGCGGCGTCCGCGTCGAGACGCGCAAGCGCTACAACCCCGAGGGCGCCTACCGGCCCTACATGGCCATCGGGCTGCTCGCCTCGCTCGTGACGCTCATCGGGATGCTGATCACCTCGCAGAACATCGCGCGCGAAAAGGAGATCGGCACGCTGGAGCAGCTCAACGTGACGCCGATCACGCGGGCGCAGTTCATCGCCGGCAAGCTGCTGCCGTTCTGGATTCTCGGGCTCGTCGAACTGACCATCGGGCTCGCCGTCATCCGGTTCGCCTTCGGGATTCCGTTTGCCGGGTCGGTGCTCGTCGTGTATGCGGGCGCGGCGGTGTACCTCGTGGGAGCGCTCGGGCTGGGGCTGCTCATCTCGACCGTGGTGGAAACGCAGCAGCAGGCGATGTTCGTGACGTTCTTCGTGATCGTCGCTTTCTTCTTCCTCGGAGGCATCTTCACGCCCGTGCAGTCCATGCCCGGCTGGGCGCAGGTCGTGGCCGGGATCAACCCGATCAAGCACTTCGCCACGATCCTCCGGGCGGTGCTCCTCAAGGGCGCGGGCTTCGCGGACCTCGGCGGGGCCTTCGGGGCGATGGCGCTCTTTGCGGCGGTCATGCTCGCGCTGGCGGTGGGCCGGTACCGCAAGACCGCCGGATAACCGAAACGCCTCCCCCCGGCGCACCGAGGGGAGGCGTACGTCCTACGTAGGGGCAAGGCTTGCCTTGCCCGGTTGCGCCCGGTTACCGCAGCGGGTCCACCGGGGCGGTGAGGCTGTCCGGGCGGGTGCCGCCCATCTCGGCGGGGTCGGTGGAGCCATCCGGGCTGAGGCCGGCGTCGGGGCCGGGGGCCGGGAGGATGCTCTCCTGCGTCTGCGTGCGCTCGCCGGTCGCCGTGTCCGTCGTGATGGCGATGAAGGGCGCGATCACGAGGGCGGCAATCGACATCAGCTTGATGAGGATGTTCATCGACGGGCCGGAGGTGTCCTTGAGCGGGTCGCCCACGGTGTCGCCGGTGACGGAGGCCTTGTGGGCATCCGAGCCCTTGTAGTGGGTCACGCCGTTGATCTCGGCGCCCTTCTCGAAGCTCTTCTTCGCGTTGTCCCACGCGCCGCCGGCGTTGGACTGGAAGATGGCCATCATCACGCCGCTCACCGTGACGCCCGCGAGCAAGCCGCCGAGCACTTCGGGCCCGAACAGGAAGCCCACGAGCACCGGCGTGCCGATGGCGATGAGCCCCGGCAGCATCATCTCGCGGATGGCCGCCTGCGTCGAGATGTCCACGCACTTGGCGTACTCGGGCTCGCCCGTGCCTTCGAGGATGCCCGGGATCTCACGGAACTGGCGGCGCACTTCTTCGACCATCGCCATGGCCGCCTTGCCGACGGCCGCAATGGCCATGCTGGAGAAGATGAACGGGATCATCGCGCCCACGAACAGGCCCGAGAGCACGCGCGCGTTCGAGATGTCGATGCTGGTCAGGCCCGCCGTGCCCATGAAGGCCGCGAAGAGCGCAAGGCTCGTAAGCGCCGCCGAGGCGATGGCGAAGCCCTTGCCGGTGGCCGCCGTCGTGTTGCCGACCGCGTCGAGCACGTCGGTGCGCTGGCGCACTTCCTTGGGCAGGTCGCTCATCTCGGCAATGCCGCCGGCGTTGTCCGCAATCGGCCCGAAGGCGTCGATGGCGAGCTGCATGGCGGTGGTGGCCATCATGCCGGCCGCGGCGATGGCCACGCCGTAGACGCCGGCGAACTGGTAGGCCGCCGAGATGCCGACGGCGAGCACGAGCGTCGGCAGGGCGGTGGACTCCATGCCGATGGCGAGGCCGCCGATGACGGTGGTGGCGTGGCCGGTGCCCGCCTGCTGCACGATGCTGCTCACCGGGCGGCGCCCGATGGCCGTGTAGTACTCGGTGATCATGCTGATGACCACGCCCACGGCGAGGCCGACGAGGATCGCCCAGAACACATCCAGGGACGTGAAGCTCGGGCTGCCCACCCGCGCCGACGCGATCACGCCGTCCGGCAGCATCTGCGTCACGGCGAAGAACGCGCCCACGGCGGTCAGGCCGACCGCGATGAAGTTGCCCCGGTTGAGCGCCGCCTGCACGTTGCCGCCCTCGGCCACGCGCACCATGAGCACGCCCACGAGCGAGCAGATGATGCCGATGGCCGCGATCACGAGCGGCAGCAGGATCGGCGAGAGGCCGCCCAGTCCGTCGCCGGGCGTCAGGATCTCGCGGCCGAGCACCATCGTCGAGAGGATCGTGGCCACGAACGAGCCGAAGAGGTCGGCGCCCATGCCAGCCACGTCGCCCACGTTGTCGCCCACGTTGTCGGCGATGGTGGCCGGGTTGCGCGGGTCGTCTTCGGGGATGCCGGCCTCGACCTTGCCCACGAGGTCGGCGCCGACGTCGGCGGCCTTCGTGTAGATGCCGCCGCCCACGCGCGCAAAGAGCGCGATGGATTCGGCGCCGAGCGAGAAGCCGGTGAGCACTTCGAGCGCGCGCTGCATCTCGGCGCCGTTGGGGCTGGCGTCGCCCACAAAGTGCGCCTTGAGGGCGATGAAGAGCAGGCCCAGGCCGAGCACGGCGAGGCCGGCCACGCCGAGGCCCATCACCGAGCCGCCGGCAAAGGAAACGCGGAGGGCGCCGGAGAGGCTGGTGCGCGCGGCGGCGGCGGTGCGCACGTTGGCCTGTGTGGCCACGCGCATGCCGATGTTGCCGGCGACCGCCGAGGCGACCGCGCCGATGAGGAAGGCCACCGCGACAAACCAGTGCGAGGCCGGGTTGATCGTGTTGGCGAGCGCAAGCAGCGCCGCCACCGCGATGCCGAAGATGGCGAGCACGCGGTACTCGCGGGCCAGAAAGGCCGCCGCGCCATCCGAGATGTGCTTGGCGATCTCGATCATGCGCGGCGTGCCGGCATCCTGCCGGCGGATCCACGCGCCGAGCACAAAGGCGTAGACGAGGGCGAGGGCGCCCACGACGGGCGCGAGGTACAGGAGGACGTTCATTTCGGAACGGGGACAATCGGGCCCCCCGCCAGATCCTGCTGGATCCACAGACGGCCCCTCTACGATGGTAAGATCGGAGGCTTGGCCGCCGCGAGGACGCTTCCACGCTCCATGCGTTGGGCCGCAACATAGCACGCACGCCCCTGTGCGACCGCGAAAATGCCGTGGGGATTGCAGGCTCCTCCGCCCTCTCTCCCCCTCCGTCCCTGCGCGACACCTCCCCCGAATTCGGGGGAGGCGCGCTAGCCGGAGGCCAGCGAGCAGCAGGCGGGCACGTTCTCACCACCTCCTCACCCTTCGCGCGGGCGCTGGCGTTCTATATTCGCCGGTCTCTCTTTGCGTCAGCGCCGCGCCTGCGGCTCACCCTTTCGATATGGCAGATACCAGCGATTTCCGCAACGGCCTCGTGCTCGTCTGGAATAACGATCTGTGGCAGATCGTCGAATTCATGCACGTCAAGCCGGGCAAGGGCGGCGCCTTCGTCCGCTCGAAGCTCAAGAACGTCCGCTCCGGCAAGGTGGTGGACAACACCTGGCGCGCCGGCGAGCGCGTCGAGACGGCGCGCGTCGAGCGCCGGTCCCACCAGTTCCTCTACGAGGACGACATGGGCATGCACTTCATGAACCAGGAGACCTACGAGCAGGTCACCCTCCAGGCCGACATGGTCACGGGGCGCAAGTTCGTCAAGGAGGGCGGCACCATCGAGATCCTCTTCAACGCCGACACCGAGCAGGCCCTCACGACCGAAATCTCGCCCTCGGTCGAGCTCAAGATCGTCCAGACCGACCCCGGCATGAAGGGCGACACGGCGACCGGCGCCACCAAGCCCGCCACCGTCGAGTCCGGCGCGATCGTGAATGTGCCCCTCTTTATCAACGAGGGGGACACGATCCGCGTCAACACGTACGAGGGTACCTACATCACGCGCGTCTCCGCAGCCTGATGATTGAAGGTCGAGAATCGAAAGATGGTTAATGGTTAACGGAAGAGCCCTCTGACATTAATCATCGACCCACAACCATCCTTCAACTTTCAATATCATGACCCTGGCTGAGATCAAAGAACTGCTCCGGATCGTCGTAGACAGCGGCGTCGAGGAGGTGGAAGTCGAGCAGGACGGCACGCGCATCGTCGTGCGCCGCCAGCAGGCGTCGATTACGGTGCAGCCGGCGCTGCCGGGGATGCCGTACTTGCCGCAGATGCCCTATCCGGCGCAGATGCCGTACCCAGCGCCCGGCTACGCGCCTCCGCCGCAGGGCTATGCCCCGCCGCCGCCTGCTGCTCCTGCCGCCGCCCCGGCGGCCGCTGCCGCGCCCGCTCCGCCGCCGGCCCCCTCCGGCACGACGCTCAAGGCGCCCATCGTGGGCACGTTCTACCGCAAGCCCTCGCCCGATTCGCCGTCGTTCGTCGAGGTCGGGCAGCACGTCACGCAGGGCACGGTGCTGTGCATCATCGAGGCGATGAAGCTCATGAACGAGATCGAGGCCGAGGTGTCGGGCTCGATCCGCCAGATCCTCGCCGAAAACGGGCAGCCGGTCGAGTACGACCAGCCGCTCTTTGTGATTGACCCAGATTGATATGCGACGTACGATGTTGCGGCGTGCGATGTGATAAGCACGCTCTGGCATGTCGCACGTCATACGTCGCACGTCGTACGTCATGAAAAAAGTCCTCATCGCCAACCGGGGCGAGATCGCGCTGCGCATCATCCGGACGTGCCACGAGCTCGGCCTGAAGACCGTCGCCGTCTACTCCACCGCCGACCGCGACAGCCTGCACGTCCGCTTTGCTGGCGAGGCGGTGTGCATCGGCCCGCCGCCCTCGCGCGAGTCGTACCTCAAGATCGACCGCATCCTCTCGGCGGCCACCGTCACCGGCGCCGACGCGATCCACCCCGGCTACGGCTTCCTCTCCGAGAACGCCGACTTTGCCGACCTCTGCGAGGCGCACGGGCTCACCTTCATCGGCCCCTCCTCGGAGGTGATCCGCAAGATGGGCGACAAGGCGATGGCCAAAGACACGATGCGCGCGGCGGGCGTGCCCGTCGTGCCCGGCTCCGATGGCGTCGTGCACGACCTCGACGAGGCGCACCGCGTGGCCCGGGAGATCGGCTTTCCCGTCATCGTCAAGGCCGTCGCGGGCGGCGGCGGGCGCGGGATGCGCATGGTGGAGCACGAGGCCGACTTCGAGCGCCACTTTCTCGCCGCCAAGGGCGAGGCCGAGGCGGCGCTTCGGCAACGGCGACGTGTACATCGAGCGGTTCGTGAGCAAGCCGCGCCACATCGAGATCCAGCTGCTCGGCGACGGGGTGACGACGATCCACTACGGCGAGCGCGAGTGCTCGATCCAGCGGCGCCACCAGAAGCTGCTCGAAGAGAGCCCGAGCCCCGTGCTCTCGCCCGAACTGCGCGCCGCGATGGGCGCGGCGGCGGTGAAGGGCGCCGAGAGCGTGGGCTACAAGGGCGCCGGCACGGTCGAGTTTCTCGTGGACGGCGACCTGAACTTCTACTTCATGGAGATGAACACCCGCATCCAGGTGGAGCATCCCGTGACGGAGCAGGTGGCCGACGTGGACCTGATCGAGCAGCAGCTCCTCGTGGCGATGGGCGAGACGCTCACGCGGCGCGAGCCCGAACTGCACGGGCACGCCATCGAGATGCGCATCAACGCCGAGGACCCCTACCGCAACTTCGCGCCGAGCCCCGGCACGATCACCGCCCTCCATACGCCCAAGGGGCGCGGCGTGCGCGTGGACACGCACATCTACGCCGGCTACACGATCCCGCAGTACTACGACTCGATGATCGCCAAGCTCATCGTGTACGGCAAGACGCGCACCGGCGCCATCGCGCGCGGCCTGCGGGCGCTCGACGAGTTCATCATCGAGGGCGTCAAGACGACGATCCCGTTCCACAAGCAGCTGCTCCGCGACGAGCGCTTTATCTCGGGCGAGTTCGACACCAAGTTCTTGGAGTCGTTCAAGATGCAGTAAGCCCGGGAAAGGGCGTGCCGGGCGCCGGGAATGGCCGCACGGCACCCGATCTTGTGCGCCCGCTTCCTCCGCGTCCCGATCCCCGCTTCAACCCCCTGCCACCCATGGCCGACTTTCCTGACAACCTCCGCTACACGAAGGACCACGAGTGGATTCGCCTGGAGGGCGATGTGGCCACGGTGGGCATCACGAGCTTCGCCGCGCACGAACTCGGCGACATCGTCTACGTGACGATGCCGGGCGTGGGCACGCACGTCGACGCCGAGGCCATCTTTGGGAGCGTCGAGGCCGTCAAGACGGTCTCCGACCTGTTCATGCCGGTCTCGGGCACGATTGCGGCGATCAACGAGGACCTCGACGCCAACCCGCAGTACGTCAACGAAGACCCGTACGGGCAGGGCTGGATGGTGCAGGTGAAGGTGGACGACCCCGCCGAGGTGGAGGCGCTCCTCGACGCCGCCGCGTACGCCGCCCACGCCGGCTGACGCCCGGCACCGACGTTCCGTAGGGGCGGGTCTGAGGCCTGCCCCTACGCGTTTATACCCGCCCCGCAGCTTCGCTCGGGACGCGACGACGCCCGCCCATGCACGAGACGCTCCTCATCCTCGACTTCGGCAGCCAGTTCACGCAGCTCATCGCCCGGCGCGTGCGCGAGTGCGGCGTCTACGCGGAGATCCTGCCCTGCACGGCGCCCCTGGCCGAGATCGCGGCGCGGCAGCCTGTCGGCGTGATCCTCTCGGGGGGGCCGTGCTCGGTGTACGACGACGGCGCGCCCCAGCTGCCTGAGGGCCTGCTGGGCCTGACACGCGCCGACGGCTCGGAGACCCCGATCCTCGGCATCTGCTACGGCCTCCAGGCGATGGCGTACGCGCAGGGCGGAACGGTGGAGCGCGCGGCGCGGCGCGAGTTCGGGCGGGCGCACCTGACGGCCGAGGCCGAGGGCGAGGCGCTCTTCGAGGGCATCCCCGAGGGCTCGACCGTCTGGATGAGCCACGGCGACCACCTCACGCGCCTCCCGGACGGCTACGCCGCCATCGCGTCCACTGAGAACGCGCCCGTGGCCGCCGTGCGCCACGCCACGCGCCCCCACTACGGCGTGCAGTTTCACCCCGAGGTCGTCCACACGGCCCACGGGGCGCGGCTGCTGGAGAACTTCGCCCGCACCATCTGCGGCGCACGCGGCGACTGGACGCCCGCGGCCTTCGTCGAGGAGCAGATCCAGAAGGTGCGCGCGCGCGTGGGCGACGCCGACGTGATCCTCGGCCTCTCCGGGGGCGTGGATTCGTCCGTGGCGGCGGTGCTGCTGCACCGGGCGCTCGGGGACCAGCTCACGTGCGTGTTCGTGGACAACGGGCTGCTCCGCAAGGGCGAGTTCGAGGAGGTGCAGGCCACCTTCCGCGACGCCTTCGGCATCCCCCTGGAAGCGGTGGACGCGCGCGCCCTGTTTCTGGAGCGCCTCGCGGGCGTGGACGACCCCGAGCGCAAGCGGAAGCTCATCGGGCACACGTTCATCGAGGTGTTCGAAGGGGCCACCGAGCGCGTGGCGGCGCGGCGCGGGCGGCGCCCGGCGTTTCTCGCCCAGGGCACGCTCTACCCGGACGTGATCGAGTCGGTGAGCTTTACCGGCGGGCCGAGCGTGACCATCAAGAGCCACCACAACGTGGGCGGGTTGCCCGAAAAGATGGGCTTCGGGCTCGTCGAGCCCTTCCGGGAGCTGTTCAAGGACGAGGTGCGCGCGGTGGGGCGGCTCCTCGGCGTGCCCGAGCGGATCGTGGGGCGCCACCCGTTCCCCGGGCCGGGCCTGGCCATCCGCGTGCTCGGCCCGGTGACGGACGAGGCCCTCGGCGTGCTCCGCGAGGCGGACGCCATCTGGCTCGACGAACTGCGCACCGAAGGGCTCTACGACGCGGTCTGGCAGGCCTTTGCGGTGCTGCTGCCCGTGCGGAGCGTCGGCGTGATGGGCGATTTGCGGACGTACGAGAACACCATCGCCCTGCGCGCGGTGACGAGCGTGGACGGCATGACGGCGGACTGGGCGCACCTGCCGCACGTCTTCCTCGCCCGCGTGTCGAACCGGATCGTGAACGAGGTGCGGGGCGTCAACCGCGTCGTCTACGACATCTCGAGCAAGCCGCCCGCCACCATCGAGTGGGAGTGAGGCCGTCGCGGCGGGCCAGATTTCCGCCGCGGAGCCCGTAGGGGAAAGCACCCGCTGTGCGGCCACGGCACGCCGCCCCGCACGATGCGCCGCAACGCCTTCGTGCGTGTGGGCGCCCCGGTGCTTCGCCCGCATCATGGACCGGGACCGTTGGGTTTGGGCCACGTTCGGGCGAAGCACCGCGCGGCACGCCGGGCGGAGGCGTTCCCACGGAGCGGGGCAGGGCGATGGGCGGAGGCCGCACAGCGGGTGCTTTGCCCCTACGCCCCCCATCGCATGTCGTACATCGGACATCGCACGTCGCACGTCGCCGGATTCCTCGCCATCCCGTCACGAACGCGGGGCAGGGCGGGGCGTAGCTTGCCAGCGAACCGCGCTCCCGCCCATGCGCCGCCTCTCGCTCGCCACCGCTCTCCTTCTGTGCACTGCTGCCGCGCAGGCGCAGCCCACGCCTGTGCCACGCGACGCCGAGGCGGAGTCGACGTTCGAGCAGGCCGTGGAGGCCTACCGGGCGGGCGACTTTGGGATGGCCTTCCGGCGCTTCCGCCTCGTCGTGCGCGACCATCCGCTCAACGAGAAGACCACCGCCGCGCTCGCGATGGCCGCCAAGGCGCGCTTCCGCGAAGGCGCGCCGAGCGACGCTGCCGATCTTGCGCGCGACCTCGTGCGCAACTACCCGCGCAGCCGCTACGTGCCCGAGATGCAGGCGCTCCTCGCGCGCGTGCAGGGGCAGGGCCCGGCGGTGCGGCCGGTCGTAGACGTCGGCGTGGCGCTGCCGCTCGTGGCCGAAACGGCCGGGCTCACGCAGGCCTTCTTCAACGGACTCCGCCTCGCCGCCGACGAGGCCAACGCGGAAGGACAGGCGGGCCCCCGGATGCGCCTTGTCTTCCAGAACACGCACAATACGGCCACCGGCGCCGCTGCTGCCGTGGCCGCGCTCCGGAGCACTGCGGTGGTGGTGGGGCCCCTGTTCTCTGATGAAGCCATCGCGGCGGGCGACGCGGCGGCGCAGAGCGGCACCGTCCTCGTGGCGCCTCTCGCCACCGACGAGCGCGTCTCGGCGGGCCACCCGACCGTCTTTCAGGCCAACGTGCCCCTCAACGCGCGGGGGCCCGTGCTCGCGCAGTATGCCACCGGTACGATGGGCCTGCGCCGCTTCGGCGTGGTGTACGAGGGTGAGGTCGGCGGCACGAGCGAGCGCCTCGCGCGCGGCTTTGCCGACGCCGTGCAGCGCAGCGGCGGCACCGTGGCCTTCGTGACGGCCCTCACGAGCGGCTGGTCGGGCCTGGTGACCCGCATCGGGGCGGATGCGCTTGCGGGCGTGGACGCGCTCTACCTGCCCGTCTCGGGCAACAACGCCGAGGTGGACGTCCGCGCCGCGCTCTCGGCCCTCGACCGCGCAGGCGCCCACGTCACCGTGCTCGGCGACGCCGAGTGGCACAACCGCGCCGCCGCGCGCGCGCTCGGGCCCGCCTTCCGCGTCACCTACACGAACGACTTCAGCTTCGACCCCGCCGATGCCGACGTGCAGCGCTTTGCAGGGGCCTATCGGGCCGCCTTTGGTGACGATGTGCTGGGCGCGTCGTTCACCACGCAGCGCCTCGCGGCCACCGGTTACAGCCTCGGGCGCTTTCTCGCCTCCCGCGTGGCGAGCCAGAACCTCGCCCGCGTGCTCACGGCGGCGGGCACCTACGAGGGCGTCGGCGTGCGCTTCAACTTTGCCGGGGGCGGCGTCAACCGCGCGCTCTACGTGCAGCAGTATACCAACGACGGCATCCGCCGCCTCCAGTAATCGCTCGGGCGCTCCAGCCCATTCACGCAATAGGACCCCGCAGGCCCCCGTTCGAGGGAGACTGCTTTCTCGCTTGCCTTCTCTGATGCTCTTCCGTCTGCGCCCCGCTGCGCGCCGCTCGCGCATGGCCGCGCTCCTGCTCCTGCTGCCCCTCGTCGCCGCGTGCAGCTCCACGTCGCGCGTGCGCCACGCCACGCCCGAGGAGGCCTACACGCGCGGCCAGGCCGCCCTTGAAAAGCGCAACTACGAGCGCGCCATCGAATACTTCCGCGGCGTGCTCGACTACGGGCGCACCGCCTCGAACGAATGGGCCGACGACGCCCAGCTGGGCCTCGGGCGCGCCTACTTCGGGTCGAAGCAGTACATCCTCGCCGCCACCGAGTACACGCGGTTCTCCGAACTCTACCGCGCCGACCCGCGCGCCGTGGATGCCGAGTACGAGCGCGCGCTGGCCTACGAGCGCCTCTCGCCCGGCTACGAACTCGACCAGACGAACACCGAGCGCGCGCTCACCTACTTCCGCCTGTTCGCCGAGCGTTTCCCCGAGAGCCCGCGCCACGCTGACGCCGAGCGCATGATCCAGGAACTGCGCACCAAGATGGCCCGCAAGGCCTTCGAGAGCGGGCGCCTGTACGAGCGGCGCGAACTCTTCGAGGCCGCTGCGATGACCTACGAGCGCGCCTTCGCCGAGTACCCGGACGCCGCCTTCGCCGACGACGCCATCGTGGGCGCTATCCGCACCTACATCCGCTACGCCGACCAGAGCATCGACGCCCGCAAGGCCGAACGCCTCCAGAAGGCCGCCGACTACTATACGCGCCTGCTCGAACTCTTTCCGCAGAGCCCTTTCCGCGCCGAGGCTGAGACGCTCTACGCCGAGGTGCAGGCCCGGCAGGCCGCCCTCGCCCAGCGCTGACGCGCGTGCCGGACGCGGCGGCATACCGCTTCGAGGCCGTCGCGGCCCGGCTGCGGCAGCGGCTGGCGGGGCCGCTTCCGGGCCACGCCGCGCACCTCACGATGGCCCCGTCGCACCGGCTCGATGCGGCGCTCCTGAGCGTGACGGGCAAGACCGCGCGCGAGGCCGGCGTGCTCGTGCTGCTGCACCCGGACGCCGAGGGGCAGGCGTGCGTGGTGCTCACGGCGCGTCCGCCGAGCCTGCGCGATCACGCCGGGCAGGTGTCGTTTCCCGGCGGGCGCCGCGAGGACGGCGAGGCGTTCGAGGCCACCGCCCTCCGCGAGGCGCATGAGGAGGTCAACCTCGACCCTGGCACGGTAGCCATGATCGGCGCGATGACGCCGATCTACATCCCGCCGTCGCGCTTCAGCGTGTACCCGTTTGTCGCGCTCGCGCCGGGCTGGCCCGCGCTGCGTCCGATGGAAGCCGAGGTGGCCGAGATCCTGCACGCCCCCCTCAGCCGACTCTTTGACCCGGCGCACACGCACGTCGGCACGTGGGAGACCGTCCACGGCCTCTCCGACGTGCCTTACTTCGTGGCCGGCGCGCACCGCGTGTGGGGCGCCACCGCGATGATGCTCGCCGAACTGCGCACCCTCGCGGCCGAAACGCCGTAGGGGCATAGCCTGCGCTACGCCCCTACGAACGGTGCGTGTTTACGCCGCCTGCGGCACGGCGATGTGCTCGAAGGTGAGGCCGGCGCCGTTGTCGGCCGCGTCGATGCGGAGGGTTTCGCCGGGCTGAACCCAGCCGGAGAGGATCTCCTCGGCGAGCTTGTTGGCCACCTCGCGCTGGAGCACGCGCTTGAGCGGGCGCGCCCCGAACACCGGGTCGAAGCCCTTGTCGGTGAGGTAGTCGGCTGCGGCGTCGGTGAGGTCGAGCGTGACGTCGTGCTCGCGCGGCGGCCAGGCGCTGGAGCTTGGCGAACTGGATGCGCATGATGCCGCGCGTCTGCTCGCGTCCGAGCGGGCGGAACATCACGATCTCGTCGATGCGGTTCAGGAACTCCGGACGCAGCCGCTGGCGCAGGAGGGCCAGGATGTCGGCTTCGAGCTTCGTGGAGGCGACGTCCGACATCTCGCCGTCGAGGGCGTCCATGCGGTCGCGGATGACTTCGGAGCCGAGGTTGCTCGTCATGATGACGAGCGTGTTCGTGAAGTCCACCGTGCGGCCCTGCGAGTCGGTGAGGCGCCCGTCGTCGAGCACCTGGAGGAGCACGTTGAACACCTCGGGGTGGGCCTTCTCGATCTCGTCGAGGAGCACGACCGAGTACGGGCTTGCGGCGCACCTTCTCGGTGAGCTGCCCGCCTTCCTCGTAGCCCACGTATCCCGGCGGCGCGCCGATGAGGCGGGCCACCGTGTGGCGCTCCTGGTACTCGCTCATGTCGATGCGCACCATCGCGTCCTCGTCGGCGAAGAGAAAGCCCGCGAGCGCCTTGGCGAGTTCGGTCTTGCCCACGCCCGTCGTGCCGAGGAAGAGGAACGAGCCGATGGGCCGGCTCGCCTCCTGGAGCCCCGCGCGCCCGCGCCGGACGGCGTTGGCCACGACCGCGAGCGCCTCGTCCTGCCCGACGACGCGCTTGCGCAGCTCGTCTTCGAGGCGGAGGAGCTTCTGGCGCTCCGTCTCCAGCATCCGCGTGACCGGCACGCCCGTCCAGCGGCTCACGATGTTGGCGATGTCCTCGGCGTCCACCTGCTCCTTCAGGAGCGCGCCGCCGCCCTGGATGCGGCCCAGCTCGGTGCGGGCGGCCTCCATCTGGCGCTCCAGTTCGGGCAGGCGCCCATAGCGCAGTTCGGCCACGCGCCCGTAGTCGCCCTCGCGCTCCATGCGCTCGGCTTCGATCTTGACCTGCTCCACCTGCTCCTTGGCCGTCTGCACGGTCTGCAGCAGATCGCGCTCGCGCTGCCACTTGGCGCGCAGTTCGGTGCGCTCGGTGTTGAGGTTGGCGAGCGCCTCCGAGATGCGCTCGATGCGCGCCTCGTCGCCCTCGCGGCGCACGGCCTCGCGCTCGATCTCCTGCTGCCGGATCTGCCGCTCCAGCCGGTCGAGCTCTTCGGGCATCGACGAGATCTCGATGCGCAGGCGCGCCGCCGCCTCGTCGATGAGGTCGATGGCCTTGTCGGGCAGAAAGCGGTCGGTGATGTAGCGGTTGGAGAGCTCGGCCGCCGCAATGATGGCGCTGTCGGTGATGCGGACGCCGTGGTGGACCTCGTAGCGGTCTTTGATGCCGCGCAGGATGGAGATCGTGTCCTCGACGTTCGGCTCGTCCACCATCACCATCTGGAAGCGGCGTTCGAGCGCCTTGTCCTTCTCGATGTACTTGCGGTACTCGTCGATCGTCGTGGCACCGATGGCCCGGAGTTCGCCGCGCGCGAGGGCCGGCTTGAGGATGTTCGCGGCGTCCACGGCCCCCTCGGCGGCGCCCGCGCCCACGAGCGTGTGGATCTCGTCGATGAAGAGGATGATCTCGCCGTTGGAGTCGGACACCTCCTTCACGACCGCCTTGAGGCGGTCTTCGAACTCGCCGCGGTACTTGGCGCCCGCGACGAGCGAGGCCAGGTCGAGCGCGGCGATGCGCGTGTGCTGGAGGCCCTCGGGCACGTCGCCCTGCACGATGCGGATGGCGAGGCCCTCGGCGATGGCCGTCTTGCCCACGCCCGGCTCGCCCACGAGCACGGGGTTGTTCTTGGAGCGCCGCGAGAGGATCTGGAGCACGCGGCGGATCTCCTCGTCGCGCCCGATCACCGGGTCGATCTTGCCCTTGCGCGCGAGGTCGTTGAGGTCGCGCGCAAAGCGCTTGAGCGCTTCGTAGCGCGATTCGGCGTGCGGGTCGGTCACGCGCTGGCCCCCGCGCACGTCTTTGAGCACGGCGAGGATCTTCTCCTTCGTCACGCCCTGCACCTGCAGCGCCTGCCCGACGGCGTCGGGGGCGGCGGCGAGCGCGATGAGCAGGTGCTCGGCGGCCACGTACTCGTCCTTGAGCGTCTCCGCCTCCGCGAGCGCCCGGTCGAACACCTTCTTGAGGTTCTCGGTGAGGTACTGCCCGGACACGGACGTGCCCGAGACGACGGGCAGCTTGTCGATCGCGTCGTCGGCCGCCCGCGCGAGCACGTCGGACGAGCTGCCGAGGCGCTGGAGGACCGAGCGCACCACGCCGCCTTCTTCGGCGAGCAGGGCCTTGAGTACGTGGGGCGTGTCGAGCCCCTGGTGGTTCTTCGAGGCGGCGATCTGGAGGGCTTCCTGGACGGCCTCCTGCGCTTTGAGGGTAAATTTCTGTAGGTTCATGCGGATCGTTGGGGCGGGCGACGCGGCTGACGGGGTGACACCCGGCGCGCCCTCTGCGGTTCGCCTGCTGCCCTTGCCAACTCCGTACCGCGCCCGTCGCTGCTGTCACCCTGTCACGCTTCATGCCGGATCCTGCCGCACCTGCGTTCGCCACGCCCTTGCAACTGCGCTTCAAGCCCGAAGGCTGGTTCAACAAGCACTACCGGGTGACGCTGCCGCACGGCCCGACCGTGGCGACGCTGGACCTCTCGACGTGGCGGACGTGGGCCGAAATCACCCTCCCTACCGACGCCTACACGATCCGGCGCGACAAGCGCGACGGGGCGCTCGTGCTCTACCACGCGGGCACGCCCGAGGCGCAGGCCGTGCGCGAGGGGATGTTCACCGTCCGCTACCGGATGGAGTGGGCGGGCGGCAAAGGCGAACTCCGGATGCACAAGAAGGAGCGCGGCGTGATCCTGCTCAGCGGCGCCGAGGGCGAGGTGGCGCGCATGGTGCGCACCGGCTGGACGAAGCGCCACATCGCCGGCACGTTTCCGGCAGCGTGGCCCCTCGAACGGGCGCTCTTCGTGGGCGTCGTCGCCCTCCTCGCGTGGATCACGCAGGACGCCGCCGCTGCCGCAGCGGCGGGCGCGTAGGCGGAATCCCTGCGTCACCAAAAACACGCAGCCGCGCGCGATGGAGCGGGTTGTAGGTTTGGCACCATCACCCCTTGCCCCCATGCAGATCAAGTTCGGCACCGACGGCTGGCGCGCGATCATCGCGCAGGACTTCACGTACGCCAACCTCGAAGCGGTTGCCCGGGGCACCGCGCGCTGGCTCAAGGCCACCCACGGCGGCGCCCCGAGCGGCACCGACCGCGTCGTGATCGGCTACGACACCCGCTTTCAGGGGCGCGAGTTCGCCACGTTCGTCGCGCGCGTCCTCGCTTCCTACGGCCTCCAGGTGCAGCTGGCGGACGGGGTGGCGCCCACGCCGGCCGTCTCGTGGGCGGCCGAGGCCTACGACACCGCTGCCGGCATCGTCATCACGGCGAGCCACAACCCGCCGTCGTACAACGGCTTCAAGATCAAGGCCTACTTCGGCGGCCCGGCCACGCCCGAGCAGATCGCGGCGGTCGAGGCGCAGATCGAAGCCTCCGACGATGTGGCGGTGGCCTCGGAAGCCGACCTGCGCGGCCAGGGGCTGATCGTGGACATCCCCCTGCGCGCGGCCTACCTCGACGTGCTCCGCGAGCGCCTCGACCTCGCCGCCATCCGCGCGATGCCGCAGCGGCTCGCCCACGACGCGATGTACGGCGCCGGGCGCCTGTGCGCGCACGAACTGCTCGGCGACGAGAAGGTGGTGGGCCTGCACCAGGAGTGGAATCCGGGCTTCATGGGGCAGGCGCCGGAGCCCATCGAGAAGAACCTCGCCGAACTCGGCGAGGCGGTCGTGCGCGAAGGGTGTGCCCTCGGCCTCGCCAACGACGGCGACGCCGACCGCATCGGGCTCTACGACGAGAACGGGCAGTTTGTGGACTCGCACCGCCTGTTCTGCCTGCTCGTCAAGTACCTCCACCAGGAGCGCGGCCTCTCGGGCAGCATCGTCAAGACGTTCTCCACCACCTCGATGCTCGACAAGATGGGCGCGGCCTACGGGCTGCCCGTCGAGACGACCAAGATCGGCTTCAAGTACATCGCCGAGAAGATCGTCGGCGGGGACGTGCTCGTGGGCGGCGAGGAATCGGGCGGGATGGCGGTGAAGGGGCACATCCCCGAGCGCGACGGCCTCTACATCGGCCTGCTCGCGGCGGAGATGTGCGTGCGGCGCGGCAAGCCCCTCTCGGCGCTCGTGCAGGAGCTGTTCGACGAGTTCGGCCCCCACGTCGCCGTCCGCATCGACGTGCACACGACGCACGAGAAGGTGAAGGCGGTGCTGGATCACCTCCAGGGCGGCGGCCTCCGGGAGATCGCGGGCGCGCCGGTGACGGACCTCCAGACGCTCGACGGCTTCAAGCACATCACGGACAAGGGCTGGCTGCTCGTGCGCCCCTCGGGCACGGAGCCGGTGCTGCGCATCTACGCCGAATCGGCCTCCCAGGCCGACGCCGAGGCCCTGCTCCACAGCGCCGCCGAGCAGCTTGGCGTGGCCGACGCCGCGCATTGACGCACCGCCCGGCGTTGCTCCGTTTGGCGCGCCGGGTCGCGGGCGAGCGGGGTGCTGCTGTTCGCCGCCCTGGCCGCGCAGGCCCAGCCCCTGCAGGCCCACGTGGTGCCCCGCCCTCCCGATTCGCTCGGGCAGGGCGGGCACGAGGCGAGCGCCGCCGGGGCGCTGCGGTCGGTTGTGGTGCAGACGCGAGGGGAGATCGGGGCAGGGGAGGAGCGCCCCCCCGCCCTCGCGCTGCCGCCCGATAGTGCGCGGGCGTTTCATGAGGGTCGTTTTTACGCGGGCCTCGGGATTGCGGGGGGACTCAACGCCGCGGGCATCGTGGCACTCTCGCGCCTGTGGTACACCGGCGACCGTGTGCCCTTTCACTGGTTCAGCGACAGCGCGCCACTCGCCTATGCGCGCCCGCATCCGCCGTGGCTCGACGACTGGTACACCGACGTACAGATGGACAAGGTGGGCCACCTTGTAGCTACCTGGCACCTCACCAAGATCGCCGGGGCCTACGCGCGCTGGGCCGGGCTCTCAGACCGGCAGGCGGGGGCGGCGGGGGCGCTCACGGCGGCGGCGTTTCAGGCGCAGATCGAGTTTTTCGACGGCTTCGACCCTGCCTATGGCGCTTCCCGCATGGACCTCGCCGCCAACGTCGCCGGCGCGGTGGTCGGCGGTTTGCAGGTGGCCTATCCCCACCAGACCGACTGGTTTGCCGCCAAGTGGTCGTACCACCCGAGCCGCAACTACAAGCCGCACCTCACGCCCGCCCCGCCGCTCACCTACGTGGGCAACGGGCTCAAAGACTACGAGGGCGCTTCGTTCTGGCTCGTGGTGCGCCCGGACCGGCTCGGCGCGCCGGCGTGGTGGCCGCGCTGGCTGGCGGTCTCGGCGGGCTACGGGGCCGATGGCCTGACCGGCAAAGCGCCGGCCTGCTGCGCCGCCAACCCCGAGGAGCGGCGCGAGGTCTACCTCAGCCTCGACCTCGATGTGCTGCGCGCCGAGCGGCATCGTTTGCCACGACGGTTGCGCCCGGTGGCCGATGTGCTCGGCTTTGTACGAATCCCGATGCCCGCCTACAAGTTTGGAGGACGAGGCCGGTCGTGGTACTGGCTCTACTACTAGCGCCGTCGTCGGCACGCGTCTTTCTTCTGTACCCATGCCGTCGCCCCCCGCTCGTCGTCGCAGCCTGCTCGACACGCGTCTGCCCATCGTGGCGCTGTGCGTCGTGCTCATCGTGCTCGTGGCGCTGCTCACGCGCAGCCTGTGGGAGCGCCGGCCGTCGCGGGGCGACCACAAGGCGGAAGGCCGCCCGGCCCCGCTGAGCATCGTCTCGGCGCAGTTCGATGCCGAAGACGAATGGGTGCCCACGCTCGTGGGCGACACCCTCATCGTGCGCGTGACCTACGACGGCGACTGCGAAGACCACCGCTTCGGGCTCGACGACGAAACGCGCGGCGACACGCTCCTGCTCCGCCTCACCCACAACGACGCGGGCGACACCTGCGACGGGCGCGTCTACGACGAACTCCGCCTCGCCGCGCCGGCCGCCGCGAAGACGGCCAGGGTGCTGGTGCTCGAAGACCCGGAAGCCGGCACCCCCTTTCCAATCGTCCGGGCGGTGCAGCGGCCTGCTACGGCCCGGCGCTAGAGCGCTACGCGGTGGCCGCTTCCTCAAAGCGGCGCAGCACCTCGGTGGCGTGGTTGTCTACGTCCGGGCGCTTGATGACGTCCACGAGCGTCCCGTCCTCGCCGATGAGGAAGGTCGTGCGCGTGATGCCATCGAACTGGCGGCCGTAGAGCGTCCGGGGCCCCCACACGCCGTACGCGTCGGCAATCGCGTGGTCCGGGTCGGCGGCGAGGGGGAAGGGGAGCTTGAACTTGTCCGCGAAGCGCTCGTGCGAGGCAGCATCGTCGGGCGAGACGCCGATCACGGTCACGCCGGATTCCTGGAGGGTGCGGTAGCCGTCGCGGAGCGAGCAGGCCTGCTTGGTGCAGCCGGGCGTGTCGTCCTTCGGGTAGAAGTAGAGCGCCACGCGCTGGCCGCGCAGGCTGCTCAGGGTGAGGGAATCGCCCGTCTGCGTGGGGGCGGTAAAGTCGGGGGCGGGGGTGCCGGGTTCGAGCATCGGGGCAGCGTTACTGCTTGTTGAGGTCCCAGTTGTAATGGAGGTGGCCCACGCGGTAACCGGCGGCCTGGAGCTTGGTCTGCACAGCCCCGTCAAAGTAGCGCGCGATATAGCGCTGCACGGCGGCATCGGAGCCCCCGAAATCGGCCTTGAACCAGTCGAAGATCTGCGAGAGCGAGACGCGGTCGTTGCCGTCGGGGATGCGGTTCTTGGTGGTGTCGTGCAGCCAGGTGCGCATCTGGTCGTCGAGCTGGGCCGAGAGGCGCTCGGCCACGTACGCCTCCTGCCGCAGCGGCGGGCACGACATGGCCGCGCACACGAGCGCCGAGTGGATGCGCGGCTCCTGGAAGCGTTCGCGCAGGATGCTGTGCTCGATCTCGTCGAGCGTGTACAGGCGCCCGGCCACGCGGTGGAAGCGGATCTTGAAGGGCATCTGCCCGGTGCCGGGGATCGGGATGCCGAGCCGGTTGGGCGTGATGCGCAGGACCGTGGAGACGGGGTAGCGGTCTACGACGAGCTTGAGCGCGCCGGCATTGTAGGCGTTGAGCCAGAACGCGATCTGCCCCTCCTGCGACAGCTGCGACGGGTTGGCGGCGGCCAGCTGCGCGAGGTAGGCGTCGAGCGCGTGGTCGCGCTTGAGGCCGGCATAGTCTACGAGCCCGCGCGCGTTGACGTAGCGGGCGAGCACCCGCGTAAAGGCGCTATGGTCGAACGTCTGCACGGCCTCGACGCGTGCCGGTGCGGGCGCCGAAGGCGGGACGCTGGCCTGGCAGGCAAGGGCCGGCACGACCAGCAGGGCAAGAAGGAGAGAGCGGCGCATGGACAAGATGTTAGGCCCGCCAAACGCCACGGGGGGCGACGCGGTCCAGGCCGTGGCGCCCGTGGCAGCATCGTTCCGTCCCCGCCGCCGGTCAGAGCTGGCCGTGGACGCCGCGCACGCGCGCCGAATCCTCGCCCACGCCCAGCTTGAGCTGGTACTCGGCAGACGTGCCCGGGGCGACGTTGTAGACGTTGAACGAGTCCTGCCGCACCTGCTGACCGTTCTGGAAGATGTCGAAGTCCACGACCACGCGGTCGAGCGTATCGGCGGAGCCGTTGCGGACGGCGCCGCGCGCGTACGTGGCGAGGTTGCCCACTTCGATGTTGACCGGCGAGGCTTCGAGCTGGGCGGCCTCGTTGCGCACGGCGGTCGCGGTGAGCACGCCCTCCACCTCCGGGCTGTGGACGCGCGCCTGCGCAGCGGCGGCCACCGAATCCTTCGCGGCCTGCTCGGCAGGGCTTTCGCGGCGGCAAGCGGAGGCGCTCACGAGCAGCGTGGCGGCGAGGAGCAGGCGGTACGGCATGGCGGGAAGATCGGCAGCGGTTAGAACGCGAGGGTACGCGCAATGGCGTCGCGAAGTCGTGCCTTCGCCGAAAACACAGGCATCTCGATGCCCTTGGAGAACGCAATGGGCGTGTCGAGCGCGCCCACGCGGGCGGGCGGGGCGTCGAGGTGGGCGAAGGCCGCCTCGCACACTTCGGCGGTGACTTCGGCGCCCACGCCGCCCGTCCGCCACGCCTCGTGAACCACGACGAGCCGGTTCGTCTTCGCCACGCTCGCAAGCACGGTGGGGCGGTCCCACGGCGTGAGCGTGCGCAGGTCCACGACCTCTAGCTCCACGCCCTGCGTGCTCCAGTAAGCGGCCTCCTCCTCCGCCCAGACCACGCCGACCCCGTAGGTCACCACGGTCAGGTCGCGGCCGGGGCGGGCGATGCGGGCCTGCCCGAGCGGGATGCGCACGGGGGCGTCGGGCACGGGGCCTTTGAGGCTGCGGTAGAGGTGCTTGTGCTCGAAGAAGAGCACCGGGTTGGGGTCATCGAGGGCGGCCAGGAGCAGGCCCTTGGCATCGGCAGGCGTGCTCGGCACGACCACCTTGAGGCCGGGCGCGTGCGTGAACCACGCCTCCATCGCCTGCGAGTGGAACGGCCCGGCGCCGATGCCGCCGCCAAAGGGCGCGCGGATGGTCACGTTGAGCGCGGCGCCCCAGCGGTAATGCGTCGTGCCGAGGTTGTTGACGATCTGGTTGAAGCCGCAGGTGATAAAATCCGCATACTGCATCTCCACAACCGGGCGAAAGCCTTCCAGGGCCAGCCCCATCGCCGCGCCGAGCACGCCGCTCTCGATGATGGGCGTGTTGCGCACGCGCGCCGTGCCGTACTTCGCCGCGAAGCCCTCGGTGACCTTGAAGACGCCGCCGTATTCGGCCACGTCCTGCCCCATCACGAGCACGCGCGGATCGGTGGCGAGGGCGTGGTCGAGCGCGTCCGAGATGGCGTCGATGAAGCGCTTCTCGGTAGTCGTGCCAGCGGGCACGTCGGGTGCAGGCGGCGCGGGGGCGAAGACGTCGGCGAGTTCGGCGGCCTCGGTGGAGTCGGCCTCGGGCTGGGCGAGGGCGTGCTCGGCAGCCGCCGTCACCTCGGCATCGAGGGCGGCGCGGAGAACGTCTACCTCTGCCTGCGTCGTGATCTCCGCCTCGATGGCGGCGGCGACAAAGCGCTGCACCGGGTCGCGCGGGGCCCAGGCCTCGAACAGCTCGGCGGGGACGTACTTGGTGCCCGAGGCCTCTTCGTGGCCGCGCATCCGGAAGGTCTTCATCTCCAGGAGCGTCGGCCCTTCGCCCGCCCGCGCCCGCGCCGCCGCGCGCGTCACGGCGTCGATGACGGCCAGCACGTCGTTGCCATCCACGATCTCGCCCGGCATCCCATAGCCCGCCGCGGCGTCGGCCAGATCCGCCACCGGCACCGCCTCGCGCGTGGGCGTGGAGAGGCCGTAGCCGTTGTTCTCGACGACGAAGAGCACCGGCAGCTTCCACACGGACGCGAGCGAGAGCGCCTCGTGGAAATCGCCCTCACGCGTCGCGCCCTCGCCGACGAACGCCGCCGCCACAAAGGGCGTGGCACGTGGCCCACGGGACGCAGCATCCGGCAGAGCCCCAGCCCCATCGCCCCCCGCCGCCCCGACCCCTGTAGGGGCACGGCGTGCCGTGCCCTCCTCCTCCGCACCCCCACCCACCGCCTCCGGCCCGAGCCCGAGCGCCTGGAGCTGCGCGGCGAGGCCGAGGCCGCACGCGACGGGCAGCATCGCCGCGAGGTGCGAGATCATGCCCACGATGCGGCGCTCGGGCAGCCCGAAGTGGTACGTGCGGTCGCGCCCCTTCGTGTAGCCGCCCGTGCGGCCCATGAGCTGGCAGAAGAGCGGCCCGAGCGGCACCCCGCGCGTGAGCCAGACGCCGTGGTTGCGGTGCATCGGCAGCACATAGTCGTGCGCCTCCAGGGCCCACGCCACGCCCACCGAGATGGCCTCCTGCCCGTAGCCCGAGAACCACTTCGACACGCGCCCCTGCCGGATGTAGCGCAGCATCCGCTCTTCCACCGCGCGCGGCAGCAGCAGCGCCCGCAGCAGCCCCTGCGGGTCGGCAACGCCGGCAAGGGGGGACGATACCGTCGGGGCCGGGCGGGTCTTCTTGGGCATGGCGGGCGCCGCAAAAAGGGGCGGCCCGCAAAAACTACGGCGGCCCATCGGGACGCTCCGGCGAAGAATCACCGTTCTCGCCCCCGCCCGCAACGGATCTGCGTCACCGCGTCAGAACGAGGCGCTGGGTGGCCTGCTGGCCATTGGCCGCGCGAAGCCGGACCACGTAAACCCCTTCGGGGAGCCCCTCGCCTTCCACGCGCACGGCCTGGAAGGCGCCGCCCTCCGCTACGCCTGAGAAGAGCGTCTGCACGCGCCGGCCGAGCAGGTCGTAAAGGCCTGCCTCCAGAAACTGCGTGTGCTCAACCCCGAAGTGCAGGGTCGTGGCGTGGGTAAAGGGGTTGGGCGTGGCCGGGGTCAGCATGAGCGCGGCCTTCAGACCAACGGCGACCTCGACGACGGGGCTGTAGGTGGCTGTCCCGTCGAAGTCGACCTGCTTCAGGCGAAACTGATATGTGCCGGGGGCGAGGCCAGTCACGCGTTGCGTGTATTGGTGTGTTTCAGCCGTAGTGCCCTGGCCCGGGACGAATGCGAGGGAGCGCCAGGCCGCCCCGGTCTGCTGCTCGATCTCGAAGCCGGTGTTGTTCGTCTCGCTCGCCGTCTGCCAGAGTAGCACGACGGCATCCGCTTCGGTGCGGCCCTCAAACGTGAGAAGCTCCACGGGCAGGGACGGGTCGAGGTGAAAACGGCTCAGCGTGGCGTCGTTGCCCGACGTGCCGGCCACGTAGAGGTAACGCCCACCATCGAGGGCCAGCGCTACGAAAGTGTCGGCGCCGCCCTGATCGACCTGCAATTGATCGGCAGAAACGAGGGTGCCGTTCGGCCTCACCCGGATGACAAGCCCGTCGCGCGTCGCGCCGTAGGTATGCCCCACCCCGACGAACGAGCCATCGGGGAGCAAGCCGAGATCGTGCAGCCGGGCCGAGGCGCTGAGCGTGAGGCGCTGAATACCCCCGGCACCGAACGTGGCCACCGGGACGCCGCTGCCGTTCACGCTGGCCAGAAACGGTGTCTCGTTCCCGCTTGCGCTGCTGGTGGAGTAGCCGCCGACCATGAGGGAGCCGTCTGGCAGAGCGACGAGGGCGCGGGCCGTGAGCGCATCGCCCGGGGCTGAGAGATACATGAACCCGTTCTGGCCGAAGGCGTCATCCGGCACGAGGGTGGACAAGGTGCGCAGCATGAAGCTCTCGCTGCCGCGCACCCCCGCAACTACCAACCTGCCGCCGGGGAGGCGCACGAGGTCGCTCACCGTAGCGCCTGCGCCGATGCTGAACGTACGGGAGAGCATCCGTTCGCCCGTCGGGCTGAAGCGGACGAGGGCCACCCCGCCGGTCGTCGTGGCGCCCACCACGTAGGCGGTGCTCGAATCTCGCACGAGCGCGGCTCCGATGTCTTCGCCGCCGAGGTCGGCAGTGGTGATGATGCCGTCGCTGGTCATGAAGAGCACATCCTGGGTCGCTTCGCCGCTGAAGCCGGTCGCAGCATATCCGCCCGCAGGGGTTGCCGTGAGCGCGAGGAGGCCTTCGGAAGGCCGTCGGTCGGTGAAAAGCAGCCCGTTGCGCCCAACGGCGGCCGGTTGCCCTGTGGGCTCAACCTGCGCAACGAACAGGTCGAGGGTCGTGCTGGCGGCGTAGCCCCCGAGGATGGCGCGTCCCTGAGGGGTGACGGCCAGCGCCGATGCGACCAGGTCGTGGTACACCGGGTCGGACAGGCGACGCGTGCTGCTCCGGGCGCTCGTGAACATCGGGTTCAGCGCGCCGGAAGGGGTGTAGCCAAACAGGGCCGCTTTACGCTGGCCTTGCTGTACGCTGCTGCCGGCCACGACCACGGTATCGCCCGAGAGGGTGAGGCCACGTCCGTCGTCGGCTTCGCCGAACGACGTGAGGATGCGTCCACCTACCCCATAGGGGGCATCCAACTGCCCATCGTCGAGGTAGCGGGCGACGAAGGTTTTGGTGTTGTTCTGCACAGAGGGGCCGGTCACCACGAGGCGGCCATCGGGCTTCGCCACGAGCGCTCTGGCGTTCTCGGAGGTAGAGCCCAGGTCGGTCTTCACGATCCCTCCCGTTCCGAACGTGGGGTCGAGGGTGCCGGCCGAAGTCAGGCGAAGCAGGAGCACATCGTCTCCGGGATAGGCACTGGTGCGCCCCACTACGACGAGCCGTCCGCTAGACAGCACCGCCAGCGAGTAGCCGAAATCATTCCCCCCCGCGTCCACATAGGCGAGGCCGTTGACCCCGAACGTGGCGTCCCGGCTGCCGTCGGTGTTGAGCCGCACGACGATCACATTGCCAGATCCGTTGCCGGCGAAAAGGATTTTGCCATCCGGCTGCAGGCGAAGTGAATACGCCGCTGCTGAGGCATCGGGGGTCAGCCGGACGATCCCGCTGGTGCCAAACGTGGGGTCGAACTGGCCGTTCTGCAGGAGCCGTGCCACGACGAGTTCGCCCCCGTAAACAGAGAAGCCGCCCACCACGATTCGGCCGTCGGGTTGTACGACGACGCCCATCAGCATCTGGTCCTGCGTCGCAGGGAGCAACACTTTGCTGCCGGTTCCAAACCCGAGGTCGGGCGCGCCGGAAGGCGTGAAGCGCACCAGGGCCGGGCAGTACGTCCAGCCGCAATCGCTCGTCCAGCCGGCCGCCAGGATCGCGCCGTCTGGCTGGAGCACGAGCGTGCGGGCGTCGCGGCTGTAGCCGGTGAAAGGAGCGGTTGCCACCCCGTTGGTGCCGAAGCCGGAGTCGAGCGAGCCGTCGTGCAAAAAGCGCACGACGGTAAAGCCACTGCCTGAAGCGACGAAGCTGCCATCCGGCTGGGCCACGACGGCGTGAAACTCCCCGCCCGGGATCTCGGCCAGTGCGCGCCCTCCAGAACCGCTGGCTGCACCAAAGGCCAGGTCGGGGGAGAAGGCCTGTGCCGCAGTGGCACGGACGAGCAGCAGGCCGAGGCCCACCAGAAAGAGAACACGCATGGGGAGCGGCAACAAGGGCCGCCCCCTCAGCGGAGGGCGACCGTCATGACGAGGGTATCGCGGAGCGCCGGATAGCGGCTCAAAAGCACCCGGCGCGGGACGTTCCAGCTGGGTACTGGATAGCCCTGGCAGAAGCTAAAGTCTAGGACGTGTAGCTTGGCCCGGGTACAAATTTTTGCCAGCGTGTAAGGGGTCCACCAGAATCGGTGGTCGGTGTTGATGACCTCCCGCCCGGCCCGCGCGGCGCTATGGTTGTCGGCGCGGAAAGCGTTGGGGGTCGTGAAGACCGCCTCGTGCACCACGCCGGCGTAGCGTTCGCGGAAGGCGCTGAGAAAATGGACCGGGTCGTCCACGTGCTCGATGATCTCGCCGAAGACGGCGAGGTCCCACGTCCGGTTGGCCACCTCGGGGGGCGGCGGGTCCTGCGTGACATCGGTCACGTAGACGTCCTTGTAGCCGAGCGTGTCGCGCAGGTAGGCGATGCCCTCCATCTCGATGTCGAGCCCGGCGAGGTCGGTGGCGCTGGCGGCGAGGCGGGCGTGCATCCACCGGCCCCGTGCGCGCTTCTGCTCGATGAGTGGCAGGTGGTCGACGCAGCCCATGTGGAGCACACGTTTGCCCCGCGCGAGCCCTTCGAGGAGGGAAAAGCGGTCCGGTACGCTCCGCTCGGGGCGGGCAATCGGGACGGTGAGGCCGTTGGAGAACTGCGTCCCGGTCAGGTAGGGCTGCACGTCATCGGCAAAGTGCATGGGCGGTCAGGCGGCGTCGGCGCCAGAGGTGAGGGAGGGGTCCGGCGCCTGGTCGAGGTCGTCGGTGCCGGCGGTGACGCGCGAGAGCGAGCGCCAGAGGTAGATGCCGCAGAGCAGGGCGAGCCCGAGCAGGAAGCTGCCGAGGAGCGGGCGCCCGAAGAGCAGGTCGCCCACGCCAAAGAGGACGCTGTAGACGAGCGTGATGCCGAGCAGCCAGTCGATGGTCAGGCTGCCGAGCGAGTCGGTGGGGCGCACGTCGGGGTTGCGCGCCTGCACGGGCGCCCAGCCGGGGCCGCCCGGCCGCACGCGGCGGAAAAAGTGGTCGAGCGTGGCGGTGCCCGTCGGGCGCGTCACGAACGTCGCCACGAGCCAGGCCACGGTCACGTAGGCCACCGTGGCAAACAGGTTGCTCGGGAAGGGCGCCATCATGCCGGGGATCGGCACGCCCATGCCCACGAGGAGCGCGAGCACGAGCGGCACAATCGTCGCCACGAGTTCGCTCCACGCGTTCACGCGCCACCAGTACCAGCGCAGGATGAGCACGAGCCCGAGGCCCGCCGAGGCGGAGAGGATGAGCGCCCACGCGCCGGCAATCGAGCTGAGCTTGGCGGTGACGAACAGGCTCAGCACCGCCGAGCGCGAACGTCATCACGCGGGAGACGGCCACGTAGTAGCGCTCGGTGCCGTCCTTCCGGACAAAGCGGCGCCAGAAGTCGTTCACGAGGTACGAGACGCCCCAGTTGAGCTGCGTCGCAATCGTGCTCATGAAGGCGGCCAGGAACGCGGCGAAGAGCAGGCCGATGAGGCCCGAGGGCAGCACGTCCTTCATCACCATCACGAAGCCCTCGCGCGCCTGCGCAGCGGGCAGGTCGGGGAAGAGCACGAGCGAGCACAGGGCGACGAGGATCCACGGCCACGGGCGGAGGCAGATGTGGGCGACGGCGAACCAGAGCGCCGCGAACATGGCGTGCCGCTCGTCTTTGGCGCTCATCATGCGCTGCGCCGCGTAGCCGCCGCCGCCGGGCTCGCTGCCCGGGTACCACGACGCCCACCACTGCACGCCGATGTAGGCGATGAACGCGGGCACGGTGAGCGCGAGCACGCCCACGCCTTGCAGCGTCCCGATCCCCGATCCGATCTTGGGCAGCATGTTGAAGGTGTCGGCGGGGAGCTTCTCCATGAGGCCCGCGATGCCGCCCACGCGGGGGTCCTTGACGGCGATGACGGCGAGGATGAAGCAGCCCAGCATCGCGATGCCGAACTGGAACACGTCCGTCATCGCGACGCCCCACAGGCCTGAGATGAGCGAGTAGATGGCCACCACGACCACGAGGACGCCTACCCAGAGCAGGTGCGACGAGAACGTGAAGCTGGCGAGCGTCACGGATGGCGCGCCCATGAACGTGAGGTCGGGGAAGAGCACCTTCAGCACGGTCTCCATCGCGAGCGACACCCAGCCGATGATGATCGCGTTGATGATGAGGCCGAAATAGATGGCCTTGATGCCGCGCAGCGCCGCCGCCGGGGGGCCGTCGTAGCGCAGCTCGACAAACTCGACGTCCGTGAGCACGCCCGCGCGGCGCCAGAGGCGGGCGAAGAAGAACACGGTGAGCACGAGCCCGGCCACGGCGTTCCACCAGAGCCAGTTGCCGGCAATGCCGTTCTGGGCGACGAGCTCGGTGACGGCGAGCGGCGTGTCGGCGGCGAAGGTCGTGGCGACCAGGCTCGTGCCGGCGAGCCACCAGGGCATGTTGCGCCCGGAGAGGAAGAACTCGGACGTGTTCTTGCCCGCGCGGCGCGCATAGTACCCCGCAATGCCGAACGACAGCAGGAAGTAGGCGACGACGAGCGACCAGTCGAGGGGGGTGAGGTTCATAACGGCGGGGAGCGGTTGCCGCCGAAGGTACGTTCGGCACCCCTTGCTGGCGCCGCCGCACTTTCCCGCGCGCCCTCCGGGCACGTCCCCTGCGGTTCCGGCGGGTGGGCGCCTCCGGCTTCTTCCGGTTTCGGGGAAGGTGGATTGCCGTGGCGGCGGGGGGCTATCTTCGCGGCCTAGTTGCTTTCGTATGCGTGTGCGTTGCTCTCTCGTCGCGGCGGTGGCCGTGCTGGCCAGTTTGGCCGTGCCCGGCGTGCAGGCGCAACCGTGGCTCGGCCCCGGCGCGTGGCTGCCCGAGCACCGGATGGGGCGGATGCTGCTCGCCGACCCGCTCGAACCCTGGACGGGGGTCGTCAAAAGCTTCGGCAACCGCTTTGTCGATGGGCGGCTCGGCATCGTGCGCGACATCGTCCGCTTCGAGCACGTGGCGCTGCCCGGCGTGCAGCGTGCGGCGCTGGGGGCGAGCGGGCAGGCCATCGTGCAGCTCAAGGTGCGCGAGCGCGAGCGCAAGCCGTGGTACTCGTTCCCCTACTTCCTGCCCCGCGTCATCGACACGCCGCTCACCAACGGCGACTACGGCTACGGCGGCCACCTCGTGCTCGAACACACGCGCGGACGCGTGCTGCTGCAAACCCGCCTGGAGGTCATCCACGTCTCCTCCCACCTCGGCGACAACTACTACGACACGACGGCCAACCGGTGGACGCACCGCGAGCCGGTGGAGTACAGCCGCAACTACGGGCGCGTGCTCCTTGACGCGCGCCACCGCCCGTCGGGCGTGCGGGCCTATGGCGCCGCCGCGCTCATGGGCTACCACAGCCCGGTCTCGGGCGAGGAGATCCCGAAATCCTTCCTGCAGGGCGGCGCCGAGTGGCGGGGGCGGTTGCCCAACGGCCTGCGTCCGTTTCTGGGGGCCGACGTGCGCACGTTTCCGCCGATGAGCCACACAAAGAGCCGCACCGGCGCCTCGTACGTGGCCGGCGTGCGCTTCGGGCGGTGGGACCGGCGCGGCTTCGAGCTGCGCCTGAGCCGCTACAACGGGGCCTCGTGGCGGGGACAGGAGTACGGGTTCCGCGAAGCGTTGTGGGGCATCGGCTTCCGCCTGGCCACCGACGACTGACCGCCCCCGCCTGCTGCCTCCGCGCTGGCCCCCACCTGCTGCCTCCGCGCTGGACGCGCTCCGGCAGCGGTCCTCCCCCGATTTCGGGGGAGGTGTCGCGCAGCGACGGAGGGGGAGAGGGGGCGGGAAGCGTCTACCCCAGCACCGTGGCCAGGGCCTGCGCGAGCGTGCCCACGCCCACCACGTTGAGGCCCCGGGGCGCCTGGAGGTTTTTGAGGTTGCCCTTCGGCACGACCGCCTGCGCAAACCCGAGGCGCGCGGCCTCGGCCAGGCGCGGCTCGATCTGCGCCACCGCCCGCAGTTCGCCCCCGAGGCCCACCTCGCCGATGCACACCGTGCCGGAGTCGCTCGGGATGTCCTGGAGGGACGAGGCGATGGCCACGACCACGCCGAGGTCGGCGCCGGGCTCTTCGAGGCGTGGCGCCGCCGGCCACGTTCACGAACACGTCGTGCGTGGAGAGGCGCATCCCGGCGCGCTTTTCGAGCACCGCGAGCAGCAGCTGGAGGCGGCGCCCGTCGAAGCCCGTAGCGGTGCGCTGCGGCGTGCCGTAGGCGGTGGGCGTCACGAGCGCCTGCACCTCCACGAGGAGCGGGCGCGAGCCCTCCAGGCTCGGCACCACCGCCGAGCCGCTCGCCCCGAACTGCCGCTCGGAGAGAAACAGCTCGCTCGGGTTGGCCACCTCGCGCAGGCCGTCGCCGGTCATCTCGAACACGCCGATCTCGTTGGTCGAGCCGAAGCGATTTTTCGTGGCCCGCAGGATGCGCAGCCCGTGGTGGCGGTCGCCCTCGAAGTAGAGCACGGTGTCCACCATGTGTTCGAGCACGCGCGGTCCGGCCACCTGCCCGTTTTTGGTGACGTGCCCGACGAGGAACGTGGGCACCTCCAGGCTCTTGGCGAGGTGCAGGAGCGTCGCGGCCGACTCGCGGACCTGCGAGACCGAGCCCGGCGCCGAGTCGAGGTCGGGGCGGTAGAGCGTCTGGATCGAGTCGACGATGAGCACACCCGGCGGGTTGGCCTGCACGGCGTGCGCCACGTCCTCCACGTTGGTCTCGGCGAGCAGGTGGAAGTTCTCGGACGTGACGCCGAGGCGCTCGGCGCGGAGCTTGACCTGGCGCGGGCTCTCCTCGCCGGTCACGTAGAGGATGGTCTCCTGGGGCAGCAGGGCGCCGAGCTGCGTCATGAGCGTGCTCTTGCCGATGCCGGGATCGCCCGCCACGAGCACGAACGCGCCGCGCAGGAGGCCCCCGCCGAGCACGCGGTCGAACTCGCCGAGGCCCGTCTGGAGGCGGTGCTCGGCGGTGAGCGTGACGTCCGAGAGGCGCAGCGGCGTGCGGCCCGGCCCGCTCCGCGTGCCCCCCGCCTTGCGCGCGGCGACGGCCTTCGGGGCGGCCTCGGTGGCCACGGTTTCCTCGGCGAACGTGCCCCACGCGCCGCAGTCGGGGCACTGGCCGAGCCAGCGGGGCGACGTGTGGCCGCAGGTCTGGCAGACGTACTGGGTGCGGGCTTTGGCCATGGGGGCGCAGGGAGAATGGGCCCATGATACCGCCCCCCCGTGCCGCCGCCCTGTCACCCCGGCGCGGGGGAGAACGCCGGAGGGCATGGGGGATGGAGGCGAGGGTTGGGGGCAGGGGCGGTAGGGGCGCCATGCATGGCGCCCCTACGGGTGCGGAGGCGCTCTGCGCGGCCGGTTTGTACACGGGGGGCCGGGCGAGGCAGGGTGCCCCTACCGTGCGGAGGCGCTTTGCACGGCCGGTTTGCGCGCCGGGTGCCGGGCGAGGCGCCGCCGCGCGGTAGATTCCGCCCATGCCCGACCTGCTCATCCGCACCGATGGGCGTGTGCGCACGCTCACGCTCGACCGGCCCGACCGCCGCAACGCCCTCTCGGCCGCGCTCGTGTCCGAACTACGCGCCGCCCTCACCGACGCCGACGCCGACCCGGACGTGCGCGTCGTCGTGCTCGCGGCGCGGGCAAAAGCTTCTCCGCCGGCGCCGACCTCGACGCGCTCCAGCGCATGCAGACGGCCACGAGCATCGACAACCTCGCCGACTCGGCCCACCTCGCCGCGCTCTTTCGGCAGCTCTACACGCTCTCGAAGCCGGTCATCGCGAAGGTCCACGGCGCGGCGCTCGGGGGCGGCTGCGGCCTCGCCGCCGTGTGCGACCTCGCCGTGGCCGCCGACGACGCGAAACTCGGCTTCACCGAGGTCCGGCTCGGCTTCGTGCCCGCCATCGTGAGCGTGTTCGCGCGTGCGCAAGATCGGCGAGGCCGCCGCGCGCGACCTCATGCTCACGGGGCGCATCATGAGCGGCACCGAAGCCGCCGCGCCTCGGCCTCGTCACCAGCGCCGTGCCCGCCGCCGACCTCGACGAGGCGGTGGCGGCGCTTGCCGCCGAGATCGCGTCGCAGACGAGCCCGCAGGCCGTCGCGCAGACCAAGGCGCTGCTCGCGGGCATCGCCGGGATGGGCCTCGACGAAGGGCTCGCCTTTGCCGTGCAGGCCAACGCCTTCGCCCGCACCACTCCCGACTTCCAGGCCGGCATCGCGGCGTTTCTCGGCAAGACGACGCCGCCGTGGCAGGAGGCGCCCGAAAATGCCGCCGAGCAGGCGCGGTGAACCTCGCCCCTACGTCGAACCTCGCACATCGCATATCGCACATCGCATGACCACCTACCGCGACGCGGGCGTCGACATCGACGCGGGCGAGGAGACCGTCCGCCGCATCAAGCCGCTCGTGCGGCGCACGTTCACGCCGGGCGTGCTGCGCGGCATCGGCGCCTTCGGGGCGTTCTTCCAGCCGGACTTCTCCGCCTACCGGCAGCCCGTGCTCGTCTCGTCCGTGGATGGGGTGGGGACGAAGCTCAAGGTCGCCGTGCTCGCCGGGCGGCACGACACCGTGGGGCAGGACCTCGTCAACCACTGCGTCAACGACATCGCGGTCTGCGGGGCCGTGCCGCTGTTCTTTCTCGACTACTACGCCACCGGGCGCCTCGACCCGGACGTGGCCGAGCGCGTCGTGGAAGGCTTCGCGACGGCGTGCGAGCAGAACGGCTGCGCGCTCATCGGCGGGGAGACCGCCGAGATGCCCGGCCTCTACAGCGGCGCCGACTACGACCTCGCGGGCACGATCGTCGGCGTCGTCGAGCGCGAGGCGATCCTCGACGGCTCCCGCGTACAGGTGGGCGACGTGCTGCTCGGGCTGCCCTCCACCGGCCTGCACACGAACGGCTACTCGCTCGCCCGGAAGGTCCTCTTCCAGCACCTCACGCTCAGCAGCACGCCCGACGAGCTGGGCGGGCAGACCGTGGGCGAGGCCCTCCTGGCCGTCCACCGCTCCTACCTCGCCCCCATCCGCGCGCTCGTGGACGCGGGGCTGGCGCACGCGTTCGTGCACGTGACGGGCGGGGGCCTGCCCGGCAACACCGCGCGCGTGATGCCGGAGGGCTGCACGTTCGAATACGACTACAGCGCGTGGGAGCGGCCGGGCCTGTTCCGCCTCATCGAGCGCCTGGGCGGTGTGCCGGAGGCCGATCTGCGGCGCACGTTCAACCTCGGCATCGGGCTCGTCGCCGTGGTGGCGGCGGCAGAGGCGGACGGCGGCGCAGGCGCTGTTGCGCGAACGTGGGGAGCCGAGCACGCTCATCGGGCGTGTGACCGCCGCCTGACGCCTGTTCTTCTATGCTCGCTCTCGCTCTTGCGCTCGCCTACCTCGTCGGCTCGATCCCGACGGCGGTATGGCTCGGGCGGGCCACGCACGGCGTGGACGTGCGGACGCACGGCTCGGGCAACATGGGCGCCACCAACGTTTTTCGCACGCTCGGCTGGAAGGTGGGCCTCGCCACGCTCCTCTTCGACATCGCCAAAGGCTGGCTCGCGGCGGGCCTGGTGCCCAGCCTGCTCCTCGGCGACGCCGCGCCGCTGGGCGTGCGGCTGGCCTGCGGGGTCATCGCCATCCTCGGCCACTCGTTTCCCGTGTTCGCGGGCTTCAAGGGCGGCAAGGGCGTCGCCACGTCGGCCGGCGTGCTGCTCGCGGTCACGCCTGGCGCCTTTCTCGTCGCCATTCTGGCCTTCGGCCTCGGCTTCGGCCTCACGCGCTACGTGGCCGTGGGCAGCCTGATGGCCGCCGCCTCGTACCCGGCCACGCTCTTTGTGGAGCGGTTCGCGCTCGGGCACGCCGTGCCCGCCGTGCCTGCTCGGCATCGGCACGGTGATGGGCGCGTGGCTGTTCTGGACGCACCGGGGCAACCTCGCCCGCCTGCGCGCCGGCACCGAGCGCAAGATCGTCTTCGGCGAACGCACCACCGGCCCCGACACCGCTTCCCCCTGATCCCTCTCGACATGGCCGACGTTTGCATCTTCGGAGCCGGAAGCTGGGGCACCGCGCTCGCCGTCGCCGCCGCCCGCGAGGGCCGGTCCGTCGTGCTCTGGGGCCGCCGCGCGGACGCCGTGGCGGCGATGCACGCCACGCGCGAGAACGCCGCCTACCTGCCCGGCGTCCTGCTGCCCCCCTCGCTCACCGTCACGCCGATGTGGCCGAGGCCGCTACATCGGCGCCGCTCTGGCTCTTCTGCACGCCCTCGCAGGCCTCGCGCGAGGTGGCGGTCGAGGCCGCCGCGCACGTCAGGGACACGACGGTCGTCTACTCGGCCTCGAAGGGCATCGAGAACGGCTCGCTCAAGACGGCCACCGAGGTGCTGGAAGAAGCGCTCGGCGTGGCGCGGGCGCCAACTGGGCGTGCTCTACGGCCCCAGCCACGCCGAGGAGGTGGGCCACGGCGTGCCGACGGCCATCGTGGCGGCGGGCTTCGAGCCGAACACGGCCGAGCGGATGCGGGCGGCGTTCATGGGGCCGCGCCTGCGCGTGTACGTCAACCACGACGTGCGGGGCGTCGAGATCGGCGGGTCGGTCAAGAACGTGCTCGCGATGGCGGCGGGGATGTCGGACGGCCTCGGCGGGGGCGACAACACGAAGGCGGCGCTCATCACGCGCGGCATTGCCGAGATCCGGCGCCTCGGCGTGGCCTGCGGCGCGCGCGCCGAAACGTTCGCCGGCCTCACCGGCCTCGGCGACTTGGTGGTGACGTGCATGAGCCAGCACAGCCGCAACCGCAAGCTCGGCGAGATGCTGGGGCAGGGCAGCACGCTCCAGGAGGCGCTCGCGCGCATGACGATGGTGGCCGAGGGCGTCCGCACGACCGAGTCCACCGTGGGCCTGGCGCGGCGCGCACGGGCGTCGAGATGCCGATCACCGAGGCCGTCTACAGCATCCTCTTCGAGGGCGTGTCCCCGCTCATGGCCTCGCGGCGCTCATGGCCCGCGCGCCCAAGCCACGAGGAGCTGGTGGCCCGAGGAGCTGGCCGAGATGCCGCCCTGCCCGCCTGCGCCGCCGGCCTGAGCCCGGGCCGCGTCCCTGCTGCCCCTTGCCCGCCCAGCTGTACCGACCGAGCGATGACGCTGCCGAACTGGTACGCCTCGCCGCCACGGGCGAAGGCCCGGCGCTCGAATTCAAGCGCCGCGTGCCCCGCCCGGCCCGCCTCGCCAAGGAGGTCGTGGCCTTCGCCAACACGAGGGCGGGCGCGTGCTCGATGGGCGTGGACGACGACGGCACCGTGGTCGGGCCTGCAAGGACGCCGAGGAGGAGGAGTTCGCCCTCCGCGAAGCCCTCGACACGTTCATGCGACCCGCCGGTCGCCTACACCATCGACCGCGTCGATTCTGGCCCGCACGCGCGACGTGCTGGTGTGCGCGTGCCGCCCTCGCCCGCGCGCCCGCACTATCGTGGTGGAGCGACGGACGAGGCTGCCGCCGGCCTGTACGTCCGCGTGGGGGCCTCGTCGGTGGAGGCCTCCCGCGAGGCGGTCCGGCTGATGCGGCAGCCCGCCCTCGGACGCCGCGCGGGGTCCGCTTCGAGTTCGGCGAGAAGGAGGGCCTGCTCCTGCGCTACCTCGACGCCTACGGGCGCATCACCGTGGCGATGTTCGCGCAGATCGCGGGCGCTGGCCCCCAAGCAGGCCTCGCACACGCTCGTGCTGCTCACGCGCGCCGGGCTGCTGCGCCACCACGTCGCCTTGCCTGAGGACTACTTTACGCGCGCCTTTGCGGCGTAGGCCGGGCGCGGGGGAGGCACGCTCCGGTGGCAGGGTGAGGGGCACCGGGTTGATCATGGATCATCGATCATGGTCAGAGACGCGAGGAGGCGCCCACTGGCCATGATCCATGATCCAGCAGGCCTTTTCGCACCGTATGGCTGGAGTTGGGAGGAGAGACGAGGGGGGAGGGTCGGTGAAGAAGCATTCTGAATTCCAGTTGCCCGCGTCGCCGGGGGCGCTGCCATGGATTCGTGTGCTAGCTTGTCCTTCCCGGGAGACGGAAGTGCTGTCTGCTTTTTGGCTGTTCACCTGAGAATGCCCTCTGCGTCCTTCCCCGCCCGCCCGCGCGTGCGCGCTCGCGCTGCTGTTCGCGCCGCTGGCGCGCCTCTACGCCCAGGCGCCGGCACCGGCGGGCACGCCGTTCGTCGTGGATACGTGGAGCACCGACGAGGGGCTGCCGCAGAACACCGTCTCGGCCATCGTGCAGCAGCAGAGCGGCTACCTCTGGGTGGGCACCAACGACGGCCTCGTGCGCTTCGACGGCGTCCGCTTCACCGTCTTCAACCGCACCACCACGCCGGGGCTGCCCAACGACCGCGTGCTGGCGCTGCTCGAAGACCGGCACCAGGCGCTCTGGGTGGGCACGCAGGGCGGGGGCGTGATGCGCCTCGGGACGGACGGCCAGACCCGGACCTTCGCGACGGCCGAGGGGCTGCCCTCCGCCTCGGTGCTGTCGCTGCTGGAGACGCGCGCGGGCGTGCTCTGGGCCGGGACGGAGGGGGGCCTCGCCCGGTTCGAGGGGGGGCGCTTTGTGCGCCACCCGGGCATTCCGGCGCTGTTCGTGCGCTGCCTCTACGAGGCGCCCGATGGCACGCTCTGGGTGGGCACGAGCGAGCGCGTGTTCCACCTCGGGCGCACGGGCACGGCGTCCTACATCGTGCCGGACCTCGCCCACCGCAAGCCCATCGTCGGCATCGCGGGCGCGGCCGATGGCACGCTCTGGGTGGCCACCGACGGCGCCGGGCTCTTCCGCTTCGACGGAAGCGGCTTCCAGCCTGTGCCGGGGCCCACGGGGCAGGGGCTCTACTCGCGCGCGCTCGTGGCCGATGCGCAGGGCACCCTCTGGACCGCAACGGGCGCCGGCGTGTTTCGCTACCGCGACGGGCGCATGGCCTCGGTGCTCACCACCGCCAGCGGCCTCTCGACCGACCTCGCGCGCACCGTCTACCCCGACGCCGCGGGGCAGGTGTGGATCGGGACCGACAACGGCGGCCTCAACCGCCTCGCCGAAGCGCCCTTTCGCCTCATCGGCGCCGCGCAGGGCCTCGCCACGGACGTGGTGTTCTCCATCACCGAAGACCGCGCGGGCGACCAGTGGCTCGGGACCAACTGCGGCGGCCTCTCGCAGGTGCACAGCGGGGCCGTACGCACCTTCGGCGAGAACGAGGGGCTGACCAACTCCTGCATCACGTCGGTGCTGGAAGATCGGGCCGGGCCGGCTCTGGGCGGGCTCCTACGGCGGCGGCCTCTTCTACCGCGACGGGGGCCGCTTTCGCCGCTTCGAGGGCGCGCTCCCCGGCGCGTCCGTGCTCGTGCTCTACGAAGACCGCGCGGGCGCCCTCTGGATCGGCACGTACGAAGGGGGCCTGAGTCGCCTCAAAGACGGACGCCTGACCACCTACACGACCGCGCAGGGACTGCCCGGCAACTGGGTGCGCGGCGTGCGCGAAGACCACGCGGGCACGCTCTGGGTGGCCACGAACGCGGGCGTCGGGCGGCTGCGCGGCGGGCGCTTTAGCGCGCTCACGATGGCGGAGGGCCTTTCCTCGAACGACGTGCGGGCGCTCTACGAAGACGCCACCGGGGCGATGTGGGTGGGCACCTACGGCGCGGGCCTCAACCGGGTGCGCGGCGCGGACGTAGCGCGCATCACCACGGCGAACGGGTTGCCGGAGAACGTGGTCTCGGCGATCCTCGAAGACACCTACGGCTTTCTCTGGATGACGGGCAACCGGGGCATCACGCGCGTGGCACGCGCCGAACTGGCGGCGTTTGCGGCCGGGCGGCGGCGGACGTTCAACGCGCGCCTGTTCGGGCGCGAGGCGGGGCTCAAGCAGGCCGAGACGAACGGCGGCTTCCAGCCCGCCGCCTGGAAGGGGGCCGACGGACGGCTGTGGTTTCCCACCTTCAGCGGCGCCGCCGTGGTAGACCCCGCGCGCCTCGGCCCGGACAGCCGCCGCCGCCGGTGGTCATCGAGCAGGTCCGGGCGGCGGGCGAGACGTGGCCCGGGCGCACGCGCGTGCGGCTGCCGCTCGGCACCCGGCAGTTCGACGTCGCCTACACCGGGCTCACGCTCGCCACGGCGCGGCAGACGCGCTTCCGCTACCGCCTCGCCGGGCAGGACACGGCCTGGGTGGACGCGGGCACGCGCCGGGTGGCCTACTTCACCAACGTGGCGCCCGGCCACTACACGTTCGAGGTGGCCGCCGCGAGCCCCTCCGGGGCCTGGACGCCCCAGCCGGCCACGCTCTCGGTCGACGTGCCGCCGTATCTGAGCGAGCGCGGCTGGTTCAGGCTGCTGCTGGCCCTCGGGCTCGTCGCGGTCGTCACGGGCGGCGTGCGGACCCGGCTGCGGCGCCTCGGCGCGCGGAGCGCCGCACTGGAGCAGGCGGTAGACGCCCGGACGACCGAGCTGCGCGACGAAAAGACCCGTGCCGAAGACGCCCGGCAGGTGGCGGAGGAGCAGCGCGGAATCGCCGAGAGCATCCGGGGCACGGTGGAGGCGCAGGCGGCGGAGCTCAAAACGCTCGACGCCGCCAAGAGCCGCTTTTTTGCCAACCTCTCGCACGAATTCCGGACGCCCCTCACGCTCATCATCGGGCCCGTCGAGAGCGCGGCGCACAGCCTCCGCGTGGACGGGCAGGACGCTGTGGCCGACGAACTCGCCACGGCCCTCCAGAGCGCGCGGCGCCTCCAGCGCCTGATCGACCAGCTGCTCGACCTCGCGCGCCTGGAGAGCCGCGCGCTGCCGTTCCGCCCGTACATGGCCGACCTTGCCGCGTTCGCGCGCGAGATCGTGTTCGCCTTCGCCGGCCTCGCCGAGCAGCGCGGCGTCACCCTCACGTTCCAGGCGCCGGAGGCGCCCCTGCGGTGCCTGTTCGACCCGGACGCCGTCGAGAAGGTGGTGTTCAACCTGATCGCCAACGCCGTCAAGTTCACGGCGCCGGGCGGGCGGATCTCGGTGCGCGTCGCGGCGGCGGTGCAGGAGGGCGCGCCGGTGGCCCTCGTCCACGTGCGCGACACCGGCACCGGGATCGCGGCGGACAAGCTGCCCTTTCTGTTCGACCGGTTCTTTCAGGCCGAGTCGCACCACGCGCGGACGGGCTCGGGCATCGGGCTCTCGCTCGCCCACGAACTCGTCACGCTCCACGGCGGACGCCTCGACGTGGAGAGCGAGGTGGGCTTCGGCAGCACGTTTACCGCGTCGTTTCCCCTGCCGGCGCCCGTCACGGCCCCGCCCGGCGAAGAGGAGGTGGTGGGCCGCCTGACGCCGCCATGCAGGCAGCCATCATCGCCCCGGCGTCTGCACCAGCGGTGGCCGAGGCGCCGCCGCTGCGGAGGCGTCGGAGCGCGCGTCCGGTGGTGCTGCTCGTGGAAGACCACGACGAGGTGCGCGCCTTCACGCGGCGCCACCTGGCCGGGCGCTACACGATTCTCGAAGCGCAGGACGGGCGGGCGGGCCTCCAGATGGCCTTTGCGCACCGTCCCCACCTCATCATCACCGACGTGATGATGCCCGAGATGGACGGCCTGGAACTGTGCGCCCGCCTCAAAGCCGACGCGCGCACCGCGCTCACGCCCGTGCTCATGCTCACCGCCAAGGCCTCGCCCGAGAGCCGCGTGAACGGCCTCGAAACCGGCGCCGACGACTACCTCGCCAAGCCGTTCGTGGCCCGCGAACTCCAGGCGCGCGTCGAGAACCTGCTCCGCTCGCGCGTGCAGCTCCAGGAGACGTACGGGCAGACGATCACGCTCGCGCCCACCGGCGTCCACCTCGCCTCCGCCGACGCGCAGTTTGTCGAGGAGGTGCGGCAGGCGGTCGAGGCGCGCCTGGCCGATGCGGACTTCGACGTGCAGATGCTGGCGGGCGCCGTCGGCGTGAGCTATTCGAGCTTGCACCGCCGGCTTGAAGGCCCTCACCGGGCAGCCGCCCGTGCAGTTCATGCGCACGATGCGGCTCCACCGCGCGGCCGACCTGCTGGCGCAGCGCGTGGGCACGGTCGCCGAGGTGGCGTTTGCGAGCGGCTTCAACAACGTGTCGTACTTCGCCCGCTGCTTCCGCGAGCAGTTCGGCGTGGCCCCCTCGGCCTACGCCGACCGCCCGGAGGCGAGCGCGGGGCCTGCTCAGCCATAGCCGGCCTGCGGGGCAATCGCGTGCAGGCGAGGCGGCTCCGGGCCGCGCGCGGCTGGGAAACAGGTCTGTAACGTTTCTTGCAAACGTGGCTACGATTCTCGCAGGCGAGATCGGTGGCAGGGCCTGCGAGAAACGGACGCGCGGGGGAGGGCCTTGGTCCGGATCATGGCGGCATGAAGCGCACCTCTCTGCCCCCTACTCTTCGCGGCCCGAAGCCGGACGCCCCGTTTGTGGTGCCGGCGCTGGAAAGCGTCGCCCCGCCACCGGCCGCGTCGGCCGAAGAGGCGACGCCCGGCCTGACCTCGTGGGGGTCGGAGGCCATCCGTTTGCTCTCGGCGGAACTGGGCTATACGCCCGCCGCGCCAACGCCTCCCGGTGCCGCCGGAGACCCCGTCCGCTGATGAACGCTCCTTCGATGCACCGCTCCTCCGCTTCCGCTCCCGCTGTCTCGCCCATGCCGTACCGCCTACGCTCACGCTGCCGGGTTTCGCTTTTCGCTGGCGGCCGCTCTGCGCTGTCTGCGGCCCGCCGCTGGGGCGGCGCCCTGCTCGTGCTCGGCGCGCTGGCGGGCACGCACCCGGTGCTGGCCCAGACCGCGGCGGCCAGGGGCGCGGCGGGCGTGGCCGCGCTCGGGGGCAACGGGCTCACGTTCAACGGCACAGACGGGAAGGTGACGGTCTCCTCGTCCGCCTTCACGACGCTGCCCGCCTCGTTCACCATCGAGTTCTGGGCCAAGCGGAATCAGAACGGGCGGCTGGACCTTGCCGTCACGCATGGGGCGACGCAGGGGGCCAACGTCTGGCTCCACGCCGGCTTTCGCGCCTCGAACGCCTTCACGTTCGGGTTCTACAACAACGACCTCGACACGCCCGCCTACACGGACCTGAACTGGCACCACTGGGCGGTCACCTACGACGGCACGACCCGGGCCCGCAAGATCTACCGCGACGGCACGGTCGTGGCCGAGGACATCGCCACCGCCGCGTATGCGGGCAACGGCACGCTGCGCTTTGGGGATGCCTCGCTGCAGGGGCAGCTCGACGAGGTGCGCATCTGGAACAGCGCCCGCACGGCGCAGCAGGTGCGCGACTCGCGGAACCTCGTGCCTCCCGGCCACCTCGACCGGCCTCATCGGCTACTGGGACTTTGAGGGGATCGGCATTCAGCCCCCCAGCACAGCCACCGTAGCGGACCGCTCGGCCACCGGGGCAACCGGCGTCGTGACCGGCGGCGTCACGCTCACGGCTTCGTCGTATGCCACGCCCGCCGTGCGCGCCACGTACGACCTGTACGAAGACCGCGTCGTGCTCGCGTGGAACACGACGACCTCGCCGACGGCGCGCTACCAGATCCGCCGCGACGGCCTGCTGCTCACCACGCTCGCCGCCACAGACACCACCTACACCGACCTCGCCGGCATGGCGGGGCAGAGCTATCCCTACTGCGTGACGCGCCAGGACGGCAGCGTCCTGACCAACCTCGGCTGCGACGACGGGCGCCGCCAACTCCTCGCCGCCACGAACGTCGCCGCGAGCGATGGCATGTTACACCGACAAGATTCGCGTCACCTGGAGCGACCGCTCGGCCATCAACACCGGCTACCGCGTCTACCGCGCGGGCACGCTCGTGGCCACGCTCGGCGACGTCGGCTCTACGACGACACGGCAATTGCCGCGCTCACGCAGGGCACGCCCTACACGTACTGCGTGGCGCCGATTCAGGGCGCGGGCGAGGGGCCGCAGGTGTGCGACCCGGGTACGCGCGGCTCGGTGCTGCCCCCGGCTACCATCTCGGCCACCGACGGCACCGTGCCGGGCGCGACGCGCATCACCTGGGCGGCGCCGCGGGCGGCACCGACGAGCACCCGGCGGGCACGACCTACCCGCTCACCCGCAACGGACGGCGATCCCGACGGGCGATGGCGTCTTCACGGCGACCTCGACGTGACGGGCGTGGCCGGCGCGACCTACACCTACTGCGTGACGCGCAACGTCCAGACCGGGCCGGCCAGCGTGACAGCCTCGGTGGCGGTGTGCGACAACGGCGGCTTCGGCACGCTCCCGGCGCCCACCAACGTCGCGGCCTCCGACTCGACGCGCGACGACCGCGTGGACGTGCGCTGGTAGCGGCGGCGGCGGCGCCTCCGACGGCACACGCGTGACGCGCAGCGGCGGCTACGGTCTCGCCTTCGACGGCGTCAACGATTACGTGCCGGTGGCCGGGTTCACGCAGACGTTCCCGAAGTTCAGCGTCGAGGCGTGGAGAAGGTGGAGACCCAGACGCCGAACGTCGGCTTCGTCCCGATCATCTACAAGGGCCTTTTAGACAAGGGTCCAGTCGAATCTCGGAAGGGTTCGCGCTCATGTCAAATCCTTCAAACGGGGGGCGTAGCGTCTCGTTCTGGGTGTCGGGCACCTTCCAGACGTACGAGTTCGCCGACACGCGACTGGCACCACGTCGCCGCGACCTACGACGGCGGCCACGGCGCGGCTGTACATGGACGGCGTGGCAGAAGCTGTCGTTCGCGGCCACGCTCGTGCCGAACAGCGCGCCGATCATGATGGGGCTCGAAGGTCGCCAGGGCGGAAATCGTCGGCAAGTTCAAGGGCGGCATCGACGAGGTGCGCATCTGGAGCACGCTCGCACGCAGGCCGAGGTCCGCGCGGGGATGTACACCGCCGCCACGGGCGCCGAGGACGGCCTCGCGGCGCTCTATCACTTCGACGAAGGCATCGGCACGCTCGCGAGCGATGCGCGCGGGGGCCACCACGGGCGCATCGAGCGGCTTCAACAGCACCGCCACGTCAGGCTGGGCGGAGGCCCCCGCGCCGGTAGCCGGGCAGGGCATTCGCCCGCGCTCGCTCTCGACGGCGTGGACGAGCTGGCCACGGTGCCGGGCCTGACGGCACTGCCGAGTTCGTTTACCATCGAGTTCTGGGCCAAGCGCAATGCCATCGGGCGCAACGACTTCGCCATCGGGCAGGGGACGAACGTGACCAACAATGGGCTCAACATCGGCTTCCGGGGCAACAACCGCTTTATCGTTTCCTTTCTCAACAACGACCTCGACACGCCCCAGGCCTTCACCGACCTGGGCTGGCACCACTGGGCCGTCACCTACGACCGGGCGACCGGGCGGCGCGTGATCTACCAGGATGGCGCCGAGGTGGCGAACGGCGTGACGGCGGCGGCCTATGCCGGCACTGGCGCGCTCCAGATCGGCAGGTCCGCAAACAACGGCACCACGGGGGGCAGCTTCGGCGGCGCGCTCTCCGATGTGCGCGTGTGGAGCCGCGTCCGCTCGGCGGGTTCGATTGCCGCCAACCGCTACGTCCTCGCCGATAGCGCCCGCACGGGCCTCGTCGCCGCGTGGCGCTTCGACGCGCTCGACGCCTGCGGGCACGGGCGCCCTCACCACCGCCCCCGGCGTGAACGCCACGCGGCGCCGCTGCCTCCGGCGCGGTCCTGGCCTCGGGCGCCGCGCTCGCGCCGGGCCGTCCGCTGCTGCTCGCCACGCTCCCGAGCGGCGCCACGAGCACGTCCGATGCCGCCGCCGAGCCGGGCCTGCGCTACACGTACTGCGTGACGGCCTACGCCAACGCGGGCGCCGAGACCACCCCGGCGTGCGACGACGGCAGCCGCGCCCGCACCATCGCGCCCGTCATCGTCGTCGCCTCCGACGGCGAGTTCGAGAACCTGACCCGCATCGCGTGGCAGGGCGCGAGCACGCGCGTGGCGACCTACAACGTTTACCGGGGCACCGACCTCATCGCCACGCTTCCGTCCCTGCGGTCGTCGTACGACGACCGGGGCGGCGTGCCCTCGACCGTCTACACGTACTGCGTGGCCGCCTTCACCGCCGACGGCGCCGAGTCCGCCCGCTCGTGCGACGCCGGCAGCCGCGTGCTCAAGGCCCCGAACGTGAGCGCCACCGACGACACGCAGGAAGACCGCGTGGACGTGACGTGGGGCGACAACTCGGGCGCCGAAACCGGCTACCGCGTCCCCGCGCGCCCGGCAAGAACCACGCGCTCACGCTCTCCGAGCGTCGCGCCGACACGCGCCTGCGCCCGAACAGCGCGCCGACACTCGGAGCCTGGCGGCCTTCACGGTCGAGTTCTGGGTCAGGCCCGTTTCGATCACTGCCGACCGCAAGCTGCTCGTCCGCGACTACGGGCGGCAACCTCCCCAACGGTAGCTTCATGATCGGCTTCATCGGCAACCGGCTCTACCCCGAGGTCTTCGACGCGGGGGCGCACCAGACCTTCTCGGCGGGCACCGTCCCGGACGGCGCAGTGGAGCCACATTGCGGTGACGTACCGCCGGCGGCGCGCTCATCGGCTACGTCAACGGCGTCGAGGTCGGGCGTGAGGCGAGCGTCGGCGCGTCGTTCGCGTCCAGCACTACCCCGATCAGCTTCGGCGGCTTCGGGGCCAACGTGGCGGGCGACATGGACGAGCTGCGCATCTGGAACACCGAGCGCACGGCGGCGCAGATCGCGGCCAACAAAGACCGCATGGTGGCCGGCGGCACGGCAGGCCTCGCCGGCATCTGGCGTTCGACGAGGGCGCGGGCACGCTCGCCGCCGACGGCGCGGGCGTCGCGGTCAACGGGGCGGGCAACCCGCTCGTCGTGCGGCGCCGGCGCGTCGTGGACGCCGCGCACGGGCACGCTGCCCGCCGCGGCGATGCTCGCCGAGACGGCGGCGAACGCCACCACCTACACCGACCGCACGGGCGCCGCGGGCGTGCGCTACGTCTACGGCGTGGCGCCGCTCGACGCCTCGGCGCGGGCGGCGCCGGGCAAAGACCCGGGCGCCGCGTGATAAGGCGCCCGAGCGGCCTCATGGTGACGAGCCCGCCCAACGAGACGACGGTGACGCTCGCGTGGACCGACAACTCGGCCGCCGAAACCCAGCAGCACATCGTCCGCACGGGCGACGGCACGACGGAGGCTTTTCGCGTCCCGCGCAACTCGGTCAGCTTCAGCGACACCACGCCGGTCGTAGGCACGGCGTACACGTACCGCGTCGCCACGGAAAACCTCTACGGCGTCTCCACGCTCAGCGAGCCCGGTGACCGCCGGCACGATCCTGCTCCGGCCGCCTCGGTGAGCGCCTCGGACACGTACACCGACAAGGTGGTCGTGACTGGGTCGACGTGTCCAACATCGAGACCGGCTACGTCGGTCACGCGCGACGGACGGCCATCGGCGGCACGCTCGCAGCGAACACGACGAGCTACACCGACGCGACGGCCGTGCGGGCACAGACTACACCTACGGCGTGCAGTCGCAGAAGGGCAGCGCGCTCTCGGCGCCCGTGCGTGACACCGGCGTGCGGGTGGGCGGGGCCGTCGCGGCACCGGGCAGCGTGACGCTCTCCGCCGCGCTGACCTCCAGCGACGGGGCCGGCGGCGACAGTTTCGGGAGCGACACGGACGTCGAGGGCGAGTGGGCGGTAGTGGGCGCCGAATACGCCGGGGGCAACGCCACGGGCGCGGCCTACGTATTCCGGCGTACGCGGGGCATCTGGAGCCAGGTGCAGCGGCTCTACCCGCCGACACAGAACACGGGCTCCTTCTACGGTCAGGCCGTCGCCATCTCCGGCGACTACATCTTCGTCGGCGTGCCCAACGAGAACCGGAATCTGCCGGGACGCGTCGAGGTGTACCAGCGGCAGGACACCTACTGGAACTGGATCCAGACCCTTTCCAGCGGCTCGAGCCTACCGAAGAACCGAACCTGTTCGGTCACGCGCTCGATGCGAGCAACGGGTGGCTGATGGTGGCGGCTACAACGAGCAGACGGAGTACGGCACCGGAAAGGGGCAGGTCTGGGCCTACAAGCTCGAAGGCGGCCAGTGGAAGCAGCAAGCTGCGCCTCCACGCCGGCCCGGGCTCCGCGGCGCGGCCTCGTACACTGCAGTTCGGCGGCTCGGTCGCGCTCGACGGCGACTTCCTGGCCGTCGGGTCGGACGACAACAACTTCACCGGTGCGGTCTACACCTTCACCCGCTCGGGCGATTCGTGGGGCACCGCGCAGCAGGTCATCGCCCCGCCCACGGCCGGCGTCCAGCTTCAGCCACCGCCTCTCCTGAAGGGGAACGGTTGCTCGTCGAGCCAGCCCAACTCGGCAATACGACGCGGGCGGGGCGGCGTACGTCTACGAACGGTCCGGGGCCGACCTGGACCCCGCGCAGTCGCTGAAGGCATCGGCCAAGCGCGCGGGACGACCATCGGCAAATCGGTTGACCTCAGCGACACCCGCGCTGATCGTGGGGGCGCCCGGGCAGGGCTCCGCCTTCGTGTACCGGCAGGAGAGGCACCGCGTGGCGCGCGATGTGAGCAACTCGTCACGTCCGGGGCCGCGAACGGCCGGAGGGGGCAGTGTGGCGGTGGATGCCGAGGCGATGCTCATGAGCGCCCCGGCAGCGGGTCGACCGGCGCCTTAGGGGGCGCGGTCTTTACGCGGGAAGTGAGCCCGCCGGTCGTGTCGGTGACGGCGAGCGATGGCACGTACGCCGCGCGCGTACAGGTGCGCTGGGTGGCCGACAAGCTCACGCCCGAGAGCTACTACATCTACCGCGACGGCCAGAAGATCGGCGAGGTCGCCTGCCAGCGCCGGTCCTTGACGACTTCGACGCGCCGCCGGGCGATCTCGTCACCTACTGCGTGAGGAGCTACCGGCAGGTGGCGGGTGAATCGGAGGAGGTGTGCGAGCGTGGCTGGCGCCCGGCCGACGGCGCCATCGGCGGGCGCGTGGCGACCTACAGCGCCGGCGGGTTCGGCGCGGGCGTCGGCGACGTGCGCGTCTGCCTCGCGCCCGCCGCCCAACAACGCCCTTTTGCTCGACGGTGCCGGTGGCTACGCCATTGCGCCCGCAGTAGACCTTGGAGGGTCCGAAATCACAGTCGAGTACTGGTTCAAGGGGACCACTCCACAGTCTCCGTCGTGCGGCAGACAGGGCGGAGCGGGCTACATCGTGGCAGGGCACGGCAACGGCACCTTCAACCACCTGCTCTCGAACGACGACAACGGCGCCGCGCAGCTGCCGTGGGCACGGGTGTCGCAGATGGCGCATGGCACCACGTGGCGATGACGTGGAAGCAGAACACGACGAACGGGATGCGCTCCTACCTTGACGGCGTGCTCGTCGAGCAGAAGACGCACGTCGTCCAACAGCCCGCTCCCGACGATGACGGATCCGCTCTACATCGGCTCGTAACGCCTCGGCGCCACCCCCGAGCGAGTTCTCGAAGGGGCAGATCGACGAGGTGCGCATCTGGAAGCGCGCCCGCACGCAGGCCGAGATCCAGGCCACGATGCGCATGCCGCTCACGGGCAACGAGGCGGGCCTCGCCGCCTACTACACGTTCGACCAGGGCGTCGGCCCGGCCGGGCTCGACATGACGATCGGCGGCGGCCCACACCGTGCTCACCGGCGGCGCGTCGTGGACCGACAAGTCCGCGCCCGTCGAGTCGTGCGCGGTCAGCAACGCCGACGGCAACTTCACGCCTCAGCGGCGTCCGCTACAGCACCGGGCGCACGTTCTCGGTCGAGGCCTCGCTCGCCGGGCACCTGATCCAGCCCGCGCGGCAGACCGTCACGCTGAACGCGCAGGCGCCGGTGCAGAACAGCGTCGCCTTCATCGACGCCTCCACCTACACCGTCGCCGGGCAAGCGTGCGCTACAACACGACGAGCCCCAAGACGAACCTCAGCTACGGCGTCTGCGGCATCCCGGGCGCCACGCTCTCCTCGCCGGGCGCGCAGAGCGTCACGAGCGACGACCAGGGCGACTACCGCTTCGGCCTCGTGCCGGGGCCGCGCACGATCACGGTGCCAGCGCTCCGGCCTCACCTTCACGCCCGAGGCCTACACGCTCGACCTCACCGGCGACGTGAGCGGGCGCGACTTCGTCGCCGGGCCGCTGCGGCGCCTGCTCGTGCGCACCGAGACGGCGGGCGGCTTCTCCATCGGCACGCACACGATCCGCCTGCGCAGCGAAGACGGCTGCTACGACCGCGAGATCACGACCGACGCCAACGGCATCTTCTCGGACGACCTGCCGCCGCTCAAGTACACCGCGCAGGTGACGGCCACCGCGCTCAAGAGCGGCACCGGCCTCGACCAGATCGAGGTGGACCGCTACTTCACCGGCCTCGGCGCCCAGCCCATCGACCTGACGGAGAAGTCCGACACGCTCGCGATGGCCTACCACGCGCCGCTCAAGATCGCCGTGCTGGGCCTGCCGGATGTCTGCGAAGCAGAGCTGCGCGGCGCCCGGCAAGCTCGGCGTGCCGACGCTCGCGCAGGGGCTGCTCTTCCCGCTCGTCTACACCGTGAGCGAGGACTTCGGCGCGCTCGGCTCCTTCCCGGCGCCGGACGTCCACTCCGCATCTACGACGAGATCGCCGACGACACCGAGACGCCGGTCGACACGACGGTCGCCTACGGCACGATTGCCTACCAGACCGCCGTCGGGCAGCCCAACGTGCTCTCCGGGCGCACGGTGGACGGCGTGGACCGGAGCTACCAGAAGTCGCTCCAGATCATCGCCACCGTCCGGCACGCGCACCGCGACCCGCACCGACTGGGCGGTCGTGACGGGCACCAAGGCCCGCAACGGCTCCTTCGTCTCGTTCACGACGAACCCGGTGCCGCTCTACGTGCTCCGCGACCCGCCGGGCGACGCCTCGTACAGCTACCTCGAAAAGGGCACCGGCTACTGCTTCACCCTCGCCGACTGGTCGACGTCGAACAGCCTCGGCATGGTGAGCAATTTCCAGAACCTGCTTCGGCGTCCACAACATGCTGCTGACCGCGCCGCTCGGCATCGGCATCGCGTCAGAATGTCCAGACGAGCATCGGCGTGCAGGGCGGCACCAACCTGAACCTGACGTGGCGCCGCGAGGGCAAGACGCAGATCTGCATGGAGGCCAAGGAGCGCTTCTCGACGAGCGCCGACCCCGAGTTCGTGGGCGCCGACGCCGACGTGTACATCGGCGCGAGCTTCAACATGCTCTTTGCCCAGACCGACGTGATCAAGGTCAATGGCCAGACGTGCGCCATCGAGCCGACGACCGGCTACGGCGTCGGCCCTGACCCGACGAAGCCCGTCAAGAGCACCTACGCCTACACGGGCCGCCACATCCGCGACGTGCTCATCCCGCAGATCGAAGCGCTCAAGGCCAGCGCCGCCGCCACCGACACGACGCGCTACAGCACCTACCTCGCCAACTGGCGCAGGCACCTCAGCTACAACGAGGGGATCAAGACGGCCTCGCTGACCGGACCGGCCCCTGGAGCAGCGCTCGTTCTCGGGCGGGGCGGACTTTGCGGCCTCGTTCACCACCGACTCGACGTACTACCACGCCTGGTCGACGCACATGTACAACGACTCGGGCCTCGGCATCCACCAGGCGTTCCAGGCGCCGCCGGGGCTGGAGTTCTCGGGCGGCTGGCAGCTCAAGTTCACCCGCGAGACGACGTTCGAGCTGCCCGGCTTCATCGGCGCGCCGCCCTTCAACGGGAGCCAGTCGCTCGCCGAGCGCCGCACGACGGGCTACGTCCTCTCCGACCGCAACAGCGGCGACTCGTACGCGGTCAACGTGCGGCCGGAGAAGGCGGAGGAGATCAAGGTGTTCATCCCCAACGCGCAGTCCGGCTCCGCCGGGCTCGGCTACGGCATCGACGAACGGCGTGCTGAGCGGCGGCGGCGGGGGCCCTGAAGGCGGTACTCGATCTACGGCAACCTCGCCTCGCTACTATGCCGCGCGCGGGCGCCTCAACTCCAACGTCGTCGGCAGCGTCGATCGGGACGGGGATCAACATGGCCTTCGGGCTCGCGCAGGGCGTCTACGACCTCGCGGCGATCCTCGACCCGGAGAACGTGACGAGCGCGGCGGCGGAGACCAAGCTGCGCGTGCCCTTCGGCTCGCCGGTCTTCCAGACCGTCGCCGGTACCTCGTCGTGCCCGTGGCAGCCCGACCTCAGTCACTCGGCCTGCGGGCGGCACGCAGGCGCGGCACGCTCCGGCGCGACCTGCCGACGCTCGTCGATCGGGCGAGACCGAGCTCGTCAACGCGGACCCGAGCAGGCCCGCCGTGTTCTCGCTCTTCCTCGGCAACGCGAGCGAGAGCAACGAGACGCGGCGCTACGTGCTCCGCTCGCATCAACGAGCGCAACCCCAACGGCGCCATCCTCAAGGTCAACGGCACGCCGATCCACGAGGGCGTCGTCTTCACGCTCGCTGCCCGGCAAGCAGATCGAGGCCACGCTGAGCGTCGAGCGCGGGCCTACGCGCTTCCGCTACGACATCCTCCAGGTGATCCTCTACCCCGAGTGCGCAGGGCCTGCCCGCGACGCATTTCGGAGCGGGAGGGCGCCGTGCAGACGTTCTCGGTGCGCTTCAAGTCGGTCTCCAGCCCGGTCACGCTCTACACGTCGCCCGCGCTTCGACCTCGACTTCGGCGCGCTGGCCGAGGCCGCCCTCGGCGACAGCCTCGCCCTCGCGGACTTCACGCTCGAAACCATCGACTACGGCGCAGCCCGGCGACGAACGACCGACGACGTGTTCCTGACCGAGATCGGCATCGAATACCGCCCGGCGGGCTCGGCCGTGTGGACGAACGCCTTCGCCGCCACGCGCGCGCAGATCATCGCCGCGAGCCCGCAGGGCGCCAGCGCGACGACGTACTACACGCGCTGGAAGCCCAAGAGCGAGCGATGTGGACGGGGCCTACGAGTTCCGCGCCTACACCCGCTCGACCGGCGGCGGACCCACCGGCGCCGTCTTCTACGGCGAAGTCCTTCCGGGCCGCATCGACCGCAAGGCGCCGCTCGTCTACGGCACGCCTCAGCCCGCCAACGAGGTGCTCTAGCCTCGGCGGCGACGTGTGCGTGACCTTCGACGAAGCCGTCGCTCCGGCGTCCGTGCTTGCCGACTCGTCCGCGAGCGCGCTCGGCCGCCGCCAACCTGCGCCTGCTCTACGCCGACGGCGCCGAGGCCGGCACGCGCATCCGCGTCCGGAAGCGGTCGTGAGCGGCGGCGGGCGTGGTGATGACGCCGATGGCGGATGGGCGGCGCTCGAAGGCCGCCGCGTGACGGCCGAGGTGCGCGTGGCGACGGGCGTCAAGCCGCTCACCGACTTGCTGGGCAACCCGCTGCTCGCGGCGACGAAGGCGTGGACGTTCGCGGTGCGCCGCAGCGTGCTTCGCGTGGAGCGCCCCACGGTGAGCGGCCGCCGTCACGCGCGGCGTGTCGCTGCGCTTCACCGTCAACCTCGCCAACGGCCGCACCGACGCGGTCGCCCTTCACGCTCGACCGGCGTGCCGGCGTGGCTGACGCCGTCGCTGCGCAGCGGCACGCATCGCGCCAGGCGCCGTGCAGCCGATCGACGTTCATCGGGCGCCGACACGCTCTCCGGCGGCACGCGCACGGCGACGATGCCTCGCGACGATCGCCGGCGGCACGCTCCCGCTAGCGTGACGGTCGCCGTGGACGCGACGCCCTCGTGGACGCGTCACGCCGTCCAGCTTCCAGCACACGATGTCCGTCACGGCGCAGCTCTTCCTCAAGGGCCGCCCCTCCGTCGACGCCAACGACATCGTCGGCGCCTTCGTGGGCGGCGAACTGCGCGGCACCGCCCGCGTCGCGCCGCGGACGACGCGCGGGGCAGACGTCGCCGGACAGCAACCGCGTCTCGCTCGTCGTCTACTCGAACGCGCCCGCGGCGAGACTCGTCACCTTCAAGGTGTGGGACGCCGACGCCACCACGCCGGTGTTCTACACGCTCACGAACCGCACGCTCGCCTTCCAGGCCGACGCGATCGCGGGCACGCCGACGCGCCCGGTCGCCATCAACGCGCCGTTCGTGCCCGGGCACGGCCTCGGTCGCGCTCAACGCCGGGTGGACGTGGGTCGAGCTTCAACCGCGTGCCGCAGGGCGCGAAGGTCGCGGGCGTGCTCGCGCCGATCTTCGGCGTCAACCCGCTCGCGGGCGACGTCTTCAAGAGCCAGCGCACGTTCGCGATGTACTCGGGCGCCGGCGCCGTCGGCGCGTGGGTGGGTCCGCTCGCCGACACGCTCGCTCGACCCGCGGCAGGCGTACCTGGTGCGCCTGTCGGGCTCGCAGGAGCTCGCCCTCGGCGGCTCCGGCACGCTCGGCCGACACGACGGCGGCGCTGCCGCTCGCGAGCGGGTGGAACTGGCTCGGCTTCCCGCGCTCGAAGCGGCAGCCGGTCGACGCACGGCGCTCGCGAGCGCCGCGCTTCAGCGTGGCGCCGGCGGCGGACGATCTGATCAAGAGCCAGACGGCGTTTGCGCAGTATGTGGCGGGCACGGGCTGGGTGGGCTCGCTGACGCGAGATGGAGCCGGGCAAGGGCTACCTGCTCAAGCGCGCCGCCGCGGGCACGCTCACGCTATCCCGACGCGCCGCCGGCGGGCTACACGAGTCCCGGACGATTGCGGCGCGTCGGCCACCGGCATAGACGCGACGGGCGATGCAGGCCTGGAGGCCGGGGCCACGACGGTAGACCCGGACGCGCTCGCCGCGACGTCGGCTGGACGGTCAACGCCGTCGGCCTACGCCTTCAACATGGCCGCCATCTCGCCGTCGATGATCCGAGGGCGCGCGGCGGGCGCGCTTGTGGGCGCGTTCGCGGGCGACACGTGCCGGGGCGTGGCGCCGCTGCGCGTGCGTGGCGGGGAGCACGCCGTCCGGTGGCGTTCCTGATGGCCTATGCCAACCGGGCCGCCGGCGAGGCGCTCACGTTCCGCCTCTACGACCCGGCGAGCACGGTGACGCGCCTGCTCACGCCCGGCCAGGCCTTCACCGCCGACGCGGTGCTCGGCACGCGTCGCGGCCCCGCTCGTGCTCCGCGCCGGCGGCGCCACGGGCAGCCGAAGAGGCCGCCCCGACGGTCTTCGAGGCCGCGGACCCGTCGCCCAACCCGTTCGCGGGCCGCGCCACGTTCCGCTACGCCCTCCCGAGCGCCGAGCGCGTGACGGTGGACGTGTACGACGTCATGGGCCGCCACATGGCGCGCGTCGTCGACGCCGACCAGGCCCCGGGCCGCTACGCGGTGCCGATCCCCGGCGACACGTGGGCGAGCGGCATCTACGTCGTCACGCTGCGGGCCGGCCAGTATCACTACACCGCCCGTATGACCCGGGTGCGCTGATCGGGAAGCTCCCGCCCGGCGTCCTCGGTCGCGTTTGTGTTATGCGTCCTATGCCCGTTCTCTCCTGCTCCTCCTTCTTCTGGCGCCTCTTCACCGGGGGCGTGCTGGCCTTCGGGCTGGTGGCCTCGGCGCACGCCCAGGGCATCGTGGAGGCCACCGTCACTGCCCCGGCCTCGGGGTGGAGCGCGCCCGTCGTGGGCGAGACGGTGACGGTGCAGGTGGCGGTGGGGCGCGCCTCGGCGCCCATGGGGCTGCAGTTTGCCGGCTTCAAGCTCCTCTACCGCGCCGACGCCTACGAACTGGTCAGCCGCAGCTTCGGCCCCCTCCTCACC
>CAVUFJ010000013.1:0-123875 GCA_963740755.1 Rhodothermales bacterium
CGAGGGGGTGCGCGCGATCCAGTAGGTCGTGGCTGCCGGGTCGCGCTGGCGGCGCATCGGGTCGTGGCCGAGGGCGCGGCGCAGCAGGGCGATGGGCGTGACGACGCCGAAGAACACGGCCGTGAGCAGCATGCGCGTCATCACGAAGCCCATCGCAAAGGCGAGCAGCATCCACACGCGGTAGACCGGCTTCAGCACGCGGGGCGCCACGAAGCCCAGCACGACGAGGAGCGAGCCGGCGCCGAGCAGCACGCCCCCGGGGGTTGTGACCGCCCCGTGGTGGCGCCAGAGCGAAACCCCACCGAGGGCCACGAACACGAGCCCGACCGTGCGCCCGAAGCTCCGCAGCGCGCTGCGCGACACGTCGAGCGCGCGCCATTCGTTCAGGATTTCGCGCATGGGGTGGGAACGGAGAGGCACGCGCCCAAGATACCCCGCTATCCTCCTGCCCCATGCGTGCTGCACTGCTCTCTGCCCTGCCCCTGCTTGCCCTCGCCTGCGGGTCGGGCGCGAAAGGCCCGGCGGCGCTCAACGACCCGGACGTGCTGGGCGCGCAGACCTACCGCAACACCTGCCAGACGTGCCACGGCCCCGAAGGGCGCGGCGTCGCGGGCGCGTTTCCGCCCCTCGGGGGCAGCGCCCGGCTCAACGGCGACCCACAGACGCCCATCCGGATCGTGCTCCACGGCCTGCGCGGCCCGATTGACGCCGGCGGCGCCCGCTATGACGGCGTGATGACGCCCCATGGCCCGCTCCTCTCGGACGACCAGATCGCGGCGGTGCTCACGTTCGCGCGCAGCCACTTCGGCAACGATGCCGCGCCGGTCACGCCCGAGGCGGTCACCACTGTACGCGCCGCGACGCAGAACCAGAGTGGCCTCTACACCGCCGAGACGCTCGCACGCTGACGCCCGCTCACGAGCACCCTTCGATCCACGTCACCTCGGGCATCCGCCCGGCGCGGATCTTCGTCACCTTGCCCGTCTCGTCGGTCTCGAAGACGATGCGCCGCGATGGGCGTGTCGGCGGGGGTGACGGTGAGGTACTCGCCCTTCACGTAGTGGTGCGGCTCGCGCGTGATGCGCGCTCCGTAGGCCGCTGCCACCTGCGCGGTCGTGCTGCCCACGCCGATGCCTTCGGCCGTGCGCGGCAGTTCCGACGGCGCCACCTCCTTCGGGCCGTCGAGCGGCCCCACGTCGTAGCGGGCGATGACGCCTTCGTTGACCATGTACTGCACGCCCGCCGGGGCGCCCTTCGGGTTGAGGTAGCGGCAGGCTTCCGTGCCATCGCCGTAGCGCTCGATCGGGCTGAGGGCACGCTGCGCCTCCGCTGCCGCCATCCCGATCGGCACCGGCCCGAAGCCCTGCGCGCTCACCACCCTCGACGATGGGGCGGGCGGCGGAGCGGGCACCGACGTATCAGGAGGGGCCGGGGCTGAAGGTTCGGGGGCGGGGATGGGATCGGCGGCCGGGGGCGTCGCGGAGGTCGAGTCCTGGTGGACCGTCACGTTCACGTCGCCATCGCCACGGCCGCAGGCGCTGAGGGCCAGCAGGGCAGCGAAAAGAATCGGGGAGGCCTTCACGCGTTCGGAGGTAGGCGCTCAGGGGCGCTGGGTGAGTTGGTCCGGCGGCAGCAGGAACGGCCGCGCCGAGTCGGGCGCGATCGTCGGCATCCGCTGGGTCCCCTGGGCGAGGGAGACCGCCTGGGCGAGCTTCTCGAAGCCGCTCGTGAGCCACACCATGCGGTGCGTGCGGATGATGTCGCGCTGAGCGATGCGATAGGGCGTCGGGTTCTGAGCCGCCATCTCCGAGAAGCGCTCGTAGAGGTAGCTCAGCTCGGAGCGGTTGGCCGACGTGAAGCCCGAGAGCCGCTCCGCGCGGTCCACGAGGGCGGCGTACTGGCGGTCCCAGAGGGTTTCCTCAGCCGGGTTGTGCGCAAACACCTGCTCGTCGTACGTGCGCAGTACGGTGAGCGCGTTGAGCCCGCTGCGGCGCAGCGCCTCGGCCGCTCCGATGGGCAGGAAGAAGCGCACCGCCGCACCATCCGACTCCGGCGTCAGGATCACGTCCGAGACGAGCGAAGGGGAAAGCCCGGCGGGCAGGTCGAAGTGCGGGTTGAAGCGGCGGAAGCGCTGGTAGAGGGTGCCCTCGGGGGCGCCGAGGGGCGTCCGCCAGTCGAGGTCCACCGGCGCGAGTCGGTCCAGAAGGGCGCTCAGGAGCACCTGCTGGCCCGGCATCACCTGCACGAGCTCGGTGCGGAGGGAACGGCTCGGGTCGATCTCTACGTCCTGATTGGCGCGGAGCGTGCCGAGCGCCGAGGCCACGTAGCCCCGCGAGTACGACTTGAACGAGGTCGTCGCCGAGAGCTGCGGGAAGCCTTCCGTCAGGCCCCACATGTAGGCGTCGAGCACGGACGCGTTCGGGCTGTAGTAGCGCAGGCCGCTGCCGAGGAAGCTGCGGTAGACGGTGAACAGGTTGCCGGGGCCCGTGTGGTAGGCCGACACGCCCGTCATCTCGTGGCCAACCGCGTTGGCGTAGCCGCGCAGCAGGTGGAAGGCCGGCTCCATCGTAAAGAGCGGCATCCACTCGTCGTTGACGGCCACGCGGCTGCCGCCCTCGGTGCGCAGCGTGTAGCGCCGCAGGCCGGTGGAGGCCAGAATGTCCGGCATCATCTGGTAGCGCGAGCGCGCGCCGACGGTGGAGACGAGCCGGTCGTTGTTGAACGTCTCGACCGAGCCGATCTCCGTGCCGAGCAGGCTCAGGCCGAGCGCCCGTGCGAGGGCAATCTCGTGCATCACGTAGGGGGCGTCCCGCTCGCGGGCTTCCCGCACCTGGTCCGCACGGCCCCAGCGGACGCTCACGTTGTTGCGGCTGAGGCCGCGCCCGCTGAGCGCCTGGAGGGCCGATTCGGTGCGCACGCGCCGCACCCGGTCGATGGCATCCCAGTCCGCCACGCCCGTCTGCTTAAACGTGTTGCGCTCCTCGCTGAGTTCGACCACCTGGATCGTCTCGCCCGAGTCGGTGTCCATCAGGCGGATGGTGAAGTTGTCATCCTCGGCCTGGCGGCGCGCGTACACGTTGAGGAAGGAGCGAAACGGGGCCACGAGGGGGGCCGCCGCGTAGGACCCATCGAGGGTGACCGGCGCGGTGAGGTAGGCCGCGTAGAGGCGGTCGGGGTTGAGTTCGTGCTCCCGGAACGTGAACGTGCGCGTCCGAACGGGCGCCTCCGGGCTGGTCAGCAGGGGGGTGCGAGGCCTTGCGGGCGGCGGGTCTTTCGGGAAGCGAGATGCGCTGCTGCACGAGGCCCTGCGCCATCACGCTCAGGCGCGTGGCCACCACGACCACGAACACGAGCATGAAGAGCGCCATTGCGCCCGTCACGACGAGGGGCTTGCGATCGCGGCGCGGGGCACCGGCGGCAGGCACCTGGCCGGGCATCCGGTCGGCGGAGATCTCGGCGGCGTTCAGGGGCGCCACCGGCTCGGCGGGGGGGGATGGGGGGCACGTCGGGTGTCATGGCAAAGCTTAGTCAGGAGCAAACAGCGCGTTCCCGGCAGGTTGGAACAAGAACGGTGCCGGTACGGCATCGTTACGGGCCTCCAGGCCACAAAAAACGCCCTTCAGGCGCCGCAGCGGCGACGCGCGCGCCCCAGCGGCCCCTGCCGCCCGGCGAACGGTGCTCACGGCAGGCCCATCGGTGCGCCGCCGCCGTGCTCAGTCCCGCACGTCGCGCAGGGTGAGACGGCGCGGCGTCCCGGGCGCGGCCGAGAGGCGAAAAAGCACGTCAGCACCGCCTCGGTCCGCCGCATGTCGTGGACGGCCGCGGCGAGCCCTGCCGTCGGCCCAGCGCGTGCAGCGCGCGCCTTGATGGTCGGGCGCCGCGCGCCAGTCGCTTCCGGTGGTAGAGGTGCCGTGGACGAGGTCAGGCGGTGGCGGCCCGCGCTGCGCGGCGAGCGCACGAGGGCGCGGCGGGCCATGCGCGAGTGCCTCGTCGACGCGCGCGCCGTGGAGGTCGAGCACGACCGTCGTGCCGTCGTCGGTGAGGCGCATGACGGCTCAGCGGGCGCCCGGGCGGCGCGGCGCGGGCGGCACGCTGTCGGGCGCGGCGGCGTCCGGGGGCAGGCGCGCGGTGTCGCGTACGGGCGGCAGGGGCAGCGCGCCCCGGCTGCTGTCGGGCGGCACCAGACGCATCGGGCGCGCGGCGAGCGTATCGGCGACGGGCGGCAGCGGAGCAGAGGGGCGGAGCGTGAGCGCGCCGTTCTGCGTCTGCACGGTCACGCGCGCAGCACCGGCGCCGAGGCGTCCGAAAAAGCGTGCCCCAGCGCCCTCCGGCACGAGGCGCGGCTGCGTGAACGGCAGGCCCGCATCGGAGATGGTGCCCACGTGGGTGACGGCGGTGATGCTCGCGCTTGCGCCCAGGGGCAGGCCCAGGGCCACGCTGCCATTCTGCGTCTCCACCGCCACCGGCGCGGCCCCGCGCAGCAGGGCCACGTCCACGTCGAGCGTGGCGTTGCGCGCCTGCACGTTCACCGGCGCCGCCGCCCCAGATACCTCCACCGTGCCGTTTTCGAGGTCGATATCGACCGCCCCGCCCGTCGCGCGCACCGTCACGGTGCCGGTGGCGAGGCGCACGCGCACGGCCGTGCCACGCGGGACGGTGCCGCGCACGTCCACCGCCGTCAGGCTCGGGTCGTCGGCGCGCATGGTGAAGCGGTAGGCGCCGCCGTCGCCCGCCTCCGTCACCGACACGCCTTCGAGGATCGCGGCGGCCTCGGCGTCGTCGCTGCCGCGGGCGCGGCGGGTGAAGTGGAGCTCCGCCGGGCCTGCGCCGGCGCCAGTGAGATCGAGCGTGCCGTTGAAGCCTTCGAGCACGAGGGTGCGCCCGCCGAGGTCCACGCGCCGGTCGAGCACGCCGAGCACCTCCGCCTCGCCGAGCACGAGCTGGCCCGAAGACGTCTGATGCACCGTCGGCACGTCGCGCCGGCACGCGGCGACGAGCAGCAGGAGCGGCAGCAGGCGGCGAAACACGGGCGGAACGCGGGTTGAGCGGAACGTAGCACCCGGGGCGCCACATTCGACGAGTGAGCGGGATACGCCGCGCCCTGCCCGTGGTATCCCACGCCCCCACCTTTTGCGCCCGCCCCCGCCCAGTTGCCTCCCGACGTCGTCTTTGCGCTCACCGGCGATGTGCGCCGCAACGCCCGCGCCCTCCGGCAGCTGCGCGTGCTCGTGGCGATGGGCCTGCGCGTCCATGTCTGCACCCTCGGCGACGCCGATCCGGATTTCCCGGAGGTGACGTGGGCGCCCCTGCCGAAGCCGGCCGGGCGCGGGCCGCGCTTTTTCGGACGCGCGCACCGGCAGCTCGCGGCGCACCTGCGCGCCCTGCCCCCGGCGCGCCTCTACCATGCGAGCGACCTCTATACGCTCCCTGCCCTGGCCGGCGCGGCCCGGCGCCACGGCGCCCGCCTCGTCTTCGACGCGCGCGAACTCTACCCCGACACGCCCGCCGTGGCGCACCGACCGCTCGTGCGCGCGGCGTGGCGGGCCATGGAGCGGCGCTTCGTGCCCCGCGCCGACCTCGTGCTCACCGTCGGCGAAGGCCTCGCCGCCGAACTCGCGCGCCGCTACCCGCTGCGCCGCGCGCCCGTCGTGCTCCACAATGCCCCGCGCCCCCACACCGGCCCGCCCGCCGACCTGCGCGCCCATGCGGGCCTCGCCCCCGGCACGCCCGTCGTGCTCCACACCGGCGCCCTGCGCGAGGGCCGTGGCCTGCCCGACCTGGTCCGCGCGATGGCCGGCGTGCCCGCCACGCTCGTGCTCCTCGGCGAAGGCCCGCTCGCCCCGGCGCTCCTCGCACTCGCCGACGCGACCGGCGCCGCCGTCCACCTAGCCTCTCCGGTGCCTCCGGCCGAGGTGCCCGCCTTTGCCGCCGCCGCCGACGTGGGCGCCGTTCCGCTCGAAGACACGTGTCTCAACCTGCGCCTGGCGCTGCCCAATAAGCTGTTCGAGTACATCGCGGGGGGCCTGCCCATCGTGGCGACCGACCTGCCCGAACTGGCGCGCGTGGTACGTGGGGGCGGGCTCGGCCTCACCGTCCCGCCCGGCGACGTGCCCGCCCTCCGCGCCGCCCTCCACCGCCTCCTCACCGACAGCGCGCTCCGCGCGGCGTGCCAGGCCGCGATCCCGGCGTCCCAGGCAGCGTTTAGCACAACTTTCGCTGATACACGATTTGCGGAGGCTTACCGTTGGCTTCTTTCCGCCGATCTTCCAAGTTCTGCCCGACCTTAGCGGACCTCGCCGCCGGCCCTGTGTGGGCCTTTTCACGCTCCCGATGCGCCCCTTCACCCTCGTTCTGCTCCTGCTGCTCGCCGCCGCCGCCCCGTCTGCGTGCGCGCAAGCCCCCGAGCCGCCCGCGCCCGCCCGCAGCGCCACGCCCGCGCGCCTCGACACGACGCGCCTGAAGTGGCACGCCTCCCTCGACGAGGCGATGGCCGCCGCCGCCGTGAGCGGCAAAAAGGTGCTCATCGACATCTATGCGCCGTGGTGCCCGTGGTGCCGCCGCCTCCAGCGCGAAACCTACCCGACGACCGGTGCTCGCGCTCATCGCGGCGCACTTCGAGCCCGTCCGGGTCAACGGCGAGGTGCAGGAAGACACGCTCCGCTTTCAGGGCTACACGCTCTCGTCGAGCATGCTCGCCCGGGCGCTCGGCGCGCAGGGCTACCCCACGGTGGCGTTCCTCGACCCGGCGGGCCGCAAGATCACCCACCTGCCGGGCTTCACCGAGGCGCCCGAGTTTGCGCGCGTGCTGCGCTACGTCGGCACCGATGCCTACCGGTCGCAGTCGTTCGAGCAGTTTGCCGCCGCCGATTCGGCGGCCACCGCGTCGCGCCAGCGGTAAGCGCGGCGCCCTCTATCCCCTCGTCTGATGGACCGTATGACGCTGTGGCGCCGCACCGTGCCGCTCGGGGCGCTGATGCTGCCCGTGCTCGCGCTCGACCAGGCCACGAAGGTGCTCGCGCGCCTCTACCTCGCCCCGCGCCCGCCCATCGAGCTGCTCGGCGGGTTCTTCGTGCTCACCTATACCGAGAACGCCGGCGCGGCCCTCAGCCTGGGTGAGAGCCTGCCCGAGCCTTACCGGAGCCTCCTGCTCACCGTCGGTATCGCGGCGCTCCTGTCGGGCGTGCTCGTGTTTGCGCTGCGCCGCCCGGAGATCTCGCGCGGCGAACTCGCCGCGTGCGGGCTGCTCCTCGGCGGCGGCGTGGGCAACCTGATCGACCGGCTCCTCTTCGACGGACGCGTGACCGACTTCGCCATCGTGGGCATCGGGCGGCTGCACACGGGCGTGTTCAACGTGGCCGACATGGCCATCATGGCGGGCATGGGGATGCTGTTCGTGCTCCTCAACCGCCAGCCGCACGCGCCCGAAGCCGTGGCGCCCGTGCCGGGCGAGCAAATCGGCGCGTAACCCGCCCCCTCCGCCCCCTCCCCCTCCGTCGCTGCGCGACACCTCCCCCGAATTCGGGGAGGACCGCTGCCGGAGCGCGTCCAGCGCGGAGGCAGCAGGTGGGGCCGGGCGCGGTAGGGGCCGCCGAGGCAGCAGGTGGGGGCGCGGTGCGGGTATTTCACCGCCCCTAGTGGGAGCGGCTGGCGGTTTCACGGGTGGAACAGCCCATCCAGGCCTCCCGTTGGGCTGGCATTCCGGAAGGGCTTCCAGCAGGCCCGCCACCTCCGCTGTACCCTCTGCCTATCCCGCCCTTATGGCCGATCAGAACGTCAACCTCGCCAACATGAAAGGCGTCTCGGAGCAAGACCGCAAGATGATTGCGGACGCCGAGGCGATGATGGGACCCGAGCCCTCCACGATGGGCTTCGTCAAGAATCTGTTCTGGGGCCGCTTCCGCAGCGACCTCGTCTTCCCCTACCCCGAAGCCTCGCAGGACCAGCAGGCCAAGACGGCCAAGCTGCTCGCCGAACTGGAGGACTACCTCAAGAACGAGCACCCGTCCATCGAGATCGACCAGGAGCAGCACATCCCCGACTGGGTGATCAAGCGCCTGTTCGACCTCGGCGTGCTCGGCATGACGGTGCCGGAGGAATATGGCGGGCTCGGGCTCGGCGTGACGGCCTACAACCACGCGCTCGAGATGATTGGGCGCTACTGCGGCTCCACGTCGGTCGTCGTGAGCGCGCACCAGTCGATTGGCTGCAAGGCCATCATGCTCTTCGGTACTGAGGCGCAGAAGCAGAAGTACCTGCCGGGCGTGGCGCGCGAGTACCTCTCCGCGTTCTGCCTGAGCGAGCCGCAGGTGGGCTCTGATGCCGCCGGGCAGGAGACGACGATCCGCTGGGACGAGGCCGAAGGCGTCTACGTGCTCAACGGCGAGAAGAAGTGGTCTACAAGCGGCGCGCTCGCCGGCCTGTTCACCGTGCTGGGCAAGCAGCAGGTCACCGATCCCAAGACGCGGCAAGCAGAAAGAGGCCGTCACCGCGCTCATCGTCACGCCCGAACATGGCGGGCGTGGAGATCTTCCAGAAGAACCGCGCCAAGACCGGCATCCGCGGCACGTGGCAGGCGCGCGTGCGCTTCACCAACGTGAAGGTGCCCAAGGAGAACCTGCTCCACCACGAAGGACGCGGCCTCAACGTGGCCCTCACCTGCCTCAACTACGGGCGCTGCACGCTCTCGGCGGGCATCGGCGGCGCCTCCAAGCGCGCCTTCGAGCAGGCCACCAAGTGGGTGCAGACGCGCTACCAGTTTGGCCGCGCCCTCGCCGACTTCGAGCTCGTCCAGCAGCGCGTGGCCCGCATGAGCGCGCTCACCTACGCGATGGACGCGGTGCTCTACATGATGACCGGCATGCTGGACCGCCACGACGCGGACATCATGGTCGAGACGGCCATCACGAAGGTGTTCTGCTCGCACTTCGGCTGGGAGGTCATCGACGACGCCATGCAAATCATGGGCGGCGAAGGCTACGTGACCGAGAACGAGTTCGAGCGCCTCTGGCGCGACAACCGCATCCACCGCATCGTGGAGGGCTCGAACGAGGTCATGCAGAGCTTCATCTTCGCCTACGGCGGCAAGCAGCTGGCCGAGCAGATGATCGGCATCCAGGAGGCCCTCCTCTGGGACAAAGACCAGACGCCGCAGACCAACCTCCAGCGGCTGTTCACCAACGGCACCAACCTGAGCATCCTCAAGCGCGCCGTCCCGCTCGGGCTCCAGCTCTTCCTCGGCCTCAAGCCGGGTGCGCCTGACGTCGGGCCCGTGCATCCCCTGCTCGAAGGCGCGGCGGGTCGCCTCTCGGCGATGATCCAGGACCACAGCCACCTCTTCAAGATGGCCTCCAAGTGGGAGCGCGAGGCCATTGTGACGCGGCAGGTGCAGCAGGCCCGCGTGGCCGACAACGGCATCCTGCTCTACGCGCTCACCTGCGCGCTCTCGAAGATGGACAGCCAGCTGCGCAGCCGCCACTACGGGCCGGCGTTCGAAAAGGACCGCGCGGCCTTCGAGCACCTGTTCGACCTGTTCGAGCTCAAGTTCTACGAGAACGCGCGCGGCCTGCGCCACAACGCCGACAAGAGCCTCCACCGCGCCGCCAAGGCCGCCTACGGCTTTGTCGATACCCTGCCCAACGCGGACTTCTACCTCCACGAGTCCTCGCCGGTAGCGGCGGGCACGGGCCACCCGGTGCAGACCGCCCACATCCTCCAGTTCCCCGGCGAGAAGATGCTCGCCGCCGCGAACGCCGAGGCGGGCGGCGACGGCGCCTCCAAGGCGACGGCCCGCGCCTGAGCGGGTTGGATCTTCCTGGAAACGGGGCTTCTTTTGCAGGAAGCCCCGTTTCTTTTTGCCCTTATGTTGGGCGTGTGCAACGAGCGGAGGGGATCAGACGTGAGGCGCCGGACCAATCGCACCCAGCCCGCATGGATGGACTCCCTATCGGTGACGCCGTCGGCGGAGGGCGTGCCAGCGTCGGGCGAGATGGCCGCCCTGACCCGGGCATATAACTGGGCCGCCACCCCGCTCGGCCCGCCCGATACGTGGCCGCAGAGCCTCCGCACCACCGTCCGCATCCTGCTCTCGTCGCGCTACGCGATGTGGATGGGCTGGGGCCCGGAGCTGACGTTTCTCTACAACGACGCCTACGGGCGGATGACGCTCGGCCCCAAGCACCCGTGGGCGCTCGGCCAAGCCTGCCCGGGCCGTCTGGGCCGAGATCTGGGACAGCGTCGGCCCCCGCATCGAGCACGTGCTCACTACCGGCGAGGCCACCTGGGATGAGGGCCTGCTGCTGCTCCTAGAGCGCAACGGCTATCCGGAAGAGACCTACCACACCTTTTCCTACAGCCCTCTTGCCGACGACACCGGCGCCATCGCGGGGATGCTGTGCGTGGTGACCGAGGAGACCGACCGCCGCATCGGCGAACGGCGCCTGCGCACGCTGCGCGACCTCGCCGTGGCCCTCAGTGGCGCTGCCGCCGCCGCCGACGTGTGCCGCGAGGCGGTGCGCGTGCTCGGCAGCAACGCCGCCGACTTCCCGTTTGCGCTCGTCACGGTGGATGAGGACGCCGCGTGCACACCCGCCGGCGCGGACGTACCCCGCGAGGCGTGGCCGCTCGGCATGGTGCAGGACCAGGGCCGCCCGGTGCGCCTGAGCGATCTGGCCGCGCACGGCATCGCCCTGCCCCCGACGTCCTGGGGGAGCACGCCGCAGGAAGCCATTGTGCTGCCTCTCCGCGCGCCCGGCGCCGACCAGCCGGCCGGGGCGCTCGTAGCCGCGCTCAGCCCCTACCGCCCGTTCGACGACGGCTACCGGGGCCTGCTCGCCCTTGTGGCCGAGCGCATCGGAACGGCGCTCGCAAGCGTGCGGGCGCTCGAAGCCGAGCGGGAGCGCTCCGCCGCCCTCGCCGAGATCGACCGCGCCAAAACGGCCTTCTTCCAGAACGTCTCCCACGAGTTTCGGACACCGCTCACGCTCCTGCTCGGCCCCCTCGAAGACGCCCTCGCCACCAGCACGCTCCCCCCTGAGACGCGCGAACCCCTGGAGGCCGCGCACCGCAACGGCCTGCGCCTTTCCCGCCTCGTCAACACCCTGCTCGACGTGTCGCGCCTCGAAGCCGGGCGCACGCGGGCGCCTTCGCGCCCACCGACCTCGCCGCCCTCACCACGGACCTCGCGAGCACCTTCCGCGCCGTCTTTGAGGCGGCCGGGCTCACGCTCACCGTGGCGGCGGCGCCCCTGCCCGCGCCCGTGGAGGTGGACCCGGAGATGTGGGAGACGATCGTGCTCAACCTGCTCTCGAACGCCTACAAATACACCTTCGCGGGCGGCGTCGAGGTGTCGGTGTCGGCAGAGGACGGGCCGGAGGGGGCGCCGGAGGCCGTCGTGCGGGTGCGCGACACGGGCACCGGCGTGCCCGAGGGCGAGGTGCCACGCCTGTTCGAGCGCTTTCACCGGGTCGCGGGCGCGCGCGGGCGCACCCTCGAAGGCACCGGCATCGGACTCGCGCTCTCGCGCGAACTCGTCGAGATGCACGGCGGCACGATAGCGGCCACGAGCGTCCATGAAGGCGCCGGGCTGGGCGCCTCCGGCACCACGTTCACCGTGCGCCTGCCCTTCGGCACCGCCCCCATGCCCGACGCCCCGGTGCCCACGGCACCCTCGGCGCCTGCGCGCCGCAACAGACGCGGCGGGCTCGTTGAGGAGGCCGGGCGGTGGGGCGTTACGGAGGCCCCGCTCTCCTCCGAAGGCGCCCCGGACGCCGAAGGCGCGGCCCGCGACCGCCGCCCGCGCGTGCTCGTGGCCGACGACAACGCCGATATGCGCGCCTACCTGCGCCGCCTTCTCGGCGACCTCTATCAGGTAGAAACCGCGGCTAACGGCCAGGACGCGCTCGCCGCCGCGCAGTCGGCCCGGCCCGACCTCGTGCTGACGGACGTGATGATGCCCGGCCTCGGCGGCTTCGGGCTGCTGCGCGCTTTCCGCGCCGATGCGCTTCTGCAGGACGTGCCGGTCGTGATCCTCTCGGCGCGGGCCGGGCCTGAGGCCCGCGTCGAAGGCCTGGAAGCGGGCGCCGACGATTACCTCGTCAAGCCCTTCACCGCCGCCGAGCTGCGCGCGCGCGTGGCCTCGACGCTCCACACGAGCCGTTTTCGCCGCGACCTGGCCCGGCAGGAGCGCGTGGCCCGCGTGGCCGCCGAGAGCGCTGCGGCGCGCACCGAGCGCCTACAGGCGATCACCGCAGCCCTCTCGAATGCCCATACCCCCGAGGAGGTAGGCAGCGTCGTGATCCGCGAGGGAGCCCCGGCACTCGGCGCCTTTTCCGGCTCGCTGGGCCTGCTCCTGCCCGGCGGCACGCACCTCCGCTTTGTCGATACCTCCGGATTCCCTTCCGAAGTGGCCGACGTCTTTCGCACCGTTGCGATGGACGCGGCCCTGCCCGGCCCCCATGCCGTGCGCACCGGCGAGACGCTCTGGATGGAAGACCCCGACGCCCTCGCCAGCGCCTTCGCCGACCTCTCCGGTCTCGTCGCCCAGAGCGGCGCCCGCGCGGGCATCGCCCTGCCCCTGCGCACCGACGGCGACGTGTTCGGCGTGCTCCTGTTCAGCTTTCGCGCCCCCGAAGCCTTTACCGCCGAGCGCCGCGCCTTTGCCGAGACCCTCGCCCGGCTTGCCGCGCAGGCCCTCGACCGCGCCCGCCTCTACGACGCCGAACGCGAAGGCCGCCGCCGCTTTCAGCTGCTCGCCGACGCCGTGCCCCAGCTCGTGTGGGAACTCGATGCGTCCGGCGAGGCGGTGTTCATCAGCCAGCGCTTTTTCGCCTACACAGGGCTGCGTCCGCCCTCTACGCGTGCCGCCCGCGCCGCCGTCATCCACCCCGACGACCGGCGCCAGGCGGAGGCCTTGATGGGCGCATCACTGGAGGCGCGGCTGGATTTCGAGATCGAGGTCCGGCTGCGGCGGCACGACGGGGCCTACCGCTCGCACCTCCAGCGCGGCGTCTATGCCGCCGAGGTGCAGCGCTGGTACCTCACCGCCACCGACATCGAGGACCTCAAGGCGGCGGCCGGCACCCTGCGCGAGAGCGAGGCGCGCGCCCGCCTGGCCCTCGACATTGCCGCACTGGGCACCTGGAGTTGGGACCTCACCACCGGCCTCGGCACGCTCGACGCCCGCAGCGGCGAGATCTTGGGGCTGCTGCCGGAAGACTTTACGCCCGGAGTCGCCTTCGACGTGGCAGCCGCCCAGGCCGCGCTCATCCTCCCCGAAGACCTGCCCGGCACGCTTCACGCCATGCAGGCCGGGGTAAAGCGCGGCGATCCTTTCCCGCTCCATTACCGCGTGCGCCATCCGGACGGACGGGTGCGCCACGTCGTCTCTTCGGTGCGCGTCGTGCAGGTCGAACACGGGCAGCCGGTGCGCCTGCTCGGCACGAACCGCGACGTGACCGACGAGCGGGACCGCGAAACGCGCACCGTGCAGCTTCAGGCCCTCACCGCCGCCCTCGCGGCCGCCACCACAGTGGCGCGCGCAGCCGACCTGCTGCTGACAAAGGGCCGGACGATGTTGAATGCCCGCGCGGGTGCGCTCGGGCTGGTAGATGCCGAGGCCCGAGTGCTCGACATCGTCGGACTCGCCGGGCACCCTCCCGACGTCACGGAGAGGCTCCGCCAGCTTCCGCTGGACCAGCCCTCGCCCGCCACAGAGGCCGTGCGGACGGGCGAGCCCCAGTGGGCACGCACCCGCGCCGAGAACGCCGCGCGCTTTCCCGAAACCGCGGCGATCCAGGCGCAGGCCGGCACCGACGCCACGATGGCGCTTCCACTCCGCGCCGGCGGCGAGGTCATCGGCGCGCTCGCCTTCGGCTTCGACGGGCCGCAGTTGTTCTCCAACGAGGAAAAAGCGCTCGCGCTCGCCCTCGCCGACGTGGGCGGGCAGGCATTCGAACAGATCCGGCTCCGCGCGGCCATCGAAGCCGAGCGGCAGCGGCCCCACGCGCCGGCCGCGTAGGGTGGGCGCGACGGTACACAGCGGAGGGCTGCGGTGCCGGGCCACGGTTTTCCCGGAACGTCAGCCTCGGGGCGGATCCGGGTGGGTGGCCGTCCCGGTGCAGGCGTCGTCAGCTTTGCCTGTTGCCGTGCCTGAAGGTCCTGAAGTTCGTCGCCACGCCGACGCTGTTGCGCGCGCGGTGGTCGGCACGCCTGCCGTCGAGGTGGCCGCGCGCACGCAGCAGGCGAAGGCGTGGCTCGCCGCGCATCCGGGCGCGCTCGTCGGGCGGCGGATCCAACGCGTGTGGTCGCACGGCAAGCACCTCATCGGGCAGTTCGAACCGGGGCCCGACGGCGGAGCCGTGGGCTTCCACAGCCACCTCATGATGTGGGGCCGCTGGTTCACGTTTCCAGACACCGCGCCCGCCGAGATCCCCGCCCCTGACCGCCGCGAGCGCGCCCGGATCGTCACCGAGGGCGGGGCGGCCCTGCTCCACTCGGCGCCCGTGTTCACGTTCTTCGAGGGCGATCCGTACCAGCACGTCCCCATGCTTGCCACGCTCGGCCCGGATGCCCTCCCCTACAGCGGCCCGGCGGCCTTCGAGGCCGCCGCTGTGCTCGACCGGCTCGACGCGCACGAAACCCGCGAGATCGGCGCCGCCCTCCTCGACCAGACTATCGTGGCCGGGCTCGGCAACTACCTGCGCGCCGAGATCCTCTTCATGTGCCGAATCGACCCCTTTCGCCGGGTAGACGCGCTCAGCGCCGCCGAGCGGGCGTGCCTCATGCGCGAGATCCCGCGCGTGACCGCGCAGGCGTACCACGTCGGCGGCGTCACGCTCGCCCCCGTCGACGTGGCCCGCGCCGAATCAGAGGCCTCGCTCGTCTACACCCCCGGGCGTCCATGGCAGCAGCGCCACTATGTGTTTCGGCGCACCAACCTGCCCTGCTTCCGCTGCGGCACCCCCATCCGGCAACTCCGGCAGGTGACGCGCGAGGGGGACGAGGACGATGCCAGCGCCCGCAAAGAGCGCATCATCTACTTCTGCCCGCACTGCCAGGGCGTAGACGTGCCGCCGCCCCGGCGCGCCCCCGCCCGGCGCGCGGCGCCCGTCGCGCCATGACGGCCCTCGCGCAGGTGGCCGAAGCCGCCGAGGCCCTTGCCGCCACATCGTCGCGGCTGGAAAAAGCGGCCCTGCTGGCCCCGCTCCTCACCGCCGTCCCCGACGCCGACCTCGTGCGGCTTGCGCGGCTGCTCGCCGGGCAGGTCTTCCCGCTCTACGACCAGCGGACGGTAAACGTAGGCACCGCCCTCCTGCTCGGGGCCATCGCTGAGGTGGCGCGCGTAGACCGCGACACGCTGCGCCCGCGCCTCGTGCAGCTCGGCGATGTGGGCGAGGTGGCCGCCGAGGCGCTCGCCGCGCACACGCCGGAGGGATCCCGCCTCACGCTCGAAGGCCTCGAAGCGGAGCTCCACGCGCTCGCCACGCGCACCGGCACCAAGCGCCGCGCCGAGGCGGTGGCCGCGCTCCTGCGCCGCGCAACGCCGGCCGAGGCCCGCCTCGTGACGGGGCTGCTCTCGGGCGACCTGCGCATCGGGCTGCGCGAGGGCGGCGTCGAGGATGCGCTCGCGCGGGCGTTCGATCAGCCGCTCGCCGCCGTGCAGCGCGCGACCATGCTCACCGGCGATGTGGGCGAAGCGGCCCTCCTCGCCCGCCATGGGCGGCTCGAAGGCGCAGCCCTGCACCTCTTCCACCCCTTCCGTTTCATGCTCGCCACCGCCGCCGATCAGCCCGAGGACGTCGCGCGCACGTTCCCCGAGGGCTTTGCGGTGGAAGACAAATACGACGGCATCCGCGCCCAACTCCATGTGGGGCCGGTGCCGGAAGGGGCCGCGCCGCCCCTCGGCGTGACGCGCGGCGGGGTGCATGTGGCCCTGTTCTCGCGCCAGCTCTCCGATCTCTCCGCCGCCTTTCCCGAACTTGTGGACTTGCTCGCCGAGGCGGACGCGCGCCAGGGCGCCGTCCTCGACGGCGAGATTCTGCCCGTACACCCCGAAACGGGCGCGATCCTGCCCTTCCAGAGCCTCCAGCCCCGCCTCGGGCGCCTCCGCCAGCTCGACACGCTCCGCGCCTCCCATCCCGTCACGTTCATCGCCTACGACGTGCTCGTCGACGAGGGCACGGTTGTCATGGAAGAGCCCCTCACCGACCGCCGCGCGCGTCTCGAAGCGCTCGGCCCGCGCCTGGGCGTGACCGTCGCCCCTCAGCAGACGGCCACCGCCGAGGCGCTCGACACGCTCTTTGAGGCAGCGCGGGCGCGGGGCAACGAAGGGCTCATGTGCAAGCGCCTCGCGAGCCCCTACCGGCCCGGCAAACGCGGGCGCGACTGGCTGAAGGTCAAGCGCGCCCTCGCCACGCTCGACGTAGTGGTGACGGCGGTCGAGGTGGGGCACGGACGGCGGCGCCACCTGCTGAGCGATTTTACGTTTGCCGTCCGCCGCAGCCCCGACGATCCGGCGCTCCTCAACGTCGGCAAGGCGTACTCCGGCCTCACCGACGCCGAACTGGCAGACCTCACGGCCCACTTCGAAGCGCACACGCTCCAGACGTTCGCGCATGGCAAGGTGCGCACGGTCGAGCCCAACGTCGTCATCGAGGTGGCCTTCGACCGGGTGCAGCCGTCTGCGCGCCACAAGAGCGGCTTTGCGCTGCGCTTTCCGCGCATCGTCCGCCTCCGCCCCGACAAGCCCGTAGCCGAGATCGACACGCTGGATGCCGTGGCCGCGCTCGCGAGCGCATAGCCTGGTGCCCGTCCGGAACGGCCTCCCCGCGGCCGGCGGCGGGTCATACCTGGGAGGCCGAACGACAGGCGCGGAGAGCGATCAGGCGCACCGGAGCACAGCCTCTGGCGCGTAGATCTGGGGCATCACGCAGGGACCGCGCTACCGTAGCGTTCCGGTGTTCACCGGGAGGCTTCGGCGTGGCCGACGCGGGCGAGCAGTTGCGAGAGGCCCTCGCGGCGGGGCGGCGCGGGAGGCTGCACGGCGCGGTCTGCAGGCGCCACCCGGACGGGCCGGAGCGCAAGCAGCGCGGCAGGAAGCAGGGCGCGGAGGGGGGTCGGCTGGGCCATCGGGCACGGCGTACGGTGTAGGCACAAGGATCGCACACCGGGGGTGACAACAGCGTGTCATAGGGCTTCACGCTTGTTTCGCCGGATCTTGGCGCACCGGTTACGCAGGCGAAAGGTGTTTCGGGTTTGTAACTTGCCCTGCTGCTCTGCTCCCGCCCTGTGCTCGACCGTTTTCGCCATCCCCGCCTGCAACGCGGCCTCGCGCTCCTCGCGATGGCCGGCGTGCTCGCGGGCGCCGCAGAGTCGGCCGAGGCGCGCCCGGCGGACCGTTACGCGGCGTGGCTGCGCGCCCAGGCCCACGGCGAGTTCCGCGCGCTCGTGGACGTGGCCCTCCGGCAGACGATCCTGCCGCCCGCGCCCACGCCGGGCGAGTTCCTCGCAGGCTATGCCGCCGCCCAGGCGCGCGTGGCCCCGGCGCCCACCGGCGCCCTCTTTGGCTACAGCGACCTGACGCTCCTGCAAGCGCTCGGGCGGCTCGAAGGACGGATGTCGGGCCTCAGCGCTCCGCCCTCGCCGGTGGCCGTGACCGCCGCCCTCGTGGCCGCCCCGGCGCTTCCGCTCGGTGGCGCCGCCCTGCCCGGCGCTCGGGCCTCTCGCACCCGGACGGTCGCGTGGGCCAGCGCCCGCCGCGCCGCGCGTGGCGCCCCGGCTGTCGCCGCGCCTGCTCTACGGCCGGAGCGCGGCCCAGCCGATGGGCCCGTAGGCCTCCGCCGGTTTCTTCCCTTTGCTAACGCTCGCTGCGTACCGGCCCCTCGGGCCAGGCGCGGTGCTTTTCCTGTGTGACTTCTCGATTCTATGAAAAACAAAGGCTTCCGCATCGGCCTCGTCGCGGCCCTGCTCCTGATGACGGGCTTCTACCTCTGGCCGACGCTCAACCTCTACCTGCTCACCAAAAACGCCCCGGCGGCCGGCACCGCCGAGCGCCGCACGTGGGATGACGCCCACGCCGAAGAGGTGAACGCCACGCGCGAACGGGCCCTCAAGCTCGGCCTCGACCTGCGCGGCGGCATGTCCTCCACGCTCGAAGTGCGCGTGGACGAACTCATCCGCGCCCTCGCCACCGACACCGACCCCGCTTTCGAGAGCGCGCTCCGCACCGCTGTGCAGGACGCGCAGACGAGCGATGCCTCGTTCGTGGACCTCTTCGCCGACGCCTTCGAGAAGGCCGACCCCAACGGCCGCCTCGCCCGCTACTTCCGCTCCGACGCCGACGGCATCACCCGCCGCTCGTCCAACGCCGACGTCCGGACCTACCTCCAGGCCCAGGCCGACGGGGCGGTGCAGCGCGCCATGCAGATCGTGCGCCAGCGCGTCGACCGCTTCGGCGTGGCCGAGCCGGGCATCGTGCGCAAGGGCACGCGCCGCATCGCCATCGAACTGCCGGGCGTAGACGACGCCGAGCGCGTGCGCCGCCTCCTGCGCGGCACCGCCCGCCTCGAGTTCCACCTCATGGCCGAACCCGAGGAAGCCAACCGGGCGCTCTCGTCCATCGTCGCCTTCTACAACGACTCGACGAAGGCCCGCGCCGTCACCCCCGCCGACACCGCCTCGACGACGAGGATCGCCGCCGACTCGGCCGGCGCCGCCACCGTCGCCGGAGACTCCGCCGCGCGCATCGCCGCCGCCGGCGTTGACACGGCCAAGCAGGACACCACGGCCACGCCGAGCGCCACCAACCCGCTCCTCAAGGTGATGACGCCCCTCGGCGGCATTCAGTTCGGCTCCGTCGCCGTCAAGGACACGGCCACCGCGCGCCGCCTGCTCAACCGGCCCGAAGTGGAGGCGCTGCTGCCGCGCGGCACGCGCCTGCTCTGGTTCTCCCGCCCGACGGGCGAGGCCAACGACCAGATGCTCCTGCTCGCCGTGCGCGACAACGTGGAGCTGACCGGCGAGACGATCGAAGCCGCCACGGTGGACTTCGACCCGCAGACGAACCAGCCGCAGGTTTCGATGGGCATGGACGCCGAGGGCGCCCGCCTGTGGAGCCGCCTCACAGGCGCCAACATCAACAAGCCCGTCGCCATCGTGCTCGACGACTATGTGGTGTCGTACCCGGTCGTGCAGAACCGCATCCCCAACGGCCGCTCGTCCATCACGGGCCTCGACGGGCGCGCGGAGGCGGAGGACATCGTGAACGTGCTCAAGTCGGGCTCCCTGCCGGCGCCCGTGCAGATCATCGAAGAGAGCACGGTCGGCCCGAGCCTCGGCGCCGAGTCCATCCGCGCAGGGGCGCTCTCGTTTGCGATTGGCTTCTTGGCCGTGGCGCTGTTCATGATGTTCTGGTACCGGGGCGCGGGCCTCGTGGCCGTGGGTGCGCTCACGCTCAACGTGCTGTTCATCCTCGGCGTGCTCGCGGCCTTCCGCGCCACGCTCACCCTGCCGGGCATCGCGGGCATCGTGCTCACGCTCGGCATGGCGGTGGACGCGAACGTGCTCATCTACGAGCGCATCCGCGAAGAGCTCGACGCCGGCCGCGGCTTCCGCGCCGCCGTGGACGCGGGCTTCGAGAAGGCCCTCTCGGCCATCCTCGACTCCAACATCACGACGTTCCTGACAGGCGTGATCCTCTACGCGTTCGGCATCGGGCCCATCCAGGGCTTTGCCGTCACGCTCATGGCGGGCATCCTGACGTCGCTCTTCGCGGCGCTCGTCATCACCCGCCTCGTGTTCGACTACATCGCCTACGAGCGCGAAGGCTCGATCTCGCTGGGCTGACCGCACGCGGCGCGTCCGGGCAGGGCCAACCGGCCCGGACGCGCCCCCCTGAACCAGACTACTCCTATGCGCATTTTCCAGAACGCCAACTTCGCCTTTATCGCCAACCGGCGGAAGGCGTACATCTTCTCGATCCTCGTCACCCTGATCGGGCTCGTCTCGATGGCCACCAAGGGCTTCGAGTGGGGCATCGACTTCACGGGCGGCAAGGAATTCCTCGTCGAGATGCCCGACGGGACGACCGTCCCGCAGGCCCGGCAGGCCATCACGCAGGCCCTCGGCGGCAGCCCCGAAGTCAAGCTCTCCGACGCCAACCTGCTCGTGCGCACCGACGTCGCGCAGGACGCGCCGGAGCTCAAGGCCAAGATCGAACGCGCCCTGCCCGGCGCGCGCGTGCTCCGCTCCAGCGAGATCGCCCCGCGCTTTGCCACCGACCTCCAGAAGAGCGCCCTCTACGCGGTGCTCGCGAGCGTGATCGTGATCTTCTTCTACGTCATCTTCCGCTTCCACTGGACGTGGGGCGTGGGCGCGGTCGTGTCGCTCGTGCACGACGTGCTGTTCACGCTGAGCATCTTCTCGCTGCTTCACGGCGTGCTGCCGTTCTCGCTCGCGATCGATCAAACTACCATTGCCGCCTTCCTCACCATCGTCGGCTACTCGATCAACGACACCGTGGTCGTGTTCGACCGCATCCGCGAGGACCGGGCGAAGTACAAAAACCAGCCAATTGGGGAGGTGGCCAACCGCGCCATGAACGAGACGCTCTCGCGCACGATGCTCACCGGCGGCACGACGCTGCTCACGCTCTTCGTGCTGCTCATCTTCGGCGGCGAGACGATCCGCGGCTTCGCCTTCGCGCTCTTCATCGGCATCGCGCTCGGCACGTACTCGTCGGTCTTCATCGCCACGCCGGTGATGGTGGACCTGCTCGGCTACCTCGACAAGCGCAAGGGCACGAAGGCCCCCGCGCCGCGCGGCACGAGCCTGCGCCCGGCGTAACCGCCCGGTCTGCGCCGTAAGTTGGGGCGCCTCCGGTCTGCGGATCGGGGGCGCCTTTTGCTTTTTGCGACGCCTCTTTTCTCCGCCATGAACTTCGACCTCGACCTGCGCGGCGCCGTGACCGTGCTCGCCCCGCGGGGCAACGTCCTCGGCGGCCCCGACGGCACCGACCTGCACGAGTACCTCCAGCAGCAGGAACGCGAAGGCGGCACGCGGCGCGTCGTCGTGGACCTCACGAACGTGCAGCTGATGAACTCGTCGGGCCTCGGGATGCTCGTCTCGGCCCTCACGACGCTCCGCAACGTGGGGGGAGATCTGCGCCTGGCCCAGGTCTCCGAGCGCATCCAGTCGCTCTTCGTGATCACCCGGCTGGCCTCCGTCTTCAAGAGCTATCCCACGGTCGATGAGGCCGTGGCGTCGTTCGACGTGGCGTAGCACGGTATCTTTGGCTGCAACTCGCGCGGCGGGGTGCCTCTCGGGTGCCCCGCCGCTCTTTTTGGCGTGCTGAGATGACTGGACGCGGTTAACCACGCTCCTACATCGCACGTCGCTCTTCGAACGTCGTAATCAAAATGCCGGTCACCGTGGTTATTGGCGCCCAGTGGGGCGACGAAGGCAAGGGTAAGCTCGTCGATCTCATGGCCGCCGAGGCCGACGTGGTGGCCCGCTACCAGGGCGGCGCCAACGCCGGCCACACCATCGAATGGGGCGGCACCGGCGGCGCCCCTGCGCAGCGGGCTGTGCTGCACCTCGTGCCTTCCGGCATCTTCCACGAAGGCACCGCCTGCGTGATCGGCGGGGGCGTCGTGCTCGACCCCGTGGCGCTGCTGGAGGAGATCGCGATGGTAGAACGGATGGGCTACTCGGTCGAGGGGCGCCTCTTTGTCTCCCACACGGCCCACGTCATCATGCCCTACCACAAGCGCCTCGACGCGGCGCGCGAGGGCACCGCCGGGGCCATCGGCACAACCGGACGCGGCATCGGCCCGGCGTACGTGGACAAGTACGCCCGCTCGGGCATCCGCGTGGTGGACCTGCTCGACCGCGACGTGCTCGCGCGCAAGATCCGCGCGGCGGTGGAGGAGAAGAACGCCGTGCTCCAGGCCGTCTACGGCGCCGAGGGGCTCGACGTCGAGAGCATCGTCGAGGAGTACGTCGCGCTCGACCAGCGCATCGACCCGTTTGTGAAAGACACCGCCCGCCTGCTCCACGACGCCCTCGCGAAGGGGCAACGCGTCATCGCCGAAGGCGCGCAGGGCGCGCTGCTCGACGTGGACTTCGGCACCTACCCATTCGTGACCTCGTCCAACCCGACCGCCGGCGGCGCCTGCACCGGCCTCGGCATCCCGCCCACCGCCATCGACCGCGTGGTGGGCATCACGAAGGCGTACGCGACGCGCGTGGGCCACGGCCCGTTCACCACCGAACTGGACGACGAGATGGGCGCGCACCTGCGCAGCGTCGGCCACGAGTTCGGCGCCACGACGGGCCGCGCGCGCCGCTGCGGCTGGCTCGACCTCGTCGCGCTGCGCTACTCGGCGCGCATCAACGGCTTCACCGAACTCGCCATCACCAAGCTCGACGTGCTCGCCGGGCTCGACGAGGTCAAGGTCTGCACCCGCTACCGCATCGACGGACAGGAAACGGACCGCTTTCCCGCCGACCTGCCCTCGCTTGAGCGCGCCGAGCCCGTGTACGAATCGTTCGCCGGCTGGGCGGAGCCGGGCACCGACGCCGCGCGCTTCGACGAGCTGCCCGCCACGGCGCAGCACTACCTGCGCTTTGTGGAGCGCGAAACCGGCGTCCGCATCGGCAGCGTCTCGACGGGCCCGCGCCGGGAGGAGACGATCCTCGTAGGCCGGGGGGCGTAGCACCCCCGAATCCCTTCGCCCCACGCGCGATGCGCCTGCTTGCGTACGTCTGGACCGCGCCCAACACCGCCCTGGGGCTCGCGTGCGCGGGCGTGGCGCGCCTGACGGGTGGGCGGGCGCAGGTGGTGGACGGCGTCGTGGAGGCCCACGGCGGGGCGGTGACGTGGGCGCTGCGGCACCTCGTGCCCCTCCAGGGCGGCGCGGCCGCGCTCACGCTCGGCCATGTCGTGCTCGGGCGAGACGCCCATGCCCTCGCGGCGACGCGGGCGCACGAGCGGGTTCATGTGCGCCAGTACGAGCGCTGGGGGCCGCTCTTCCTGCCCGCCTATGCGGGCGCCTCCGTGTGGGCGGCGCTGCGGCGGCGGCCGGCGTACTTCGCCAACCGCTTTGAGCGAGAGGCCTTCGCGGCCGAGCCCCCCGGCGCGGCCTGAGCGCGCTCCTGCACACGCGCGGCGCGGGCGGGGAGCAGCGGGGCGGCTAGAGGCCCGCGAACTGGCGGGCGCGGAGCGCTTCGAGCGCGAGCTGCGACTCGGCAAAGCGCGCGGGCACGCTCACCGCCGCCGCACGCGCGCCGATCTCGTCGCCCTCGCGGAGCAGGTGGTCCACGCGCGCGCAGGCGTCCGAGAGCAGGTGCGCGCCCATCATCGCGCTCGACGACTTGAGGGTGTGCGCCACGCGGCGTGCGAGTTCAATCTCGCCCGTCTGAAACGCGTAGGCGAGGTCGTCCACGAGCGTCTGCGCGTCGCCGAAGTATTCGCCGACGAGGCTGTCGAGAAACGCCGGGTCGTCCTCGCCAATCGCCTCGCGAAGGTCGCGCAGGGCGTCGAAGTTCAGGGCGGCAGGGGCCGGCTCAGCCACAGCGAGAGGGGCAGGAGGAGGCGCCGTTTGCTGCAGGATGCGGGTGAGCGCATCGATCTGGAGCGGCTTGGCAAGGTAGTCATCCATGCCCGCGTCGATGCAACGTTCGCGGTCGCCGGGCATGGCGTTGGCCGTGAGCGCCACGATGCGCGGCTGCGTGGGCAACGTGCCGAGGCGGCGAATCTGACGCGTGGCCTCGTAGCCGTCCATCACCGGCATCATCACGTCCATGAACACCAGGTCGTAGGACGCCTGCGAGGCGGCATGAACCGCTTCGCAGCCGTTCCCGGCCACGTCGGCCCGGTAGCCGAGGCGGTTGAGCAGGTGCAGCGCCACCCGCTGGTTGACCGGGTTGTCTTCGACGAGCAGGACGCGCAGCGGTGCCGGCGTGCGTGCAGCGGCCGCTTCGGGAGACGGCACATGAAAGCGCTGGTCGGACGCCTCAGGCACTCCGCGCGGGAGCGCGTACGGCGCCCGCCCGGGCGCGGGCAGTGAAGGGAGAAAAGGCTGCATGAGAGAGGGTACGAAGGCGAACCCACCAATGGGAGAGCGCCTGGCTTAGGAAGGATATCGGACAGCCGATACCAGAAGTCAAGCCGCCGCGCAGGATTCGTCGCTGCCTCGCACAAGCGCTGAATTCGGCCCCGTCCCTCACCTGTGGCTTTGCTTCCGCTCCTCCCGTGCCATTGCCCTCCGTGCCACGCCCCCACCGCCCGAGGCGCCCCCCGGCCCCCCGGCCGCAGCGCCTCCGCGCCGAGCGCCTCCGCAGGGCCGGAGGTCTTGTAACGAAGTGGGCACGCGTGCTGGCCCTGGCATTTTTGCTGGCCGCGCCGGCCCGCGCGCAGTCGTCGCTGCCGCCCTCGCGCCAGCTCACCTACACGACCGAGCAGGGGCTCCCGACGAACCTCATCAAGAGCGTGCTCCCCACCCGGAGCGGGCTCGTGTGGTTCGCCACCGACGCGGGGCTCGTCCGCTCCGACGGGCACCGCCTCAAGACGTTCGGGAGCGCGCACGGCCTGCCGGCCAAATACTACAAGCGCCTCATCGAGCGGGCCAGCGGGCACCTGCTCGTGCTCGCCGATGAGGGCGCCTTCGACGTCGCCTCGGTCGGCGATTCGATCCGGGTGGAGGCGCTGCGCTTGGGCGTGCCGGCGCTCCAGTATCCGAAAGACGCCTACGAGGCCCCCGACGGCACGCTCTGGATTGGTGGCAGCAACTTCGTCGTGCGCCTCCGGCCCGACGGGCGGCCGCGCACCTACCGCTTTCCCGCCGACCACACCTCGCAGTCGTTCAAGCACGGCTTCAAGGTGGCCAGTCTCGGCAACGACCTCGTGCTTGCCTCCGAGCGGGGCCACTTCTACCGCTACGACGCCCCCCACGACCGGTTTGTGCCCCTGCCGGGCCTCCCTCTGCGGGCGCTGCCCAACGTGACGCTCCTGCGCACCCACGGCGCGCAGCTGCTCGTTGCCGAAGGCCGGGCGGTGCATACGCTCACCCGCGATGCCCGGGGCAACTATCACCTGGGCCTCTACGCGCCCACCGGCGGGGTCGAAGCCTTCGCCACCGGCCCCGACGGCGCCGAATGGCTCGGCACCTCGGCGCACGGGCTGTTCGTGCGCTGGCCCGGCGAGGCGCTGCCGATGCCGGTGCCCGACGTGCCGGTGGTGCCCATCTCCGACCTGCGCGTGGGCCGCGAAGGCAACGTGTGGATGGCCGCCGACAACGGCATGACCATCTTCACCCGCCCGGCGTTCGCCACCGTCCCGAGCGGCCCGGGCCAGTTTCTCGAAGGCATCACCCGCGCGCCCGACGGCACGGTCTACCTGCTCGACGACGGGCGCGTCGTGCGCGTCGAAAAGGCGCCGCATGGCTTCCGGCTCGTCCCGGCCAGCCCGAAGATCGACGGGCTGCTCAGCATCGAGGTGACGTCGGCGGGGGTGTGGATGGGCCTGATGAACGGCCAGGTGCGCCTGCCGAGCGGCCGGTTCGTCCAGCTCACCCCCGGCCCGGTCCAGTCCATGGAGGCCGCAGCCGACGGGAGCGTCTGGGTGGCGCAGGACCAGGGCGAGGGCCTGTGGCGCGTGTCTCCGACGGGCACCGTGCGCGCCTACCGGACGCCGCAGGGGTTGGGCCTGCACAAGGTGGAGGCGCTCCGGCGCCTCGGCGACGTGCTCTATGCGGCCGGCGGCGGCCCCGATGGGGCACTTTTCCGCTACGATGCCACCAAAGACCGCTTCGCGCCCGTGCCCGTGCGCACGCCGAGCGACGACTTTGTGATCTACGACCTCATGGACGACGCCGAGGGCGCGCTCTGGCTCGGCACCACGCACGGCCTCGTCCGCCTCGACCCGTCGGGCGCGCTCGTGGTGCCGCCGGAGACCGATGAGGAGTTGCGCGGCCGGGTGCGCGCGCTCGCCCGCGACCCGTGGGGCACCTTCTGGGTGGGCACCGACCGGTTCGTGTTCCGCTACAACAAGGGCTCCTCGGCCCGCTTTGGCCGCGCCGACGGCCTGACCAACCTGACGGTGGCGCTGCGCTCGCTCCTCGTGGACGACGACGGGCGCCTGTGGGTGCGTCACCACAGCGGCGTGGCCTACAGCCTCGACCCGGGGCCGATGCGCGCCACGCCCACGCCCCGCTTTGTGGGTCCCCAGCTCTTGCCGAAGCAGAAGCTCGGCAGCGGCGTCCCGCTCGAAGTGTCCGTCGCCGCGCTCTCGTTCCCCACCGACCGCCTGCGCTACCAGTGGCGGCTGGCCGGCGAGACCGACTGGAGCACGCCCACGCCCTACCCCGACCTCGTGGTCCCGGCGGCCGCCTCCGGCGTGCACCGCCTCGAAGTGCGCGCGCAGCAGGTGGGCCGCCGCTGGAGCAATCCGGCTGTTCGGACCTTCCGCGTGGCGGCGCCGTGGTTCCGCACGCCGCTCGCCTTTGCCGCCTACACGGCCCTGCTCGCGCTGCTCGGCGCGCTCGTCTCGCTCACGCTCCGCGCCCGCGCCCGCCGCATCGCCGCCGAGCGCGAGCGCGAGCAGTACGCGCAGTACCTCGAACGCACGCGCGACGAGCTGGAGGCCACTGTGCGCGACCTCGGCACCGCCCGCGACAGCGCCGAGGCTGCCAACGAGGCCAAGAGCCGGTTTCTGGCCAACATGAGCCACGAAATCCGCACGCCCATGAACGGCGTGATCGGCATGACGAGCCTGCTCATGGAAACGCCGCTCACCGAAGAGCAGCACGAATACGCCGGCATCATCCGCACCTCCGGCGAGGCGCTGCTGACGCTCATCAACGACATCCTCGACTTCTCGAAGGTCGAGGCCGGGCGGATCGAGCTGGAGCCGCAGCCGCTCCGCGTGCGCGAGATGGTCGAGGACGCGCTCGACCTCGTGGCGGCGGAGGCCAACCACAAGGGCCTCGAACTGGTGGCCCACGTCGCGCCCGAAGTGCCCGCCGTCATCGCGGGCGATGTGACGCGCATCCGGCAGGTGCTCGTCAACCTGGTCTCGAACGCCGTCAAGTTCACGCACACGGGCGAGGTGGGCGTGTTCGTGACGAGCACGCCGGGCGCCGACGGGCACGACACGCTGCGCTTCGAGGTCTACGACACCGGCATCGGCATTCCCACCGAGCGGCTCCCCACCATCTTCGACGCCTTCACGCAGGCCGACGCCTCGACGACCCGGCGCTACGGCGGCACCGGGCTCGGGCTCACGATCTCACGCCGCCTTGCCCAGCTCATGGGCGGCACGCTCACCGCCGAGAGCACGCCGGGCGAGGGCTCGTGCTTCACGTTCAGCTTTGTGGGCCAGGTGCTGCCCGACGCCGCCGCGGCCGCCCCCGGCGCTCCTACGCTCGAAGGCCAGCGGGTGCTGCTCGTATGTGGGCACGCCACCACGCGCCGGGTGCTCGAAGAACAACTCGCCGCGCTCGGCACCACGGTCGTCGCGACCGGCTCGTCGTTTGAGTCGCTCATGTGGATCGAGGCCGGGCAGGCCTTCGACGTGGCCCTGATCGACGCGCACCTCTCGGAGATGGAGGGAACGCAGCTCTGCACCCACCTGCGGCGGTTGCGCTCGGCCGAGGCGCTCCCCATTGTGCTCCTGCTCCCGCTCGGGCAGCGCCTCACGGTGCCGCCCGCCGTCTCGGCCACGCTCTCGAAGCCGGTCAAGCCGAGCCTGCTCGCGCGGACGCTCGCCGAGCTGCTCGCCCTCACGCCGAGCGCCGCTGCGCCCGCGCTGCCCGGCTTTCTCGACCCCGAGGCGGCCAGTTCGATCCGGCTCATCGTGGCCGAAGACAACATCATCAACCAGAAGGTGGTGGGCCGCCTGCTCGACCGCCTCGGCTACCGCGCCGACATGGTGGCCAACGGCGCCGAACTCCTCGCCGCCCTCCGCGCCCGCCCCTACGACCTCGCGCTCGTAGACGTGCAGATGCCGGAGATGGACGGCCTCACTGCCGCCCGTCATATCCGCGCCGAGTGGCCCGACGGCGAGGCGCCCTACCTCATCGCGATGACCGCCAACGTGCTCCCCGGCGACCGCGAGGCGTGCCTGGAGGCCGGCATGGACGACTACCTGCCCAAGCCCGTCCCCCTCGACGCCCTCCGCGCCAAGCTCGCCGAAGCCGTCGCCGCGCGCCCGAGGCTGCGGCAGGTTGCGTAAGCCGCACCCCGGTGGCGGGCGGGCGACCGAAGAACCGGCCCAGTTCACCGTTCGCTTCGCGCGGCGCTGATCATCCGCCAGCTCTGGACAAGCAGGTATACGGCGAAAATGGTCATCAGCGCGATGATGCCGTAGAACCAGAAGGGCTCCTGCGTAGCCACGATCCATTCGGGCTTGGAGGGCAATGCGTGCTTGGGCCGTGCATCAAGCGTCCCACTGCGCAACGCGGCGGCCACCAAGGTGAGAAGGGCGATGGCTCCAGCGAAGAGCAGGCTGCCAATTCCCAACAAAACCCGCGCGTCGGAGCGCTTCATCGGAGGGCGAGCATGAAAGCCGACACGTTGCCTGGGCATGAGGGTAGCGTCGTTCGCAGGTTCAAGAAAGCGCCTCAGCCATCAACAAAGCTCCGCCGCAGCGAGCAGGCGCCACAAGGGCTGAAACGGGGGACGTGGAGCGGTGGAGTGCAGGCGAGGCAACAAAGCTAACGCACGGTGCCTGCTGAGGTGCTGGGTTACAGGGCCTTCTGGTTCTGATTCAGGAAGTCGCCCGTTGTCAGAATCGGGATGCCACAGAATGGATGCAGCACGAGCAGATCTTGGTCCCCACTGACGACGACTTCCACACCGCCCGCCAACGCCAGCGCCAGAAACTTGTCATCGTTGGGGTCACGGCACGCCTGCAACGGCGCAGGGTCCGCCAGCCAGAGCGCTTGATCGCTCACCTCTTCCAAGAACTCCTCTCGGGCTCTTGCCGTCACGTATTGGTCGAACCGTGCGTACTGGAAAACGCGCTGCGCTTCTGCAAACGTTTCCGGCGACAGCATTACCACCCCGAGCGACCGCGCGAGGTCGAAGGCCCGTCGAGGCACCGAAGTTTTGAACAGCACCGCCGAGACGAGTGTGTTCGTGTCGAACACAAAGCGGCGCTCGCTCACCCCTTCGCCTCGCGCAGAATCTCATCGAGGATTTCAGGCGTCAGCCCATTCTGCTGCGCCTGATCGCTCATGTCGTCCATGATCTGTTCGAGCGTGCGCTTGGGCCGATCTGCCGAGGTCAGGCGTACGTCGAGCAGGGCGCCAAGCTTGCGACGTTCGTTCTCGCTCGCGCGCTCGTAGGCGCGGGCGGCAGCGGCGCTGACGCGAACGCGGATCGTTTTGGTCTCCATGATGGAGGACGGAAGGCTTTTTCTGCCGTACGGACCGCAACCAGAACGGTTCATTTCGAGGCCGTACGGCGTCCTCGTAGGTTCAGACCTCCTCCCGCCTGCTGCGCTCGATGGCCTCGCCTGCGCATCTACCCGCGAACCATCTGGCGACAACCAGCGGGAGGATCAGGGCGAGAACAACAAAGCTCAGCCTCGCCCACCACGGACGGCGCCGAGCGAGCAGAAGGTACGTGATGGCATGAGCATGACGAGCGGCAGGAAGGGTGTCTGGCTGTAGCAGGGGTTATGTAACAACGCTACCTCCACCGCCGGTACTCCTGAATTCGATCATGGAGGGCCCTCACCGGTATGGTGAGTGGGGCAGGCAACCGACCTGCGTTGTTACGGACAAGCCACCGCGGTAACCGTTCGTGGCCACCACCGCCCTTCAGAGTGAACGCCACCTGCTCAATGCGTGAGCGGTAATGTCCGACCTCAAAGCTGAAGAGCCATATGACTTCGTCGCAGCCGGGCTCGTGGGTGCGAACTCCAACCGGCCTAGTCCCTCGGAATGAGGAGACCGCATGCCGTCGACGGAGGTGGTAAATCGGAGCGCCAGGTGCTCGTATGAATGCTCGGACCGCGGATTCCGGCCTGCCGTGCCGACCATCACGCACTAGAGCAAAGCTGCGTAACCGCCGTCGCACGAGTCAATACGATGCGACGCTGTCGAGCTGGTAGCGTGACCCTTTCCGTGAAGCTTCGGCGATGGTCTGCGGTGAGCAGAGATTCACTGCACGGGCAGACGCCACGAGGGCTGAAACGGGGCGAGTGGGGCGGTGGAGCGTGGGGGAGGCACGTGCGCTAACGCACCCTGTCGGCTAAAGCGATGGGTTCTGCCGCGCCGGAGATATCACGCCTGGTCGTTCAGCGACCTGATCCCTTGCTCGTTCAGCTTGTTCAGGCCGTCTTTCATCGCTTCGACCTGCTCCGGCGGATGCCCCTCCCACACGCCGACCTCTCCGACGACCTTGAACGGGTGGGTGGACCGGTACGACATCGTGGGGTTGCCGGGAAACTTCCGGTCCGTCAGATCGGGGTCGTCTTCAACAGGGCCGGTCGCCTCCACTAGGTAGATCCTCCCGCGCCCGTCTCCGAAAGCGAGTTCGGCCCCCCAGATCGCGGCGTCAAGGGTCGCAGTCAAGAAGATGTAGCCCGCGTTGTTCCGCTGACCGAAGTTCGACGCGAAGCCGATCTCGATCAGATCTCCAACCCGGAGATCGGCCTTCGTTCCGTGGAAGTACGTCTGGGCGAACGGGGTCGCTCGGGTCTCGTCGGAGTTCATCATTCCATGCGGGGATGGTGGAGGTTGAGGAGCGCAGAGAACCAGTAACTATACCGCATCGTGCGGCATAGCACGCAATATCGCGCGGCGGACGTGCAGTGTCAAGTGCTTAGTTTCAGCCCGCTCTGATGCGTTCTCGGGGACGGTTGACCCATCGGCGCAGCATAGCACGCACTATTTGCGCACCACAGGGAATGCGTGTCTCTGACGGGGCGCCACGCTTCTGCCCCCTCGCCGCCGGGACCGGCCGCTAGCGCCTCTCCCGGCCCGTTCTCCCCTGCGTTACCATCACCCCGTCGCGCGGAGGCTCGATTCGCGCACGGGCGGCGTGCCGTGCACGACGGTCTCGCGCGTGATGCGGAGGGCGCCGGGTTCGGCGTGGGCGTCGAACATCACGTCGAGCATCGCGCGCTCCAGCACCGAGCGGAGGCCGCGGGCGCCCGTCTTGCGCGTCTGCGCCTCGGCCACGATGGCGTCGAGCGCCTCGTCGTCGAAGCCGAGCGTCACGCCGTCCATCGCGAGCATCTTCTGGTACTGGCGCACGAGCGCGTTGCGCGGCTCGGTGAGGATGCGGCGGAGCGCCTCGTTCGAGAGCGGGTCGAGCACGGCCACGACGGGCAAACGCCCGACGAGTTCGGGGATCAGCCCGTAGTGGACGAGGTCCTCGGGCTCCACGTGGTGGAGGATGTCCGGGTCGTCTTCGGTCACCCGGCGGCGCGGCGTGCTCGCGGCAAAGCCAATCGTGGTGGACGACATGCGCCGGGCGACAATCTTTTCGAGGCCGTCGAAGGCGCCGCCGCACATGAACAGCACGTGCTGCGTGTCCACGTTCACGAGCGTCTGCTCGGGGTGCTTGCGCCCGCCCTTGGGCGGCACGCCGGCCACGGTGCCTTCGAGAATCTTGAGCAGCGCCTGCTGCACGCCCTCGCCGGACACGTCGCGCGTGATGGAGGCGTTGTCGCCGCGGCGGGCGAGCTTGTCCATCTCGTCGAGGTAGACGATGCCCCGCTCGGCGCGCTCGACGTTGAAGTCGGCGGCCTGGAGCAGGTGCGTGAGCATGCTCTCCACGTCGTCGCCCACGTAGCCGGCCTCGGTGAGCACGGTGGCGTCCGAGATGCAGAACGGCACGTCGAGCGTCCGCGCGAGCGTCCGCGCGAGTAGCGTCTTGCCGGTGCCGGTGGAGCCGATGAGCAGGATGTTGGACTTGTCGAGTTCGACGTCCTCCAGGTGCTTCGGCGCCGATCCGCCGTCGATGCGCTTGTAGTGGTTGTGGACGGCGACGGCGAGGGCCTTTTTGGCGAGCCCCTGCCCGATCACGTACTCGTCGAGCGCGTCCTTGAGGTCGTAGGGCGAGAGCCGCGCCGGCTTGCTGCTGGCGGCGGGGCGCTTGTCGGCGTGGGCCTTCGGCGGGCGCTCGTAGGCGGTGCCGAGGTCCTGCCGCACAATGTCGGCGGCGTCGCGAATGCAGCGGTCACAGATGTACACATCCGGTCCGGCCACCATCGAGGCCACATCGTGGGCCGAGCGTGCACAGAACGAACAGCGGATGAGGTCGTCGCGACGTGCACTCATGGGGCAGAGGAGAGAGGAGGAGGTACAACGGTGCCAGAGTCCCGGGCGGGCCCCTGCACTACAGAGCGTTTCGGCCGAACGTTACGCCAACTTAACCGATATGGATTTCTTTGCCTGTGCACGCGACGAAGTTCCCCCGGGGGCATGGGATTCCGGCCCCGGATCCTGTGCCCGGCTCGCGCGCTCACGCCCGATCCCTGCCCGTCCGCCGTGCTGCCCGCGCGCTTTCTCGACCGCCTCCACGCCCTCGTCCCGCCCGAGCGTCTCGGCGCGGTGCTGGCCGCCTTCGAGGCACCCGCGCGCGTGGGCTTCCGCGTCAACCCGCTCCGGGGCGACCGCGCGGCCGTGCTCGCCGGCCTCGAGGCCGCCGGCCTGACCCCCGCGCCGGTCGCGTGGTACGCCGACGCCTTCACGGTGCCCGCCGAGCAGCGCGGCCTGCTCATCGCCTCCGACGCCGGTGGCGCAGGGGGCGGTGTACGTGCAGAACCTCGCCTCGATGGTGCCGCCGCTGGCGCTCGCCCCCGAGCCCGGCGAGCGCATCCTCGACCTCGCCGCCGCCCCCGGCTCGAAGACGCTGCAGATGGCGGCGCTGATGGGCAACACGGGCGAGATCGCGGCCGTGGAGGTCGTGCGCGACCGCTTTTTCCGCCTCCACGCCAACGCCAAGGCCGCCGGGGCCACGTCCGTGCGGACGTTTTTGCAGGACGGCACGCGCGTGGACCGCTACCGCCCGGAGCACTTCGACCGCGTCCTCCTCGACGCGCCCTGCTCGACCGAGGGACGCTTCCGCGCCGACGACGCCGAGACGACGCGCTACTGGTCCGAGCGGAAGGTGCGCGAGATGCAGCACAAGCAGGAGCGCCTGCTCGTCTCCGCCGTGGGCGCGCTGCGCGAGGGCGGCGTGCTCGTCTACTCCACCTGCTCGCTCGCGCCGGAGGAAAACGAGGCGGTGCTCGACCGCGTGCTGACGCACTTCGAGGGCGCCCTCGAAGCCGAACCGCTCCCCGTGGCCGTGCCCGAGTTCATGCCCGCGCTCGATGCGTGGGAGGGCACGGCCTTCACGCACGCCCTCCCCGAGGCCCGCCGCCTGCTGCCCGACGGCACGTTCGAGGCGTTCTTCGTGGCGCGCTTCCGCAAGGTCGCCTCCACCGCGCCGGACGCGCCGCCGCATCCAGCCCGTTCGTCCGGCCGACCATCGGGTAGGAAGCCGCCCCGGCGCCGTTAATTCCCCCTTGGACTACGCCCCCCACGGACGCATGGACTACGCCCCCATCAACCTGCTCGGCAAGCTCGCCCGCGTGGCCGAGCCGTGGTCGCCGCGCGTCGTGGCCGAGCTCAACGACTACCAGTTCAAGGTGGTGTGGGTGGAAGGCGCGTTCGTCTGGCACCGCCATGACGACACCGACGAGGCCTTCCTCGTGCTCGATGGCACCCTCCGCCTCGAATTCCGCGACGGCCACGTCGATCTGGGGCCGGGCGAGCTCTACGTGGTGCCGAAGGGCGTTGAGCACCGCCCCGTGGCCGAGGCCGCCTGCCGCCTGCTGCTCGTCGAACCGCGCGGCGTGGTCAACACCGGCGATGCCGGCGGCGACCGCACGGCCCCCAACGACGTCTGGATCTGACCGCCATGCCCCTCTCCGACGACCTCGCGGGCCTTGCCAGCGCTACGCCGCTGCCCCCGCCCTGCTCGACGCGCCCCACCTCGACACGCCCGTGCCCACGCGGCCGGGCTGGACGGCGGCGGGCCACCTCTGGCACAGCGAACTGGTGGCCACCGGAGCGCTCACCGCCATCGCGCGCATTCTCGGCGGGCGCGGCGAGGCGGCGCTCCCCAACCCCCGCGCCGTCGCCTTTCTCGACGCGGGCGTCTTCCCGCCCGGCCGCAAGGCCCCGGACTTCGTGCATCCCCCCGCCGACGGCGTGGACGCGGACGCCCTCCGCGCCCGCCTGACGCGCAACGCCGCCGCATTCGCCCGCCTGGACCTGGCGGCCCTGGAGGCCGCCACGGACACCCTGCCCCATCCCGTGCTCGGCGCGCTCACGCCCGCGCTCTGGGTGCGCTTCGCGCGGATCCACACCGACCACCACGACCGGATCGCGCACGCCCTCCTCGCCGCCCTCGACGCCTGATGGAGCCGACCTTTCTGCGCCTCACCGTCGAGCGCCCGGCGCGCGTGCTCGTGCTCGGCAATCCGGCGGCGCCCGAGGTGTGGGTGGCGCTCCATGGCTATGGACAGCTCGCGGCCACCTTCGCGCCATCGTTTGTGCCGCTCGCCGGACCGGCGCGGTGCGTGATCCTGCCCGAGGCGCCTGCGCGCTTCTACCTCGACGCCGCCCACCAGCGCGTGGGGGCCTCGTGGATGGCGCGCGAGTACCTGACGCCCGAAGCGCACGCCGCCGAGGCCCGGCGCGCGGAGGTCGCCAGCCTCTGCGCCTACCTCGACGCCACCGTGGCGCACGTCGCGCCCGGACGCCCGGTGTCCGTGCTGGGGTTCTCGCAGGGCGCGCACGTGGCCGCCCGCTGGGCCGCGCTCGGGCAGACGCCCGCGCAGCGCCTCGTGCTCTGGGGCGTCCCCTTCCCCGACGACCTCGACCCCTCGGCCCACCGCGAACGCCTCGCCGGCTTCACGCTCGTGGCGGGCGACGCGGATCCGCTGGTGACGCCCGCGCGCCTCGATCCGTCGCTGGCCCGCCTCGATGCGGCCGGTTTGCCCTATCGCCTCGAACGCTATGCCGGCGCGCACGTGCTCGATCCGGCCGTGCTGGCGCGCGTGCTCAGCGCTACGGGCGCGTAAAGCCCTGTTCGGCGAGGAAGGCGCGGAGGTCGCGCAGGAACGCGGCGCGGTCTCCTTCGGGGAGGTGCTGCGCGGCCAGTTCGAGGCCCGCCGGAGCGTCGCCGAGGAGCGCGTATTCGGCGGCGAGCGCGGCGAGCAGGCCCCGGCGTACGTCGTCGTTGTCGCCGCTGCGGGCGAGGTCGGCGGCGAGGGCGTCGCGGTGCGCTTCGAGGACGTGCTGGAAGCGGGGCTCGGTCGTCACCGCCCGAAAGCGGCCGCCGCGCACGGCAAAGATGCGGGTGGCGCCGCGCGAGGCGGCAAACGACGAAAAGGCGTACTCAAAGCGCGGGTCCTCACCGACGAGTTCGGCCGCTCCATCGCCGTCGAGGTCGCGGACCGCAAAGCCGAAGCTGCCGGCCGAGACCGTGTCGCGGCGCCAGGCGCCGTTGTGCGCGTCGAACACATGGAAGGTGGTGCAGCAGTGCGCCCCGCCCGTGTAGGTGCTAACGAGCGCTTCGTAGAGCGGGTCGGCGTCGAGTTGCACGAGTTGCGCCCCGGTGACCGCGTAGCCCTGCACAGACAGGTCGGCGGTGGGCGCGGTCTCGCCGGAGAGGCGCAGGTGCCACGCCGCGTTCTGGAGGTCGGAGAACGGATCGGCGGGCTGCTCTGCGTCGGCTACCTCGGGCAGCAGCACAAGCGTGAGCGCCCCGTGGGTGCGGACGATCCGGTCGGCATCTCCGGCGCGCAGGTAGAGCGTCGTATCGACGCGGGAATCGGCGGTCGAATCGGGGCGCTGCTGGCCGTCGGCGTCCGTCATCTGGAGGTGCGCCGCGTTGCCCGTCGCCTCCGCTGGCTGCAAGACTGGTCTTCCCGGCGGCAAAGCCGACGAGGGCCAGGGCGGCGCAGGTCAGAGACGAGGCGAAGCATGGGCGGTACAACAGCGCGTTTCTACTACACCGGAGCCTTGTCCGATGCTCAATGGAAACAGCGCGTTGGGTTTACACCCAGGCCGAGGGCGTGCGGGTTCTCGCCCGGCGCCCTCTTTGGGAAAATCAGGTCGCCTTCGCCGGGTACCGCCTGCCCCGGCTTCACTGCCCACCGGCGGGCGCGGCTTCCGCGCGCTCGGCGAGCGCCGTGACGCGGGGCGTGTAGCCGTCCACGCGGTTGCCCGGCCCATCGGGCGGGGCCCAGTGGGCGGTGCGCGGCGTGGTGGTCACGGCGGTCCAGCGGTGCGTGGCGCGGCGGCGCCACGACGGTGCCCGAGACCACGTTGTAGCGGCTGTAGCCCCCGTGGAAGTTGACATCCACCTCGATGCGCCCGCCGGTGATGCGGTTCTGCGCGCTCGACCACTGGAAGGCCACGTGCCGGATGCCGCGCACGTGCGGATCGACGAGCGTGCAGGCAAACGCGCGCGCAAAGCGGACGTAGCCCGTCCCACTGTCGCCCTTGTTCCAGGCGCCGTCCACCACCAGGCGCTCGGCGCGCACGCCGTAGCGTTCTCGAACACGACCGCGTGGCCGCCCGCCATCGTCACGCCCACATCGCGGAGGGTGCCGCCGTCGGCCCAGACGTAGGCGAGCGCGCTGACCTGTAGTCGGGAAAGCGGTTCTCGTAGACGCCGGCCACGCGGGTCGGCGCGGCGCCGGGAATCTCGTGCGTGACGGTGAAGCCCTCCATGCGGACGCCGCGCACGGGCTCGGTGGCGAACACCTCGGTGCCTTCGGGCAGGTCGAGGTCGAGGGCGTCGCGGAGGGTGAAGGTGCGCGGCCGCGATGGCCGGGCGTGGCCGGGCAGCAGCGGCGTCATCGCACTGGCGCACATACGGGTAGCGCTCGTTCCAGCGCTCCGATGCCGATGCTGCCGCGAGGAACGCGTCGTCGTTGGGCGCGCCGATCCAGAGGAGCGTGCCGGCGGGCGGCGCCTGCTGCGCCGCGTTCGTAGGCCACGCGTGAGGCGGCGCGTCGCCCGCGCGGGCCGCCGTCGACGAGGCGGGCCACGCGGCGGCCTTTGCGGCCCATCACGGCGAGGGCCGTGGGCATCCCGCCCGGCGGGGCGTCGCCGGCCTGGGCGCGCGTGAAGCGGTAGACGAGCGTCGTGCGCGTGCGCCCGGCCCCGCGCAGCGTCACGTCGTCGGTGACGATGGTGACGGGGCGGTCGAGGTCGAGGCGGCCGGCGGGCAGGCGGACCGTGGTGCCCGGGCGGGCGTCGCGAAGGGCGCGGCGGAGGGCCTCGCTGTCGTCCTGCCCGTCGTTCGGGCGGGCGCCGTAGGCGCGTCACGTCGAGCGTGCGCCCGGCGAGGTCGTCGGTGGGCGGGCACGCGCCCCAGACGCCGAAACCCGCCCCGGCAATGCCGGAGGCGGGCTCGTTCGAAGCGTCAGGCGCTGCCTGCGAGATCGGACCGTCGTCGTTGCCCGAGGGCGGCGGCGGATCTGAGGAGTCCGGGTCGGGCGCGAGGGGTGAATCGGGCGGGGGGCTGGCGAGCACCTGCCCGGCGTCCTGCGCGGCGTTTTCGAGGCCGTTGCCCACGCGCTGCACGGCCTCGCCGGTGGCATCGGCGGCGTTTTCGAGGACGTCGCCGGTGGCCTGCACCCCGTCCTGCACGGCCTCGCCCGTGTTCTGCGCCGCGTCCTGCACGGCCTCGCCGGTGGTCACGGCGGCATCTTGCACACGGTCGCCGGTGTTTTCGAACGCCCGTTCAATCGTGCGCGGGGCGCGGAGGAGGTTGGGCGTCGAGAGCACGCCCGTGAGCAGGCCCACAAAGAGCACGAGGGCGGTGAGCGCGAGCGTGGCCTGGAGGTAGGGCACCCAGGCGCGGGAGGCGGGCAGGTAGCCTTCCTCGCGCGTCTTGCCGGAGGCCTTGCCCCGACGACTGCCGCCCGAGGCTGAAGCTCGACACGACCTTGAAGAAGGCGCCGGCCCACTGGTCGTACACCTGAAGCGGCAGGTCGATCACGCGCATCCGGTGGCCCTGGAGCACGAGCATGAGCAGCTGGAACAGGCGCACGCCGATGATCCACGCCGCGTAGAAGGCCGCGAACCAAGGCGTGATGAACACCGTGAGCAGGATCATGGCAATCGGCGCGATCAGCGTCGTCCACATCGAGATGCGCTGGTCGAGGATGGCCCACCACGTAAACCAGCCCACCTGGCGCGGCCCGAGCTTGAGCGCCCGCGTGTTGGTGCGGAGCGTGTTGCCGTTCCAGCGCAGCATGAGGCTGCGGGAGAGCTTGAAGAACGGGTCGGTGCGGCGTTTCGAGCGAGTAGACGTGCACGTCGGGCAGGTAGAGCATGTCCCAGCCGTTCTTGATGCAGGCAGAACCAGGTGCTCTTGTCGTCGCCCATGAGGAACTTGATGCGCCCGTAGCGCCAGTCCCGGATGCCGTCGTGTTCGAGGTACTGCGCCATCTCCTCGGTGAGCACCGAGTCGGCGCGGAAGACCGAGAAGCGGCCCGTGAGCGTGAGCACCTTGCGGCTCAGGCTCAGGCTCTTCATGACCGAGTGGCGCTTGACGAACTTGAGCGCAAACCAGGCGCGCACCGCGTTGCCGGCGCCGTAGATGCGCCCGATCTCGTCGGTCGTCACGGCGCCCACCTTCGGGTAGGCCTTGAGAAACGGCAGGCACTGCGCGAGCGTGCCCTCGGCCATCTCGGTGTCGCCGTCCATGAACACGACGGCGTCGTGGTAGGTGCGCTCGCGGTCGGCGATGTACTGGGTGTCGCGGGCGCGGAGCTGCGCGATCACGCGGAGCACGTCGGCCATGGCCTTGCGCTTGCCTTCGCTCTGGCGCGTGCAGACGAGGCGGATGCGCTCGCCGCCCGGCGTTTCGCCGAGCACGCGGCGCACGAGCTGTTCTTCGTCGTTCGAGCCGAGCGCGGCCACGACGGTCACCTGCACCTGCGGCAGCAGGCTCGCCTCGCGGGCGAGGGCGCGGAACGTGCGCACGGTCACGCCCGGGTCCTCGAAGTAGGAGGGCAGCAGAAAGTAGCAGCGCTCGGGGAACGGCGCCCGCTGGATAAAGGCCGAGTAGCGGAGGCTCGGGTAGACGAAGCGGCTGTAGAAGAAGCCGCGCACCACCTGGAGCAGGTACCACCCGTAGCGCCACATGCCGATGAGGCCGATCATGAGCAGGCCTTCTTCGCGGCGGACCTGCACCTTGGCGCGCCACGCCCAGCCCGGCAGGGCCGAGAGGATGAGCAGGAAGAGGCCGCCCCAGATGAGCGTCGGCACGAGCGCGTAGCGAAGCGCCTGCGCGAGCGGGAGCCGGGGGCGCCGGCTGTTGTCGGGACGGAGTTCCATGGCAGGGAAGAGCGAAGGGCGAAGGGGGATCGGCGAGGGGGCGGGCGAATGCGTCGCCTGTCCCCCTCGCCCTTCACCCTTCGTGCGATCAGTGAGGCGGCCCGAGAGCACGGTGCGCAGGCCCACTTCGACGGTCACGTCGGCCTGGGCGCCCGGCGTGGCGCCCTGCGGCATCCGGTCGAGGCGGATGCGGACGGGCGTGAGCTGCTGGTCGTCGCGGATCGAGGTGCGGACGCGGTAGTCGCCTTCGGCGGCGGAGCCGAGCGCGTCCACCTTGCCCGTCATCGAGGTGCCGGTGGCCGGGAACGTCACGTCGGCGAGGCGCCCTGGCGGATCAGGCGGGCCTCGCGGAAGGGGAAGTAGGCCACCACGTACGGGTTGTCGGTCGTCTCGATCGAGAGCACCTGATCGCCGGCGCGGACGCTGGCGCCCGAGTTGCGCTCGATGGCGGAGACCACGCCGTTGCTGCGGGCCGTCACGACGCCGCCGGTGGTGGAGCGGGCCTGGGCCTGCTGGTAGCGCATCTGGGCGGCGCGCTGGCGGGCCTGGGCCTCGACGAGGTTGCGTTCGAGGTCGAGCACGCGCAGCTGGGCCGAGATCCGGCTGCCGCCGCTGTCGCCGCCGCGGTAAACCATGCGCGGGGCGCTGCCGCCGGAGACGCGCACGCGGCCCGTCTGGGCTTCGCGCAGGTCGGCGCTGCGGGCGTTCACTTCGGCATCGGCGGCCTGGGCGTCGGCGCGAGCGGCTTCAAAGTCGCCGCGCGTCATGGCGCCGCCGTCGAAGAGGCGCTGGGCGCGGGTGAGGGCGCCGGCCGTCTCGCGCTGGCGCACCTGGGCCGACGTCGAGGCGCGCCTGGGCGGCCTCGATGCGGGCCGGGCTGGTGGGCTCCACGGTCGTCGTCGGCGCCGAGCCGCCCACCATCACGGGGACGGCCGCCGCGCCGCTGCCAGAGGAGGAGACGAGGCGCCGCACCGTGTCGAGTGACTTCTGGAGGCCTTCCACGAGCTGCCCCTGCTCCTCGGCGTCGAGGCGGATCTGCGCCATCTCGGACTGATAGAGCCGGTTGTCCATCGCAAAGAGCGGCTGCCCGGCGCGCACGGCCGAGCCTTCGGAGACCGTCAGGCGGTCGAGCACGCCGTCGGAGGGGGCGGAGACTTCCGTGCGCTGACCGCGGAGGGAGGCCTGCACGCTCTGCACGCCGGAGCGCTGCGCGAGCATGAGCACGAGCACGGCGAGCAGGGCGAGCGCGCCGAGCACCACGAGGCCCGCGCCACGGGCAAAGCTGCCGCTGCTGCGCTCGTCGTCTTCGCCGAGCTCCTGCACCGCCGTCGTCTGCCCGACCGGCATCCCGGGGGTCAAGGCGAGGCCGGGGCCCAGCGGAACAGGGGCGTACGTGCCCGGCACGTAGGGCGCCACGCCGGGGGCGCCGGGCGCGTAGGCCGGCATATCGGCGCCATAGGAATAGGCCATCGGCACCGGCGCGTTGGCCATCGGCGCCCCGTAAGGCATCGACGGCGCGGGCGCGTCGGTGACGGGGTGGAAGCGGCTCAGCTCCTCGCGCTCGGTCGAGTCGTGGACGTGGGCGTACGAGGCTGCCGTGTCGTTGTACGGGTTCACGACCGGGTCGTAGGCAGGCGCGGCGTAGGCCGGGCCCGACGCGTACGAATCGGCGTAGCCCGAGGCGCTGTAGGCCGGTGCTGCGGGCGTCACGGGGATCACCGGCGGCACGGGCATCACCACGGTCGTCTCCAGCACCATCGCAGGCGAGCCAACGGGCGGCAGCACGAGGTCGGCGGGGGCCGGCATGGGCGCGCCGAGACCGCTGGGCAGGGCAAACGAGGCCTCGCCGGCAAACAGGTCCTGCAGGCGCGCCTCCACGGGCATCACCTCGCGCTGGCCCTCGCGCTCGGCCACGAGCGTCATCGGGACGAGATCGCCCGGGTTGTAGGGCTGGAACGGGTTGGTGCCGGCGGGGAAGCCAGACAGCGACAGCCGGTTCGGCCCCAGGTCGCTGACCGGAAACGCGATGCCGTTGGCGAGCGCTACGATGCGGATGTTGGACGCGCCAAGCATGGTGGTACGGGTAAAAAGAGGGGCGCGGGAGAGGAACGGAGAGCGGTGGGGACCGCCGATCAGCCGGCCAGGCCGGCGAGTTGCTGGAGCACGAAGTACTGGATCCACGCTTCGAGACGCTGCGCTTCGGCTTCGGCCTCGTTGTCGCGGATCTGGGCTTCGAGCAGCAGCACCTGGTTGGGCGTCATGCGCAGCCCCTCAGAGGCCTGGAGGCGGGCCTCTTCGAGTTGCGAGTGCGCGATGTCGATGGACGTGCGGAGTTCGTTGTAGCGGCCTTCGGCCACACGGAGCGCGCTCAGGGCGTTGTTGACGCGCGTCATCTGGGTGCGGAGCGCGGCGTCGTAGCGGGCTTCTTGCTGCACCATAAGCGCGGCGCGCTCGCGGCCATAGGCGGCAAAGCGGCCCACCGTGGAGAGCGGCACGTTGATGCGGGCGCCAAAGCGCGGACCGGCGCGAAAGCTCATCCCGGCGGCCGTATTGTCGGCGAAGTAGTTCTCGCGCGACTGCACGCCGGCGAAGAGCGTCAGCTGGACGGCGGTGAGGGCGGGCTCAGGCGGCACCACGGCTTCGACGTACCGGCGGGCCCCCACACGGGCGCTATAGTCCAGGTCGGCGGCGTCCACACGGGGCAGCCCATCAGGACGCTCGACGCGGAAGGTGGGGTCAATGCGAAGCTGCCGGGCCAGCTCGTCCCGAATGCGGCCCGCGGAGGTCTCGTAACGTAGAGCATCCTGTTCGTAGCGCTGGGCCCGCAACCGGGCGTCGAGGAGGGTGGAGCGGAGCACATCGCGGGTCTCGTAGAGCCCGCTGTAGCGCTCGGCGGCGAGGGTGGCCAGGGAGTCGGCAGCCCGCGCACCGGCGGCGCGCGTCTCATCCTGCATAAGGGCCACGGCGAGGATGCGGACCGCCGTGCGGGCATCTTCGCGGGCCACGCGGGCCGTCTGCGAGCCCACGTCCTGCAGGGCGCCCAGGCGGCGGCGCTCGTAGAGGGCCTCGCCGAGCCCGCCGCGCAGGAGGTCCCACACGAGGTCTACCGAGGCGCTCGTGGCCGTGGAGCCCTGCCCGTTGGCGTTGTTGGTGATGGTGCCCGGGTAAACCACCGCACGCCCTTCGATGCTCAGGCCGAGGTCGCCGGCGTAGCGGCGGCGCTGGGCGTCGAGCGAGGTGGCGGTGGCGTCGTCCACCGTCGGAATCGTCTCCGCACGGTTGGCGAGCGCGCCCAGGCTGTAGGTCTGCTGCGCCTGTACCGGCGCAAAGGGGAGGCCCACCAGCACAGCGGCGGCAAAGTGCCACCGGCGGGGCTTGAGAGAGAAACGTGGCACGAGGGGGTGCACGACGGTGGAGGGGTAGCTGAGGAGTTACTGGCCCTCTCTACAAAACCCGGTCCAATTTCTTCTCCTCCCTCCCTCCCAAGGGCCCTAAATCGCCAAAAAAACGCCCGTATCGGCCAATGCCCGGTCGGCTTAAATCTCATTTCGAAACGCCGGACCGCCCTCCGCCGGCGGCGCTAGGCCCGCCCGGCGCGAAACACCTCGGCGTCCGGCACCACGGTGTCGAGCACGCGGGCCGCCGAGAGCACGCCGGGCATTCCGGCGCCCGGATGGGTGCCGGCGCCCGAAAAATAGAGGTGGTCGATGTCCTCGCTCGCGTTGTGGGGGCGGAAGTAGGCGCTCTGCGTGAGCGTGGGCTCGATGGAGAACGCCGCCCCCTGGTAGGCGAGGTAGTCGGCGCGGAAGTTCTGCGGCGTGAGCGTGCGCGAGACGGTCAGGTGCGCCGGCAGGTCCGGCAAAACCGTCCGCGCGAGGTACGGCTTCGATCTTCTGCCGGTAGGCCTCGGTGTCGTCCGCCGTCCACGCCTGCCCGCCGCCGAGGTGGGGCACGGGCGAGAGCACGTAGAAGGCGTCGTGCCCCTCGGGCGCCATCGCCGGGTCGGTGGCGGTGGGACGGTGGAGGTAGAGCGAGAAGTCGTCGGCGAGGTGCTTGCGCTCGAAGATGTCGTCGAGGAGGCCCTTGTAGCGGGGGCCGAGCAGGATCGTGTGGTGCTTGACGTCTTCGTACCGGCAGTCGGTGCCGAAGTACCACACGAAGAGGCCCATCGAGTAGCGCGTGCGGTCGAGCCGCGCGTCGGTCCAGCGCTTGCGCGCACGCGCGGGCACGAGGTAGCGGTACGTCCACGCCACATCGGCGTTGGACACGACGAGGTCGGCCGCGACCGCTTCGCCGCCGGCGAGGCGCACGCCGGTGGCGCGGGGGCGCTTGCCGGATTCGTCGAGCAGGATCTCCGTCACTTCCGCGCCCAGACGGAGCGTGCCGCCGAGCTCTTCGACGAGCCGCGCCATGCCGCGCACGAGCGCGCCGGTGCCGCCCATCGCGTACCACACGCCCCACTTGCGCTCCAGAAACGCGATGAGCGCGTAGATGCTCGTGACGGAGAACGGGTTGCCGCCCACGAGGAGGGGGTGAAACGAGAGCACCTGCCGGATGCGCTCGTCCTTGACGTACTTCGACACGAGACCGTAGACCGTCCGGTGGCTCTCCAGGCGCGCCATCGCCGGGGCGATGCGGGCCATGTCGGAGATGCGGGCAAAGGGCACGTGGCCGAGTTCTTCGAAGCCGACCTTGAAGATGTCGCGGCTGCGGGCGAAGAAGCGGTCGTAGGCGTCGGCATCGTCGGGCGAGAACCGGGCGATCTCGCGGCGCATGCTTTCGGCGTCGCCGGTGTAGTCGAACAGCTGCCCGTCGTCGAAGCGGATGCGGTAGAAAGGGTCCACCGCGCGCAGTTCCACATCGTCCTCGCGGCGCTGCCCGGCGAGCCGCCACAGCTCGTCGAAGAGGAACGGGGCCGTCACGACGGTCAGGCCCGGCGTCGAAGGTGTAGCCGCCTTCCTGGAACACGCGCGCGCGCCCGCCGGGCTGTTCGAGCCGGTCTACGACGGTGACGCGAAAGCCGCGTGCGCCGAGCCGGATGGCCGCCGCGAGCCCCCCGAGCCCCGCCCCGACAACCACCGCGTGCGGCGCATCAGAGAGTACCGGCAGCGGGGCCGTGTGAGGGTTCAGCCGCGCATCGCGGCGGCGGACGAGGGCGTCGAGCAGGGCCATTCAGTAGGGGGCGGCGCCCAGACGGAGCGCTTCAACCACCATACCAAAAGACCGGGACGGGGTTCGCTCAGGGCGACGAATGGCGCTCGAAAGCGGCGTGAAGGGCGTTCGTGAGGCGGTCTACCGAGAAGGGCTTCGAGAGCAGGCCGTCGGCGCCGGCGTTCATCACGGCGTCGGCCTTCTCGCCCATCATGCCGGAGGCGGCCACGATGGGCAGGTTGGGGGCCTCCGCGCGGAGCGTGCGGATGAGCGTCACGCCGTCCATCTCGGGCATCATCAGGTCGGTGAGCACGAGGCGGATGTTGTCCTTCTGCGCGTGGTAGAGTTCGAGCGCCTCGCGGCCGTTGGTGGCGGTGCAGGTTTTGTAGCCGTGCGACTGGAGGATCTCGGTGGCCGTCTCTAGGATGAACGGCTCGTCGTCCACGAGCAGGATGCACTCGCCGTTGCCCATCACCACGTCCTCGCCCACGCCTTCGCCCTCGTGGATGAGCGTGTCGCTCTCGGCGGCAGGCAAAAACACGCTGAAGTTGGTGCCCTGCCCCTGCTCGGAGGCCACGTTCACAAATCCGCCGTGGCTCTTGACGATGGAGTAGACCGTGGAGAGGCCAAGCCCGGTGCCCTTCTCCACCGACTTGGTGGTGAAGAACGGCTCGAAGATCTTGTCGAGCACTTCGGGCGGAATGCCGGTGCCGGAGTCGGCCACGCTCAGGCACACGTAGCGGCCCGGATGCGCTTCGATCATCCGGGTGGCCTCGGCCTCATCGAGCACCAGGTTCACCGCTTCGAGCGAGAGGCGCCCCCCTCGGGCATTGCGTCGCGCGCGTTGACGGCGAGGTTCATCAGCACCTGCTGAAGCTGCGTCGCGTCGCCCACGACGGGCCAGAGCCCCGTCTCGATGTTGGCGTGGATGTCGATGGCCGTCCCGAACGTCTCGCGGGCGATCTTCTCGACCTCCTCGACGAGCAGGTGGGGCCGCAGCTGCACCCGCTCGCCTTCGACGCCGCGCGCAAACGCGAGCACCTGCTTGACCATGTCGGCGCCGCGCTGGGCGCTCTTCTGGATCATCGCGAGCGTGCGCTGGCCCTTCTCGTCGCCTTCGAGGCGCGTCTGGAGCACGCGCGCGCCGAGGAGCACCGGCACGAGCAGGTTGCCGAGGTCGTGCGCGATGCCGCCCACGAGGCGCCCAATGGACTCCATGCGCTGCGAGCGCAGAAACTGCGACTCCAGCTGCTTGCGCTCCGTGATGTCGGTGAAGATGGCGAGGTAGCTCTGCACGGTCCCCTGCGCGTCGCGCACGAGCGTCCAGCGGCTCTCCACCGTGAGCGGGCGCCCGTCCATGCGCTTGACGACGAGTTCGCCCGTCCACTCACCCTCGGATTCCAGCTTCCGAATGAGCGCCGCAATCGGCACGTCGGTGAACTTGAAAATGAGCCCGTCGGAGCCGAGGAGTTGCTGAAACGAATAGCCGGTGAGCCGGACCACGCTCTGGTTGACGTAGCGGAGGCTTCCGTCGGGGCGGAAGGCGAGGATGGCGTCCTGCGCCTTGTCGAGCAGGTCGGCCTGTCGCTGGATCTGGCCGAGGTTGCGGGCGCGCTCGCGGGCGTAGCGGATCGAGCGCTCGAGCAGCGCCGCGTCGGTGCCGCCCTTGACGAGGTAGTCGGAGGCGCCGGCGGAGGCCGCGCGCACGTCGGTCTCCACGTCGTCCTGCCCGGTGAGCAGGATGAGCGGCGTGCGCACGCCGCGCGTGCGGGCCTCGCGGAGCAGGTCGAGGCCGTTCTGGGCGCCGAGCCGGTAGTCTACGAGCGCCACGTCGAAGCGCTCGGAGGCGAGTTCGTCGAGCCCGGTCTCGTAGGTCGAGGCCCAGGTGACGTCGAAGCGGAGCGTGGGGGCGCGTCCGAGGAGGGTCCGGGTCAGGAAATAGTCGTCTTCGTCATCTTCGACGATCAGGAGCGCAAGCGTCTCCTTCTCGGGAGCCGCCTCAGAATCGGGCAGGCGTACAGTCTCGGCCATGGCAGGGGTCAATGGGCGGCGATGAACGACCGAAGGGCCATAAAAGGACCCGATCGCCCCCGGGGTTGCGACACTCTCCCATTGGCGGCTGCCCTTCGATCCTTTCCGGAAGCCCGCACGTCAGTTCGGCGGGGGCAGGCGTACGATCTCGAACCAGAAATCGCTCATCACGCGGATCGCGTTGACGAGGCCTTCGAACGTCACCGGCTTGGTGACGAACGCGTTGACGCCGAGGTCGTAGGTTTGCAGGATGTCCTGCTCGGCCTCACTCGTGGTGAGCACGACGACGGGGATCTTGCGCAGGCTCGGGTCCTGCTTGATCTCTTCGAGCGCCTCACGCCCGTCCTTGCGGGGCATGTTGAGGTCGAGCAGGATCACGTCCGGGCGGGGGGCCTCGCCCTCCTGGGCGTAAGGGCCACGCCGCTTGAGGTAATCCATCAGCTCCTCGCCGTCCTCCACGGTGCGGACATCGTTGGCAAGGCGGTTCTGCCGGAGCGCGCGGATGGTGAAGGCGCGGTCGTCGGGATCGTCGTCGGCAAGCAGGATAACCACGGAATCGGCGGACGTCATTGAGGAAGAGGGAGAGGTCTCAGAGGGAGCCTGCAGAGGCAGGCTCCAAAGGGAAGGCGTAGCTGGCAAATCCGCTGCGGGAAAGGGAGCGTCGCCGCCTGACACCGCGTCAGCACGTAGACGAGCCCCTTCAGATCGATCTCACAGATGCATACACTGAAACAGGATCAAGATACACCGCGGCCCCACACCACACACGGGGGGGCCTGCAATCGTGACCGGCCCGCTTCTGCCAGGCGCGGCCAGAACGGCGGTACTAACGCCTGTTCAATCAGATGCTTCCCGAAAACCCGGCCCAGCGCCCCGCCACGGGGGGGAGCCCCTGGCTTGTAACGAGCGGGTAATGAACCCTCAAACCGGCCGGCGCATCACCCGAGGCCGCCCGCAAAGGTCTGCCACAGCAGCCACACGTTGAGCGCGGCAATGAGGCCTGCCACGCCCCAGGCCACCGCCATCACCCCGCGCGACATCACGAACTCGCCCATCTTGCGGCGGTCGGAGGTGAAGCGCACGAGCGGGAAGACGGCAAAGGGCAGCTGCATGCTCAGGATCACCTGGCTGAGGATGAGCAGGTCGGTGGTGCCCGCCTCGCCGTAGAGCACGGTGACGATGAGCGCGGGCACGATGGCGATCAGGCGGGTGATGATCCGGCGCAGCCACGGGGCCAGGCGGATGTTCAGGAAGCCTTCCATGATGATCTGCCCGGCGAGCGTGCCCGTGAGCGTCGAGTTCTGCCCGGAGGCGAGCAGGGCCACGGCAAAGAGCGTGCTCGCCACCGGCGCCCCGAGCATGGGCGAGAGCAGCTTGTAGGCATCGCCGATCTCGGCCACATCCTCCCGCCCGGCCTGGTGGAACGTCGCGGCGGCGAGGACCAGGATGGCCGCGTTGACGAAGAAGGCCCCAAAGAGCGCCAGCGTCGAGTCGATGGTGGCAAAGCGGATCGCGTTGCGCTTGCCCCCGGGCGTCTGCTCGTACGCGCGCGTCTGCACCACCGAGGAGTGCAGGTAGAGGTTGTGCGGCATGACGGTAGCGCCGAGGATGCCGATGGCGATGTAGAGCATCGCGGGGTTCGTCACGATGGCCGCCGTCGGCACGAGCCCCCGCAGCATCCCCGCCGCGTCCGGACGGGCGAAGAACAGGTCGATGGCGAAGCAGAGCGCGATCGTGGCGATGAGCGCGATGACGATGCGCTCGATGAGCTTGAAGCCGCGCTGTTGCAGCATCAGCAGCAGCAGCACGTCGAAGGCGGTGATGCACACGCCCCACACGAGCGGCAGCCCGAAGAGCAGGTTGAGCGCAATGGCCGCCCCGATCACCTCGGCGAGGTCGCACGCGGCAATGGCCACTTCGGCGAGCAGCCACAGCACCATCGACACCGGACGGCTGTAGTGGTCGCGGCAGGCCTGCGCCAGGTCGCGCCCGGTGACGATGCCCAGGCGCAGCGAGAGCGCCTGCAGCAGGATCGCCATCAGGTTCGAGAGCAGGATGACCGAGAGCAGCGTGTAGCCGAAGCGCGCCCCGCCGGCCAGGTCGGTGGCCCAGTTGCCCGGGTCCATGTAGCCCACCGCCACGAGCATCCCTGGCCCGAAGAAGGCGCGGAGGTTGCGCCAGAAGCCCACGCCGGTGGGCACGTGGAGCGAGCGGTACACCTCGGGCAGGCTGCCCTCATCGGTGGTGCGGCGCCAGGCCCGGGTCGGCACGGCAGGTTCAGAGAGGGGCATGGCCAGGCTGTTGACTGCCCGCTCCCACCTCCACGCCCAGGATTAGTTCAGCCTAAACTATGAATCCCCTTTGCGCAACGGCGCCGCCCCGCGCTACGGCCCGAAGGGGTGCCGAGCACGGAGGCTGGGGCGGTGGGACCTGCAGGCCGCAGAATTATGTGCGTCGATGGGTTTGGGGGCGGCTCGAAGTATCATTCCGGTGTGGTTGCCCTTTCGGCAGCGGGTTGCGCGCACCTCCCGTCTCCCTTATGCCTCGCCTGCTATGCCTGTGCCGCACGTCACGTTTCTGATGGCCGACGATGACCGCGACGACGCGCTGCTGACGGAGATGGCGCTTCGCCAGGCGTCCCCGTCGCTCGTGTTTCGCGTGGTCCACGATGGCGTCGAGCTGCTCGAATACCTGCGGGGCGAAGGCGAGTTTGCCGGATCGGGGACCCGGCCCGCCCCGAACCTCATCCTGCTCGACCTCAACATGCCCCGCCTCGATGGGCTGCAGACGCTCGCCGAGCTCAAAGCGGACCCGCTGCTGCGCCCCTATCCGGTCATCGTCTTTTCCACGTCCTACGCCGAGATGGACGTGGAGCGGAGCTATGCCCTCGGCGCGAGCGCATTCATGACCAAGCCGATGAACTTCGTCGGCTTCAAGGAGGCCTTCCAGCGCCTTTCCGCGTTCTACCTGAACGTGGCCGCGCTGCCCTCTGTGCCGGGGTGACGGCTACTGCTGCATGGGCAGCATGAGCGTGAAGCGGGCGCCGCCGCTGGGCCCGGGTTCGCCCTTGATCCAGCCGAAGTGGTTCGCGGCGACCTTCTTGCAGATGGCGAGGCCCAGCCCTACGCCCGGGCTTTCGGGGTCGAGCTTGCGCAGCGCCTCGAAGATGTAGCTGTTGAAGCGCGCGTCGAACCCGATGCCGTCGTCCTCGACGGTCACGAGCACGCAGTCGACGTAGCGGTAGCGTCCCTCGGTGGCCTGGAAGCTGTTCTCCTGCACCTCGCGGCAACCGACCCGCACGCGCGGCGTCGTGCCAGGCCGGGCAAACTTGACGGCGTTGTCGAGCAGGTGGTTGAAGAGCAGTTCGAGTTGCCGCCGCTGGCCTGTCAGGACCGGGAGAGGCCCCTCTACCATGTCTAGCGTGGTCTTATAGCGCGCCTCTACCATCGCCCGGGCTTCCCGAAGCACCCTGGCCAGGTCCACCGGCTCGGTCTTGGTGCCCAGCGTGTCGAGCGAGACATATTCGTGCAGGCCCCGCACGAGCGCGCTCAGCCGCACACACTCCGAGCCGATCACTTCGATGGCGCGGACGCCGAGCGGCGAGAGGTGCTCCCGGCTTTCCTGCCCCAGCACGTCCGCGAACACCGACAGCTTCCGGATGGGCTCGCGCAGGTCATGCGACAGGATCGTGCTGACGCGGGTGACCTCGGTGTTCTGGTGTTCGAGGCGGCTCACCTTGCGGTCGAGTTCGCGCGCGTGCAGGTCGAGTTCGGCGCGGATGCGGGTGAGTTCCTCGTTCGTGCGCAGCGCCTCCTCGGCCTGTCGCCGGGCGGCCAGCAGTTCATCCTCGTACTTGCGGCGCTGCCACACGGGCACGAGCACGCACTCGTTGCGCGCCGCGCCGGGCCCCTCGACCCGGACGAGGTTGGCGAGCATCGGTACTCCTTCTCCGCCCGCGCCCCGCAGCGTCAGGAAGATCTCCTCCGCCTTCCCATGCAGCTTGATGAGCGGAAAGAGGTGCGTCTGGTAGAAGATGCGCCCGGCGACGGTTAGCAGCGTCTCGATGTGCTGCCCCACCATCGCCTCGCGCGAGCGGCCGAGCCACTGCGCCAGCGTGGCATTGACGTCCGTGAGGAGGCCTTCGTCGTCGAACGAGACGTAGCCGCAGGGGGCGTGGTCGAGCCGCTCGTCCATAATGGAGGGGCCGGCTCACGTGCAGGAGAGCCCCCACACGCACCGGCGCTTAGTTCAGCGGCGCGCCGCTCAGGTAGTCTTGGATCACCGCAATCGTCTCCTCGGGGGCGCTCATGTGGGGGCAGTGGCCGGTGGCCTTGAGCACGCGCAACGTGCTGCCCTGGATCGCCTCGTGGAGGTACGTGCCTACTTCGAGGGGGGCGATCAGGTCTTCGGAGCACTGGAGGACGAGCGTGGGCGTAGTCACCTCGCCCGCATCTCGCCGGTTGTCCGAGAAGAACGTGGCCTGCGCAAACTGCCGCGCCACCACCGGATCGGTCGAGCAGAAGCTCTCGGTGAGTTCCTCGCCCAGTTCAGGCCGCTCGGGGTTCTTCATGATGGCGGGCGCCAGAAAGTTGGCCCACCCGATGTAGTTCTTGTCCATCGTGTCGAGCAGTTCCTCGATGTCGGCCCGCTCGAAGCCGCCCACGTAGCCCTCATCGTTGATGTAGCGGGGCGACGGGCCCACGAGGATCAGGTGGGCAAACCGCTCGGGGGCTTTGTTGGCCGCCAGCACCCCGATCATGCTGCTCACCGAGTGCCCGACGAAGATCACGTCCTTGAGGTCGAGCGCCTGGCAGATTTCGAGCACGTCCTCGGCATACCCGTTGAGGTTGCTGTAGCGGTCCGCGTTGTACGCCGCCAGGTCCGACTTCCCGGCCCCGACGTAGTCGAACAGGATGACGCGGTAGTCGTCCTCGAACGCGGGCGTGATGTAGCGCCACATGTTCTGGTCGCACCCGAAGCCGTGGGCGAACAGCATCGGCTGCGTGCCCCGCCCGGACACCTTCACATTGTTGCGGACGAGCACGTCTGTAGCCATAGGTACCTGTAGTGGGGCGCAGTAACGCGCCGCCGCTTATAGTACGGCACGATTCCCGCGCCGCAGCGTCCCGCCCCTCCGGCTACGCCCTACGACCCCTATCGCCAGACCGCCCACGGACAGCCAGAGCGCCCACGAGGCCGCAAACGCGCCCCAGCGCATCCGGTCCTCGCCCATCAGCCCACCGCTGATGGACACCGATCCGACCGGTGAGATGCCGGGGTAGTCTACCACGAACGGCACAGGCCAGCCGCCGGCCGCTACCTGGCACCCGCGTTCGCAGCCCATGATGTCCGGATAGCGGGTGGTGACCTGACGCGGCACCCACCCCGAGAGCGTCGTGAGCAGCAGGCTCGTGGCGAGCAGCCCGAGGGCGCAGCGCACGGGGCGCCTCAACTGAGCAGTTGGGTGAGCTTGAGCAGCTCGAAGTCGACGTGCTTTTTGCGGCTCCACACCTCGCGCATGGGCGTGAGCTTGACCTCGCCGCCCAGCACCCCCACCATCACGTTGGTGTGGCCTTCGAGGAGTGCTTCCACGGCGCCGGCGCCGAGGCGCGAGGCCAGCACGCGGTCGCGCGCGGTGGGAGAGCCGCCGCGCTGCGTGTGGCCGAGGATGCACACGCGCAGGTCTACCGGGGCAAACGCCGGGTCCTCGCGGAGCAGGTCGCCGAGGCGCATCGCCCCGCCCGTTTCGTCGCCCTCGGCCACCACGACGATGGACGAGCGCGCCTGCGCGGTCATGAGCGTCAGGATGCGGTCCTTCATCTCGATCAGGTTGGTGATCATCTCGGGGATGAGCACCATCTCGGCGCCGCCGCCGATGGCCGAGTGCAGGGCGATAAAGCCCGCGTCGCGCCCCATCACCTCGACGAGAAAGAGCCGGTCGTGCGCATCGGCGGTGTCGCGGATGCGGTCGATGTTCTCGATGGCCGTGTTGAGGGCCGTGTCGTAGCCAATCGTCTCGTCGGTGCCGTAGAGGTCGTTGTCGATCGTGCCGGGGCAGCCCACGATGGGGATGCCGTGCTCTTCGTGCAGCAGCACGGCCCCGCGAAACGTGCCGTCGCCGCCCACGCCCACGAGCGCGTCGATCTCCATGCGGCGGAGGGCATCGGCGGCCTTCTGCCGGCCCTCCGGCGTGCGGAATTCGAGCGACCGGGCCGACTTGAGGATCGTGCCGCCCTTCTGGACGATGTTGGACACGCTGCGCCCGTCCATCTCCACAAAGTCGCCCTCGATCATCCCCGCATATCCGCGCCGGACGCCGAACACGTCGAGGTCGTTGGAGAGGGCGGTGCGCACAACCGCGCGCACGCAGGCGTTCATGCCGGGCGCATCGCCCCCGGAGGTGTACACGCCAATCCGTTGCAGCGGCATCAGGATAGAGGAGGGTCCGGACGCAGGCAAGGAACGACACGGGGCGCCCGTGCCTGGTCCCCTCGCGCATCCTTCACGCCCGGCCTACGATGCGCTCAGCGCGGGCGGGCGACGATCAGACCCGTCTGGCGCGGGTTGCGGGCGAGGTAGCGCGCCAGATCCGGCGCAAACGTGACGCCATGGCCCGGCGAGGCGTGCAGAAAGCCCACGCGCCCATCCGGCGTGACGACGGCAAAGCCGGTGTGCGTCACATCGAGCCCCGCCAGGTCGGTGGTCGTGGCCAGGATATCGCCCGTCTGCAGGGCGCCGTATACCGATTCGACGCGCGCCTTGGGCACGTAGACGCGCGGCTTGCCCGCCAGCGTCGCCTCGGCGTTCATGATCTCGGCAAAGCGGCCGTCGTCGGTGAGCTGCGGGTACGAGGCGCGGTGGGTGGTCATGAAGTTGAGCGCCTTCAGGTAGGGCTCGCCGCCGATAGAGGCCGTCACGTTCTCCACGAGGCCCCGCGCGGCGCCGTCGGCGATCCAGTCGGAGAAGTAGTGCAGGCGCGAGCCGTAGCCTGCGAGCGCGCCGGTGCGGTAGCGCTGCTGCTCGATGCGGCGCAGATACCCCTCATAGGTCGCATCGTGCGCCTGCACGCCGCGCGCCAGCGCCAGCGTCGTCTCGACAAAGAGCACGCAATCGAACCGGTCGAGCGGGGCGATGAGCGTCTCCTCGGTCTGCGCGTCGAGCACGCCGGCCACGTACGGCGTCCCAATCATCTGCTGCCCCAGCGCCACGGCGGCTTCGCCGAGCGGGAGCGTGGCAAGCTGCTCGGTCTGCGCAAACGTCATCAGCGTGTCGAAGCGCGCCCGGTCTGCCGCGACGGGCGCGGGGGCTTCGGTCACAATCGGGATCGGGGGCACCGGCAGACGCGCCATCACTGAGGACGGCATGTGCAGCAGGAGCGCGATGAGGGGAAGTACCATAACAGAACAGCAGCGGGCGGGAGAGAGGTCGAACGGAGGGAGGGGGCCCGGGTTCAACCGAAGTTCGCAACACTCTGGTACTTAAGCAAGGTGCGTGCCAGACGCTTCTGCCCGGTTGGCGACCGTAGGCCCTCCGAACGGGCGCTTCGGGGGGCCGAGTGGTCGGGGCGGCGCTCAGGGCACGTCCCACCGGGCCGGCACGGTGAGCGCGCGGGCGAGCCGGGCCTCGTAGACGCGGCGCGGCACCGTGTAGGCGCCGAAGCGGATGAGGTGGTCGGTGAGAAACTGCGTGTCGAGCAGGACGAAGCCGCCCCGTCGCAACCGCTCTACAAGCTGCACGAGCGCCACCTTCGAGGCGTCGCGGGCCGTGCTGAACATGGACTCCCCGAAGAACGCCCCGCCGAGCGCGACCCCGTAGAGCCCGCCCACGAGCGCGCCCCCTGGGTCGTAGCACTCTACCGAATGCGCGTCGCCCTGCCGGTAGAGGTCGGTGTAGGCGGCGATGATGGCTTCCGAGATCCACGTTTCCTCGCGCGCCGCGCACGCGCGCATGACGGCCTCGAAAGCCGTGTCCGTGCGGACCGTGAAGCGCTCCTGCCGGATCACGCGCGCGAGCGAGTCCGGGACGTGGAAGCGCTCGTCAAGCGGGATGAGGGCGCGCCGCGCCGGGCGGTACCAGTGGAGGCCCTCAGGGCCGTCCATCGGGAAGACGCCCACGCGGTAGGCCGACAGCAGGAGCGCAGGGGTGAGGTCGGCGGGCATACAGGGGCCGGGGGATGCCGCGTGCGGGCCTATCTTCGGGCACCACTAGCCCGCGTGCCCGTGCCTACCTCCGACCCCCTCCCCAGGCTCCCCCGTGGCCCCTACCGGGCGCGCGTGGGCGACCGCACGTTCGAAGTGCGCGACGCGGGCGGCACGCTCCACCTCGACGGCGTCCCCACCGAGGCCCGGCTTTCCGCGTCGGGCCCCGACCGCTACACCCTCCGCCTCGGCGCCACGGTCCACGAGGTCGTCGTCGAAGCGCGTGAGGAGGGCCGCCTCACGCTCTCGCTCGACGGGCAGCGGGTAGAGGTGGCGGTGGAGGACGCGCAGGCGCTGCTGCTCGAACGCTTCGGCATGGGCGGCGGTGCGGCGGCGGCCCAGCGCGAGGTCCGCGCCCCAATGCCCGGCCTCGTGCTCGCCGTCCACGTCGCCCCCGGCGACGCCGTGGAGGCGGGCGGGCGCCTGGTGGTGCTGGAGGCGATGAAGATGGAAAACGAGCTGCGCGCCGCGCACGCGGGCACCATCGCCGCCGTCCACGCCACACCCGGGCAGGCGGTCACGAAGGGCGCGCTCCTCGTCGAGTTCGCCGCCTGACCGGCCTTTCTTCGCGCCCCTTTTCCCTACTGGCGTGTCGGCTTCTCGGATTCTCGTCACCGGCGCGACCGGCTTTGTCGGCGCCACGCTCGTGCGCCTGCTCGTGTCCGAGGGCGCGCACGTACGCATCCTGCGGCGCGAACTCTCCTCGACCGACCTGCTCGGCGAGGCGCAGCGCGGCCGTCGAGCACGCCTTCGGGGACCTCACCGAGCCCGACACGCTCGAACCGGCCTTCGCGGGCATCACGCACGTCTACCACGCCGCCGCCGCCCTCGGCTCCGGGCGCCCGCGCGACCTCGCCCTGCTCTACGAGGTCAACGTCGAGGGCACGGCCCATGTCGTCGATGCGGCGCTGCGCGCGGGCGTGCAGCGGCTCGTCCACACCTCGTCGATGGCGGCCTTCGGGCGCCCGGCGAACCTCGCCACCGTGCTCGACGAAGCGACGCCGTGGGCGCCCTCGCGCCACAACAGCCCCTACGCCGAGTCGAAGCACCGCGCCGAACTCGAAGTACACCGGGGCATCGCCGAAGGGCTCGACGCCGTGATCGTCAACCCGGCGCTCATCTTCGGGCCGGGGCGGGTCCACGAAAACACGACCCGCATCGCCGAGCTCGTGCGCGACGGCAAGCTGCCGCTGGCGCCCTCGGGCGGCACGAACGTGGTGGACGTGCGCGACGTGGCCGAGGGGCTCTGCCGGGCCATGCAGCGCGGCAAAACGGGCGCCCGCTACTTTCTCGGCGGCGAAAACCTGCTGTGGACTGAGATCCTCGGCACCCTCGCGGCGGCCTTTGGCGTGCCGCCGCCGCGCCGCGCCATCGGCGCAAAGGCCGCCGGGGCGCTCGGGGTGCTCGTCGAGGCGCGGAGCCTGCTCACGGGGCGCACGCCGGCGCTCACGCGCGAGCGCGCCCGGCAGGTGAGCGCCTTCTACCGCTACGCCAACGCGAAGGCCGTGCAGGAACTGGGCATGACGTTCCGACCCTTCCGCGAGACGGCGCAGGATCTGGCGGCCGCGCTGTCCGCCCCCTCTGCCGAGGCGTAACGCCCCTGCGACCAAGGCGCGCCTGTGGGGACAGGCTACGCGCCGGCGTCCTCGCTCTTGCTGGACGGCACGCCGAGGCCGAGGCGCCCGGCGTCCACCACGTCCTGCGGAGGCGCCACCTGCGGCTTGTCCACGCCGGGAATGGGCAGTTGGCTGTCGTCGCCCCCGATGATGGGCTCGTGGTCGGGCGCGCGGTCGCCCTCGGGTGCGTCGCCGAGATTGACGGGCGTGGGGACGCTCGGGTTCTGCGTAGAGGGCTGGAAACGGTCCATCGGGCGGGCGGGAATAGGCGACGGATACGCGCCCGTCCTGTGCCCTGCCCCGCCGCGCGCGTAACGATCAGGGGATCGCTACCAGCCGGGCACCGCGCCGGGGGCGTCGAGCGGGCCGAGGCTTTCGGCGGGGGCAGTGAGGAGGTCGAGGTAGCGGCGGCCCTTCTGCGTGAGGTTGTAGGCGCCGTCGTCCTCGCTCAGGATGCCGTTCGTGGCGAGGCCGTAGCGGCGCACGCTCGCGGCCACGCGCAGCACGGCGGCCTCGCTCTGCCCGATGCTGAGCGGGCGGATCCGGATGGGCAGGCCGGTGGCGGTGAAGCCCATCTCGTAGGCGGCAGGCGGACGCGCCGGGCGGCTCGTCATCAGCCACGGATAGCGCCGCGCCAGGTCGAGCCAGTAGCCCCCGGGCACCGTCACGACGAACGCCTCGGGCTGCTGCCGCAGGAACGTGGCGAGGTCGAGGTTCGGGTTGCGGTCGAGCGAGAGGAACAGGTCGGACGGGCTGAAGCCGGCGAGGTTCTGCCCGTTGTAGCGCCCGTGCATGTTGGTCTCGCGCGGGCTGTAGCGGTGCAGCCACTCGTCGAAGTGCTCGCTCAGCAGCAGGTTGAGCTCGAAGTGGACGTGGGCGCGTGCCCGGTCGATCCCATCGCCGGTGTAGCCGAGCCGTCCGAGCACATCGCCCTGCTGCACCATCTGGCTCGGGTACACGCGCGTGCTGGCCAGGTGCGCGTACAGGCCGTAGTAGCGGGCCCCCTGCCACGCATACTCGACCACCACGTAGCGCCCGTAGTTGGACCCCGAGGCGGACGCGTTCACGTACACCACGCGCCCATCGGCCACGCTCACCACCTCGTCCAGCGGTTCGCCGCGCTCATCGCGGCGGAGCGGGCGGATGTCGATGCCTTCGTGGAGGCGGTTGTAAACCACCCCCGTGGGCCGCCGGACGGCGTTGCGCACGAACCCGTACTGCCCCCCCTCCCACGGCCACGTCCGCTCGCCCTCGAAGTTGCGCTCCGTCACCTGGTAGAAGCCCGGCCCGTCGTCTTCGAACAGCGCCCGGTTCTCGGTGGGCAGGCGCAGCGCAAGCGGTTCCAGGGCCTGGCCCCGGGCAGCGGCCGGCAGGAGGAGGACGAGGAGGGCGAGGCGAAGGAGGCGATCCGGCAAGAGAACGTCAGTTGGCGACGGTAGCGTCCTTGATGCGGTAGTACATGCCCATCGGGTCGTCGCGGAGCAGTTCGAGCGTGCCCACGAGCGTGATGGGGTCGTAGGAGAAGTCGAGCGTGCGCGTGGTGCGCACCTCGATCATCGACTCCGGCCCGCCGGGCATGCAGTAGAAGCAGTTGGCGACCGGGTTGGCGCTCAGCACAAAGTGGGCCTGCGCGCTGCCCGAGTCATCGAGCGGCAGCATGAAGCCCTGCACGCGCACGCGCTGCCCGGAGAGGCGCTGCACGTTGGCCTCGAAGCGCGGGGCAAACGTGGCGCCCTCGCGCACCAGGCGCACCTGCGCGAGCGTCTCCCACGACACCTGCGACTGGGCCACGGCGGGCGCGGCGGCCAGCAGGGCGAGAAGGGCAAAGGCGGTAAAGCGGCGCATGAAGGCGGGGGCTATCGTCCGAGAAACGTGGAGGTTGCGCCGGTTCGTGCGCAGCGCCGGAAGTTAAACCGCCCCGCCCCCGAAAGAGCGGGTTTTCTACGAACAGGGCGCCGCTGCGAAAGCATGTTCGCCGCGCGCAGATCGCCGGACGAGGCCAGCGCCGCCCCAAGCTCCTTTCCATGCGCCTGCATCCGCCGTCCTCTGTGCCGCTCACGGGCGCACGCGCTGGGTGGGCGCGGCGAGGAGGCGGTCGGTGTTCACGCGCACGTCGCGGAAGTAGACGAGCGAGGTGAGCGCGGCGTCCGTCCGCCCGAGCACGCCCCGCTGGTACGAGGCCAGCCGCGGATCGGTGGAGGTGTAACGGTACTCGTAGCGGCCCTGCTTGAGCAGCACGCGGCCCGTGTAGTGCCGCGCCTCCGGCACCCAGGTGAGCGGTACCGCACGCGGCGCCCAGCCCGAAAACGCGCCTTCGAGGTACGCATCGCGCAGCATCACCTCGTTGGGGGGCACGAACGTAAACGTCACCCACGCATACTCGCCAGTGAGCGCCGGGTCGCCGGCCGTCTGCGGCGCCTCGCGCACGACGGCCTGACCGAGCAGGTCGGGCGCGTTGAGGTCGGGGAAGGAGGCGTCGTCGGGGGCGAGCGCGACGCGCGTCGTGTCGGTGCGCACGTCCACGCGCACGATGCGGGGGGTGTTGTGGAAGCCGCGCAGGTCCAAGTGGTACGTGGCCGCGCTCACGCGGAAGGCGTTCTCGGCGGGCAGCGTGAAGGTGAGCGCGTCGGGCTGAATCGTGTAGGGGCGCTCGGAGCAGCGCGGGGCCTCGAAGCGCCCGCTGAGCACAAAGCAGGCCGCGTAGCCGAAGGGCGCCGCGTCGAGGCCCCGCGTGGAGACGCGCACGAGGGGCAGGAACGCTGGCCCGATGCCCATCGGCGCGGGCCCGTCGAACCGCCCGGCCTGCACGGACGTGCCGGTTTCGGCCACAAAGAAGGGCCGCTCGAAGAGCACGGCGTCCGGGTTGCCGAGTTCGGTGACCTTCGCCACATAGTTGCCGCTCACGAGCAGCTGCTGGCTTGGCGCAGGGACGGCCTGCCGGTAGTGGACGTAGCGCGTGTTGCCGAGGCGGGAGCGCTCGTAGGTGAGCACATCGGTGCGATCGAAGCCCTGCACGTACTGGATGGGCAGCAGGTCGCGCCGCCACGTCCGGTCGGCGTGCTGGATATAGACCGAGAGCGGACGCGCGTCGGACGTGAAGCAGGTCGAATTCGAGCGTGAGCCCCTCCCCGCCGCCGAGCCCGAGGATGGGCAGCGCACGCTCGTCAGCGCCGGCATACAGCTGCACCGTATGGACGGCCGGCGCGTCGCGCACGAGCCGCATCGGGCCTACGGGCGCGCTGCTCGTGCGGGCGGGCGGGGCGCCGCTCGCGGGCGCGCCGCCGGAGGCAGGGTCTTCGGTGGTGGCGCAGGCGGACAGAAACAGCCCGGCAACGAGGAGGAAGCGGTACGGCATGAGGAGACGGGCAAGGCACACCCGCCGCGCGTGGACGCCGTGCGCGGCGGAAGGTTCGACGCCGACGGCCCCGTTACCGCCTGCCCGCCGCAAAGCGCGCCTGCGCCGCCGCATCGGACCAGTAGGCGGCCGCATCTGCATCGCCCAGCGCGGCGAACGCAGCCGCGGCCTCGTCGCACGGCCCCTGCCACGCGAGGCGCACCGCCGCTACGCGCGCGGCGAGGCCCGGCAACCCTTCCGGCACCGGCCACGCCCGCGCCGGGTCGAACGGGTGCGCGCCGGCTTGCGCTCGGCGCTGCCACACGCCCGGATGGGCAGCGGGGCGCGGTACAGCGCCCGAATCACCTCCGGATGCGCGGCCGACGCCTCGCGGAGCCACAGCAGCGCGGCGCTCTCGTGCGCGTAGACCGGCAACCGGGCCCGCGCCGCACGGTACCGCGCGCGGGCCGCCTCGGGCTGGCCGAGGAGCGCGTAGGCGTCGCCGAGCCGCGCATCGAGCGCAGGCGCATGGGCCGCGCGCAGGCGCCCCGCCACCCAGCGCGCCGCGCCCTGCCGGAGGCGCAGGCGGGCCCAGGCATCGAGCGCGGGGAGGTAGGTGGGCGCCATGCGGAGGGCGGCCTCGAAGCCCGTGAGGGCCGCAGCGGTGTCGCCCTGCACGAGCGCGGCCTCGGCGGCGTCTGTGCGGCGCACATAGCGGGGCACGTAGTGGGGGCTCGGCTTCTCGAAGAGCGAGGGCACCGAAAAGCGGGCCGTGGCGAGCGGACCGGCGCTCAGCGGCACGGCGGGGAGCGTGTGGAGCACGGCGCGCTGCCATTCGGCGGCGAGGGCGGTGACGGGCTGGCCGTAGACGCGCGCAAAATCGCCCCAGGCGTACACGTCGCGGAGGCGGGCGGGACCGTAGCGCGCCCCGAGATAGGCCACGAACGAGCCCATCGTGGTGTAGGAGACCGCCCCGCGCCCCGTCCAGAACCCCCCGGCGCCGAGGGCGCTCGCCACACGGGCGGCGAGGAGCGTGTCGCCCGAGGCGAGCGCGGCGGCACTCACCTGTGCGTCCGGGCCGGGCAGGCCGTCGGGCGGCTCGAAGGCCACCGCGAGCCCTTCCACGAGGCCCACGCGCCGCGAGGCGTGGACGAGCGGCAGCCCGAAATCGCGAGAGAAGGCGTGGACGAGCTCGTGCCCGAAGTGCGCCGGGATCGCCGCGCGCAGCACATGGACCTGGGGCGTGCCCAGCCAGACCGGCGCCACGCTCGTGTAGCCCGCCCCGGTGAGACGGCGTTTCGTGGCTACGTCCGGATACACGAACACCGCCACCCGCTGCCGGGGCGACGTGCCCAGCCGCGCGGCGAGCCACGCATAGCGGTACTCCGCCTCGGCGGCGGACAGCCCGGCTCCGTAGATGCGGAAGTGCGGGGTCACCACCGGCGGCCCGAGCGCGGCGCGGAGCGTGCCCGGCGTCGTGTTGATCCCGAGCGGCCCGCGCAACGCATACGCGAGCCCGATCACAAGCAGCGCCCCGGCAGTTGCACGTCGCATCCGGCGCCCCATGGCTACGAGCAGGGCCACCCAGCCCAGCGTGAGCGCGCGGAAGGCGAACAGGCCGGGCCGCACGGCGAGGTCCTCGTCGTAGATCGGCCCGAGCACGCCGCCCCAGATGTGGCTGTAGTGGTAGAACTGCGGGTGCAGCCCGAGGTCGAACCCCGCCGACGCGAGCGCGACCCCCAGTCCCGGCCCCGGCGTGGCACAGGCGCGCCCGCCGCACGCCCCGGCGGACGAGCGCGTAGGCCAGCGCCACGCCCAGCGCCACACTCGGGAGCGTGAACGTAGCAAAGAGCAGCAGCCCCCGCGCATAGTCGCGGTTGGGCGCCCAGAGGAGCGAGGCCGTCAAGAGCGCCCACGGGAGCGCGAGCAGCCCCAGCGCGCGCGCCAGCACCTTCCGCCCGGAAGCGCCGCGCCGCAGCGCACCGATTGCCGCCTGCCCCGCCCCGAAAAAGCCGAGCGCCGCGATCACCGCCCCGCTCTCGGCGTGGAGCACCTGGAGCACCGGGACCCCCCAGAGCGCCACGCACGCGGCGGCGTAGACCCCCGCCATAGGCGGCACGCGGCGCAGTAGGGGCGGCAGGTGAAAGCGGCGCATGGGCATAACAGGAGCGGGGAGCCCGCCGGTGGCAAGCTCCCCGCTCCTCACGGTGGTCCAACGGAGGCTGAATCAGCCGTCGTTCTTCTTGTCCTGCACTTCCGAGCGGATGTCCTGCGCCATCGTCTTGAGGTCCTGCATCGCCTTGCGGACGCGCGTGCCGGCGGCCTTGTTGCCCTTGTCGTAGAAGGCCATGAAGTCTTTTTCGAGGCCGTCGACGTAGGCCTTGAGGTCATTGAACTTGGACATGTTGGTCAGTTCGGATTGGTGGTGAGAGGCGGCCAGGAACGGCACCCCGAGGGGCGCCAGGCGCGTTCGTCGGAACTTAAAAGAGCGCCGCGCACGCCGTCAAGCCGTCAGAGGGCCATTTATGGGGCAAATGCGGCCTTTTCTGGTTCTTTCGGAAGGATTTCGGTGCCGGCGGCCCCCCCGGACGCCCATAAGCCGGGCGGAGAGGTCACCAGCACCCCCTCGTGGGCGAGCGCGCGGACAGCCGCCGGATCGGCCAGTTCGGCCTCATAGGCGCTCAGATCGTCCCCCTCCAGCACCGCCACCGGGGGGGTGCCGAGCCCGGGGCGTCCGGTCCGCGTGAAGGCTACCGCCGTGCCCGGCACGGCCACGCGAAACACCGCGAGCGCCGCCTCCGGCGCCACCGCGATCGGCACCTCCACGCCGTCGAGGGCGAGGGCCGCCACGACCGGCACGGCCCCGCGCGAGGCGAGGTCGCTCAGCCAGCCCGTCTTGCCCGCGAGCACCTGCCCGCTCACGGTTTTGACGAGCATCCGCCGGTCGCTGCCGAGCAGGCCCACGGCGGGCACGCCGGCATCGTTGAGGGCGGCCACGAGGCGGCGGTTCTGCTGCACATGCGCGGCGGCCACGAGCGCGAGCGCGTCTTCGTTCAGCGCGTCGCCGGGGAAATAGCCTTTCGCTTCGAGGGCGCGGGCCGCCAGGCCCCCGTCGCCGTGGACGAGGATGGCCTCGCGCGGCGCGGCGGCCATGAGGCGCCCGAGCGTGCCGAGAAAGAGCAGGTCGTCGAGGTGGTAGGCGTCGAGCAGAACGAGGTACACGGGCGCAGCACGGGCGGAGGGCCGCTTGGACGATCCTCGCCCCGATCCGATCCGCCCCCTGTGCTGCATCTCTGCCCGGCACCCAGCGTACGCCCGGCCTTCCTCCCCCGTCATGGCCCGCACCCACTTCAGCAAAGCCGAGGCCGACGACCTGCTCGGACGCGCCGCCCGCCTCCAGGCCGACCACGCCCTCACCGACGCCCCGCTGACGCTCGACGACCTCCGGGCAGCGGCGGCGTCTGCCGGCATCGACCCGGTGTTTGTGGACATGGCAGCCCATACGCCCACCGTGGTGGCCCCCGCCGCCGTGTTCGGCCTTCCCACCGGCGTGGCCCGCAGCCGACTCATCCAGGGACCTCTCACGCCGGAGGCGTGGAACCGCATCGTGGCCGACCTCCGCAACACCCTCGGCGGCAAAGGCCGGGTGGAGGATGGGCCGTACCGCTTCAGCTGGCACCGCAACCCGCTCGCTGTCGAGGCGACCGCCGAGGGCGGTTTCGTCCAGCTCACCGCGCGGGCCGACTGGGGGCCGGAGCTGCGGAGCCTGCTCAGCGTGACCATCATCCTGGGCCTCAGCCTCGGCCTGGGCTTCGGCGTGCAGGCGTCCGGCCTGAAGGCCGTCGGGCCACTCGTGGCGGCGCTCGCGGCGATGGCCCTGCTCGTGGGGCTGTGGCTCGCCCCCCGCTTTCGCGCCAAGGAGAAGCGCGTTGGCGCCAAGTTTGACGCCGCCCTCGACCGCATCGCGGCCACGCTCGCCCGCGCCGAGGACGCGCCCGCGCTCCCCAGCCGCCGTGACCAGCGCCGCCCCACTCGTGCCCCTGCCCGGCGACGATGCCACGGCAGCGCCCCTCGCCGCCGCCCGGCAGGTGCGCGCCTGACCCGCGACGGCGCGCCGGACGAGCGGCCTGTGGGCCCCGGAATGGAGGCCCTTCGGCGAGACGGGGTCAAGTTTTCCACAGGGCTTCCGCTCGGGAAAACGGCGCCCGATCTTGGGGGCGGGGATTCGCGCCATGCTGCACGTTTTCAGGCGCTTATTCACCCCGCTTCCGCTTGCGCTCACCCCGCCCTGCCCGTATGTCTGAGTTCTGCCACCTGCACTGCCACACCCACTATTCGCTTCTCGACGGCGCAGCGGGCACCAAGAAGCTCGCCAAGCGCGCGGCAGAGCTCGGCATCGGGGCGGTGGCCATTACCGACCACGGCAACCTCTTCGGCGTCCCCTCCTTCTACAAGGACGCCAAGGAGGCGGGCGTGCAGCCGATCATCGGGTGCGAGTTCTACGTGACGCCCTCCGGGATGCAGGACCGGTCGGACAAGACGCGCTACCACCAGGTGCTCCTCGCGCGCAATGAGCAGGGCTACCGCAACCTGTGCAAGCTCGCCAGCCTCGCCTTCACCGAGGGCTACTACTACAAGGCCCGCATCGACAAGGCGGCGCTGCGCCAGTACAGCGACGGGCTCGTGGCGAGCACCTGCTGCCTCCAGGGCGAAGTGCTCCAGACGATCCTGCGCAAGGGCGAGGATGCCGCGCGGCCTGTCTTCGAAGAGTACCTCGACATCTTCGGCGAGCACTACTACATCGAGATCCAGGACCACGGCATCCCCGAGCAGAAGCGCTGCAACGAGGTCCTGCTCCGCTGGGCGAAGGAGTACAACGTAAAGGTCATCGCCACGAACGACGTCCACTACGTCGACCAGGCCGATGCCGAGGCGCAGGACGTGCTGCTGTGCCTCCAGACGGGCAAGGACCGCTCGGACCCGAACCGGATGCGCTTCGAGAACGACCAGTTCTTCCTCAAGTCGCCCGTCGAGATGCTCGCGGCCTTCGAGGACCTGCCGCGCCGCGTGGCCGAAGAGGCGCTCGCCAACACGCGCGCCGTGGCCGATTCGTGCCGCTTCGACCTGCCGATGGGCAAGCTGCTCATGCCGCACTTCCCCCTCCCCGGCGGCTACGCCGACGCCGACGCCTACCTGCGCCACCTCACCTATGAGGGCGCGCGCCGCCGGTGGCCCGACATGCCGCAGCACGTCGTCGAACGCCTCGACTTCGAGCTCCAGGTGATCCGGACGATGGGGTTTGCCGGCTACTTCCTCATCGTGCAGGACTTCACCACCGCCGCCCGCACCCTGGGTGTTAGCGTAGGTCCGGGGCGCGGCTCTGCGGCGGGATCGGCGGTGGCGTACTGCCTCGGCATCACCAACATCGACCCGCTCAAGTACGAACTCCTCTTCGAGCGCTTTCTCAACCCCGAGCGCGTCTCGATGCCCGACATCGACATCGACTTCGACGACCGGGGCCGAAGCAAGGTGATCGACTACGTGGTGGACAAGTACGGGCGCGCCAACGTGTGCCAGATCGTGACCTTCGGCACGATGGGCGCCAAAACGGCCCTCCGCGACGTGTCGCGCGTGCTCCAGATCCCGCTCGCCGAGGCCGACCGGATCGCCAAGCTCGTGCCCGACGGCGTGAAGGTCAACTTCGAGAGCGCCCTGCGCGACGTGCCCGAGTTCCGCGCGCTCTTCGACGACCCGAACCCACAGGTGCGCCAGTTGATGCACTTTGCGCAGGTGCTAGAGGGCTCTGCGCGCCACACGGGCGTACACGCAGCAGGTGTTATCATCGCGCCGGGCGACGTGTCGGAGTACGTGCCGGTGCAGGTGGTCAAGAGCAAGGGCGGCGAGGCCATCACGACGCAGTACGACGGCTCGCACATCGAGTCGTTCGGGCTGCTCAAGATGGACTTTCTCGGCCTGAAGACGCTCACGGTGCTCGACGATGCGCTCCGGCTCATCCGGGAGAACCACGGGGTGGAGATCGACCTCGACGACGATCCCGCTCGACGACGAGAAGACGTTCCGGCTCTTCCAGCGCGGCGAGACGGTGGCCGTGTTCCAGTTCGAGTCGTCCGGGATGCGCGAGTACATGGTCAAGCTCAAGCCCACGAGCATCGACGACCTGATCGCGATGAACGCGCTCTACCGGCCGGGCCCGATGGACCTCATCCCGACGTACATCAACCGCAAGCACGGCAAGGAGGCCGTTGAGCACCCGCACGCGATGCTGGAGCCGATCCTGGCCGCCACCTACGGCATCCCGGTGTACCAGGAGCAGGTGATGCAGATGGCGCAGGTGATGGGCGGCTACACGCTCGGCGGCGCCGACCTGCTGCGCCGCGCGATGGGCAAGAAGGACGCCGCCAAGATGGCCAAGGAGCGCGAGAAGTTCTGCGCGGGCGCCGCCGAGAAGGGCGTCAATGCCGAAGAAGGCCACCGAGGTCTTCGACATGATGGAGAAGTTTGCGGGTTACGGCTTCAACAAGAGCCACTCGGCCGCCTACTCGTTCGTCGCCTACCAGACGGCGTATCTAAAGGCCAATTACACGCCCGAGTTCATGGCCGCCGCCATGACGAACGAAATGGGCGACACCGAGCGGCTCTCCATCGTGCTTGAAGAGGCGCGCACGCTGGGCATCGAGATGCTGCCGCCGTGCGTAAACCACAGCCAGGCGCACTTCACCGTGGAAGGCCGGCAAGGTGCGCTTCGGGCTGGGCGCCATCAAGGGCGCCGGCCTCGGCGCGCTCGAACACCTCGCCACCGTGCGCGCCCGGAAGGGCGCCTTCACGACGCTCTTCGCGCTCGTGCGCGAAATCGACCTGCGGGTGATGAACAAGAAGGCCCTCGAATCGCTCATCCTCGCGGGCGCGCTCGACGCCTCGAAGGCCACCGGGGCGCCCTCCACGCCGCCCTCGACGCCGCCTACGCGTACGCGCAGCGCCACCAGGCCGAGCAGGCGGCGGGCATGATCTCGCTCTTCGGCGGCAGCGGTCCCGCCGGCACGGCGCCCGAGCCCGCCCTGCCCCTGTGCAACCCGATGCCGCGCGCCGACGCGCTCAAGCACGAGCGCGACCTGCTCGGCTTCTACGTCTCCGGCCACCCGCTCGACGCGTTTGCGCTCGAAGTGCGCTCCTTCGCCACGCACACCCTCGGCGCCATCGCCCAGAACCCGCCCGCGCCCGTCGAAGCCTCCGGCGACGGCTACAGCCGCGACCGGGGCCCGAGCTACCGCTTCTGCGGCCTCATCACGGCGGTGCAGCGGCGCACGTCCAAGACCGGCAAGCCGATGGCCTTCGCGACGCTCGAAGACTACACCGGGCAGGCCGAGGTGACGTTCTTCTCGCGCGAACTCGACCGCTGCCAGGCCTATCTGAACGTAGATGAGGCGGTGCTCATCAAGGGACAGGTGGAGGTGCGCGGCGGGGCCGTGCGCGTGCTCGCGCAGGAGTTGCTGCCGATGTGGAAGGTGCGCGAGCTTGTCCGCGAGATCCGCGTGGCGGTGGACCTCACGCAGGCGACGCCGGCACAGATGAACAGCCTGCGCGACCTCTGCGACGCCCACCGCGACGGCGGCACCGCCCGCCTTTACTTCGACATGAGCGGCGTCCCGCTCAACGCTCCGCTCAGCGTCCGCAGCCGCAAATACGTGCTCGACCCGGCGCCAGAGCTTCTTCAGGGGCTCGCCAGGCTCTTCGGCGCAAGTGCGGTGACGCTCTCGGAAGAGGGGTGATCGGGCGCTTCATTCGGAATCGCTGTAAGGGGGGTGCGCTCGGATTTCGGGGTACGGGCACGGCGTGCTGTGCCCTGCTGCTGCCGATGCGGGTTCAAGCGGGCACGGCACGCCGTGCCCCTACGGGCGAATGCACCACGATTCCAAAGGCCCGTATCATTCGACGAACACGTACGGCAGCAGCTTCTCCAGCGTCTTCTCGCCGATGCCCTTCACCTCGGTGAGTTCGGCGGGGCGGCGGAAGCCGCTGTGCGTGCGGCGGTAGTCGAGGATGCGCGTGGCGAGGGCCGGACCGACGCGGGGGAGCAGTTCGAGCTGCGCCTGCGTGGCCGTGTTGAGGTTCATGCGCGGGATCGGCGCATCGGCTTTGCGCGTCCGGGCGGGGTGCTCTGCGGCTTCGGTGCGGGCCTCCAGGGCTTTGGCGGCGCGCAGTTCTGCGGCGAAGCCGGCGGCGTCGGCGCGGGCGACGGTGCGGAGCGAGTCTTCACGGGCGGCCAGCGCGGCGGTGGGGACGGCGGCGCGCTGCTGCACCGCCTGCGCCTGCTGCACGAGGAGGCGCGGGCTGAGCGGGGGCGCGGCGCTGGCCTGCACGGCGCGGGCAACGTGTCCGGCGGCAAAGAGGAGCACGAGCGCGCCGAGGGTGCGCAGTTCGAGCGTCGTGAGGGCGACGGTGTGCTGGAGGCGGTAGAGCCAGGGCATGGCAGCGAGCGGGCAGGTTGCCCCCTCAGACGCAGCTCCGACCGCCGCATACCCTCGCCCGGCTGAAATAACAGGACGCGCGTGCCCGCAGACATGCTCCACCTCCCCGGCATGACCCGACGCTGGCACCAGCGAACGCTACCTTGCGGCCTCTACCCTGTGTCCGGCCATGATCCTGCGCACCGACGCCGTGGTGCTCCGCACGATGCGCTACGGCGAGACGAGCCTGCTCGTGACGCTCTTCACCCGCGAATCGGGCAAGCTGGCCGTGCTCGCGCGCGGCGCGCGGACGCTGAAGAGCCGCTTTGGTGCCACGATGCAGCCGTGTTCGCTCGTCGAGGCGCTCATCTCGGTGCGGCCCACGCGCACGCTGCAAACGCTGCGCGAGGCCAGCCACGCCACGCGCTTCCGCACGCTCACCACCGACCTCTCCAAGATCACAGCGGGCCTGCGCATGGTCGAACTCGTGCGGGCGCTCACGCAGGACGAGGAGCCGGGCCGGGCGCTCTTCGACCTGCTCGCCGCGTCGCTCTCCGGCCTCGACGCGCTCGACCCGTCCGTAGGCGAGCAGCCCGGCGCGGCCCTGCTCTTCTTCGAGGTGCGCATGGCCCGGTTGCTCGGCTTCGAGGCCAGCTTCAGCCGCGAGGCGGTGGCCGAGCTTCCGGAAGATGGCGGCGTGCTCGCTCTCGATACCGGCGCCATCGGCAGCCTGACCGACGTGGCTGGGCGCCGCGCCTCCCGTGCCGCCCTGAGGGCCTTCGCCATCGCCGCCCGCGCCGACCTCGACACGGCGCTGCGGATGCGCCTCCCGGACGACGCCCTCAACGAAGCGCTGCGCCTGGCCGAGAGCTACCTCCAGTACCACACCGAAGACGCCTTCCCGACGCGCTCCAACGCCGTCCGCGCCGCGCTCGGGGGGTGAGGGCTGGCTCCCCCAGCGCTTCCCCCGACGGGCTTGCTTCCCCAACGCTCGCGCATCCCCCGACGCTGGCGCGTCTGCCCCCTTCGCCGGCGAAGGGGGCGGAAACCGAGCCCGTTCAGGGCGATGGTTTCGGGGGATGCCCCGGCGTTCAGGGCAGGTTCGCCGGACGAGCGCGTGGGTGCCGGGGGCGCCACATGGGATGCGCCGTGCCCAGGGCGTCGGCGCGGGCGTCGAGGCAGTGCCAGAGCGCCGCGCAGGTGCCTTCCAGGCGCTGCTCCACCGCGTCCGCGCGCACGCGCAGCACCCGGAGGTTGTGTGCCTGCAGGAGGCGGGTCCGCGCCGCATCGCGGGCCTGCTGCACGGGGTGGTCGTGGACCCCGCCGTCCACTTCGATCACCAGCCGGAGGCCCGGGCAGTAGAAGTCGGGGATCAAGCCGCACGCGAGCGGGCGCTGCCGGTACCACTGGGGCGCCACATGGCGCAGGAAGCCCCGCCAGAGGCGGTGCTCGCTCCGGGTCGGGCGACGGCGCATCTCGCGGGCGATGTGGCGAAGGGCAAGGCGCAAGCCAGGCGGCATGGGGGGCAGGTTTCGCCCCTAGACGCGCGCCGCCTGCCGCCATACCCTGCCAGGCCCCCAAATCTTTTTGCGACACTCGCGCATCCCCTGACGCTGGCGCGTTTGCCCCCTTCGCCGGCGAAGGAGGCGGAAACCGAGCCTGTGCAGGGCGATGGTTGCGGGGAGAGCGACACCGCCCCGGCACCACTGGGGCACCGGGGCGGCACAGAAGCAAAGCGGAGGTCGCTTACTGCACAAGTACGAGCGTGCCCGAAGCCGTACGGCCCGCCGCGCTCACGCGGTAGAGGTACGTACCCAACGGCAGGTTCGCCGCGTCGAAGCCCGCGCGGTAGGTGCCGCTCACCAGATCGTCGTTGACGAGGGTGGCCACCTGACGCCCCATCGCGTCGTACACGTTCACCGTCACATGGCCCGGCGTAGCTACCGAGAACTCGACGTTGGCGAAGCCACGCGCCGGGTTCGGGAAGACGCGCGTCGCGAGGCCGTTGAGTCCCGCCTCGACTGGCTCAACTGCTGTAGCGCCGAAGGTGAACTTCTGGATGTTGCCGCCATTGGCGTCATCGTAGCGAAGCGCGTAGGCTACCGTGCCCGCCGTGTTGAAGGCGATGCCACGCAGTGATGCAGCAGCGGCATTGGGACCACGGATCACCATGCTATCCACGCGCGTGGGCCGGGCCTGCGTTTCGATCTGCGCGGCGTTAAACCCATAGTAGGTCATGGGCTGGTAGCTCGTAGCGAAGCCAGGATACGCGTTTGGCCCCTTGCCCGACGACGTGTTGCCACCCGAACCTACCCATAGGTTGCCGTTGGCCGGGTTGATAGCGAGGCCTTCCGCTGCAATGCCCTTGAGCACCGTGTCCGGGTTGGCCGGGAACGGATCGAGGTCGCTTGCGCGCTTGAAGAGCTGGATCGAATTGGCTGTGTAGCCTGCGAAGTAGATCTTGTTGCCATCGCGCGAGACCTCGAGCGCACGCGTAACTGCAAATTTCGACGGGTCACCGAACGTACCAATCTGCTGGCCAAGCGCCTTGTCGAAGATGAGGCCGGCCGCACGTACGCTACTGAGCACCGGGCGAACATAGACATTGCCGGCGCCGTCTACCCCGGCGTGATCAGCGAGTTGCGGGCTGCGGCGGTGCCTGCATAGGGTGCCACCTTACCGAGCAGAGCGCCCGTCTTGGTGTCGAAGCGGAAGATGGTGTCGAAGAGCGACACGTAGACCGAGAGACCATCTGGGGCCATCCGGAGGCCACGGCCCGTGCGCGATTCGCAAATACGACGTCCTGAAACAGCATCTTTGTTGCCGCAGAACACACCCAACGTGTCTGTTCTCACCCCGTTGCGCACCCCGTATACAAGCGGCGACATCGCATTCTCCGTCCCATTCGCGTTGTAGATGCGAATAAGCCCAACTGTATGCTGCTTGATCTTCGGGCGCGTTGCCGAGTCACCATTGAGCACGGTATCCGCGTACACGAACGTCGCCCCCGTGTTAAACGTGACGACCCACACTTTCCCATCAACGTCTACCCCAATGCCATGGGGCTGACGCAGGTACTTGTCTGCCGAGAGCACAATCTCGGCGGTGCCCCATTGCGCACCACGCGGGCAGAGTCGGCGGGGAAGACCCCCGAGAAGTTCCAGCGGCTCTGTGCCGAGACCCCAAGGGGTAGCACGGTGAGCGTCAGCAGGAGTAGTAGCAGCAATCGTTTCATACGACGTAAAGGTTGGTGGATGGATGCCGCAGAGCGGCGAATGCATGCGCACGAGGCGCACGAAGGGATGGGTGAGAATACGGATTAGTGTTCGCCCTGACGCAGCGTGTTGATCCGAATCACGTCGCCGAGCGCTTGCAGGCTCTTGCTGTCGGCAACAATTTCAGCGCTGGCCGCATGGAGAAGGCTACCAGGCCCCCAACTAAGCCCGGTCATGCCCGACGTAGTGGCGCTTGCATCAAGCGTGAGCAGGCCCGGGTAGAGCGTTTCCAACGTGGTCTGGCCACTTCGCAGTTGCAGGATTGGATCGGTCGTGCGCGTCGTGCCCATGAAGAGGTCTCCGTTGGCCGCGAACGCGAGCGCCGTTACCTGCACGCCAGGCAAACCAGCCGTCACATCAACTACCGTTGTGGGCGTCCCCACTGTTGTTCCGGAGACCGGGAAGCGCAGGATCTTGTTCGACGTGCCCTCCAGCCCCGACACGTACACCGCATCGGAACGCGCCTCGATGGCGAGTACCGTACCGGCGTACGGCACGGTAATCACGGTCCCCTTGTCTGGGGAGACGCGGTAGAAAGCTACTGTATTAGAGCCGCCCGCCCAGATGTTGCCAGCATCGTCTACATCGAGCGCGCGCAGGCGGATGTTGCGGTCGTTCGCGTTGGCGAAATCGTAGAAGATCGCCTCCCCTACGCCTCGATTGATCTGGTAGAGCGCGCGGTTATTGCGGCCAGCATACAGGGTGCGCGCCGGATCCGAGTAAGCGAGGCCAGCATAGACGCTCACGCTGGGCGCATAGAGTGTGTCTGCCCCCTGGGCATTGGTCTTCCGGATGCCACTGGCTACCCCCCCGATAAACAGGCTCGTGTAGGTGCTCCCACTCCGGTCCGTCGTCATGGCGGTGGGCTGCTCGTTGTTCTTGAGCGCCCCGACGCGCTCCACGGCCGCCAGCAAGGCGTAGGTCTGGGTCGACGAGAACTTGGACGCCCCCAGCACGCCCACCTTGATCTGCGCGCCGCTCGACACCACGTTGGGCGCCTTGAAGGTGATCTGCGTGGGCGTGACCGAGAGCACCGGCACGCGCACGCCGTTCACGTAGACGTACGTCGAGTCCTTGAGGATCGGGGCCTTGACGCCGTTGATGAGGGCAGAATCCTTGGGCGCAGACGGCACGAAGTTCTGCCCCGAGATCGTGAGCGTCGTCACCCCGGCTAGCGCCTGCCCAGAGGCGGGCGTGATGCCGGTGACGACGGGATCGACCTTTGTGGAGAAGGTGCCGTCGGCGATCGGGTCGTAGAGGCTCGTCTGGTCGGCCGAGTCGCAGGCGGCGAGGGCCGCAGCGGAGAGCACGACGAGCGGCAGGGCGTAGCGAAGCTGCATGGCAGAAAGGGCAGGCGCCGGAGGCGCGGGCACGTCAGAACGAAAAACGGAGCGCGGCGCGCTGCACACGGCCAAACTGGTTGAATTCGCCGTAGTCGGTGTAGGCATAGTCGAGGCCGAGGCCTACGCCGAACATGGTGCGCTGGAGGCCGAAGCCGAGGCTCACGCCCTGCTCGTCGCTCGGGCGGGCGTAGCCGGCACGCAGAAAGAGCGTGTTGAGGAAGCCGTACTCCACGCCGAAGCGAAGCTGCTCCAGGTAGTCTTGCTGGAGGTTGTTGTCGGCGTCGAGGCGGAGGCTGTGCGTGTTCGGGTTGAGCCCGGCCAGGCTCGCCGCATCCACGCTCACGCCGATGCGGAGGGTGAGCGGCAGGCGGTTGTCTTCGCGCGCAAAGGCCACCTGCGGGGCGAAGTTGCGCGCGGCGACGGCGAAGTTGAGCCCGTGGAAATCGGTCTTGTAGAGCAGTCCGAAGTCGTAGGCGAGCGTGCCCTCGCGGGCCTCGTCGAACACGAGCGTGCCGTCGGCGGCGCGGCTCTTGAGGGGGTCGCCGAGGTCGAGCGTGGCGTACTTCACCTGCCCGCCCACCGAAAAGCGGTCGGTGAGGGCCTTCGCGTATCCCACGCCCACGGCAAAGGCGGTCGGCGTGAAGGTGCCGAGTTCGTCGTAGCCCTGCGTGTTGTTGGCGCGCACGGTCTCCATCTGCTCGCCGTAGTCCACCGTCTGGAGCGACACGCCGACGACGCCGAAGCGCCCGCGCGCCGGGGCGAACGTGGCGGCGGCGGCGGCATGGTTGATGTCGGCGATGAACTGCGTCTGGGCCACGCCGAGCTGGGCGGTCTCGGTCTGCCGGGCGATGCCGGCCGGGTTGTAGAACAGGCTCGACGCCATGCCCTCCACCGCCGTGACCGCGTCGCCGAGGGCCGCCGCCCGGGCATCGACCGAGACGGAGAGGAACTTCATCGTCGTCTGCGCGAGCTTCTGGCGCTCCTGCGCCCGCACCGCCGGCACGAGCACGATGAGCGCAAGAAGGGAAAGTCGGGTGGCGCGCATGAAAGCGTAGGAAAGTCGGAAAGCGAAGGCCGCAAGCACGAAGGGCCGCCGGGGCTCCTCGGCCCCGGTGCCTGGGGCTTACCGGATCACGGTGAACTTGAGAAAGGTCGTCTCGCCCTTGCGGTAGGACTGCTGGGGGTCCACCGGGGACGTGGCATCGGCGTTCACGGTCACCAGGGCGATGTACACGCCGGAGGCGACGAGCTGCCCGTAGCGCGTCACGCCATTCCAGGTGTCGTCGCCGGAGCCGTTCGTGTGCTGGATCTCGTAGATCATCTCACCGAGTTCCGTGTAGAGCCGAATCGTACACTCGGGCGGCAGGTTGACGAAGCGCACCTGGTCGCCGACCGTGTAGCGGGGCGAGTTGGTGGTCGTGCTTCCGGCCGCGACCCCTTCGGAGGAGAGGTAGAACGGGTTGGGCACCACGCGGATGGCCGAGAGGGCAAACTCTCCCGTCGAGCTGCCCGCCGGACGCAGCAGGCTCGCGGGCAGATACCCCTGCGCGCCGTAGCGCGTCGAGCGCAGCACGCGCCCGGCTGGCACGCCGCCCTGTCCGTCCGTTGTGCCCTTGGTCGCCTGGATGTAATAGAAGTAGCCCAGCCCGCGCTGCGCGCTCCGGTCGTCGTACGAGCGGGTCGCACCGTCCACCGTGGCGACGAGTGTGGCCGGCTCGTCGAAGCTGGCGAGGCTGCGGTAGATCTCCCACTTGTCCGGCGCCTCGCCGGGGTACACGTCCCAGCGCAGCTGGATGCGGTCGCCGCCCGAGTTGATCGAGAACGTCTTGGGGGGCTGCGGCGGGCTCTGGATGTTGTAGCCGGCGTTGTAGTTGGCAATCGCGCGGCGGAAGGTCTGGAAGAGCGAGTCGCGGCCGGTAAAGACCCATTCGTTCTTCGTCAGGCTCTTTCCGGCGTACGTGATGCGCGCGGCTGGCGTCTCGCTGTCCCGCGTGGCGGCCGGCAGCGCCTTGTAGCCCCGGCCGATGGCCTCGGTGGCCTCGCGCGAGAGCCCGGCGGCGGCCTCCGCCACGACGATCTTCACGCTCTGCCCCGGCGCGAGTGTGTACGGCCCGAACCCCAGGCCCGCGCTCTTGCCGCCGGAGGTGTTGTTGCCGTTCATGCCTGACACCGTGTTCGGCCCCACGCGCTGCCGGAGCAGGTCGTCGCGGCTGTTTGAGCCGGCCACGCGGAAGGCGTGGCGGTCGGTGGCGTCCAGCGTCATGAAGTCGTACTCCGCGCTCATCTTCGACTCGGTGAACGGGTCGTTGCGCGAGAGGAATGGCTCGTCGGAGTCGAAATACTTCATCACGCGCGGCTGCGTGGCGTCATCGGCGGGGTTGCCCGGGGCGGTGTCGGCGTGGAGCACGACCGTGCCGAGCCACTGGGAGGCGCCGAGGCGCCCGAGCGTATCGCTGGAGACGATGTTGACCGCCGGCACGCCCTCGCGCATGATGGGCCCACCGATGTTGTTGTAGGACACGCCCTTGTCCGGGAAGTAGCCGTGCCAGGCGAATATGGCGCGGAAGTTCTCGTCGGGCTTGTCGCCGTACTGCGCGCCGAGCCCGTCGCCGCGCGCGTCTACCATCGTGTTGATGCCCCAGCCGGTCGAGTTGCCGATGAGGTAACGCGTCTTGGCGGCAACGGACCAGCGCCACTGCCAGAAGAACACGACGTTCTGGAGCGTCTGCGCGGGCAGTTCGATCTCGGCGTCGGAGTCGGTGTTGCCCGTGTTCGTGAACGTGTACTCGACGACGTGGTAGTTGTCGTGGAACTCGTTGGCAAACTGGAGCACGCGCCGCTTCATCGTGAGGCCGAGCAGCGTGTTGACCTCGTTGTCAATCATGCGGTCGGCCTTCATCGTGTTGTCCACCTTGTCGACCGGCGAGTACGCACTTGCCAGGCTGGGCGCCCCGTCGACGAACACGATGGGGGCTTCGACCCGCGAGACGAGGTCGAACTTGACCGGAAACATCTCGCCTGCGCCTGTGACGCGCGGCCCGACGTGGACCACGCGCGTGCCGAAGGGGGTGCCCTCGGGGCCCCGCACGTTCTTGGCCCCGATCCAGAAGCCGTTGGCGGCCTGCATGTCGGTGTACTGGTACAGGCCCGGCCAGCGGAAGCCGTACTGCTGCTGTTTTACGAACCCCTCCTCGATTTCCTCACCGGCCTCCGAGTACCAGTTGTGAAGCGAGCCGTAGGCGAGCCATTTGTTGGCAAACTGCGCGTGTGCGGCCGGAGCGGCAAGCGCGCAGAGCAGAAGAAGACGAAAGCGCATGAGCAGGAAATGCAAGCGGTCAGAGCCGCTTTGCCGGTGCCGCGGGGCGATGCGACCGCGCCGGCAAAGGGGGTAGGTCTTACAGGTTGATGCGCAGCCCGACGTACACGTCGCGCGGGCCGAGGAAGGTCAGGAAGCCCTGGTTGGGCATGTCGATGTACGCCTTGTCGTCGATCACCTGCTGCACGCGGGCGGCATCGACGGGCTGCCAGGCACCACTCTGGTAGACGAGGTACTGCCCGGTGGCGCGCTCGTAGTAGATCGCGGCCGGGTTGGCGGTCGTGAAGGCCGCACGGTCGGCAATCGAGAACATCGGCTGGTAGGCCACGCCGGCCTTGCGGAACGCCCCGATGCGGTCGTCGCCGGGGATGTTCGTGTACTCGTTCTTCTCGGCGGTGGGCAGGTGCAGGCTCGTGAAGTAGCGGCGGCGGTCGTTGGCGTCGATGAAGCCGTTGAACGAGAGGCGGCGCTGGTTGAGCGCGTTCGTGATGTCGGCAAACACCTGGATGCGGCGGCGGCCCACCTGCACGTCGCGCGCAAAGCGCAGGTCGAGGTTGGTGGAGTTCACGAACTGGACGTTGTTGAGCACGTCCTCGCGGCTCCCGCCGCCGTCGATCCACGTCGTATACGTCCCCGAGCGCCACGAGCCCACCGCCGAGAGCAGCCAGCCCGCGAGCGGACGCACGCCGAGCACGGAGGGCCCGAAGCGGTTGGGCGAGAGCACGTTCACGACGGCGCGGGCGTAGGGCTCCGGCACCGGGCGGCTCTGAAGCGACCGCCGCGTGGCGTCGTTGTCGAGGTTCTGCTTTTCAGACGTCGGGTTCTCGAACGTGCTCGGCGTGCCGAAGCGCCCGCTCGTGCGCACCATGTAGGTGTAGTTGAGCAGGAAGTTGAGCACCCGCCCGCGCCGCTTCTCGAACGTGAACTCGAAGCCCCGCGTGTCGGCATAGCCGTTGGGCTCGCTCTGCCCGTACGTAATCCCGCCCTGGATGCCGTTGTAGGTGACGTCGAGCGGCTCGAAGAACGTGTTCTTGTAGTAGCCCGTCACGCGCAGCAGAAAGTCGCGCAGCAACGCCTGCTCGAAGCCAAGCTCGTAGGCAATCGTCTTGGGAAGGGGCGCGTTCGGGTTGGCGATGAACGACACCTGCTGCGACTGCGCGAAGTAGCGCACCTGGTAGAGGTCGTTCGGCGAGGGCATCGAGCGGAAGTGCCCGTAGTTGACGAACAGCTTGCTCGCGCGCGTGATCGGGAAGCTCACCCCGAGGCGCGGCGAGACCGACCAGAGGCGCTTTGTGTTCGCCTGCTGGGCCGTGTCGAGGCGCGCGTAGCTGGCGAAAACCGACGAGAACGAGTCGTAGTCGTACCACGTGCCGCCGGCATGGCTCTGGTCGACGCGCACGCCCAGGTTGGCAATGATGCCCTGGTATTCGAGCTTCGTCTGCCCGTAGACGGCCAGGCGCGTCGGGTTGCGGTCCCAGCGCGTGTTGAAGTTGCTCGACGGGAGGTAGGCGTCGTACGAACCGAAGTTGATGTCGCTCTCGGTGAGGTTGTACTCGGCGCCCGTCTTGAACTCGACGGCGCGGTTGAGCTGGTTCGTGTAGTCGAACTTGAAGTTGTAGGCCGCCGTGCGGCTCGTGTCGCGGCTGTTCGACATGCCCACGCCCATGCGCATCCCATCGACGCCGTTGGACGGGTTGGGCTGGAAGCCGAAGGGGCCTTCGTCGAAGCCGACGCCGCCGAAGAAGACCACCTTCGTCGTGTCGCGCAGGCGGCCCGGGTTGGTGTCGTAGAACGACGCGTAGCGCGTGGCGCGGAGTTCGTAGAGGCTCGTGTTGGTGAGCGCGTGCGAGAGCTTGGCGCCGAGCATGAAGTCGCGCGTGCGGGTGGGCGTCCAGTACGAGTCGCTGAAGAGGCGCGAGTCGATGAACGACACGTTGGTGAGCGAGCCCGCCATGCCGGTGGCCGAGAACACGCCGGGCTGCCCCTCACGCGAGGAGGCCGTGCCGCGCACGGTGCCGTAGAGCGTCTCCAGGCTCAGCTTGACGCGGTTCGTCACGTTCGTCGTCACCTTGCCCGTGAAGCGTCTCCTGCGCAGAACCGGTCGGTGGCAAGCGGAATGAGGTACATCGACTGGTCGCGCCGGTAGGCGCCGTAGAAGCGCGTGCCGCCGAAGCGGCTCAGAAACGGCACCGGCCCGCCCACGCCGATGTCGGCGTTGTAGTCGGGCTTCGTGATGTCGAACGACTTGCGGTGCTGGTAGAGGAACGCCTGGTAGAGCGCCTCCGGCGTCATGTCGTTCTTCGGATCGGCGTCGGTGAGGAGCTTCTCGGAGAGCGAGATCCAGCCGGCAAATTCCGGATAGGCCTCCTGCGTGTACTGGTCCCAGCCGCCGTTCTTGGTGCCCACGAAGGCCACCTGCGGGTCGGTGAAGGGGCGAATCCAGTAGGCGTCGAGATCATTGGCCTGCTGGTCGAAGCTCTTGCCGGTGGCCGGGCTGTAGCGCAGCACGCCCGTCACTTCGTAGCGGTCGCGGCGGCCCTCTTTGGTCTCGACGTTGATCACCCCCGAGCGGACGTTGCCGTACTCGGCGTTGAAGCCGCCCGTCACCACCTGTACCGCCTGCACCGACGAGATCGGCACCGACGTGTAGGCCGTGCCCGTGCGCTCGTCGCGCAGCGTGAGGCCGTTGACATTGAACTGCAACTCGTTCGACGACGACCCGCGCACGCTCGTGCCCTCGACGCCTGCCTGCAGCCCCACCGCGCCGACCACGCTCGACACCGGCAGGCGTTCGATCTGCTCGGCCGAGATGTTGGCGCGCGACGAGGCGACGTCCAACTCCACGACGGGCCGCTCGGCGGTCACCGTCACCTCCTGCCCTTCCACATCCTCCTCGCGCATCCGGATGTTGATCGTCGTCGTCTGCCCGACGCTCACAACGACGTTCTGGATGAGCGCCGGGGCGTAGCCGAGCAGCGTCGCGCGGAGGCGGTAGGTGCCCGGCGGCACGCCGAGGATGGTGTAGTAGCCGTCGGCATCGGCGGCCGCGCCGCGCGTCGAGCCATCGACGAGGATGTTGACGCCGGGCAAGGGTTCGCCGGTGGTGTCGAGGACGCGGCCGGCGATTTTGCCCGTCTGGGCAAGCGCGGCGGGGGCGAACAAGGCTAGCGGCAGGAGCGCGAGCAGAAGCCGACGAATCATCGGAGCGGGGAGAAAAGCGCTTACAACAGGCCGCAATGCCCTGAGTGAGGACGCATGGCCAAGCGTGAACATAGTGAAGACGGGGTTGTCGTAACAAGGCCTGAACACATGCCCTAAGCCGGGGTCAGGGGCGGTGGTGGCCAGGATCGTAGAGTCTTCACAGCCTGCCCGGCGCCCTGCCTTGCCCATGGGGGCCGGTGGTCCGTATCATGCGAGCCCGGCAGAAATGCTAGGTGCTGGTCCGGTAGTTCAGTTGGTTAGAATGCCGCCCTGTCACGGCGGAGGTCGCGGGTTCGAGTCCCGTCCGGACCGCCCCACGGGACATTGCTCCCGATAAGCAAGGCGCCGCTCTCCCCCCGGAGGGCGGCGCCTTCGTTTTTACCCCTGCCCACCGCGTTCCGGCCCGTCATCAGCGCCAGCAACTCGCTCGGCGGGCTGGTTCGATAATTGCCCACGGCGTACTACACGCCGCACGGCCAGACCGAACCTACCAGCAAGGCACGCCCGGAAGCGTCCAGGCGCGCCCCCCAGCCGCGTCAGCACGCCGCGCCCGAAGCGCATCGTCTCTGAGGCGCCCCAGCCCCACGCGCTGCACGCCCGCCGCCTCTGCTTCGGGCTCCCGTGCACGGTCGCGTCCTCCAGCACGTCCACCACGCCGCTGTTCTCCACGCCCGCCGCGACGATCCCGCACGCGTCGCGCGCCCCACCACGCCCGTTCAGTCTCGGCCACCGTCGCCCCGCGCGCCCGCTCTAGCGCAAACACCCGCCGCTCGGGCGGCGGCGCTACCACCGTTCTCCGTCGTCCACCGCCCCTCGCCCCTACTCACGGGCGCGCGCACCGATCAGGAGCGGCCGAGGCCGGCACGTCGCGGGGAGCGGCCGTCACCATGCCAGCGCTCACGAGTTCGTCGAAGGCCACCTGCTGCAGCGCCCGTGCCTGTGCCCGCGAGAGCCCCAACTCGAACGCTGCGCACTCCACGTCCCCGAGCGCGCGTGGGTCCCGCCCGGTGAGCGCGCCAAACACCACCAGCGCCTCCAGATAATACCCGTACGTGCTCGCATGGTAGTGGTCATGCGTCCACAGGTCCACCTGCCCGTCCTGCACCCCGTCGTACGGATTCGCGTCCGCCACGCCCGATTGCATGGCCCGCGCCCACGCCTCCCCGACGGGGATCACCGCGCGGATCGACGGCACGCCCGCAGCAGCCAGGCTGTAGCCCGCCCGCACGTCACGCGCCATCGCCTCGACCGGCTGACCGGACCAAGGGCTCCCCGGCCGGTACGTCAGGTCCGCCCGCGTCCATGTGGCCATGAGGTAGATCGCGACGTCGGGATGGCCCACGCGCAGCAGTTCGGCCAGTTGCCGCGTGGTGCGGACCAGCTTCGCCGGATCTCCGGGCCGCGCGAGGTCGAGCGTGCTCTGCCCCTGCACGACAACAGCATCCCACGCCTGGCTGCCGATCTCGCGCTGCTTCTGCTCGATATGGTACTCGAGGCCACTCCCGCCCCGCGTCTCAAGGGACACGTCGTAGGCCAGCCCGGCCTGGTCGGCGAACACCTTGAAGAGCGCTGGCACGCCCCCGATCCCTTCGTCGTTGAGGTCCACGACGGAGCTGGCGCGGTAGAAGCGCACCGCCGACCCGCCTCCGTAGGTGAAGCTGTTGCCGATGAAGAGCACGCGCGGACGCGCCGCAGAGGCTTGCTGCCCCCGAAGCAGGTTCGGAGCAAACGCCCCGATCATGAAGGTGAGAAGGAGCGTTGTGGCCCGTTGCATCGCGTCTGTCTTCGGTCGAAGAGGGGGCGCCCTCTCCCCAGAAAAGGGCGCTGTGAGATCTGGGCAACACGCCCTGGATCAGCAGGGTACGACAGCGAGCGGCAGCAGGCAACGCGCGCCCCTTCCAGCATGGAACGCTGTCCCAGGCCGTTGCTGCGTGAGGGGCCAGAGAAGTGCCCCCCGCGCAGGAAGCGCCCCCGTTCATGCTGCCCACCGCCGCGCTCTGGTGCAACTGGGCCACGCGCAGGCGCACCACGTACGTGCCCGCCGCCCACGCCGACGGCAACAGCACCGTGATCGCCTCGCCCGCGTAGAGCACCCCCACACGCTGACCGAGCACGTTGAACAACTCCACGCGCAGCTCCTGCGGCGTGCGCACGGCCACGTACACGCGCGGGCCGCGCACCGAGAGCGTGGCAGCGCTGGGTCATGGCCACCGAGAGTTCGACGGCCGCGCTGTAGCTGGCCACGCCGTCGAAGTCCACCTGGCGCAACCGGAAACGGAAGCGCCCCGGCGCCAGATCGGCGATGCTGCAGGCGTAATGGCTCGGCTCGGCGGTGGTGCCGTGGCCGGGCACGAAGGCGACCTCGTGCCACTGCTCCGCGTGGGGGTGGTGGCCTGCTCGACATGCAAGCCGCCGTTGTTGGTCTCCGAGACGGTCGTCCAGGCCAGATGCACCGTGGGGCCGTCAGTGGTGGCCGAGAAGGCGGTCAACTCGACGGGCAGGCTCGCCCCATCGGTGTAGTAGTAGGGGCGGCGAAAGCGAGGGCGCAGGACAGACCGACAGCGTCGGTTCGGACCGACCTCGGGTGCGCGCAGATTTCAACGTCTGTGCGCCCGGCTTTGCACGGTGGCGCGGGCACCCACGGCGAGACGCGCGGTATCCGCGCACCGGGCGTGGCAGAGGCGTGCCCCTCCTTACCTTCCGCCTGCGACGTCCCTCCGAGGGGATCGGGCCCTCAACCCCCGCTGTTCACGCGTCCTCATGACCGAACCCCTCTTCATCCTCGTCACCGTGGTCGTGACGGCGCTCGCGTTCGACTTTACGAACGGGTTCCATGACACGGCCAACGCGATGGCGACCACCATTGCCACCGGGGCGCTCCGCCCGCGCGCGGCGGTGGCCCTCTCGGCGGTGCTCAACCTCCTCGGGGCGTTTCTGTCCATCGAGGTGGCGCTCACGGTGAGCAACAAGGTCGTCAACATCCAGGGAGCCGATGGCACGCCGATTGCCGCCCTGATGGGGGCGCCCATTCTCACGGTGGTGTTTGCCGGGCTTGTCGGGGCCATCCTGTGGAACCTGCTCACCTGGCTCTTTGGCCTGCCGTCGAGTTCCTCCCATGCGCTCTTCGGCGGGCTCATCGGCGCGTCCATTGCCGCGCTCGGGCTCGACGGCGTAAAGTGGAAGGGCGTGCTCGAAGGGGTCGTGATTCCGGCCGTGGCCGCGCCGCTCGTGGCAGGGTTCGTCGCGGCGGTGGGAACGGCGCTCATCTACCGGATCGCCGCGCGCGTGCCGGAGGGGCGGCGCAACGACGGCTTCCGCTGGGGGCAGATCGGATCGGCGTCGCTCGTCTCGCTCGCGCATGGCACCAACGACGCGCAGAAGACGATGGGCGTGATCACGCTTGCGCTCATCGCCTACGGGTCCTGGACGGACACCACCGCCGTTCCCTTCTGGGTCAAGGCGGCGTGCGCGCTCGCCATTGGCCTTGGCACCTACATGGGCGGCTGGCGCATCATCCGTACGCTCGGCAAGGGACTCGTCGAGATCTCGCCGCCGCAGGGCATGGCCGCCGAATCGGCCTCAGCTGCGATCATCCTCTCGTCGAGCCACCTCGGCATGGCCCTCTCCACCACCCACGTCGCCACGGGCTCGATCCTCGGCACCGGCCTGGGGCGGCGTGGCGCGGAGGTGCGCTGGGGCCTGGCCGCGCGCATGGTCATGGCGTGGGTGATCACGCTGCCCGCCGCCGCCCTCGCCGGGGCCGTGTCCTGGTACCTCGCCCACCTGATCGGGGGGGCGCTCGGCGTGGGAGTGATGCTGCTGGTGCTCATCGGCGCCTCCCTCTGGATTTTCCTGCACTCCCGCAAAGCGCCCGTCTCCTCCGAAAATGTCAACGAAGAGTGGGTGGACCGCGTGATCCAGCAGGTGCAGCACGTCGTCGACGATGAGCTTGCCGGCGGGGCCCTGCTCACCGACAAGCGGCCCCTCGTGGAAACCCCGGAGAGCCGCGCCCACGCCCGCCCCCCCCTCTGATGGACCTTCTGCTGCACTCGCTGCGCGCCCTCTGGAACGTGACGTCGGTGGGCCTGCTGCTCGGCGCCGGGCTGCCAGCGCTCTTTGCGCTCGGCCTGCGGAGCCTCGGCACCGCCGCGCCCGATGGCACAAGCGTAGCCCCGCCGAGCACCCTCGGGCGCCTCGGCGCCTACGTCTGCTTCAGCCTCGTCGTCGTGTCGGCGCTCGTCGGCATCGTCGTCATCGTGTTCGGCAAGAAGCTGTTCTGAGCGCCCGTCCGAGCGGCCTCATGCGCCCGGCTCCCCGCTGGCCAGCCGTTCGAGCGCATCGCCGGTGACGCGCATCACCGTCCACTCGTCCATCGGGACGGCCCCGAGCTTGCGGTAGAAGCCGATGGCGGGGGCGTTCCAATCCAGCACGCTCCACTCGAAGCGCCCGTAGCCGCGCGCCACGCACAGCCCGGCGAGGTGGACGAGCAGGGCCTTGCCCACGCCCTGCCCGCGAAATTCGGGGCGCACGAACAGGTCTTCGAGGTACAGGCCCGGGCGCGCGAGGAACGTCGAGAACGAGCGGAAGAAGAGCGCGAACCCGGCCGGCACGCGCCCATCGGCGGTGTCAAGCTCCGCGAGGACGACCTCGGCGGCAGGATGCGGCCCGAACAGGTGCTCGTGGAGCGCCGCCTCGGTGGCGTGGCACTCGTGGCGGAGGCGCTCGTAGTCGGCGAGCCCTTCGATGAAGGCGCGGACGAGCGGCACGTCCGCAGGCGTGGCTGGGCGGAGGTGGACGCGGGTCATGCGCCGGGCTGCTCGTCGGCGCTGGGGCCGTAGATGGCCGGGAGCGGCACGTCGAGCAGGCGCAGGTAGACGCCGAGCTGCGCGCGGTGGTGGACGAGGTGGCTCACGCACATCGTGCGCAGCATCGCCCCGCGCGGCATCTGGGAGAGCGTGTGGCCGCCCGCCTGGAGCGTCCACGTCGCCGCCAGGTCGGGCTCCGGCGTCTCGGCGAGCACCGCGCGCAGTTCGGCCACATGACCGTCGAAGACGGCCAGGAGCGCGTCGGTGTCGGCGGGCAGCTCGCGCGTGGACGGGAGCGTGGCGAGGTCGAGCACGTCCTGCCGGATGGTGATGGCGCTCCACAGCGGCAGCTGCGCCACGTGCGCGGCGAGCGACCCAAGGGGCCACGATTTAGGGTGCGGGCGCCAGTCGAACTGGTCGGCGGGCACGCGGGCGAGGACGCGGCGCGTGGCGTCGAGTTCGAAGTCGAGGTCACCGAAGGCGACGGGCATCAGCGGCATCTCGGGCATGAGCAGGCAAGGGGCGGACAAGTGTTCGCCTGCATGATACTGCGGCCCTACCTTGCCGTCCCCCATCCTGCTTTCGCCGTGCACAACCTCGACGGCCTCCGCTTCCGCCTCTGCGCCACCTCCCCCGGCGGCGATGTTACGGGCGACACCCTGTTCCACTACCGCCAGCGCGGCAACGTCGTCTGGGCGCTCTACGCGGGCGGCGGCGTGCAGCAGGGCACGCTCGTGGCCACGATGGCGCCCAATGGAACGCTCAACGTGCGCTACCACCACGTCAGCGACACCGGCGAGTTGCGCGCCGGCCGCTCCCGCTCGACGCCCGAGGTGCTTGCCGACGGACGCCTCCGCTATCACGAGCAGTGGCGCTGGACCGAGGGCGGAACCGGCAGCGGCACCTCCAGCATCGAAGAAGTGCGCTGACGCCTCGTGTCCGGCCCCGATCCGTCTCCGATGGCAGGCTTCCCGCCGGCGTGCTACATTCGCAGCATTTTATAGCATCTGCACAACATGAAAGAGTGGACAGGGACGACGCTCCGGAGGGGTTCGCGCGCAACGGGTGCTCGCCTCGCCCTACATCGGTGGCCAGCGGGGGGCGGACGGTGCCAAGTGCACGGGGGGCGCTTTCGGATATGGATGATGGATCTGGATATGGCCAGAAGGCGCCTTTGGGCGTCTCTGACTATGATCCATGATCAACCCGGCGCTCCCTCACCATGCGACCGGCGTTGGTATGAGCGGGGCCGAAGGTCGCCCGCTACTCGTCAGCCGGGAGTTGAAAGGCCGGCAGGCGCAGGCGCCAGAAGATGGCCGCCAGCCGGAGCCCGGCAACCACCCCCATGCCAATGAGCGCGGCGACAGAGCGGTCTACCCCGAGCGCCTGGAGGCCGAGGTAGCCTACGATCCCCGCGATGGCGGCGGTGGCGTAGAGCGTTTCGGTGCGCCGGAAGAGCAGCGGCACCTCGGCGCTCAGCACATCGCGCACGACCCCGCCGGCCGTGCCCGTGAGCACCCCCATCACCACCACCACGAGCCCCGGCATCCCCCGCGCCTCCGCAATCCCGGCGCCGTTGATGGCGAAAAAGGCCAGCCCGAGGGCGTCGGCGACAAGCAGCGCCGACCACGGGGGGCGCCGGTAGCGGACGTAGAGGAGCGTGAGCGCCGCCGCGCCGAGGGCGACCCCGAGTTGCACGGGGTTGGCGATCCAGAACACCGGATGCCGGTCGAGCAGCACGTCCCGGATGGTGCCGCCGCCGAGGGCCGTCGCCACCGCGAGCACCGCCACGCCGATCCAGTCGAAGCCCTTGCGTCCCGCCGCAAGCGCGCCGCTCGCCGCCGACACCGCAGCCCCGAGCAGGGCGAGCACGTAGAAAATCGTCGGAGAGGGCACCATGCCGGATATTACCGCCTCGCCCGCCGTCCGCCACTGCCCTGTCCATGCCCGCCCGCCCCTACGTCCTCGCCGAAAGCACCTACCCCGAAGTCAAAGCCGCGCCCTACCGCGTGGCCGTGCTGCCGTGGGGCGCCACCGAGGCCCACAACTACCACCTGCCCCACGGCACCGACACCTACCTCGCCACGCACGTCGCCGAGGAGGCCGCCCGGCAGGCCACCGAGGCGGGCGCGCGGGTAACGGTGCTGCCCGCCCTGCCCTTCGGCGTGCAGACGGGCCAGCGCGACGTGCCGATCTGCCTCAACCTGAACCCGAGCACGCAGGCGGCGGTGCTGCGCGACCTCGTGCAGAGTCTGGAGCCCCACGGCGTGGCCGCGCTCGTGCTCGTGAACGCCCACGGGGGCAACGACTTCCGGCAGATCATCCGCGAGTTGCAGCCCCACACGCCGGTCTTTCTCTGCACCGTCAACTGGTGGACGATGTGCGACGGACGCGCCTGCTTCGACGAACCGGGCGACCACGCGGGCGAACTCGAAACAGCCGCGCTCCAGTATGTGGCCCCGCACCTCGTGCGTCCCCTGGAGGAGGCCGGGCCGGGGCACGCGCGCCGCTTCCGCATCGAGGCGCTCCGCAACGGCTGGGCGTGGGCCCCGCGCCACTGGCCCTCCGTGACCGACGATACGGGCGTGGGCAACCCCGCCGCCGCGACGCCGGAGAAGGGCGCCCGCTTTGTGCAAGACGTGGCCGCGCGCCTCGGCGCCTTTCTCGTAGACCTCGCCCGCGCCGACCTCTCGGACCTGTATGCGTAGCGCGCGGAGCATCGTGTGTGCTTTCGCTTGAGAGCCTGCTGCGGTCAAGCCTTTGTGGAGGCGCAGGGCGCTCGTTCGTGGTTGGTTCGTGGCCCGAGGTGCTTGACCCTCCTCTTTTTCTGACGACCAACCACGAACGACGAACCCTCAACAACGCCTTTCGCCCACCTCCCCATGCTTCGCCCGAGCCGCCTTGCCCTGCGCGTAGCCCTTCCGGTGGCGGGGGCTGTCGCTGCGCTCGGGCTGCTCGCGGGGCTGGGCGGCGTCGCTCTCGCGGTTCTTACGCTCGGCGCCGGGGTTACCGCCTACGCGAGCGTCGCCGTGCAGGTGCGGCGTCTCGCCCGCATCCACGCCGCGCTCGACGCGCTGCGCACGACGCCCCTCGCCCGCGCCGAGGCGCCGCCTGCGCCCGCGCGCGACGAGTTCGACCGGCTGGCGTGGGACGTCTACCGCACCGGCGAGGCGCTCCAGACCGAACTGCGCGAACTCCGCCGGATGGAGCACTACCGGCGCGAGTTTCTCGGCGACGTCTCGCACGAACTCAAGACGCCCATCTTCGCCGTGCAGGGCTTTGCCGAAACCCTCCTCGACGGCGCCCTCGACGACGAGCGCGTGCGCCACACGTTCGTCGAGAAGATCCTCCGCAACACCACCCGCCTCGCCGCCCTCACGCGCGACCTGACCGAGATCGCGCGGATCGAAACCGGCGAGTTGCAGATGCGGCCCGCCCCGTTCCGCCTTGTCCGCGCGGTAGACGAGACGCTCGAAGCGCTCGAACCCGCCGCCGAGGCGCGCGGCGTGACGCTCGTGCGCCACAGGCGGCGAGGCCCTGCCCCCGGCCCTCGGCGACCGCGAGCGGATCCGGCAGGTCGTGACCAACCTCGTGGACAATGGGGTCAAGTACAACCGGCCGGGCGGGCGCGTCGAGGTGACGCTCACCGAGGCGCCAGACGGGCGGCTCTGCGTAACCGTCCGCGATACCGGCCCCGGCATCGCCCCCGAGCACCTGCCGCGCCTCACCGAGCGCTTTTACCGCGCCGACAAGCACCGCTCGCGCGAGGTCGGCGGCACCGGGCTTGGCCTGGCCATCGTCAAGCACATCCTCGCGGCCCACGAGAGCCGCCTCGCCGTGGCGAGCACGCTGGGGGAAGGCACCACGTTCAGCTTCACGCTTGCGGCAGGCCCGGCGCGTCCGGAGGCGCCGGCGTAGCCACGGGCACTTGTAACGAAGCCGATGCCGGTGTCAGACGATGACCGACAGGAAGGCGGGGCGTAGGGGAAGGGCACGTTGCGGGTTTGTCCGATAGGGCCGCCGTGTGGAATTCGGGATGTTGGGAGGGTCAACCGCCTCCGGGCCGATCAGGCCCGCACCCCATTTCCGTTCCGTCATGAAACACCGCTTCGGCGTTCTCCTTGCCACACTGGCGCTCGTGCCTGTGGCCTTTGGCCAGACGAACCACCTCTTTGGCGGCCTCGCCGATCAGGTGGCCCGCATGGGCCCCACCGACCAGGCCGTGGTCGTCGTCACGTTCGACGGCACAGGCCCGGTGACCCCGGCGCAGCGGCTCGCCGTGTCGGGCCTCGGCGTCACGCAGGGCCTCACGTTCCAGTCGCTGCCCATCATGGGCGTCGTGGCGACGGCCTCGCAGATCCGCGCCATCGGCACGCTCGCGGGCGTCCGCTCGGTGTACCCGAACAAGCGCCTCCAGTACTTCAACTACGACGCCCGCCACCTGACCGGCGTCGAGCGCCTGCGCACCGATAGCCGCCTGCGCACCGCGCAGGGCCTGCCGTTCTCGGGCAAGGGCCTCTCGGTGCTCATCAACGACTCGGGCGTGGACGGCACGCACCCCGACCTCAAGTACGGCGACCACCTCAAGGCCAACGTGACCGGCTTGACGAACCTCTACGCCTACTCGGGCATCCTGCCGGTGACGTACACCGAGGGCGTGCCGAACACCGACATCTCCTCGGGCCACGGCACGCACGTGGCCGGCAGCGTGGGCGGCACGGGCGCGCAGAGCGGCGGGCAGCACGCGGGCATGGCCCCCGGCGCCGACCTCGTCGGCTACGGATCGGGGGCGGTGCTGCTCATCCTCGACGGCATCGGCGGCTTCGACTACGCCATCACGCACCAGACCGATGCGCGCCACGCACCGATCCGCGTGATCACCAACTCGTGGGGCTCCTCGGGCGCCTTCGACCCCAACGACCCGATCAACTACGCCACCTACGCGGCGTACCAGCGCGGCATCACGGTGCTCTTCGCGGCGGGCAACTCCGGGCCGGGCGAGGACACGCACAACCCGTACGCCGTGGCGCCGTGGGTGGTCTCGGTCGGCGCGGGCGACAAGCTCGGGCGCCTGGCCAGTTTCTCGTCGCGCGGCAAGCGCGGCCAGACAGGCACCTTCACGACGCCCGGATGGCCAGCCGTGGACGTGGGTGAACGAGCCCACCATCGTCTCGCCCGGCGTGCGCATCGTCTCGACGCGCGCCAACACCGGGCGCGCTTCCCCTGCTCGAAGCCGAAGCCGACGCGGAGCTGCCCGCCGGCCAGATCCCGTTCTACACGCACTCCGACGGCACCTCGATGGCGACGCCGATTGCGGCGGGCATCACGGCGCTCGTGCTGGAGGCCAACCCGGCCCTCCAGCCGGACGACGTGAAGCGCATCCTCAAGGCCACCGCCACCAACATGCCCGGCCACGAAAGCTGGGAGGTGGGCGCCGGCTACATCAACGCCTACGACGCCGTTGTGATGGCCCTCGGGCGCCGCACCGACTTTGGCACGACCGTCTCGGCCGGCAAAGCCTTCAACGCCAACGCGCTCCTCAACCCGGGCGCCTCGTTTCCCTTCTCGGTCGACTTCAACGTGGTCGGCGCCCGCGATGAGTTCACGTTCCAGGTCGGCGCCGGCGTGGCGGTGGTCTCGGCGCGCGCCACGGTGGACGCCAACACGGTCGCGATCCGCCTGACCGACCCCAACGGCAACTCGTACGGCTCGGCCATCGCCCTGCCGGCGCTCGGCTCCGACGATCGCGATTTCGGCGCCCGGCGTGCCCGGCACCTGGAAGCTCACCGCAGGCGGCATCGGCTTCGTCTCCGGCAACAACGTCGACCCGCTGGGCGTGACGAACGGCTACGCGCTTCCCGGCACGGTCGAGGGCACGATCTCGTTCACCCTCTCGGGCGGCTACAGCGGCCTCAACGACATCGCGAACGACCCGGCGCGCGGCGCCATCGAAGCGGGCGTGTCGCACCGGCTGCTCGACGGGCTCTCGAACGGCAAGTTCAAGCCGGCCGACGCCCTCACGCGGGAGGCGCTCGCGCAGTACGCGATGATGGGCCTTGGCATCCGCCAGAACCTGCCCCTCACGGGCGGCTTCACCTTCGGCGACGTCAAGGGACCGCTCGCCTACTACGCCGAGGGCGTGATCTCGCGCGGCGGCGCGCTCCGCGACCGCTTCCAGACCACCAAGCCGGTCGTGCGGGCCAGCGGCAGCTACAACCCGGGCGCCGCCGTCACGCGCGCCGACCTCGCCTACACGCTCGTGCAGAGCCTCGGCCTGCAGGGCCCGGCCGAAAAGCTCAACGCCGACTTTGCCAGCGGTGCCAAGACGATGGCCGCCAACTACGGCAACCAGTCGGCCCGGATCACCGACGCCGGCAGCATCGCCGCCGACCTCAAGGGCTACGTCCAGCTCGCGCTCGACCTCGGCCTGATGAACGCGCGGTACGTGCTCACGCAGGGGCCGTATGACGCCACGCCCACCATCACGGCGACGTTCAACCCGGCCACCACGGTCACGCGCGGGGCCTACGCCGTCTCGGCGCTCGCCGCGATGAACGCCTTCCGCTCGGGCGACATCGCCGCTGCGCTCGGCTACGGCTCGGGCACCTCGTCCACGGTCCCGGCGCTCGCGCAGAACTGCAACGAGCACGACGCTCGCCCCGGGCGCGCTCACGTTCTCGGCGCCGTTCCCGAACCCGGCGCGCACCAGCGCCACGCTGCGCTTCTCGCTCCCCGAGGCCAGCGCGCGTGCGCCTCACCGTCTTCGACGCTCTGGGCCGCGAGGTCGCCCGCCTCGCCGACGGCGAGCAGGCCGCCGGCACGCACACCGCGACGCTCGACGTGGCCGGGCTTGCGCCGGGCACCTACGTGAGCCGCCTCGAAGCAGGCGGGCGCGTCGAGACGCAGCGCCTCGTGGTGGTGCGATAGGGCTCCGGATGGTGCCTCGCATGTAATTGCCTGACAGGCACCGCGCGGGTCGGCTCTGTTGTTCGGAGCCGACCCGCACTTTTTTGTGCCGCCCGAGGGTATGCGCCCGCGCCCCGTGCGTCTGTGCCTGCATACCCGCCGCGCCATGCCCGCCGATCCCCTCGAACCTGCCTGCGAGCCCGACGTCAACTACCACGCGCCCATGCACGCGTGGCACGAGGGCGACCGGCCCCGCGAAAAGCTCCTCGCACGCGGCGCCCCGGCCCTGTCGGATGCCGAACTCGTGGCCCTCATCTTCGGCAGCGGGACCATGACGAAGCGCGGGCCCGTCTCGGCGCTCGGCCTCGGGCAGGCCCTCCTGCGCGCGTGGCCGAGCCTGCACCGCCTCGCGCAGCGCGACCTGAAAGAGCTCACGCGCATCACCGGCATCGGCCCGGCCAAGGCGGTGCAGCTCGTGGCCGCCTTCGAGATCGGGCGGCGCGTGGAAGCGGCCCGCGCCACCGCCCCGCGCACGCAGGTGACCGGCCCCGAGAGCGTCGCGGCGGTCTACGGGCCGCACCTGCGCGACCTCAAGCAGGAGGTGTTCAAGGTGGTCCTGCTCAACACCGCCAACATCATCGTGGGCGACTACGACCTCACGGCGGGTGGCCTCGCGGCGAGCATCGTCGAGCCGCGCGCGGTGTTTCGGCGGGCGCTCCTGGAGAACGCGGCGGGCGTGATCTGCCTGCACAACCACCCGAGCGGCAACCCCGAGCCCTCGCGCGAGGACGTGCGCGTGACCAAACAACTCGTCGAAGCCGGGCGGCTCATGGGCATCCCCGTCCACGACCATGTGATCATTGCCGGTGGCACCTACACGAGCCTCGCCGAGCGCGGGCTGATGTAGGCGCGCCTACGGACGCGCCGCGCCGTCCTTTCCCACGAGCGGCACGATCTGCCCGCCGTCGTAGACGAGCGTGACGTCGGCGTCCGGCGCAGGTCCGGCAGTCACCGGGGCCGGATCGGCAAAGACGACGGTGACGTCGGGGCGACCGGCGAGGACGACGATGCCCGGCTCGCCCCAGTGCAGCACCTCGAAGCCGGGCAGGATGAAGACCGAATACCGGACGCCTTCGGCGGCGTTGCGCAGCACGAGGCGTCCGCCGGGCGGCAGCGCGCGCGCGGTGGGCACGACGGCCGCCAGCAGGCGCCGGGCCTCTTCGCCCCGTGCCTGCATGAGCGCTACCTTCTGCCGCGCCGCGCCCAGGTGAACGAGCACGAGCACGAGTGCACCTACCGACAGCGCCGCCCGACGTGTGCGCCCTGCCCGTCGCCCCAGCGCCTCCCCCGCGATACCGACGAGCAGGCCCGCAAAGGGGAGGGCCGTGTACGTGTACAGTTCACTCACCTGGTTCAGCAGCGCCGCCGGAAAGCACGCCCCGAGGGCGAGCACGCCAAGCAGCACGACCGGCTTCCACGCCGCCCGCGCCCGCCACAGCCCCCACGCCACGGCCCCCGCAAACGCCGCCGTGCCCACCCCTACGAGCGCGAGGCGGCCCCACGCGTGGGCCTGCGCGTCGAGGTAGGCCTGCACGGTGGAGCCGGTGAGCAGCGCGGCGGCCGCAAACTGCGCCAGGTTCTTCGGCACGTTCAGGCCTACGTGCAGGCCATAGCGATCCTCGGCGTTAAAGGCGAGCGTGGCCGTGATGGCGTGGGCCCGCACCGCGAGGTAGACGCCGAAGAGCACCGCAAACGGCAATACGACGCGCACAGCTCGAAGTAGCGATGCCCCCCACACGGCCCGGTCGAGCGGCGCGGCGGGCGCGGCGCAGGCGAGCGCGAGCACCCCGGCCAGAGGCAGGTAGGCCGCTGCGGTTTCCTTGTAGAGCAGCGCGAGCGCAAAGGCGCCCAGTGCCCCCACGCCTGCCCAGGCGCGCCCCGCCGCCGGTCCCCGCTGCGCGCGCACGAGCAGCACGAGCGCGAGCATGCCCCACGCTGTGCTGCCAAGCTGGGAGAGCGTATCGACGCCTGCCACGCCGTAGGGCGCGGCCTCGTGGAGCAGCACAAACGCCGCCCCAACGCCGCTCACGCCCCGCCCGAGGCGCAGCGCCCGCCCGAACGCATACGTGAGCGCGCCGACGGCCAGGTGATACGCTAGGGCCAGCGCGTGGATCGGGCCCGTCTCGCCGCCCACCGCCGCCTGCACACGGGCGAGGTACGCGTGGTCGAGCGGGCGGAAGAAATAGGCCGACCCCCGCGCGAAAAAGTGCGCCAGCTCCAAGCGCTCCGGGTGCGCAAACCGCAGGTACAGGTCGTCGCCGTAGTAGGCGCCGTGCAGGCCGGGCGCGTACACCCCCACGACGGCCGCGAGCAGCCCCGCAACGATCAGCGCAGCCCGCAGGCGACGGGAACGCAGCATAGCGGGGCGCTCAGCCGTTGGTGAGGTTGTGCTCGACGGCGTAGCGGATCAGGTCCGCCGTGGTCGTGAGGCCGAGCTTTTCGAGCACGCGCGCCCGGTAGGTGCTCACCGTCTTGACGCTCAGCACAAGCCGCCCGGCGATCTCGTTGACCGAGCGCCCATCGGCCATCAGGCGCAGCACCTCGAACTCCCGGTCGGAGAGGCGCCCGTGTGGGGGCGCATCGTCCGGGTCGTTCATGCCGGTGAGGAGCAGTTCGGCCACCTCGGGCGTGACGTAGCGGAAGCCCGCGAGGATGCGGCGCAGCGCCTGCACAAGGTGGTCCGGCACCGACTCTTTCGTGAGGTAGCCCGAGGCGCCCGCCTTGAGCACGCGCACGGCGTACTGGTCTGCCGGGTGCATCGAGAGCACGAGGATCGGCAGGGCCGGGCGTTCGGTCTTGATGAGGCGGATCAGGTCGATGCCGTAGGGGCCGGGCATCCGCATGTCGAGGACCGCGGCATCGAAGGCCTGCTTGCTGCGGATAAGCTCCAGCACGGCGTCGCCCGAGTCGGCCTCGGCGGCCACCTCGATGTCGGGCAGTTCTTCCAGGATCGCCCGCACGCCCCGTCGCACAATGGAATGGTCGTCAGCAATCAGTACGCGCCACATAGCACGGAGAAGAGGAAGGCCCGAGGGGCGAGGGGGTGAAGAAGGCGGGGCCTGAACTTACACCTCGGCGGGCGTCTCGCCGAGGGGCAAGCGCACGGTAACGAGCGTGCCCTGCCCCGGCGCGCTCCCGTGCGTGACGCTGCCGCCCCACGGCTGCACGCGCTCGCGCATCCCGATGAGCCCGAGCGAGAGGGGCCGGGGGCTCTGGGGGTCGAAGCCGCGCCCGTTGTCGCGCACGCGGAGCACGGCCACGCTTCGCCCCGTCTCGTCGTGCTCGCGGGTGAGGCGCCCTTCCACGCGCGTGGCCTCCGCGTGGCGCGTGACGTTGGTGAGCAGTTCCTGAAACACGCGAAAGAGGGCCGTGGACTGTGCCTCTGTAAAGCGGATCGTCTCGTCGGCGCTCATGGTCGCCTCCAGGCCTGTCCGGCGCCCGTACTCCTGCATCTGCCAGCCGAGCGCGGCCGCAAGACCGATCTCGTCGAGCAAAACGGGCCGCAATTCCTGCGCGATGCGGCGCACCGTGCGGATCGTCTCGTCGGTGAGCGTGCGCATCTCGGCGAGGCGTTCGCGGACCCGCTCCGGGGGGCCGCTCAGATGACGCTCGATGTGATCGGTGTCCATGCGGAGCGCGGTGAGCGACTGCCCGAGCACGTCGTGTACCTCGCGGGAGATGCGGGCGCGCTCTTCCTCGCGGACCGAGTGCTCGTAGGCCGTGAGCGCGCGCAGGTCTTCGCCGAGGCGTTCGGCGGCCCGCTTGGCCTCGGTCAGTTCGGTCACGTCGCTCGCCACCCCCGTGATGCCGTGGTCGTTGGAGGTAAAGAACACCTCGAAATGCCGCCCGCGCACCTCGACGTTGCAGGCCGCCGCCTCGCCGCTGTAGGCCTTCCCCATCGCCGCGATCAGCTGGGGCGCGGAGGAGAGGATGCGCGTGAGCCGACGCCCGACGTAGGCTTCCGGGGCAAGCCCGAGGTCGAGCAGGCTCCGCCCCTCAGCCAGCGTCACGATGCCCTCTTGATCGACGGCGAACAGGCAGATCGGCGCGCTCTCGACCACCGTGTGGCGCAGGCGCTCGTGCTCGCGGGCAACCTGCTCGCTCGCCTTGCGCGCCGTGACGTCGCGCATCTGCAGCAGCACCGCCGGGGCATTGTCGAAGTTGAATTCGGCGGCCCGCACCTCGACGCAGATCTCCTGCCCGGCCGCGTCGAGCACCCGCGTCTCGGCCACATCGAGTTCGCCGCGCACAAGGGCGGCCAATCCCTCCAGCACGGCCTGATGCAGCGCGCTCGGCACAACCGAGAGCAGCGGCCCCCCGACGAGCTTTTCGCGCTCGACCTTGTGGAGCCGGCACGCCGCCGGGTTGGCGTCCACAACCGTGCCGTCGAGCCGCAACACGACCACCGCGTCGGGCGAGTGCTCGTAGAGGGCACGAAGCTGGGCCTCACGGGCCCGCAGCGCCGCAAGGAGGGTAGGCGTCACCTCCATGGATCAGGACCGACGGTGGGAAAAGAAAGCCGCCGTGTCCTTAAAATACAACGACAAACGCCTGCGCGTGCGCACCCTATCCCGAGGCTGCACCGGCGGCCGTTCACCACTCGAAGGCCTTTTCCTCCTTCTCGCGCGCCGGCACGAGGTCGTCGAGGAGGGCTTCGTTGGTGGGCGCCGACTGGATGTGGCGGATGAGCGCCTGGAGGCTGTCGGCCGGGGGGCGCGAGTTGAGCAGGCGCATGAGCCGGTGCTGCTGGTCGGTGTGGGGGCCGAGGAGCAGTTCTTCGTTGCGCGTGCCGCTCTTGCGCAGGTTGACCGCCGGGAAGATGCGCTTGAGCGCCAGTTCGCGGTCGAGCACGATCTCGGCGTTGCCGGTGCCTTTGAACTCCTCGAAGATCACCTCGTCCATGCGGCTGCCCGTCTCGATGAGCGCGCTCGCGATGATGGTGAAGGAGCCGCCGCCCTCGATCTTGCGCGCCGAGCCGAAGATCTTGCGCGGGATCGTCATGGCGCGGGCGTCGAGGCCGCCCGAGATGGTGCGGCCCGAGCCTTCCATGTAGAGGTTGAACGTGCGGCCGAGGCGCGTGAGCGAGTCGAGCAGCAGGACCACGTCGCGGCCCTGCTCGGTGAGCCGGCGGGCGAACTCGTACGCCATCGTGGCCACGCGGACGTGGTTGTCGGCCTCCTTGTCCGACGACGAGGCGAAGATGGTGGCATTCGTGGTGCGCTTGAAGTCCGTCACCTCCTCGGGCCGCTCGTCCACGAGCAGGCAGAGCAGGTCTACCTCGGGGTGGTTCTGCGTGATGCCCTCGGCGATGTCTTTGAGCACCGTCGTCTTGCCGGTGCGCGGGGGCGCCACGATGAGCGCGCGCTGCCCCTTGCCGAGCGGCACCGCCAGGTCGATCACCCGCATCGAGAGGTCGCGGGGGGAGCGGACAAGGTTTAGTTTTTCATAGGGATAGACTGTGCGTCCACTCTCGAAGGGCTTGAGCTTGGCCCACACCTCGGGGGGCAGGCCCATCACCTTGTGGAGGCGAAACACCTGCGGGGCGCCCTTGCGGCCCCGCGTGATGGTGCCTTCGAGCACGCTTCCATCGCGGATGCGAAACTTCTGGACGAGCGCGGGGGGCATAAAAGCGTCCTCGGGGCCCTTGGGCACGTCGCTCTGAAAGGCGCGGACAAAGCCGAACTTCTTGTCCCCGATCAGTTCGAGGATGCCGACAAACGGAGTCTCTTGCATCGGTCGCCGGGCAGGCGCGCGGAGTAGAAAGCAAAAAGCCGGAGAGCGGGCACACGCCCGCACCGGAGCAGCAGGTGGCCGAGCGCGCAACCAGATCCGACTCGGCCAGGGTGCCGCGCGGACGTGGTAGAAGACGACGTCGCGGCGAGCACGGGCGCCCTGCGTGGCGGCGAACCTGTCGCGCGGGGCCTGAGAGGAACGTGGCCGGTACGCTCGTGTTTCCGAAGGCCCAAGAAGCGCCCGGCCCTGCCGCCGCGCTTCGGTGCGCCCGCTGTTTCCCCGCCTGCTGCTTTGCCGTTCGACCTGTCTCGCCTGCACGCCGAAGTTGCCGGCCCCGAGGGGGCGCCGCCCCTGCTCGTGCTCCACGGCTGGGGGTCGAGCGCGGCGATGATGCGCCCCGTCGTGGACGTGCTGAAGGACCGCTTCCGCGTCCACAACCTCGACCTGCCGGGCCACGGGCAGACCGCCCCGCCGCCGGAGCCCTGGGGCGTGCCCGAGTATGCCGCGCTCGTCGTGCAGTACCTCGACGCCCACGGCCTCTCCGGTCCGCTGCCCGCCATCGGCCACTCCAACGGCGGGCGCATCCTGCTCCACCTCACCACCGACCCGGCCACCGCCGACCGCTTCTCGAAGCTCGTGCTCGTGAGCCCCTCCGGCGTACGCCGCGTGCCGAGCGCCCAGACGCGCGCCAAGCGGCTGCTCGCAAAGACGCTTCAGGCACCCTTCCGCCTGCTTCCGGCGGGCCCCTTCCGCGACGCGTGCTTCGACTGGCTCCGGCACAGCCTCGTGTGGCGCCTGATCGGCTCGGCCGACTACAACCGCCTCACCGGCACGATGCGCGAGACGTTCGTGCGCACCGTCGGCGCCCTCTACGACGACCAGCTTCCCTCCATCCGCGTGCCCGTGCTCGTGCTCTGGGGCGACCAGGACCTCGACATCGTGCGTCCCCAGGTAGACACGCTCGTCGCGCGCATCCCCGACGCTGGGCTCGTCGTGCTGGAGGGCGCCGGCCACTACGGCTACCTCGACCGCATGGACGTCTTCGAGGCCGCCACACGTCACTTTCTCCTGGATCGTTCGTCGTTCGTTGCGGATGGTTCGTCGTCAGAAGCGCCGGTGCAGGGGACGCTGGAGCAGGAGTTCCCGAAGGAACTGGAGCAGCCGCACGCCTCTGACGACGAGCGGCGAACGACGAACCCGGCAAGGGACCGCGCAGCGAACGACGAACCCTCATGACTTTCCTCCTCGTCCTGCTCGCCTCGCTCTTTGCCGTGTGGCGCATCGGGCGGCGCTCGCGCTATTTCTTGCACGTCTTTCAGCTCGAAGGCTACAAGCCCAACGAGTACGCCGCGTGGCTAGGCAAGCGGACCGGCTCGCACATCCTGCGGCGCTCGCACCTCGTGGGCCTCGCGCTCATCGTGCTCGGCTGGGCGCTCGTGTTTGCGGGCTGGCCGCGCACCGGCGCGGGGATCGCTGCCGGGCTGTGGAGCGTCGCCTTCGCGTCGTCGCGCCTGTACCGGAGCGAGCGGCCGAAGAAGCCGCTCGCGTGGACGGCCCGCATGAAGCGCCTCGCGTGGGCCACGGGCGCGCTCGCCGCCATCCCGGTGCTCATTGCGGTGGGCGCCGGGCGGGGCGATGGGCCGCCGGGTATCCTGACCTACCTCACGGGCTTGCTCGTGGCCGACTTCTTCGCGCCGTACGTGGTATACCTCGCGGGGCTGCTCAGCAAGCCGGTGGAGGCGCAGGTGCAGGAAGGATTCAAGGACCAGGCCCGCCGCACCCTCCAGGCCCGAACCGACCTCACGGTCGTCGCTATCACGGGCTCGTATGGCAAGACGTCGACCAAGTTCGTGATCGCGGAGCTGCTCGGGCAGCGCTTCAACGTGCTCGCCACGCCGTCGTCGTACAACACGCCGATGGGCGTGTGCCTCGTCGTCAACAACAAGCTGCGCCCGAGCCATCAGGTGCTGGTCGTGGAGATGGGGATGCGCTACCCCGGCGACATCGAGGAGTTGTGCGAGATCGCGCGCCCCGACATCGCGGTGGTGACGAGCGTGGGCGTGGCGCACCTCGAAACGATGGGCAGCATCGAGGCCATCGCCGCCGAAAAGGGCTCGCCTGCTGCGCTTCATGAAGCCCGGCGGCACCGCCATCCTCAACGGCGACGACCCACGCGTGACGACCATGCACGGCGTGGAGGGCAACGACCCTGCGCGTGAGCCTCAGGGCAGGCGGGCGACATCACCGGGCACGACGTGCGCTACGGGCCGGAGGGCATGACGCTCACCGTGCGCGACGAAGGCACGGGCGAGGAGGCGACGCTCACCACGCCCCTGCTCGGCGCGCACAACGCGCTCAACGTGCTGATCGGCGTGGCGGTGGGCCGGGCGCTCGGGATGCGCCTCCGCGCGATTGCCCAGGCCGCGCGGCGCATTCAGCCGGTCGCGCACCGCCTCGCCCTCCGGCACGAGAACGGCATCACGATCCTCGACGACGCCTTCAACTCGAACCCGGTGGGCGCCCAGAGCGCCGTGGAAGTGCTCGGGCAGTTCACCACGGGCCGCCGCGTGATCGTGACGCCGGGCATGGTGGAACTCGGCGAGCGGCAGCACGCGGAGAACCGCACGCTCGGCGAGCACATCGCCCGCCACGCCGACCTCGCCGTGCTCGTGGGGCCGAAGCAGACGGCGCCGATCCGCGAGGGCCTCGACGCGGCGGGCTTCCCGGCCGAGCAGGTGCACGTCGCCCGCAATCTCTTCGACGCGCGCGATTACCTCCAAACCGTCCTCCGCCCCGGCGACGTGGTGCTCTACGAGAACGACCTCCCGGACCAGTACGCCGAATAACGAAAAAGACCTGTCAGGTTCACGAACCTGACAGGTCTCTCCATTACGTGGCCGAACGATCAGCCTACCGAGATGCGGCGCGGCTTCGACTCCTCGGCCTTCGGCACGACGACGGTGAGCACGCCGTCTTCGTAGCGGGCCTGGATGCTGTCGGCGTCCACCTGCTTGGGCAGCGTGAAGGCGCGGTAGAACGAGCCGTAGCGGCGCTCGACGCGCACGAGCGTGTCGTTCTCGGTGCGCTCGGTGGCCTTGCGCTGGCCGGAGACCGACGAGCGTGCCCTCGTGGAAGTCGATCTGAAGGTCGTCCTTTTTGATGCCCGGCACGTCCATGTGGAGCACGTAGGCGTTTTCGTCCTCATGCACGTCCACACGCGGCGTCCAGGCGGTGTCGCTGCCGGTGGGGCGGGTGGGGGCGAAGAAGTTGTTGACGAGCGTGTCGAACTGGCGCTGGAAGCGGTCCAGTTCAGGGGCGGGGGTAAAGCGGGCGAGACCGGTCATGGCTGGAAACAGGGTTGGTTGAGACGAATGCTGCCCATCGTGGGCACGAGCGTCTTTTGCAACCCGAATGCCAGTGCCGCTTTTCGGAAAAGCTGTCCGATGCCGCGCATCAACCGGCTGAAAATCTGGCACTGCCGCTGTCAGTGCGGCACCCGGGGCTGCCCGTGAATGCAACGGTGTCAGGGTCCGGGCCGAGGCGCCATCGGGGCGGTAGGGGCGCCATGCATGGCGCCCCTACTACGGAGGTCCGCGTGATTCGGAGGGCCGATGGGGTGCGCGTTATTCCGCCGACATGACGGTGCCGGTGACCTCGCCGAAGCCGAGCTGCTGCCCGTCCGGGCGGGTGGCGTAGCCGGAGAGCGTGAGCGTGTCGCCGTCCTGCAGCCACGCGCGCTGCTCGCCGGAGGGGAGCGTGAGGGGCTTCGTGCCCTTCCATGCGAGTTCGAGGAGGCTGCCGTAGGACTCCGCGTCCGGCCCTGAGATCGTGCCGGAGGCGAGCAGGTCGCCGGGGCGCAGGTTGCAGCCATTCACCGTGTGGTGCGCGATCTGCTGCGCGAGCGTCCAGTAGAGGTGCCGGAAGTCCGTCCGCGCAATCAGGGCGGGCGCGTCCATCCCCGCCGTCTTCAGGTGCGCCTCCAGCGTCACACTGAAGGTGGTGCGGCGCTGCTCGTTCAGGTACGGCAGAACCGGGCCCTCCTGCGGCGGCGCGTCCACGCGCACGGCGTCGAGCGCGTCGAGCGGCACGATCCACGGGGCGATGCTCGTGAGAAAGTTCTTGCCCAGAAACGGCCCGAGCGGCACATACTCCCAGCGCTGGATGTCGCGGGCGGACCAGTCGTTGACCAGGCAGAGCCCGAAGACGTGCCCCTCGGCGGCATCCACCGAAATCGGCGTGCCGAGGGCGTTCCCCTCGCCGATGAAGGCGCCCATCTCCAGCTCGAAATCCAGCTCCTTTGACGGGCCAAACACGGGGTCGCCCTCCGGGGGCTTGAGCTGCCCGTGGGGGCGGCGCACCGGGTGGCCGCTCGGCACGATGGACGAGGCGCGCCCGTGGTAGCCCACCGGCAGGTGCAGCCAGTTGGGCTGGAGCGCGTTGTCCTTGCCGCGAAACATGACGCCCACGTTGGTGGCGTGCTCGCGGGACGAGTAGAAGTCCGTGTAGTCGCCGATGCAGGCGGGCAGGCACGGCTCGACGTCCACGAGGCGATGCACGAGGCGCCCGCGCGCGCCTTCGTCGCCGTCGGGGGTGCGGAGAAAGTCCATGAGCGCGGCGCGGGCGGCGCGCCAGGCGTCCGGGCCGAGGCCCATGAGGCAGTTGAACGTCTCCTGCGTGAACGCGTGGCGGACGGCCTCGGGCAGCTTGCCGTGCGTGGCCGCGAAGATGGCGAGGTCGAGCACATGGTCTCCCACGCGCACGACCAGGCGCGGGCGGAGGGCCTTGGGCACCTTCACCACCCCCCACGGCAGGTAATCGAGCGGAAAGCGGGTGTCGGCGGGGAGGTCGAGGAAGGCCATGAGCAGGTGGCAGGAGAGTAACAGCCGCGTATACCCGACCGCGCCGGGCACGATTCCAACGCGGGCCGGGAATGTCGCGGCGTCACGCCACCGGCATCCCGAGGGCCCGCAGGTCGTCCACGGGTTCGTCGAACGAGCAGGAGCCGACACTGAGGGCGAAGTTGCGCCGCGCCTCGGCCACGGCCTCCGCGCCGATCTGCCGGCCGCGCCAGGCAAAGCCGCCCTCGGGCAGCAGGCGGAAGGCCTCGGCGTCGGTCTCGTCGAGCACGGCTTCAAGTTCGGGCGCGGCGATGGCGCCCGGCGCGGAGCAGGCACGCGCCGCCAAAGACGTTCAGGAAGCCGTGCATGACGCCCCCCACCTCGTCGCGGTACATCCGCACGGGGTGGTGCAGCCCTGCGGTGGCCTTGAACGGCACGCGCGCGGCGTGGGCGGCGGCGATCCCGGCGGCGAGGGCGCCGGGCGTGGGGAAGGCGTCGGCGGTGAGGCCGCCCGTGCGGAGCTTGAGGGCCGCCCCGGCTTCGAAAAACGCGCCGAGGAGCACGGGCAGCACGGCTCGCGCCCGGCGTCGGTGAGGGGCACTTCGAGGCACAGGCGCAGGTCCGGCAGGCGGTGGGCCCTGCGGGCGGCGGCGAGGTGCGTGAGGAGCGCAGTGGCCTGCGTGGGCGCGGCGAGCACAGCGTCGGGCAGGCGCACCTCGTAGGCATCCACCACAAGAAGCCGGTGGGCGTCGAGGGCGCGGCGGAGCGCGGCAAAATCGGACGTAGCGGCGGCGAGGAACGCCTCCGGGTCGGCGCCGCCGGTGCCGAGGGCGGCAAGCGTCGTGGGCAACCCTGCGGGCAGCAGCGTGCCGAGGGCTTCCGCCTGCGGGGCGGGAACGACGAAGCGCGCCAGCATAGGCGCCTCCGGGCGGGCGCGGTGGCGGGCGTAGAGGGCCGCCGCTTCGGCCAGGGGCAGGCGGGCGGGCGGAAAGAGGCCGGCGTAGTCGACGAGGCCGGTGAGGAGCGGATGCACGGCAGGGAGGTGAAAAACGCGGCCCCACCGCCTCTGCGGGATACCGGAGCAACCGGCGCGACCGTTGGGGCCCTTATCCTCCCGGCGTTCCCATCCCGTTCCCGTGGGACGACCCTCTCCGGAGAACTTGCACGCAGGCGCGGCGGTACCGCTTTCTGATGGACGCCCTGCGCGCCGCAATCCCCACCGTCATCCTTACCGACTCGCCATGAAGCGACTCCTATCGGTCTTCGCGCTCGTCTTCGCGGGCCTCGCGCTCACCGGCGCAGGCTGTTCGAGCGACCCCAACGTCGAGGGCGCCAAGCTCAACCTCCGCAACCGCGACTACGCGGCGGCCATGACCAACGTCGATGCGGCGCTGGTCAAGAACCCCAACAACGCCGAGGCGCTCGACCTCAAGGCGCAGATCCTCATCCAGCAGGCCCTCGCCTCGACCGACATGACGGCGAGCGCGCGGATGCTCGCCGACGCCGCCACGGCCTACCGCGCCGTCGCCGCTGCCGACCCGAAGATGGCCACCAACGCCAACATCGGGCTCGTCAACCTCTACCTCCAGAGCTACCAGAAGGGCGTGCAGGCCTTCAACGCGGGCGCCCAGGACGCGACGAAGTACGAAACCGCCGCGCGCTACTTCGAGACGGCCAGCACCATCATGCCCGACTCGGCCAACGCCTACGTCAACCGGGCTTATGCCTACCTGCGCCTGAACCGCCAGGCCGACGCCATCGCGCCGCTGCGCATGGCGATTGAGAAGGGCGAGCGGAGCGCCGAGACGTACGTGTTCCTCGCGCAGCTGCTCTCGCAGACCAACCAGGCCGCTGCGTCGATGCAGGTGCTCGAGCAGGCCGCCGGGATGTTTCCGCAGAACAACGACATCCAGACGCAGCTGCTCTCGGCGTACGTGGCGAGCGGCCAGACCGACCGCGCGATGGCGTCGTACCGGTCGCGCGTCGAGGCGGAGCCGGGCAACGCGCTCTACCGCTACAACTACGGCTCGCTCCTGCTCCAGGCCGACCGCTTCGACGAGGCCATCGAGCAGCTCGCCGCCGCCACGGCGGTGGCGAGCACCAACTCGAACGCCTACTACAACCTCGGCGCGGCCTACATCAACAAGGCTGTGGCGATCAACGACGAGATCCAGCGCAAGGAAGACGCCTTCCGCACCGCCCGCGCGGGCCTGAGCACGGCGCAGCGCGAGCAGCGCCAGGCAGAGATCGACGCGCTCGTGCGCACGCGCACGGGGATCTTCCAGCAGGCGGTGGCCCCGCTCCTGCGCGCCCGCGAACTTCGCCAGACGGCGGGCGAGAACGTGCAGGAGGTCTGCCGCGCGCTCTTCCAGAGCATGGCCAACTCGGGCCAGGCCGCGCAGGCCGCCGAGTACCGTGCCTGCGCGGGGATGTAACCGCACCGGCCCTCGGGCTCTAGCGCCCGGCCTTCCTCGCGAGGGCCGGGCGTTTTTGCGTTTGGGCCGCCGGACACGTTTCGGGTTCGGTGGTAGGGGCGAAGCACCCGGTGTGAGGCCACGTACGGTGCCGCTGCATCGGCCTGATGCAACGGCGCGGGCGGTGCCGGTGCTCCGGTGCTTCGCCCGGCGGCGGTAAAGCCACCTCCGCGTTCGGGCCCGGGTACGGGCGAAGCCCCGGGGTGAGACCACGGCCGGCGGCGTTGCGCCGGACGCGGCATGGGCAAAGGATGCGGCCCCACAGCGGGGGCTTCGCCCCTACAGACCGCTGGGGCGTGCCTACCTTCCGGGCAAACCCCACTGTTCGATGAACGACAGCTCCGCGCACGGCTTCGGCACGCGCTGCATCCACGCCGGGCAGCAGCCCGACCCCGCCACCGGCGCCATCATGACGCCCGTCTACCTCACGTCCACCTACGTGCAGGAGGCGCCCAACGTCCACAAGGGCTACGACTACTCGCGGGCCGACCACCCCACGCGCGCCGCCCTGGAGGGCAACCTCGCCGCGCTCGAAGGCGCCGCGTACGCCGTCGCATTCGCCTCCGGCGTCGGCGCGATGGACGCCATCCTGAAGCGCCTGCGCCCCGGCGACCACGTCGTGGCCACGAACGACCTCTACGGGGGCTCTTTCCGCCTCTTCACGCAGGTCTTTGCGCCCTACAACATCGCCTTCGACTTTGTCGATATGCGCGACCTCGGGGCCGTCGAGGCGGCGATGCGGGCGGAGACGAAGCTCGTCTGGATCGAGACGCCCACCAACCCGCTCCTGCGCGTGGTGGACATCGCGGCCATCAGCGCGCTCGCCAAGCAGCACGGCGCGTGGGTGGCGGTCGACAACACGTTCGCCACGCCGGCGCTCCAGCAGCCGCTCGCGCTCGGTGCCGACCTCGCCATGCACAGCGCCACGAAGTACCTCGGCGGCCACTCGGACGTCATCCTCGGCTGCGTGATGACGAACGACGAGGCCTGGAACGAGGCGCTCCGCTTCCAGCTCAAGGCCACCGGCGCCTGCCCCGGCCCGCTCGACTGCTTTCTCGTGCTCCGCGGCATCAAGACGCTGCACCTGCGCGTCGAGCGCCACTGCTTCAACGGCGAGCAGATCGCGCGCTTCCTGGTCGACCACCCGGCCGTCGCGGAGGTTTACTTCCCCGGCCTCGAAACGCACGAGAGCCACGCCATCGCGAAAAAGCAGATGTCCGGCTTTGGGGGCATGATGTCGTTCGTGCTCCACGACGACACCGTGGAGGCCGCCACGAAGGTCGTCACGCGCACGAAGCTCTTTGCGCTCGCCGAGAGCCTCGGCGGCGTCGAGAGCCTCGTCGAGCACCCGGCGTCCATGACGCACGCGTCCATCCCCGCCGAGGAGCGCCTGAAGGCCGGCTTCCGCGACTCGCTCATCCGCCTGAGCGTGGGCGTGGAAAACGTGGAAGACCTTATCGAAGACCTGCGTCAGGCCCTGTCCTGAAGGCATCCCCCGACGCGGGCGCGTCTGCCCCCTTCGCCCGGGCGAAGGGGGCGGAAATGCGCGCGTTCAGCAAGCATTTCGGGGGATGCCACGGGTGCCCTCAGTGCACCGGCTTGGGGGCGAGGTAGAGCGAGTTGACGTCCTCGTCCATCTCCGGCACCTCGTTGAGCATCGCGTCGGCAATCGTGGCCGACTCGGGCTGCGGGAACGTCTGGCCGAGCTTGCCGCCCACCTGCCCGGTGCTGTTCTCGGTCGAGTCGAGGCGGCGGAGGCTCCGCGCCGTCAGGTCGCGCAGGTCGGACTCGTAGCGGCGGGCGGCCTCGGCCTGGAAGAGGTCGAACGCGCCGGCAAAGTGGCCCGTGAGGTTCTCGGCGTAGCCCTTGCGCACGTTGTAGTTCTCCTTGATGATGCGAAACTGCGACACATCATCCCAGTGCGTGAGCAGGCGCACCTTGTAGAAGTTGTTCTCGAACTCCTCGTTCTGGCGCAGGATCGAGTCGATCTGGGCGAGGCGCGCGTCTACTTCGCGGTGGTTCTGCGTGGTCTTGTAGAGGTCCACGAAGCGCATCGAATCCCAGCGGAGCGCCCCGGCCACGAGCGGCAGCATGAGCGCGAGCACGAGGAAGCCGAGGTAGAGCATGTTCGACTGCGTCTGCGTTTCGAGCATGTTGGCACGGACCGTGGCGAGGCCGAAGACGGCGAAGAGCAGGCCCGCGAGCATGAACAGCCACAGGAAGAGCAGGCCCTTCGGGTTCGTCGGCGCCTCGTCGGACTCGTACTGCGCCGGGTTCATGCGGGGCAGCAGGCTCTCGGTGAGGCGCTCGGTCACGACGATGCCGCCGCCCACGAGCACGCACGCGAAGATGGCCGCAAGCACCCAGTTGAGCGCGCCCGACTTGTCCGTGGCGGCGCTCAGGAAGGCCGTGAGCGACACGAAGGCCATCACGACGGCGGCCACGAGGGCGGCCACGATGAGCGCCTGGTTGGCCCACAACCGGCGGCGCATCACGAAGAACGCGCCCGGCTCCAGCATCGGCTGGTCCGCCATTTCCACCTGCCGCATCCGCAGGTTGGCCTTCTCGACGAGCAGGTTTTCGTTCATCTCGCGGTAGAAGCGCGCCTTGGCGGCCACCTTGCGGATGAGTTGCCCGAGCGACATCTCAGCAAATTGCTTGATGCCGTGCTCGTTGCGGAGGTAAGGTCCAAACTTGAACCGGGTGCGTAGCGCGGATGCCATGAGGGTGAGGGTTGAACGTTGAAAGATGGTTGTCGAAAGATGGTTGATGAGGGACCGCCACTTGCATCCCATTCGTCATTGGCCAATCTTCGACTTTCAACAACCATCAGAACTGGTCGCGGGCGTAGATGTCCTTCTCGATGCCGTCGGCGACGCGGGCCACCTTCTCGACCATCTCCCAGATCTCCTCGAAGTCGGCGGTGGAGATGAGGTGGGAGGCGCGGAGCGTGAGGTAGGGCGCCTGCTCGCCCGACTCGGTGCGCAGGTCTTCGACGCAGATCGCGCCTACGTCGAGGATGGCGTTTTTGCGGAGCAGGCCCTCGAAGTCGAGGCGGGGCGGAAGCGGGCCGATGGGGCTCGTGGCGACCACGCGCGAGGTGTCGCGCCCGGAGTTGCGCTCTTCGAGCAGGATCACGTGCACCACCTGCGAGCGGCCTTCGCTCGTGAGCACCTCGTAGGCCCAGTGGCCCGGGTCCAGCACGCGGGTATTGCCCCCGTAGCGCGCTTCGAGCTCGCGCACAAACTCCGCATAGCGTTTGCGGGCCGGAGAGACAAAGGTGGGTTGGAGGGCCAGCATCGGGCGGAGGGCGTTCGGAGGGTCAGGATAACGCCGCCAGGGCCCGCGTCCTCTCCGCGACGGGCTTCCAGACGCGGCCATTTCACCCGTTTCACGATTGTCCGCAGACTGTCTCCCAATAGGGGGGCGGTACCTTGACCTACCGGTAACGCCGGTCTGCCTATTCTGTAACGGCTTCACCATCGCCCCGAGGGGGGCCTCTGCCTACGGTTCTCATGCCGGTCACGCTCGACACCATCGTCTCGCTCTGCAAGCGCCGCGGCTTCATCTTCCCGTCCTCCGAGGTCTATGGAGGCCTTTCGGCGACCTACGACTACGGCCCGCTCGGGGTCGAGCTCAAGCGCAACGTGCAGGCCCGCTGGTGGGGCGCGATGGTCCACCTGCGCGACGACGTCGAGGGCCTCGACGCGTCGATCCTGATGCACCCGACCGTCTGGAAGGCCTCCGGGCACGTCGACGCCTTCAACGACCCGCTCATCGACGACAAGGCGAGCAAGATGCGCTACCGCGCCGACCAGCTCGTCGAGGGCCACATCGCCAAGCTCCGCCACAAGGGCAAGGACGCCGAGGCCGACCGCGTGGAGGCCGATTTCGTGGCCGCGCTCAACGCCGACGATATGCCGAAGGCGCTCCACACACTCATCCTCGCCGAGGAGATCAAGGGGCCGGATTCGGGCGCGTTCGACTGGACGGAGGTGCGGCAGTTCAACCTCATGTTCTCCACGCACATCGGGCCGGCGGCGGATTCGGAGAGCAAGGTGTACCTGCGGCCCGAGACCGCGCAGGGCATCTTCGTCAACTTCCACAACGTGCGCGAGACCACCCGGCAGGCGGTGCCCTTCGGGATCGCGCAGATCGGGAAGGCCTTTCGCAATGAGATCGTCGCGCGGCAGTTCATCTTCCGGATGCGCGAGTTCGAGCAGATGGAGATGCAGTACTTCGTCAAGCCCGGCCTGCAGCGCGAGGCGTTCGAGGCCTGGAGCGAGACGCGCCTGAACTGGCACCTGAGCAACGGCATCCGGCCCGAGCACCTGCGCTGGCACGCCCACGAGAAGCTCGCCCACTACGCCGACGCCGCCCAGGACATCCAGTACCTCTTCCCGATGGGCTGGCAGGAGGTGGAAGGCATCCACTCCCGCACCGACTACGACCTCTCCCGCCACCAGGAATTCAGCGGCAAGAGCCTGCTCTACTTCGACCCGCAGACCAACGAGAAGTACCTCCCCTACGTCGTCGAGACGTCCGTGGGCCTCGACCGGACGGTGCTCATGCTACTCTGCGAGGCGTACGACGAAGACACGCTCGGCGGCGAGAGCCGCGCCCTGCTCCGCTTCCACCCGAAGCTCGCGCCCATCAAGGCCGGCATCTTCCCGCTCGTCAAAAAGGACGGGATGCCGGAGATCGCGAAGGCCATCGAGGCCGACTTCCGCGAGGAGGGGCTGCCGGTGCTCTACGACGAGAAGGGCTCGATTGGCAAGCGCTACCGCCGCATGGACGAGGCCGGCACGCCCTTCTGCCTCACCATCGACTCGGACACGCTCCAGGACGGCACCGTGACCGTCCGCGACCGCGACACGCTCGTGCAGGAGCGCATTGCGAAGGAGAACGTCGTGCGCTACGTCCGCGACGCGATGCGCACGTGGCAGCGCGCCGTGTGAGCCGCCCCATGTGAGCCGGCGGTGGGGCGCCTGAACAGAAGAGCGCCGCCGGATCCCACAATCCGGCGGCGCTCGGAGCACCGGCGTGCGCCGGAGCACCGTCCGAAGCGAGAACATTGAAGCGTTGGGCCTCGCCCCGGCGCCGGCTATGATCGCGCTTTGAGAGGGCCACGTGCCTCCGGTGATCCCATGAGTCGGAGCTTCCGGAAGGCGGGCGATGGCAGGCTCGGGCCCGTGTCTGACCCCCGCCATTGAGGCCCGTTTCCAAATGTGCCGGAGCGGTAACAAGGCCCGGAGGGGATAAGGATGCCGGGGGGAGGTTCGTGTACACCCTCTGCCTTCCCGACGGACCTCTTTGTTTTTACCCAACTTCCGCCGACATGAGCGCAACGAAGTACCTCGTCTCCCGCCCATCCACCCTTTTTCTGCTGCTCGCGCTCGGCCTCGCCGCCTGCGACAGCGCTGATAGCTCCGGCACCTCCGACGCGCGCATCTCGGGACGCGTGACGGACAATGCCTCCTCCAAGAACGCGGCCAACATCGAAGGCGCCGCCGTGACCGCGGCCCGCGTGACCGCCTCGGGCACCTCCATCGCTCTCGGGCAGCGCCACGACCGATGCGCAGGGCAGCTACTCGCTCAACGTCAGCGACGCACCCAACGTGGTGTTGCTGACGGCCAGCAAGACCGGCTTCACGTCCAGCGTCGTCGTTGTCACCCAGGGCCGTTCTGCTGTGCAGGCCGCGCCGATGACGATCGAAACGCGCGCCGAAGCCGAGACCTACACCGAAGCCAAAAAGGAGGAGGCCAAGCCCGCCGACGAAGGCGACGTGACGCCCGCCGACGCGGCGGCGTACGTATCGGCCAGCGCCGCCGTCAGCATCAGCGGCAACGCCTCCCAGGCACAGGCGGCCGGACGCGCCCTTGCCCGCGCCGTGCGCGCCGGGGCGGCCTACGCCTCCGGGCAGGCCAGCGCCGCGCGCGACAAGAAAATGAGCGCCTACGCGCAGCTTCAGGCCAACCTGAGCGCCTCGGCCTCGGGCGCCTCTGACTCCTTCGAACGGTCGTACGCGAATGCCTACGCCGACGCCGGAGCGAGCGCGCAGGCCAATGCCCAGGCCTTCCAGGTGCAGTCGGCCGCCTTCGGGCGCTTTGCCACGGATGTGTCGAGCAGCCTCGCGCTCGAAATGCGCCGCCGCGCCGAGCGCATGGCGGCCTACGCCACCACGGCGGCGGTGCGCGCGCGCTTCCAGGCGCAGAGCGCAGGCCAGTCGCGCCTCGATGCGATCACAACCGCCGAAGCGCAGTACGTGGCCGCGATCAACAGCGCCGGCTCCAGCACCGCGCTCTCGGCGGCGCGCACGGCCTACAACAGCGCCATCGCCGCGCAGGTAGACGCGCAGCTCGGCACGTCCGGCTCGCTGGGCTCCGCAGCGTCGGCCTCGGCCGCGTCTCGCACCACGCTCAGCACGGCGGTCTCCGTCGCCTCGACCGCCGACGCCGTTGCGAGCGCCTACACGGCCTTCTACACGGCGGCGCGCACGGCCATCCAGAACGCCCAGGGCAGCGCGTCGGGCACGAACGCGAGCTTTGCCGCCGATGTGCTTGTGCTGCTCACGGCCGGCAGCTGACCTTCCCTGCCCCACAGCCCTCCGCGCGGGCGTCTAGACCATAGACGCCCGCGCGTTGGTTTCGGGGGAGCAGATCAGCGCGGAGGCAGAGCGCTGGGGATCAGCGCGCCACCACGAAGCGGCGCGTCTGCTCATGCCCCGTCGTCGCCACGCGCACGAGGTACACCCCCGGCGACCACGCCGAGACCGGCACGGCCAGATCAAGGGACCCCGCAGGCGCGTCGCCGTCGTGGAGCCGGGCGACCTCGCGCCCGAGCAGATCGTAGACGGCAATGCGCAGCGGCCCGGCCACGGGCGTGTAGACCCTAATCGTAGCGTAGGCGCGGGCCGGGTTGGGAAACAGCGCGACCGCGAGGGGGCCGGCATCGTTCACGGCCGCGTCCACGATGGAGGAGAAGTGGACGACGCCGTCGGTGTCGGTCTGGCGCAGCCGCAGGCGGTAGGCGCCGGAGCCGAGGCCGGAGAGTCGGTGGGCGTAGGCCTGCTGCTCGGTCGTGGTGCCGTGGCCGCGCACGAAGCCCCCGTCCGTCCACGCGGGGGTGCCGGGCGCCTGGTACTCGATCTGAAAGCCCGCGTTGTTGGTCTCCGACGCCGTGGTCCACGCGAGCACGAGCGCGCCCGGCCCGTCGGCCCGCGCGGAGAAGGTGGTGAGTTCGACGGGCAGCGATCCCGCCGCGATCTCGGTGGGCAGGCCCGTCCCTCCCACGGCGAGGCCGGTGCTGCTGAGGTCGAGCGCGGTGACGCCGGGCGCCGGGGCGCCGGGGGCGAGGAGCGAGCGCCAGGCGGTGCCATCGTAGCGCGCGAGCACGCTCGGCCCGCCGACGTACAGGAACGTGCCGTCGCCCGCCAGGGCGGTCACGCCGCCCGGAATCGCCGCCGCACCCTGCGCCCCGCTCGCCGACTGCGCAGCGTTGGGGTCGCCCGGGTGCGCGGCGGTCGGGAACGTGCCATCGACGGAGGCCCAGGTGGTCCCATTGTAGCAGAGCAGGCCGGAGCCGACGAAGTTGCCGGCCGCGCAGAGCTGCCCGCCGGGGCCGAAGGCGAGCCCCGTCACGATCACGCGCGGCGCGGCCGTGCCCATCCCTGCCGACATCGCCACCCAGCGCGGGACCGTGGCGGTGGGGTCCCAGCGCATCATGCCGCCCGCGTTGAAGCTGAACTCGCTGCCGTTGGAGGTCTTGTAGTAGACCGAGGTGAGGTCGCCGCCCGCGTAGAGCGCGCCGTCCGGCCCGGCGGCCACCGCGCGCACGGGGCTGCTCGCGCGCAACCGGGCTTCCCACGCCGTCCCCGTCCACCGCGCCACGCCGCCCGTCAGGAGCGACTGGGACTGCGAGGACGTGAGGAGCGGGCGCCCGTAGTCGAAATAGCCGCCCACGTAGAGGCCGCCCTGGGGGGCGTTGATGATCGAATAGACGGTGGCATCAGAAACGCTCGTGCCCCGGATCACGCCGCCGCCAACGCTCGTCCATGTGCCTGGGGCGCCGCCGCTGCCCGGCGTGTAGCGGGCGAAGTTGGCCGCGTTGTCGGTGGCGCTGCCGCCGATGCGCGAGAAGCGCCCGCCGACGTACAGGCCGCCCGCACCATCGCTGAGGAGCGCGTAGACGGGGCCGTCGGGCGCGCCCGGCACGGCCTGCCACGCGCCACCGACCTGCACCATCAGGTTCTGCACCGGCGTCGTGGCAGCCTGCTGAAGACTGCCACCGGCGTAGAGCACGCCGCCGGTCGTGCGCGCGAGCGCCGCCACCGAGCCGATGAGGCCAGAGATCTGGAGCGTCCAGTCGCCGCTGGCCGCGCTCGGGCGGCAGGCGAGGCCGCTCGTGCTGCGCTGGATCGAGGGGTTGTTGAGGTAGAACGCCCCGAAGGTGCACAGCCGCCCATTGCCGTCGAAGGCGAGGCCGGTGGTGCCGCCGTACTGCTGCGGCCCGCCGCCGTAGCCGATGGCGTAGACGACGTCGTGGTTGAGCAGCTTGCCGCCCGTCTCCTGCCACGCCGCCCCCGTCCAGCGCCGCGTGCAGCCCGACCCCGCCGACTGCGCCGCGCAGCGCGTGGCCGACGAGAGGTAGAGCGTGCCATCGGGCGCGAACTCGGCGGCCCCGAACCCGAAGCTCAGCCCCCCCTGCGCGGGCGCGGCATCGTCCACCTCCGTCCACACGTTCCCCGCGTCCAACCGGTAATCGACGCCCTGCGGCTCGCCTGACGCCGTGTAGTTGCCGAAGGCGTGGAGCGCGCCCCCGGGCGCAACACGCAGCGCAGCGGGCGAGCCCGTCCACGCGGCATCGCCCGGCCCGGCGCCGACCGCCTCCCACACCGTGGACGTGCCCGTGTAACGCGCGACCTGACGCGCCGCCGCCGGGGCGACGTACGGATAATAGGCTTCGAAGCCCACGATGCCCTGCCCGCCGATGGCCGTGAACGCTCCGGCCGCGTAGAGCTTGCCATCGGCGCCGAGCGCGAGGTCGGCGATGGCGGGCGTTCCGGTGCCGCCGAGCCCCACCCAGCGCCGCGTGACGAGGTCGAGGTAGCCAACCGAGTTCTGCCGTGAGAGAAGGTCGGCGAGGGTGCCCTTGGCGGTGTAGCGGACGGCGAACGCGCTGCCGGACACGTAGAGGCGCTTCTCGGCAGCGCTGTAGACCACGCGCGTGATCTCGCCCGAGGCGGTGGGCGTGCCGTAGCTGTCGCCCGGGGCGTTGGGGAGCGTCGCGTACATCGACCGCCACCCAGCGCCCGTCCACTTGAGCAGGCCCTGGCTGGTGGCCGCCACAAGCGTGTCGTTCTCGGCGAACGCGAGGGCACTCACCTTCGCCGCGTCGATGGCGGGCAGGTAGAGGTTGGGCACGCGCACATCGAGGTGGCTCCAGCGCTGCCCATCCCAGCGGTGCAACCGCGTGCCGGTCTGCGTGCCGCTCGTCTGGTAGTAGGCGTCATACGGCATCTCCCACGTCTCAGCGACGATCATCCGGCCCTGCGCGTCGCGGATGATGCGTCCGAGGTCGTTGCCGCGGGTTGGCGCCTGGTCGTCGGTGGTCCAGGCCGTGAGGAAGGCGGTGCCGCCGGCAGACTGCGCGTGGAGCGCGGGGGCGGCGAGGAGCGCCAGGGTGCCGAGAACAGCGAGGCAGAGCAAAGGGCGCATCGAAGCGGATGGTACTACGTTTGGATGAGCATAGGGCGCCCTACGCCCCTGCGACTATCCCCGAAACCAGCCATATTGAGGCCCGCCGCCGTTTGTCCGAGCCTCCCGCCGTTGAAGGCGCTACGCGAACCGCCCATGCGGGGACGTCCAGCCGGGATTCAGGGCGGCCCCAGCAAGGCCTCAGCCCAGGCCGCATAGGGGGTGGTGCGGGCGAGGCGGCGGTTGTAATCGGGCGCGCCGTCGGTCCACCACACGGGGCCCCGCTCGCCGAGCGCCACCTTGGCCGTGTGGACCTGGGTGCGGGCGGCGCGCTCGGCATCGGCATCCCCGGCCCGTTTGGCCGTCCCCACGGCCCGGCGCGCCGCCATGAGCGCGTGCGTGAGGCGCGTGCGCTCGTCCGGCGGCAGCGCCGGATTGGTGCAGCGCCACAGGCGTCCGTTCACGACGAAGTAGCGCCCATCGGGCGTCACGGGGTAGCGCATGCGGCGGCAGAAGGACGGCGTAGGATGATGCCAACGCCCTTCTCCGGCAGAGGCTCACCGACGCGATGATCGCGTTCCGCCCGCGTGCAGCAGCGTGGCTTTGTTGCCCCGCACGCCCGGAGGGGAGGCCCGCGCTGCCGCCCCGGGGCAGGATCGACGGGTTCGATGCGCACGCGTGTTTGCGGACCTTGCCTCGCCCGGCTCTTTTTGCACCAAAAAAAGAGGCGCCGGACCCCACATCCGGCGCCTCATCCCGCAATCCCCGTTCTCCCCCAGGGCCCACACCAACGCCCTGGGATGATGCCTCAAGATGCGGTATGCGAATCCGTGCGCGCCTCCGGTAATCCCTGGAATTGAGGCTGCAATACCGTTCCTGCCTCCGCAGACCCCGCCGCCGATTCGGGCTCCGGCATAGCGGCCCACCGGTAGCGCCGTCCGCGGGGCGCCAGCAGGTACGTGAGCACGGCCGCCCACAGCCACACCCGGAAGGGCAACGTGGCCGGGAGTACCTGGCCGGCGCTGATCGCCAGGGCGTGGGCGCCTACCATGACTCCCAAGCCGAGCAGCGGCACGAGCGAGGAGAAGCCCCGAAAAAAGATCGGCCCCGCCACTACGGCCAGAAGCAGCCCGGCCACCAGCAGGGTGACCCATCCGGGCACCACTTCCCACCAGACCCCGGCGAGGCGGGCGTTGATGGCGTTGGCCTGTACCATGAGGCTGCCGCGGAGGCCAAAAGGGGTGTTGTAGGTGCGTTCGTCCGCCTCCGGAAGCGTGGTGTTGCGCCCGAGCAGCACCACCTTCCCAGCAAACCACTCGTCGGGCAGCTCGCCTGTGAGCACATCCAGGGCCGACACGCGCGCCAGCCCGGATTCGGACGTCAGGGGCCCTCGGTAGCGCATCATCCGGCTGCGCGGCCAGACGGGTGTGTCGGCGGCGCACCCGGCCACTGCGGCATCGGCCAGCGCAGGTTCGCCTTCGATGCGGCCATACCCCTGGTAGATGGTGTGCCGCAGCCGGGCGTGCAAGCCGGCATCCCGGGGCGTTTCCGTGCCCGCCTGCAGCACGAACCCGGTCTGCACCGCGCGCTCGGCCAGGTGGCCCACGACGGTGTTCACCCCGCTGTTCTCGACAATTCGGGCGGGCAGCACGAGGCAGTGGGGTGTGCCGCTCGTTTGCGCGCGCAGCCGCGTTGCCAGCGCACGGGCATCGTCGGCCGTCTCCGGCATCACGCTGGCATCGAGCACGAGGGCCCGGGGGGCCAGGCCGAGCAGTTGGTGGGACACCTGAAACAGATCCGAGTCGTGCGCGGCGGCCGGGCGCGTGGCGGCGTAGAGGTCGTCGAACTCCACCACGACCAGCGCCGGGCTCACGGGGGCCGGGCTCACCTGGTTGCCGATGACGTAGGAGAGCAGGTCAGGGAGGGCGAACGAGGCGGCCAACAGCGCGGCCAGAAACCCGGCGAAGCCCGTCAGATGCCCGATCCGCTCGGCCATCGTATCGACGGGCACGGCTACCCGGATGCGCCTCATGGCCGCAACCGGGCCGCGTACTGGGTGCGCTGCTGGAGGATGGTCCACAGATCGTCGCGCATCTCCCGCTGGCCCGCACGCGGATGCCGGATGCGGGCCAGCGCGCGCGCCGCATTGGCCAGCAGATTGGCATTGATGTAATCGGCGGCCTCTTGTAAAGGCGCGAGCGTGGCGTCGAGCGTGTCGGCGGCAACAGGTGGCGTGCCGGCCTGTCGGCGGAAGCACGTCGGCGCGCTCCGGCCCCGCCCTTCCACCTCCACGCGCACCTCCGCAACGCCTGCGGGCCACGGCATGAGCACCGTCGTGTCCGTCACCGCGGTGGTGGCCACCTCCTCGGTGTACCCGTCGCACTGGCCCGGGTCGAGCAGGCGGTAGAGGACCACCCGGTACGGCCCGGGGGCGCGCGACCAGTGCAGCGCCAGCGTATCGCCCTGCAGGGGCAGGAAGGACCGGCCCGGCGAGGCGAGCAGCAACACCGGGGCTTCCGGGGGGCCGTGCTCGTAGGCCGTGCCGTCGCCGCTGGCGGCGGCGTCGCCGGCGCCCACGGCTTCGGCGAGCATGCTGAAGAGCGTGCGCAGCGCCCGGCCCGACCCCGACGCGGCGATGGTGCGCGCCGGGTCCTGAACCTCGTATCGGGCATTGGGCCCGATGTACACCCTTGCCCCCGAAACGTACGCTATCCGGGCAGAACCGCCCGGGCCGGTCCGCACGGTGTCGTGGATGCGCAGGTGGCGGCTCCGCCCGCGCGGAACGGACGAAGTCACCCGCACGTCGCCCTGCTGCTCGATTACAACAGCGACGGGCGCCGGGACCTGCGCCGCCGCCGGGTGAGAGGCGCCGGCGGCGATCACGAGTAGCAGGAGACGGCGGAGCATCTGCACGGGCATACGGGAGAAAGGGGATAGAATACGGTGTAGGTCAGCGGGCAACGACGAAGCGCGTCACGCGGCGCTCTCCGTCCAGCGTGGCTACGAGCACGTAGGTGCCGCTGCCGAGCATCGCCACGGCCTCGCCCATCCAGACCTGCTGCGCCCCGGCGAGGGCCGGACGGTCTACCAGGCGGGTCATGCGGCGCCCCACGAGGTCGTACACGTCCAGCAGGAGCCGGCTGCCCGGCGTGCTGGCGGGCACGTCTACCTGGGCGGTGAGGGCGTCGCGGGCCGGGTTGGGATACGGGGGGTGGAGCGCAAACACGGTGGGCGTGGTGGACGCACGGGCGGCCGCCAGTTCTGCCGCCGAGCCGATGTACAGGTGCAGCCGCCGCGCTCCCCGCGTGGGCGCCAGCGTGAGCGTGGCGTCGTCGGCCAGCGGGTGCCAGGCGCCCGTGCCGAGGTCGTGGAGCATCGCCTGCTGGAACGCGAGCACGCCCAGATGCGACGGCGTCAGGCGCACCGGCGCACCGGGCTCCGACGTGAGCACGAGCGTGTAGCGCGCGAGCCCGGAGGTGGCGGGCCGGGCATTGACGAGCAGACGGGTGTAGCCGAGCGGCGTGGGACCGGCGTCCAGCGCGGGCTCATCGAAGGCCAACGCGAGCCCGCCGAAGGGCATCGGCGGGGCAAACTGGTCGTACGCGTCGAGGCCGGGCGCCGCATCGTCCAGGCGTACCAGTGCGGCGGTGACGAGGGCCTGGCCCGCCGCTTCGGCGCGGAGGGTCAGGGCCGGAAGGTCGGCCTGCTGCTTGGTGAGCGCCGCGCCGGGCGCGTAGGGGATCTTGAGCTGCGTGGCCCCGCCCGTGTTCATGTAGTAGTAGCCCGGTAGGGCGCGAGCGTGGCCGTGCCCGCATCGTAGCCGCCGTTGTAGCCGTAGGCCCGCCCGGTGATGCCGTTGGCCGCCTGCACCGCCGCCCACGGCACGTCGCGCTCGAAGGGGTTGGCAATGATGTTCCACCCGTTGTGGAGGGAGATGCTGTAGGTGCCATCGGCGGCGAGCACCACCGGGGTTGCGGTCTGGCTCGACAGGCTCCAGGCCCCCTGGGAGATGGCCCAGAACCCCTCGCCGGGTGTGAAGGTGAACGAGCCGTCGAAGGCCTGCAAGTAGGTGGCGCTCGTGGCGCCGGTTTCGCGGTAGACGTTCCAGTTGGTGCCCGCCGTGCCAGTGAAGCCGGCGGCGACGGCGCGGCTGCCACCGCCGGGCACGCTCACGAGCTGGTAGTCGGTGGCGCTGCTGGCCGCCCCGAAGCTGCGGCTCACGCTCACCGGCACGCTCGTCACGTACGTCGTGAAGCGCTGCTCGGCCGAGGGCGTGCTTCCCTGCGCGTTGAGGGCCGTTACACGCCAGATGTACGACGTCGACGGGCTGAGCGAGCTCGTGTGGGTGTAGGAGGTGATCGAGCTGGTCGTGTTCACGACGGTGGACGCAAACGAACTCGACGTGCTCACCTCCAGCTTGTAGGAGGTGGCGCCGCTCGCCGCGCTCCACGAAAACGTGGGCGTGAGGCTGCTCGCCACGCCGCCCGCCGCCGGGGTACCGAGGGTGACGGCGCCGGGCGCACTGCCGGTGGTGCCGGCGATGGTGAAGCGGCGTTCCCCGCTCACGGTGGGGGTGGCCGTACCGTTGGCCGCCCGGACGCGCCAGTAGTAGGTAGAGCCAGCTACGAAGGGGTCGCTGGTGGTGGCCTGGTACGACGAAGCCGTGGTGCTGCCGCGCGAGAAGCTGGGCGTGGTGAAGCCGCTGCTGTTTCCGAACTCTATGTATGGGTGGTCGCCCCACTCGCCGCCGTCCATGTGAACTGCGGTGTGGTGTTCACCGTGGCCGCATCGGCTGGGCTCTGGAGCGACGCCGTGCCGAGCGGGTTGCTCGCGCTCTGCGTGCTGAAGGTGCCCGTCGTCGAGGTCGCTGTGCTGGTGCTACCGAAGGCGATCACGTGCCAGTAGTAGGTCACGCCTGCCGCGAGCGGCTCGCTACTCAGGAGCGTGTAGGAGGTAGCCGTGACATTGTCTTTGGTGAACTCGATGGACGAGAAGCTGCTCGACCGGCTCACGTTGATCCGGTACGCACCAGATCGCCCCGGTGCCGGCACTCCACGTAAACGTGGGCGTCGTCGAGACCGTGGTGCCGCCGACAGGGCTGGCAGGCGTCGCTGCGCCTACCTGCGTGTTCCCCCCTGTCGTGGTAAACGAGCGCGTGCCCGAGTCCGTCGTGCTGGTGCCGTCGGTGGCGAGGATCCGCCAGTAATAGGTGGTACCGGCGTCGAGCGCTTCCCCCGCCGAGACCGGGTAGGACGTTCCCGACGTGATCGTTTTGCGCAGCTTGAAGGCGGTAAAGCCACTGGTGGTGCTCACCTCGAGAATATGCGCCGTTGCCCCGGACGCGTTGTTCCAGGAAAACGTCGGCTGCACGAGTTGTCCGGTTGCGCCTGCTGCCGGGCTCTGCAGCACCGCTGTGCCGAGCGTGGCGCTGCTTTGAAGGCCCGTCACATCCACAGGCGTGAGGCTGCCCATCGTTTTGCCGTTGCCCGATTCGCCAAAGCTGTTCTGCCCCCAGCACTGGGCCCCGCCGTTCACGACGGCACACGTATGCATACTGCGCGCCGCGATGGCGGTCACCCCCGACGAAAGCCCGCTTACGGGTGTCGGCGTGAGGCTCTGCGACCGCGTGCCCGTACCCAGTTGCGCATCATCATTGCCTCCCCAGCACCGCGCCGAGCCACTTACCACGGCGCACGTGTGCCAGTAGCCGGCGGCCACGGCCGTGACGCCACTTGTGAGCCCGCTCACCGGCACCGGCACCGGGCTGCTGTTGGTCGAGTTGTTGCCAAGCTGCCCGAGCCCGTTGTAGCCCCAGCACCTAGGGCGCCGCTTACGACGGCGCACGTATGATTCGATCCGGCGGCGATAGAGGTCACTCCACTCGTGAGGCCACTCACCGGCACCGGCTCTAGACTGCGTGCCGTCGAATTGTTGCCCAGTTTGCCATACTGGCCATCGCCCCAGCACCACACGCCGCCATTGACGATAGCACAGGTGTGGTAGTCTCCGGCGACGATGACCGTAACCCCGCTCGTGAGGCCACTCACAGGGTAGGACGTAGCATTCTCACTGGTCGTGCCATCTCCCTGCTGCCCATAGGTATTGCTTCCCCAGCAGCGGGCTGCTCCGCCGACCACTGCACAGCTATGGAACAGCCCCACCGCGATAGAGGTCACCCCGCTCGTGAGGCCGCTCACCGGCACTGGAGAAGCGCTGCGCGTGGTGCTACCATTGCCAAGCTGCTTGTCGTCATTGAACCCCCAGCACTGAGCCCCACCGCTTACGATGGCACACGTATGGTAATAGCTCGCGGCCACCGCACTGGCGCCGCTGGCAATTTCAGCGATGGTGACTGGGACATTGGAAGCCGTAGCGTTGAGCGTGCTTCCCGCCTGCCCCCATCGCCCGGAGCCCCAGCAGCGCACGCCTCCGCTTGTGAGCACCGCGCAGGTGTGGTTGTCGCCCAACCCGAGGCTGCTGACGCCGCTCGAGAGTCCGCTGACATTCACCGGAGCAAGATCGGGCTGCGCGTTGTCGCCCAGTTGCCCTTTCAGGTCGTCTCCCCAGCATTTCACCGCGCCGGTGGTGAGCAGGGCGCAGCTGTGGGTAGCCGCCCGCCGCTACAGCGGACACGTTCGCGCTGAGCCCCGACCACCGCCTGTGGAGTGTTCCAGTCGTAGAGGTTGCCCGCCCCAACCTGCCCATTGAAGCTGCGGCCCCAGCAGCGGGCATTGCTTCCCACCACGGCGCACGCATGCATCGTGCCGGCCGAGATTGCGGCCACGCCACTCGACAGGCCGCTCACCGGAGTGGGCACAGAGCTGTTCGTAGACCCACCATTGCCAAGTTGCCATTGCGCGTTGTCAGTCCCAGCAGTAGGCGGCGGCGCTCACTACCGCGCAGGTAGAACTCCCGACCTACAGCAACTGAGGTGACGCCGCTGGTGAGATTACTCACCGGCACCGGCGTTGGGCTCTGCGCATTCGAGTTATTGCCGAGTTGTCCGTACGTATTGCGGCCCCAGCACTTGACCGTCCCGCTCACCACTGCGCAGGCGTGGCCTTCCCCCACTGAGATGGCCGTCACGCCGCTGGTGAGGCCGCTCACCGGCACCGGTACCGGGCTGCTGGTGGTCGAGTTGTTGCCAAGCTGCCCATCTCCGTTGTAGCCCCAGCACCGGGCCGCCCCATTCACGATGGCGCAGCTCGTTGCATCCCCTACGGCCAGCGCCGTGACGCCGCTCGTGAGGCCGTTCACCTGCACTGGAATGTTGACGCTGTTCGTACTGCCGCTGGCGCCCGTGCCCAACTGCCCATCATAGTTGTAGCCCCAGCACCATACCCCGCCGCTGACGATGGCGCAGGTGCGGCAGGTGCCCGCTGCAATGGCGGTCACGCCGCTGGTGAGGCCGCTCACCGGCACCGGCACCGGGCTGCTGGTGGTGGAGTTGTCGCCGAGTTGGCCGTAGCCGTTCCAGCCCCAGCACTTGGCCGCCCCGTTCACAACGGCGCATGTGTGCTGGGACCCGGCGGAGAGCAAACCGCCGTTGGCCATCGCCTCCGTGCTGGTATAGGCCTCTGCGGCCCACGCCGGGAGGCGCGTAGCCATGCGGGCGCGCAGTTCATCCGGCGGATCGGCGCGCTGCAGCGGCATCGCCTCGTGCAGCGCGTCCATCGGTGCGCGCGGCGTGGCTTTCGGAGACAGCGATTGGGCGTGTAGCGGAAGGGTAGCCAGGCTCACCGTTCCCCAGAGGAGCACGATGGCCCCGAGGACCCCGCGACGGCCCCGCAGGTTCAAGACATCAAACATCAGAACTCAAAGATTAGCGTGGGTCGAAACCACTATTAGCGCTGGACGCGGCGGAAGATGAACTGGCCGTCCTCGTCACCCGCGTCGAGGATCGGGGCGTACAAGGGTCGCTGCTGAGCATTGCTGCGCATAGACCGTCTTACGTTCGTGAACACGTCAGATGCATCGAGGTAGGGTTCCGTGTTCTGCGTGAGCGTGCGCAGCAGGTAGTAGGCAAACACCGAGTGCCCATCGCGGCCCGAGTCCGCTACTTGCTCGACTCCGCCCGACGTCATGATCTTGCGCGAGAGACGCCGCTCGTTGGTGGCGAAGTAATTCTGCGTTGCGCTCCGCTTCCTCGTCCGGGTTGCCTCGCGTGAGCATATCACCCGAGAAACAGGCGTCTGCCACGAGCAACACATGGCGCGACTGGATGCCGCGCACGCTCGCCACAACGTCGTTATTAGAGATGTAGCCGGCGGTTGAGCGCGTTTGAGCACTCGCTGGCACCCAGTAGCCCTGGCTTTGCCGTTCTACCAGTTCGCCGTGGCCGGCGTAGTAGATGAGCACATGGTCGGTCTCTTCGCTGTTCGTGGCCAGGCGGTCGAACGCGTTAATGATGTTCTCGCGAGAAGCGTCTTCGTTATAGAGGGTGTCAATCTGGGTGAACCCATACTGATCGCGCAATAGGGCTGCAACGGCACGCGCATCGTTAACGGCGGTACGCAGGGGTGGCCATGCCCCGGTGTAATTGTTGATCCGATGACGAGGGCGCGGTAGTTGCCGGCTATGATGGCGTCTGGCCCTGGGGTCGGAGTGGTTCCGCCCAACATGATGGCCAGCGCAGCTTCGTTTCCCGCCCGGTCTACTGCGCGCACTTCGATGCGGCGGAGCCCGGCTACAACCGGCACACTCACTGCAAAGGCGCCGTTGGCTTCCAGAAGCACCTCGCTCCCCGCAATGGTGAGCCCAGCGAGGCCCCGGTCGTCCGCCACGCTCCCGCGCACGGTGAGTGTCTGCCCGGTGCGGCGCTGCAGAATGATGTTCTGCCCGCCGCGCATCACCCCTTCCTGCGGCTCCGTAATAGTGATGACGGGCGGCGTCTGGTCGGGCATGATCAGGGCGCCGGCGATGGCGCAGGGGCGGGCGATGGTGCGGGTACAGGAGTAGGAGAAGGGGCGGGCGATGGAGCGGGAGCGGGAGACGGGCGCGGCGTCACCACAGGCGCCGGCACGCGGCCCGGCGTGATGGAGGGCGACGGCGTCACTACCGGCGGCGTCACGGGCTCCTGCGGCGTTGCATTCGGCACCGACGGCGACGGGGCCGGCGTGGCCGGGCGCACGTTGATCAGCACCGGCTGGCTCCGGGCCGACACCCGGGTTTGCGCAGAAGCCGCCAGCGGCAGCAGGCCCATCAGGAGCGCGAAGGCGGGGGCAGAACGTAGACGCATGGGAGGAGGAGAGAAAGCGGCCGGGAAGAGGGGAGGTCAGTTGCCAGTGGGGGCGGATGGGGGGCGCAGGGAGCGCTCGTGCCGCCACCGCCACCGCCACCGCCGCCGCCGTTGTCCGGCCCTGGATCGGGGCTCTGGCCCCCGAGCAGCAGAAAGGCGAGACCGCCGGCGAGTACGCCTCCGCCCCCCAGGGTGTAGAGCATCGCCCGGCTCTTGCGCGGGGCATACACGTCGGCGTTGAGTTCGAACACCGCGCCCGAAGCCGTCAGGCCATCCGGAAACTGGGTGAGCGGCGTCCATACAAACACGTGGGAGGCACCCGCCCCCACGCGCGGGCCGATATCGCCGGTCACCGCCTGCAGGGGCACGGCGGGGGCGTCCGGGCTCACCCGCACAGTGGCGTTGACGACCACGCGCGAGCCCGGCGGCGCCACGAGGTCGTAGCGCACGAGCACCCGCCCGCCGTCCACTTCGGCGCGCACGTTCGTCAGGCGCACGGCCTGCGCGCCTGCAGCGGGCACAAGCCCCGCCAGAAGTCCGAGCAGCAGGCAATGCCGCCGCAGGCTGTTGCCGCGCCACAGGCGCTTACCGAAAGACGGTGTAGGAGACATCGCTAACATTACCAGGAAGGTCAGTGGCGCACGCGCAGGACGCGCTCGCCGGCGGAAAAGTCAACATCAGCGGCAAAGTCACCAGCAGGTGTACGCACCGCTGCTTGCCCGTTTATAAACACGACGCGCACGCCACTGGCATCCTGTACGCGGGCTGTTACCTGCACCCTACGGGCCGGCAGGCTCGCGTCGATGCCACGTGCGCCGCCCGCCCGCACGTCCGGGGTG
>CAVUFJ010000014.1:0-173786 GCA_963740755.1 Rhodothermales bacterium
ACGTCTGGCAGGTGTTGCGGTAGGTCTGCGCGCCCAGCACGTCCGGGTCGTTGAGCGCCGCCGGGCCTTTCGCGCCCGACCCGCAGGCGAGGGCAAGCAGGGGCAGGGCAGAGAGCAGTGCAGCACGCATGGGGCAGGAGGATAGCGGGGTATCTTGGGCGCCGGCCTCTCCGTTCCCACCCCATGCGCGAAATCCTGAACGAATGGCGCGCGCTCGACGTGTCGCGCAGCGCGCTGCGGAGCTTCGGGCGCACGGTCGGGCTCGTGTTCGTGGCCCTCGGTGGGGTTTCGCTCTGGCGCCACCACGGGGCGGTCACAACCCCCGGGGGCGTGCTGCTCGGCGCCGGCTCGCTCCTCGTCGTGCTGGGCTTCGTGGCGCCCCGCGTGCTGAAGCCGGTCTACCGCGTGTGGATGCTGCTCGCCTTTGCGATGGGCTTCGTGATGACGCGCGTGCTGCTCACGGCCGTGTTCTTCGGCGTCGTCACGCCCATCGCCCTGCTGCGCCGCGCCCTCGGCCACGACCCGATGCGCCGCCAGCGCGACCCGGCGGCCACGACCTACTGGATCGCGCGCACCCCCTCGGACGACCCGAAGGCCGAGATGGAGCGCTCGTTCTGAAGCGCCCCTGACAGCAGGGACGGTCGGTGCGGCGCAGCGAAGCCAGCGCGTGCGGGCGTTCGGCACAGGGGGCTCGCCTCTGTTCGCGGCCGCCTGCGCCTCGGTGCGTCGCCGCAGGGGCCTCCATCATAGAGAGAGCCCGGTAGGGCGACGAGCGTGCGTTCTGTGCAGAGGCGGCCCGCCTCCGTCTGCGAAAAGGTGCGGAATCGGTTACAGCCCTCGAAACCGCGCCGATAGGGCCGCATACGCCCGTGTGCCTCTCTGCCGTGATGAACCTCCGCCGCTACCGTCTCGTCCGCAACACCGTCGCCGTAGGGTTGTCGGGCGTGGTGCTGGCGGGCCTGCTGGCGCCGTTCCCGCGCGTGGACAACATCCTCGGGCAGACGCGCGCGCAACCTGTTCTTCCACGTCCCGATGTGGTTCACGCTCATGGCCGCGATGGGCGTGAGCGCGTGGCACGCCTTCCGGTACCTCCGCACCGGCGACCTCGTGCGCGACCTGCGCTCGGCCGAGGCGGCGCGCGTGGGCCTCGCCTTCGGGCTGATGGGGATCGTGACGGGCATGACGTGGGCGCGCTTCACGTGGTACCAGGGCACGGGCCTGTGGTGGAACAACGACCCGAAGCAGCTCATGGCGGCGGTGCAGCTGCTCGTCTACGCGGCCTACTTCGTGCTCCGCCGTCAGCCTCGACGAGCCCGTGCGCCGGGCGCGGCTCTGCGCGGCCTACAACCTGTTTGCGGCCACCTGCGTGCCGTTCCTGCTCTACGTCGTGCCCCGGCAGATGGAGAGCCTGCACCCCGGCGCCGAGGGCAACCCGGCCTTCTCGCCGATCACGCACTGGACGATGCGCCTCGTGCTCTACCCCGCGTTCGCGCTCTTTATCGGGCTGTTCTGGGTGATCTACACGCAGCGCGTGCGCACCGCCCTCGTCGAGCGCCGCCTGCACCCCGAGCCCGACCTCTGACGATGCCCCAGCCCGCCGACACGCTCCTCGATGCCAACGCCGCCGATACGCTCGTGCGGCACCTCGCGCCGACCGCGCCGCCGACGCCCCTCGAAGCGGTGATGCTCCAGCAGGACAAGCTCTACGTCGTCGCCGCCGTGCTCTTCCTCATCTGGATGGGCCTGCTCGTGCTCCTCTACCGCAACGACCGCCGCCTCGCGCGCCTCGAACGCGCCCTCGACGCGCGCGACGACGCCCGCGCCTGACCCTTTTCACGCCGTACCCTCTCTGCCATGAAGCCCAAAGCCATCGCCGCGCTCGTCGTGCTCGTCGTGTTCTCGTTCCTGCTGCTGCGCTCGTTCGGCGGGCAGGTGGGCGGCTACATGTCGTTCGAGGAGGCCGACGCAGACGCAGGCCGAGGCGCACGTGGTGGGCACGTGGGTAAAGGAAAGCGCCTTCACGTACGACCGCGCCTCCAACGTCTTCTCCTTCGAGATGCAGGACGAAAAGGGTCAGCGCCGCCTCGTGCGCTACCACAACCCGAAGCCCGCCAACTTCGAGGACGCGCAGCAGGTGGTGGTGCAGGGCCGCGCCGAGGGCGAGGCGTTCGTGGCCAGCCACATCCTCGTCAAGTGCCCCTCGAAGTACAACGACGAGCGCGGCCTCCAGGGCCCGGCCCCGGCCCCAGCGGCGCGTACGTGACGACCCCGACCCTCCCGGCGTGCCCACCGCCAAAGCACCGGCTCGGCACGCCCGTCACCAACTGCTTCCGCACCGAGATCACGCTCTCGGACGCGCCCGCGCGGGTGTTCGCGGTGCTGCGCGAGGTGCTGCCCGCCGTGCGCGGCCCCGTCATCGGCTGGCCGGTGCGTGTGGAAGAGGCCGGCGCCCACCTCACCGCGCGCTACCGCGTCTACCTCTTCCTCGACACGCTCGAAGCCGTCGTGGAGCCGGACGGCGGGGGGAGCCGCCTCGTCGTACGGAGCACCTCCCACCTCGGCCGCAACGACTTCGGCGTCAACCGGCGCCGCGTGGAACGGCTGCTCGCGGCCGTACGGGCGCGGCTTTGGGTGCTGTGATCAGCTGATAGGATTGTTCGTGGTTCGTCGTTCGTTGCCAGAGAGGCGGAGGCGCTTCTGACTACGAACCACCAACAACGAACCACGAACCGCGTCAGAGGAGCAGGAGCGTGGCGACGCTGAAGTAGATCGTCAGGCCGAGGATGTCATTGGCGGTGGTCACGAAGGGGCCCATGCTGACGGCCGGGTCCATGCCGAGGCGCGTGAGCACAACGGGGATGAGCGCGCCGTTGAGCGTGGCGAGCACGATCACCGTCATGCAGCGCGATCATCGCCATCTCGGCCACGCGGATCGTCTCGGCCATCGGGAGCGCGAACAGGCCCACGTGCAGCCACCCGAGCCCCACCACGGCGGCGCCGATGAGCACCGAGAGCACGGCCCCGTTGAGCAGCGCCACGAACAGCTCCTTGCCGATGCGCTTGAAGGCATCGGAGGCCATGAGGCGCCCGCTCGTGAGGCCCTGCACGGTGATCGACGCGCTCTGGATGGCCGCGTTGCCCGCCATCGCGGTGACGACCGGCATGAGGGCGGCGAGCACCGGGATGCCATCGACGGTGCTGCCAAAGAGCGACACGACGGAGGCCGAGAAGATCGTCCCGATGAGCCCGAGCACGAGCCACGGCAAGCGCCCCCGGCTCACCTGGAGGGCGGTGTCGTTGAGGCCTTCGTCGCCCGAGCCGGCGATCACCTGGAGGTCTTCGGAGGCCTCCTCGCGGAGCACGTCCATCACGTCGTCGATCGTGATGCGGCCCACGAGGCGCCCGGCCTTGTCTACGACCGGAAGCGCGACGAGGTCGTAGCGCGCCATCATGCGGGCCACTTCCTCCTGGTCCACGTCCACTTCGACGGAGACGAAATCGGACTCCATCACCGTCTCGACGCGCACGCCGGCCGCCGAGAGGAGCAGGCGCTTGAGCGAGAGCAGGCCCACGAGCCGGTCGGCGGCGTCGGTGACGAAGACGGCGTACACCTCGTCGACCTCTTCGGCCTGGCGGCGCACCTCTTCGGTGGCCTGCCCGACCGTGTGGTGCATGGGCACCGACACGAACTCGGTGGCCATGATGCCGCCCGCCGTGTCGCCCGCGTAGAGGAGCAGTTCGCGGATCTCGTCGGCGTCTTCGAGGTGCAGCATCACCGCATCGGCCACGCGCTGGTCGAGGTCGGCGATGACGTCGGCGGCGTCGTCGGTGTCGAGTTCGTTGAGGATCTCGGCGACGCGCGCGGTGCTCGTGTCTTCGAGGACGGTCTCGCGCTCGTCTTCGTCGAGTTCGATGAGCACCTCGGAGGCGGTCTCGGCGGGGAGCAGGTCGAAGAGGCGCTGCCGGTCGTCGCCGTCGAGGCTCACCATCACCCGCGCGATGTCGGCGGGGTAGAGTTCGTCGAGGAAGGCGAGCAGGGCGTGGCGGTCCCCGGCGTGGAGCAGCTTCTCGATGCGGTCCACGAGCAGGCCGTCCACCGGCATGACGGCGCCGGGGCGGAGCGTCTCCTGCGGCAGTTCGTCGGCCATGTGCGCGGCGGAAGGGGGAACGGGACCGGCGCGGGGCGGCGCCCTCCGGGCCGTCTGCAGAACGCGCGGGCCGGGCGTCAAAGTACCGACCGGGGCGCGAGCGGGCAGGCCGTAAGGCCCGGTTTCGCCCGATCTTCGGGGCGGCGGCCGGGCGCGTGGCGGGGGCGGTGGGGCGGGCCAGGGCGACGGCGGGCAGGCCCGGCGCGCCGGGCCCCTACGGGCGCGGGTTCGAGGGCGCGGGCGAGGGGCTCGAAGTCCGGGGGGGCGAGTTCTTCGGCGCGCTTGCCGGCCCACGCGTCGGGCACCGCCCCGTAGCCCGAGAGGGCGTTGCGGAGGGTCTTGCGGCGCTGCCCGAAGGCCGTGCGAACGACGGTGCGCAGGTGGTCTTCGAAGGGCGACACCGGCGGCGCGTCCGTGCGAAACGTGAGCCGCACCACGGCGCTCTCGACGTTGGGGCGCGGGAAGAACACGGTCGGGGGCACGCGGAAGAGCAGCTTCACGTCGCAGTAGCGCTGGAATTGCACGCTCAGGATGCCGTAGGCCTTCGTGCGCGGCAGGGCCACGAGGCGCTCGGCCACTTCGCGCTGCATCATCACGACGGCGTGGGCGACGTGGGTGCGCTGGTCGAGCAGGGCGAAGAGGATGGGGCTCGTGATGTAGTAGGGCAGGTTGCCCACCACGGCGAGCGGCCCGCCGCGCTCGGCGGCGAGCGCGCTCCAGTCGGCCTTGAGCACGTCGAGGTGGCGCACGTCGAGCGCGGGGAGCGTTTCGTGCAGGTGCGCGATGGCGCGCTCGTCCACTTCGAGGGCGATCAGGTGCGGGTAGCGCTGGAGCAGCTCGCCGGTGAGCGCGCCCGTGCCCGGCCCGATCTCGACGACGCCCTGGCCCGGCGCGGCAGCCACGGCGTCGGCGATGCGGCGGACGGTGTTGGGGTCGCGCAGGAAGTTCTGGCCGAGGCTCTTCTTGGGGGTGATCACGGGCGGGAAGGCAAACGCGTCCTCTAACGCGCGGCGCGGGCGTCCGTGCCGGTAGGGCGGGCGGCCGTTCGCGCCACGCCGGTACCGGTCTGCATCAGCAGGCGGGCAGACTGCGCCGCCTTCGCGGGGGCTCCACGCGCAGGGTGCAACCGCCCCGTTACGGCTCCGAAGGATACAGCACACCTCTGGACCTTCCTCTCCATCGATATGCCCCGCTTCCCTCTTCGCCTTGCGGCCCTGTCGCTGGGCCTGCTCGCCGCCGGCAGTGCCCTCGCGCAGGCCCCGCAGCAGCGCCCGGCCGGCGCCCCCGCCGGTGCCCCCCTGCAGGCCATCCCGACGCTCATCACGGGCGTCGTGCAGGAACAGGGCACCAACGAGCCCCTCGAAGCCGCCACTGTGGCCGTCTGGGCGATCACGCCCGCGCGACACGATGCTCGCCACCGGCACCATCACCGACAACAAGGGCCGCTTCTCGATTCCGGGCCTGCGCCCGGGCCGCTACAGCGTCCGCATCTCGTACGTCGGCTACCGCTCGGTGGCGATGAACGCCGCGCTCACGCCCGCCGCGCTGCGCGCCGACCTCGGCACGATCAAGCTGGCCGAAGGCGGCGGCGACCTCGCCGAAGTGCAGGTCGAGGGCGAGCGCGAGCAGATCCAGGTCGGCATCGACCGGACGATCTACAACACCAAGGACCAGCCCGCCTCGTCGGGCGGCAACGCCACCGACGTGCTCCGCAACGTGCCGTCGGTGGACGTGGACTCCGAGGGCAAGGTGAGCCTGCGCGGCAACCAGAACGTCGCCATCCTCATCAACGGGCGCCCGAGCCCGGTCAGCGGCAGCGCCCTCACGAGCTTCCTCCAGTCCATCCCGGCGGGCACGTCGCGCGCGTCGAGGTGATCCCGAACCCGTCGGCCAAGTACGAGCCGGACGGCATGGCCGGGATGCTCAACATCGTGCTCAAGGAGAACGTCGAACTCGGCCTCTCGGGCAACGTGAACGCGGGCGTGACGAGCGTGGGCGGCTACAACGGCGGCGCGGGCGTGACGGCGCCAGCGCGGCAGGCTCACCGGCGCGCTCAACTACGCCTACCGCCGCGACCCGCGCGAACTCTCGGGCCTCACCGACCGCACGCGCTTCTCCGACGGCAGCCTGCTGCTCGGCCAGACCGACGCCACCGACGTGCTCAACTGGTCGCACATGGCGAGCGGCTCGGCCGACTACAAGCTCTCCGACCACAACACCGTCTCGGTCACCGGCCTCGCCTCGCGCCGCTTCGGGCAGATGGACGGCACCACGCAGAGCCGCTTCAACGCCAGCGACCGGCGCCAGAGCACCCTCGACGGCGACATCAACGGCTGGAATTACGACACCTCGCTCGGCTTCCGCCACACGCTGGCGCCGCAGCAGAACGAGATCACCGCCGAGGTGCGCTACAACGACGGCACCAACAACGACCTCCAGCGCTTTCTGGAGCAGGGCATGGACGCCAGCGGCCTCGCCGCCGGCACGCCCTTCCTGCGCCGCGACGCCCGCGCCAACCACACGCAGACGGCCTCCGCGCAGCTCGACGTGATCCGCCCGCTGCACGGCTTCAAGGTGGAGACGGGCCTCAAGGGCACCCTCCGCACCCTCGCCGACGACCTCAACGCGCAGACGGCGGTCAACGGCACGCTCCAGACGGACGCCGTCCGCTCGCTCGACAACACGTTCGGGGAGCAGGTGTACGCGGGCTACGCGCAGGCGTCGCGCCAGGTCGGCAAGGTGTCGTTCCAGGGCGGCGTCCGCCTCGAACAGGCGCGCACGGACCTGACGAACCACGACACCGGCACGACGACCGAGAACGACTACTTCTCCGTCTTCCCGAGCGCGTTCGTCAACTACGCGCCGAGCGCGGCGCGGCAGTTCAAGCTCACGTACTCGAAGCGCGTCAACCGGCCGCAGATCTCCATGCTCTCGTCGGTGCCGCAGTACCTCGACCAGTACAACCTCCGCGTGGGCAATCCAGGCCTCAAGCCCGAGTACACGCACTCGTTCGAGGCGGGCTTCACGGCCTTCGCGCCGGGCCGGATGCTGGCCGTCACGCCCTTCTTCCGCCGCACCGTCAACGCCTTCCGCCCGCGCATCGAGTACAACCAGGCGACGAACGTGACGACGCAGACGATCCGCAACTTCGACCAGAACGACTCCTACGGCCTGGAAGCCATCGGCACGATGCGGACGAGCCCGAAGCTCAACCTGCGGCTCACGCTCAACGCCTCGCGCGTGGTGACGGACGGCTCGAACGTCGAGGCGAACCTGACCAACCGCACGTTCATGGCGATGGGGCAGGGGGCGGCGAGCTACACCCTCCGCCCCGGCACCGACGTGGACCTGACGGCCATGTACCGCTCGCCCGTCAAGTTCGAGCAGTTCCGCGCCGATGGGATGCTGATGACGGACCTCGCGCTGCGCCAGAAGCTGATGCAGGACAAGGCCAGCCTCGCCCTCCGCCTGAGCGACCCGCTCGGGCTCGTCAAGATGCACTACGTGGGCCGCATCGAATCGCTCGACGTGATCCAGGAGGGTGACCGCCGCTGGGGGGCGCGGGCCGCGTTCCTGAGCTTCACCTACAACTTCGGCCAGCCGCCGCGCCAGCGCCCGCGCCCGGTGCAGCAGCAGCCGCAGCCCGATGGCAACACCGGCGGCTTCGGGTTCTGACCTCCCCCGACGCCCGCCTCGTGCGCAGGCCCCGAACGCTGTGACCGTTCGGGGCCTGCGTGCCGTTTACGCCCCTACGCTCTGGGTCAGCCGCTACTCTCCGGGCCGAGTTTGAAGCAGAACGCGGAGCCAAACATCGGCTTGTTGGGCTGCATGCGTGCGTTGAAACCTGTTGGTCCTTGAATCGCGGGCGCTACGGCGTTGGGTGGATTGGAGGGATTCTCCACGCGCTGCGCGTGCGCGCGGACAGGTGGTGGAAGGGTGCCCGCTACGAAATGAGACTCAAGGGGAGAAAGGAGGGGCTGCTTGTTCACCGCGCCCTTCATCGGATGGCGGCGAAGCGGTCCAGACGGTGCTGCAAACGTTCCCAGTCCGGAAGCACGCAGGAAAGCGCGTGGTAGAAGGCGCGCCCGTGATGGGGAAAGTGGAGGTGGACCAACTCGTGGGTGATCACGTAGTCAATGCATCGCGTGGGCGCTTCCATCAGCGCGGGGTTGAGCAGGATCGTCCCGCCAGGGGTAACCGCCCCAGCGGTGGGACATGCGGCGCAAGCGCAGGGGCGGTGCGTCGCGTACCCCGAGGCGTTCAACACGGGGCAGGCAGGCAGCGAGGCGTTCCGGGAAGAGTTCGGCGGCACGCCGTTGCTGCCACGCCTGGTCGCCTTTCCACCCCCTGCTCATCGGTAGGGTCTGGTACGGCCACATAGAGGAACAGGCCCCGGAGCGCCACCTGTTTCCGGGGCGCCTCCGGGGTACCTGCGCCGACCACCCGCAAACGATACCGACGCCCGAATAGACGCCGCACGTCCACGCCGCTGACGTAACGCCGGGGTATTTCCGGATGGTGAAGGGTTGCTGCCACTCGCTGCTGCTTCAGGATCCAGCGCACCCGCGAGGCTATAATCTCCCCTGATGGCTTCCTCCGAAGCCTCCAGCGGCGACACAGCGGAGACGTTGCCGTCCGGGGCTACGCACAGCCCCAAGGTGCGACGGGCCGAAAAGGTGACAGCGACCGAGATTTCGTGGGCGCCATACCGGAGCGGGATCTGGAGCGTGGGGCGGTCACTCATGTGGCGTAGCGGCGCGCGGTGGCGAGCACGTCTTCCTGGAAGGCGTCGAGCACAGCCTCGGTGGGGTGCTGCAGCCCGTGCGCGAGGGCGCGTTCGAGCACGTGGTCGTCCACGGTGCTGCGCATCGCTTTCATGACCTCGGGGTTACCCGTCCAGTCCACGATCTTGAGTGGGCGCAGGGCATCGTCGAGCGCCAGGGCGGCCTCCGCGCACGCTTCGGGCGAGAGGGCGTCCGGGGCACCGAGGCGCTCGGTGAGGGACGCGTAGAGGTCGGCATAGGCGCGGGCTTCGGGGCGATTCGCGAGGGCCGGCGGCACGTGCTGCCCGGCGATGATGGCGTGCAGCTCGGCGTAGAGCTTCTGCACCCCGGATAGAAACGCCAGGTCTTCGAGCAAGCCTTCGCGGAAGCGGGTGATGAGGTCGTTGAGCCGGTCTGGAGAGCGGGCGGAAGCGCGCCCGGTTTTCGTCCATCCGGATCGTGAGCGTGCGGGCCATGCGGTGCGCCATGACGCTGGCCTTCGAGGCGGCCGAGGAGCGCGGGGGCGTTCAGCACGCGCTGCACGGCGGCGGGGTCGAGCAGGTCGAGGGCCTCCACGGTCGTGGTGACGCCCCGCGCGGTGACGTGGGCGTCGAGCAGGGCGCGCAGGCGGGCTTCGATGGGGCGCAGGTCCGGCGTCTTGCCCCGGAGGAAGTCCACGCTGTGGCGGAGGCGCTCGAAGAAGCGAAGGTGTTCGACGTAGCCGAAGTGTTCGTCGTCGGAGACGGACGCGCGGGCGCGGGCGCTTGCGTCGAGCGCGTGGAGGGCGCGGGCAAACGTGCCGAGGCGCTCCAGGAAGTCGTCGTAGCGTTCGTCGTCGAAGGCGAGGCGGCGCTCGAACGGCGACGGGTCGGTGGTGCCGCGCAGGTCGGGGAAAAGCTCCCAGAGGGCGCTGTAAGCCTTCTGGAGGTTTGCCGTCACCGCGCCGACGTCCTCGAAGGTGCCGGCGAGGTCGGCCTCTTCGAAGGTGCCGTAGAGCGCATGCAGGGCGTCCTGCGCCGAGAGCGCCCCGTCAAGTTCGCCGATCACACCCCGGTAGTCCACGACGTAGCCGAAGTCCTTGCCCTCGAAGAGGCGGTTGACGCGGGCGATGGCCTGAAGGAGCGTGTGCTCCGGAGCGGCTTGGCGACGTAGAGGACCGTGCTGCGCGGCGCGTCGAAGCCGGTGAGCAGCTTGTCCACGACGATGAGCAGCTCGACGCCGTTGGGGTCGTTCCTTGAACGCCTCGATGAGGGCACGTCGTATGCCGCCGGCTTCCTGGTCCCGAAGTCGGCCTTCGATCGCGGGCCAGAACGGCTGCGACCTCGGGCGATGTCGCCGACTCCTCGTCTTGTCGCCCTCTTCGCGCTGACTTCAGGCCGGGAGATGAGCACGTCGCGCGCGGATCTGCCCGTCGCGCGTGAACGCGTCCAGAAAGCGGAGGGCGGCCGCGCGGCTTTCGGATGGCGAGCAGGGCCTTGAAGCCCGTGCCCTGCCAGAGGCCGCGTGAAGTCCCGGATGATGTCGGCGGCGATCTCCTCGACGACCTGCTCGGGGGCAGGAACAGGGCGCGCTCGGTGGCGGCGCGGCCATAGAGCCGGTCGCGCACGTCGGCGAACGGCTCGGTGACCCGGTCGGCGCGGTGGTCGAGCGGCACGCCGTCCACGCGCAGGTCGTCGAGCGTGCGGCCCTCGTAGCAGCAGCGGCACGACGGCGCCGTCTTCCACGGCGGTGCGCAGCGTGTAGGGTTCGGTGATGAAGCCGCCGAAGCGGTCGAGCGTGGAGCGGTCCTCGCGCGTGAGCGGGGTGCCGGTGAAGCCGATCAGGCACGCGCGGGGCAGCACGCGGCGCAGGGCGGCGTGGCGGGCGCCGTACTGCCCCCGGTGGGCCTCGTCCACGAGCACGAACAGGTCCGGGCGTCGAAGGCCGCCGGGGAGGCCTCGGCGGGGCGGCGGGTGGCGTCGCTGCGCAGCGCGGCGTCGAACTTGTCGAGGATCGTCGTCATCACGCGCCGCGCGGGTCGGCGAGGAGCGCGAGCAGGTGGGTGCCGGTGGTGGCGCGGGACGGGCTTGAGGCCCGTGCCACGAACGTGCCTTCGATCTGGCCGTCGAGGCCATGCGGTCGGTGACGACGACGAGGCGGGCGTGGGGGTAGGCCGAGCGGAGGGCCTCGGTGAGGAGGACCATCGTGAGGCTCTTCCCGAGCCCTGCGTGTGCCAGATGACGCCGCCCGGCCGGCGGCCATCGGCGTCGCGCCGGCGACCCCGCTCGAGCGTCGCCTCGACGGCGCCGACCTGCTGGTAGCGGGCGACCTTGCGCTGCCCGTGCTCGAAGAGCGTGTAGCGCCGCGCGAAGGCGAGCAGGCGCTCGGGGCGCAGCAGCGCAAACACCTGCGCCTCGGCCTCCGTCAGCGCGGTGCCGGGGGGCAGGTGCTGCGACGCCTGTTCGTGCAGGCGGTCTTCGCGCCACACCATCCAGAACGCGGGCGGCGTGCCGGGCGCGGTGTAGCGGACCCCGTTGGGCTGCGCGGACACGACGAGCGCGAGGGGGTGGAACAGGCGCGGCGCGCCCGCCTCGGGCGTCCAGTAGGCGGCCACCTGTGCGGCAGCGGCCTCCAGGGCGTGCGCTGCATCGCGTCGCTTGCACTTGATGAGCGCGAACGGGATGCCGTTGACGTAGAGCACGAGGTCGGCGCGGACCTCGCGGTTAGGGCCGCGCACGGTCACCTGCCGGCCTACGTGGTAGGCGTTGCGCGCCGGGGCGTCCCAGTCTATGTAGCGGACCGTGTGGCTTTTGCGGTCGGTGCCGATGACCTGCTTATGGCCCAGCCGAGCACGAGCCGTTCGTGGAGCGTCTGCGCGGTGAAGCCGAGCCCCGACGTCGGCCACGCCTTCGAGGGCGGCCACGGCCTCGGCCACGCCGGCCTCGGTGAGCGGGTGCGCCACGCCCCGGCGCACGACCGGGTTGAGCCGGCGGATGGCGGCTTCGAGGACCGGGCGCAGCAGTACCGTGCGCAGGTCCGGGCGGTCTTTGCCAGCGGGTGTGCGCAGTTCGGCGAGGCGCTCCGGGGGCAGAGGCTCGTAGCGCAGCGGCGCGGGCAGGCCGGTGAGGAAGCGGACGAGCCGCTCCTCGGTGTCCACCCCTTCGGTGTACGTGGGGACGGGGTCGAACGGCATGGCAGCAGTCAGTTGGGCGAGGGGCTGAAGCCGGAGGCGCCGTTCGCCCGTGAGGAGGACTTCGGCGAGGGCGGCGCGCTGCCGGGCGAGCACGTCGTGCTGCTGCGCCGCGAGCCGCGCGTGCCGCTCCGCCGCGTCGAGCACGGCCACAATGGCGCGCTGCTCTTCGAGTGTAGGGAGCTTCATCCTGATCTGGGCGAAGTTGGGATATCGCAGGTTGAGGGTGTCATCCGTCAGGCCCTGGGAGTATTGCCAGAACGAGGTGATGTGGGTGGGGCTGCGCAGGAGTTCCATGAAGTGCCGCGTCATTTCGGGTTCCGGAATGCAAACCGTGTAGGCCGGACTGACGATGCCGTCGAGGGACGTGAGCCCTCCCACCCCCTGCCACATCCACGGAATTATAGAACGCAAACCAGTACTGGGTGCGACACGGAGGTATTTCGCCTTGTCGGGGTTCGAGGTATCACGCTTGTCGAGGTCTGTCCCTCCGGGACGACCCCGCTCGCCCCCGTCACCGACAGTAGCGGAAGGTCCGCGCGTCCCGTCGACGCGTTGCGAAAACACTTCCCCCAGTCGGAACTCCTGCCACTCTCCGGTGAAGCCGGGCAGGCGGCGGTGCTGGCCGAGCAGGTCGTGGGCGAGGGCGGCAGCGCGGCGGGCAGAGGCGTCGCGGAGGCGGGCGGCGGCGTCGAGCGCGCGGTCCCACGCACCGAAGCACGGCCACGAGGGCGAGGCGCTCAGCGAGCGGCGGCACGGGCACGTCGAGGTCGAGTAGTGTCCGCATGGAGAGCTTCTTGTTGCCATTCGAGCCCTGACATGCGCCCCATAACCTCGCGTAGAGGACGAGATTGCAGCACATCGGCCAGCCAGGGAGTAGCGCTGCGTTCCTGCTCCGGGAGCAAAATCCTCCAGACAGTGTCAGGGAGAAACAGCTCCGGCCAGTCTCGGTCAACGTATACACTCGCCCCAACGAGATCCACGGACCCGTTCGAGCGGCTGATGAGGATGCTGTCGCGGACGGGGGAGACGCGGAGCTTGCTGCGCTCGTCGGGGCGGACGACCTTGTTCTCCTCCGGGGGGCGGAAGCGGCCGTACGAGACCGCGCTCCACCCTCCACACACCCGGTTCGCCGGGCTCTGCTGGGCGCGGCTCGCCGTTGGCGCTGTAGCCGCCTTCGAGCGCCGCCACGAGCGTCCGCAGCTTCTGGCGCTGCCAGCCCTCCGGCAGCGCTCGCCCGGAGGTAACGGCCCTGTTTGAAGGCTCGGCGCGGCCTTGACTTTCGTTCATCGCTCTCCGATATTGTGTGCAAATGGATCGGGAAACCCCAATCGGCGCTGGGCCACTGCGAGTTCGCGGGGGCCCTTCGGCTTTTTAAGGGAGTACGGTCAGCCCCCAGCCGGGCGCCTCGTCGGGGCCGGTTGCCAGCTTCGGGTAGGGCGTCGGCTGCCCGGTTCGGCTGCTCGGGCCGGAGCACGCGCAGCGCGAGCGGGCGCGCGGTGAGGTCGGCCAGTTGCAGGCCGGCCGAGTTGCACTGCTTGCCCCGGATGATGACGTCGAACGGCAGGCGCGTGTGCAGCGGGTTGAGCCCGTCCGCCATGCGTCGGAATTCGAGTTCGAGGTCTTTGTCCTCTTTGCCGCCGGATTCCCGGCCGCCGCGCTGCTCGAACACGAACCGGAGCGTGCCCTCAAGCGCCATCCCCGCCGGGTGAGGTGGTCCGTAGAGCTGCATCAGGCCCGGCCGGAGGGCGAGGTGCAGAGCGTGTCGGCGGCGCCGAGCCCCGGATACGGCCCGCCCTTGCGGATCACAACGCTGAAGAGCGTCATCGGCGCCTGCGCGACGAGCCGGTGGAGGTCTTCGTAAAAGGGGCCGCGCCGGGCCGGGTCGGTCAGAAACGTGAAGGCGCCGGTCGTCTTGCGGATCTTGTTCTCGTGCAAGATCACCTGGTCGTGGCCGAAGTGCTTGAACTTGAAGCGGAGCATGGCCGGGGCCACCTCGGCGGCGTAGCGCTCGGTCTCGAACAGACAGAACGTGAGGCCAAAGACCGGGAAGAACGGGTTGGCCGCCGTCGGGCTGGGGTCGCCCGTCTCGTCCACATAGACGATGAAGTCGCTAAAGGAGGGCATGGCGGCGAGGGGTCAGGCGGTGATGCCGAGGCTGCGCAGGTGGGCCTTCAGTTCGGCACGCACGCCGGCCAGTCCGCCTCCACCGCGTCGATCTCGGCGTCGAGCGCGGCGAGGTCTACGGCTTCGGTGGCGTCCTCGGTGGGACGCACGTAGCGCGCCACGTTGAGGTTGAAGTCGTTGGCGGCCACCTCCTCGGCCGTGGCGCGGAAGGCGAAGCCGGCACGGTCTCGAAGGCGTCGAAGGCGGCCACGATGGCGCCGAGGTGGTCGGGCGCGTCGGGCTCGGTCTCGGTGGCTCGGTGACTCGTTCTGGCGCGTGCCGGCCACGAAGCGCGTGGTGGCGTCCACGAAGAGCACGTCGGTCGTGGCCCTGGCGCGGTCGAGCAGCAGCAGCGCCGCCGGGATGCCGGTGCCGTGGAAGAGCTTCTCGGGGAGCGCCACGACGGCCTTGACGAGGTTCTGCTCGACGAGCCGGCGGCGGATGCGGCCCTCGGCGCCGCCCCGGAAGAGCACGCCGTTGGGCACGACGATGCCCGCGCGGCCCGTCTCGGTGAGCGAGGCCACTACCTGGAGCACGAACGCGAAGTCGGCGCGTGACCTGGGCGGCACGTAGTCGAGGGCTTTCTCGCCCTCGCGCACGAGCGCGGCGGTGCGCCGGAAGCCGTCCTTCTCGAAAGCCGCCACGGGCCACTTGTCGAGCGAGAACGGCGGGTTGGACACCACGACATCGGAAGCGGTCGAGGCCGCCCGTGTGCTTGTCGAGGTGGAGCGGCTCGGCGAGCGTGTTGCCGCGCTCGAAGCGGGCGGCGTCGAAGCCATGCAGAAAGGCATTCATCTTGGCGAGCGCCCACGTGCGGTGGTCTCCTGCCCGTAGAGGGCCACGTTGCGGTGGGCGGCCACGTCGTGCCCGACCGCCTGCTCGGCGACCGCGATGAGCAGGCTGCCAGAGCCGCACGCGGGGTCGTAGAGGCGCTGCCCCGGCTCAGCGTGGAGAGCCGCGCGAGCAGACGTGATACACCGTACGGGGTGTAGAACTCGCCGCCCTTTTTGCCCGAGTCCGCCGCGAACCGGGCGATCAGGTACATGTAGGCGTTGCCGATGAGGTCTTCGTAGCCGACGACCGAGGGGCGGAAGTCGAGCACCGGCTTGTTGAAGTCGTCGAGCAGGTGCTGGAGCCGTTCGTTGCGGTCCTTCGTGTCGCCGAGGTTGACGGGCGAGTTGAAGTCGAGTTCGTCGAAGAGGTGTTCGAGCTTGCCGGGGTTGGCTTCGGCGAGCTTTTCGAAGGCGACGTTGAAGACCTGCCCGAGGTCGGGGTGATTCCGCTGGTCGAGCAGGTGGTCGAAGCGGCTCTGGGTGGCAGCTGAAACCGTTCGTAGCGCATCTTGCGAGCCACGAGCGCATCGTCGCCGAGGGTCTTGCGGTAGGCCTCCTCGTGGTCCCGCCAGACGTCGCTGACGTACTTGAGGAAGAGCGTGGCGAGGATGTAGTCCTTGTAGTTCGAAGGGTCAATGACGCCGCGGAACGTGTCGCAGGCGGCCCAGAGCGCGTCGTTGACGGCCTTCTGGCGGCGCTGGCGCTCGGAGAGCGTGCGGGAGGGAGCAGGCATGGGATAGGGCGGCGCGCAGGCTGGGCGCGGTGGAGTGACGGGGCGGGTCAGGTGCCGAGGAGGCGCCGGGTAAGGGCGTCCGTCCGCGCTACGGCAAGGGTGGCGCGGCGCTGCAGAAGGGTCGCCTCACGGTTCAGGAGCGCCGCTACCTGTGCCACGCGCGCCTGCGCGTCGAGCGGCGGCAGCGGCACGGGCAGCGCACCCAGCGCAGTGAGGTTGATGAGGCTCAGTGTGGTCCCCTGCGCGCCCTGCTGGAAGTGGGCAAGGGCCAGAGGCGAGGCCAGCACGAAGGCAAGAAAGTCCGGGCGCATACGCCGCGGGTCCGGGCGCACGACGAAGAACTGGGACGATGCCACGGCCGGAGCCGGGGGCGCGTCGAGCAGGAGCGACACGAAGGGCGCCCGCGCGGTCACCAGCACGTCGCCGGGCTGCAACAGGTGGTGCGCCGGTCCCTCGAACGCAACCCGAGGAGCAGCGGGGTCGAGGTGGCCGGCGTCAGGTCGCGCATCTGCACCAGCAGCACATTCCCTGCCGGCAGCGCCTCGCGTGCCTTGCGCACGGTGACGCCGGTGCGCAGGGCGGCGACATCAGCGAGCGGAACGTGAGGCACAGACATGATCAGGAAATGACCGGGGCAGCGGCCCAGCAGGCGCCGCCGCCCCGTGTGGTCAGGCCGCGCCGACAAGGTGCGTGAAGGCGTCGGCGAAGGTCTCCATCTTCGACCCTTCGGTGCAGGTGCGCCCGTGGGGCGGCGGGGCAGGCAATCGCAGCAGCGCCGCCGCCTGCCCGATCAAAGCCTCGGCCCACGCATCCGTCTCGATGCCCACTTCGACGTCGACACCGGCAGGGGAAGCGCCGCGTCGAGCGGGTCGCCGCTGGACGCAGCAGGCGAGAAGTAGATGAGGTAGAGGCTGCGCGGCCCGCGTCCCCACAGCTGGCGGGCGAGGTAGGCGTACAGGTTGAGCTGCGCCGCATAGCGCGGCAGCAGGGCGACGTGCATTTCTGAGCGGCGCGCGGTCTTATAGTCGAAGAGCACGTAGCCCCCGCCGTGGAATCCCACGGCTTCGTCCGGGACGCCACGCAGCGTTAGCCCAGTTGCCGGGTCGGTGTGCTGGAAGTGGCGCCACGAGAGCGCCTCCTCGCGGGCGAAGCGGATCACGGGCCCGAGGTCGGGAAACCCCGGCGGCAAGGTGCCGTGGTCTTCTACGTGCGCCCGGGCATGGACGCGCGCGAAGCGATCAATGTCCGAGAAAACGGCGGGGAAGGGACGCTGGAACGGGAGGGCCTTGCCCATCCGCTGTCCCACCACCAGCAGGCCGGGCAGGTAGCGCCGTGGGCAAGGGCCGCGAGGGCACGAACGCTGAGGGCGAGAGCGCCGGAGGTAGACGGCTGCGGGGGTGCGCTCCGCTCGAACGCGGAACGCAACGGGGGCTGGGGCATAGCAGAAGGTGCGTAATGCCACCGCAAAGCAGCCCAGCAGGCTTTGCAGGTGACGGTTCACAGGCCGTGCTTCGGGCATCCACAGGGGCAGACGTGGTCAAGACGTCTGCCCCTTCTTTATGTACGGAGTCCGTCAGCGCCTTTCGGGCTGGCCCATGATACGGCACCTCTACGTCTCTGCAAGAGCTAAACTTGTCTCTACGCCCGTAGGTGAACTAGTTTATGGGCAACTCATCTTGTAACTCGACTTCAGCGGACGCGTTTGCGGCGGTTGCGCACGAAGTCCTCGAACACGAACGAGCCGAGGTCGTCGAGCGTCGAATAGTACGCACGGCCCTGGTTCGTCTCCGTCAGGCTGCGCACGAACGATTGCAGGTACGGGTCGCGCGCGATCATGAACGTCGTGATCGTGATGCCTTCGCGGCGGCACGCGGCGGCCTCGTCGAGCACCTTGTTGACGATCTTGCGGTCGAGCCCGAAGGCGTTGCGGTAGAGCCGCGCGCCCTCGTAGTGGCAGGAGGGCTTGCCGTCGGTGATCATGAGGATCTGCCGGTTGCCGCTCTTGCGCCGCCGGAGGATCTCGCGCGCCCGCTGCAGTCCCGCCCGCGTGTTCGTGTAGTACGGGCCCACCTGGAGGTAGGGCAGCTCTTTGAGGGGCACCTCCCAGGCGTCCGTCCCGAAGGCCACGATGTCGAGCGTGTCTTTGGGGTAGCGCGTGGTGATGAGTTCGGCGAGCGCGAGCGCGGTCTTGCGCGCGGGCGTGATACGGTCCTCGCCGTAGAGGATCATCGAGTGCGACAGGTCGATCATGAGCACCGTCGAGGCGTTGGTCAGGTGCTCGGTCTCGTAGACCTCGAAGTCGTCTTCGTTGAGTTCGAAGCGCTCGCCGGAGTGGCGGAAGGCGTTCGAGAGCGTGCCCGTCACGTCGAGGCGGCCCACATCGTCGCCGAAGGTCCAGGCGCGCGTTTCGGGGAGGCGCTCGTCGCCCTCGCCCGCGTGCGGGGTTTTGTGGCGCCCGCGTCCGTCCTTGCGGAGCCGGGAGAACATCTCGTCGAGGGCGCCGCTGCCGGAGCGCCCGCTCGGCCTTGCCGGTGATGTGGACGGTGCCCTCGGCCTCGTCGCCTTCGAGGTAGCCCTTGTTCTTGAGGTCCTCGATAAAGTCGCCCATGCCGTACTCGTCGGTCGTGAGGCCGTACTTCTCATCGAGTTCGTTCATCCAGCGGAGGGCCTCGGCGGCGTCTCCGGCGGCGAGTTCGAGCAGCTGCTGGAACAGGTCGAAGAGGCGCTCGAACGGCGGAAGCTGCTCGCCGTGGCGGGCGTCGTCCCAGTCGGTGTACGAAAAGCGCATGGCGGGCGAGGGGCTACCGGAGCCGTACGACCCACCGGCGCATCGGTGCCCCGTAGGGGCGCCACGCGATTTGTAAACGGCGCGTCACATCCGGCGATGGGTGCGGGCGGGATCGTTGCACGGCGGCTTTGAGGGCGTCGCCGGGGGGCGAGTAGCTTGGCGGCTCTTTGTGCTTTTCTCTCCCCGCCCTCATCCGTACGTCGCTTTCCTTGCCGTCTCGCCGGCCCGTGCGGGTGCTTCTGGGCGTGCTGTTCGTACTGGCTAGCGGCGCGGCATTCGTGACGTTGCGCCACAGCCTCGCGCAGGTGCGCGGGGTGGCGTGGCACGTGCGCGGCGGTCCGCTGGTGGCGGCTACCGGGGCCGAAATTGGCTTCATGCTCGCGGGGGTCGTGCTGTGGGGACGCGTGGTGGCGCGCTTCGAGGGCGGCGCGGTGCCCTTCGGCGGGCTTCTGCGCGTGTGGGTGCGCGGCAACCTCGCCAAGTACCTCCCCGGCAGCGTCTGGCCCCTCGTGACGACCGCCGCCTCGGCGTCTGAGCTGGGCGTGTCGGCCCTGTCGCTGTCGGCGGCGTTCGGGCTGCACGCGCTCTTCACCGGCGTCGGGGCCGCGGTCGTGGCGGTGCTGCTGGCAGGGGGGAGCAGCGTTCTCGGCGGGCAGACGCTCGGGCTCGTGGCCGCGGGGATGAGCGGGGCCGGGCTCGTGCTCGTCCACCCGACCGTGCTCAATGCGGTGCTCGGGCGCGTGGCGCGCCTCACGCGGCAGTCGGCGGTGCGCTGGCAGGGCCGCTGGCACGAGGGCGCGCTGCTGCTGCTCGGCTATGTGCTCCTCTGGATCGGCTACGGGATCGCGTTTGCGCTGTTTGCCGCCGCCTTCGTGCCGGTCCACGGCGCGGGCGCGTGGGGACGGCTCATCGGCGTGCAGGCCACGGCGTTCGTGGCGGGGTTTATGGCCGTGTTCGCGCCCGGCGGGCTCGGCGTGCGCGAGGTGGCGCTCGTGGTGCTGCTCGGCCCCGCCCTCCCCGCGCCGACGCGCGTGCTCATCGCGGTCACGTCGCGCCTGTGGCTCATCGCCACCGAGGTGCTGATTGCCGGGGTGGCCTTCGCCCCGCGCCGCCGGCGTGCCTCAGGGACACGCACGCGGGCGATTCCGGCGCCGGCCCTCGCCCGTATGGCGCCCGAAACTGCGCCGCTCCTGCCGCCTCCCACGTTCGATCCCGCGCCGGAAAGGGCGGCGGGCGTGCGCGCGCAGCCCGCCGTCGAGGTGCTCTTCAGCAGCGCCCACGCGCTCGAACGCATCGGGGCGGCGTGCCGCGCGGCCACGCAGTCGCTCCGCATCGCGCAACTCGCCTTCGACGCCGACTGCCGCTGCTCCGCCGATCCGCGACGCGCCCGACGGCGGCCTGCTCCTCGGAGCGGTGCAGGCGGCGGCGCGGCGTGGGGTGCCCGTGCAGGTGCTCCTCAACGGGAGCCTGCTCATGAACACGGCGGCGACGCTCCGCCACGTGCTGCGCACGCACGCGCCCGCGCTGCCCATCGAGGTGCGGGGCGTGGACGCGTTCCCGCAGATCATGCACGCCAAGATCGTCGTGCGCGACGGCGTAGAGGCGTTTCTCATCGGCTCGCCCTTCGTCAACGGCTACTGGGACGACGGCGCCCACCGCCCCACCGACCCGCTCCGCTCCGACGACGACCTCGCCGGGCGCCCCATCCACGACCTGTCCGTGCGCCTCACCGGCCCGGTGGTGGCCGACCTCGTGGCCTGGTTCGACGCGCTCTGGGCCGCCACGCCGTCCAGGCCCGGTCCGGCCGTGCGCCTGCCCGGCCCTGCGCGAGGCGCCGGCGCAACGCCGGACGCGGCCCCCGCCGTGCGCCTGCTGCGGACGCTTCCGGCCAAGCTGATGCCGGCGCAGCCCGAGGGGACGACCGAGATCCTCGACGCCTACCTCGCCGCGATCCGCTCGGCGCGGACGCTGCTGTACCTCGAAAACCAGTATTTCAGCGCCCGGCCCATCCGGCAGGCCGTCGTGGAGGCGCTGGCGGCGCACCCGGAGCTGGAGGTGATCCTGGTGCTCAACCAGAACCCGGACATCACGGCCTACCGCGCCTGGCAGGTGCGGCGGCTCGCCGAGGGCGGCCTCCTCGACCACCCGCGCGTGGGCGTGTTCGGCCTCTGGAGCGCCGCGCCGGGCCGGCGCCCGCCCCATCGCCCCGACCTGACGCAGCTCTTCATCCACTCCAAGGTGGGCGTCGTGGACGACCGCTGGGCGACGCTCGGCACCGCCAACCTCGACGGCGTGTCGCTCTACTCCTACGGCGACGACTTCTCCGGGCGCCTCGGGCGGGGCCTCTTCCGGGGCGTGCGCAACGTGGACCTCAACGTCGCCCTCTCCGACGCCGCCGGGCGCCACGGTGCCGGACCTCCGCCAGCACCTCTGGGCGCGCCACCTGGGCGTCTCCGCCGACGCCCTCGCGGACCGTCCGGCAGAGGGCTGGCTTCCGCTCTGGCGGGCCGCCGCTGCGCCGCACGCCGCCGACCTCGCCGCCGGACGCGTGCCGGCCGGGCATGTGCTGCCGTTCGTGCCGGAGGCGCGTCCGCGCGACCAGCTTCGCGCGCTCGGCATCGTCCCGGAGGCGGCCGGGCTCGCGCTGCGCTACGACCCGAGCTGGGTGGAAGTGCGCTTCAGCCCCGGCTGGCTCGTCAAGGTGATCCCCGAGCGCGTCCGCATGAAGTTCCGCCGGGCGCGCCCGGCCTCTGTTGCCCCCTCCCGCCCATGATCGCCCATTCCGTGGCCTTTCCCGCTGCGATGGCCGTGATTGCCGGCGTCGCCGTGGTGGCCGAGCAGGTGCGCGAGGCGTTTCGCGCCCATGTGGCCGCGCCGTCGTTTTCGTGCCTCGGCGCCCGCGCGGCCCTGCGCCACGATGCCCGGATCGAGGTGTACGGCGCGCTCGGCACGCGCCGCCGCCACCGACGCCCTCGCGCGCGACCTCGCCGCGTTTGCCGCCGGGCCGCGCGACCCGGCGTTCTCGACGTTCGTGGCCGTGTTCGCCGGGCGCGGCGCCGGAGAGCGAAGCGGCCTTCGAGCACGCCCTGTGGGCGCAGCTGCAGGCGCTCCACGAGGCCGACCCGGCGGCGGGCTGGGACCCCGCTGTGAGCGACGATCCGGACGATCCGCACTTCTCGTTCAGCTTCGCCGGGACGGCCTTCTTCGTCGTGGGCCTGCACCCGCACAGCAGCCGCCTCGCGCGGCGGTTCGCGTGGCCCGCGCTCGCCTTCAACCCGCACGCGCAGTTCGAGCAGCTGCGCGCCGACGGGCGCTACCTCGGCCTGCGCGACGCCATCCGCGCCCGCGAAATCGCCCTCCAGGGCATCGCTCAACCCGAACCTCGCCGACTTCGGCGAGCGTTCCGAAGCGCGTCAGTACGCCGGCCGCGCCACCGGCGACGCCTGGCGCTGCCCCTTCCACGCCCGCCCCGCCGCCCCCGCCGATGACGCCGCCTGACGCCTGTCCACCGCTGCCACCTCGCCCCCGCAGACCGGCACCGCCTTCCGCGTGCGCAAGGGGCAGTACGTGCGCCTCATCGACCCCCTCGGCGAGCAGGTGTCGGACTTCGTGAGCTTCACGCCGACGACCTGCGCGAGTGGCTCTCGTCCGGCCGCACCATCGACTACGCCAACACGATCTACCTGACCACCGGCCACACGCTCTACTCCAACCGCAGCACGGCCGATGTGGACGATCGTGGAGGACACCGTGGGGCGCCACGACTTCCTGCTCACGCCCTGCTCGCCCGACACCTTCCGCATCATCTACGGCAACACGGACCCGCACCCGAGCTGCTTCGCCAACCTCGCCCAGCACCTCGCGCCCTTCGGCATCGCCCCGGACGCCATCCCGACGACGCTCAACGTGTTCATGAACGTGATGGTCGCGCCGGACGGCGAGCTCACCATCGGGCCGCCGCGCTCGAAGGCGGGCGACTGCCTGCTGCTGCGCGCCGAGATGGATCAGATCGTCGGCGTGACGGCGTGCTCGGCGGAGCTGTCGAACAACGGCTCGTTCAAGCCCATCGACGTGGAGGTGCTGGACGCGCTGGCCGGCGTAGCGGCGCTGGAGCACGCGCAGCGGCGTGGCGGCGTGGCGGAGCACGCGGCCGCGGTAGGGCACGCCGCCGAGCAGCAGCGCGCGCCCACGGCGAGCCAGCTCGTCGACCGCGCGCTCCAGCACCCAGCCGGGCGCCAGCAGCGACGCGCTGGACGGAAACACGCGCCGCGCGCCCTCGCGCCGCCGCCCGGCTTCGGCGAGCACGGCCACGACGCCGAGCGCTGCCGCGCCGACGGTCTTCCACCGCTGCCGGCGCAGGGCGAGCGCGAGCGCCGGGAGCACGGCGAGCTGCACGGCCAGACGTGCCGGGCGCGCGAACTCGTCGTAGGCCTGCCGCACGCGCTGCCGCGCGAAGTGGGCCGTGCTGCGGCGGGCGCCGCGCGACGAACACATCGTCGGCGACGGGCTTCGCGCCCGCCGGCGGCCACGACGGTGCGCACGAGTTCGAGGTTCTCGAACAGCGCCCGCCCGTCGTAGCCGCCGGTGGCCTGGAGCGGCGCTCCGGCGCACGGCGAGCGTGCCGGGCCAGTCGCCGCCGGTGACGCGGTTGAGGAGCGATGCGGCCGGTGTCCCAGCGCGCGTGCCAGGGCAGGGGCGCGAAGTAGTTCTGCGGGCGCACCACGTGGGCGTCGTCGAGGCGCGCGGCCACGGCGGCGAGCGTCTCGGCGTGTAGCGCACGTCGTCGTCCGCGATCACGACGCGCTCGTGCGAGGCGTGGCGCAGGCCGGTGAGCACGCCGCCACCTTGCCGTTGGCCGCGCGTAGGCGGGTGCGACGGGCAGGTGCTGCACGAAGCGCGCCCCACGCGGCGGCGTGCGCGGCGAACACGTCCGGCGCCGAGCCGTCTACCACGATCACCTCGCAGTGCGCGGCGAGGCGTGCGCAGGTAGGCCGTCAGGTCGTCGTCGAGGCGCGGGGCGTCCGTGCGGATCGGGAGCACGTACGAGACGCGCAGGCGCCGCACGGGCTCACTCAAAGTCCGTGTTGAGGCGGTAGCGGGCGATGCGGTTGTTGCCGGTGTCCGCGACGTAGACGATCTTGTTGTAGTAGGCGATGCCCTGCGGGTCGCGCAGGCGCAGCGGCCCGTCGCCCTAGCCGCCGAAGGAGACGCGCACCGGCTTCGGGTCGCGCGCGCCGGGCGGCGGCGCCACGCCTTCGACGCCCGCGTTGTTGAACACGAACACGCTGTCCTTGCCGGCGTCGGTCACGAAGAGGTAGTTGGTGCCGTCGGCGGCGAAGGCGAGGCCTGTAGGGGTCGAGAAGCGGTTGGCCGTGTAGAGGGCGCGCCCGCTCTGCGCGGCCACGAGCGGCGACATGTCGGCGTTGTAGACGAGCCCGTCGATGGTCTCGGTCACCCTGACCGAGAGCACGGCCGAACTGGATAGGCGTCGTGACGCCGTTGGCCGACACCGGCGACTGCGCGACCCAGAAGTCGAGGCTCGTTGGGAAGGTCGGTGCGCTGCGGCGGCTGCACGCGCGTGAGCACGGCGGTCGGGTTGACGGACGAGAGCAGGCTCGGGCGCGTGGCCGAGAGCTGGGTCAGGTTGCGCTCGTTGACGCCGGCCGCGTGAAGGCCATGACGCGTCGAGAGCGGCACGGTGAGGCCCTGGATCGGCGGGCCGGAGCGGGCCACGTAGATGTGTTGTCCGGCAGGATGGCCACGCTCGTGAAGCGCGTCTGCTCGTCGAAGTCCTGCGGCTGCGGAGGATGACCTGGCGCGAGAGGTCGTCGAAGGGATGCCAGATCGACGTCCTCCACCTTCGGCGTGCCCGTGCGTCAGGCCCGAGATGCGGTAGACGACGGGCAGGCGGCGGCTCTTGCCGTCGACCGTCGTGTCGCGCCGGGCGCGTCACGTAGAGCTGGAAGCGGCGGTCCTGGATCACGCTCTGCACGTCGCGCAGCGGCTGTCCGACCGCGGTCGCGAAGAGCGCCTGCGGCTGCCCGGCGCGGTCGAGCACGTGCAGGCCCTGGCGTCGGTCACGTAGATGAAGCCGTCGAAGCCCACGTACACGTCGGTGGGCGCCTGGAAGGTGCCGCCGAAGCCCTCGGTGAAGAACGGCTGCACGGGCACGTAGCCCACGTCGGCGACGGCGTTGGGGTCGATGCGGCCCTGCGTGAAGATCTCGTCGGTGGTCGTGTCGGCCTTCGAGCCGAACACGTCGCACCCGGCGCTCAGGAGCGCCAGCGCGAGCAGGGGAAGGGTAAAACGGCGAAGCATCAAAGCAAACCGGTAGGGGCAGGCGATGCCATCGCGCCGGTGCAGAGCATCACATGCCAAAGCGCAGCCCGAGTGCGTGCACGTTGCCGAGCAGGCTGTAGCGCGAGAAGCCGTAGTCGATGGAGGCGCGGCGGCCCATGAGGGGCAGGTGGAGCGAGCCGCCGGCGCTGCCCGCGTAGTCGCCCGCGCCGAAGCGCGTGCCGCCGCGCAGCGAGAGCACGCCCCCGAACGTGTATTCGGCCGAGAGGCCGAGCGATCTCGGCGTTGTCGTTGGGGCGTGCGAGCTGCGCGTTCACGACGACCGCGTGCGGGCCCCGGTGCCAGGCGTCGTAGGAGAGGCCGAGCAGGAACGTCGTCGGCATCGTGATCGACGCGAAGGCCGTCTCGGTGCGCACGCCGTTCTCGGCGGTCGGGTCGTCTACGGTGATCGTGCCCGAGGGCGTGCCGTCGAGGCCGAAGTTCTTGATCGCCACGCCCATGCGCGCGCCCGTCTGCCCGATCCGGTAGAAGATGCCCACGTCGGCCGCGCCGCTCTGCGTGGCGATCTCGGCGGTGGACTCGCGCACGTACCTCACCGTCACGCCGTAGGAGAACAGGTCGGTGAGCTGCTGGGCGACGCTCGGGCCCGCCGCCACGTCCACAAAGCGGAACGTCTCGCCGGTGCCCTGCGCGTTGAACTCGTCGTCACGTCCATCGGGCCGGAGTCGAGCGTCTGCAGGCTCAGGCCGACCGTGACGCCGCCCACGGGCGCGGTGACGCCGGCGAAGTTGGTCGTGAAGAGCGGCCCGTCGTAGTAGTTGGCGCGCCCGGCGGCCACCTGCACGCCGGAGGCCTGCGCGGCGAGGGCGGGGTTCCAGTAGAGCGCGCTCGCGTCGGTGGCGCTTGTCACGCCGGCGTTGCCCATGCCGAGCGCGCGGGCGTCGGAGGGCAGCTTGAGAAACTGAAAGCCCACCGTGCCGCCCCGGTCGGTGCCGAAGGCGGGCAAGAGCTGCGCGTGCGTCGCGGGGGCGAGCACCAGGGCAGCGAGGGCAAGAAGGGCCGGTCGGCGCATTTTGTTATCGGTAGGGGCGCCATGCATGGCGCCCGTACGAAGGCAGGCGGGGCATCGCCCCAGAGGTCAGAAGCGGTAGGAGAGGCCCAGCAGGAGGTGGCGCTGGGGCAGGTAGCGGGCCGGGTTGAAGGGCGGCAGGCCGGTCGTGCTCGGGTCTTCGTAGCGCGGGTCGCGCACGCCCTCCACGACGTCGTAGTCGTGGTTGTCGCGGAGCGCGATAAAGTCGGTGCTGCTGTCCACGCGCGGGTAGGCCTTGCCCGTCACCGGGTTGACGATGATCGAGTTGTCCTGGTCGAACAGGTTCGTCACTTCGAGCGTGAGCGCGAGGTCGCGCTTGCGACACCTTGAAGCGGCGCTCAGCGTTGAGGTCGAACCACCACCACGGCGCGCCGATCTTGCTGTAGCGCGCGCCGGGTCCTGCGACGCCCGGTAGATGGGCCGCCAGTCGTTCGCGCCGGTGACCGGGTTGCGCGCGTTGCCGGCGAACTAGACGGGCGTGTAGCGCTGCCCGGCGCGAACCGTGGACGAGAGGTAGAGCCGGTAGCGGTTGAGGCCCGGAATGCCGAACAGCGGCGCCTCATTGCCCCGCGAGAACGTCACGGACGTCTTGAGGTCGTACGGACGGTCCCACGCGAGCGGCGTCTCGTACGAGTTGTCGATGCCGCCCTGCTGGAGGTACTGCTGGAGCGCGTCGTTGTTGGTGGACGAGAGGCCCGTGGCCTTCGAGACGGTGCCGGAGATCTGTCCGGTGAAGTGCCGCCCGATGCGCTTGAGGTAGCCCAATTCGAGGCCGCGCACGCGCGCAAAGTCGCCGTTGACGCGGAGGGCCCGCACGGTCTCGCGCCCGCCGGCGTCGCGGATCGCCACGTCCTCAATGGTGATGAAGTCGAACTTGTCGCGCCAGAAGGCCGTCACCGTGAGGGCGTCGTTGGACGTGAGCTGGCGACTTGAGGCCGAGCTCGTAGGAGATGTCCACCTCGGGGTCGAGGTCCGGGTTGCCGAGGTCGGCGAAGAAGCAGCGGTCCTGGTAGTACGGGTCGAGGCCGGTGTAGACGAACGTCGGGTGCGGCTGGCGCGTCGAGTGGCCGTAGTTGAAGTAGAGCACCTGGTTTTCGCGCACCGGGAAGCTCACGCGCAGCTTCGGCAGCAGGCGCTGCTTCCAGCGCAGGCCGAGGACCGAGGCGGTCTTGCTGCGGTAGACATCGCGGATCTCGTCGATGATGGGCGCCTGCGGGTCGTCCACGAGGTCGTCCACATACTTGCCGGCCGCCCAGTATTCGTAGCGGAGGCCGAAGTTGGCGATGAGCCCCCGGTAGCGGACCTGGCCGGTCGAGAAGAGCGCGCCGCGCTGCGGCTGCACGCGCCAGATGTCGGACGAGGCGCCGAGGCGGTTGGAGGCCGTCGTGTCGCCGCTGGCGGTGATGATCGGCGCGCCCACCCAGGGCCGCACGAGGTCGATCCACTGGTAGTCGTTGCGCTTGTGCTCGAAGCCGGAGTCGATGCGCCGGCGCTTGTCGCGCGCGAAGAGCGTGTAGGTGGCCTTGAGCGTCCACTCCTCGGCGAAGTGGTCGTGCCAGCGGGTGGCGATGCCGCCGTTGTTGTAGAAGCCCGGCCCGGGGAGGATGAAGTAGGCGTTCGGGTCGGGCGGCAGGCTGCCGGAGCCCGTGAACACGCGCCCCGGGTACTCGGTGATGCTCTCCGGGTCGAGCTCGCTGTCGATCACGTCGGGGCGCCAGGGGCGGCCGTTGGCGTCGGCGCGGAGGCGCGTGAACAGGCGCGAGACCTGGATCTCGTAGAGCGAACGCAGCGTCGGCGTGTGGGTGAAGCGGGCGTAGGAGAGGTTCGAGCGCTGCGCGTACGTGTTGGCGTTGTCGGGCTGGAGCACGAAGGCGTACTGGAAGCCCGGCGCCACGATGGCGTCGTTGCCCGTCACCTGGAGCATGCGCGTGTTCTGGTTGACGCCGAGCGACTGCTGCGTGCTCACGGCGAAGCGCATGCCCGGCTTGATCTCGTAGTTGAGCTTGGCCAGGCCGTTCCAGCGGTTGGACGCGTTGGGCAGAAAGCCCGTGCCGCTCAGGATCGAGGAGCGGAGCTGGTCCGGGTTGGTCGTGAAGCGGGTGAAGCCGTCCTCCAGCTCCACCTGCGCGCTCGTAAAGAAGCGCAGCTTCTTGCGGAGGATCGGCCCGCCGAAGGAGCCTTCGTAGAGCGAGGCGCGGAAGTTGGAGTGCGCGTCGGCGTTGAAGCCGAAGTCGTCGCGCTTGTGGGCAAACGAGCCGTGGAATTCGTCCGTGCCTTCCTGCGTGCGCACGCTCACCACGCCGCTCGTCACGTCGCCCACGTCGGCGCCCGCGCCGCCCGTCGTCACTTCCACTTCCGCGAAGGAATTACTGCCGAGGTCGAGCCCGAAGCCGGTGCCCGAGAGCGGGTCTTTGGCGCTCACGCCGTCCACGATGAAGCCGGTCTCGCTCGCGCGCCCGCCGCGGATGTAGAGGCCGGTGGGGTCGAGCGTGACGCCCTGCTGGCTGCCCACCACGCCCTGCACGCCGCGCACGGGCGCCGCCTCGATCTGCTCGCGCGTGACGGTCGAGGAGGAGGTGGACGCCTCCACGTCCACGAGCGGCCGCTCGCCCACGACGACCACCTCGTCGATGGCGTCGAGGCCGGTCTCGGAGAGCGTCACGTCGAGGCGCGTGTCGGCCCCGTCGCGCACGCGGATGGCGGTGAAGAGCTTCGACTCGTAGCCGATATACGTGATCTGCACGTTGTAGGCCCCGGCGCGCAGGCCCGCGATCACGTAGTTGCCATCGGCATCCGAGACGGCGCCCTGGCTCGTGCCGACGACGACGAGGTTGGCGCCCGGCAGGGTCTCGCCGGTGTTGTCCTTCACGACGCCCACGATGCGCCCCTGCGCGAGCGCGCCGGTGGCCGTGAGCAGCAGAAGCAGAAAAGGCAGCAGGCGCATCCGTCAGGGAGCGGCGGGGTTCAGACCCGCCCGAGACGGAAGGAGGAGGCAGGGGCGTCAGGCATAGCGGCCGTACGGAGGCAAAGCATCGTCACGGCGTAAACCGAAGGGCCGTCAGGAGGGCGCGGATGAGCACCCGCCCGCCGTCCGTGGCTGGTGCCGTCTACGCTGAGCAGGGGAGCTCCCGTGGCTTCGTTCACGTCGGAACCGAGAAGAGCGCCACGTGGGCTGCCCGGTCGGCGCCGTTGCGGTAAGACACCACGGCGTTCGGGCCGGGCCACGGCCCCGAGTTGCGGTTGCGCGTCTGGTACTCGTAAGCGGCCTCATAGAGCGTGAACGTGCGGCTATCGCTGGCCTCGTAGGGCAGCGTTGTAATAATAAAGGCGTTCGGACGCAGCGAGGCAGGTACCTGAGAAGCCGGGCAGCGTGCGGGACGGCCGCGACGGCGACGCCGGTAGGCGAGCGTGATCGAGCGGATCGAGTCCGGCGCTGCCGAGAGCGCGAGATCGGGCAGCAGGAAGAGCGCCGGGTTGTCGAGGTTGTCCTGGAAGTCGGCCGACGGCTGCGGCACCGTGACCGGGCATGTGCACGATGAGGCGTCCCCCCTGGTCGAGGAACTTGCTGCATCGCGGGCGCGGCGAAGGGCAGGTTGTGGCGCGTGGGCGAGTCGGTGGCCTGCGTGCTCACCCAGTAGATCGCGTCGAAGAGGGCGAACGTCTCGCGCAGGAACGGCTCCTGCGCCGGGCCCAGCAGGGGCGAGCGCGACGAGGCCGGTCGAGCCGGTCACGTAGGGCGGCTGCGATATTCCACACGTCCGGGCTGCGCGCCGAGTAAACTCGCGCACGACGCCCAGGTGGTAGTTGATGCACGGGGCGAGTCGGGATGCCGGTAGTCGTTCACCACGAGCACGCGCGTGCGGGGCTTCTTGACGTACCACGGGCTGGCCGTCCCCGCCGCCGGGTAGCGCACCACAGCGCTGGTCGTGTCGGTCTGGTCGGCGGCGCGGGCGTAGAGCACGTTGCGGGCGTTGAGACGCAGCCCGGGGATGCGGATGTTCGTGCTCTGGAACGTGCGCCCGAGGTACACGCGGGCGTTCGCCGTGGTCTGCGGTCGGGTTGGCGCGGTCGAACTCGCCCACGAGCGTCACGTACTGCGCATCGGCGGGGAGTTCGACAAAGCGGGTCGAGTCGTTGAGCGCGATCTCGATGCGGGCGAGGTTGCTCACGCCCTCGGGGTCGGTCGCGGTGAGGCCGAACGAGGCGACGGTGAACGTCGTGTCCGGCGGCACGTCGGTGCGCGAGATGGTGAGGCTCGGCGGCGAGTTGCGGATCGGGAAGACCGTGCGCGCGGGCGTCGGGTCTTTGGCGCCGCGGTTGTCCACCGCGCGCACCTCGAAGACCACGTTCGCGGCCTTCGTGCCGCGCGGAATGGGCAGCAGGATGGTCGTGTCGCGGCGCGTGGTGCGGGTCCAGCCCTGCTCGGCAGGCGGCGTGGTGCCGTCGGGGTAGTAGCGCAGCTCGTAGGCCGTCACGAACCCGTCGGGGTCGGTGCCGGACCAGGAGACGCTGATGGTCGAAGAGAGCCGGTCGGCTTCTTCGATCTGGCCGACGAGCGTGGCCGCGCGCACGCTGAGCTCGGTGCTCGGCGGGGCGTTGTCGTCAGGGCTGCCCGAGACGCCGCCGTCGCACGCGGCGAGGGCGAGGAGCGGGAGCAGGAAAAAGAGAAGGCGCTTCACAGGAAGGCAGAAAGGACGCCATCCCCCGGAGTTCTCGCGGTTCGCTCGAACTCCGCCCCCTTCCGTGTGGGAGGGAGCGACGCGTCTGCGTCGGGGGATGGCTTCGTCGTCGGTTACTTCACCACCACGAGCGCGCGCGTCACGGCGGCGGCGCCCTGCGAGAGGCGCACCACGTAGAGGCCCGCGGCGAGGTCGCCGGTGGCGAGCGCGGCCGTGTGGTCGCCGGGCACCACGAGGCCCTCGGCGAGCAGCGCCACGCGGCGGCCCATCGTGTCGAACACCTCGATCTGGACGTTCGCCGTCGCGGCCGTGCGGAAGGCGAGCGTGGCTGTGCCACGCGCCGGGTTCGGCATCGGGGCGAGCGAGCGCAAGCCCCGCCGCACAGCTTCCTCGTTGACGGCCGTGTCGTGAGCGCGCCGCCGAGGTCGGCCTGATCTCCGGCTGGAGCTTGAACTGGGCGTTCGCGAACCCGAGCGACCCCGCGCATGCAGACGGTGAACTTGCGTGCCCACCTCGAACGCGCGCGTTGTAGCCCGGTGTTTCGGAAGCGCCGTCGAACGGTCGTCCACGCGGATCGTCGCCGTCGTGGCGGCGCCGTGCCGGTGCGTATAGACGGTGAACTCGCCGAAGTTCCGCTCGGCGCGTACCGGATTGCGTCACGTCGTCACGGTGACGTTGTTGACGCGCACCAGCATGCCCTCGTAGGCCTCGCGCGGTGCACTCGGTCGCAGATGTCGGTCGTCGAGAGGACCTTGTAGCCGTACGGGGTCGTCGTGCCCGTCTTGGTGAGCGTCACACCCGTCAGCCGCGTCTCGCCGTCTGGCTCGGTCACCGTCGCGGCCGTGATCTGGATCTGGTCACCGCGGCGGAGCGGCGCGTGTTGCCTGCCGTGGGTTCGAGCAAGATGCCGGAGAACGGCGCGAGCGCGGCGTCGTCCTGGATCGTCACGAAGCCCGACTGGAGTCCGGGCTGCGACATGACGACGGCGTTGATCTGGAACTGCTGCCGGCGGTGAAGGCCGTGCCCGCAGAACGGGCTGTCGCCGACGGCGCCGGTGGCCGTGCGCTGGATGTGTTCGATCTTCTGACGCCGCTGGCGAGCGACGCGGAAGCTGCGCACGTCCGTGGTCGGTCGTACGGTTCTGGTTGTCGGTCGCGGTCGCGTAGTACTGGATGAACGAGCCGTCGGTGAGCGCGCTGGCCGGGATCTGGGCCGTGTAGGGCGTGCCCGACGCCGTAGGCGTGCCCGCGGTCATGGTGACGCCTGTGTAGCCGCCCGTGGTGCCCTTGCGGTAGTTGAGCGTCACGTTGGTAATCGTGGCCCCAGGCGCCGGCTGTACGTCCACCGTGATCGTCTCGGCCGAGGTGCCGGTCACCACCGCACTCGTGGTGCGGAGGCTCGCCACGCCGGGCGCGCCCGCCGTCACCGTCACATCGCCGTCCTCGAACGGGGAGATGTTGATCGAGATGTTGGGGTTGAAGTAGTTGACGAAGTCCGAACGTGTAGGGCTGCGTGAAGCCCTGCACGGTCACGCGCGAGCCCGCCGCCGGGCGGCACGTAGTGCGTCGTGCGCACGTTGAAGCGTTGCCGATGTAGCCCTGGTCCGTGTTGCGGTCGTTGCGGTAGCGGATCGAGATGTCGTTCTGGTAGATGAACACCGTGCGGTCCGAGGTTCGAGAAAGTCACGTTGAAGCGCTGCCGGGAGGCGGGCGTTCGGCTCCACCTGCAGGTTTGTGAGCCGCACGTACTCCGCCGAGTTGTTCGGGAAGTTGGCGAAGTTGAGCGTCGCCTGCGGGTTGTTGGCCGCCGGGTCTGCCAGCGGCCGGGCTTGTTGAGGTCCTCGACGGTCACCGCAGATGGGCTGCCTGAGCGCGTCCGGGTAGCTCGCGGGGTAGTTCTGCGAGATCATCTCGATGGAGGTGGGCGAGAGCTGCACGGCGCCGGTTGAAATACCCGATGTGAGCCGGTGAATGTGCACCACGGCGCCCGGCGCAAGTTGCTGCAGGCCGTCGCCGCTGTAGTTGCCGTCCACCACCTGGATCACATAGCCGCGCAGGCCTGCCGGGTCCGTGGCGGCGGCCACATCGCGCACGAACACGTGCACGCGGTCCGGCGCGGTTGGTGCCGGCGTTGAGGCGAGGCCCGACGAGAGCGGGTCGGAGAGCAGCACGCCCGTAAAGCGGACGAGCGTGTCGCTCGTGCCGCCCGTTGGAGGAACGGTCGGAGTACTGCTCAGGAACAGCCGCTGGAAGGTGGCCGCCGGTGAGCGTGCCGTGTGGCCTGGAGCGTCTGCGCCTTGGCAATGGAGTCCTGGTGAGACGGCAAAGATCTGCTTGACCGTGACGTTGAAGGTCTGCGGGGTTTGCGCGGACGCAGGCAGTACCAGGGCTACCGCGAGCGCAAGCATCGTAGCGAAATGTCGCATCAGATGGGGGTGGTTTGGTGGAAGACGATGGGTGAGCGAAGGGCTTCCCCCGCGCCTTTCGGCGCTGCCCCCTTCGCCGGGCGAAGGGGGCGGAATCCGAGCTGTTCAGGCGAAGGATTCGGGGGATGCCCCCGGGGAATGAGCTTACTTGATGATCACGAACCGGCCCGTTTGCACGTGGCCCGTGTCGGTGTCGCGGACGGTGAACAGGTACAGGCCCGTGGCGAGGTTCAGGTTGGCCTGCGAGAGCAGGTCCCAGGCGTGCTCGCCGCCGGCGGCCACGCGGTTGGGGCCCGAAAAGTCGGTGTACCAGCGCGTATCGCCCACCGAGGTCGCGGCGTCGTGCGCGAAGCGGTCCACGAGCTCGCCGGCGGGCGTGAAGACCGAGATCTCGCACTTGGCCGGCAGGTTCGTGAAGTAGAGCTTGCGCGTGCGGTTGGTGGTGCCGTCCCACGCCGCGTTCACGCGGTACGGGTTCGGGTAGACGCCCGCCTTCGCCCCGCCCTCGGACGGCTGCGCGGGCGCGCCCGGAAACACGCGCACGGCGTTGGCGAGCAGGCTCGACTCGAACGGGGGCAGGCCCGTGAGCGCCTCGCCCTCGTCGAAGGCGGTCACCGCAAAGGCGTACTGCCAGCCCGAGAGCAGCCCGTCGGCCTCGAACCGGTAGCTGTAGCGCGTCGGGTCGCCGTCGAAGGTGAGCGGCTGGGCAAGGCGGACGGCGCCGAAGCCGTTGTTGTAGCCCGTGCGGTTGCCGGCCTTGTCGTACTGCGCCACGAGCGAGACGTTGGAGAACAGGTCGCCCGTGCGGTCGGCGCCGAGGTCGGAGCGGTACACGCGGTAGCCCTCGAAGTCGCGCTTGCCGGTCACCGGGTCCACGCTCTGCTCGGCGAAGTCGTCCCAGTAGAGCGTCACCTTGCCCTCGCTCAGTTCGGCGCGCACGTGGGGAGTCTGCGGCGGCTCGGGGATGAGGTAGCGGTCGAGGCGTCCGTTGCCGTTGGCAGTCTTCGCCGGCGTCGAGCACGCCGTTGAGGTTGAAGTCTTCGCCGCCGTAGGTGCGGCGCGCCCAGCCCACGTTGGCCGTGAGCAGCGCGCGGCTCTCGGGCGTGTCCACGCCGCTTGCCGCCCTGCCCCTGGAAGGCGTCCGGCTTGCGGGCGGCCACAAAGGCGAAGGTGACCTTGAGCGTGTCGCCGGCGGCGACGCTCGCAAACGGCCCCGCGCTCGTCGCGCCGATCCAGTTGCCCTGCGCCGTCACGCCGTCGGTGCGGAGGCGCTGGTACCACGCGTCGCGCGCCTGCAGGTAGGCCGCCGTCGTCGGGTAGATGGCGGGGTTGGGGTAGGGAATGCGACATCCGCCGGTAGGTGTCGGCGTCGTTGGCGGGGCGGTTGAGGTCCGGGTCGCCGGCGCCGGAGAACAGCCACCAGCGCGGGTTGACGACGACCGGCTTGAGCCCGGCGGCGCGGAACGCGGCGGCGGTGTTCGGATGCCCGAAGCGCATCTGCCCGGTGCGCGGGTCGCGCCACTCGGCCCCGAGGAAGGTCACCGCGCCGTAGGTGTTGATCGTCTCCTCGGTGCCCGCCCGCGTTGAAGGCGTAGCTCGTCTGGAGCGTGTCGATAAAGCCGTAGCCGCCTTTGTTGAAGTAGGCCGTGCCCGCGTCGGTGTTCGTGTTGACGTTGCGCACGACGAGGTCGTGGTACATGCCGACGTACACGGAGTCCCACGCCTGCTTGCTCTTGTTGACGATGTTGAACTCGACGATGACGAAGCTCTCGGCGAACGGGAAGTTGTAGGCGTAGGAGCGCTGGTCTACCACGAGGCCCAGGCGCTCGGCGTAGGCGGGGTAGGGCGTGAGCGTGCCGGGGATGAAGCGCGCGGTGTCGGTGTAGGCGGCCTGAAAGTCGTGCTGCGAGCGCGAGCCCGGAAAGAAGAACGGCGAGCTCGGCAGCGTCGAGCGCTTGGTGAAGGGCGTGAGCTGGGCGAACTCGTAGCCCTCGGCCCCGGCGCGGTAGCCCGCCGAGGAGGTGATGGCGCCCGTGCGGACGGTCAGCAGCCCGTCGCGGCGGTACGCGCCGATCCAGAGGCCCGCCTCGAAAAGGTGCTCGACGCCCGAGTTGAGCGGGTACTCGAACGAGGGGGCGCCGGCGGGGTTGTTGCGCACGTTGGCGCGGCCCAGGAAGCCTGCATTGGTCACCGTGAGGCCGACGTTGCCGATGTCATGCGTGGCCTCTTCGAAGGGCGCGTCCTGCGCGCGGGCTGGCAGGGTGGCGCAGAGCAGGCCGGCGAGAATCGGAAAGAGCCGTACAGGAACGGGCATTCGGAGCAGTACGTAGAGAGCCGAGAAGGGAGCCTAAGTCCTTACGAAGGTAGGGGCCCACGGGGCACTAAAGATAAGCCGTACGTAAAGTTAGAAAAAGCGCTTCCACCCCGTGCATCCCCTTTTACCCCGTCTTCGCGCCGCCGCGCTGCTGCTCCTTGTGGTGGCCGCCGGGGCCTGCCGGAAGGAGGCACCGGCGGCCGTGGTGTACACGCAGCAGGCCCCGAGCGAGGGCGGCACCGGGCGCCTCTACCTCGGGCGCGAAATCGCGACGCCGGTCGATCACCGCGCCGCCGCGTGGCTCGAACGCCCCGGCCGCGTGGCCACCGAACTGCCCGACCGGGTCGTGGCCGCGCTTGGCCTGCGCCCCTCGGACGTGGTGGCGGACGTCGGCGCGGGCACGGGCTACTTCACCTTTCGGCTCGCGCGCGAGCTGCCGCGCGGGCGCGTGCTCGCCGAAGACATCGACTCGGCGATGGTGGCGCTCGTCGCCCACCGCGCCGACTCGCTCGGCCTGCACAACGTAACGTCCATCCGCGGCGGCGAGCAGAACCCCGAACTGCCCCCCGCCTCCGCCGACGTGGTGCTGATCGTGGACACCTACCACGAGTTCTCGGACCCGCGCGCGATGATGCAGCACCTCGTGCGGGCGCTCAAGCCCGGCGGGCGCGTCGTGCTCGTCGAGTACCGCGCCGAAGACCCACGCTCGGCATCAAGCCCGCTCCACACCATGACGCAGGCGCAGGCCGAGCGCGAGATGGACGCGGTGGGCCTCCGCCTCGCGCAGTCGCTCGACGTGCTCCCGCAGCAGCACCTGCTCGTGTTCACGCGCGGGCGGTGGGGGCGATGCGCGTGATACCAGGTCCGGGCGCACCGTGCTCACCGGATCATGGATGATGGATCATCGCCAGAGGGCAAATCTGGGCCAGAGGGCTCCTCTGCGCGTCTCTGACCATGATCGATGATCCGTGACAACCCGATCCTCCCTCATGATTCCACCGGGACTGGTTGGGCCGTAACGGGCGAGGGGCATCAGCCGAATGCTTTACTCGTCGCCGGGGGGCGGGCGGCGGTTGGCTTTGCGGGCTGAGCGCTGGCGCTTGGCGTCGCTGTGGCGGCGCTTGGAGGCGCGCGTGGGCTTGGTCGGCACACGCGGCACCTCGGGGCGGGCGCGTGCTTCGAGGCGGCGGCGCAGCTCGGCGAGGGCCGTGTTGCGGTTCTGGAGCTGGCTCCGCGAGGCCCGCGCGGTCACGACGAGGCCGGAGGGGCGGTGCGTGAGGCGGACGGCGCTCTCGGTCTTGTTCTGGTGCTGCCCGCCCGGCCCGCCCGCGCGGAACGTGTCCACGTCGCACTCGGCCAGGAGTGCGGCGTCGTCTTCGGGTGGGGGCAGGGGCGGTTCCATGGCGCGCGTCTACCCGCGCTGCGGCGCCGGGTGCCCGCTCAGGTGCGCGGACGCACGGCCGTCAGTTCGATCTCGAAGACGAGGTCCGAGCTTTTCGGGATGATCACGTAGCCATTCGCGCCCCGGATCTCGCGGTCGTCGTAGCCGAGTTCGGCGGGGATGAGCACGGTGCGCTTGCCGCCCACCTTCATCGCCTGAAACGTCGTCACGCCGGACACCTCGTCGGTCGTGGCGCCGGCGATGGCGTAGTAGAAGCCGGGGATCACCTGGTCTTTGCGGAGCGGAAAACCGAAGGCGCCCCGGTCGAACTCCGCGTTGCCGTTGCCGCTGATCCGGCCCACGTAGCGCACGAACACGCTGTCGCCCCTGCTTGCGTCGGGCGCCGCGCCCGTGCCCACAACGGTGTCGGTGATGGTGAGGCACGACTGCCCGCTGTCACGCTTGAAGCAGGCCTTGTCGGTGGTGTCGGTGTTGGTGTCGCAGGCGGCGAGGGCGAGCAGGGGCAGCGCAAGGAGCGCGAGGAGGCGGAGCGGACGCATCAAAAGCAGGGAATCAGCGGCAGAACGCCCGAGCAGGGGCGGTGCGCATGGACAGATCAGCAGGGCCGGAAAACAACGCGCGGTTTCGCCCGGACACAAGCGAAACCGCGCGGAAGGTCGGATCGGACGGGTGGAGCGGGCGCACCGCCGCGTCGGCGGCGCCGGGCCCGAGGCATCACACCCGAGGCGTCACGCCTGCGCCCACATCTCCTGGAGCGCGTCGATGTCCTTGCGGACCTCGCCGGCGGAGGCGTGGAGCAGCTGCGTCTCGCTGTCGGTGAGGCGCACCTCGATGATCTCCTCGACGCCGTTCTTGCCGAGCCGCACGGGCGCGCCGATGAACAGGTCGTTGAGGCCGAACTGGCCCTTCATCAACGCCGCGGCGGGCATCACGCGCCCGGTGTCCTTGACGATGGCCTCGACCATCTCGGCAGCGGCGGCGCCCGGCGCGTACCACGCGCTCGTGCCCATGAGCTTGACGATCTCGCCGCCGCCCACCTTCGTGCGCTCGACGATGGCGTTGAGGCTGCTCCTCGGGCATGCAGCTCGGGGACGGGCATCCCGCCCACGCGTGGTGAAGCGCGGGCAGGGGCACCATCGAGTCGCCGTGGCCGCCCATGAGCAGCGCCTGGATGTCGCGCACGGAGCAGCCGAGCTCCATCGCGAGGAAGGCGCGGTAGCGGGCCGTGTCGAGCACGCCGGCCATGCCCATGACGCGGTTGGAGGGCAGGCCGGAGGTTTCGAGCGCCACCTACGTCATCACGTCGAGCGGGTTGGACACGACGATGATCGATGGCGTCGGGCGAGCCCTTGATGAACTGCGCGGTGACCGAGCGGACGATGTCGCCGTTGATCTTCTGGAGGTCGTCGCGGCTCATGCCGGGCTTGCGCGGGAGCCCGGCGGTGATGACGCAGATCTGCGGCCCTCGGTGAGCGCGTAGTCGGCGCCGCCCGTGATGCGGGTGTCGAAGCCGTGGATGGGGGCGGCTCTGGTACATGTCGAGCGCCTTGCCCTTCGCGTAGTCGGCCTTGTCGGGGATGTCGATGAGCACGACCTCGCCGACCATGTCCTTCTGCGCGACGCAATCGGCGACGGTGGCGCCCACGTTGCCGGCGCCGATCACGGTGACCTTCATCGTTTCCTTCTGCATGGAGTGCGGTGCGGTTTAGGCCCGCAACCTACGCCGCGCCCCGCGCCCCGGAAGGCGAAAAAGGGGGAAAGAGCGGCCCCCGCCTGCTGCTCCGGCCTGCCCCCCGCCTGCTGCCTCCGCGCTGGACGCGCTCCGGCAGCGGTCCTCCCCCGAATTCGGGGGAGGTATCCCGAAGGGACGGAGGGGGCGACGGAGGGAGCGGGCCTACTTCACCTTCTCCAGCGCTGTGCGGGCCTGCTGCTCCAGGGAGAGGTGGTAGTCGTAGGGGCGGTCGTCGCGGAGGGCGGCCTCGAAGTGGCGGCGGGCCTCGTCGCGCTGCGCCTGCTGAACGGCGATCTCGCCGAGGTGGAAGTGCGGCCCACGGTGCCCATCCGGCGAGCGGGTCGTCGCCCGGCGCGGCGGCGGCGGCCTCGAAGGCCGTGCGGGCGTCGGCGAGGCGGGTCTGGGCTTTGAGCACGCGTCCGAGGCGGACCTGGGTTTCGGCGCGGAGCGTCGGGGGCAGGGCGGTGGCCAGGAGGGCACGCAGGCGCGCTTCGGCCTCGGCGCTGTGCCCGGCCTCAAACTGGTTCGTGCTCTCCAGGAGCGTCCGCTCGGCGGGGGTGAGCGGGGCCGCGAGGCGGCGCTGGGCCAAGCGCACGGCCATCTCCTCGGTTTCGGAGATGCGCGTGTGGCGGATCTCGCGGTAGAAGGGCAGCGCCTCGTCGCGGCGCCCAGCCAGCTCGAGTGCGAGCCCGAGCCGGATCTGCGCGCCGGCCCGCAGCGCGTTGCCGCGGTGGCGCTGGAGGTACAGGCGGAAGTTGCGGATGGCCTCGTCGTAGCGCCCAAGCTTGTACTGGGCGTCCGCGAGGTAGTAGACGGCGAAGTCGAGCGGCTGCGCGCCGGGCTGCGCCTGCTGCGTAGCCACGCCCGAGAGGATGCGCGCGGCGTCGTCGGCGTGGCTGTTGGAGAGCAGCGCGTAGCCGTAGAGGTAGGCCACGAAGGCGCGGCGCGGGTCGGCGCGGTAGAGCGTGTCGAGGCGGGCGAGGCCGGCCGGGCGGTCTCCGCGCACGACGATGTCGAGGAGGGAGAGCACGAGTGCGGCCTCCTCGCGTCCGTACACGGCCTGCTGCGCCGCCTGCGCCAGCCGCTGCCGCCCGCCCTCCACGTTGCCGTCGTAGCCGAGCAGCGCGCAGGATCCAGCGGTAGCCGCCGGGCGCCGAGCCGACGAGGATGCTCAGCAGCCCGAAGCCCCGCTGCGCGTCGGCAAACTCGGGGTGGCCATCGAGGGCCTTTTCGTAGAGGTTGTAGGCGCTGCGCCCGGCGATCGCGGCGCGCGTGAGGCGCTCGGCGCGGGCCTGCACGAGCGCCCGCAGCAGGCTCGACTCGGCCTGGTAGTAGAGGCGCCAGCGCGTCTCGGGCAGGTGGCGTAGCGCGGCGTCGAGGGAGTCGGCCCGCTGGTCGAAGCGCGCAAACTGGACGGCCTCGTCGGAGAGCAGGCCACGTAGGAGCGCGAGCGTGGCGCGGTTGTGGAGCGCCGCCGCGGCCCCATCCGGACGCTGCTGGAGCCGGCGCAGCGTGGCCTCGGACGAGTCGAAGCGGAGACGGAGCGTTTGCTCGTGCGCGGCGAAGAGGAGCGCGCGCGAGGAATCGGACGTCAGCAGCAGCGGCGGCCCCATGGGCTGCGCGCGGAGCGGTGCCGCGCCGAACGCCGGGGCGAGGGCGAGCACGAGGGCAGCCAGACAGCGGCGCATCGAAACAGCAGCGGATCGTGTCACGGGAGGGGAGAGAGGAGGCCCTAAAGAACGAAAAGGGCGGGGACCCCACAACGTTTCCCGCACGGCCCCGCGTATCGGCGCTATAGAAAGGCCCCCACAAGCCCCGCCACGAGGCTTCCCACGAGCGTCGCGAGGGCGTTGACGGCGTCGTTGTTGATCCACCGCAGGCCGCGCGCGTGGGCGTGGGGCGTGCCGTCGGATGCGGCCGGGCGTTCGGTGAGCAGGCCCGCCGCCGTGCGGTAGCGCACCTGGAGCGTCGCGCCGAGGAGCGTGTCGGCGAAGGCGCCGGCCAGGCCGCCGAGCACCGGGGCGAGGAGCGGTGCGCCGGGCGCCACAAGGGCGCCGAGCCCTGCCACGCTCACCGCGCCGAGGAGCGCGCCGAGCGTGCCAGCGCCGCTCACGGCCCCGCTCGTGCCGGCCGGGACGCGCCGGAGCGTGAGGACGTGGCGGGGCGTGCCGCCGTAGCGCGTGCCGATCTCGGTGGCCCAGGTGTCGGCGGCGGCGGCGGCGAGGGCGCCGGCCCAGAGCACCGGCTGGTGCGGCCAGAGCAGCAGGCACGCCCATGCCACGCCGCCGTTGGCGAGCACCTGGAGGGCGTCGCGCTGGCTGCCCTTCTCGGCCTCTGCGGCGGCCGCTCGTCCGCCCGGCAGCTTCGAGAGCGCGCTGGCGAGCGCGAAGAAGCCGATCCCCGTGGCCGCGTGGTAGGCGGTGCCGCGCCAGAGCAGCGTGGCCGCGAGCCCGCCCGCCACGAGGGCGCCGCCCGCCGTGAGCAGCCGCGCGCGCCACGCGAGGGCGCCGAAAAGCGCCGCCCCGGCCAGGGCGCCCATCGTCCGTACGGACGGGTCCGCAAGGGACGTGAGCAGGGGCGGCAGTGCGGCCACGCCCCGGCCTCAGCGGGCGGCGAGGTTGGGCTGGAGCAGGCCGCTCACCCGCTCCTCCAGGTCGCCGTAGGTCATCGCGCCCACGTGCGCGTCGAGCAGGATGCCGGTGCGGTCGATGACGAACGTGGAGGGCAGGTATTCGCCCAGGCGGGCATACGGCTGCGGGAGCGGGCGCTCGGGCAGCAGGCCGACGACCGTCTTCATGCCCATCGAGTCGGCAAAGGCGCGCACGACCTCCGGGTCCTCCATCGAGAGCGTGAGCACGGTGAGGCCGAGGCCCTCGTAGCGCTGCGCGAGGCGCGACAGGTCCGGGAGTTCGCGGCGGCAGGGCACGCACCACGTCGCCCACAGGTTGAGCAGCACCACGCGCCCGCGCAGGTTGGCGAGGCGTTCGCTGCCGCCGCTGAGCAGGGTATAGCCGAAGTCGGGAGCGGGCTGGCCGCGCTCGCTCTCCAGCAGGGCGATGGGGCTCTCCGGCACCGGTGGCGCGGACGCCGCTACCGGACCCCGGGCCAGCAGGATGAGCAGCGACGCCACCGCGAAGAGCGCCGCCACGAGCCCGAAGCCGCCCCAGCCGAGGGCATCGTGCGGCTTGCCCGCGCGGATGAGCACGGCGAGCAGCACGCCCGCCATGAGCGCGAGCGCCCCGGCGGCAATGAGGAGGATGAGCGGCGACATGGGCGTCAGTCCGGCGACGGGGCGACGGGCTTGATCGCTTCGGCCTCGGATACCGGCACGTGCACGGCGTCGGCGATCAGGCGCTCCTGCTCTTTCGTGTGCACCTTGCCGGAGCCTACGGCCGGGCTCGCGCTCGCCTTGCGGCCCGCGTAGCGCACGCGGGCAAAGCGGCCGCGCACAGCCTCCACATCCGCCTCGAGGCGCTCGCGCACGAACGTCCACGCGCCCATGTTGGCGGGCTCTTCCTGCGCCCACACCACCTCGGCGCCGGGGAAGCGTTCGAGTTCGGCGCGCACCTCGGCTTCGGGCCACGGGTAGAGCTGCTCCACGCGCGTGACGGCCACGCCTTCGTGCGCCGCCGCCGCGAGTTCGTAGTAGAGCTTGCCCGAGCAGAACACGATGCGGTCTGCGCGCTCGGCGCTCGCCGGGATGACGGGCTGGAAGGCGCCGTCCGAGAAGTCTGCCGGCGCGGAGACGGCGGCGGGCAGGCGCAGCAGGCTCTTCGGGCTCATCACCACGAGCGGCTTCTTGGCCGCGCGCTTGACCTGCCGCCGGAGCGCGTGGAAGAGCTGCGCGGGCGTCGTCAGGTTGGCCACGATCAGGTTGTCCTCGGCGCAGAGCTGCAGAAAGCGCTCCAGGCGGGCGGACGAGTGCTCGGGCCCCTGGCCTTCGTAGCCGTGCGGCAGCAGCAGCACGAGGCTCGACGTCTGCCCCCACTTGGCCTCGCCCGGCGCCGAGAAACTGGTCGTAGATGATCTGCGCGCCGTTCGCGAAGTCGCCAAACTGCGCCTCCCAGATCACGAGCGCCTCCGGGCGGGCCACCGAGTAGCCGTACTCGAAGCCGCACACGGCGAATTCGGAGAGCGACGAGTCGTAGACGAGCAGCCCGGCCTGCCCGGCCTGGATGTGGTTGAGCGGGATGAACTCGCCGCCCGTCTGCTGGTCGTAGAGCACCGCGTGGCGGTGCGAGAACGTGCCGCGCCGCGCAGTCCTGCCCGGTGATGCGCACCGGCGTGCCTTCGGCGAGGAGCGTCCCGAAGGCGAGGGCCTCGCCAAAGCCCCAGTCGATCTTGCCGGCCTCGAAGAGTTCGCCGCGCTTGCTGAACTGCCGCTCCAGCTTCGGGTGGATCGCAAAGCCCTCCGGGTGCCGCATGAGCGCCTGCGTGACCGCGAGCAGGCCCTCCCGCGCGACGGCCGTGGCGGGCGCGTCGGTGCTCGCAGGGGCGGGTGCGGCGTCGGTGGCCGCGCCGTCCGCCGGCTCCGACACGCCGCGCGTTTCGTGGAAGGCGTCGGTGAGGCGGGCGCGGAAGCTGTCCATCATCGCCTCGGCCTCGGGGGGCGTCAGGTCGCCCCGGCGCACGAGGCGCTCGGTGTAGAGCAGGCGCGGCGTGCGCTTGCCCTGGATCTTGCGGTAGAGGACGGGCTGCGTGTACGTCGGCTCGTCGCCCTCGTTGTGGCCGTAGACGCGGTAGCAGAGCAGGTCCACGACCACGTCCTTGTTGAAGGCCTGCCGGTAGGCGAAGGCCAGGCGCGCCACGCGCAGCACCGCCTCCGGGTCGTCGCCGTTGACGTGGAAGACGGGCGATTGCACCATCCGCGCGACGTCGGTGGCGTAGGTGGTGGAGCGCGAGTCGGCCGGGACGGTGGTGAAGCCGATCTGGTTGTTGATGACGAGGTGGACCGTGCCGCCGGTCTTGTAGCCGCGCAGCTGGCTCAGGTTGAGCGTTTCGGGCACCACGCCCTGCCCGGCAAAGGCGGCGTCGCCGTGCATGAGGATGGGCAGCACCGCGTCCTGCGCCGGGTCGTCGTCGTAGCCGTCCTGGAGCAGCACGTCCTGCCGCGCGCGCGTCATGCCTTCCACGACCGGATCGACGGCTTCGAGGTGGCTCGGGTTGGCGGCCAGGAGCAGGCCCACGGTCTGGCCGTTGGGCGCGGTGTGCTCGCCCGTCATGCCGAGGTGGTACTTCACGTCTCCCGAGCCGTGCATCGTGCCCGGGTCGATGTTGCCCTCGAACTCGCCGAAGATCTTGCCGAAGCGCTTGCCGAGCGTGTTGGCGAGCACGTTGAGGCGCCCGCGGTGGGCCATGCCCATCACGCTCTCGCGCACGCCGCCCTCGGCCGCCGCCGTGAGCAGGCCGTCGAGGAACGGGATCGTGCTGTCGGCGCCCTGGAGCGAGAAGCGCTTCTGGCCGACGTACTTGGTGTGCAGGAACGTCTCGAAGGCTTCGGCGGCGCCGAGGCGGTCGAGCACGCGCTTTTTCTCGTCCGTCGTGAGCGGGGCGGTGAGCGCGGTGCCTTCCACCTTTTCGATGATCCAGCGCTTCTCCTCGACGCTCGTGATGTGCATGAACTCGACGCCCACGGTGCTCGTGTAGGTGGCGCGGAGCGCGTCGAGGATCTCGCGGAGCGTCATCGCGTCGCGCCCGCCGAGGCCCCCTGTGATGAACGTCCGGTCGAGGTCCCACACGGTGAGGCCGTAGGCCGCCGGGTCGAGTTCGGCGTGGCTCGTCCACTCGTAGCCGAGCGGGTTGACGTCGGCCTGGAGGTGGCCGCGCACGCGGAAGGCGCGGATGAGTTCGAGCACGCGCGCCTGCTTGCGCACATACTGCTGCCGCTCGTCGAGCTCGCCCCAGATCCCCGCGCCTACCGGCGTGGTATCGACGGCCTGCTTGAAGGGCGGCGCGAGCACGCACAGGCTGCCGAACACGCTTTCGTAGAAGCCGTGCTGCCCCACGAGCAGTTCGACGAGGCGGGCCAGGAACGCGCCGCTCTCGGCGCCCTGGATCACGCGGTGGTCGTAGGTGGACGTGAGCGTCATCACCTCGCTCAGGCCGCTCCGCGCGGCCATTGCGGGGTCCATGCCGTAGTACTCGGGCGGGTAGCCGATGGCGCCCACGCCCAGGATCACGCCCTGCCCGGGCATCAGGCGCGGCACGGAGAGCGTCGTCCCGATCATGCCGGGGTTGGTGAGGCTCACCGTCGTGCCCTGGAAGTCCTCCATCGTGAGCGCGCCGTCCTTGCTCTTGCGCACGATGCCGTTGTAGGCCGAGAGCAGGCCCGCAAACGAGAGCGTCTCGGCGGCCTTGATGCTCGGCACGACGAGCGAGCGCTTGCCCCGCTTCTCGACGTCGATGGCGAGGCCGAGGTTGACGTGCGGCGGCACCACGTGCGTGGGCGTGCCGCCGTCGCTGCTGTAGGTGGTGTTGAGGCTCGGGAACGTCTTGATCGCCTCGACCATCGCGTAGGCGATGAGGTGCGTGAACGACACCTTGTCGCCCCCCACGCGCTTCTGATGCTCGTTGATGAGGCGGCGGTTTTCGCTGAGCAGCTTCACCGGGAAGGTGCGCACGCTCGTCGCCGTCGGCACGCCGAGGCTCGCCTCCATGTTCTCGACGATCTTCGCCGACGCGCCGCGCAGGGCCGTGCGCGTGGCGCCATCGGCGGGCGCGCCGTCGCCAGAGGCGGCCGGAGGGGCGGGGGCCGCAGGGGAGGGCGCCGGCGTGGCGCGGGGGGCGGCCACGGGCGCCGAGCCGCCATCGGAGGACGCGGCGGGCGCAGCAGGTGCGGCCGGGCGCGCGGGCGCGGTGGTGCCGGGGACGGGCGTGTAGCCCGCGAAGAACTCGCGCCAGGATTCGCTGACGCTTTCAGGGTTTTCGAGGTACTGCCGGTAGTAGTCCTCGATGATGCCGGTGTTGTAGCCGAGCGTGCTCACAGGGCGGTAGGATGCGTCAGACGGGCAAGATCGGGCAAACGTGCCGGGGCAGGCGAGGATTCCCCGCCCATCCTCCTCTCCCGAAACCTCCATGTTGGGACGCTCGGGATGAACGGGCGCGGCCCCAAAGGGAGGCCCGGAGGTCCGGTCGGCTATCCATGACGCCCCTGTGCGCGCCTGCTTGCAGGGGACGTGGGATCGGAGACCGCCGGGGACCTGACACGTGCCGGCGCTCCCCGCAGGATGCCCGGGGACCCCGAGGGCCCGTTCTACCGTCTACCCGGCAGCGCTCAGGCGCGGAAGCCCGCAGCCGCAGGGCGTTGACGAGCACGAACACGCTGGAGAGGCCCATCGCGCCCGCCGCCAGTTCGGGCGAGAGGCGCAGCCCCCACACGGGGTAGAGCACGCCCGCCGCGACCGGGATCAGGACGACGTTGTAGGCGAAGGCCCAGAACAGGTTCTGCCGGATGTTGCGCAGCGTGGCGGCGGCAAGGGCGCGCCCGCGTGGAAGCGCCCGCAGGTCGCCCGAGGGCAGGAGCACGCCCGCCGCCTCGATGGCCACATCCGTGCCGGTGCCGAGGGCCACGCCGACGTCCGCGCGGGCGAGGGCCGGGGCGTCGTTGAGGCCGTCGCCGACGAACGCCACGGGGCCGTGCTGTTGCAGGTCCGCCACGACGTCGGCTTTGCCGCCGGGGAGCACCTCGGCGTGGATGGTCGTGATGCCGAGCGGGCCGGCGACGGCCTCGGCGGTGGCGCGGGCGTCGCCGGTGAGCAGGGTGAGCGTAACGCCCTGCGCGCGGAGGGCGTCGAGCGCGGCGGGCGTGGTGGAACGCACCGGGTCGGCCACGGCGAGCAGGCCGGCCAGGCGCCCGTCCACGGCCACGTACACGGGCGTGCGGCCCTCGGCGGCCAGGCGCGCGGCCTCCGCCGCAAGGGGCGCCGCGTCGATGCCGAAGCGGTCGAGCAGGCGCGCGGCGCCCACCGCCACCGCCTGTCCGTTCACCAGGCCCATCGCCCCGAAGCCGGGAATCGCCTCGAAATCGGCCACCTCGGGCACGGCGAGGCTGCGCGCCCTGGCCGCCTCCACGACGGCGTGGGCGATGGGATGCTCGGAGCGGGCCTCGATGGCGGCGGCCAGCACGAGCAGCGCGGTTTCGTCGGTGCCGGGCGTGGGGATCAGGTCGGTGAGCGCGGGGCGGCCTTCGGTGAGGGTGCCGGTCTTGTCGAACACGAACGTGCGGGCTTCGGCAAGGCGCTGGAGGGCGTCGCCGCCGCGAAAGAGCACGCCGAGTTCGGCGCCGCGCCCCGTGGCCACGCGCACCGACGACGGGCGTGGCGAGGCCCATCGCGCACGGGCACGCCACGATGAGCACGCTCACCGCCGCCACGAGCGCGTGGGGCAGGGCGGGCGCCGGGCCCAAGAGCATCCACAGCGCGAACGTGAGCGCGGCGATGCCGAGCACGACGGGCACAAACACGGCCACGACCTTGTCTGCGAGGGCCTGGATGGGCGGGCGGGCGGCCCCGGCCTGCTCGACGAGGCGCACGATGCCGGCCAGCACGCTCGCCTCGCCCACGCCGGTGGCGCGCACGGTGAGCGCGCCCGAGCCGTTCACCGTGCCCCCCACGACGGCGTCGCCTACGGCCTTGGCAACCGGCACGGGCTCGCCGGTGAGCATCGCCTCGTCCACGTACGACGTGCCCTCGGTCACCTCGCCGTCCACGGGCAACCGCTCGCCGGGGCGGACGCGCACAAGGTCGCCCGCCTGCACGCGCGCGGCGTCGATCTCCACCTCGCGCCCGTCCTGCAGCACGCGCGCGGTGGGCGGCTGCAGCGCCACGAGCCGCCGGATGGCCGCGCCGGTGCGCGCCTTCGCCACGCCCTCGATCACCTTGCCGAGCAGGATGAGGGTGACGACGGTGGCGGCGGCCTCGAAGTAGACATGCGCGGTGCCGGGGGGCAGCAGCCCCGGCGCGAGCGTGGCGAAGACCGAGTAGCCGTAAGCGGCGCTCGTGCCGAGCATCACGAGCGTGTCCATGTTGGGGCTGCCGTGGCGCAGGGCCGCCCAGCCGCTCCGGTAGAAGGCCCGCCCGGGTCCTAGCTGAACGCCAGTGGCGAGCACGAGCGAGGCCAGCCGCAGCCCTTGCGCGCTGAAGGCGTCCATAAGCGCCATGTGGAGGCCCGGAATGAGCATCGCCCCCATATCGAGCGCGACGAGCGGGACGCGTGAGCGCCGCCGCCCAGACAAACCGCCGCCGCAGCGCCGTCCGTTCGGCGTCGCGCGCTTCCGCCTCGGCCTCCTTCGCCTCCTGCACCGACGCGCTCGCGTCCACCTCGGCCACGGCGTAGCCCGCCTCCCGCACCGCCGCCACGAGTGCCGCCCGCGACGTCTCGGGCGCCGCCTGCACGCGCGCGTGCTCGGTGGCGAGGTTGACGGTGGCCGCCTCCACGCCCGGCACGTTCGCGAGCGCCCGCTCCACGCGGCGCACGCACGCGGCGCACGTCATCCCGAGGATGGGCAGGTCGAGGGTGGTGCCAGCGGCAGGCGGTGGTACAGAGGGGGCGTCGGAGCGGTGGGTCATGCAGGAGGAATGCGCCGGAGGCGCGTGCGTTCATCCTCCCAGACGCACGAGGCCCGAACGGTTACAGCGCCCGATTCCCCCCATCCTGCCTCGGCCCCCCGATCGCCCCGCCGCATTCCCCGGCCCGTTCCCCAGCCCGATTCCCCGCCCACACGTAGGGGCAAAGCACGCGCGGTGAGGCCCCTGCGCCCCGCCGTGCCCCTGCCTGCGGCAACGGCATCGTCCGTCGCCGCGCGCCGTGCTTCGCCCCCTCAGAACGGCAGGTTCGCCTCTGCATCCCCATAATCGCGCCGGGGCGCCGGGAGCGCAGGCGGCGGCAAGGCAGGCGGCGGTGCCGGAAGCGCCGGCACGGGCGCCGTCTCCTCGACGAGTTGGAGCGGCTCCAGGAGCGTTTCGGGAAGGCCGTCGATAAAGCGGCTCGGGCGCGTGAACGTGCTGCCGGCGCCGCGCCGGTGCTGGAGCACCGGGTAGGAGAGGAACAGGTCGCGCTCGGCGCGCGTCACGGCCACGTAGAGCAGGCGCAGTTCTTCGTCGAGGTCGTCGGGGTCGGCGAGGCTGTAGGCGGAGGGCAGCAGGCCGTCGAGCAGGTGGATCACGAAGACGGCCGTCGAACTCCAGCCCCTTCGCCGAGTGGATCGTCGAGAGCACGAGCGGCGCCTCGTCCGGCGTCTCGGGCGTGGCCTCCAGCGCGGTCAGCTCGATGGGGTCGAGGGCGAGCGCTTCCACGAACGCGGCGCGGCTCGCGGTAGCCCTCGGCGAGCGCCGGCGAAGTGGTCGAGGTCCTGCTGGCGCTTCGCGAAAGTCCTCCGGAGTAGCGCTCCTGCAAGCAGCGGCTCGTAGTGGCGCAGGACCGTCTCCACGCTCTGCACGACCGTCGCCTCGGGCGCCTGCAGCGCGCGCAGCACCTCGAACAGGGCGGTCGACGTGGTGGGCGTGGCGGCGCAGTCCCGGCGCGTTCTCCGGGACGCACGAACGGCGCGTCGGTGCCGGAGGCGCGCCCAGGCGGTGATCTCGCGCGCCGTCTTGCGCGCCCACGCCCGGCAAGCAGCTGGAGCACGCGCAGCCACGCGGGCGCGTCGCGCGGGTTCTCGGCCACCTTGAGGTAGCGCCACCACGTCCTTCACGTGCGCCGCCTCGGCGAGCTTCATGCCCGCCGTACTTGACGAACGGGATGCCGCGCCGCGCGAGTTCGATTTCGAGGTCGAACGAGTGGTAGGCGCTGCGGAAGAGCACGGCCATGCCGGCTCAGCGGCATGCCGGCTTCGCGGAGCTGGAGCACCATCTGCGCCACGAACCGGCTCTCCGTGCGCTCGTCGCGGCGCGGCCACGAGCGCGGGGCGCTCGCCGCCTTCGACTGGCGCGTGAACAGGTGCTTGCCGTAGCGGCGCGGGCCTGCGTGAGCACGGCGTTGGCGAGGTCGAGGATGGGCTGCGTGGAGCGGTAGTTCTCCTCCAGCTTGAGCAGCCGCGCGCCGGGAAAGCGGTCGGGGAAGCCGAAGATGTTGTCGAAGTCGGCGCCCCGAAAGCGGTAGATGCTCTGCGCGTCGTCGCCGACGGCCATCACGTTGCCGTGCACGCGACGCGAAGCGCTTCTACGAGCGCGCGCCTGCGCGGGGTTGGTGTCCTGGTACTCGTCCACGAGCACGTGCTGCATGCGCACGCCGCCACGGCGCTTTGCACGTCCGGCGTGATCGTCGAACAGGCGGAGCGTTTCGAGGAGCAGGTCGTCGTAGTCCATCGAGCGCGTGCGTCGCGCTTGTAGCGCGCGTAGTCGTCGGCGAGCGCGGCGACGGCCTCGGCGTGCGCGGCAAAGTGCGGCGCGCGCTCGCGCGAGCGCCTCCCCACGGACGTGCCCCGGTTGCGGGCGGCGGAGATGACGCACTGGAGCGTGCCCTTGCGCGGAAAGCGCTTCGCGCGCCCCGGTCGTGCCCGGCCTCGGCGCGGAGCACGTCGAGCACGTCGGCGGCGTCGCTCGCGTCGAGGATCGTGAAGGCGTTCGGCAGGCCGAGGCGCGGCGCGTGGCGGCGCAGGATCTGCGCGCAGAAGGCGTGGAACGTGCCGCCCTCGACGGCCTCGCAGCGCCCGTCGAGCAGGGTGCTAGCGCGGGTGAGCATCTCGCGGGCCGCCCGGCGCGTGAAGGTGAGCAGGGCGATCTGCTCCGGCGGCACGCCGCTCTCGACGAGGTAGGCGACGCGGTAGACGAGCGTGCGCGTCTTGCCCGTGCCCGCCCCGGCGATCACGAGCACCGGGCCGGGCGCTGCCGTCGCGGCGGCAACTGCTGCGCGTTGAGCGCGCCCGCGTAGTCGATCCGGAAGACCGGCGCGGGCGCGGTCTCGTCGCGGGCGAGCACAAACTGACGGGCCATCGGGGCGCGGAGGGGCAGGACAGGGAAGCTCCGAAAGGTAGCGGCGGCCTTGCGCAGGCGGTGCCCTGCATTCGAAGCGATTGTAAGGGGCTGCCCCCGCGCCTCGGCAGGCCCGGGGCCCGGATCCAACGGTGCACTTTTGTAGGGCGCGTCACCCGCTCCCCTGCTCCCATGAACTCCTCCCTGGCCGATCCGGCCGCTCCCCTCGCCCCCGGCACCGTCAGCAAGGTGGCCGCCGTCACGCTCGCCTTCTGGGTGCTCAAGATCATCGCGACGACACTCGGCGAGACCGCCGGCGACTTTCTCTCGATGTCGCTCGGGCTCGGCTACTACGTCGGCTTCGCCATCACGTCGGCCATCCTGCTCGTGCTGCTCGCGGCGCAGGTGTCGGCCAAGCGGTACCACCCGGTGCTGTTCTGGGCCGCCATCATCGGCACGACGACCGCCGGCACCGAGATCTCCGACCTCATGGACCGCTCGCTCGGGCTCGGCTACCTCTGGGGCTCGGTGCTGCTCATCGTGGGCCTGCTCGCCACGCTCTACCTCTGGCACCAGCGCGTGGGCCGACGTGCGCGTCTACCCCATCGTGCGGCGCGACGCCGAGGTGTTTTTCTGGATCGCCGCCATCTTCTCCAACAGCCTCGGCACCGCCTTCGGCGACTTCCTGACCGACAACCTGGGCCTGAGCTACGTGCAGGGCGCGCTCGTCACCGCCGCGGTCATCGGGGCGTGTGCTGCTGCACTACTTCACGAAGCTCTCCGACGTGCTCCTTTTCTGGATCGCCTTCGTGTTCACGCGCCCCTTCGGCGCCACCTTCGGCGACCTGCTCACCAAGCCGCTCGACCACGGAGGCCTGAATCTGCCGCGCGGCTGGGCGTCGCTCGTCGCCCTCGGCCGTGCTCGCGCTCGTGCTCTGGATCTCCGAGCGGTATGCGCGCTGCCACCCGGCCCCGGCGGTGACCTGAGGCAGGAAAAGGGCGTATTTTAGCGGCTCGGGCCCGTAGCTCAGCGGTTAGAGCATGGAACTCATAATTCCCGGGTCGCAGGTTCAAATCCTGCCGGGCCCACCTGAGCAGGGAACGCTTGGAGGACCCCCGGAGCGCCAGGGGTCCTGCGTTTCTGAGGCGTCGCCATTAGCGTTCGTCACAGGAATGTAATAACTTGGGGGCTCCATCCGCTCTCGTAAACTCCGTGTCTGGCTCGGCTCCGATCCATGTCCGGGAGGACGACGGGCGCTATGCCTCCCTCGTCGCGCTGGCCGCCCGGCTGCTCCGCACGCCCCGCGTGTTCGTGGCACCCGCGCAGCCCAATGCGGACGAGGCGCCCGGCTGCCCGGACGAAGATGCAGACGTGGCCCAGGCCCGCGCCTGCGTCCGTGACGACGCGGGCCTGGCCCCGGACGGGCGCGTGCTCGCGGTGCGCCTGGGCTCGGGCGAGGTGCTCGGGGCGGTGGCCGACGGGGAGGCACGCTTCACCGAAGAGGACCGGGCCGCGCTCTGCACCCTTGCCGCTGTCCAGGGGCCTACGCTTGAAGCCCGCGTGCTCGAAGCCGTCGGCGAGGCCCTGCTCGTGACCGACGCCGATGGCCACTGCAGGCTCGTGAACGCGGAGGCCGCGCGCCTCTTCGACGCGCCCCGCCACACCCTGCGCCACGCCGACGACTGCGTGCTCTTCCCCGAGAGTCCCCTGCAGGAGATCCTCGACCGCGCGCGGGAGACGCACCGCCCGGTGGCCTTCGACGGCTATTCGACGCGCCTCGGCCGGCACCTCGCCGTGCGCGCCTACCCGTTCGAGCAGGGCCTGGCCGTCTACTTTCGCGACGTGACCGAGGAGCGCGCCGCCGCCTACGCCGTCGAAGCGGCGCGCGTGGATGCGACCCACTCGCTCGCCCAGCTCGATGCCCTCTTCGCCCACCTGCGCGAAGGCGTCGTGCTCGTCGATCCGGCCACCGGGCGGGGGCGGTGCAACCCTTCCGCGATGGCCCTGCTCGGCCTCACCGACGCCGATGTATCGGCGCCGCTGGGCCTGCTCACCTCGCGCTACCACGTCTTCGACCTCGACGGCGTACCGGTGCCGGGCGACGCGCGGCCCTACGCGCGCCTGATGCGCGGCGAACGGTTCGACGGACTCGACCTGCGCGTGCAGCCGGTGCGCGGGGGCGATGAACTCGTGCTCCGCTACCGCAGCACCCCCGTGCCGGGGCCCGAAGGCGTGCCGTGGCTGCTGCTGCTCTCGTTCCAGAACGTCACGCCGTGGTACACCGCCACGGCCGCCCTCGAAGCGCAGCAGCGCAACCTCGCCGCCATCAACGCCGAGTTGGAAGCGCACGTGGAGGTCCGCACGGCCGAACTCGCCCGCGTAAACGTGGCCCTCGAACGCCGCATGGTCGAGTTGCAGGACTTCACGTTCATCGCCTCGCACGACATGCAGGAGCCGCTGCGCAAGATCCAGGCGTTTGCCGAACTCGTGGGCGAGACGACGGAACTGCCGGAAGACGCGCAGGCCTACCTCGGCCGGGTGCGTACCTCCGCCGCGCACATGAGCCGCCTGCTCTCCGACCTGCTTCAGTACACCCGCATCGGCGCCTTCGAGCGCCCGCTCGTTCCGGTGCCGCTCGCCCGCACGTTCGCCCGGCTTCAGAACGACTTCCGGGACCGCATCACCCGATACGCCGCCACCGTGGACATCGGACCGCTCCCGGCCGTGCTGGGCGACGACATCCTCGTGCGGCGCCTGTTCGAGCAACTCGTGGCCAACGCGCTTCACTTTCGCGCCGAAACCCGCCCCACGGTCCTCTCCGTGCACGAGGTGCCCGCGCCCGAGGGGTTTGCGGCCGTGACGGTGCAGGACAACGGCATCGGCTTCGACGAGAAGTACCTCGTGCGCATGTTCAAGCCCTTGCAGCGGCTCCACGCGCGCGGCACGTATCCGGGCACCGGCATGGGCCTCGCCATCGCGACGCGCATTGCCGAGCGGCTCGGAGGCACGCTCACGGCCCGGTCTGTGATGGGGCAGGGAAGCGCCTTCACCGTCACGCTCCCCCGCGCAGACGAGACCTGACGCGGCTCAGGTCCCCATCTTGAGGCGCTCGCCGAGGCGCGGCGGCAGCCCGGCGGCCACGATCTTGCGCGCGGTCTCGTCGACGCGGTAGGGCACGCGGACGAGCTCGATACTGCTGCGCCTCGGTGTCGAGGAAGGCCACGCACGCGCGCGCGTTGTGGTCGCGCGGCTGCCCGGTGGCGCCTACGAGGACGAAGTAGCGCCCGCCCGGCTTGACGCGCAACTGCCCGAGCCGCTGCCCGACGACCGCCGGGATGTGGAGGTGCCCGGCGAGGCACAGGGGCGTGCTGAAGTGGTCGAACTGCCGCTGCGCCACCCCAAAATCGCCCGCGCGTAGCCACAGGTGCGGCGTCTCGGGCGTGGCGTGTACGAGCGTCGCCGTCTCCACGGTCTCGGTGTAGGGCAGCCCGTCGAGCCACGCGAGCGACTCGGCGTCGAGGTGGCGCTGGTTGTGGATCGCCGCAATGACGCCATCTGGGGGCAGGTAGCCTTCGCCGCCGTGCACGACGCCCTCGTCGTGGTTGCCCTTGACGACCAGCCCGCAGCGCGCCCGGATCAGGTCGACGCACGCCTGCGGATCGGGGCCGTAGCCGACCGTGTCGCCGAGGCAGACGATGAGATCGGCGCCGCGCTTGTCGATCTCGGCGAGCGTTGCCTGGAGCGCTTCGAGGTTGGAGTGAACATCGGTGAGAACGGCGAGGCGCATTGCAAGGGGCGACGTACGATCTGCGAGGTACGGCGGGGCGAAGAAACGGGGGAACGCCGCAGAGGACAACCCGTGCCGGTGAGAATCGCCAGAAGGTGGCAGCGCGATGCAGCAAATCGGTCCGCCGGGGCGATCTTCCGGCGGCTCCGGAACCTCCTCTGGTGCTACGTCGCATGTCGTCCGTCGCACATCGCATGTCGAAATGACCGTTGGCCTGTTTTTCGGAGGCGTCTCGCCCGAGCACGAAGTCTCCGTCATCTCGACGCTCCAGGCGGCGCACGCGCTCCAGGTCTCGGGGCGGCACACGCTCGTGCCGGTCTACGTCGCCAAAGACGGGCGGTGGTTTACCGGCGAGGCGCTGCTCGACCCGGCCCACTTCACCGACCTCGACGCACTCCTCGCGCGCTGCCGCAGCGTGACGCTCGACTCCGAGGGTTCGGGACGCCTCGCACTTGTGGAAGCGGGCGCCACCGGCCTGTTCGCGCGTCCGGTGCGCCACGCGCTCGATGTCGCGTTTCTCGGCTTTCACGGCGGCGAGGGCGAGAACGGCGCCTTCCAGGGGCTCTTCGAGACGTTTGGGATTCCGTACACCGGCTCGTCCGTCTTCGGCAGCGCCCTCGGCATGGACAAGGTGCTCTCCAAGATGGTCTGCCGCGACCAGGGCATCCCGGTGGTGGAGTGGGTCGCCGTGCGCGAGGCCGAGTGGGGCGGGCGCGAGGAGCAGTGGCTCGACCGCGTGGAGGCCGAACTGGGCCTGCCCGTCGTGGTGAAGCCGGCGCGGCTCGGCTCGTCCATCGGCATCTCGAAGGCCGACACGCGCGCGCAGCTCGACGCGAGCATCGAGGAAGCGCTCCGCTACGACGAGAAGGTGGTCGTGGAGCGCGCCGTGCAGGGCCTCCGCGAGGTGAACTGCTCGGTGCTCGGCGACCCCAACGACGCCCGCCCGAGCGTGATCGAGGAGCCCGTGCGCTCGACCGGCGAGAACCTGCTCACCTTCCAGGAGAAGTACATGCGCGGCGGCGGCAGCGCCAAGGGCAAGGGCGGCCCGCGCGTGAACCGGGGGGTAAAGGCCGCGCCCGGCGCCTCCGGCATGGCCTCGCTCGACCGCCTCATCCCGGCGCCGCTCTCCCCCGAGCGCACCGACGAGATCCAGGCGCTCGCCGTGCGCATCTTCCAGCTGTTCGAGTGCGCCGGCGTGGCCCGCCTCGACTTCATGATCGAGGAGGCGACGGACCGGGTGTTCTTCAACGAGATCAACACGATCCCCGGCTCGTTCTCCTTCTACCTCTGGGCGCCCACCGGCGTGCCGTTCCCGGACCTCGTCGAGCGGATGCTGGAGATCGCCGTCGCCCGCCACCGCGACAAGCAGAGCCACGTGACGAGCTTCTCGATCAACCTGCTCTCGCAGAAAAGCCTGAGCGGCCTCAAAGGCGCCAAAGGCTGACCCGGCTCGCCAATCCCGAAGGGCCCAGGCGCAACGCCTCCCTCTAACAATACCCCCGTTGTCATTGCGAGGAGCCGAAGGCGACGCGGCAATCTCCTTGTTAGGGAGCCGTAGATGGAGATTGCTTCGCTACGCTCGCAATGACAGCCCCTTTGTTAGGCGCACTTATGTGAGGTGGCGCGCAGCGCCGGAGGGGGTCTGGTTCTCGGGCAGACGGAGCGTTGCCCCCCTCCGCGCCGGAACGTGATCGGTGCCTCGGGGCGGGGCCGGCGTCGCCGGCCGCCCCGAGCGGGACGGTAAGGGGAAGCCGGCAGCCGGATGGGAGCGCTTCCACCCCCGCACGCTCTGTGAACAGGACAAGAAGGTTGCAGAATGCTTGAAACGCGCGCGGCGTGCGGAAGGACGGTATAAGAGGACCACGCCTTAGTTAGTGAGAATTGAGGCTGACACTCCGAAAAAAATAAGGCGAAGCGCTTTCTGGAACGGGCGCGGCTGGCCTCTTTAGAGGGGAAGGGCACGCCACGGGACTTGCGCTTGGGGCGCGGAGCACGGCACCTTTGCGCCACTCTTCGTGCCTGTCGCATGACCCCGCCGATCCACACTGCTGCGCCGCTGGCCGCGCCCCTCCGGGTGCCGGTCGCCGCTGTGGGTGGGGCGCGCGTCTCGGACGTGCTCGTGCTTGCCGGCACGCTCCTTACGGGGCTGCTGCTGCTCGCGCTCGTCCTTCTCGTCCTTCTTCTTCCCTAGACGCACGCCCACCCCGACACGCTGATACACAACGCGGAGAAAGGTGGGCCACCCCCACCCCGCGATGCCAGACCAGCGTACCGAACCGGGCCACCGCAGCGACGAGGTCAAGCGCGGCTTTACCCGCGCCCCGCACCGGAGCCTGCTCCGCGCCACCGGCGCCATCCGGAGCGAGGCCGACTTCAACAAGCCGTTCATCGGCGTCTGCAACTCGTACATCGACCTGATCCCGGGGCACGTCCACCTCCAGGCGTTCGGGAAGGTGGTCAAGGACGCGATCCGCGCGGCGGGCGGCGTGCCGTTCGAGTTCAACACGATCGGCGTGGACGACGGCATCGCGATGGGGCACGTCGGGATGCGCTACTCGCTCGCCTCGCGGGAGATCATCGCCGACAGCGTCGAGACCGTTGTCAACGCCCACTGGTTCGACGGGCTCGTGTGCATCCCCAACTGCGACAAGATCGTGCCCGGGATGCTCATGGGCGCGCTCCGCACCAACGTGCCCGTCGTGTTCGTCTCCGGCGGCCCGATGAAGGCGGGACGCAGCGCCGCCGGCGAGCCCATCGACCTGATCTCGGTCTTCGAGGGCGTGGGCCAGTACGGCAAGGGGCTCATCACGGACGCCGAGCTGTTCGACCTCGAAAGCCAACGGCTGCCCGACCTGCGGCTCGTGCGCGGGGATGTTCACGGCCAACTCGATGAACTGCCTCATGGAAGCGCTCGGCCTCGCGCTGCCCGGCAACGGCTCCATCCTCGCCATCGACCCGCGCCGCGAAGCGCTCGCGCAGGAGGCGGGCCGCCGCATCCTCGGCCTCGTGCAGCGCGGCGTCAAGGCCCGCGACCTCTTCACGCGCGACGCCCTCGACGACGCCTTCGCGCTCGACATGGCGATGGGCGGCTCGACCAACACCGTCCTCCACCTGCTCGCCGCCGCCCACGAGGCGGAGATTCCGTACGACCTCGCCCGCATCAACGCGATCTCGCGGCGCACGCCCTACCTGTGCAAGGTGGCGCCGGCGATCAAGGACGTCCACATGGAGGACGTGGACAACGCCGGCGGCGTGCCGGCCATCCTCTCCGAACTCGCCACGGCGGGCCTGCTCCACCTCGACCGCCCCACGGTGACGGGCCAGACGGTGCGCGAGAACCTCGACGGCGTGGCCGTGCAGGACCGCCGGGTGATCCGCACCGCCGCCGAGCCCTTTCGCGCGACCGGCGGCCTCTCCATCCTCTTCGGCAACATCGCGCCCGAGGGGGCGGTGGTGAAGACGGGCGCGGTGGCGGCGCACATGATGCAGTTCGCGGGCCCCGCGCGCATCTACGAAACGCAGGACGCGGCGGTGGACGGCATCCTCGGCGGCGAGGTGCAAGCGGGCGAGGTGATCGTGATCCGCTACGAGGGGCCCAAGGGCGGGCCGGGGATGCCGGAGATGCTCACGCCCACGAGCGCGCTCGCCGGGCAGGGCCTCGACACGCAGGTGGCGATGATCACGGACGGGCGCTTCTCCGGCGGCACGCGCGGCCTCTCCATCGGGCACGTCTCCCCCGAAGCCGCCGAGGGCGGGCCGATTGCCGCCGTGCGGGCCGGCGACACGATCTCCATCGACCTCGACGCGGGCACGCTCACCCTGGAGGTGCCGGAGGCGGAGATCGCGCGGCGGCTCGCGGCGCGTCCGGTGTTCGTGCCCAAGATCCGCGGCGGCTACCTCGAACGCTACGCCTACTTCGTCACGAGCGCCTCGCAGGGCGGCGTGATGCGCGTGCCCGGCGCGCCCCTTGCCGGCCGGCGACGGCGCCGCGACCTCGATTCCCACGCCTGCCCACGTCTGAACGTTATGGAAGCCATCGTCACCTTCCCTGCCGCTGCACCTGCGGCCTCGCACCCGCTCCATGGCGCCCGAATGAGCGGCGCCGAGATCTTCGTCCGCGCGCTCGACGCCGAGGGCGTGGAGGTCGTCTTCGGCTATCCCGGCGGGGCGGTCATCAAGATCTACGACGAGATGGCGCGCGTCGGGCCGCGCTTCCGGCACGTGCTCGTGCGCCACGAACAGGGCGGCACGCACATGGCCGAGGGGTACGCCAAGGCGACCGGGCGCGTGGGGACGGTCCTCGTGACGAGCGGGCCGGGCGCCACCAACTGCGTCACCGGCATCGCCGACGCGTTCATGGACTCGGTGCCGCTCGTCGTCTTCACCGGGCAGGTGGCGACCGCGCTCATCGGCAACGACGCGTTTCAGGAGACCGACATCATGGGCGTCACGCGCTCGATCACGAAGCACTCGTTCCAGGTGCGGCGCGTCGAGGACCTCGCGCCGACGATCAAAGCCGCCTACCACCTTGCGCGCACCGGGCGTCCGGGGCCGGTCGTGGTGGACCTGCCCAAGGACGTACTCGCCGCCACCGCGCCGTTCGACTACCCGGACGCGCCCTCCATTCGGGGCTACCATTTCGCGGACGCGGTGGACGCGGCGGGCGTGGCGCTCGCGGCGGCGATGCTCAACGCGGCCGAGCGCCCAGTGCTCTACGTGGGCGGCGGGACGATTGCGAGCGGCGCCGCCGAGGCGCTCACGGCCCTCGCCCGCGCCGCGCAGCTTCCGGTGACGATGACGCTCCACGGCCTCGGCGCCTTCCCCGACGACGACCCGCTCTCGCTCGGGATGCTCGGGATGCACGGCACGTGGTACGCCAACCAGGCCATCCAGCACACCGACCTCATCGTGGCCGTGGGCGCCCGCTTCGACGACCGCGTGACGGGCAAGCTGGAGGCGTGGGCGCCGCACGCGCGCGTCATCCACATCGACATCGACCCGGCGTGCATCGCCAAGAACGTGCCCGTGGAGTGCCCCATCGTGGGCGACGTGGCAGCGGTGCTGGCCGCGCTCGCGCCGCACGTCGAGGTGCGCGACCGGGGCGCGTGGCACGCGCAGATCGCCGCGTGGCGGGCCGAGTGCCCGCTGGCCTATGAGACGGCGGACGGCGTGCTGCGGGCGCAGGGCGTGATCGAACTGCTGCGCGCGGCCACGGGCGGCGAGGCGGTCGTCGTGTCCGACGTGGGGCAGCACCAGATGTGGACGGCGCAGTATTTCCGCTTCACGCGTCCGCGCGGGCACATCTCCAGCGGCGGCCTCGGCACGATGGGCTTCTCGGTGCCGGCGGCGATTGGCGCGGCGTTCGGGCTGGAAGGGCAGGGCGTGCCCGTGGTCTCGATCTCGGGCGATGGGGGCTTCGTGATGAACGCGCAGGAGCTGGCGGTGGCCGCGCGGTACCGGTTGCCCGTCGTGTTCTGCGTCATCAACAACGGCTTTCTCGGGATGGTGCGGCAGTGGCAGGAGCTGTTCCACGAGCAGCGCTACTCGCACACCGACCTGACGGAGCTCAACCCGGACTTCGTGAAGCTCGCCGAGGCTTATGGCGTGCCGGGATGCCGGGCCACGACGCCGGAGGAGGCCCGCGCGTGCATCGCGGAGGCGCTCGCGGCAGGGGGCCCATCGCTCATCGAATTCCGGGTGCCTGCCGAGGAGATGGTCTTTCCGATGGTCCCGGCCGGCGCCGCCACGGGGGACATGATCCTCCGCAAGTACCGCTACGATTGAGAGGAGGGCACGGCACGCCGTGCCCCTACGGATCACGCTTTACGCGCCGCACACCATGCCTGACATCCTTACGCCCCAACAGGTCTTTCGCCGCCACGCGGCGGGCGAGGCGCCCGTGCCCGGCGACGCCGCCCCGTCGCACCGCTGCGTGCTTGCCGTGCGCATCGAGAACCACATCGGCGCGCTCAACCGCGTGGCCAACCTGTTCTCCGCGCGCGGCCTCAACCTCGACAGCGTCACCGTCAGTCCGACGCACGATCCCACGGTCTCGCGCATGACGCTCACCACGAGCGGCACCACGCGCATGATCGAGCAGGCGGTGGCGCAGGTGTCGGGCCTCGTGGACGTGATCGCGGTGGACGACCTCACGCACGAGGAGCACGTCGAGCGCGAGGTGTGCCTCGCCCGCGTGGGCTACACGTCCGCCAACCGCGCCGAGCTGATGGACCTGATCGCCATCTACCGGGGCGCCGTCGTGGACGTGACGCCGGACGCGATGATGGTCGAACTCACCGGCCCGGTCACCAAGGTCAACTCGTTCGTCGCCCAGATGCAGCGCTTCGGCATCACCGACGTGGCGCGCTCCGGGCGCGTCGCCATGCGCCGGGCGCTCATCTACGGGGCCTACGCGACCGCTCCCACGGGGAGGTGCCCGCGGCCGGAGGGGGTCTGGAGGCCATCGAACCGCTCCACCCCCCTCGGCCTGCGCGCCGGTCCTCCAAGGGGGACGGTAAAGATCCTCGCTTCCACCTCTTTCCCTCCCATTCGCCATGCAGGTTCACTACACCGCCGATCCGGCGCTCATCCGCGCGAAGAAGGTCGCCGTGCTCGGCTACGGCTCGCAGGGGCACGCCCACAGCCTCAACCTCCGCGACTCCGGCGTGGACGTCGTGGTGGGGCTCCGCGAAGGCTCGCCCCGCTGGGCGGAGGCCGAGGCTGCCGGGCTCCGCGTGGCCTCTATCGCCGAGGCCGCCGCGTGGGGCGACGTCATCATGATCCTGCTGCCGGACCAGCACCAGGCGCGCGTCTACCGCGAGGAGATCGCCGCGCACGTGACGCCCGGCAAGGCGCTCGCCTTCGGGCACGGCTTCAACATCCACTACGGCACCATTGCCCCGCCCGAGGGCGTGGACGTGTTCATGGTGGCGCCCAAGAGCCCCGGCCACCTCGTGCGCCGCACCTACACCGAAGGGCGCGGCGTGCCCTGCCTGACGGCGGTGGCGCAGGACGCCTCCGGCGAGGCCCACGCGCTCGCCCGCTCCTACGCCGACGCCATCGGCGGCACGCGCGCCGGGGTCATCGAGACGACGTTCAAGGACGAGACCGAGACCGACCTCTTCGGCGAGCAGGCGGTGCTGTGCGGCGGGGCCGAGGCGCTCGTGCGCGCGGGCTTCGAGACGCTCGTCGAGGCCGGGTATGAGCCGGAACTGGCCTACTTCGAATGCCTCCACGAACTCAAGCTCATCGTGGACCTGATGTACGAGGGCGGCCTGGCGCGGATGAACTACTCCATCTCCGACACCGCCGAGTACGGCAACCTCACGCGCGGACCCCGCGTGCTCGGTCCGGAGGTGAAGGCAGCGCATGCGGCAGATCCTCACCGAGGTGCAGGACGGCACGTTCGCGCGCGAGTGGATCGCACGAGTGCGAGGCGGGCTGGCCCGAACTTCGCTCGGGCTCCGCGCGGAGTCGCAGGCCCACGCCATCGAGACGACCGGCGCGCGGCTGCGCGGCATGATGGCGTGGCTCGCCCGCCGCTCAGGGCGACGGCAGCGCCACGGCCACGCCCTCGGTCGCACCGTCGCCACGCCTGTAGCCACGGAGGCGGCGGTATGAGCGAGGCCGTCGTACCCACGCTCCGCATCGCCTGGCTGCCCGGCGACGGCATCGGCCGCGAGGTGACGGAGGCCGCGTTCCGCGTGCTCGATGCCGTGACGGACGGGGATCGTGCGCCTGGAGGTCTCCGAGCACGCCATCGGCGGGGCGGGCGATCGACGCGGCGGGCGATCCGTTTCCGGCGACGACGCGCGCGGCCTGTTTGAACAGCGACGCCGTGTTTCTGGGTGCCGTGGGCGGGCCGGCGTGGGATGCGGTGGCGCCCGAGGTGCGGCCCGAGCGGGGGCTGCTCGCGCTCCGCAAGGCCCTCGGCGCCTTCGCCAACCTGCGGCCCGTGGCCGTGCCGGACGCCCTCGCTGAACGCTCGCCCCTGCGTCCGGAGCGCGTGGCGGGCACCGACGTGCTCATCGTGCGCGAACTCCTCGGCGACGTCTACTTCGGCGAGCCGCGCCACATCACGGGCGAGGCGCCGATGCGCGAGGCTGTCAACACGATGCGCTACCACGAGGGCGAGATCGCGCGTGTGGCCGTGGAGGCGTTCCGCTGGGCCGAGCGGCGGCGCGGGCGCGTGACGAGCGTGGACAAGGCCAACGTGCTGGAGGTGAGCCGCCTCTGGCGCGAGGTGGTCGCGCGAGGTGCAGCGGACGCAGTTTCCGCACGTCGCGCTCGACCACCTGTACGTGGACAACGCGGCGATGCAACTCGTGCTGGCCCCGCAAGGCTTCGACGTGCTGCTCGACCGCCAACCTCTTCGGCGACATCCTCTCGGACCTCGCCGCCACGCTCCCCGGCTCGCTCGGCGTGCTGCCCTCCGCGAGCGTCGGCGGGCCGGTGCCGCTCTTCGAGCCCGTCCACGGCTCCGCGCCGGACCTCGCCGGGCGGAGCGTCGCCAACCCCACCGGGGCGCTCCTGAGCGCCGCGATGCTCCTCGAACACGCGGGCTATCCGGCTCCCGCCGAGGCGATCCGCGCGGGCGTCGCGGGCGCCTTCGCTGCGGGCATCCGCACGCGCGACCTCGGCGGCGACGCCTCCACGACCACCTTCACCAACGCCGTCCTCGACCACGCCACCGCCCTCCCCGCCTGACCATCCCCCTCGGGGGATCGGCGCCCCGCGCCGAGGGGGGTGAGCGTCCGTTCACCTGAGAACCAGAACCCCCTCCGGCGCTGCCGCGCCACCTCCCCACGGGGAGGGGTTGACTCTAAACCACCATGGACCCACACGTACGCATCTTCGACACCACGCTGCGCGACGGGGAGCAGGCCCCCGGCGCGGCCATGACGCTCCCGAGAAGGTCCGCATCGCCACGCTCCTCGACGAGATGGGCGTGGACATCATCGAGGCGGGTTTTCCGGTGTCGTCGCCGCAGCAGCGCGAGGCCGTGCAGGCGGTGGCCGAGGTGGCCCGGCGGCCTGTCATCGCCGCGCTCGCCCGGGCCGTCGAGCCCGATCTGCAGGCCGCGATGGACGCGCTCCGGGGCGCCGAGCGCCCGCGCCTCCACACGTTCATCGCCACGAGCGACATCCACCTGACGGCCAAGTTCGGCGACGCCCGCTACGGCGCCACCCTCGCCGACAAGCGCCGCACGATCCTCCGCATGGCCCGTGAGGCCGTCGCCTTCGCCCGCACCTTCACCGCCGACGTCGAGTTCTCGGCCGAGGACGCCGGCCGCACCGACCTCGGCTACCTCTGCGAGGTGATCGCGGCGGCGGTGGAGGCCGGCGCCACCACCATCAACATCCCGGACACGACGGGCTACTGCCTGCCGCACGAGTACGCCGCCCTCTTCACGCGGGCGCAGGCGTGCATCCCGAAAGGCGCGGGCGTGATCTTCTCCGCCCACTGCCACGACGACCTCGGCCTCGCCACCGCCAACTCGCTCGCGGCCATCGGCGCGGGCGCGCGGCAGATCGAGTGCACGATCAACGGGATCGGAGAGCGGGCGGGCAACGCGGCCCTGGAGGAGATCGTGATGGCGCTCCGCACGCGCGCCGACGGGTTTGGGGCGCACACGCGCGTGCAGTCCGAACGGCTCGCCGAGGCGTCGCGCCTCGTGTCCACCTCCGCCGGCTTCCCGGTGCAGCCCAACAAGGCCATCGTGGGGCGCAACGCCTTCGCGCACGAGGCGGGCATCCACCAGCACGGGGTGCTCAAGGCGCGCGAGACCTACGAGATCATGCGCGCCGAAGACGTGGGGCAGGACCCCACCGCCGGCATCCGCCTCGGACGCCACAGCGGCCGGAGCGGCCTCTTCGCCCGCCTCGCCCGCCTCGGCGTGCCCCTCGATTCGCTCGACGCCGACGACCTGTACCGCCGGTTCGTCGAACTGGCCGATCTTAAAAAGGAGATCTACGACCAGGATCTCCTGCTGCTCATTTCCCAACCCGACGCCGCCATGCTTCGTCCCACCTACCAGATCCAGCACCTCCGCGTTTCCGTCGAATCCGGCCAGCCGCCCGAGGCCGAAGTCACCATCTTCGAGAGCACCGAGGAGGTCGTCCGCACCGAGCGCGCCACCGGCGACGGCCCCGTGGACGCGCTCTACGCGGCCATCGACGCGGCGACGGGGCAGCCGCACGAGCTCGTCTCCTACCACATCCGCTCGATCTCCGAGGGCGCCGATTCGGTGGGCGAGGTGACCGTGCTCATCGGCCACGCCGGCGCGTTCTTCCGGGGTGTGGCCAAGCACACGGACGTGCTCCAGGCCAGCTCGGCGGCCTACGTGGACGCGCTCAACCAGCTCGAAGCCTACCGCGCCGAGCGCGCGAGCGTGCAGTTCGTCAACGAGGGCATCATGAAAGCCTTCGGCGCCTGACCCTGCCTCTTTCACCGTCCCCCCTCGGGGGGACCGGCGCTTCAGCGCCGAGGGGGGTAGCGTGACGAAGGCTCCAGACCCCCTCCGGCGCGGGCGCGCCACCTCCCCGAGGGGAGGCGTTTTCCAAACATGCCTGTGGCGATGACGATTACCGAGAAGATCCTGGCCCGCGCGGCCGGGCGGGCGCAGGTGGCGCCCGGCGAGAACGTGTGGGTGAACGCCGACACGCTCATGACGCACGACGTGTGCGGCCCGCCCACCTACGAGATCTTCCTGCGCGAATTCGGGCGCGAGGCGCGGTTCTGGGACCCCGACCGCGTCGTCGTCATCCCCGACCACTACATCTTCACCGCCGACGTCCACGCCAACCGCAACGTGCGCTTGCTGCGGCAGATGGCCGAGGAGCAGGAGCTCAAGCACTTCTACGACGTCGGCACGCCGCGCTACAAGGGCGTCTGCCACATGGCGCTCGCCGAAGAAGGCTTCAACCGTCCGGGCGAGGTGCTCTTTGGCACCGACTCGCACACCTGCACGAGCGGGGCCTTCGGGATGTTCGCCACCGGCGTGGGCAACACCGACGCCGCCTTCATCCTCGGCACCGGCAAGCTCTGGGTGAAGGTGCCGCCCACGCTCCGCTTCGTCTTCGAGGGCGCGCTCCCGCCCTACCTCACCGCCAAAGACCTCATCCTCCAGGTGATCGGCGACATCGGCATCGACGGGGCCACCTACATGGCGATGGAGTTCGACGGCCAGGCCGTCTACGACCTGCCCATCCACGAGCGCATGACGCTCACCAACATGGCCATCGAGGCGGGCGGCAAGAGCGGCATCATCGCGCCGGACGATGAGACGATCGACTACGTCCGCGCCCGCACCGACGCGCCGTTTACGCCGGTCTATGGCGATGCCGACGCGCGCTTCCTCCGCGAGTGGCGCTACGACGCCTCCACACTCGAGCCCGCTCGTGGCCAAGCCCCACCGCCCGGACAACCGCGCGACCGTGACCGAGGTGGCCGGCACGCGCCTTGACCGCGCCTATGTGGGCTCGTGTACGGGGGGCAAGCTGGAGGACTTCGAGGCCGCCGCGCGCGTGCTCAAGGGCCAGGAGGTCGTCATCCCGACGCACATCGTGCCCGGCCACGACGCTCGTCGGCGAGCAGCTCCACACGACGTTTGTGGACGGCGTGAGCCTGTACAGCATCTTCGAGGCCTCGGGCTGCCGCATCGGCCACGCCTCGTGCGGCGCCTGCCTCGGCGGCCCGCCGGACACCGTCGGGCGCGCGCAGGATCTGGAGAACGTGATCTCGACGACGAACCGCAACTTCCCCGGGCGGATGGGCTCGCCGCGCGCCTCCGTCTACCTCGCCTCACCGCTCACCGTAGCCGCGAGCGCCCTCCACGGCACCATCACCGACCCGCGCACCGTCCTCGTGTGACGCCCAACCGTAGGGGCCAGGCGCGCCTTGCCCCTACCGACCTCCAACCCAATGCAGGCCATCATCCGAGGCCGGGCCTACGTGCTCGGCGACAGCGTGGACACCGACCAGATCATCCCGGCGGCGCACCTCGTCTACAGCATGAGCGACCCCGAGGAGCGGCGCAAATACGGGCGCTTTGCCCTGAGCGCCGTCCCGTCCGAGGCGGCGGGGCTGCCCACCGGGCACGTGCCGTTCGTGCAGGAGGGGGAGGACCGCAGCGACTACGCGGTGATCGTGGCGGGGGGCAACTTCGGCTGTGGGTCGTCGCGCGAGCACGCGCCGTTTGCGCTCCGCGAGGCGGGCGTGCAGGCGGTCGTGGCCTCGTCGTACGCGCGCATCTTCTACCGCAACGCCGTGGACGGCGGCTTCGTGACGCCCTTCGAGGCGATGGAGCGCCTCACCGAGCGCATCGCCGACGGGCGATGAGGTGGAGATCGACGTGGCCGCCTCCACGCTCACGCGGATCGCTACCGGCGAGGTCTTTCTCCTCCACCCGCTTGGCGATGTGGCCGACATCCTCCACGCCGGCGGCCTCTTCAACTACGCCCGCCAGACCGGGCTCATCGCCGCGTGAGCCTCCGGCTCAAAAGCGGACGATGCGGAGGTCGTAGGCGCCCATCGCGTCGGCGCCGGTGGTGGTGACCCAGATCTTCCACGTGCCGGGTTCGGGGTGCAGGTCGCGCAGGCGGGACGTGTGGGCGTCGCCGTCGTCGTCGTTGCGGTAGAACGTGCCCGAGGGGGACTGCACGACGAGGAAGCCGTCGAAGCCGTAGGAGAGCAGTTCGAGCGTGAAGGGCGCGCCCGTGGCGAACGTCCGCTCCAGCAGGTCGAAGAACTCGCCCTTGGGAAGCTGCGGGTCGCGCGGGTCGAGGCGGCCTTCGATGGTTTCGACGCGGGCGACGGCGCCGGGCGTGATTTCGAGCGTGTAGGCGCCGCGCCCTTCGGTGGAGTAGGCGGACGCCCAGACCGTCCACGTGCCCGCGCTCGCGGCGACGAACTCGACCTGCGAGACGCGCGTGCCGTCGAAGTCGTCGTTCATGAACTCCTCGCCCTTGGGGCCTTTCACGACGAGGTACGTGTCGAAGGCGTCGCTCGTCATGCGGACCACGAGGCGCTGGTTTTCGCGCAGCGTGACGGTGGAGGCGTCGTAGCGGGCGCCGCTGTCGCGCGAGGGGTCGGCGTCCTCAAGGGTGCCGGCGAGGGGTTGCGCGGCCGCCGGGAGGGCGAGCGCGAGGAGGGTGAGGAGGGCGAAAAGGCGGGTCATGGTGGCAGAAGAGCGAAACGGGAGGCCTCCGTCGTGGAAGCCTCCCGATAGGCGCGCCGGGCGCCGGGTTTTGCCGCGTGGGCGGCCACAATCTCAGCGGGCGCGATGCACCGCGCCCCTACTGCGCGGGCGCGGCCGAGAGCTGCGCGGCCTTCTGAAGCGCCGCGTAGGCATCCACCACGCCGCCCGTTACCGAGAGGCGCGCAAACGGGATCGTCTCCTCCGAGCCCGGGCGCGTAACCGTGAGGTCCGCGTAGCGATGCGACGACGACACCACCGCCTCGCGCACCTGCGCGGCCGAGAGGTTCGGGTAGAAGCTCCACACGAGCGCCGCCACGCCCGCCACGACGGGCGCGGCCATGCTCGTGCCGTCGAGCTGCCCGTACTTGCCGCCGGGCAGTGTCGAGCCAATGTCGACGCCGGGGGCGAACACGTCCACCGTCGTGGCGCCGTAGTTGGAGAACTCGGCGGCGAGCTTGTCGCCGCCGGCCCAGCCGCTCGCGCCCACCTCGATCCAGTTGGCGGCGTGGCCGTTCTGGAGGTAGCCCGCGCGCGGGGAAGTTGTCCGCCGTGTCGACGTCTTCGCCGGAGTTGCCGGCGGCGTGGACGATGAGCACGCCCTTGCCCTCGGCGTAGCGCACGGCCTCGTCTACATAGCGCTTCTGCGGCGAGAAGCTCTTGCCGAAGCTCATGTTGATGATCTGGGCGCCGTTGTCGGCGGCGTAGCGGATCGCGTTGGCGACGTCCTTGTCGCGCTCGTCGCCGTTGGGGACGGCGCGGACGGCCATGATCTGCACGCTCTCGGCGACGCCGCGCGCCCCGAAGCCGCTGCGGAGCGCGGCGATGATGCCGGCCACGTGGGTGCCGTGGGTGGCGTCGGGCCCGGTCACGTCGTTGTTGCCGTAGCTGCGCTGCGTGAGGTCGTCCGGGTTGTCGCCCACGATGCTGCGCTCGTCGGCGTCGGGGTTGTAGCCGAAGGCGACCTGGCCCTGGAGCTGGTCGAGGTACTCTTTGAGTTCGGGGTACGTGATGCCGAAGCCGCGCAGCTGGAGCAGCACCTGCTTGGCCTGCCGCCCCTCGGGCGTCGTGGGCGCGTAGCGGTCCACGTCGGCGTCGGCGAGGGGCGCGTCGGCGTCGAGGCCGAGGGCGGCGCGGAGCTTGGCGACGCCCGTCGTGGCGGCGGTGTAGAGGCCCTGCACCATCGGGAGCTGCTGCTGCGCCCCGGCGCGCTTCTCCATCACCTCGCTGCGCACGCGCTGGAAGTAGGCGAACTCGGCGCGGTCGGTGATCTGGTCTTCGGTCTTGCCCTCGTACTTGCCGCGCAGACGGGCGTACTCGCGCGTCACCTCGTAGGTGGCCCCGTTGACGCTGCGGCCATCGGGCCCGCCGAGGAAGTTCCAGCCGTGGACGTCGTCCACGTAGCCGTTGTGGTCGTCGTCGAGGCCGTTGCCGGGCGTCTCGCCGGGGTTGGTCCACAGGCGGCCCTGGAGGGCTGGGTGGGCCACGTCCACGCCGCCGTCGATCACGGCCACGACGACCGTGCGGGCCGGGCGGCGGCCGGTGAGAAGTTCGGCGTAGGCGCGGTCGATGCTCGCGCCGGGATAGCGGCCCGTGCGGGCGTCCTGCATGAACCAGTCGCCGGGCGCGGGGGCGGCGGTCTGGGCGAGCGCGGCCGGGGCGGCAAAGGCAAGGCCCAGCGCGAAGGCCGCCGGGCGGAGACGGAAGTACATATGATTGGCGGAGAAACGGTGGGCAGAATACGGTTCAAAGCCGCACTTTCGTATAGGCACCCGAGACGCGTTGCCTCGCCGTGCGGCGGCCTTCGCGTGGCGGAGCTAGACGCCAGAGGCGACCCGCCCCCGGGCCAGCAGGCCTCGTATGGCAGCGAACCGCCGGCAGCCTGGTTCGCGCTGCGGCGCGTGCCGTGTGGGGGCACGGGGGGCCTGGGACGGGAGAACTGGGCGCCCGTGCCAGGCGGATGCCTCCGGCACGGGCGCCTGCTATATTGGCGGCGCGCAGGTTCGACGCGGGAGGTGTCCGCCCGGCCTCTTGGTTTTCACGTTGCAGGTGTTCGCTTGGGCGCCGGCGCCCCTCCCTCCCGCCATGCCTGACCCTTTATCCGGCGCCTGGACCGACCTCACGGACCTGCGCCACTGGCGCGCCCTCGACGGCGGGGAGCCGCCCGCCCGGTGGCAGGTCGAGGAGGACGCGCTGCACTTCACGCCAGGGCAGGGGGGCGGCGGCGACCTGATCTCGCGCGAGGCGTACGGCGACTTTGAACTCACCCTCGACTGGAAGATCGCGCCGTGCGGCAACAGCGGCATCTTCTACCGGGGCGCCGGCGGCCCTGAGCCGATGTACCTCACGGCCCCTGAGATGCAGGTGCTCGACGACGCCTGCCATGAAGACGCTCGGTTTCCCTCGCACGTCGCAGGGTCGCTCTACGACCTGGCCGCGCCGACCGTAAACGCCGTCCGTCCGGCGGGGGCGTGGAACGCGGTGCGCATCGTCGCACGGGGGGCGCACCTTGAGCACTGGGTCAACGGGCAGCAGGTCGGGGCGTACGAGCAGGGCGGGCCGTCGTGGAACGCGCGCGTGGCGGTGAGCAAGTTTCGCGAGATGCCGGCCTACGGAACGCGCCGCAGCGGCTTCCTCGGCCTCCAGGACCACGGCGACGAGGTCTGGTACCGCCACGTCCGCATCCGTCGCCTCGCCCGGTGAGCCGTCCGTGCCCCTCCGCTTGCGCGGCGCCGCGTGCGGATCGTTCCGCCGCCGCCCTGATGCCCCGCCGCGCCTTCCTTCACGCCTCCGGCGTCGCCCTCGGGGGCGTTGCCACGCTGGGGCTTCCCGTCTTCGCCTCGCCCGTGCCCGCCGCCATGCCCTGCCGCCTCGGCGTTCAACTCTACACCGTCCGCGCCCTCTTCTCCAGCGACTTCGTGGGCGTCCTCGAAGCTGCCCAGCGGATGGGCTACCGCGAGGTCGAGTTCGCGGGCTACCACGCCCGCGCCCCCGCCGCCATTCGCGCCGTGCTCGACGACCTCGGCCTCACGTCGCCCTCGGCGCACATCCCGTTCGACGCGCTCCAGGGCGACCTCAGCGCCCACCTCGACGCCGCGCACGCGATCGGCCACCAGTACCTCACGGTGTCGGGGCTGCCCGAGGCCGCGCGCACATCGCTCGACGCCTACCACCGCCTCGCGGAGACGCTCAACCGCTGCGGGGCGTCCACGAAGGCGGCCGGCGTGCGCCTGGCGTATCACAACCACGATTTCGAGTTTGAGCGTTTCGGGGGCGACGCGCTCGGGCTACGACGTGCTCCTGGCCGAGACCGATCCGGCGCTCGTGGCGATGGAAATGGACCTCTACTGGACGGTCCACGCGGGCCACGACCCGCTCGCGTACTTCGCGGAGCATCCGGGCCGCTTCGAACTCTTTCACGTCAAAGACCGCACGGCGGCCGGGGCGATGGCCGACGTAGGCGCGGGCACGATGGACTGGCCGGCGATCTTCGAACGCGCCGCGCAGGCTGGCCTCCGGCACGCGTTCGTCGAGCACGATGCGCCCGCCGATCCACTCGCGAGCCTCCGCAGGAGCGCCGCCTACCTGGCGCCCCTGTGCGGCGCGTGATCCTCCACACAGGCGCATCGTGAGAGATCGCTGTTAGGATCACGGATGATGGATCATGGGCAGAAACAACCTGATGCGCCCTTTGGCCATGATCCATCATCAACGATCCAGCCGGCTTTCCTCCATCCAGCACCACCGGCGATCGAGCAGGCTTCCATACAAAACGCCCGCCCGGATAGCTCCAGGCGGGCGTTCCGGGTTGAACCGGGCGGTTTAGCTGGCGCTGCGGCGCGTGCCGACCTGGCCCATGGCGAGGCGGGCGCGGTTGCGGGCGCGGGTGAGTTCGCTCTCGGCGGCCGCGCGTTCGCGCGGGTCGGTCGAGGCCTGCATCCGGGCCCTGGCACGTTCTTCGGCGGCCTTGGCGCGCTCCACGTCGATGGCGGAGGCGGGCTCGGCCGTTTCGGCGAGCACGGTCACGCGGTCGTCGAGCACTTCGAGAAAGCCGCCGCTGGTGGCGTAGTTCACGTCCTGCCCGGCGCCCTCACGGACGGTGATCGGGCCGACGCCGAAGGCGGCGATCATCGGCGCATGGCCCGTGCGGACCTCGAAGGCCCCTTCGACGCCCGGCACCTGCACGCCGCTGGCCTCGCCGCGAAACACGGCGCCGTCCGGGGCTACGATCTCAACGTAAAGCATAGCTGTTCGTGGTTCGTCGCTCGTCGTTCGTGGTCAGAAGAACCAGATGGCTCTGCGCCTCTGACAACGAACCACGAACGACGAACAATCAATCATCCCTCTTTGAGCATCGCCTCGCCGGCGGCGATGACCTCGTCGATGGTGCCCTTGTAGGAGAAGGCGCCTTCGGGATACTGGTCGAGTTCGCCGTCGAGGATCATCTTGAAGCCGCGGATGGTCTCGGCGATCGGCACGTACTTGCCCGAGTTGCCGGTGAACTGCTCGGCCACGAAGAACGGCTGGCTCATGTAGCGCTGGGCCTTGCGGGCGCGCTGCACGGTGAGCTTGTCCTCGTCCGAGAGCTCGTCCATGCCGAGGATCGCGATGATGTCCTGGAGCTCCTTGTAGCGCTGCAGGAGCAGCTTGACGCGCTGCGCGGTGTCGTAGTGGTCCTGCCCGATGATGCGCGCGTCGAGGATGCGGCTCGTCGAGTCGAGCGGGTCTACGGCGGGGTAGATGCCGAGCGACGCAATCGGACGCGAGAGCGTCGTCGTGGCATCGAGGTGGGCAAACGTCGTGGCCGGGGCGGGGTCCGTGAGGTCGTCCGCCGGCACGTAGATGGCCTGCACGGACGTCACCGAGCCGTTCTTGGTGGACGTGATGCGCTCCTGCATGGCGCCCATCTCCGTCGCGAGCGTCGGCTGGTAGCCCACCGCGCTCGGCATGCGGCCGAGGAGGGCGGAGACTTCCGAGCCCGCCTGCGTGAAGCGGAAGATGTTGTCCACGAAGAACAGCACGTCCTTGCCGCCCTGGTCGCGGAAGTATTCGGCGATCGGTGAGGCCCGAGAGGGCCACGCGGGCGCGGGCGCCGGGCGGCTCGTTCATCTGGCCGAACACGAACGTGGCCTGGCTCTCGGCGAGGGCCACCGGGTCCACCTTGTCGGTGTCCCAGCCGCCTTGCTCCATGTCGTGCATGAAGGCGTCGCCGTACTTGATGATGCCCGATTCGAGCATCTCGCGCAGCAGGTCGTTGCCCTCACGCGTGCGCTCGCCCACGCCGGCAAACACCGACATGCCGGAGTGCGCCTTGGCGATGTTGTTGATCAGCTCCTGGATGAGCACCGTCTTGCCGACGCCGGCGCCGCCGAAGAGGCCGATCTTGCCGCCGCGCGCATACGGGCACAGCAGGTCGACCACCTTGATGCCGGTCTCCAGCATCTCGACGGCGGTCGCGAGGTCCTCGAAGTTGGGCGGGCTCTGGTGGATCGAGCGGCGCTCCTGCGTGTCGGGCGCGCCGAGGCCGTCGATGGCCTTGCCGACGACGTTGAAGAGGCGCCCGCGGATCTGCTCGCCCACCGGCATCGAGATCTGGGCGCCGGTGTTGTGAACCGCCGTGCCGCGCGTGAGGCCGTCGGTCGAATCCATCGAGATCGTGCGGACCCGGTTCTCGCCGAGGTGCTGCTGCACTTCGAGCACGAGCGGGTCGAGGCCTTCGCGCTCGATGATGAGCGCGTCGAGGATGTCGGGCACGCTCTGGGCCGGAAACTCGGCGTCAACGACGGGGCCGACGACCTGGACGACCTGTCCGGCGGCGTCCTTGCGGGTGACTTCCATCAGGGATCGTAAGGGTTAGAGAGGGGCCGCGCCTCATGCGCAGCCGGGCAAAATTGAGCACGGCAAGGTACACCTCGGCCCGGTTGAGAACGCGCGAAAAGCCGGGGCGCCGGCGGTGGAGAAGAGGGGAAGAGGGCCGGCGGGCCGGGGGCGCCGGGGCGCAGGCCGGGGGATCGAAGAGGTGGGCCGGGCCCTTCGAGGGGCTACTTTGCGCGCCCCATGGGGCCTGTCCGTCCCCGCCCTCCGATCTCCGACCCCCTATGTCTGTTCACACGATCCACCTCCGCGAGCCTGCCCCCACCGTGATCGCCCGCATGCGGACCGAGGCGCAGCGCATGGGCGCCACCGTCACCGGCGACGACGCGGCGGGCACGATTGCCGCCCGCGCCCCCGGCGGCATGGACGCCGAGGTGGCCTACAGCGTCGAGGGCGACCTGCTGCTGCTCACGGTCGTCAAGAAGCCGCCGTTCGTGCCCGACGCCATGATCACCGCCGCGCTCGCCTCGTTCTTCGGCGCCGACGCGCTCGGCTGAGAATCCCTGCTTCCGGGGATGCCCGGGGGCCGCCGGGCGCCGCATCTTGCCGCGTGCCGATGGATGCTGCGCCCGTGATCCCTGTTGCCCTCGTCGAAGACCTGCCTGCGCTCCGGGCCAGCCTCATCGAGCGGCTGCGCCTGAGCGGGCGCGTCGAGGTGGTGCTCGCGGCGGGCTCGGGCGAGGCGTTTCTGGCCGCCCTCCCCACGGCTCCCGTGCGCCCGCGCCTCGTGCTCATGGACCTCGGCCTGCCCGGCCTGAGCGGCGCCGAGACCACCGCGCGCCTGCGCGCCGCGGACCCCGACCTGCCCGTGCTCGTGCTCACCGTGTTCGAGGACGACGAGCAGATCCTCGCCGCCGTGCAGGCGGGCGCCACCGGCTACCTCCTCAAAGACACCCCCACCGACCGCCTCGTGGCGGCCATCGAAGAACTCCTGGCCGGGGGGGCGCCGCTCTCGCCCATCGTGGCGCGCAAGCTGCTCCGCCTGGCCGCCGAAACGCCGCTGCCGAGCCGGCCCGCCGGCCCGGCCGTCACGCTCACCGACCGCGAGCGCGAGATCCTGCAGCACGTCGTCGAGGGCGACACCGAGGCGCGGATTGCCGAACTCCTGTTCATCTCGCCGCACACGGTGCGCTCGCACCTCGTCCACATCTACGGCAAGCTCCAGGTCAACTCGCGCGCGGGGGCGGTGCGCGAAGCGTTCCGGCACCGGCTCGTGTGATCCCAGATCCGGTTGAATCGTGAGGATGACTGGGTGGATCATGGATCATGGTCAGAGACGCCCAGATGCGCCGTCTGGCCATGATCCATCATCTATGATCCATCATCCAGCGGGCAGCTTTGTTGGCGCCCGCGCGGCATCGTCGTAACGTCGCGTACCGGGATGGGCCCGGGGTCGTTTCTGGAATGCGTGTGCGTGGTCTGCTCCTGCTGTTGGCGGCGCTGCTTCTGGCGGAGGGCGTGCGCGCGCAGCCCGTCTTCGAGCCGCTCACGCGCGCCCACGGCCTCCCGTCCGACTACGTGCAGGCGCTCTACCAGGACCGCGCGGGCTTTGTGTGGCTCGGCACCGACGCCGGCCTCGCGCGCTACGACGGCGCCCGCGTGGAGACGTTCACGACCGACGAAGGCCTGCCCCACAGCATGATCTACGGCGTGGCCGAGGACCGCGCCGGGACGCTCTACGCCGCCACGTTCACCGGCCTCGCCCGCTTCGACGGGACGCGGTTCCACACGGTCCCGCTCCCGTTCCGGCGGCAGGACGCGTCGCTGGTGTTTGCCGACGCGCAGGGGCGGATCGTGGTGGTGGGCGGGCGGGGCGAGGTGGCGCGGCGCGAAGGCCCGCGCTGGCGGCAGTGGCAGGACCCGGCGCAGGGTTTCCGCCGGGCGATGGCGCTGCCGGACGGGCGCCTGCTCATGGGCGGCAGCGCCCACGCGGCTCCGGTGCTGCTCGAAGACGCGGGCGCGGAAGGCTTCCGCACCCGGCCCCTGCGGATGCCCGCCGCGTGGGGACCCGTGGCGTCCGTGATGCCGGGGCCGGGCGGGATGCTGGTCGTGAACGGCGCGGCGTTCGTCTATCAGGCCACGCTCCAGGGCGACCGGCTCGTGGCCCGCGATTCCTTTGTCAACCGGGGATATCGGCCGGCCTTTGCCCACGGCGCCGACGTGTACGCCTCGACGGGCGGCTCCGGGATGGGGTGTACCGCCTCCGCCGGCACGCGCCCGCCGAGCGCGTCTACGAGCCGTTCGCCGACGCCTACCTCACCGACTACGAAGGCAGTTTGTGGATCGGCACCTTCGGCGGCGGCGCGGCGCGGCTGCGGGCTACGCACCTGCGCCAGCTCACCGCTACCGCTGCCGTGCGCCTTGCGCGCGACGCTAATGGCACCGTGTGGGCGACCGGGCAGGGCCTCTGGCGCGTCCCGAGGGGCGCCGAGGCCGCCGAGCACGTTCCCCTCGGACAGGTGCTGCGCGCCATCGCCCCGGTGCGCGGCGGCCTCCTTGTTTCGGCCAACGCCGCAGCCTACCGGATCACCCCGGCCGAGAGGGCGCGCGGGCGCGTCGGGCCGGCGCTGGCCTACTACGCGTCGTGGATCTCGGCCCTCGACGCCGCCACCGACACGCTGTACGTGGCGACCTACGGCGAGGGCGTGGCGCGCATCGTGGGCGGGCGCCCCCTCGACACCCTGCGCGCCGGGCACGGCCTGCCCACCGACCTGTCGAAGAACTCGTCCGCACCCGTGCCGGGCTGTGGTTCGTCACGCGCACGCACGGGGCGCTGCGGCTACGCGCCGGGCGCGCCGAGGCGTACGCGACCGCGCAGGGCCTGCCCTCGTCCACCGTGTTCTCGGTCAGCGAAACGCCCGACGGCACCGTCTACTTCGGCACCGACCGGGGCGTGGGGCGGCTCCGCCCCGGCGCCCGCCGCGCTGAGGCCCTCGGCACGGCGGTGCTGCGCGGGCAGCGCGTGACGGCGGTGTTTGCGCGGGCCGCGACCCCCGGCCTCGCCTACGCCGTGGGCGAGCGGATGCTCTACCGGATGGACGCGGCCGGCGCGGTGCGTCCGGTGGGCGCTCGGGGCGCTCCTGCCCGACCCGGCGGCCTCCATCAACGCCGCGCTCTACGACGCGCCCACCGACCGCCTCTTCCTCGCCACCACGCGCGGGCTCGTCGTGGCCGACCTCGCGGCGCTGCCCACGCAGCCGCTCCCGGCCCCGCGCGTGGCCGTGACCGGGGTGTCGGTGGACGAGCGCGGCCGCCGCGCTCGGGGGCGCGGGGCCGTCGTACGCCCTGCCGGACCTTGCGCCGGGGCGGCACCGCCTCGAAGTGGCGTTTGCGCCGCTCTCGTTTGCGGGCGAGGCGCGGGCCGAGTACCGGATCGGGGCGGGGCGTGGCAGAGCGCCGGCACCGAGCGGCGCATCGTGTTTCCGAGCGTCGGCGTGGGGGCGTACCGGCTCGAAGTGCGCGCCGTCAACGCCGACGGGGTGCCGAGCGTGCAGCCCGCCGTCGTCACGTTTCGCGTGCGCCCGCTGCTGCGGCAGCGGCCCGGCTTCTGGGCGCTCGTGCTCCTAGCCGCCCTCGGGCTCACCGGGGCCGCCGTCCGCGTGGCCGCGCAGCGCCGCCTGCGCGCCCGCGTGCGCGCCCTCGAAGCCGAGCAGCGCGTGCAGCGCGTGCGCGAACGCCTCTCGCGCGACCTCCACGACCACATCGGCGGGCAGCTCGCCACGCTCGTCTCCGCCGCCGACCTCGCCGGCCTCGCCGCCGCGCGCGGCGACACCGACCGCGCCCTCAGCGTCGCCGCCTCCCTCGCCGACGAGGCCCGCGAGGCGCTCGGGCAACTGCGCCAGACCGTCCGCGCGCTCCAGCACGACGCGCTCTCCGCCACCGACCTGTTCCGGCAGATCCGCACGCAGGCCGAGGCGCAGCTCCGCTACGCCGAGCGCCCCACGCTCGACGCCCGCCTCGACGGCCCTGCCGCCGACCGCGTGCTCGTGGACGCCGAAGTAGGCCTGCAGGTGCTCCGCGTGGCGCAGGAAGCCGTCACCAACGTGCTGCGCCACGCCGCCGCCGAGACGCTGCGCCTCACGCTCCGCGTCCACGACCGCCGCCTCGTGCTCCTCGTGGAAGACGACGGCGCCGGGCTGCACGCGGGCCCCGCCGGCGACGGCGCCCCGCCGGGGTTCGGGCTCGGCAACATGCGCACGCGCGCCGGGGAGATCGGCGGGACGCTCGTGCTCGAAGACGTCGCGCCGGGCACGCGCGTGCGCCTGGAAGTGCCGGTGCAGGGGGCGGCGTGACGCGCGGCAGGGCGGCTGCAGAATGCCTGGTTCCGGGCGATAGCGAGTAGGGGCAGGAAGGGGCATACTGCGGCGCCGTGGCCCGCTTGCCGGGGCGCGTTCGGATCTGTTCCTCCTCCCCGTTGCCTGCTGTCCCGTTCGTTTCTGCTGTCGCTCCTGCTGTCGCTGCTGCTCGCCGCACCGGCCCTGCGCCCAGTGGAGCCGCTACCGCTCCGCACACGGTCGAGCGTGGGCGGGCAGACGATAGTGACCGAAGTGCCACGCCTACAGCGCTCGGCACCCTCGGCGGCAAGCTCGTCGCCACCGCCAACGTGGCGGACCCATCCGACCCGCGCTTTTCGGTGGGCTTCGCCCTGCGCGATGAGGCGGCGAGCAAGTGGACCGAGACCATCGGCCCGCGCTACAACGTGGTGCGCCTCACAGGCGCTACCGGCACCGCCACGCAGCGCCTCGTGGTGGCCCGCTGATCTGGCCCGTGCCGCCCACTCTCTCGCCTGTTCAACGATGCGCCTCCCCATGCCCCTCCCTATGCCCCTCCGCTCGCCTGCCGCTGCTCGTGGCGCCCCTGATGGCCGCCGCGCTCAGCGGTTGCTTTACGATCACCCCCAAGGCCCTCTCGACGACCGAAGTGGCGCCGCTCGTGCGGACCGTCAACGCGCAGCGCGGCACCACCTTCCCGGCGCGGATGCTCTTGACGGGCGTCGGGGCGGGCTTCGAGTTGCCCGGCGGATTCCTGGGCCTCTCGTACGGGGAGATGAAGGGCACGCTCACCTCCGACGACCGCAGCGGGACGCCGCAGACGATCTCGGCCAGCGTGAAAGACCTGACGCTCCTCGGCGGCTACCCGGTGCGCGCATTCTCGGACAACCTGGGCCTGGTCGTGGGCGGCGAGTGGACGCTCCGCACCACCAACGTGGAAGGGACCGAGGGCACATCGTTTGTCCTGCGGCCCCGCGTGTCGCTCGTCGCGGCCATCGGCGGGCGCTTCGTGCTCTCGCCGTACGTCACCTACGACCTGCCGGTGATCGACAACGAGACGCTCTTTGAGGCCGGCGGCGAGCCGATTCGGGCCGGGTTCGCCGGCTTCAACGGGGGCATCGGCCTCACCTACACGTTCGGCTGCGACTGCTTCTGAGCCCGCGCGTCAGAGGCGGACGGGGCGGCTGCAGCGCCGGCCCGCGAAGCCGTCCGGGGCGCAGCTTTCGGTGGCGGGCGTGGTGCCGGTGAGGCCCCAGAACCAGCGCCCGCCCGTGCGGTCGGTGGCGATGACGCCGTAGGCGCCCGTTTTGAGCGCGGCGATGGCCGGAAGCTGCTCGACGCGCACGGCATCGGCGCGCGTCGTGGCGCTGGCTTCCCCGTTGCCGAGCGTGGCAGCGTTGTTGGCACCCCACGTGTAAACATTGCCGTCGGCAGTGAGCGCCACGACAGAGAACATCGTCGCGGCGACGGCGACGGGCGCACTCGGCACGCGCGCCGCCCCGAGTGGGGGCACGCCGCCGACGCCTGTGAGGTCGCGCACCCAGCCGTCGGCAAAGCCCACGATAGAGCGGTAGAGCGCCTCATCGGTGGCGTAGACGTGATAGCCGCTGCCCACCGTCACCGCCTTGCCGGACGTGGCGGTGGGCAGCGGGGCGACCGGCAGGTCGGAGCGGGCGTAGGCGGCCTGCGAGAGGCCCCCGGAGGCGTTGCCGATGTGCCACAGCGTGCCGCTCGGGTCGAGCGCGAGCGCCCCGCCGATGGCGACTGCCCGGAAGCTGCCGGGCACGCGTCCGGTGCGCAGCGTGTCGCCGTTGATGAACACGCGCCCATCGGCGCGCAGGGCCACGTCGAAGGCGGTGCCGTAGCGCGTGCTGCCAAAGCGGTAGGCGTTGCGGAGGCCCGTGGTGTCCGCGAGGGGCCAGAGGGCGCGGTCGTAGGCCACGTAGGGCACGCGCGTGCCAGCGGGCAGGGGCGCGGTGGCGCGCACAACCACAAGGCCGGAGGACACGAGCAGGCCGCTCGGGTCGGTGGCGGAGAGCAGGAGCGTGTCGGTTGTGCCGGGGGCCACGGCGGCGCTCAGGCGCAGCGCGAGCGCGTACGTGGCGGTGAAGGGCGCGCGCGCGGGCACCGTCACGGGCGCGGCGAGCGTAGCGGTGGCAGAAGGCTGGAGCATGAGCGTGAGCACCGCGGGCCAGACGACGCCGAGGCTCGCGAGCGCCGTTTCGGTCGTGCCCGGCAGTGCGAGCGTCGGGCGCACCTGCACGTCTTGGTCGGCGAGGGAGACGTTGCGCGTCGTGAGCGGGGTCGGCGCGGCCTCGAACGTGATCGGCACCTCGGTGGCCACGCCCTTGACGACCACGCGCAGCACCGCCTTGCCCGGTTTGATCGGCGCCTCCCAGTTGATGCGTACGAGGCTCTCACCCGGCTGCGTGCGGACGATCCGGGCCTCCATCACCCCCATGTCACTCGGGGTGAGCAGTTCCACGCGCGCCGCCTTGGCGCTGCCGCCGGTCTTCAGCGCCACCGTGACGCCGCCCGAGTTGAGGGGGCCGCTTGGCGTCTGGTAGAAGACCGTGGCGAGGGCGATGCGCGTGTGGGAGACGGTGATTTCGCCTCCGCCGGCCGCGTCGCCGCCGCCGTCACAGGCGGCAAGCGCGAGCAGGGCGAGCAGGAAAAGCGCAGGCAGGGGACGGGCGTAGGAGACCTTCATTCTTGGCCGTTGAGCGAAAAGGCGAGGCGGAGCGTCCACGGGCGCAGGAGCGCGGGCACGGCGCGGTGCCGGTCGGGGGAGGCGTCGTCCACCGAGCGGGGAAAGCCGTAGTCGGGCACGCGGTAGTCGTCGGAGTAGACCTTGAGGAAGCCCTCGGTGGTCGTGCCGATCTCGTAGACGGGCCGCGTGAGCGTGACGCGCACCCCGGAGGCGCCGCGCAGGCGGACGATGGTGGTGGCGCCCGCGTAGACCGCGCCGGTGAGCGTGGCGAAGCGCCCGGTCGTGCAGGTTACGCCGCTCGGGTCGGTGCGTGTGGTGCACAGGCGCGGCGGATTGGACGTGTCGGTCTCGTTGATGTCGAACGTGAGCGCGCTGAGGTACGTGTTGCGCACATCGAGCCCTACCACGGCGCGGGGGCCGTGGGCGAGCCCGGCGTCGGCCTCGGTAAAGAAGCTCGCAAAGCGCAGCTTCATGCGCCGCTCCGACCCGTCCTCGAAGCGCGACGTGGCGCGGCGCTGCCCCTGGTCCACGCCCAGCCGCAGGGCCGTGCCGTAGTGCGCGCCCACGAGGCCGAAGCCGAGGGCGCCGTGAAAGCCGGCGCGCGTCGAGAGGCTGCCGAGGTCGCGCACGAGCGTGGCGTCGTTGGCGCGGTTGTAGCTCTCCACGTAGCCGTCGAACTCGTCGCTGCGTTCCGCCACGGCGCCGAGGTCGAGTCCGGCGGTGAGCGCGCCGCAGCCGCTGGTGAGCAGCAGGCCCAGCAGGGCAGCAATGCGGGGCCACACGGGCGCGGAAGGGGCGGCGGGGAACAGCATGGGCACGCGGTAGAGCAGGCCAACGTAGGCGCGGCCCCGGGGCCCGCCCTATCGCCGGTTCCAGCCATATGATGCGCATCTTTGGCGAACGCACGCGGCACGGGCGCGCCCCGTGCCGATCTTGCCGCGTCTTCGTCGTCTTCTATGCCGCCTGCCTCGTCCCCGATGTCTCGGTCGATGCCGCCTGCCAGCGGTCCGCCGTTCGACCTTGCCGCTGTCACCGAGCGGGTGGTGCAGGCCGGCGCCTTTGCCCGGCGCGTGCGCGACGAGGTGGGGCGCGTGGTGGTGGGGCAGAACGCCCTCGTGGAGCGGCTGCTCGTGGGGCTGCTCGCGAGCGGGCACGTGCTGCTCGAAGGCGTGCCGGGCCTCGCCAAGACGCTCGCCGTGTCGAGCCTCGCCCGGGCCCTCGGCGCACCCTTCCACCGCGTCCAGTTCACGCCCGACCTGCTCCCCGCCGACCTCATCGGCACGCTCGTGTACAACCAGCAGGCGGGGGCGTTCTTTGTGCGGCGCGGGCCCATCTTCACCAACATCCTCCTCGCCGACGAGATCAACCGCGCGCCCGCCAAGGTGCAGAGCGCGCTCCTCGAAGCGATGCAGGAGCGGCAGGTGACGATCGGCGAGACCACGTATCCGCTCGCCGAGCCGTTTCTCGTGCTCGCCACGCAGAACCCGATCGAGCAGGAGGGCACCTATCCGCTGCCCGAGGCGCAGCTCGACCGCTTCATGCTCAAGGTGAAGGTGGGCTACCCGACGCGCGAGGACGAACTCGAAATCCTCCGCCGGATGGCCAGGACCGAGGGGCAGCCGGTCGCCCACGCGGTCACAAATCCGGCCGAGGTGCTCGCCGCGCGCCACGTGCTCAACGAGCTCTACATCGACCCGCGCGTGGAAGGCTACGTGGTGGACCTCGTGGTGGCCTCCCGCCAGCCCGCGCGCTTTCGGCTCGCCGCGCTCGCCCCGCTCATCGCCTTCGGGGCCAGCCCGCGCGCCACGCTCGCGCTCGCCCTCGGCGCCAAGGCGCCTCGCCTTCCTCGACGGGCGCGCCTACGTCACCCCGGACGACGTGCGCGCGATTGCCCCCGAAGTGCTCCGCCACCGCCTCGCGCTCACCTTCGAGGCCGACGCCGAAAACATCTCCACCGACGACCTCGTCGCCAAGCTCCTCGACGCCATCGAGGTCCCCTGACGGGCCACGTGCGACGTGCGACGGACGACGGGCGACATGAAAGGCACGCCGCCCCGCCCCCCATCGCACGCCTAACGTCGCCTTTCGCCCGTCGTCCGTCGCATCTCTAACGTCGCACATCGTCCGTCGCACGCCTAACGTCTCCTCTCCGTCGCCTGTCGTACTTCGCCTGTCGAACGTCGAACGTAACCTATGCCTGACCACAAGATCCTGCGCAAGGACAGCATCTCGCTCGCGTTCATGGTCGAGCAGATGGGCTCGCGCGTGGGGCTGCCCCTCGAAGTGCTCGGCACGGCCCCGCTCGAGTCGCGCCGCGTCGTTGAGCGCAACCTGCACCGGCCCGGGCTCATCCTCGCCGGCTACGACGCCCTCTTTCAGTTTCAGCGCATCCAGGTGCTCGGCAACACCGAGTGCCGCTACCTGAACCACTTTCAGAGCGGCGAGCGCGAGACCGTCTTCCAGCGCCTCATCACGTTCGACGTGCCGTGCCTGATTCTCACGGCGGGCAACGTGCTCGGCCCCGAACTGATCGAGCTGGCCGACGCGCGCGGCATCCCGGTGCTCCGCACCGAGGCGCCCACGACGCTCTTCATGTGGAAGCTGAGCGACTTCCTCGAAGACCAGTTCGCGCCCCAGACCACCATCCACGGCTCGCTCGTGGACGTCTACGGCGTGGGCCTGCTGCTGATGGGCAAGAGCGGCATCGGCAAGTCCGAGATCGCCCTCGACCTCGTCGAGCGCGGCCACCGTTTGGTGGCGGATGACGTGGTCGTGGTGACGGGCAAGCAGGACGGCATCCTCATCGGCGCCGGCACCGACCTCGTGCAGCACTTTATGGAGATCCGCGGCCTCGGCCTGATCGACGTGCGCTCGATGTTCGGCATCCGCGCCATCCGCTACCAGAAGCGCGTCGAACTCGTCGTGCAGATGCAGGTGTGGGACGAGGAGGAGGAGTACACGCGCCTCAACATGGCGGACGATTCCTACAAACTGCTCGACGTGGCCCTGCCGCTCGTGAAGCTGCCCATCACGCCCGGCAAGAACGTGACGGTGATCTGCGAGGTGATCGCGATGAACTACCTCCTGCGCCACTACGGCTACGACCCCGCTGACGTGTTCGCCAAGCGCCTCGCCGACCACATCCGGCAGAAGGACGAGGGCGGCATCCCCGGCATCCCCCGCCGCGCCACCGAATACTTCGAGAACGATACGGAGTGAAGGACGGGACGACGTGCGACGACGACGACAGACGACGGGAGGTTGACCGTTGACCGTTGACCGTTGACCGTTGACCGTTGACCGTTGACCGTTGACCGTTGACCGTTGACCGTTGACCGTTGACCGTTGACCGTTGACCGTTGACCGTTGACCGTTGACCGTTGACCGTTGACCGTTGACCGTTGACCGCCGGCTACACAGGTGCGCACACGGGTACCCAAAAATTTCTTTCGGGGTCTGTGGGGGGTAAACGCCGCATTTACAGGGAGCGCAGCGCTAGAGGCAGAACGCGGCCTTGATCGGCTTCAGGCTAAAGACCTACTTTTCAAGAGCGTTACAATGGGTACTTCGGGATCCCTCGCCCGGCGTGCCTCACCCCCCTTTCAGACCCTGATGGCCGGAGCGGACCGTTGTCCGCCTGGGGAGCTTCGTCGGCTCCGGCCTCGGACCTCAAACGCTTTGCGTCATGACGCGCCCCCGGTATTTCTTCTACGACCACGACGCCTGCACGTTCGTCGAAGTGCGGCCCTCGAAGCGGCGCCTCGTCGCGCAGGGCATGATGCTCGCCGTGCTCACGCTCGTGCTCACGTTCGGGGCCACGCTCGCCATCGACCGCCTGGCCGAGACGCCCGAGGAAGCGTCGCTGCGCCAGGAACGTTCGGCGCTCCAGCAGCAGCTCTCCATGGCCCGCGTGCGCATGGCCTCGTTCCAGCAGCGCCTCGACACGCTCGCCGACCGGGATGAGCACCTCTACCGGACCATCCTCGAAGCGCCCGGCATCTCGCCCGAAACCCGCCAGGTGGGCGTGGGCGGCGCCGATGCCTACGCCTACACCGATGCGTACTCCCAGGTGACGGCGGCCACGCTGCGCCTGTCCTCCGAGACGCTCGACCACATCGACCGGCAGGCGCGCTTGCAGGGCGCGAGCTACCGCGAACTCATGCGCCTGGCCGCCAAGCGCAACACCCGGTTCGCCCAGCTGCCGGCGCTGCTGCCCGCGAGCGGGCCCATCGTGTCGGGCTTCGGGATGCGCCACCACCCCATCCTGCGCGTGCGCCACATGCACGCCGGGGTGGACTTCGTGATGCCGGTCGGCTCGTCGGTCTACACCACCGCCGACGGGATCATCAAGAGCGTGCAGCGCTCGTCCACCTACGGCAACGTGATCGAGGTGGCGCACCCGGCCTCGGGCTACACGACGCTCTACGCGCACCTCTCGCGCCCGCTCGTGCGCCCCGGGCAGCACGTGTCGCGCGGCGAGAAGATCGCGCTCAGCGGCAACACGGGCCGCTCCACCGGTCCGCACCTCCACTACGAAGTGCGCGAGGCCCACGGCGACCCGCTCGACCCGGCGACGTTCTTCGCGATGCACCTGACGCCCGTGCAGTACCGCACGCTGCTCACGCAGAAGGCCAACCCCGAGTCGGCCCCGGCCACGCTCGACTGAAGCGGCCCGCCGGTACGCCGGTCTTTCTCGCGCTGCGGCGCCGGAGCGTCTTCTCTGCTCCGGCGCCGCGTGCGTTTGAGGCGGGAGCGAATGCGTTCCAGGAGTGGGAACGGGGGTCTTTAAAATTCCCGAACTGCAGAGGGTGTTTGCGGGAACGTGGGTGCCCGGGCCGGCGTCCCGTGCGCTGCGTGCCTCGGCGCGTCCTTCGGCCCCGGCGCCGCCCCGTGCGGGCCTCTGGCCCCTCACCCAAGCGCACCCTCTGTCATGTACTGGACCCTTGAACTTGCGTCGTATCTCGAAGACGCGCCCTGGCCTGCCACCAAAGACGAACTCATCGACTACGCCGAACGCACCGGCGCGCCCTTCGAGGTGGTCGAAAACCTCCGCGCCATCGAAGACGACGGCGAGCCCTACGAGAGCATCGAGGAGGTCTGGCCCGACTACCCGAGCGGCGACGACGACTTCTACTTCGAGGAAGAATGACCTCCGCGCCTGCGTGCTCGCTGGCCTGACCCGCCACGCGGCAACGCCCGGCCTCTGCAAGGGGGTGCGGGCGTTTCTGTGTGCCGCCGTGCTCATGCTCGGGGCGCCCGCCGCGCGCGCGCAGCCTGTGGGCCTGGCCCTGCCCGACACCACGCCCCGCATTGCCGAGGTGCGCCTCGACGGGCCGCACGTGCTTCCCGAAGCCACCCTCCGCGCGGCCCTGCGGACGCGCCCGAACCGCCGCTTTCTCGGCCTCCCCGGCGCAACGTGGTGGCTCTGGCTCTACCGCACCGGGCAGCGCGCCGGTCTCGGGCGCGTTGGCGAGGCCCTGCAGGCCCTCGGCGAGGCGCCCGCCGTAGTAGACCTCGCCACCGTCACCGCCGACGCCGACCGCCTAGTGCTCCTCCTGCAGCAGGAAGGCTACCGCCGCGCCCGCGTGGAGGCCCGCCTCGACACGCTCCCGGCGCGGCGCGTGCGCGTGCGCTTTCTGATGGTGCCGGGCGCGCCCGCGCAGTGGCGGCACGTCCTCTACGCCGTCGAGGCGGGCGAGGCGGGCGCCTTTGCCGCCGACTCGCTCGTGCGCGGCTCGCTCCTCCAGCCCGCCGGGCGCCTCCGCGTGGATACGCTGCGGGGCTTTCAGGGCATTGCGGTACGGCCGGGGGCGGCGCGCTACTCGGAGGCGCTGCTCGTCGAAGAGCGCCGCCGCCTCGTGGCCGCGCTCCACGATGCGGGCCACGCCGCCGCCTCGCGCGACTCGGTGCGCGCGCTCGTCTACCCCGTGACAGGGCCCGACGGCGACGCCTTCGACCTCGTGCTCCGCGTGCGGCCCGGCCCGCGCTTTCGCTTTGGCGGCTTCACCGCCCGCGTGACCGGCCCGGAGCCGGGCGTGGCCCCCCGCGCCTTCGCCGATGGGCGCCCGCCCTACGAGCGGATCGTGCTGCAGCGCGGCGAGCGGCAACTCGACCCCCACCTCGTGCTGCGCCGCGTGTCCGCCACGCCGGGGGCCCTCTTTCGGGAGGCCACGCTGCTCGCCACGCGCCGCCGCCTCGACGCCACCGGGGCCTTCACGTTCGTGGACGTGGCGCCCGCCTGGAACGACACGTTCCGCGTGGGCGGGCAGCGCATCCTGCCGCTCCGCCTCGACCTGCGCACGCGCGCCCGCCACAGCGTCCGCGCCGAGACGTTTGCGCAGCAGCGGGGCGGCTTCACGAACCTGGAGAGCGCGGCCCTCGGCACCGGGCTCGCCTTCACGTACGAAGACGCCAACCTGCTCGGGCAGGGCGAGGCGTTCCGCGTGCGCGCCGCCGGGCAGGTGTCCACCGATCCCAACGAGGCCCTCTTCAGCTCGCGCGAGGCCGAACTGACGGCCTCCCTCACGGCGCCCTACGCCATCCGCCCGCTCACGGCCCTCGAACGCCTCGCCGCACTCGGGGCGCGCACGCAGGGGGCGGTGAGCGTGCTCACCGCGCGGCGCCAGGAACTGCGGCTCATCATCCACAGCCGCGTGGCGGCGCGCGTGAGCGTCGAGCTGCAGCACACGCCCACGCTCCGCTCGGTCGTGGACGGCTTCAGCCTCGCGCTCTCCAACCCGGACACGCTGCAGGGCTTCTACAGCCGCTTTCTCAACGACGCCACCGGCGTGCCGCCGGGCCCGGAGCGCGAGCGGTTGCTCGAAGACTACACGCGCCCGCAGGTGTCGGCGAGCGTGCGCTATGCGCTCCAGTTTCTCACCGCCCACCCCCTCCGCCGCGACAGCGGCTACGCCATCGACCTCGCGCTTGGGGGCGGCGGCCTGCTCGAGACGCTCCTCGGCCAGCTTGTGAAGGCCCCCGATTCGCTCGCCGGCACGCTCCCCGCGCCCGGCGGCGGACGCCTGTTCTACCGCCCCTACGTGCGCTTCACCGCCGACGTGCGCCGCTACGCGCCCCTCGCGCCGCGCCTCACGGGGGCGCTCCGCGGGGCCGTGGGGCTCGCCTACGCGCTCGGGCCGAGCGGGCTCGTGCCGTTCGACCAGCGCTTCTTCTCGGGCGGGGGCACGAGCGTGCGCGGCTGGGGCCTGCGCGAACTCGGCCCCGGCGGCGCGCGGGCGCAGCGCGGGCAGGTGGTGAACGTCTCCGGCGCCGACGTGTGGATCGAAACGTCCGCCGAGGCGCGCTTCACGTTCGCGCACGCCCTCCTCGGGGCCGACTGGATGGGCGCCGCCTTCGCCGACGCGGGCAACGTGTGGTACGGCCCGCGCAACCCCGGCCTCATCGCCAACGTGGACCGGGCCCGCGACGGCAAGTTTCGCGCGCCGGACTTTGTGGCGCAACTCGCCGTGGGCACCGGCGCAGGCATTCGCCTGGCCTGGCCCTACTTCGTCATCCGCCTCGACGCCGCCGTGCGCGCCCTCGACCCGGCCCAGCGCCGCCTCTACCCCGACGGCCTCCGCCCCACGCTCCACTTCGGCCTCGGCCACGCGTTCTGAGGGACCAAGGCGGCGCGCGTTGGATCGGGGACGTCACGCGTTCGCTCCGGTTGAATCGTGAGGGAGCGGCGGGAGGATCATGGATCATGGTCAGAACTGCCCATCGGGGCCTTCTGGCGATGATCCATCATCCATGATCCGGGGGGCCTTCTCGCACGGTGCGCCCGGATTTGGTATCAGGGGAGGAGCCGGGAGACAGGGAACCGTTGCGCGGGGCCTGGGCGAAGACCCGGGCGAAGCTGAAGCCGGCGACCTGCCAGAACCACACACTGGTGACGAGAAAGCCGACGCCAGCCGCCAGAAGACCGGCAAGCGACAGCGCCAGCGCCGCGAGTGCGATCCCCCACGCGTGCCAGTAGGCCCTTCCGCCCTGCACGACCCGGCTGAGGGCCCGCAGCGGATGGTAGATCTCACGCGGATCGAACGCGCGGCAGTAGTGGGTCATGTACCCCGGGATCATCAGGAGGGCGAGCACGAGGAGCAGGGCGCCGAGCACGACCATCGCGCGGTGCCCCGTCGCGTAGCCGAGCGCCCCCATCAGGAGGCCGGGGGCAGCATAGTAGAGCATCCCTCCGAACGTCAGCACCCCGTGCCGCAGGAGGGTGGCGGGGGCGGTCCAGGCCGGCCAGGCCGGGGCGCCCGCCATCATCCGGTGCACCATCATGACCCGGTGGCCCATGTTCAGCAGCCAGCCCACGCCTGGAAGCAGCAGCACGGCCGCGCCGATCCACACCTCACGGCGCGCGGCCGGGGATTGGAGGGGAAACCGGAACGAGGTGGCGAGCGAGAGCGGGGTCGCGAGGTCAATCGGGCGCGCGGCCGCCATGTCCTCCGCGCGCAACCGCAGCAGCGTGAGGGGACCTAGCTGACTTCCCTTAACGTCTACCCCTGCGTTTAGCGCGGCGTTCACGCTCGCAATCTCCGCGCTCCGGTACGCGCACGCCTCAAACACCGCCTGGTCGATGGGATCTCCCCACCCTCGCTCCATCACCTCACAGGCGACGCTGAGCGCGGCGGTGAAGTAGGGCTGCTCCGCGAGCGGGCGGCTCCTCCACACCCCACCTGCATCCTGCACTATGTACGTTGTCGGCAGCGTGCGCACGCCGAGATGCTCGGCGAGCACGAGCCCGAACGCAGAGGGGACGAACACCATGAGGAGTTCGGCTTCGAGGGGTGAGACGCCGGTGGCCGCGAGCGCTTGGACGACCCCGTCATCAGCTGCCTCGGGGTCCGCAGCAATGACGTGGATGGCATGGAGCACCGCGTGCCGGGCTTCCTGATGATCCGCAGGGCACATGAGAGAGCCGTATAACGACAAAGCTCAGCCGCGCGAAGCGTCGGCTGCAGAGCGGGGTTCTGCTGGTCTGATGACACCTTTGCTGTCCTCCAGCCACCCGTCGTCTTCTTCTAGATCCACGAAAGCCATGATCTCGTTGAGGTCATCAGGGCTGGTTTCCGCAAGCGCTGTGTTGATCGCCGCCGTCTCCGCAGCACGGCCTGCGGCAACGCCAAGCAGTTCGCTGGCCCAGCACGTCTCACGTCGGATCAGATCAGGGAGCGCTCGGACGAGGTACCGGCCAAACTCCGCTGATGGGTAGCTCTCCATCACGCGCATGGTCGCTTGGTAGACCTCGTAGTCCTCCTCGACCTGCATCGATTCGGCAAGCGCGAGGAAGGTCGGCTCCCCATGCCTTAGTGGGTCTACCATGTCCACGAGTTCGATGTAGCGTCGGCACCGACGCTCTGCCTCATCGTCTGGCACCGAGGTATCGCCGTCTTGAACGATCCTGCCGGTGAAGAGAAGCTCGCGCTTCCAGCCATCGAAGTCCTCGTCGATCATCGTTCAGAATGTCAGCAGAACCAGTGACTATGCGGCGCCGGGCCGCATATCCGCACAATAAGGCGTAGGGCATACGATGTCAAGATCGGGCCTGGGGCGGCGCCCGCGCTGCTCACGGTCGTTCTTGAGGCAGGGATTCGCGGATCTCAGACCGCCGCACAGGGATCTGCGGATATCCGTCGCCTCTCGGGGAAGTGCCGCCTTCAAACCGGCAAGGGCCCCGGCCGCGCTGGTGTGGAACGCGTGCGAAGCGGGGGCTTGTGGGGGGGCACCGCGTTGATGGCGCCCCCTGCCTCCTCGCCCATGCTCGACCCGTCCACGCCTCCGCCCGATCCCTCCGACCTCCCCAGGCTCCGCCGGGGCGACGTGCTCGACCTCACGCTCACCGACTTCGCCGACCGGGGCAAGAGCCTCGCCCGCGTGAACGGGCAGGTTGTGTTCGTCTCCGGGGCCGTGCCGGGCGACCACGTGCGGGCGCGCGTGTTCCAGACCAAGAAGCGCCACGCCGAGGCCCGCTTCGAAGCCCTGCTGGAGCCGAGCCCGCTGCGCGTCGAGCCCCGCTGCCCGTACGTGACCGACTGCGGCGGCTGCAAGTGGCAGCACGTGGCCTACGACGCACAGCTGGAGAAAAAGCGCCAGAGCGTCGCCGGGGCGTTTCTGCACGCGGGGCTCACGGTGCCCGAGGTGCGCCCCACGCTGCCGAGCCCGCGCGTGTTCTTCTACCGCAACAAGATGGAGTTCTCGTTCTCGGACGAGCGCTGGCTCAGCGCCGCCGAGATCGCCTCCGGGGAGAGCTTCGACCGCGCCTTCGCCCTCGGCCTGCACGCGCCCGGCTCGTTTGCGAAGGTGCTCGACCTCGACGTGTGCTATCTCCAGTCCGAGCTGTCCGTGCGGCTCGTCAACCGCGTGCGGGCCCTTGCGCACGCCGAAGGATGGGCGCCCTACGGGCAGCGCTCGCACACGGGCTTCTTGCGCCACCTCGTAATTCGCCACGGCGAGCACACCGGCGAGACGCTCGTCGGGCTCGTCACGAACGGCCACAGCGCGCCGCGCATGGCGGTGGTCGCGGGCGTGCTGCAGGCCGAGTTTCCCGAGGTGACGACGTTCGTCAACGTGATCCACACGGGCCTCGGCGGCACGGCCATCGGCGAAAAGACCGAGACCATCTTCGGCCCCGGCCTCTTCCACGACAAGATTGGCGACCTCACCTTCGAGATCGCGCCCAACGCGTTCTTCCAGACGAACACGCTGGGCGCCGAAGTGCTCTACGCCGTCACTCGCGAGTACGCCGACCTGCGGCCCACCGACCTCCTCTACGACCTCTACTGCGGCGCCGGCACGATCTCGCTCTACTGCGCCCCGCACGTGCTGCACGTGGTGGGCGTCGAACTCGTGCCCGAGGCCATCGAGAACGCCCACGCCAACGCCGCGCGCAACGGCATCACGAACGCCACCTTTCTCGCGGGCGACCTCCTGCACCTCTTCACGCCCGCTTTTGTGGACACGCACGGGCGCCCCGACGTGCTCATCCTCGACCCGCCGCGCGCGGGCGTCCACCCGAAGGTGATGGAAGAGATCGCCGCGCTCGCCCCCGAGCGGCTCGTCTACGTCTCGTGCAACCCGCAGACGCAGGCCCGCGACCTCGCCCTCCTCGGCGACGCCTACCGCATCGATGCCGTGCAGCCGGTAGACATGTTTCCCCACACCGACCACGTCGAGTGCGTCGTCAAGCTCGTCCGGGCGCCGGCGCTCATGGGGTGAGTGCGGGCGCGGAGGCTACTGCGCGTAGGAGGGCAATGCTCTCCTTGCTGGCGGCAATCGTCGGATAACCTTCCGAAGAGGACGCCAGCAACTGTCCGTTCGGCAGGCTGAGATGCCACCGGAACAGTCCATCCGTGTCGCGAAAGATCACGAAGGTGCCCAGGGCATGGGGTTCGAGCAGGACCGCGTCCGGATCGTCCTGAAGGGCAGCTTCGATGTCGGCGTCGGTGAGGGCGTCCACACGCGCCCAGTCGGTCTTCGAGGCAGCATTCATCGGAGAAAGGCGCGATAGGTGATTTCTTCGGCCCGCCGTGCCCGCCGGGCGGAGATGAGGCGGTAGCGAGCGTCGCGGACCGTGAAAACGACGGTGAGGATGCGCTCCTTTACCGTTCCAACGGCAACCCAGCGGAGTTCTGTGCCCCGGGGCGAGGGATAGCGATGGTGAAACTGCGTGAAGAGCTCCGTCACCTCAGCAAAATCAACCCCGTGTTTTTCGAGGTTGCTTGCTCGCTTGGCCTCGTCCCACTCGAACTCCATCGCGATCAGGTTTCGAGGGACGTACGGCTGAACCTGCTGCACGTTTCTACCTGCCTCAGCGACGCCTACCGCATCGACGCCGTGCAGCCGGTGGACCTGTTTCCCCACACCGACCACGTCGAGTGCGTGGTGCGGCTCACGCGCGTTTAGGCGTCGGGCGCGTCAAGCGGGCAGGCCGCTCCTACTTCGCGGACTGGCGGCCCTTCATCTGCACGTAGGCCCGCAAGATGTGCCCGATGCGCGTCTGGTAGCCGGGGCCTTCGCGGCGTAGCGCCGCCAGCACATCACGGTCGAGCCGGAGGGTAATGCGCTCTTTGGGGCCGGGGTAGATCATCTCGGCATCCGCCAGCATCGCGTCATCGAGGAGGATCGTGTCAGGGTCCTCCCGGGCGGCGGCTTCGATTTCAGCGTCAGTCAGGGCATCGACGCGGGCCCAGTCGGTGAGGCTCATGTGCGGAACTGGTGGTAGGCGTTTTTTTCGTAGGGACGGGCGGACCGCGCTGAGATCAACCGGATGGCCGTCCCACGCAGCGTGTAGGCGACGGCAAGGATGCGGCCGTCGAGCGGGCCGATGGCGAGGTAACGGGCTTCACCGTCGCGGTCTGAGCGGGCGCGGAGAAACGGGGCCTCGAACAGCCGGCGGACATCGTCGAAATCCAGCCCATGCTTTTCGAGGTTGCTCGTCCGCTTGGCTTCGTCCCACTCGAAGTCCATGGCCCAATCTGTATGTACCGCTGTGCATACAAAAAGGGAAGGCGTTGGTTTCGGGGGCGATGGCTCCTCACCGCCTGTAGGGGCGCCGTGCAGCCGGTGGATCTGTTCCCCCCCACCGATCTCGTCAGAGTGCGCGGTTCGGCTCACGTGCTGATAGCAACGGGCACGCATTCACCGGCGGGGCGTTGACGGGTGCCGTACCTTTCCGGGATCCTCTTTTCCCGCGCTGCCCGTGCAGATCGAAGCGCCCACCCGCCCCGCTCGGCCCGCCGAGCACGACCGCAACCCCGGCACGCCATTCGACCTTGGCGCTGTCGAAGAGGTGCGCGTCAACCGCAGCGCCATCGAGCGCCGCGCCGCCACCATCCCCACGCGCCGGACCGTCAAGAAGGAGGCGCAGGCCGCGTGGCTGCTCCACGCCATCCGCTGCATCGACCTGACGACGCTCTCGGGCGACGACACGCCGGGCACTGTGCGCCGCCTGTGCGTCAAGGCCCGCCACCCTGTCCGCCCTGACCTCCTGCGCGACCTCGGCGTCACGGAGACGATCCACACGGGCGCCGTGTGCGTCTACCATACGTTCGTCGAGACCGCCGTTGAGGCGCTCGAAGGCTCCGGCATCCCGGTCGCCGCGGTGTCCACGGGCTTTCCGGCGGGCCTTGCGCCGCTGGAGACCCGCCTGGCCGAGATCGAAGCGTCGGTGGCGGCGGGGGCGCAGGAGATCGACATCGTGATCTCGCGCCACCTCGTGCTCACCGGCCACTGGCGCGGCCTCTACGACGAGGTGCGGCTCATGCGCGCCGCCTGCGGCGACGCCCACCTCAAGGCCATCCTCGCCGTCGGCGAACTGGGCACGCTGCGCAACGTGGCCCGCGCGAGCGCCGTGTGCATGCAGGCGGGGGCCGACTTCATCAAGACGAGCACGGGCAAAGAGGGCGTCAACGCGATGCTCACCAACAGCCTCGTCATGGTGCGCGCCATCCGCGACTACCACGAGCAGACCGGCGTGCAGGTGGGCTTCAAGCCCGCCGGGGGCATCAAGACGGCCAAGCAGGCCCTCGACTGGCTCATCCTCATGAAGGAAGAACTCGGCCACGCCTGGATGCAGCCGGACCTCTTCCGCCTCGGCGCGAGCAGCCTCCTCACCGACATCGAGCGGCAGCTCGAACACTTCGCCTACGGCCGCTACGCCTCGCTCGCGTACCAGGCGATGGGCTGAATCTACGTCCGACGTGCGACAGGCGACGTACGACTTGGTTCTTACATCGCCTGTCGTACGTCGTCTATCGCACGTTGCAATGACCGTCTCCGACTTTCTCACCACCCTCGACTACGGCGTGGCGCCTGAATCTTCCACCCTCGCCCACGAATGGCTCGACGCCCACGACCGGCGCTTCGGCCTGTTCATCGGCGGGCAGTGGCGGGACGCGGGGGCGCACTTTGCCGCCGACAACCCGGCCAACGGGACCCGGCTTGCCGAGATCGCGCAGGCCAGCAGCCAGGATGTGGACGACGCTGTGCAGGCGGCCCGGCAGGCGTTCGAGACGTGGAGCACCACGCCGGGGCACGTCCGCGCGCGGTATCTCTACGCCCTCGCACGCGGCCTCCAGAAGCACAGCCGCCTGTTCGCCGTCCTCGAAACGCTCGACAACGGCAAGCCCATCCGCGAGACGCGCGACCTCGACATCCCGCTCGTGGCGCGGCACTTCTACCACCACGCCGGCTGGGCGCAGCTCATGGAGACGGAGCTGAAGGACTACGCGCCCCTTGGGGTCGTCGGGCAGATCATCCCGTGGAATTTCCCCCTGCTCATGCTCGCGTGGAAGGTGGCGCCCGCGCTCGCGATGGGCAACACGGTGGTCATGAAGCCCGCCGAGTTCACGAGCCTGACGGCGATCCGCTTCGCCGAGCTGTGCGCGAGCGTGGGCCTGCCCGACGGCGTGTTCAACCTCGTCACCGGCGACGGTGAGGTCGGCGCGGCCATCGTGGGCCACGACGACGTGGACAAGATCGCCTTCACCGGCTCCACGGACGTAGGCCGCATCATCCGCCGCGCCACGGCAGGGTCACACAAAAAGCTCTCCCTCGAACTCGGCGGCAAGAGCCCCTTCATCGTCTTCGACGACGCGGACCTGGATTCCGCCGTCGAGGGCGTGGTGGATGCCATCTGGTTCAACCAGGGGCAGGTGTGCTGCGCGGGCTCGCGCCTGCTCGTGCAGGAAGGCGTGGCCGAGCGCTTCTACGGCAAGCTCCGCGACCGCATGGAGAAGCTCCGCGTGGGCGACCCGCTCGACAAGGCCACCGACATCGGGGCCATCGTGGCGCCGGTGCAGCTGCAGCGCATCCAGCAGCTCGTGCAGGAGGGCGTGGACGAGGGCGCGACGCTCTGGCAGCCGTCGTGGTCCTGCCCGACGGAGGGCTCGTTCTACCCCCCGACGCTCTTCACCGGCGTGGCGCCCGCCTCGATGCTCGCGCAGGTCGAGATCTTCGGGCCGGTGCTCGCCGCGATGACGTTCCGCACGCCCGACGAGGCCGTCGCGCTCGCCAACAACACGCGCTTCGGCCTCGCCGCGAGCATCTGGAGCGAGGACATCAACCTCGCCCTCGACCTCGCCACGCAGGTGAAGGCCGGCACCGTGTGGATCAACGCCACCAACCTGTTCGACGCCGCCTCCGGCTTCGGCGGCTACCGCGAGTCCGGCTTCGGACGCGAGGGCGGCAAGGAAGGGCTCTTCGAGTACATGAAGCGCCGCGCCTCGGAGGCTCCCGCCGCGAAGGCGAAAAAGGTGGTCCGCGCCAAAGCCGCCGAGCCTGCGGGCGGCGACGGGTACGCCTCCGGCGATGGCTTCGGCGCGTTTCCGGGCATCGACCGCACGCCCAAGCTGTTCATCGGCGGCAAGCAGGCCCGCCCGGACTCGGGCTACGCGCGCGGCGTGCTACGGCCCCGACGGCGCCCTCGTGGGCGAGGTGGGCATCGGCAACCGCAAGGACCTCCGCAACGCCGTCGAGGCCGCCCGCAGCGCCGCGCCCGGCTGGGCGAAGACGACGGGCCACGCGCGCGCGCAGATCCTCTACTTCCTCGGCGAGAACCTCGCCGTGCGCGGCGACGAGTTTGCCCGCCGCCTCACCGCCCAGACGGGCATGGGCGACGGGCGAGGCGCACGCCGAGGTGGAGGGCGCGATCTCCGACCTGTTCACCGCCGCCGCGTGGGCCGACAAGTACGACGGCGCCATCCACGCCGTGCCGCACCGCACGGTCACCCTCGCCGTCAACGAGCCGCTCGGCGTCGTGGGCGTGCTGTGCCCCGACGACCACCCGCTGCGCGCGCTCACGCACCTCGTGGGCGTCGCCGTCGCGATGGGCAACACGGTCGTCGCCGTGCCTTCGCCGCTCGCGCCGCTCACGGCCACGGATTTCTACACCGTCCTGGAGACGAGCGACGTGCCGGCCGGCGTCGTCAACCTCGTCACCGGCGACCGCGACGAACTCGCCAAGACCCTCGCCGAGCACGACGACGTGGACGGCATCGTCTACGCGGGCGACGAAGCGGGCGCCACGGCCGTCGAACGGGCGAGCGCGGGCAACATGAAGCGCACCTGGACGCTCCCCGCCACCGGCGACCTGCCCGCCACCGACGAGACGCTCCGCGCCAGCACGCAGGTCAAGAACATCTGGGTGCCCTACGGGGCGTGAGCGCTTCCCCCGACGCTGACGCGTCTGCCCTCTTCGCCGGTGCGAAGGGGGCGGAAATGCGCGCGTCCAGCAAGCATTTCGGGGGATGCCAGGCGCCACTGGCCGGCGCAGGCGCACCGTTCGGCCCCCGGGAGCGCTTCCATTTTGGGGCCGCCCTTGACGCGCGCCTTTCCGCCCGTACCTTGGACGCTGTCGCCCGCCTCCCCGCACGCCCCGCTGTGACCGCGCTGTTCAACAACCGGAATAATAATCGCCGCACCCCTGTGAGGGGCTGTGGATCGGGACGGGTGCGGTAGCGACGCCTCCTTCGATCTCCACAGCGGCCCCTCGCAGATGCGGGGGGCCGCTTTTGTTTGACCCCTTCCGCTCGTCGCGGGGCATGGCATACCACCGGGCACGGCAGCCGTGCCCCTACCGCTTTCGACCCCCACACATCGACCTCGCCATGTGCTCTATCCTCGCCATCCTCGACGCCCACGAAGACCCGGATACCCTGCGCGCCCGCGCGCTCCGGCTCTCCCGCCTCCAGCGCCACCGCGGGCCCGACTGGTCGGGCCTCTACTGCGGGCCCCGCGCCATCCTCGCCCATGAGCGCCTCGCCATCGTCGACGTGCTCCACGGCGCGCAGCCGCTCCGCACCACCGACGGCGCGCTCGCGCTCGCCGTCAACGGGGAGATCTACAACCACCGGGCGCTGCGGGCCGGCTTGAAGCGCGCCATTCGACTTTCAGACGGACTCGGACTGCGAGGTCATCCTCGCGCTCTACCGCGAGAAAGGGCTCGACTTCCTCAACGACCTCGAAGGCATGTTCGCCTTCGTGCTCTACGACGAGGCGCAGGACCGCACCATCATCGCCCGCGATCCCATCGGCATCATCCCGCTCTACACCGGACGCGACGACGCCGGGCGCCTCCACGTGGCGTCCGAGATGAAGGCGCTCGCGCCGGTGTGCAAGACGATCGAGGCGTTCCCGCCCGGCCATGTGCTCGACATCGGGGGCGGGCGATGTGCCGCAGCGCTACTACGCGCCCACGTGGCGCGACTACGCCGCCGTGCAGAGCGGGCCGTCCGACCCGCAGCTCGTGCGCGAGGCGCTGGAGGCGGCGGTGAAGAGCCAGCTGATGAGCGACGTGCCCTACGGCGTGCTCCTCTCGGGCGGGCTCGACTCGTCCATCATCGCCGCCGTGGCGGCGCAGTATCGCCGCGCGGCGCGTGGAGGACGACGGGCAGACGGAGGCGTGGTGGCCGCGCCTGCACACCTTCTCGATCGGCCTCGACGGGGCGCCCGACCTCGCCGCGGCGCGCGTGGCGGCCGCCCACATCGGCTCGGCGCACCACGAGTTCCACTTCACCGTGCAGGAGGGCCTCGACGCGCTCTCCGACGTGATCCACCACGTCGAGACGTACGACGTGACGACGATCCGCGCCTCCACGCCGATGTACCTCATGGCCCGCCGCATCCGCGCGATGGGCATCAAGATGGTGCTCTCGGGCGAGGGCGCCGACGAGATCTTCGGCGGCTACCTCTACTTCCACCGCGCGCCGGACGCCGAGGCGTTCCACGTCGAGACCGTGCGCAAGCTCGACCGGCTGCACCTCTACGACTGCCTGCGCGCCAACAAGAGCATGGCCGCGTGGGGCGTCGAAGCCCGCGTGCCGTTCCTCGACCGCACCTTCCTCGACGTCGCGATGTCGCTCGACCCGGAGGCCAAGCGCGCGGTGGGCGGGCGCATCGAGAAGCACATCCTGCGCACGCGTTCGCCGACCTGCTGCCGCCGAGAGCATCGCGTGGCGCCAGAAGGAGCAGTTCTCCGACGGCGTCGGCTACGGCTGGATCGACAGCCTGAAGGCGCACGCCGAGCGCGTGGTGAGCGACCGCGACCTCGCAAGCGCGCGCTACCGCTTTCCCGTCAACCCGCCCGGCACCAAGGAGGCCTACTTCTACCGGACGATGTTCGAGGAGCACTTCCCGCTCCGCGCGTGCGCCGAGACCGTGCCCGGCGGGCCGTCCGTGGCCTGCTCCACGCCCGAGGCCCTCGCCTGGGACGCCTCGCTCCGCAACGTCACCGACCCGTCCGGGCGCTCTGTGCAGGGCGTCCACGCGCAGGCATACGGGGAGGCAGCGGTGTAGTCCTACGGCCCCGCCTACGATGAGGAGCGTCGTGGGCGGGGCGTGAGGGCGGGGCGAACTGGGCTCCGCATCATGGCGCCGATGCGGTGGCTCAGGCGCAGAAGCCAACGGTCCTGCCTCCGAGGGCAGGGAGGGCTTACCACCGCAGCAGCCGCTCCACGGCGTCGGCGTAGGCAGGGCCGGTGGAGACGCGCGCGCCGCCCGCGAGCGTGAGCGTGTGGCCGCCGCCGAGGCGCCGCGCGGCAGCGTGTAGGTGCTGCTGGTTGACCACGACGGCGCGGTGGACCTGTACAAAGGTCACCGGCAGGCGGGCGAGGAGGGCGGCAAGCGAGCGGTCTACGAGGTGCGCGCGGCCGCCGAGGGTGTGGGCGAAGACCACCTTGTCCTTGGCCTCGAAGTGCGTGATGGTGTCGAGCGGGAGGAAGGTGACGCCCTCGCCCTGGCGGACCGGGATCGAGACGGGCGCGGGGGTGGGCGGGCGCAGCACGTCCGCGAGGTGGGCGAGCACGGCGGGGTCCACAGGGGCCGGGCGCGCGGCGAGGCGCTCGACGGTGCGCGCGAGCCGGGCCGCTTCGACAGGCTTGACGAGGAAGTCCACCGCCCCTGCCTCGAAGGCCTCCACCGCGTGGACCGCGTAGGCCGTCACGAACACCACGCGCGCGTTGCCTACGTGCGGGAGGAGATCGAGCCCGGAGCCGCCGGGGAGTTCGACGTCGAGGAAGAGCACGTCGGGGCGGTGCATGGCGAGCGCGGCGCGGGCCTCGTCGGCCGTGGCGGCCTCGCCGGCCACCGTGAGCACGTCCGCGTGGGCCTGGAGGAGACGCACGAGGCGTGCCCGCGTGGGCGGCTCGTCTTCCACGACGAGGGCGCGGAGCGGGGCGGTCATCAGGCGCGGGCGGAAGCGGCGGGCGTGAAGGGCAGGGCGATGCGGATGTGCTTCATCGTGCCGGCCGAGGCGTTGGTAAACTGGAGCGTAAAGTCGTCGTCGTAGAGCAGCCGCAGCCGCTCGGTCACGCTCGTGAGGCCGTGGCCGCCCGTCAGGTCGTCGGGGAAGGGCGGGCCGTCGTCGGCCACGGCGAGTTGAAGGCGCGGCCCCTCGCGTTGCGCAATCACGTAGATGTGGACCTCCCTGCCTGTCTTGCCGAGGCCATGCTTGAGGGCGTTCTCGACGAGCGGCTGGAGCGTGAGGCGCGGCACGAGCGCGTCGAGCGTGCCGTCGTCCACGTTGAATGTCACGCCGCAGGCGGTCGCCGAAGCGGTGCTGCTCCACATCGAGGTAGGCGCGCACGAGCTCGAGTTCGTCGCGGAGGGGGAGCGTGGGGGCGTCGGAGCCGTCGAGGGAGCGCTGGAGCAGGCGGGCGAGCGCGAGCGTCATCGCCTCGGCGCGGTCGGGCGCGTCGTGGATGAGTTCGGCGAGGCCCGAGAGGGCGTTGAGCAGAAAGTGCGGGCGCAGCCGCGCTTCGAGTTGGGCGAGGCGGGCGCCGGCGTGCTCTCAGCGACGAGCGCGCCCGCTCAGCTTCGAGCGTGTGCAGGCGCAGCATCGTAGAGCATCCTCACGAGCCCCACGAGCACCGCGCCGGTGCAGGCTGAGCCACAGAGAGAGCGAGTTGAGCGATGCCGGCGATGCCGCTCGGGCGTCGCCAGAACGGCTCGCTTCTCGCAGCGCCCCAGCAGCACGAGGGCGAAGAGCGCAAAGCCGGCCACGACGCTGGGCATGCCGACGCGCCAGCACGAGCCGCCTGGGTTACAACGGGCGCCAGCTGAGACGCCTCCCGATCCGCTCGGCCAGAAAGCCGCCCGTGTAGAAGCTGCCGCCCACGCAGAGCGCCATCGAAGTCATGCAGCAGCGAGGCTCGCCCGAGGATCATCGAATGTCGGAAGTGCTCGTCATACGCGAACACGCAGCCCGCCGCGAGCAGCAGAGGCGGCCGGTCCACAGCACGCCACTCCAGACGCAGGACGCCGTCGCGCCCAGGCCCGGAGCGGCCCCGGCCATACTGCGCGACGAGTCGTAGCAGCGAGCGTGGCGCTGCCGGCGCCGAGTAGAAGGAGCTGATCGGGCATTCATGTCGGTCGGAAGATGGGGATGGATTCCGACCGGATGCTACCGGTGCGTGCCGACGCGCGCGGCCAGCCGTTCGGACGAAGCCCCCTCTACCGCGACGAAGCCCAGCCTGCACCGCCGGACGAACGTGCCCGCGAGCGCTCCAGCACCTGTCAGGTCTCCCGACCTGACAGGTGCCGCCCAGTCTACCGTACGTGCTCGACCATGATGCAGCGGTTGCGCACGTACGGCAGGCCTGCCGCCACGCTCAGGTGCTCGGCTTCCGGGCTGTGGACCCCGATCTGCGTCCAGATCACCGGCCGCTCGTCGGTGTCTGCGATCCGGCGGAGCACCCCTTGCACCATCTCGGCGGTAAAGCGCGGCTGCCGGAAAATGTTGACCACGTCGATCTGGGTCGTGTACGGAATGGCCTCGACACTCGGAAAGCACGTCCGCCCGAGCACGGTGCTGTGGTTCGGGTTGACGGGAATCACCTCGAAGCCCGCCCCCAGGAGATACTCCTGCGATCCGGTGACTCGTCGTGTACGGGCTGTCCGAGCAGCCGACAACGGCAATCGTGCGGGCGGTGCGCAGGAGTGCGGCGAGGTCGAGCGGGGCGGCGAGGGGCGGTGGCATGGGGCGGCGGTTAGAAGCGGATCGTGCGGCCGGTGCGGGCCGCGCGGTAGATGGCCTGCATGAGGCGCACGTCCTGGAGGCCTTCGGCGCCCGGGGTGCGGGGCGTGGTGCCGTTGATGACGCACGCGGCGAAGTGGTCGAGTTCGGCGGCGAACTGGTTGTTGGGGCCCCCGATGATGCGCTCTTCGGTCTTCTCTTCGGTCGCGATGCGGAGACGGCGGCGGTAGTAGTCGGTGGCCGGGTCCATCTCGAGGGTGCCCTTGGTGCCCATCACGTGGAAGCGCTTGGCCTGCGCGTACACGTACGAGGTGGTGCCGGTGGCGAGCAGGCCCGAGGGGAAGCGCATCGTCCATGCGACCGTGCTCTCCACGTCCGCTTTAGGGTGAGGCGGGCGGTCGTCGATGAGGGCGCGGACTTCGGTGGGCTCCTCGCCCGAGAGGTAGCGCATCGCGTTGAGCGCGTAGATGCCCACGTCGTAGAGCGGCCCGCCGCCGGCGAGCGCGAGGCGGCTGCGCCAGGTGTCGCGCGGCTGCGTGGGGTCGAGCGTGCGCCCGTGGTCGGCCACGATGCACACCGGATCGCCGATCTCGCCCTTTTTGATCGCCTCGATGGCGGCCAGGTTGTACGGGTCGTACTGGGCGCGGTAGGCCACCATGAGCGTCCGCTTCGCGTCGTCGCACGCGCGGATCATGCGCTCGCAGTCGCGCTCCGTCACCGCCATCGGCTTCTCGACGAGCACGTGCTTGCCGGCCCGCGCCGCGCGGATCGTCCAGTCGCGGTGGAGGGCGTTGGGGAGGATGAGGTAGACCGCGTCGATGCCGTCGTCCTGCGCGATCCGGTCGAACGTCTCGTAGGTGTAGACGTGCGCCGCGGCAATGCCGTAGGCGGTGGCCACCTTCGCCGCCTTCTGCGCGTCGCCCGAGACGAGGCCCGCAAGCACCGCGTGGCGGCAGTGGGCAAAGTTGGGCAGGATCTCGTTGAGCGCAAACTCGCCGAGCCCGACCACCGCGATCCGCACACGCGCCGACGGCGGCGGGGGCAGCGGCTCGTGGAGCGGCGGCATCGGGCGCCCGGTGGCCTCCAGGGCGTCGGGCGGAAACGGGGCGGGCTTCGGGGACGCCATACGAGCGGGAAGGCGACGAACGCGTGCCACGCCGGGGGCGGCGGGGTGGTTGTGCGGCGCCGGGCATCGTTGCACAGACGTGGCGTCCCCCGCCCCCTCCGTCCCTGCGGGACACCTCCCCCGAAATCGGGGGAGGACCGCTGCCGAGCGCGTTCCGCTACGCGGACCTTCGGTCCAGCGCGGAGGCAGCAGGAGGGGGCGTGCCTTTCCTGATTCTTCGCGTTCGCCGTGGCGCACATGCGGCACACGCGGGGGTTCTTGCCCCACCACATCCCCCGACGCATGGCCGCGTATCCGCACGACTCTATCGAAGCCCGCTGGCAGGCCTACTGGGACGAGCACCAGACCTTCCGCACGCCCGACCTCCCGGACCTCGACACGCAGAAGCCGCCCTTCTACGTGCTCGACATGTTTCCCTACCCGTCCGGCGCGGGCCTCCATGTGGGCCACCCCGAGGGCTACACGGCCACCGACATCCTCGCGCGCTACAAGCGCATGAAGGGCTTCAACGTGCTCCACCCGATGGGCTGGGACGCGTTCGGCCTGCCGGCGGAGCAGTACGCGCTCCAGACGGGCGTCCACCCCGCCGTCACCACGCAGGAGAACATCAAGCGCTTCAAGGCCCAGCTCAAGGCGCTCGGCTTCTCCTACGACTGGACGCGCGAACTCGCCACCACCGACCCCGACTACTACCGGTGGACGCAGTGGATCTTTGCGCGCCTCTACGAGAAGGGCCTCGCCTACCTCGCCGAGATGCCGGTGAACTGGTGCGAAGGCCTCGGCACGGTCCTCGCCAACGAAGAAGTGATCGACGGGCGGAGCGAGCGCGGCGGCTTTCCCGTCGAGAAGCGCAACCTGCGCCAGTGGGTGCTCAAAATCACCGATTACGCCGACCGCTTGCTCGACGGCCTCGACGGCCTCGACTGGCCCACGTCCACGCTGGAGATGCAGCGCAACTGGATCGGGCGGAGCGAGGGCGCCGAGGTGGACTTTCGCGTGCGCGGCTTTGCGGAGGAGCGCCTGGAGGTGTTCACCACGCGTCCGGACACGCTCTTCGGCGCCACGTACATGGTGCTGGCGCCCGAGCACTCGCTCACGCTCAAGTGCACCACGCGCGAGCAGCGGCAGGCCGTGATGGACTACGTGGACGCCGCGAAAGGCAAGACCGACCAGGAGCGCTCCGACGCGAAGGTCAAGACGGGCGTGTTCACGGGCGCGTTCGCCGAGAACCCCGTCAACGACGAGCCCCTCCCCATCTGGGTGGCCGATTACGTGCTCGCCGGCTACGGCACGGGCGCCATCATGGCCGTGCCCGGCCACGACCAGCGCGACTGGGAGTTTGCCAGGGCCCACGGCCTGCCCATCCGCGAGGTCGTGCAGGGCGGCAACGTGCAGGAAGAAGCCTACACGGGCGACGGGCCGCACGTCCACTCCGACTCGTCGGGCAAGAAGATCGTCGTCTCCGAGCACGGCGTCTCGCTCAACGGGCAGCACAACGCCGAGGCCAAAGCGGACGATGATCGCCTGGCTGGAGAACGAGGGCGCCGGGCGGCGGCGCGTCAACTACCGCCTCCGCGACTGGATCTTCTCGCGCCAGCGCTTCTGGGGCGAGCCCTTCCCCATCGTGTTCACGGACGAGGCGCCGCACCTGCTCCCCGACAGCGCGCTCCCGGTGCCGCTGCCCGAGGGCGGCGAGTTTCGCCCGTCCGGGTCGCCCGAGGGGCCGCTCGCCAACCGCCCTGAGTGGGTGCAGGCCGAGTGGAACGGCGAGGCCGCGCGCCGCGAGACCAACACGATGCCCAACTGGGCCGGCTCGTGCTGGTACTACCTGCGCTTCTTAGACCCCAAGAACGCCGACGCGCTCGTCTCGCCCGAGGCGGCCAACTACTGGCTGCCCGTAGACCTGTACGTCGGCGGTGCCGAGCACGCGGTGCTGCATCTGCTCTACGCGCGCTTCTGGCACAAATTCCTGTTCGACCTCGGCGTCGTCGCCACCGAGGAGCCGTTCCAGAAGCTCGTCCACCAGGGCATGATCCTGGGCGAGGTCGAGTACACGGCCTACCAGGACGCGGCGGGGCAGTACGTCTCCGCCGCCGAGGTCACCGAGGCCGATGAGCGGGGCGAGGACGACGCGCAGGTCTTCACGGCCGCCGATGGCCGGAGCGTGCAGCCCGTCCGCGTGGCCGATGCCGACGTCGAGAAGCGCGGCGACGGCTTCGTGCTCAAGGCCGACCCGGAGGTGCGCGTGGAAGCGCGCGCCCACAAGATGAGCAAGAGCCGCGGCAACGTCGTCAACCCGGACGATGTGGTGCGCAGCTACGGGGCGGACAGCCTGCGCCTCTACGAGATGTTTATGGGGCCGCTGGAGCAGGTCAAGCCGTGGAGCACGCGCGGCGTGGACGGCGTCCACCGCTTTTTAGCACGCGTGTGGCGCCTGTTCGTGCAGCTGGGCGACGAAGGCGAGGACACCGGCGCGCTCCGCCTCACCAGCGATGTGCCCACGGCCGCGCAGCTTCAGACGCTCCACCGCACCATCCGCAAGGTGACCGACGACGTGGAGGGGATGCGCTTCAACACAGCCATTGCCGCCATGATGGAGTTCGTCAACGAGGCCTACCGCGCCGGCGGCACGCTCCCGAGGGCGCTCGCCGAGCCGTTCGTGCTGCTGCTTGCGCCCGTTCGCCCCGCACCTCGCCGAGGAGCTGTGGGCGCGGCTCGGCCACGGCGAGACGCTCGCCTACGCGCCCTGGCCCGAGGCCGACGAAGCGTACCTCACGAGCGACACCGTCGAGTACGCCGTGCAGGTCAACGGCAAGCTGCGCGGCACCGTCACCCTCCCCGCCGACGCCGAGCAGGACGCCGTGGTGGCCGCCGCGCGGGCGCAGGAGAACGTGGCGAAATACCTCGATGGCGTGACCGTGCGCAAGGAGGTGTTCGTCCCCGGCCGCCTCGTGGGCTTCGTGGTGGGATGATGTCCCGTAGGGGCAAGGCGCGCCTTGCCCCTACACCCGTGCTGTTGCCTCCGCCCATGGACGACCTCGCCCCCGCCCTCCGCCGCCTGCTCGCCCACGCGCGCTGGGCGGACGCGCGCACGCACGCCGCACTGGGTCCGGACGCGCCCGGCGGAGGCGGTGCGTCTGTTCGCCCACCTTGCCGGGGCCGCCGTGCTGTGGCGGGCGCGCATCGAAGGGCGGCCGTCGCCGCTTGCGGTCTGGCCGGTGCTTGTCGCCGGACGACGCGCGCGAACACCTCGGTACCGCCTTCGACGCGTTCGAGGCGCTGCTCGGCGGCGACCTGGGCCGGGCCATCGCCTACGTCAACTCGAAGGGCGAGGCGTTCGAGAGCACCGTGGGCGACATCCTGCTGCACGTTGCGCAGCACGGCGCCTACCACCGGGGGCAGATCGCGCGCTTGCTCCGCGAGGCGGGCCACACGCCGCCCTACACCGACTTCATCCAGTTTGCCCGCGCCCCCGGCGCGTAAGCCCATGTCCGAAGTGCCTGCTGCTACCCTCGTCTATGGCACGCCCGGCCCCGTGGATGTGCTCGTCACCGCCGCGCATCCGGACGACGCTGAACTGTGCGTGGGGGGGACCCTCGTGAACCTCGTGCGGCAGGGGCATAAAGTCGCCATCGTGGACTTCACGCGCGGCGAACTCGGCACGCGCGGCACGCCCGAGACGCGCCTTCAGGAGAGCGCCGAAGCGTCACGCATCCTGGGCCTCACCGCGCGCGAGAACCTCGGCCTGCCCGACGGGGGCCTGGACAACACGGACGCCCACCGCCGCGCCGTCATCGCCGCGATCCGGCGCTACCGGCCGCACCTGCTGCTCATCAACGCGCCCGACTGCCGCCACCCGGACCACCCGGCCGCCGCGCGCCTCGCCGCTGAGGCCAATTTCTACAGCGGCCTCGCCATGATTGACACCGGCGACGGGGCCGCGCCCCACCGCGCCGCGCACGTGCTCCACTACATGCAGTCCGTCGAGTTCGAGCCGACGCTCGTGGTGGACGTCACGGACGCGTGGGAGACCCGCATGGCGGCCTTCTACGCCTTTCGCTCGCAGTTCGGCGGGGCCGAGCGCACGGCGGACGACGACGACGGTCCGCAGACGTTCATCTCCAACCCGGCCTTCGTGCAGTGGATCGAGGCGCGCGCGCGCAGCTTCGGCTACCGCGTCGGCGCCACCTTCGGCGAGCCGCTCCTCTACCGCCACGGCCCCTTCGGCACCGACGACCTGATGAGCGTCTTCGCCAAAGACCGCACGTTCAAGTAGAGGCACGATCGATCGCGCCTCCTGCCGTCGCCTTACTCGTTGAGCCGGTTGTAGCGGCGCAGGATCTCGCGGAGGCGGTCGTGGGGCAGGGCGTAGGCCGTGTTGCCGTTGACGCCCGTCATCGTGCGCGCGGCCACGAGCGCGTTGAGGATGGCTTCTTCGGTGGCCTGCACGACCGCGTCGAAGAGCCCATTGATCTCGTCGTTGGGCCACACCTGCACCGTCGCGACCGAATCGCGCGAGAAGGCGCCTTCGTTGGCCGTCGAGAAGGCGAGGAAGATGTCGCCCGAGCCGTTGCCGGCGCGCCCGCCGTTGAGGCCGATGCCGATGGGCACGCGCCGGGCGAGGCGCTTGAGCTGGTGCGGCAGCAGGGGCGCGTCTGTGGCGACGATCACGATGATCGAGCCGCGCTCGCTCGGGTCGTCGAAGCGCACGACGGGCGTCAGGTCGGTGATTTCGCGCCCTACGGGCACGCCGGCCACCGTGAAGGTGCTGCGCCCGCCGTGGTTGGCCTGCACGAGCACCCCCACCGTGTGGCCGCTCGGCAAGCGCCGGCTGCTCGTGCCGATGCCGCCCTTGAAGCCGTGCGAGATCATGCCCGTGCCGCCGCCCACGTTGCCTTCAGCCACCGGACCGGAGCGGGCCGAATCGAGCGCCGCCCACGCGTGCTCGGCGCGGACGTGCTGCCCGGAGATGTCGTTGAGGATGCCGTCGTACGTCTCGGCCACCACGGGGTAGGTGTACCAGAGGTCGGCGAGGAAGGGGCCGGTGTAGCCGGTGCGTTCCATCCACGCGATGGCCGCGTCGCGCACGACGCCTACGCTGAACGTGTTGGTGATGAGGATGGGCGTTTCCAGAAAGCCGGCCTCCTCGATCCACGTGGTGCCGGTCATCTCGCCGTTGCCGTTGAGCGCATACCAGCCGGCAAACGAGGGGCTGAAGCGGTGCCCGCGCGGCAAGATCGCCGTCACGCCCGTGCGCACAGGGCCTTGCCCCTTCACGAGCCGCCCTTCGCCGGAGATGAGCGTGGTGTGCCCCACTTCCACGCCCGGCACGTCCGTGATAGCGTTGAAGGGGCCGGGCGTGCCGGAGAAGGGGATGCCGAGGTCGCGGGCGCGCTGCGCCTGCACCGGCAGGGCGAGCAGCAACGCCGCGCAGAAGAGCGAAAGAGGGCGCATGGGGGCCGGGGTGAAGCCGGCAAGGTAGACCCCGCCCCCTCCGTCCCTGCGGGACACCTCCCCCGATTTCGGGGGAGGACCGACGGCGGCGCGCGTCCAGCGCGAAGCCGTCAGGAGGGGGATGCAGCGCCGCTACGAGGCCACTTCGGTCGGCGCCGCAAACTCCCCGATCATGCCGATCTCCGTTTCGAGGCGGTGGCCGGTTTCGCGCGCGACGGTGGCCTGGACGTGCCGGATGAGGCCCTGCACGTCCGCCGCCGTGGCGCCGCCCCGGTTGATGACGATGTTGGCGTGGCGCTGCGTGATCTCGGCGCCGCCGAGGCGGAAGCCCTTGAGCCCGCACCCGTCGATGAGGCGGCCCGCGCCGATGTCCTGGATCTTCTTGAAGATGCTGCCGGCGCTCGGCTCGGAGTCGAGCGGGGGGTGGCGCTCGCGGCGCCAGGCGAGGTTGGACTCGATCACCGCGCGCATCGCCTCCGGGTCGGCGGGCGTGAGGTGGAACGTGGCCGAGAGCACGAGGTCGCGCCGGACGTGGAGCGTCGAGTAGTCGTAGCCGAAGTCGAAGTAGTCGAGGCCCACGTGCTGGCGGTCGCCTTCCTCGGTGAGCAGTTCGGCGCCCTCGGTCACCTCCGCGATGAACATCGTGCGGGCGCGGTCGGGCGAGAGAAAGTGGAGGTTCTGCCAGAGCGCCCCGCCCACGGTGGACGGGATGCCGGCGTAGTGCTCCAGCCCGGAGAGCCCGGCGGCCACGGCCACGTTGATGAGGTCCGGCCAGACGATGGCGCCGCTTTCGGCCCAGAGGGTCTCGCCGCGCACCTCCACGTGGCGGGCGCCGTTGTGGATCACGAGGCCCCGAAAGCCGAGGTCGCCCACGAGGATGTTGGCGCCGAGCCCGAGCAGGTGAAACGGCACGCCGGAGTCCTGCGCGGCCAGGACGGCGGTGGCGAGTTCGTCGGCGGTGGTGGCTTCGTAGAACAGGTCTGCCGGGCCGCCGATCTTGAACGTCGTGTAGGGCCCGAGCAGCACGCCCGTTTCGAGGCGGTCGCCGAGGGCGTCGCGCAGGGCAGGGGGGGCGGTGACGGGCGCGGAGGCAGAGAGGGGCATGGAGCGGCGTGGGGAGCGCGGGCAACGCGGCGGCGGCGGCAGGGGTTGCCAAATCGAAGCGGATTTGGTTCGGCGGATAAACGCCGTATTTCGATAGGTTTGAGGGCGCAGGGAAATCATCCCGCAATGAGACAATCGGCGCCGGCAGGCCCTTTTTGCGGTCTGGGCACGATGCTTGCGGAACGTCCCGGCGTTGCTTTCCGCCACGCTCCCTCCTCCCCGTATGGCCCGCCGAGACCTTTCCGCCGATGGCCCCGATGCTGCCCTGGAGCAGACCGGGACCGAACGCGCTGTGCCGCCGGGCGCGCTGGCCCGCGCCGGGCGTTCCGAGACCGACCCCACGCAGGTTGCCTACCTCGTCGAAGAGCACGAGCAGGTCACCCGCGACGCGCAGGGCCGCCTGGTGCTGGCCCACGGGCCGGTCGAGCGGATCGCCTTCAACCCGATCCGCCGCCACGACGACCACTACAAGACCGAGACCTCCGGCGTGTACGTGCGCCGCATCCTCGTCTTCGGCCTGCTCTCGCTGCTGCTGGCGACGATCATCTTCGTGTTCGTCACCAACTACAACAACATCCCGTTCCGGCTCTCCGAGCGGCTCAACGGGCAGGGCAAGCCCTTTACGCTCGGCTTCAGCGGCCTGCTCGTGTATTCGAGCATCGTGGCGCTCATCCTCTTCCTGATCGTGCTGCTGGTGCGGTACTTCGGGCTCCTGCTGCTCTCCTACGTCCACACGGCCAAGTACACCGCCCGCACCGAGGAGGAAGCCGAGTTTCTGCCCAAGGTGTCCATCATCGTGCCCGCCTACAACGAAGGCGTGCTCATGCGCTCGACGATCGAGAGCCTGTTGCTCCAGGAATACCCGGACTACGAGGTGATCGTGATCGACGACGGCTCGAAGGACAACACCGGCGCCATTGCGCGCGAGATGGTGGGCCTCTACGAGACGCCCGGGCGGCGCGTCGAGGTCAAGCTCGTCGAGAAGCCCAACGGCGGCAAATCCACCGCCCTCAACGCGGGCATCCAGGTGGCCTCGGCCGACTTTGTGCTCAACGTCGATGGCGACTCGCAGCTCTCGCCGCAGACGCTGCGCCGCATGATCCGCCACTTCGCCGACGCCCGGCTCGGCGCCATCGCGGGCAACGTGAAGGTGACCAACCGCACCAACCTGTGGACGAAGCTCCAGGCGCTCGAATACATCGAAGGCCTCAACATGGCCCGCTCGGCGCAGTCGATGGTCAAGCTCGTCAACATCATCCCCGGCCCGGTCGGGATGTTTCGCAAGCAGGCCATCATCGAGGCGGGCTGGTACTCGTCCGACACGTACGCCGAAGACTGCGACATCACGCTCAAGATCATCCGCCAGGGCTGGAAGGTCGAGTATGAGCCCGACGCCATCTCCTACACCGAGGCGCCCAACAAGCTCACCGACCTGCTCAAGCAGCGGTACCGCTGGACGCGCGGCATCATCCAGGCCGTGCGCAAGCACAGCGACCTGTTTGCCAACCCGACGATCAACTTCGGTGGCACGTTCGTGATGTGGTACATGGCCTTCGAGAGCCTCATCTGGCCCATCATGAACGTGTTCGCGAACGTCGTATTTCGTGACGATCGCCCTGCTCTACGGCTACTATGGCCTGCTCGCGTTCTGGTGGCTCATCCTGACCATCCTCGACATCATCGCCGCGCTCTACTGCGTGGCCGTGGAGAAGGAGCAGGCCAGCCTGGTGCTCTACTCGGTCTTCTACCGGCTCTTCTTCATCCTCGTGATCGACGTGTGCAAGACGTTCGCGACGATCGAAGAATTCCTCGGCATCGGCATGACGTGGGGCAAGCTCGAACGCATCGGCTCGTCGTCCGCCGTCGCCACCACCTGATCCTTCTGGAGGGGTGGGGTTGACCCCCGCCCCGACCCACTCCGCCCCGCCTCCTGCCGTCCCTGCGGCCCCATCCTCCGCTCGCTGCGCAATCCGTTACCGGCCATGGAAATCATTCCGATCCTCTCGACGATCATCCTGGTGGCGACCATCGCCACCTTCATCCTCGCCATCGCGGCGTACGTGCTCTACAAGGTGCGTGAGCGCCGGGCCCGCTCGGGTCGGGTGGACGTGGTGACCGACACCGCGTACATGACGCCGCATGCGGCCCTGGCCGGGCAGCCGTACGCGCCCAACGCGCTCCCGCCGATGCAGCCCATGGGGCAGCCGCTCGCGCTGCCCTCGCCGCAGCCTATGTACGGGCAGCAGCCCATGTACGGGCAGCAGGCCTACGGCCAGCCCATGTACGGGCAGCAGCCGTACGGCCAGCCGGGCCCGCTCGCGGTGGACACCAACGCCGACGGCCAGTACGACACCGTCTACGAGGCGCGCCCGACCTACCAGAACCCGGTCACCGGGGCGCCCGCCGCCTACCAGCCCGCGCCGGACACGCAGCCGCGGATGCTCTCCGCGCCGGGCGTCGTGCCGGGCATGGCCGGCCCCATCCCGGGGATGCCGGGCGTGCAGAGCCTGCCGGGCATGTCGGCCGCGCCGATGCCGATGCCGATGGCCGCGCCCGCCCCGCTCCCGCGCCGATCGGCGCGCCGGTGCCCAACCGCGGCTCGATGTTCTTCGAGGTCACCAACCAGGGCCTCGTGCCCACGCCGGGCGCCGTGGCGGCGGCCGAGCAGCAGGAACGTGCTCGTCTCGGCGCGATCCACCGCGAGCAGGACCGCCTTTCGGTGGCCGAGGACACCTCCAAGGAGCGCCTCGACACGCTGCGCCACCAGCAGGACTCGCCTGCGTGGCTCTGATCTAATGGTCGGTGGGCAACCGCCAATGGGCCATTGCTAACGGGAGCAGCCAGCGGAGCTATCGCGCTTCCTGCCTCCCATTAGCAATTGCTCGTTGACCACTGGCCATCGACCATTCCTCCCTCTCCCTCCCTCTCCCTCCCCCTCCCCACCATGGCCACCGCTACCGAACGTCGAGGAAGCCTCAACGTGGCCTGGGTGCTCGTGCTCGGGGTGCTGGGCATCATCATCGCCTTCTTCGTGTACTGGATGCTGATGCAGAGCACCTTCGGGGCGTTCTCCATCCGGCAGATGATTCCCGGGCGCCCCGGCGAGGTCCACGAGGCGCGCGTGGCGCTGCTCAACTCCGGCTACACACGCCAGGCCTACCGCATCACGAGCGGCGACTCGTCGGCCTCCTGGGTAGACGGCGTCGTGCGCTCCTGGCGTGACTTCCTCCTCGAACCCGCGCGCGGCGTCTCCTTCACCGACGTCACCGACGCCGATGTCGAAGGCGGCAAGCTCGACAACTTCGACGTGCTCATCCTGCCCGACGTGACCGCCATGTCGGACGCCGAGGTCACGCGCATCAAGGCGTTCCTGCAGCGCGGTGGCAACGTGTGGGCCACCTGGACCCCCGCGCTCTACCGCCCCGACGGCTCGTGGCGCGGCTGGTCGTTCATGGAAGACGTGTTCGGCCTCGACTTTGTCGACTACGTGGACCGCACCAGTGGCGCCTTTCAGGCCTACACCGACACGTTCCCCGGCATCGCGCCGCCCGGGCGCTACCTGCCCAGCCGCCTCGCCTCGGCCGACTCCCTCCCCGCGCGGCGTGGCACCTCGATTGACTCGACCGGCCGCATCGGCCGCGCCGTGGCCAGCGCCGACCGGCGGATGCAGGTGGGCTTTGGCACCTCCCCCGAAGGCCTGAAGGCGCAGAAGCGCCGCGAAGCCGCCGCCTTCGGGCCGCTCAGCGGCTACGTGTGGGAAGACACCGTCCGCACCGTCCAGTACCAGGGCGACTACGCCGTCGCCGACACGTTCCACGCGGTCCTGCGCGACCTCGACGGGCAGCGCCGCCGCCAGCCGGCCGTGGCGGTGACCTACTACACCTGGAACGGCGGCACCGCCCGCCAGAGCCTCCAGGTCCCCTACCCGTACACAAGCTCCGGCATCCGCCGCATGACGCTCGTGGCCAACACGCCGATGACGGCGGGCATCCCCGGCGGCTACCGCGTCAAGACGCAGGTGTTCAACCCGGCGGTGCGCGCCCGGCTGCGCGCCGAAGCCAAAGACCGCACCGTGCCCTTCGGCTTCTGGTACGACTTTGCCAGCGACGACGAGCCCGACGTGCAGGAGGCGGTTTCCGGTTCGTCTGCCGCCGCCTTTGGCACCTACGGGCGCGGGCGCTTTGTCTACCTCGGCTTCCAGCGCTCGTCGCTCTACATCGACCGCAACGACGGCGAGGATTTCGAGGCGCTCGGCGTGCTCTTCGCCAACATGCTGCGCTACCTCCGCCGCGAGCCGGTGGTGTGGACGCACGACTGGCCCGGCGCCTACACCTCCGCCGCCATCTTCGCGGGCGTGGGCGGGCGTAACCCCCAGAAGCTCGGCGACGCCGCCTCGGTGCTCCAGAGCGCGGGCGTGCCCGGCACCTACTTTGTCCGCCCCGATGCGCCGCTCGATGCGGGCTTCCTACAGCGCCTCTACGCACAGGGCGACGTGGGCGTCTACGGCGACCTCAAGCGGCAGCGCGACCTCGGCGGCAACCAGCGCCCGTGGTTCGAGAGCGCCCGGCAGCAGCTCGAAAGCAAGATCGGCGCGCCCGGTGGAAGGCTACCGGCCCTCGCACGCCGGCATCCTCTCCGACACGACGCTCTACGCGCTCTCGGGCAACGCGTACACCTACTTCCTCCCCGACTCCATCGGGCGCCGCACGGTCGTCAAGGTGACGGGCGACCCGCGCCGCGGCGGCCTGCTCATGGGGCGCAAGGGCGAACTGTTCCGCTACAACTACACCGCCCGCTCCGACTCGGGCGTGGTGAAGAGCCTCGGCAGCCTCACCGCGGCCCCGTTCCTGCACGACGTGTTCCGCAACGACATCGAAGGCGGCCTCTACCGGCTCGTCTACTCGTCCGACCTCATGGCCACCCAGGGGCTCGATGTGCTCCGGCAGGTGGCGCAGGAAGTGCGGCGGCGCGGCATGTGGGCCGCCCCCGGCGACTCGATTGCCCACTGGTGGTCGGTGCGGCGCGAAATGGCCGCCGAGGTGGACAAGCGCGGCGTGAACCGCATGATGCTCCGCTTCTCGAACACGAGCAAGCAGGTCGCGCATGACGTGTCGGTGAGCGTGTACCTGCCCGAGGCCACGCCCCGGGTGAATGTGGTGTCCGAGACCGCCCAGCTCGGCAACGTGCTGCGCAGCGGGCACGGCAGCAGCGGCTACACCTACCGCCTCGATCCGGACCACCAGCGCGTCAACATCCGCGTCCAAAAGCTCGACCCCGGCGAATCGGTGGTCTACCTCATCGACCTGCAAAACGCGGCCGGCCGCCCGCTCCACGCCGACTGAAAGGGTCAATGGTCAACCGTCCATGGGCAATCGCCAACGGAAGAACCAGCGATGCACCTCTTCTGCATCCCATTGACCATTGGCTGTTGAGCATTGAACATTGACCATTCCCTCTCCTTTCCTCGCCATGCGCACCTTCCACGCCTTCTGGCTCGTCCTGCTCGGGTTCGCGCTCGTCGCGGGCCCGGCGCGCGGGCAGGCCATCCCGCCCGGCGTCACCGCCGATCATCCGCTCCCGTCGGTTTCGACCGGGCTCGACCTGCTCCGCAACGGGCGCGTGGTCGCGTACCTGCACCGCCCGGCCACGCTCCCGGCGGACCAGGACCGCTCGCCCTACGAGCCCATCGAGGTGCGGCGCAACAACGCGGTGCTCGCGTGGGAATACGTGATGCTCGGCCTGAGCCTGCCCTACAAGGTGGTCGATGACGCCGAACTGGCGCGGGGCATGCCCGACGACGTGCGCGTGCTCATCCTGCCGGGCTCGGAGATGCTCTCGGCGAAGGAGATGGACGCGGTGAAGCGCTTTGTCGAGCGCGGCGGCGGGCTCATTGCCCAGGGCCGCACGGGCCTGTTCGACGAGCGCGCCACCCGGCGCGACGCGCGCTTTTTCAACGAGGTCTTCGGGGCCGAGTTTGTGGAGAACGTGCCGGAGCAGCCGGGCGGCCTCTTCCAGCAGCTCGACGGCTCGCACGCGCTCACGGCGGGCATCGAGCCGGGCTACCTCCTCAACCTGACCGCCCAGACGCCCACCTCGGTCGCCCGCGCGGTGCGCTCGCAGGCGCTCGGCAAGCTCGTGCCCTACAACGCGGTAGACAACGAGGTCTTCCGCCCGATGACGATGGCGCTCTACGGCGAGACCGGCGGCGGGCGCTTTGTGTGGACGCGCTTTCTGCCGCAGGACGTCTCCCGCGAAGTGGACCAGCAGCGCCACTACGTGACGTTCCTCATCAACGCGCTCGCCTACATCACGCGCGTGCCGGTGGCCGGCGTGCGCCCCTGGCCGAACGCCGCGCTCTCGGCCACGGCGGTGAGCCTGACGCCCCTCGTGGGCGGGCGCCGCGAGTTCCGCCCGTCCATGAACCGCCTCTTCGACGCCTTCGAGGCCGCCGGCATCCGCCCGAGCGTGTTCCTCACGGCCGACGAGGCCAAGGTCTTTCCGGATGTGGCGCAGCGCGTGGCCCGCACGGGCGAACTCGCCGCCGCCTCGCGCGATGACGAGGTGCTCCGCTACGCCCCGCTCGACCAGCAGATCGCGAGCGTGCAGGCGGCGGTGGACGAGGTGGGCAAGTTCGGCAAGGTGGAAGGCTTCCACCCGCCCGCCGGCTACTTCGACCACAACACCATCCGCGCGATGGAGTCGGCCGGGCTCGGCTACCTCCTCCGCTTTCTGCCGCACCCGAGCCTCGCGCCGGCCCCGCTGACGCTCGGCGAAGACGCCGACTTCCGCGAAACCGTCACCGGCAACCTCATCGACATCGACACGCTCCGCGTGATCGGCAACGTGGGCGTGTCGGCGCCGGGGGCGCGGGGCGTGCCCTCGACGGCCATCCGCGTCAACCAGACGACGGAAGGCGTCAACCCGCCCTCGACGGGGCCGCAGCTGCGCGAGCCGTACCAGCCGGGCGGCGCAGGCCGTCCGCAGCTGGCGCCGACGAGCGCGTACGACCCGCGCGTGGCGCCGGTCCGAGCGAGGCCTGTGGGATCGACGCCCGATACGCTGATCACCGCCGGCACGGGCCGGGGGCGCCTCACGCAGATCGTGCGTCAGCGCGACGCCGCGCGCACCGCCATGAGGCAGGGCCAGGTCGCGGATCCCACCACCGTGTACGTGCCGCCGTCTACGGTGCCGATGGCGGGCACCTCCTACCCGGTGCAGACCGCGCCGATGCCGGGCAACAAGAACGACGTGCGTCCGGACGTGACGCGCCCGGAAGCGCGCGGGATTTCCGAGTCGGTGGGCCTGTACGAGCGCAACGAGCGCGGCTACCGCTCCGAACTCGACGAGGCGCGGATGCTCGTGATGGGCATCTGGGGCCGCGACGACTACGAGGTGACGTCCAACCTCGAGCGCGCCTCCCGCACGGACCTGCAACTCGCCGCCTTCCGCGCCGACTTTCTCGACGCCCACGACGCGCGCGGCCTCTACATCCTCCCGCTCCACGCCGAGATCCAGGGCCTGACGGACGAGCGCGCCCAGGTGGCCGTTCAGCTCGTGCAGGGCGCGCAGGCGGAGGGCTCGTGGCTCACCACGCTCGGCGCACTGCGCACGTGGTGGTTCGAGCGCAACGCCCTGCTCGTCACCCTCACGAACGTCTCCACGAGCGGCGCCGACCTCGATGTCGTCAACCGCAGCGCCGCACCGATCCAGGGCGCGAGCGTGGACCTGTTCCTGAACGACCTCGTGGCGGGCCGGAGCGCGCGCGTCTCGGGAGGGGCCAACCTCGTGCGCCCCGAAGACGACACGCGCCTGACGCTCGTCTTTCCGAACCTGCCCGCCGGCAGTACCCGTGTCCACCTGAGCTGGTAATTAAGGGGCCCAGCCCGGGTGTGTCTGCGTCCCGGCTGCTCGCGAGAGCGGCCGGGACGCAGTGTTTTGGCGCCCCAGCAGTGCCACGCGAGGCACTGGCACCGCGCCGCGCTGGGGGCCCGCGTTTGGGGCGCCGCGCCTGTACCTTGGGCGCGATCCCCACGCCCCATGCGCCGCTACCTGCTGCCTGCCCTCGTCACGCTCCTGCTCGCCGCGCCGGCGCTCGCGCAGCCCGCCGCCCCGCTCCCGTCCATCGAGAGCAAGACCACCGGGCTCACGCGCGACGACGGCCTGTTTCCGCTCTACCTCGACGAAGCCGGGGGCAAGGTGTGGATGGAGATCCCGCGCCTGAACGTGGACGTGCTCTACTACGCCTCGCTCCCCGCCGGCCTCGGCTCCAACGACATCGGGCTCGACCGGGGGCAACTCGGGCCCAGCGTGGTCGTGCGCTTCGAACGCGCCGGGCCGAAGGTGCTGCTCGTGGCGCCCAACCTCGACTACCGCTCGTCGAGCCTCAACCCCGCCGAGGTGCAGGCCGTGCGCGACGCCTTCGCCGAGGGCGTGCTCTACAGCTTTCCCGTCGTCGCGGAAACGGGCGGGCGCCTGCTCGTAGACGCGACCCCGTTCGTGCTCCGCGACGCCCACGGCGTGGTCGGCACGCTCCGGGGCGCGGGGCAGGGGAGCTTCTCGCTCGACGTGAACCGCTCGTCGCTCTGGCCGGAGCACACGAAGGCGTTTCCGAAAAACACCGAGATCGAGGTGCGCCTCACCTTCGCCTCCGACAATCCGGGCGCCTACGTCCGCAGCGTCGCCGCCGACCCCAACAGCGTCACCCTCCGCGAGCGGCACTCGCTGGTCGAACTGCCCGAACTGGGCTACACGCCGCGCGCCTACGACCCGCGCAGCGGCTTCTTCTCGACCGGCTACGCCGATTACAGCGTGCCTCTCGGCGCAGACCTGAACCAGCGCCTGCTCGTGCGGCACCGCCTTCAGAAGCGCACCCCGAACGCCGCCGGGGGCGCGGCCGTCGCGCCCATCGTCTACTACCTCGACCCCGGCACGCCCGAGCCCATGCGGAGCGCGCTCCTCGAAGGGGCCAACTGGTGGCGCACGGCCTTCGAGGCGGCGGGCTTTCCGGACGGCTTCCGCGTCGAGATCGCCCCCGACACGCTCGACCCGCTCGACGCGCGCTACAACGTGATCCAGTGGGTCCACCGCTCCACGCGCGGCTGGAGCTACGGCGCCACCCTCACCGACCCGCGCACGGGGGAGATCATCAAGGGCCACGTCACCCTCGGCAGCCTGCGCGTGCGGCAGGACTACCTGCTCGCCGAGGGGCTCCTGCGGCCCACGAGGGCGCCGGAGCGGCGGCGTGAACCCCGAGGCCGACCCGATGGCGGCATGGCCCTCGCCCGCCTGCGGCAACTCGCCGCGCACGAGGTGGGCCACACGCTCGGCCTGGCCCACAACTTCGCCGCCTCCACCAACGGTCGCGCGAGCGTGATGGACTACCCCGCGCCCCTCGCGGGCGTCCGCCCCGACGGCACCATCAACCTCGACTCGGCCTACGCCACCGGCGTGGGCGCGTGGGACGTGGCGGCCATCCGCTACGGCTACACCGAGTTCGCGCGCGGCACCGACGAGCCTGCCGCGCTCGACCGGATGCTCGCCGACACGCGGGCGCGCGGCCTCGTCTACCTCTCCGACCAGGACAACGCCGCCGGTATCGACGCGCGCGTGACGCAGTGGGACAACGGCGCCACCGCCCTCGACGCCCTGCGGCGCGACCTCACCGTCCGCGACGCCGCCCTCCGCCGCTTCGACGAGCGGGCGCTCCGGAGCGGGCGTCCCCTCGCGCTGCTCGAAGACGTGTTCGTGCCGCTCTACCTGCGCCACCGCTACGCGCTCGCGGGCGTCGGCAAGCTTCTCGGCGGGCAGACCTACAGCTTCACCCTGCGCGGCGACGGCCAGTCGCTTCCCGCGCCTGTGCCCGCCGCCGTGCAGCGCCAGGCCCTCGACGCGCTCCTCGACGCCCTGGCGCCCGCCACGCTCCGCATCCCCGCCGCGATGCAGCACCTGCCGCCCCGCCCGCCGGGCTTCGGGCGCACGCGCGAGCTGTTCGCGGGCCGCACGGGCCTCGTGTTCGACCCCACGGCCCCCGCCGAGGTGGCCGCCGCGCTCGTCGTGGACGAACTCACGCGCCCCGACCGCGCCGCCCGCCTCGCCTACCAGCCTGCGCGGACGCGTCGCTGCCGACGCTCCGCAGCGTGTGGGACGCCGCCACGACGCGCCTCTGGCACGCCGCCATGCCCGCAAGCCCCGCCGACGCGCTCCTGCGCCGCACGGTCCAGGGCGTGTGGACGGATGCGCTCCTCGCGCTCGCCCTGAACGCGAACGCCGCGCCGGCTGTGCGCGCCGAAGCGGAGTATGCCCTCACGCGCCTCGCCGCGTGGCTCCGCGCCAACCCCGCCGCCGATCCGGCGCAGCGCGCGTACTACGCCGCCGCCATCGCGCGCGTGCTCGCGCGGCCCGCCGCTGCCGCCCCGGCCCCCGCCGGCCCGCTCGCCACGCCCCCCGGCGCCCCCATCGGCACGGCTGACCTCGACGACCCGGCCGTGCGCCACGGGCTCCGCCTCAATAGCGTGTTGCTATCCGATCTCACTCGCGGCAACGATTGAGCACCTTTGACCGAAACACGTACATGACGGAGCATGAAATCCCCGCCGCTTCCTCTGTCGATGCCACTTTTGAATACACCAAAGATGACGCGTCACGCGCGGCGCGGCAGATTCAGCGTATGACGCTTGGATGGCGTCGCTGGCTGTTTATAACCCTGGGCGCCATAACCGCTGGGGCCATCTTGGTACACCTTGCCTTGGGCGCCCCGTTTACAGAACAGACCATTGTCCCACTCGTGCTTGGCCTATTGATATTGGCCTCCGTCACTTTCGCTCCAGCAGTTGCGCGTTTTCGGCACGCCTCACATCCATGGGCGGGGCGCCGGTTTACGTATCAATTCAGCGAAGAGGGAGTTATCTACGTGATCGAAGGACTCAGCCAAGCAGAGATGCGCTGGGAAGCTTTTCAGAGAGTGCTACGGGTGCCGGGCGGGGTTCTTCTGGGGATCAGTCCACGGCAATTTCTATGGATTCCAGAACGAGCATTTGCTTCGATAGAGGAAATTAAGCGATTCGCCGCACTGACGGAAGCTCACGCAAAGGGATTTGAGGATCGAGCGTAAGGCGAGTATTCTGCAGATAGGCGACGGGCGTTTCCACGAACCGGGAGGGGGCAGGTCAGGCATCCGGGGCGGTCGTATCCTCTGGCTTCATGCCCCGCTCCATGGACCCCTTCAACATCGTTGCCGTTCTGCTCACGCTCGCGGCGGTGTTCGCGTATGCCAACTACCGCTGGCTGCACCTGCCCACGACCATCGGGGTGATGGCGCTCGCGCTGGCCTCCTCTGTGGCCGTCGTGCTGCTGCACGAACTGGGCATTGTCAACCTCGAAGCGCCCGCGCGCCGCCTGCTCGCCGCCGTGGACTTCGAGGCGACCGTGCTCGAAGGCGTGCTCGCGTTTCTGCTCTTCGCCGGGGCGCTCCATGTAGACCTCGCCAGCCTGCGCGCGGAGGGGCTCGTGATCGGCGTGCTGGCTACGGTGGGCGTGCTGCTCTCCACGCTCATCGTCGGCGGGCTCGTCTACCTCCTCGCAGGGGCGCTCGGGCTCGGGCTCTCGCTGGTGATGTGCATGCTCTTCGGCGCGCTCATCTCGCCCACCGACCCGATTGCCGTGCTCGCGGTCCTCAAGACGCTCGGCGTGCCGGCATCGCTGCGCGTCAAGATCACCGGCGAGAGCCTCTTCAACGACGGCATCGGGGTCGTCGTCTTCCTGCTCATCCTCGAACTCGCCTTTGGCGCCGAGGCCGTGACGCTGGGGTCCGGGGCGGCCCTGTTTGCACAGGAAGCCCTCGGCGGGCTCGGCTACGGCTTCCTGCTCGGCTACGTGGGCTTCCGGATGCTCCGGAAGGTGGACGACTATTCCGTCGAAGTGCTCCTCACGCTCGGCCTCGTGGCCGGCGGCTACGCGCTCGGGATGGCGCTGCACGTGTCGGCGCCGCTCGCCATCGTCGTGGCGGGGCTGTTCATCGGCAACCACGGGCGGGCCTTCGCCATGAGCGCCACCACGCGCGCCCACCTCGACCCGTTCTGGGAGCTGATCGACGAGATCCTCAACGCTGTGCTCTTCCTCCTCATCGGGCTCGAAGTGCTCGTCGTGAAGCTCGAGATGCGTCTGCTGTGGTTTGCGCTCGCGGCCATCCCCATCGTACTGCTTGCCCGCACGGTGGCGGTGTTCGTGCCGCTGCGGCTGCTCAAGCCCTTCCGGCCCGAGCGGACGGTCGGGGCGCGGCGCGTACTCGTCTGGGGTGGCCTGCGGGGCGGTATCTCGGTGGCCCTGGTGCTCTCCCTACCCCCCGGCGCGGCCCGCGAGGCGCTCCTCGCGGCCACGTATGCCGTCGTGCTGTTCTCCATCCTCGTGCAGGGCACCACGTTGCCCCGGCTCGTCCGGCGCGTCATTCCGTGCGACGAGGCCCCGGCCGGGGCAGAGGCCAGCGCTGCTCAGTTCTTGTAGCGGTACACGATGCGGCCCTTCGTGAGGTCGTAGGGCGACATTTCCACGTCCACTTTGTCGCCGGGGAGGATGCGGATAAAGAACTTGCGCATCTTGCCCGAGAGGAGGCCGAGGATCTGGTGGCCGTTCTGGAGTTCGACGCGAAACTGCGCGTTCGGCAGGGCATCGGTGACGGTGCCCATTTGTTTGATCGGTTCTTGCTTAGCCATGCAGGGTAGGTAGATCGCCCGGAGCATCTAAACCGAAGGCGCTCCAGGCGTCGCCTCTCCGGCTGGGCCTGGGACCCATCCAGGGCCAGGCGAAAGTCCAATCGAAGCGAACGCCCCAACGGGCGCCGGGTTCAGCGGCGCTACTGGCCCGCCGCGCGGGCCTGCGCGGCGAAGCGGCGGCGGAGTTCGGCGGTGAGCGGCGCGAGGTCGAGCCCGAGCACGCGCGCCACGGTCTGGCCCATGAAGTCGTTGGGATGGTTGCCCCGGAAGTGGTCGGCGCCCGGACCGAAGGCGTAGACGTTCACGTCGACGGCGGTGTGGCCGAGGGTCGTCCACCCCACGAGGGCAGGCACCGACACGAGGTCGCGCAGGAGCCGGCCGAGGGCGGCGTTCTGCGCCGTGCCCGCCGGCATCCGGAGCGTCTCCAGCAGGCGGGCGCGCGCGGGCCCGGCGAGCGAGTCGAGGCCGAGGCCTGCGCGCGCGAGCCGCATCGCCTCGGCGCCGCTCGGGTCCGCCGGCATCGCGGCGAGCAGGCGCGGCGCCAGGCGCTCGTGCGAGGCCTGCACGCGGGCGAGCACCTCCGGGTGCCACGCATACAGGCCGTCGCGCCCGACCGAGAGGCCGCCCGTCTCGTGGTCGCTCGTGGAGACGACGAGCGTGTGCCCGTCTTCGCGCGCAAACTGCACCGCCGCGCGCCAGGCGGCCTCGAAGGCGAGGATGTCGCGCACGTGGGCCGCCGCGTCGTTGGCGTGCCCGGCGTGGTCGATGCGGCTCGCCTCGACCATCAGGAAAAAGCCGTTCCGGTGCCCGCGCAGCAGCTCGATGGCCTTGGTGGTCATCTCGGCGAGGCTCGGCTCGCGCGCCGGGTCGCGGTCGATCTCGTAGGCCAGGTGGTCGTCGGCGAGGAGGGCGGCGGCGGGCGTGCGGTCGAGGCCGTCGAAGGCGGCCCGGTTGAGGGCGACGCCGTAGCCTTTTGCGCGGAGCGTGTCGAGGAGGGCCTTGCCGTCCGGGCGGAGGCCCCCGGTGCTCGTGGGCACGAAGTAGCGCCGCCCGCCGCCGAAGAACACGTCGGGCGCGAGGTGGACCTGCTGGAGGGCGATCTCGGTTTCGAGGGCGCGGCTGTCGGCGTGGGCGGTGAAGCACGCGGGCGTGGCGTGCGTGATGCGGCTCGTCACGACGACCCCAGTGCCCATCCCACGCGCCTGCGCGGCTTCGAGCACGGTGGCGACGGCCCGCCCGAGCGTGTCCACGGCGATGGCGCCGTTGTACGTTTTGACGCCCGCCGCGAGGGCGGTGCCGCCGGCCGCCGAGTCGGTCACGCGCGTGTTGGTGGCCCACGTCTGGAGCGCGCCGACGAGCGAGGAGTCGAAGGCGAGGCCCGTCTGCCCGGTCTGGCTGCGCTTGAAGTCGCGCGCGAAGGTGACGGAGGCGGGCCCGAAGCCGTCGGTGATAAAGTAGATGACGTTGACGGGCCGGTCGTCGTCGGCGGCGGGGGCGCGCGGCGGAAGGCGAGCGGAGGCGCAGGCGGCGAGGCCGGCAAGGAGCAGCAGGGCAGCGGGGCGGGCGGAAGGCATGGCGCAGCGGGGCAGAGGCCCCTCCCAAGCCGGAAGCCGGACCCGGGTTTCGGCAGGCACGATTCCTTCATCCGCTCGCCGGATCCCCGCTCCGGACAGGCCATTTACGCGGCATTCTCCTGCGCCATGTCTGCTCCCGAGCTTGCCCGTGTTGAAGCCGTCGTCCACGGGCGCGTGCAGGGCGTGTCGTACCGCGCGTTTGCCGCCGAGGAGGCGCGGATGCGCGGGATTATCGGCTGGGTCAAGAACGAGCCCGGCGGCACCGTCCGGCTCGTGGCCGAGGGCCCGCGCCCGCTCCTCGAACGCCTGCTCGACGCGCTCCACGTGGGGCCGCCGCTCGCCCGCGTGCAGCGCATCGACGAGACGTGGACGCCGCCGGAGGACCGGCACAGCGGCTTCGAGATCCGGCGGTAGGTACAGCGGGGCCCGCGCTGGAGATGGCAAAACCTGCGCGCGCAGCGGGGATGCATTTTGGGATCGCGCACGCTAGCGCGGCCACCGTAATCTAACGACCGGTACACCAAATCCCGGGGTGGGTATGAACTCCTCTGCGTACAGGCTAAGTGGATTGCTGTGGATGCTGGCGCTTTCAGCGGCCCCGCCGAGCTGGGCCCAGCAGGTGGAGCAGGAGCCCAACAACACGGCGGCCCTCGCCACCCCTTTCGATCCCGCCTTTGAGGTGACGGGGGATCTGGATTCGGCCGACGTAGACTACTTCGTTTTCACCGCTCCCCGAACGGCACCGTTTTCCTTCGAAGCACGCATTGCGGCACACCCCTATGAATCGCGTCTCTTTAGTGTACACGCGCAGAATGGTGCCGTCCTTGAGAGTGCGTTTTTGATCGGTCCCGGACCCACGTTCTTGGATTACACAAGGGTCGATCTCGTGGAGGGGCAGCAGTATTACCTGCGGTATGCGAGGGAGAACAGCAACCGGTCAAAGTTTCCAAACGGTGCATATGGGCCGGAGCCGGCCACGGGTGCTCCCGCAGCCCCGCTAAGCTTTGCCCCGCCCGAGAACATGCCCTGGGCGACGATGGCTTCGACGCCAAAGGCCACCGAGTATCCGGCGGTGGGGTATGCGTTTCAGGTGCGGGAGATTCCCTTCGAGCCGCCCCTTCTTATAGGCGCCGGGCCCTACATCGCCTACGCCGACGGCTTCGTGCTGGGCGCGCGACTGAACCCGGGGCGGTACCCGGTAGAGGTGACGTTCGAGTATGGCCTGACCGAGGCGTACGGCCAGAGCGTTTCCACCCATGGAGGGACCAAGCCCCTCTATCTGGATCAGTTCGTCGTGCCGGTGGCGGTGCATGGCCTGCTTCCCAATACGAGCTATCATTTCCGGGTGACGGCCCGCAATGCTGCAGGCGATTCGGGCGGCGGAGAATTCACCGCCACCACGTGGACGTCTGGGCTCCAGCGTTCTACGGGCATTCCGCCCGCGCTCGCGGAGTTCTACGGAGCAGCCTGGGCCGACGATCAGACTGCCCTCCTGGCGGGGGAATCCGGGATGCTCTACCGCTCGACCGATGGGGGAGTCTCGTTTCAGGAAGTGATGCGCGACACGCTCGGCCCTGCGCTCTACACGGTCGCCTTTGCCGATGCTCGGCATGGCCTTGTGGGCGGGGAGAACACGCTGCTCCACACGAGAGATGGGGGCGCCACTTGGACCGACACGCACCTCGCCACGCAACGCATTTCTACAGCGATAGCCTTCGACGGCGGCCAGGGGTTTGCGGTCGTCACGACCACAGACGTCGTCCCGAATTCGGACGTATACCTCACGTCGGATAGCGGCATTACGTTTTCAGCCCTGGTTCCCGTGGGCTTGTGCGCCCCTACGGGTGCCGCACTCCGAGGGCGTCGGGCGTTCATCGTCGGAGCAGAAGACGGACAGTTGGGGGCGAGATCCTACCTGTCCGGGGACGGGGGACATACGTGGAAACTCCTGTCCGTTCAGGATCTGGGCCTGAGCGGGCGCACCAGATTGCCCAACCTCTATGCGGTTGCGTTTGCCGACGACCAGACGGTCTTGATGGCGGGCGACGAGGGTCTGATGCTGCGTTCGACCGATGGTGGCACGCACTGGGAGACGATCACCGCGCTCGATGGATTGAGCACGCGGGCGCAGTTTCGAGGGCTGTCATTCCTGACCCCTCAGGTTGGCTACGCCGTCGGCGCCACGGGCGATGCATCTAAGCCAGGGCCTAGCCTGCTTCTTCGTACCGACGACGCGGGCCGCACGTGGCATCGTCTCGAAACGGGGACCTCCGCGCTGCTGCGCACCCTGGCCGGGCGCAAGGGGCGGGTGCTGATGGCCGGGCGTTACCTGTCGGCGCTTCTCGACCCCCACTTGCCTACCGCCTTGGAGACGGATTTTATGGCCACGGCTACCACCTTAAGAGCGCCCTGGCCCTCGCCCACCAGAGGGCCGGTGCAGGTTTCGTACACGCTCGCACATGCCGGCAAAGTCCGCCTGGAACTACTTGACCTGCTCGGGCGCCAAGTGACCCTGCTTGACGAAGGGCTGCGCGAAGCAGGACCCCACATGCGCCATTGGGACGCGGGGACGATGCCGAACGGCCTCTACCTGGTGCGCTTAACTTCGGGGGAGCAGCAGTGGACGCGCTCGCTCGTGCTCGTGCACTGAGCAGACGCCCTCCGAAGACCGGCACAGCGGCTTCGAGATCCGGCGTTAGCCGCCCGCGTCGGCGTACTCGAAGGGGAGCATGGTGGAGACGCGGTTCTCCCACGCCCAGTAGCCCCACGAGGTCGAGGCGTAGGGGTCGAGGAGGAGCCCGCTGGCCTGGAACGAGGCCACGGGGGCGCGCAGCTCCAGCGCCGAATGCTGCCCGCTGACGCGGAAGCGCTGCGCGATGCGGTCCTGCGAGGCGGCGTAGTCGGGGTGGGGGGCTTCGTGGCGGTAGAGCACCTGCAGGAAGCCCGTGAAGCCCAGGGTGAACGTGCCCGGCGCCGCCCCCGGCGAGAGGAACGCGGCGGGGGTAGCCTCCTGCGTGAGCACCTGCCCGAGCGTGTTGACGTCGAGGCCGAGGGTAGGGGTCTGGTAGACGCGGAAGCCTTCGCGGACGTAGGTCCCGGCGGCGAGGGCGCGCAGAAAGTGCGCGAGCGAGCCCCGGTAGGTCTCCTGCCGGGCCACGTCCCACCGGCGCTGCTCGCGGGCGTCGCGCGGCGGCAGGGGCGTGAAGTAGGCGCCCCCCCGCCACCGCACGAGGCCGGTGTGGGGCTGGTGCTCGAAGTCGTCGAGGGCATAGCTGAGGCGGTAGCCGAGCGCCCGGTTCTCGATCACGAGCGGCTCGGTCGAGCGCGCGGTGAGCCCGTCGCGGGTGCGCCCGAACACGAGCACCCGCTCGTTGACGATCTGGCACTGCCGCGCGTGGGGCACGGTGCCGAGAAAGGCGGTGCGAAACTCGGCGAGGTTGCGGCGCCACGCGCGCCCGTCGTCCTCCACGACGAGCCCGGGCAGGCGCAGGTCGGCGAGGGCGAGCGAGACGTCGAGCGTGAGCGTGTCGCCCGCGACGAGCACGAGCGGCTGCTGGCGCAGGCGGTAGCCCGGCATCGTCACGACGGCATCGAAGGGCCCGGCCGGGAGGGCGGCGAGCAGGAAGCGCCCCTCGGCGTCGGTGACGGTGCCGCGCTGCGTGCCCGCGAGGAAGACGGTGGCGCCGGGGATCGCCTCGCGGGTGCCCGCGTCGGTGACGGTGCCGCGCAGCGTGGCGGTTTGCGCCTGCGCGGGCGCGCTCAGGGCCGCAAGCAGGGCCAGTGTGGGCAGCAGCCGGCCCGCGTGAGCAGCCACGGGGCGGAGCAGGGGGTAACGCATGGGCGGAACGCGTCGGGCGGTGCAGGTTAACTTACACGTCTTACTCCCCGATTGCCCGATGCGTCGCCTCGTTCTGCTTGCGCTCCTCCTGGGCGCCGCCGCGCCCCTCGCCGCCCAGCCTTCCGCGCTCCCGCGCGACCTCGACGCCTACGTGGCGCGCACGATGGAGGCGTTCGATGTGCCCGGCCTCGCCATCGCCGTCGTGCAGGACGGGCGCGTGGTGCTCGCGAAGGGCTACGGCGTCCGCCGCCTCGGCGCTCCGGCGCCGGTGGACGCCCACACGCGCTTCGGGATTGCCTCCAACACGAAGGCCTTCACCGCCACCGCCCTCGGGCTGCTCGTGGAAGAGGGCAAGCTCGCGTGGGACGCGCCCGTCGTGGACTACCTGCCCGCCTTCGCGCTCTCCGATCCGTACGTGACGGCCCGCCTCACCGTGCGCGACCTGCTCGTCCACCGCTCGGGCCTCTCGCCTCGGCGCCGGGCGATCTGCTCTGGTGGCCCGCCTCCACGTACACGCGCGCCGAGATCGCCCATCGCCTGCGCTATATCCCACTCACCGGGCGCTTCCGCGACGGCTACGCCTACGACAACGTGCTCTACCTCGTGGCGGGCGAACTCATCCAGGCCGTGACGGGGCAGACGTGGGAGGCCTTCGTCCAGGCCCGCCTGCTCGACCCGCTCGGGATGCGCGACAGCAACGTCCGCCACTCCGACGCCGAGGGCGCCGGCAATGTCGCCGGCACCCACGGCCTGGTGGGCCGGGCAACGGCCGCCGTGCCGCCCATGACGAGCGACAACACCAACCCCGCCGGCGGCATCAACGCGAGTGCGGCCGACATCGGCGACCTGGATGGTCGCCCAGCTCGACTCCGGGCGCGTGGCCGGGCGGCGCCTGTGGACGCCCGCGACGACCGAGCAGCTCTGGAGCATGGCCACCGTGCTGCGCGCCAACCCGCGCGTGCCGGCAGAGCGGATCGCCCTCAAGAGCGACTTTGCGGGCTACGGGCTCGGCTTCTTCCTCAACCAGTACCGGGGCCTCAAGATGGTCTGGCACACGGGCGGCCTGCCCGGCTACGTCTCCCGCGTGACCCTCCTGCCGGACCGCAAGATCGGCGTCGCCGTGCTCACAAACGCCGAATCCGGCCTCGCCTTCAACGCCCTCACCTACCGCCTCCTCGACGCCCTCCTCGGCGCGGCGGGGCCGGACTGGACCGCCCTGTACGCCCCGATTCAGCAGCAGGTCGTGTCCGAAGCGGCCGCCCTCGGCGACGCCCCCGCCGCCGATCCCAACGCCCCGCCCTCGCACGCCCTCGGCGATCTATGCGGGCACCTACCGCGACCCGTGGTACGGCGACGTCGTGATCGAACGGCAGGGCGCGGGCCTCCGCATCCGCTTTGCCCACACGCCGAGCCTCGTGGGCGAACTCCGCCCCTACCGCCACGACACCTTCGTGGCCCGGTGGGACGACCGCACGCTCCGCGCCGACGCCTTCGTGTCCTTCGCCTTCGGCGCCGATGGCAAGGTGCGGGACGTGCAGATGGCCCCCGCCTCCGACGCCGTGGACTTCTCGTTCGACTACACCGACCTTCGGCTCACGCCCGTGCGGTAGCGCCGCTTACCGGCGCGGGGTGAGCACGCGCAGCAGGCCGGTGGCGATGCCGAGCGCCGCCCCGCCCACAAGCGCATAGCCGAGGTCGGGCTGGGCGTGCAGCATCATATGCAGCGGCGTGTCGAGGGCGATGGGCAGCCCGACCACGAGGGCGGTGGGCACGGCCACATCCCACGCCAGTTTGCCGAGCGCGCGGGCGTCGGTGCGGGGCGTGAGGGGATGCCCAGCTTGGTGCCACGCCACGCCGGCCCGCGCGGTGCTATACACGCCCCCCAGCGTGCCGAACAAGGCCGCCGCGCGCCACCACACCTCGCCCGGACGCCGTGCCACCGGGTGCTCGCCGCGCAGCACGGCGAGTGCGCCACGGGCGATGTCGCTCGGGCCCGAGAGGCTGTTGGCGGGCACCACCACGGCCACGCCATAGCCCCGCTCCGGCGCATACGCCATCGCCGAGCCCGACGTGCTGATCAGCCCGGTGTGCTGCACCTGCCGCGAGCCGTCCGCAAGCCGCACCGAGCGCCAGCCCATGCCGTAGCCCTCGCCCCCCGTCGCCGGGTGGCGCATCGCCTCCAGCGCGGCCGCCCCCACGCCCAGCCGCCGCAGGGCCGCCGTATCGACCTGCGCGGCGACGAGCGCCCCCAGATCGCGCGCCGAGGCCACGATAAAGCCGGCCGGGACGGACGCGGTGGCGTAGCCGCGCTCTCCAGCGGGCGCCGTCCATAGATACCAGAAGCGGTGCCCTTGCGCGGTCTCCGGCGCGAGCGCCGCCGCCCGTGTGGCCGACGTGTGCGTGAGGCCGAGCGGGGCGGCGAGGTGCGCCGCTACATAGTCCGCATACGGCTGCCCGCTTACCGCCTCAATGATGAGCCCCAGCAGGGTGTAGTTGAGGTTGCAGTAGTCGTAGCACGTGCCGGGCGCGCACGCCCGCGCAAGGCGCGCAAACGGCGCCTCCGCCCACGTAAACGGATCCGGCAGCGTCGCCAGCCCCTGCCCCTCGCGAAAGCCGCTCGTGTGGTGGAGCAGCTGCCGCACCGTGGGCGCGTCAAACCTGTCGCCAAAGCGCAACTCCGGCAGGTAGCGCGTGGCCGGCGCGTCAAGGTCGAGGCGCCCGGCCTCCGCGAGTTGCACGATGGCGAGCGCCGTAAACGACTTGCTGGTCGAGCCAATCGGCACGGGCGTGTCGGGCGTGAGCGGCGCGCCGGCACGTGTGCGCCCCCCGACGGCGAGCGTATACACCACGCGCCCCTCCTGCACGACGGCCAGCGCGACGCCGGGCAAGCGGCTCCGGCGCACCTGCGCCCGCACAAACGCCGCGAGCGCCACCGTGTCGAGGCGGACCGTAGCGACGGTGGGACGGCGCACCGTCGTGTCGGGGGCGACATCAGAGGGCGAGGCCACCTGCGCCCACGCCGGACGCGCGGGAGCGGCCAGCACAAGCGCGGCAAGGAGGGCGAGGGTTTGGGAGCGGAGCATAGCGGGCGCGAGCATGAAGGGGAGAGCGCAGGTGGGGAAGGGCGGATCAGGGCGCGGCGTCGAGGCGGTCGAGTTCGGCAAGCGCCTCGTCCGCCCACGCCACAAGCGCGGCGAGCACATGGCGGCCCATCGACGCCGTCAGGCGCCAGTACGGCGCGTCGTGCTGCTCGCTCGGCGGCACCTCGTCGAGCTGGGTGGCGAGGGCGCCGAGGCCGGCGAGCGCCTCCGCGTGCGCCGCGCGGTAGGCCACGAGTTGGGCGCGGAGCACGCCGGGCGGGGCGAGCGGGCCAAAGAAGAGCTTCAGCAGCAGCTCTTGGCGCGGCGGGCTCGGCGCGAGCGGCTCGGCAAACCACGCGGCGAGGCGTGTCCGGCCGGCCGGCGTGATACGGTAGCGCACCTGCCCGCGCGCGCCCGCGCCGTCCTCGGCAATGGCGCCCTCGTCGCGCAGGCGGCGGAGGGTCGGGTAGAGTTGCCCGAACGACTCGCGCCAAAAGTGGGCGATGGCCTCGTCCACGGTGCGCTTGATGGCATAGCCGGTCTGCGGCGCGGTGGCGAGCAGGCCGAGGACGACAAAGTCGGTGCGAGAAACAGGCATGACCTATCTGGGAGATACGTGCCTCCTACGAAGCTACGCCCATTGGTTGCACGCCGCCCGCCCTTGGCGCGCGTGGAACCGCCGCGCCGCCCGCGTGGGTAGACGCTGGCATGTTTCGCCCCGTCCCCCCTGCCCCTGCGCCGCCCGAGTCGCAAAACGACCTCGGCTTTGGGCGCGTGCTCTCCGAAGACGCGGGCACGCGCCTGCTCAACCCCGACGGCACCTTCAACGTCGAGCGGTTTGGGCTGAGTCCGTGGGAGCGCTTCAGCCCCTACCACGCCCTCCTCACGATGTCGTGGGGCCGCTTCCTGGCGTGGATGCTGGCGATCTATGCGGGCTTCAACACCCTCTTCGCCTTCGCCTTTCTGGCCCTCGGTCCCGCCGCGCTCGACGACCCCGACGCCGCCGTGGACGGCTTCTGGCGGGCCTTCGACTTCAGCGTGCAGACGTTTGCGACGATTGGCTACGGGCGCATCGCCCCCGCCTCGCCGCTCGCCAACGCGCTCGTCGTGATCGAGTCGTTCTTCGGCTTCTTTGCCGCCGCGCTCACCACCGGAATCGTGTTCGCGCGGTTCTCGCGGCCCCGGGCGCGCGTGCGCTTCAGCCGCGTGGCTGTCCTCGCGCCGTTTCGGGAGGGCGAGGCGTTCATGTTTCGCGCCGTCAACACGCGCCAGAGCGAGCTGATCGAGGTGGAGGCGCAGGCCATCCTCGCCGTGTTCGTGGACGAAGGGCCGCGCCGCGTGCGCCGCTACTTTCCGCTCGTGCTCGACCGTCCGCGCGTGACGTTCTTCCCGCTCGCGTGGACGGTCGTGCATCCGCTCACGCCCGAGAGCCCGTTCGCACGCCTCGGCTTCGACGTGCTCGTGGCGGGCGATGCGGAGGTGCTCGTGCTCGTGAAAGCCCTCGACGACGCGAGCACGCAGTCCGTCCACGCCCGCTCGTCCTACCATGTGGCCGACGTGCAGCGCGGCGCCCGCTTTGCCGACATCTTCGAGCGGCGCGGCGACCGCCTCGGCGTAGACGTGAGCCGCCTCGACGCCACCGAGCCCGTGGGCGACGCGGGCCCATAGAGCATCTAACGAAACCGCTTGTTGTCATTGCGAGGAGCCGAAGGCGACGAAGCGATCTCCCCCTCTGTGCTCGCATATCATGTCGCGGTACAGAAAGACGACCGCGTTGAGGGCCTGGTTTTGCGTGGAAGCGGCCACGCCGCGCGTCACGGCAAGGTGGCTCAGGAAGGCTTCTACGTGCGCGGCCGAGAGGCGCGGGACGGGTGGCGCAGGCCATGAAAACGTACATAGCGGACGATCCATCCGACGTACGACTTCTCGGTGGCGTAGGAGAGGTGCCGCGTGCGGCACACCGTACGGACGTGGTCGAGCAGGCGAGGGGCATCGGGCATGGCCAGCGGGTTTCCGCGACAGACGCGGTGGGCGCATCGGCATAACCCTGCGCGTACGACCTCTTGCCCTGTTATCCGGTCAGCGACCGGATAATGCGCAGCATCAGGTCAAGCAGCGCCCCCGTTCTGCCCGGAGACATTTTCTAGGCTCCTCTTGACACCGCACGCACGCCACCGGATATTACGTGTTCTGCGGTCACGCGCCGCATAGTCACTGGTTAGGCGGCCTTACCGGCCTGTGTGCCTGATTCTTCTCACCCCAACAACAGAAAGCATCATGGCAAAGAGGCGAATCACGTCAACGCTGAGACAGATTTCAGTACAAGCGGACGGAAAGGTGGCACTCTACCCCACCAGAGGCGACACGGTTGTGGTTACCGCGCAGCCTGAAATGCTCAGCATACTGGCTTGTGCCGTCGGTACGAACTCGCCCGTTGACATCACCGTGTCGGAGGGAGGGGAAATCGAACTCCTCCAAATGAGCGCGAACTGAGAATACTCTTTTCGGGCATTGATTGGAGGTTTCTGAGTCGGGGCCGCCTAACCCATCACTACAGCCGACGAGGGGCTGGACGGTGCGTTCCACGTCCAGCTTCCGCAGCCTACCAGCCTCGCTCAATGTCCGCTTGGCCCCTCGCGGCTGAGCTTTGTTCTTATGTAGCCATGCTCATATGGCGGAACATTGTTTCTGTATGCTGCGTGCATCACTCGCTCCTGTGGTGAAATTGGTATACGCACCTCGACTCCTAAGTGCATCGCCGTGGCCGTGCCCTTAGGAAATCGAGCGACCGCGAGGTCATGCGGGTTCGAATTCCCGCCAGGAGTACCAACTTATGTGCGGCGACAGTTCGAGGTGGAATTTCTGACTACGGCACTGTCGTCGGAGTTAGGACACCGTTCGAGCCCCGTTGGAAAGGGCGAGGGGTCACGATGTCCCGCCTGTCGCCGCACACTTCTGCCCCTCAGATAATGTCAAAACGGGTTTCCTTGCACGGTCCAGACGATCTCTACGTTCATGGTACCATGGATGCTAATGGCAAACTATCTCTGCATGGGCCGGATGGCTATTACCATGGAGAGGTTGATTGAGAGGAAAGGTCAGTCTACACGGCCCTGCTGGGTTCTTCCATGGGAGTTTGAGTTCGACCGGTCAGTTTGCCGTTCACGGACCCAGCAACATCTATCTCCATGGTCAGGCGCGCTGAAGAGGGCCACATAACCCAATACTTCAGCCGACAGCGGGCGTTAGCCATTCGCGCCTCGCTCACACTCTCTCGCCAATCTCAGTACGTTCAAGCTTCTGTGACCGCCCGCTGCGGCTGAGCTTTGTTGTTATACCGCCAAGGATGCACATGCAGGAGCAATCGCTTGGTGGTGGCCGGACGACCACGGGGGTCGTCCGCGTCGCTGACACCGTCCGGCGCCCAATCGGCCCGAACGCCCCTCTTGTGCATGAACTTCTGCGTCACCTCGAGAGAGGGGGCTTTCCCGGCGCGCCACGGCTCCTTGGGATCGATGAGGCTGGCAGGGAGATCCTTTCGTACTTGCCCGGCGACGTCCCCGGCGACCTAGGCCACTTCTCGGCGGTGCAACTCCTGGCGGCTGCGCGCCTGCTCCGCCGCTTCCACGACGCCACCGCCGGATCGGCCCTACGAGGCGACTGCGAAGTCGTGTGCCACGGAGACGCGAGCCCGTGCAACTGCGTTTTCAGCGACGGTCTCCCGTACGCGCTCATCGACTTCGACGCTGCCCAGCCGGGCACGCGGCGGCAGGAGGTCGGGTATGCCGCTTGGCTCTGGCTCGATCTTGGCAACGACGACCTCGACGCGGTCTGGCAGGGCGGGCGCCTTCGGGACTTCATCCGGTCGTACGGGGCATTACCGGCCTCGGAAGCGGTGGCCTACGTGCTCGAAGCACAGCATGCGCTCTCGGAGCGTATGGGGGCCCCGGCCGGGGTTAGAGAATGGGCCAGGTGGTGTCGCGCTTGGACGGTGAGGAACCGTACCGGGTTGAGGGGCGGTATGGGTGAGGCCCCCGAAGCGGGACACCCCTCTGCTGCACCCCACGCCGCGCGCGGCTGAGCTTTGTTGTTAAGGTCCCATTCGCGAAGTCAGCCGCCAACTTGCTATGAGCCTACTTTCGCACGTTAAGGGCATGATCCGAGTTTGGCTCCTCGGTGTGATCGGTCTGCTGATGCCGGGATGCCACGCGCCGGCGAGCGCCGCGTCTATCATGATCCCGCACCCGGACGACGCATCGAAACAAGTCGAGTACTTCGCCCGCCAACCCGCCAGCACTGGGCCCTGGCCCACCGTCGTCTTTCTGCATGGGCACCAGGCAGGCAACCGTCCGGGCGGGAGAGCCTTCGTCGATTGGGGGGTGCTCGACGAGTTTGCAAGCCGTGGATACCTCGCCGTAGCCGTGTCACAACCGGGATACGGAAATTCCACCGGCCCCTCGGACTATTGCGGCCCGCTCACGCAGCACGCCGTATCCGGCGTCATCGCCAAGCTCGTGGCAGACGGCCTCGCAGCGCCGGGCAAGATTCTGATCGAGGGCATCAGCCGAGGAGCGGTGACGGCCGGCCTGATCGCCGCCCGAGACTCTGCGCTTGCGGGAGCGGTGCTCATCTCCGGGGTCTACGACTTCCCGGAGTATGTGGCCGCCCCGGCATTGGGGCGAGAGAGGGCGGCTGTCGTGAGGAGCATTGTCGCGGAGACCGGGGGCGGCTTGGAGGCCTTGCGTTCCCGGTCGCTGGCAGATCTCTCGGAGCACGTCAAGGTACCGCTGCTGCTGCTTAACGGGGGGAAGGACGATCGCACCGACGCTGCCCAGGCGCGCCGGGTTGCCGACGAGATCACCCGGGGAGGCGGCCACGCGAGGGCGATCCTGTACGAGGACTATGGGCACAACATTCCCACCGAGGTCCGTGGCCGGGACGTCAACCCGTTCATCGATAGCGTGCTCGCGAAGGCTTCCAGGTAGATGTGTTCACCCGGGCAAACCCGCCTGGCAACCGCACCCCACCCCCTCACGCGCCCTGTCTCAGCCCTCGTGGTTTGTGCCCCCTGCGGCTGAGCTTTGTTGGTATCCTTCCGCCCAGCCATTCAAATGCTTCCATGCGTCGCCTTCTAGGTTTCCTCGCGGTGCTCGCCCTTGGCATCGGTCCTGCCGCGTCTGCGCAGGAGGTGACGACCGATCAAGATGGGCAACACGACTTCGACTTCGAGATCGGGACGTGGCGGACGCACCTGTCGCGCCTTCAGAACCCCCTGACAGGCTCCACGACGTGGGTCGAGTATGAGGGCACCACCGTCGTCCGAGAGGTGGCGGGGGGCCGGGCCAACCTCGTAGCCTTCGACGTCAGTGGCCCGGCGGGGCGCCTCGAACTGCTCTCGCTCCGGCTTTACAACCCCGAGGCGCGCCAGTGGAGTTTGCACGCGGCCAGCATCCGGAGCGGCACCCTGTTTCCGCCCGTCGTCGGCGCCTTCAAGGCGGGGCGCGGGGCGTTCTACGGCGTCGATACGGTGGACGGCCGCACCATCCTGGCCCGCTTCCTCATCTCGCAGGTGGCGCCGGACACGTGGCGGTTCGAGCAGGCCTTCTCGGACGATGGCGGGCAGACCTGGGAGATAAACTGGGTCGCGCTCGACACGCGGGTCAGCGGCGGGGCCGACAGAGCGCCCTGAAGGCCCCTGTAGCGACGCCGCCCCCGCTGCTCACAGGATGGCGTGTGGAGGTGGCCGCGCCTCCTTTGCGCACGCAGGCCTTGCAACGGCGCGTCGAGGCGGCCGGGTTCGGTGCTAGGGGCGGCGCGGGCGGTGCCAGTAGTGCTGGAGCGCCCGCGCGGCGGCATCCACGGTGGGCCCGAGGTGGCCAGCGCCCACGTCGAGCGTGAGGTGGGCGCGCTCGTAGAAGGGCAGGCGCGGCGCGAGCAGGGCGGCGAGGCGGTCGCGGAGCGCGTCGCCGTCGAGGCGCTGCCCGTCGGAGCCGTGGAGCAGCGGGCGGACGGTGCGGCTGCGCCCGAGCCGGAGGGCGAGCACCTCGGGCGTGGCGCGCAGGTAGACGACGGTGCCCGTGCGGAGCGCCCACGAGAGGTTCGGCTCGCGCGCGAGCGCGCCGCCGCCGGTGGCGATGAGCAGCCTGTCTTCCGCCGCCGTGGCGCGCAGGGCGTCGGCCTCGCGCGCCCGAAACGCCGCCTCGCCCTCGGCGGCGAAGAGCGTCGCCACCGCGCAGCCCGCCGCGGCCGCGATCCGCGTGTCGAGGTCGGCGAAGCGGTAGCCGAGCACGTTGGCGAGGATCGGCCCGAGCGTGCTCTTGCCGCTGCCCATGAAGCCGGTCAGGTAGATGCGGGCAGGCGACACGGGCGCGCGGCGGGAGGAGGGCAGGGCGGAGACGACAGAGAGGGCAAGAAAGGGCACGGACGGGGCGGCCCGTTGCTTCGGGCGCCGCCGTAAGATGCCCCCGGCCAACGACCCGCGCCCCCGCCTCGTTCGCCCCGCCCCCGATCACGGTCCCTCTGCCCCCGCTTGCCCGCCTTTCTCCCCCGCCCCCTGCTCACCCCGCGCGACCGGCCCTGGCTCCATGCTGCGCTCTTCGTCGCCACGCTCCTCTCGACCACCCTCGCGGGCGGCGTCTGGGCCGGGCGCGATGTGCTCTACGCGCGCGACCTGTGGTTTGTGTGGGCGGGGATGCCCATCGGCCCGTCCTTCCTCGCCGACGGGCTGCGCTTCTCGGTCCCGCTCCTGCTCTTCCTGACGGCCCACGAGTTCGGCCACTACGTCGCCGCGCGGCACCACCGCCTCGACGCGTCGCTGCCGTACTACCTGCCGTTTCCGGTGCCGGCGCCGTACCTGCTCTCCTTCGGCACGTTCGGGGCGGTGATCCGCCTGCGCAGCCCGCTGCCCACCTCGCGCGTGCTGTTCGACGTAGGCGCCGCCGGGCCGCTCGCCGGGCTCGTCGTGGCCCTCGCCGTGCTGGCCGTCGCGCTCGTCACGCTGCCCGACCCGACCTATATGCAGGCGATCTCGGGGCACGAGTTCGTCAACGCGCACATCGCGGCCACAGGGCGCTTTCCGGCGCACTACCCGGCTGGTGAGCAGCCGCTCACGCTCGTGCCCCCCGCGCTCGTCGCCTTCTCGGCGTGGATCGCCGACCTACCCCCCGGCGCCGAACTCTACCACTACCCGATGCTTCTGGCGGCGTGGCTCGGGCTGTTCTTCACCGCGCTCAACCTGCTGCCCGTGGGGCAGCTCGACGGCGGGCACATCGTCTACGCGCAGTTCGGGCGGCGCGTGCATGGCCGCGTGGCGCGGGTGGTGCTGCTGCTCATGCTCACCTCCGGCACCCTCGGCGCCCTCGCCGTGCTCGACGGGGCGCCCCAGTGGCTGCCTTTCCTCCTCACCGATGCGGGGGCGCCCCCAGCGGCGGCAGCAGCGGCAGCGCCTTGGCTCGCGGGCGTGCTCTACCTGCTCGTCGGGGCATTCGTGCTACGGTTGCTCCAGCGCGCCTTCGGGGGTGTACGCGGGGCGGTAGGGGCGGTGGCGCTGTTCGCGCTCGGCCTGGCACTCGTGCGGTGGGTGCCGGGGGCCGTCGGCTACGGCTGGCTCGGCTGGCTGCTCTGGGGCTTCCTCGTCGTCCGCGTAATCCAGGTAGACCATCCGCCCGTCGCGGTCGAGCACGTGCTCACGCCGGGGCGGCAACTGCTCGGCTGGGTGTGCCTGGCGGCCTTCGCGCTCTGCTTCGCGCCCGTGCCCATCCGGGGGTGATCAGGGCGCGCCGCCCAGGGCCGCCCATTGCTGCTTCCACGCTCCCAAATCCGGTAGCGTCTTTGTCATTGCGAGGCGCGCAGCGACAGAGCAATCTCCGCGTTTTGGAGCCATAGGTGGAGATTGCTTCGTCGCCTTCGGCTCCTCGCAATGACAAACCTGAACGCATCAGCCGGCTTTGGCATGAGACGGTGGGGGAAAGCCCGCCGGATCATGGATGATGGCCAGAAGGCAGCTCTGGGCGTCTCTGGCCATGATCCAGTGATCAACCCGGCGATCCCTGACCGGGATACCGGAGCTGGTATTACTCCACCGTGATCTCGTAGAAGGCCGTCGTGCCGTCGCGGCGCTTGACGCGCAGCAGGAGCGCCTGGCCTGCTTCGGCTAGGTCGAGCGCTTCGGCGGCGTCTTCGGCGGAGGCGACGGGCTTCTCCTCGATGCCCACCACGACCACGTCGAGCGGGAGGCCGGCGAAGGCGGCGGGTGTGCCGGGTTGCACGCGTGCCACATACGCCCCCTCGCGCACGCCGAACGACTCGCGCTCGGCCCGCGAGAGGTCTCGGAAGCCGATGCCGACGGGCGCCTCGGGCACCACGAGCGGCACGTCGGCGCGGTCGGGCGTCTGGATCTCGGGCAGGTCGGGCGTGGGCGGGGGCCGGAGGACCGACAGCGGCACGCGCACCGTGCGCCGCTGCTGGCCCCGCTGCACCGAGAGCGTCACCTCCTGGCCAGGGCGGTAGCGGGCCACGGCGCTCTGGAATTCGTTGGGTGCGTTGACGGCGCGTCCGCCCACGTGCGTCACCACGTCGCCCCGGCGGAGGCTCGCGCGGTAGGCGGCGCCGGCCTCGGGCACCTCGGTGAGCAGCACGCCCACCGTGCCCGGCAGTTCGAGCCGCTCGGCGATGCGGGGCGTCACGCGCGCAATGCCCACGCCGATCACGCCGCGCTGCACCTCGCCGCGCTCGGACAGGTCCTCGGTGACGCGGAGCGCGAGGTTGGAGGGCACCGCGAAGCCATAGCCCTGGTAGGAGCCGTTTTCGGTGGCGATGGCGGTGAGCACGCCCACGAGTTCGCCGCGCAGGTTCACGAGCGCCCCGCCCGAGTTGCCGGGTTGATGGCGGCGTCGGTCTGGATAAAGTCCTCGATCGGCGCCGCATCGCGGATCACGCCCTCGCGCCCGAGCGCGGAGACGATGCCGGCGGTGACGGTGGAGGTGAGGCCGAACGGGTTGCCCACCGCGATCACCCAGTCGCCCACCTGCACCTCGTCCGAGTTGCCGGGGCGAAGCACGGGGAGGCTGTCGGCAGCGGGGATTTTGAGGACCGCGAGGTCGGTGGAAGGGTCTACGCCCACCACGTCGGCGGTGAACTGGCGCCGGTCCGGAGAGCGTGACGGTGATGCGCCCGGCATCCTGCACCACGTGGTCGTTGGTGACGATGTAGCCGTCGGTCGTCATGATGACGCCCGAGCCAATCGTGATCTGTTCGGTGGCGGGGTTGCGCGGGTCGCCGCCGCCAAAGCGCCGCAGCCACTGCCCAATCGGCCCGCGCGGCTCGATCTGGATGAACACGACAGCGGCGCGGGCCTGCTCGGCGACCGAGCGAAAGCGGACGGTGAGCGCGGCCGGGTCGAGGCCGCCGCGCGACGTGTCGGCGAGGGCGGCCACGGGCTGCGTGACCGGGAGGCGGGGCGCGGCGGCCGGCGCGGCGGGCCGAATCCAGAGCGTGACGAGGATCGCCGCGAGCAGCATCGCCACCACCACCCCGACACCCGCCAGCAGGAGGGTGCGGCGGTCGAAGGTGTCGGGAACAGCGAGGCGGCGCATAGACAGCGGAGGAGCGCGTCAGGGTTCAACGAAGGCGGGGGGCCATGTTTCAGGGCCTCGCGTGAAACCTCATACGGCGCCGGGCCCCGGGAGCGCCCAAGCCTCGCTAAAATGAGAGCGCCCCGGAGGGGTAAAACCTCCGGGGCGCCAACGGGAGTGTGCTAACCCTTCCCTCCGAAAGCACACTCACGTAAGTCTCACGGCTATGATCGGGAAAGCGGCGGGCCGTGTAAGTCAGCCAACAGGCCAATCGTGTGTAGGACTATTCCTACAAACCGCGAGGGGAGGGCGCGCGCCGGGCGCGCTTCGATTCGGGGTTCGTTGTTCGTGGTCAGAGGCTCGGCAACACTCTGGTCCCCTTCGGGGGCTTCTGACGACGATCCACGAACGACGAACCATCAACCAACCTCGTCCTCAGCGCGGGGTGGGCCGAGGCCAAGCGCAAAAAGGGCCAACCCCTGGTGGGGCGGCCCTTCACGCGGAAACGCGGCCGGAGTTAGCGGCTGCGCGAGTACTTGCGGGACTGGCGGAGGCGCTCCTCGCGTTCGAGGCGACGCTCTTCGGAGGGCTTCGTGAAGGCCATGTTCTCGCGGTACATGCGAAGAACGCGGCTGCGGTTGACGACGCGCTTGAAGCGCCGCAGCGCCCGGTCGATGGACTCGTTGTCCCGTACTTTGATGCCAATCGGCACAGCGTGAAGGGGTTGGGTGTGGAAAATCGCGCAGTGAAGCCGGGAAAAGTAGCACCTCCAGCGGGCGCCTGCCGTCAACGCCGCGTGAAAACGAAGCGGGGCCCGAGGTCAGCGGGCGGGCACCTGCGCCACCGTCCACCCCTGCGCGCGCAGCAGGGCGGCGAGCCCCTGCGGCCCCACAAGGTGCCCGGCGCCAACGACGACGAGCAGGGTGGGCACCTGCGCCGCGAACGTTTCGAGGGGCGCGAGCCAGGCGCGGTTGCGGGCATCGACGAGCCGGTCGCGCGCGGCGCCGCTAGGGCCGAACTCCGCATCGAGGGCCGACCCGAGCGCCTCGGCGTCGCCCGCCCGCCACAGGGCCACGAAGCGGTCGAGGTCGGCGGCGGCGCTGTCGCTGTGGGCGAGGGCGGCGGCGAGGCCGCGCACCTGGTCGGCGAGGGGCGATTGGGCGAAGAGGGCCAGCTGGGTCTCGACCGGTCTCGAAGGCGTGGACCGGGCGCCCGTCGGCCTGCGCGCGGGCGAAAAACTGCGCCTCCACGCCGCTCGCGGCGTCGTAGCCGTGCTGCGCGAGCGCGACCTGCTCGATGAGGAGCGCGGCGAGCCACGGGCGCGCCTGCGGCAGCACGGTCCCGAGCGGGCCCGCGAGGTAGGGGGCGAGGCGCGCGCCCACCGAATCCGGCAGGAGCGCGGTGAGGGTGGAGTCCGGCGGCAGCAGGCCGCGCTGCATCAGGAGCGGGGCGGCCCCGGCGAGGGCGTCCGGGTCGAGCTCGAACGGCGAGCGCGTCGGCGGCGCGGTAGGCGGCCTCCACGGCCGGGCCGAGGGCGCTGCTGTCGCGCGGGAGCAGGTGGACGGAGCCGAGCAGGTAGACGGTGTGCCCGCCGCGTTCGGCGCGGTAGAGCAGCTGCGCGTGCGCGGGCCGCGCCCCGGCCATCAGGGCAGCGGCGAGGAGCAGGGCAGAAAGGCGGCGGTACAGCATCAGGCAGGGCCGCGCGTCAATCGACGCCGGGTTCGAGGAGGCGGATCGTGCCGGTATCGGCGTCCATCTCGGCGTAGCCGCCCACGGGGAGCGTGAACTTGTCCGTGATGTGCCCGATGGCGGTGCCATAGAAGGCGGGCAGGCCGAGGGGGCGCAGGTGGTCGCGCAGCACCTCGGCGAGCGAGAGCGAGCCCGCCGGATCGCTGGGCGCGCAGTTTTTGCAGTTGCCGAAGAAGACGCCCGCCGCCCGGTCGAACAGCCCGGCGAGGCGGAGCTGCGTCATCATCCGGTCGATGCGGTAGGGCTCCTCCTGCACCTCTTCGAGGAAGATCAGGTGGCCGCTGGTATCGGGCAGGTAGGGCGTGCCCACGAGCGCCGAGAGCACCGACAGGTTGCCGCCGATGAGCCGCCCCCGCGCCACGCCGCCGTTGATCGTGTCCACGCCCGCGCGGTCCGGCGCGGGCATCGTCACGGGGAGGCCGTCGAAGAGGACGCGGCGGAAGTAGCCGACCGAGAAGCTGTTCCACGTAGAGGTGCCGACGGGCCCGTGGTAGGACACGAGGCCGGCTTTCGTGTAGAGCGCGGCCAGGAGCGCCGTGATGTCGGAGTAGCCGCAGACGATCTTGGGGTTGGCGCGGATGGCCTCGTAGTCGAGGTAGGGGAGCATCCGGGCGCAGCCCCAGCCGCCGCGCAGCGGGAGGATGGCCTTCACCTCCGGGTCCCGAAACATCTCCATGAGGTCGGCCGCGCGCGCCACATCGGCGCCGCCGAGGTAGCCGCGCCGGTCGAGCGCGTGGCGGCCGCGCAGCGTGCGCAGCCCGAGGTCGTGCAGGGCCGCTTCGGCGTCGCGCACTTCGTCGGGCGAGACGGGCCCGGCGGGCGTCACGAGGGCCACGAGGTCGCCGTCGCGGAGGCGGGCCGGGCGCATCGGCGTCGTGCCCGGTGGCAGCACGAGGGGCGCGGCGACCGTGGTGGAGTCGAGGGGCGCAGGCGGTAGCGCGGGCGGCGGCTCGGTGAAGCGCAGGCGGAAGGGGCCTTTCCGCCGGGTGGTGTCGGGGGCCTGCGCGGCGGCGGCGAGCGGCGCGCCGAGGGTGGCGAGGACGGAGGCGGCGAGAAAGCGGCGGCGCGAGGGCACAGGCGGCAGGGAAAGGGCAAACAGAAAGGCAGCGGGACCCGCAAGGGAACGTAACGCCACGCCCGCCTCGCACGCCAGGGCTGGGTCGCCTATTGCGGCGCCCGTACGGAATCGGCGGCGCGCGTCCCTCCGGCTTCGGCGGCGAAGTAGCGGCGCAGCACCGCCTCGGCGGGCTTGCCCTGCGGCGTGAAGTCGGCGGCGCGGCGGTCGCGGCGGAGCGTGTCGGCGTCGAGCTTCCACACGACGAGGCCGCCGAACCATGCGCGCGGCCACAGTTCCTCGAATGCCGCCTCATAGAGCCGCGCCTGGAGGGCCGAGTCCGGCGGGTCTTCGCGGCCCCGCTCGGGCCACGCCCACGGCTCGGCGGCGGCGCCGGGGGTGCTCCGGTAGCCCATCTCGGTGAACAGGATGGGCCGCCCGGACACGCGGGCGAGCCGTTCGAGGAGCGCGCGGGGCCGCTGCCAGCCCGCCCGGAGCGCGGCGAGGCCGGGGTCTGGGGCGGTGGAGAGCGGGAAGTAGGCCTGCACGCCCACAAAGTCGAGGTCGCGCCAGAAGGCGACGTGCTCGGCGTCGTCGTACCAGTTGGCGGCGTAGGTGAGGCGGCCGCCGTAGACGGCGCGCACGTCGCGGATGAGGCGGCGGAAAAAGTCCGGACGGGCCTGCACGGCCTTGCCGAGTTCGGTGCCGATCACGAACACATCGGCGTGCACGCGGGCGGCGAGGCGGGCGCGGTCGAGCACGAAGGCCCCGTAGGCAGTTTCCCACGCCGCCAGTCGGCCTCGGAGCGCATCGCCACATCGCCCACGAAGGCCCCATCGCGCACCCACAGGTGCGGCTTGAGGCCGAGCTTCAGGCCCAGCGAATCGGCTTCCCGCGCCAGCGCCGCAATGCCGTCGTCGGACTCGGAGTACCAGCCGGCGTCCGGGCGAAAGCGCACCTCGGGGTGGTCGAGCGCCGCCATCCACCCGAACGGCACCACGAACACATGGGTCACGCCCATCGCTTTCAGGTGCGTGAGCACACCAGGCGGCACGGGCTGCCGCGCGTCGAGCGTGATGCCCCGGATGCGCGTGCCGGGCGCCACCACAGGCATCGGCGTGGTTGGTGCGGCGGGCGGCGCCTCCGGACGGGCACACCCGGCCCCGAGCACGAGCCCGAGCAGGGCGGCGAGGCGGCAGGGCAGGCGCATCGCCCTAGGCGGGCGTGGCGCCGAGGCGGCGGGCCAGCGCGAGCACGAGCCGCAGGTGCACGCTGAGCGCCGGCACCGCCTCGATCTGCGCGGCAAAGGCGTCCGGGTTGATGCCGAGCCCTGGCCCCGACACGCGTCCGGCCCAGAGGGGCAGCTTGTCCGTCAGCGCGCGTTCCCCCGGAAAGGCGCGGGCGGGCAGGTGGGCGCGGTAGAAGGCGAGCTTGCGCTCGGCCCCGGCGCGGGCGTGCGCGGCGGCCCCGGCCACGGCGTGGGCGGTGTCGGGGTCTTCGAGCGCGGCGGCGCCCGCAAAGTAGTCGCGGTAGAGCAGCGGGAGCGCCTGGAGCGCGTCCGAGACCGCGGCGGCCTCGGGGGCCTCGCCGAGCCCCACCTCGACGGCCCGCGCGGTGGCGATGGCCACGAGCGCGAGCGTTTCCTCGGCCACGACCGACACGTCGGCGCCGGGGTGGGCCTGCATCACGCGCCCGGTGAGGTCCTGCGCGGTGTGGAGCGCGCCCGCTGTGGCGAAGGCGGTAAGCTGGAAAGCCGCCACGTCAGTCCCGGCGGAGGTAGTCGCCGCTCTGGCCGCCGGTCTTGGCGACCAGGCGGATGTCGGTGATCTCGGCGTCGCGGGCCGACGAGCGGCACAGGTCGAAGATCGTGAGCGCGGCCACGCTCACCGCCGTCAGGGCCTCCATCGCCACGCCCGTCGGGCCCGTGGGCCTTGACGTAGGCGCGGATGGTGACAGCGAAGTCCGCCTCATCGAGTCCCAACTCCACCTCGACGCCGCGCAGCATCACGTCCTGGCAGAGCGGCAGCAGGCGGCTCGTCTGCTTGGCCCCGAGGATGCCCGACACCTGGGCGACCGTCAGCACGTCGCCCTTCGGGTGGGCGCCCCCTTCGATCTGCCGGAACGACGCTTCGCCAACGCGCACACGCCCGCTCGCGACCGCCGTGCGCGTCTCCACGGGCCGCTCGGACACGTCGATCAGGCGCACGGCGCCGGTGGTACGGGAAAGCACTTCAGACATAACGACGGGGCGGTTGGGGGGAGGGGCGGCAGGGCAGCGCCCGAGGGCGCAGAGCCTGCCGCCAGGGGTCAACGGGAAACCCAGCCGCGATCATGTGTCGCGCGGCCTCCGGTGGCGCATGGACGCTTGATCGTTGCCGGTGGCCCATTGATCCGGCGGTTCGCGCGATGGCAGGCTGAAAAGTCGGGGGTCGTTCGTGGTTGGTCGTTCGTGGTTCGTGGTCGGAAGAAGCCACTACAAGGGGCGGGCCTGTGTGACGACAGACGACAGACGAGGGACGACGGACTACCAACCACGATGGCCTTGCCCGAACGCTCAGCCTCTCGGGCGACGAACAACGAACAACGAGCGACCACCCACCCACAACCCTCAGCGGCGCTCGTAAATCTTCCGCCCGCCGAGGTAGGTGGCCTCGACCGTCAGGTTGCGCACGTTGGCGGCGGTCTCGTAATCGCTGGAGAGGACGACGAAGTCGGCGCGTTTGCCGGGCGTGATCGAGCCGAGGTCCTGCTCCTGAAAGGCGGCGTAGGCGGCGTCGAGCGTAAAGCCGCGGAGGGCTTCGGCGCGCGTGAGGCGCTCCTCGGGGCTCCACGCGTGGCCCTCGGCATCGGCGCGCGTGCTGGCGGCGGCGAGGCCGGGGATCGGATCGACGGCTTCGACCGGGAAGTCGGAGCCGAAGGCGAGGCGGGCGCCGGTGTTGAGGAGGGACCGCCATGCGTAGGCGCCCTTGAGCCGGTCGGCCCCGATGCGCTCGCCGGCCCACGGCAGGTCGCTCGTGGCGTGCGTGGGCTGCATCGACGCGATCACGCCGAGCTGGGCAAAGCGGGGAAGGTCGCCCGGGGCGATGATCTGGGCGTGCTCGATGCGGTGGCGCCCGGCGCGGTCGCCGGCGGCCTCGAAGGCGTCGAGGGCCACGCGGTTGGCGCGGTCGCCGATGGCGTGGACGCCCACCTGGTAGCCGCAGGCCACGGCGTCGCGGACGTTCTGCGTGAACGCTTCGGGCGTCTCGAAGAGCAGGCCGGTCTGGCCCGGCGCGTCGCTGTAGGGTTCGAGGAGGGCGGCGCCCCGGCTGCCGAGGGCGCCGTCGAGGTAGAACTTGACGCCGCGCACGGTGAGGTTCGGGCTGTAGAGGGGCCGGCGGCACAGGCTGTCGAACGTCGCCCCGCGCCCGCCGACGAGGCCGTAGACGCGGAGCGGGAACGTGCCCGCCGCGATGCGGCGCTGGTAGAGGTGGATCGCGTCGAGGTTCAGGCCGGCCTCGTGGACGCCGGTGAGGCCGCTGCGGGCGGTTTCGTCGAGCGCGAGCGAGAGGCCCCGGTCGTAGTCTTCGGGGTGGAGCGCCGGCACGCGCGCGTCGATCAGGCCCGTGGCGCCGTCGACGAAGATGCCGGTTGCCACGCCTTGCGCGTCGCGTTCGATGCGCCCGCCGGAGGGGTCGGCACCGCGTCCGAGTGCCTCGGGGCCGCCAGCGGCCTTGAGGGCGGCGGTGTTGCCCCACGCGGCGTGCCCATCCACGCGTTCGAGCCACACGGGGCGGTCGGGGAAGGCGGCGTCGAGGTCGGCGCGGGTGGGAAAGGGGTGCGCGCCGCCCGGTCCGGCGGGCCAGTCGTTCTGGTCCCAGCCGCGCCCGGTGAGCCACGCGCCCGGGCGGAGCGTGCGTTCGAAGGCGTGGAGGCGCTCGAGCACGTCGGCCTTCGACGTGGTGCCGACGAGGTCGGCCTGGATGAGCGAGGTGGCCCGGCCCATGAGGTGCGCGTGCGCGTCGATGAGGCCGGGAATCACGCCGCGCCCGCCGAGGTCGAGCACCGGCAATCCGGCGAACGTGCGCGCGAGGTCGGCGCCGTTGCCGACGGCGGCAAAGCGCCCGTCGATCACGGCGAAGCCTTCGGCGAAGGGCAGGTCGGGGTCTACCGTGCGTACGCGCGCGTTGGTGACGACGAACGATTGGGCCGCCACGGGCACGGCGGCGAACAGGCAGAGCAGGGGCAGCAGGCGGCGCATAGGGGAGCAGGGGCAATCGAACCGCGTCGAATGTAGGGGCCAAGCACCCGCTGCAATGCCTCCCGGATCGTCTTGCCGCCGCCCGGCGCAACGGCGCGCGCGCGTCGTGCGGCGCGGTGCTCTGCCCGGGCGCGGGCGCGGGAACGACGTGGGCGAAGCCTCGGGGCGGGGCCACGCGCGGGGGCGACGCACGCGGCTGGGGGGCGGGCCAGGGGCACGGGCCGCACAGCGGAGGCTTCGCCCCTACGGCGGCCGGTGGGGATGCAAGGGAGGCGGCGCGGTGCGGAGGTGGGGGGGCGGCGCGTCGTGCGGTGGGGATGCGGGGCGGCGCGGTGCCTGGTGGGGAGGCGGCTAGGGGGCGGGGGCGCGGCGTTCGACGAGGATCGTCACGGGGCCGTCGTTGACGAGGGCGACGTCCATCATCGCGCCGAAGCGGCCTGTGGGGACCGGGCGGCCTACGTGCGCTTCCACCGCACGGCAGAAGCGTTCGTAGAGCGGGACCGCCACGTCCGGCGCGGCGGCTTCGATGAACGACGGGCGGAAGCCTTTCTGCACGTCGCCGTAGAGCGTGAACTGGGACACGACGAGCACCTCGCCGCCCGCGTCCACCACCGAGCGGTTCATCTTGCCCGCCTCGTCCGCGAAGATGCGCAGGCCCGCGACCTTGCGCGCGAGCCAGTCGGCCTCGGCGGCGGTGTCGGTGGTGTGGACGCCGAGGAGCACGAGCAGGCCCGGCCCGATGGCGCCCACCACGGCCCCTTCGACGGTCACGGAGGCCTCGCGGACGCGCTGGACGACGGCAATCATTTCAGAGGTGAAATGGAGGGCGGAAAATGCAGGGCCAAGATACCCGAACGCGGCGAGATCGCCCGGCAGAGGCGGGCGGTGGGCCTATCTTCGCGTTCATTCGCTTTCACCTACCCGCGCTTTTCGCTCTGTCCATGGCTGAGAAGATCACGATGCACAACGGCCGCCTGGCCGTGCCCGACGCCCCCGTCATCCCCTTCATCATCGGCGACGGCACCGGGCCGGACATCTGGCACGCCTCTGTGCGCGTGTTCGACGCGGCGGTCGAGAAGGCCTACGGCGGGCAGCGCCAGATCGAATGGCGCGAGGTGCTCGCCGGCGAGAAGGCCTTCAACGAGACCGGCAACTGGCTCCCCGAGGAGACACTCGACGTGATCCGCGAGCACCTGGTGGCCATCAAGGGGCCGCTCACGACGCCCGTCGGTGGGGGCATCCGGAGCCTCAACGTGGCCCTCCGGCAGCAGCTCGACCTGTACGCGTGCATCCGCCCCGTCCGCTACTTTGCCGGCGTGCCCTCGCCGGTCAAGGAGCCTGAGAAGGTGGACATGGTCATCTTCCGCGAGAACACCGAGGACATCTACGCGGGCATCGAATTTCAGGACGGCACCGCCGATGCGGACCAGTTCAAGGCGCTCCTGCAGGACGCCTTCCCCGCCCGCTTCAAGAACGTCCGCTTCCCGGACACGACCTCCTTCGGCATCAAGCCCGTCTCCAAGGAAGGTACCGAGCGCCTTGTGCGCGCGGCGATGGAGCACGCCATCGCGCACGGCAGCCCCTCGGTGACGCTCGTGCACAAGGGCAACATCATGAAGTTCACCGAGGGCGGCTTCCGCGACTGGGGCTACGCCCTTGCCGCCAGCGAGTACGGCGCCGAGCCGCTCGACGGCGGCCCGTGGCACGTCATCCCCGAGGGCAAGCCGGGGGCGGGCATCGTGATCAAGGACGTGATCGCCGACGCGTTCCTCCAGCAGATCCTCACGCGTCCGGCGGAATACAGCACCATCGCCACGCTCAACCTCAACGGCGACTATGTGTCCGACGCGCTCGCGGCGCAGGTGGGCGGCATCGGGATCGCGCCGGGGGCCAACATCAACTACGTGACGGGCCACGCCATCTTCGAGGCCACGCACGGCACGGCGCCCAAGTACGCCGACAAGGACATGGTCAACCCCGGCTCGGTGATCCTCTCGGGCGAGATGATGCTGCGCTACATGGGCTGGAACGAGGCCGCCGACCTCATCATCGCGGCGCTGGAGAAGACCATCGGGCAGAAGCGCGTCACCTACGACTTCCACCGCATGATGGAGGGCGCCGAGAAGCTCTCCACGAGCGGCTTCGCGACGGCGATGGTCGAGAACATGTGACGCTAACAGGTTCGGACGAGGACGGCTCGGCGAGGGTCGGGCCGTCTTCGTCGTTTTCAGGCGGCCGCGAACGAATCGAGGGGCTCGCCGTACGGGCGTGCAATCCACCGGTGCGATGCTCAGAACCTTTGAAGCGGTGGTGGAGGCCGATGGTCGCCTTCGCCTGCTCGAACCCCACCGGTTGCCGGCTCAGGCCCGGGCGCTTGTGACGCTGCTGGACGACGAAGCGGCGGACCTGGCCTGCGCGAGCGAGGCGGCCCTGTCCGACTGGAACGATCCTGCCGAAGACGCTGCATGGGCCCCCTTTCAGCCGGCGCCGTAGTCGCCGTTCGTTTCCCGTTCTCAGACCTCACGAGCGCCAAGCTTCGGCCGGCGGTGGTGCTGGCTGACGTGGGCCGTGGAGACTACGTGCTGCTGCAGGTGACGAGCAAGCCTTACGCAGACCCGCGCGCCATTGCCCTCGGCGCAGAAGCGTTCGCCGCAGGGGCCCTGCCGGTGGTGAGCTATGCCCGCCCGGGAAAGCTCTTCACGGCGAACGACCACTTGGTCGCGAGCATCCTGGGACACCTCTCCGAGGAGAGCCGTCGCCGGGTCGTGGAGGCCGTGGTCACGTTGCTGCGCGCGGGCACATGAAGGCGCTCCTCACCGGCGCCTCCGGCACCGTCGGGCGGGCGCTCACGGCGCACCTGCGCGCGAGCGGGCACGAGGTCGTGGCGTGGGACCGCGCGGCGGCGCCCCCCGACGACTACGCCGCGATGGAGCGCTGCTGTGCGCGCCGTGGCGCCGGACGTGCTCTTTCACCTCGCCATCGCCTCGCAGCCGACGGGGCGAGCGGATGAGGCCGACCTCGTCAACGTCCACTGGCCGAGCGAACTCGCCTGGCTCACGCGGCAACTCGGCGTGCGCTTCGTGTTCACGAGCAGCGTCATGGTCTTCTCCGACGACGCGCGCGGGCCCTTCTCGGTGGCCTCGGTGCCGGATGCGGCTGGCGGGCTACGGCGCGCAGAAACGGGCCGCCGAGGCGCGCGTGGCCGCGCAGCATCCCGAGGCCCGCATCGTCCGGCTCGGCTGGCAGATCGGCGACGACCCCGGCGACGGCGGCAACCACCTCGGCGCGTGGATGGCCGCGCAGGTAGCCCAGCACGGGCGCGTCGCGGCGAGCACGCGCTGGCTGCCCGCCTGCTCGTTTCTCGCCGACACGGCCGCCGCGCTCGCCCGCGCGGCCACCGCGCGCCCCGGCCTCTACCTCGTGGACAGCAACGACGGCTGGACGTTCTACGACGTCGCGTGCGCGCTCGCCGCGAAGCTCGGGCGCCCGTGGCCGGTCGTACCCACCCACGCCTTCGCCTTCGACCAGCGGATGCAGGACGCCCGGCTGGGCGTGCCCGGCCTGGAGGCCCGGCTTCCGGCGCTCAGGCCCGGCCGCACAGACGGCTGAGGCAGGGTGGGCGCCTACTTGCGGCGCCTGCCCCTCGGCATCGAACAGGCGGCGCGGCGGGTGTTGCACGTCCGGTCGTGGCGGGCGCGTAACGCGGGCGGCGGACCTTCCCGGGGGGCTTGTGGGTGCAGGAGGCCTCACCTGCGCTTTCTCCCCTCCACCGATGGCCGACGCCCCTGCCGCCCCGATGGCGGCCCCGCCCCCGCACGCCGAAGCCCTTCACCAGCCCCCGCACCAGACCGACCGGCCCATGAGCCTCGGCATGGTCGGGCTCGGCAAGATGGGCCTCAACATGACCGCCCGCCTCGTGCTCGGCGGCCACCGCGTCGTCGCCTACGACATCAACGCGGCGAGCGTCGAGGCCGCCGTGGCCGAGGGCGCCGAGGGCGCCACGCTCCTACGAAGACCTCGTGGCCCGGCTCGACGGCCCGCGCGCGGTGTGGGTGATGGTCCCGGCGGGCGGCCCCACCAACGCCGTCGTGACGGCCGTGGCCGCCCTGCTCGCGCCCGGCGACACGATCATCGACGGGGGCAACTCGCGCTACACCGATTCCGTCGTGCGCGGCGAAACGCTCAAGGCCGCCGGGCTGCACTTTGTGGACACCGGCACGAGCGGGGGCATCTGGGGCCTCAAGGAAGGCTACTGCATGATGATCGGCGGGCCCGAGGAGGCCGTCGAACGCCTGCGGCCCCTCTTCGAGGTGCTTGCGCCCGCGCCCGACCGGGGCTGGGGGCGCGTGGGGCCCACCGGCGCCGGGCACTTCGCCAAGATGGTCCACAACGGCATCGAGTACGGCATGATGCAGGCCTTCGCCGAGGGCTTCCACATCCTGGAGGCCAAGACGCCGTTTGCCTACGACGTGGCCAACGTGGCCGAGATCTGGCGCACCGGCTCGGTCATCCGCTCGTGGCTGCTCGACCTCGCCGCCAAGGCCCTCGACCACAACCCCTCGCTCGACGGCATCGCGCCCATCGTGGCCGACTCCGGCGAGGGCCGCTGGACCGTCGCCGAGGCGATCGACCTCAACGTGCCCGCGCCCGTCATCACGGCGGCGCTCTTGGAGCGCATCCGCTCGCGCGTGGACAACTCCTACACCGACCGGATGCTCGCCGCGCTCCGCTCCGAGTTCGGCGGCCACTCCGTACGTCAAGCTCGACCCGGCCGCGCTTCCGCCCAACCCCCTCGAAGGTGGCGACGCCAAGCCCCAAGCACGACCCCAGCTGAACCGTGCGACTGGCGAGCTACGACGTGCGGCCTCCACCGAAGCCATTCCGCTTCATCGGGGCCGGTTGCCCCTCGTAGATCGCATGTCGCACGTCGTAGATCGCATATCGATGGACCCGCACCTCTTCCTCCTCTTCGGCGCCACCGGCGACCTCTCGAAGCGCCTCGTGCTCCCGGCGCTCGTGGACCTCATGCGGGCGCACCCGGACGTCAACATCCGCGTGCTGGGCGTGAGCCGCACCGAGTACAGCGAGGCCGAATTCCGCGCCGAAGCCATCAAGGGGATGGTCGAACTCGGCGGCCTCAAGGCCCGTGAGGCGACGGCGTGGGCCAAACGCGCGCTCCACTACATCTCGCTCGACGGCGACCCGACGCCCGACGACTACGAGCGCGTCAAGCACTACGCCGACCGCCTGGCCGACAAGCACGGCCTCGGACCCAACCGCATCCACTACCTCGCCCTTCCGCCCGGCGCCTTCGGGATGACCGCCGAGTGGCTGGGCCGCACGGGCATGAACCGGGCCGAGGGCGACGGCTGGGTGCGCCTTGTCGTCGAGAAGCCCTTCGGGCACGACCTCGCCACCGCGCAGGCGCTCAACGCGCTCCTGCACCAGCACTTCGACGAGAGCCAGATCTACCGGATCGACCACTACCTCGGCAAGGAGACCGTCCAGAACCTCATCGTCTTCCGGCTCGCCAACCCCATCTTCGAGCGGCTCTGGAATCGGGACAGCATCGAGCGGGTGGACATCCACGTGACCGAAGACCTCGACGTGGGCACGCGCGGCGCCTACTACGACAGCGCCGGCGCGGTGCGCGACATGATCCAGAACCACCTCACGCAGCTCTTCACGCTCACCGCGATGGAGGTGCCCGCCGTGCCCGAGGCCGACTTCATCCGCGCCGAAAAGGTGAAGGTGCTCCGCTCCACCCAGCCCATCACCGGGCGCGACGTGGTGTTCGGGCAGTACGAGGCGGGCACGCTCGACGGCAAGGAGATCCCGGCCTACCGGGGCCTCAAGGGCGTCGTGCCGGCGTCGGAGACGGAGACGTTTGCGGCGATCCGCCTGCACGTCAACAACTGGCGCTGGGAGGGCGTGCCGTTCGTGCTCACCACCGGCAAGGCCCTCAAAAAGCGCCGCACCGAGATCCGTGTCACGTTCCGCGCGGCCCCGGTGGCCTTCTTCCGGGGGATGGACGGGTGCGTGGTGCCCCCCAACGTGCTCCGCATCGAGATCCAGCCCGAAGAGGGCTTCTCGCTCTCCTTCGGCGTCAAAAAGCCCGGCGACGGCTTCACCGTCGAGCCGCAAAACTTCCACTTCGACTACGACGCGGCCTTCGGCGAGCCGCCCCCGGCCTACCGGACGCTCGTCGAGGACCTCATCCGCGGCGACCAGACGCTGTTCGTCCACGCCGACGAGGTGGAAGCCTCCTGGGCGCTCTACGACCCGATCCTCAAGCGCCACCGCGCCGTGCATCCGTACGCCCCGGGCACCTGGGGTCCAGAGGCGGCTGAGAAGCTGTGAGGAATGGTCAATGGTCAACAGCCAATGGTCAATGGCCAACGGATGAACCAGAAGGGAATCAGCCACCCTCTGTGCTTCCTGCATCCCATGGGCCATTGACGATTCATTGTTGACCATTGACCATTCCCATGGATCTCCGCATCTATCCCACGCCCGTGGAGGCGGCGCACGCGGCGGCTGATTTTGTGGCGGCCTGCCTGCGCGCCGCGCCGCCGGAGGCGCCGCTCGTGCTCGCCGTCAGCGGGGGCTCGACGCCGGGGCCGCTCTACCGCCGCCTCGCCACGCTGGAGGTGCCCTGGGAGCGCCTGCACGTGGTCTGGGTGGACGACCGCTGCGTGCCGCACGACGATCCGGACTCGAACGTGCGCCTGCTCCGCGAGACCCTCCTCGGCGCCGCGCCGATCCCGCCCGCGCACGTCCACCCCGTAGACACGGCGCTGCGCCCCTGAGGCTGCCGCCGACGCCTACGACGCGCTGCCTGCGCAAGCTGCTCGGCCCGAACGGCGGCGTGACCGTGGCCGTGCTCGGCATGGGCGACGACGGCCACACCGCCTCGCTCTTTCCCGGCGCGCCCCTCGACCACGGCGACCACCTCGCGGTTCACACGCACGCGCCCCCGGCCTCGCCCGTGCGCGACCGCATGACCATGACGCTCGCGCTCCTCAACCGGAGCCGCCACGCCGTCTTCCTCGTGAGCGGCCCCGGCAAAGCCGCCCCCCTCGCCGACGTGCGGGCAGGCGCCTGCCCGGCCCGCCCTGCGGCGTGCGTCGCCGCGCCGGAGCACCGTATGGTTCGCTACGCGGTCGGCTGCGCCGTTCGTGGACGAGGCAGCCGTTGCGGCGTAGGAACAGCAGATGCTACCGGCGGCCCTTACGCCGTGACGGCGCGGTATCCTTGATGCGGGTGTCCAGGCCGAAGGGCAGGTAGAGCGGGCACGTGCCGACGAAGCTCGTGGCGACGAGCAGCAGCGCCAGCACGCCCAGCACGGTGGCGGCGGTGCCCGAAAGCTCGCCCATGCCGTAGAGCAGGCCGATGAGCAGGGCTACGGCAAAGCGGATGCCCCGGTCGAGGATGCCCATGTTGCGGATCATGACGATGGAGGGTTAGGTGTGCCCCCAACGTAACGGACGCGCCGCCCAAAGACAAGCCCATCGTTTGGGCGCGTCGCTGCGGGCGAAATCCCCACAGACGCCCGCCTCGTCGCCCGGTATCTTGCCGCATGGCCAAGCCCGACGCCCTCTTCCGCCAGCCCGTGTTCGCCCTCGGCGCCACCCGCCTCGACGGGATGCCCAAGGACGGCCTGCCCGAGGTTGCCTTCCTGGGGCGCTCCAACGTGGGCAAGTCGAGCCTGCTCAATGCGCTCACCGGGCGCAAGGCGCTCGCCCGCGTGTCGCGCACGCCCGGCAAAACGCGCGAGGCCAACTTCTTCCGCATGGGCGAGGCCTTCTACGTGGTAGACCTCCCCGGCCTCGGCTACGCCAAGTTCTCGCAGACCGAGCGCGACCGCTGGGCCCGCACCATCGCGATGTACGCCACGCAGCGCGAGCCCCTCCGCCTGCTCCTGCACCTCGTAGACAGCCGCCACGCCCCCACGGCGCTCGACGAGGCCGTGATGGGGACCGTAGACCCCGCGCGCTACGCCGTCGTGCTCACCAAGGGCGACAAGATCTCCGGCAACGCGCGGGCCGCCACACTGCGCGCGCTCCTCGGCACGCTCATGCGCTTCAACCTCGAAGACGCGCCCGTCGTGTTCACGAGCAGCGAAACCGGAAAGGGCCTCGACGACCTGCGGCGCTTGATCCTCGATGCCGTCCTGCCGAACGCTCAGTCCGCCGCGCCGGGTGCGGGCTCGTCGAGGATGTAGAGGTCGGCGAGGTTGCGGGCGAGCTGGCCGTAGTCGAGGCCGTAGCCGAGCACGAACAGGTTCGGGATCTGGAAGCCGATGTAGTCGAGCGGCACCTCCACCTGGCGCGCCCCAGCCTTGTCGAGAAGGGTGGCCACGCGCACGGAGGCCGGGTTGAGCTCCGCAAGGCCGTCGAGCATGTAGCGCATCGACTGGCCCGTGTCCACGATGTCTTCCACCACGATGACGTGGCGCCCGGCCAGCTTGGCATCGACGCGCTTGAGCTCCGTCACCTGCCCGCTGGACACCTTCGCGGCGCCGTAGGAGGAGAGCTTGAGGAAGTCCACCTCGCAGTCGATCGTGAGCGTGCGCATCAGGTCGGCGATGAACACGAAGGCGCCGTTGAGCACGCCGATCAGGATGGGCTGCTTGCCCGCGTAGTCGTCCGAGATCGCGCGCCCCATCTCCTCGATGCGGGCCTGGAGCTGCTCGCGCGAGAGGTAGGGCACAAACCGTTCCCCCCGGCACAGGATCGAGCCATCGTCGGCAGGGGCGAACGGATGCAGGGCGCGGTCGGTCGCGGGGACGGGCATCATCGGCGGCGGCAAGGCTTAAAGTATAAGGCGGCGGCTCCGGCGGCTCGGGCGCCTTTGTGTGAAACCCTCGGTGCGCTACCGCACAACGGACGGCGCCCACCGAAGCTGCAGCACGCGCCGGGTGGCCTCGGTGAGGGGCGCTACGTGGGCCGCGCGCACGCCGGGCAGCGCCACGAGCGTGCCGCCAGGATCGGTCACCACGGCCTGCATCGCGCGCGCGTCCGGCTCGACGCGGGCATTGGTGAGCAGGTCGCTCACCCGCACGGCCTCCGCACTGCCAAAGGGCCGCATCCGGTCGCCAGGCGCCCAGCGCCGCACGGTGAGCGGCAGGCGCAGCGCGTCAGCGTCGAACCACGCCACGGCAGGATCGCGAGGGAAGGCCGCCGGGCGGGTGTGCTCCTCCAGCGAGATCGCGCCGCCGGGCACCTGCACCGTCTCGCCCACGCGCAGCGTCATCGGCGCGAACGTTTCGGGGCGCACGAACCCGAGGCCGCTCCGGAGGCGGTACACGGTGCCCGCCGGATGCCGCAGCTGCCGCCCGACGGGGGCGCTGAGGAGCGCGTCGAGGCGGGTGGCGAGACGGGCGGAGACAGGCAGGGCGGGCAGAAACCGGCGCGCGGCGTCGAGCAGGACGGCGTGGCGGAGGGCCTCGGGCAGGCCCGTGAGGGCGGCGGTGGCGACGCGTCCGCCGAGGGGCGTGGGCAGGAGCGCGCGGCGGCGCAGGGCGGCGCGGGCGGGCGCGGCGAGGTGGCGCTCGGCCTGCACGGCGCGGGCGGCGTGCGCGATCCGCGCGGCGGCGCCGGGCACGAGCGCGTCGAGCGCGGGCAGGACGGTGTGGCGCAGGGCGGCGCGCCGGTAGTGCAGGTCGGCGTTGGAGGCGTCCTCGCGCCAGGCGAGCCCGTGCTGCTCGGCGTAGGCGCGCAGCGCGGCGCGCGGGAGCGTGAGGAAGCGGGCGGACGAGCGTCACGCCGCCTGCGAGCGGCCGCGCCTCGGCCATGCCCGCGAGGCCCCGCACGCCGGTGCCGCGCAGGAGGGCCAGCAGCACCGTCTCGGCCTGGTCGTCGGCGTGGTGCGCGGTGGCGACGAACGCGGCGCCGCACGCATGGGCGGCGTCCAGAAACGCGCGGAAGCGGCGCGCACGGCCCCACGCCTGCCGTCCGGTGGCGGGCGGGTCGGCGGCGTCTACGCGCGTGAAGGGCACGCCGCGCAAGCGTGCACGAGGGCGGCGGCGTGGGCGGCGTCGGCGTCGGCGTCGGGGCCGCGCAGGTGGTGGTGGACGTGGACGGCCTCGCACGCCCACGCCCACGCGCACGAGCGCGTCGAGGAGGACGGTGGAGTCCAGACCGCCGCTCACGCCCACCACGACCGGGCCGGTCACGCCGAGCGCGTCGAGGCGGGCGCGGAGCACGCCGGGCACGTCGGCAACGCGGCGCGGCACCGGGCTAGGGGGCCGAAGGGCCGCCGCGCGTCTCGAAGCGCCGCGCGAGTTCGTCCACCGACAGGCGCACGTACGTCGGGCGGCCATCGGGGGCCACGGTGGGCATCTCGCAGGCGAACAGCTCCTCGATGAGCGTCCGCATCTGCACCGCCGAGAGCCGCTGCCCGCGCCGGACGCCCGAGCGGCGCGCCATCGCCCGCGCGAGCGCTTCGTGGCGGCGCAGGCGCGGCCCCTCGCGGTAGCCCCGAAACGACGCGAGCACGTCTTCGAGGATCGTCCGCTCGTCGCCCGCATGGACGCCCGCCGGAACGCCGCGCACAACGAGCGAGCGCCCGGAGAAAAACTCCAGGTCGAAGCCGAGCGCCCGCAGGTCGGCGTGCAGCTCCTTGACGAGCGCCAGGTCCGGCGCCGTCAGGTCTACCGTGTGCGGAAACAGGAGCTGCTGGGCGAGGCCGAAGCCGCTCTCCATTGTCTGGAGCGCCTTTTCGAAGCCGATGCGCTCGCTCGCCGCCTGCTGGTCGAGCACGAGCAGCCCCGACCGAATCGAGGTGACGACATACTGCTCGTGGAGCTGGAACAGCACGGCGGGCTCGCGAGCCCTTCGCCGGCTCCGCCTCGTCGCGGGCGGTCGTGTTGGCCTCGAAGAGCGTGGACTGCTCGGGCGCATCGTCACCGTCGGCGAACGCCGGGGCGGGGAAGGTCGGGAACGCGGGCCCCTCGCCCGGCAGCAGGCGCAGGCCCCCATCGGCGCGGGAGCCGAGGGCGAAGGTCTCAAAGGCGCCTTCGGGCGCGTGCATCGGCCCCGGCGCAAGCGTGGCCTCGGGCAGGATGCTGCCGGAGGTGATGAGCGGCACGAGGTCCGCCTGGGCGAGCGCGCGGCGCACGACGGTGCGGACGAACGCGTAGACGCCCTTCTCGTCGTCGAACTTGATCTCGGCCTTCGCGGGGTGCACGTTGCAGTCGACGTGCGAGGGGTCGAGTTCGAGAAACAGCGTATAAAACGGATACGCCCCCTCCGGCAGCAGCCCCTCGAAGGCGCTCAGCACGGCGTGGTCGATCGCCCGGTTTTTGACGACGCGCTGGTTGACGAAGAGAAACTGCTCGCCGCGCACGCGCCGGTGCCGCTCGGGGCGGGCCACGAAGCCGCGCACGGTGAGGTAGCCGGTCGCCTCCTCCACGCGCACGAGGTCGGTCTCCAGGCCGCGCTCGAACAGGGTGCCGATGCGGTGGGCGAGGCGCGCGGCGGGGTCGTCGGTGTCGGCCACGGGGAGGCGGTACACGTCGGCGTCGTCGTGGGCGAGCGTGAAGGCGACGTCCGGGTGCGAGAGCGCGAGCGCCTGGAAGCTCTCGAGCAAGTGGCGGTATTCGGTGGCCGGGCTGCGCAGGAAGGCGCGGCGGGCGGGCACGTTGAAGAACAGGTTGCGCACGGCCACGCTCGTGCCGGGCGGCGTGGCGCAGGGCTCGGGCGCGCCCGCGCGGCTCCCGTCGACGCGCACGCGCGTGCCCGCTTCGTCGTGCATCCGCCGGGTGCGCAGTTCCACCTGGGCAACGGCGCCGATGGACGCGAGCGCCTCGCCCCGGAAGCCGAGCGTGCGGAGGCAGTCGAGGTCGGACGCCTCGCGCAGCTTGCTCGTGGCGTGGCGCGTGAAGCTCTCCACCGCGTCCGCGCGGCTCATGCCCGCCCCGTCGTCCGTCACCTGCACGAGCGTCGAGCCCGCGCCGAGCAGGCGCACGTCGATGCGTTCGGCGCCCGCATCGAGGCTGTTTTCGACGAGTTCCTTGAGCGCCGAGGCCGGCCGCTGCACCACTTCGCCCGCCGCGATCTTGTTGGCGAGCGCATCGGGCATCCGGTGGATCAGGCGGTCGGTCACAGGCACGGCAGGGGGGAGCCGGATCAACGCGGCAGCCGGGCCGAGGTTGTCCCCATCCGATCCCCACCGCTCCCCTGCCGCGCCGGTTCAGGCGAGCGCCCAGCGGAAGATCGCGTAGGCGAGCGGGGCCATGACGGTGAGCGCGTCGAAGCGGTCGAGCAGGCCGCCGTGGCCCGGCAGGATCGTGCCCGAGTCCTTGACGCCCACGGCGCGCTTGAGGCGGCTCTCGGCGAGGTCGCCGAGGGGGCTCACGAAGCCCGCCGCCACGCCGAGCGCGACGATCCCCCACCACGGCACAGACGGCAGCACGGTGAGCTTGAGCGCCGCCGCCGTGGCCGCCGCGCCCAGCACGCCCCCGATGGCGCCCTCCCACGTCTTCTTCGGCGACACCTTCGGCGCGAGCGGGTGCTTGCCGAAGGCGCGGCCCGTGTAGTAGGCCGCCGTGTCGGTGGCAAAGACGAGCAGGAAGACGCTCAGCGTGGCCCAGAACGCCTCGTTGCCCGGCAGCTGCGCGTCCGTGTAGAGGCGCAGCGGCACGAGCATCCCGAGCATCGCGGTCGGGTAGACGACGCCCCCGAACGTCGCCGCGGCGTCGAGCACGGGGTTCGAGCGGTCGTTTCGGAAGGGGAGCGTGCAGAAATACGCCACGCCGAGCAGGAGGGCGGCGAGCCACAGGGACGGCAGCAGCGGCGCGAGCACGAGGCAGGCGCCCGCCGCCATCCCCCACAGGCTCTTCGGCGTGGCCCCGGCGGCCTTCGTGAGCGCGTACAGCTCGCGCTGCGCGCCCACGCACACAGCGGCCATGAGCACGCCAAACACCCAGCCCCCCAGCCACACCGCCCCGATCACGAGCGGAAGCCCGACGAGCGCGGTGAGCACGCGGAGCGTGCCGTTGGAGCGGGCCGGAGCCGGGGCCGCCATGCGCGTTACAGGGGCGGAAGCGGCGGCACGTCCTCGCGCTCGGGCGCGTCCCGGCCTTCGCTGAAGGTGGTGTCGTCGGGCACGCCGAAGGAGATCTGCTCGATGCCCGAGTCGAGGGCGGCCTCGGCCTCGGGGCTGTAGGCGTCCGGCGAGACGGGCGAGGCGCTCATCGCGGCGGCTTCCAGCTCACTGTCGGAGATGATGGGCGTGCTGACGAGCGCGGCAGCTTCGGCGGCGCGGTCGGGCGGGACGAGCACGTAGACCTGCGCGAGTTCGCCCACGGTGAGGTTGAACACGTGGTCGCGCTGCGTGAGCACGACGGCGGGGATGCCGCTGTCGCCGAGGCGGTCGCGCACGAAGTCGGCTTCGTAGTCGGTGTTGGCGGTGAAGGCGGGCACCCAGCCTTCGTAGTTCTGCGGATCGGTCATCCGGGTAGGGTCAAGTGGATCAACGGGGAGGCCTCCAAGAAACGGACGGGGGAGGGGCTGCCGCTACCGGCAGGGCGCGACGAGCGAGCAACGACCGCATCGAAAGCACGACCAGGGCGGTGCCGGGCAGGAGGGTCCACGCTTCGAGTTCGGGCACCCGGTCCGGCGAGGCCGCGAGCGCCGCCGCGGTGATGAGGCCCGCGTTGTAGACGAAATGCGCGACGATACCGGGCCACACGCTGCCGCTCACGAAGGCCACGAAGCCGAGGTAGACGCCGAGCGCGAGCAGCGGCAACAGCTGCCCGAACCGCCCGTGGTAGAGCGCAAACAGCAGCGCCGAGAGCAGGATCGCCCCGGTGCCGGTGCGCCCGATGTGGCTCTGCCGCAGCACATAGCCGCGGAAAAACGTTTCCTCGAACAGCGCCGGTGCCAGCGCGAGTGTCGCCACGACGAGCACGAACACGCCGGGGGCATCCGGGCTCAGCACCCGGTCGAAGAGCGACAGCTGCGTTTGCTCCAGCGTGCGCAGAAACGACGGCAGGGGCAGGTAGGCGTTGAACGTGCTGAGCAGCTGCACGAGCGGCACGAGCCCGAGCAGGCCTACCAGGGCGAGGCCGAAGGCCGCAGGGGGCGCGCCGCTGAGGTGCAGCCAGGCGCTCACGCGGGCTGTGTGCAGGCGCGCGCCCAGCAGCGCCACGCCGCCGAGGCCTACCGCCTGTGCCACCGCGTTGGCCACGATCACATCGTAGGGAAAGCGCAACGCTCCGATCTGGTACGACACGATCAGCGCGTCCAGGCCGACGCCATGACGCACGCGCACGAGCATCCCGAGCACGAGGTAGAACACCATCCGCACCACGAGCAGGCCCCCCACGAACACCGCCGCAAGCACGAGCAGCGGCGAACGCTCCCCGAGCAGCGGATTCGGGGCCGCGCTGGTCAGTCCGGCACGCGGGGGCGAGGGCCCGGGGGCGGGCGGAGGGCGCATCAAACGGGCAGGGCGGGATGCTGCAACATACGACCCCCGAGCCCGCCCCTCCTGTATGCCGTTCGCCGCGAGCACCCTCCTGTTGCCGCGTGCCCCGGCTCTTGCCTCCAGTGTGAGATCAGGGTGCAGGGCAGGGGCACAATGCCTCGTGCCCGTTTGCGGCCAGTGCGGTGCGGTTCATCGTGCGCCAACGCGCATCCGGAGGCGCCACTGCCAGGACGATCTCTTTACACCAGATCCGGTTGAACCGTGAGGGATCACCGGGTTGATCACGGATCATCGATCAAGGTCAGAGACGCCCAGCTTTGCTCTCTGGCCATCATCCATGATCCATCATCCATGATCCATCATCCGGCGGGCATTCCCAGACCGTTGGGCCGGACTTGGTATTACACCCCGCGCGCTTCGAGGACGCGGCGGAGGCGGTTCAGAATCGTGCGCAGGCGCGTGTAGACGACCTTGTAGTCCGGCATCCCCAGGATCTGCGCGATCTCGGGCGCCGACAGCTCCTGCTCGAACCGGAGCTGGACGAGCAGCTGGTCTTCGTGCGTGAGCGCGCGGAGCGATTCGCCGAGCAGGTCCACCGTCTCGCGTTCGGCGAGCGCCTCGTCGAGCCCTTCGCCGGGGTCGGTGGCGCGCTCAAGGCCCTGCTCGACGAGGTCGTCGAGGCTTTCGGTGGTGCGCTTGGCGGCGATGCCCCGGAGCAGGCGGTAGCGCTGGGCGGTGCCGAGGAGCGACTGGATGCGCTCGACCGTCTTGACGACGTCGAGCGGCGAGCACGGCAGGCCCTGGCGCGCCACCATCTCGGCGACGTCTTCGGGCGGCACGCGGTGGCCGAAGTGGTAGCGGTAGATGAGCTGCTCGCGCGGGTCGAGGTGGCGGGCGAGGCTCTTGGGCACCGCGCCGACGTGCTTGCGGCGCAGGCGGTCGCGGCAGGCGTTGGCCACCACCACGCTCAGCCACGGCATGATCGGCACGCCCACCCGGAAGCGCCGCAGGGCCACGTAGTCGCCGGCGCGCAGGCGCTCGCATACGGCGGTGTAGACCTCCATCACCTCGTCCTGGTCGCGGAACGACCGGCGCACCATGCGCAGGATGACGGACGTGTAGCGTTCGAGCAGCTCGACGTAGGCGAGCGACGGCTGCGTCAGGAAACGCTCCACCAGGTGCGCGTCCGTGGTGTCGTCGGGAGGGGTGGCTGCTTGCTCAAGCTGGGCAGCGAGGCGGAGAATCTCGTCCATCGCGGAGGGGGCCGGGCGGGATTGCGAGGGAGGCGAAGGGCCTGTGCAGAAGGCGGGCGCGCCTTGACGGCCGGGGCGGGCGCGGCGTATGTTGAAGGACCGGGTGCTCGTAGCTCAGCTGGATAGAGCGTTGGATTCCGGTTCCAAAGGTCAGGGGTTCGAATCCCTTCGAGCACACAAAAGGCCGCCCCGCAACGGGCGGCTTTTTTGATGCGGGCATCTCCGGGGGTCAGGCGGGATGTAGCAAAGATGTTGCCACGTCGTAAGAATCGGTCAGAAACGCCCGCTGCACAAGCCCCCGCAAGCGAAACTCCGGAATCGGGCCAAATGGGCCGGAAAAACCTGCCGGGCCTGCCCCTCAGCGCCGGGCGCGGCGGGCGGTCAGGATGCCCGTGTTCATGCCCACCCAGTGCAGGCTCCCCGCGTAGCGCCCGTGCTCCATCTTGACGCACCGGTCCATGACCACGTCGAGGCCGGCGGCCTGCGCGATCTCGCCGGCCTCGTCCGACACGATGCGCAGCTGCAGCCACAGCGCCTTCGCGCCGATCTCGACGGCCTGCCGCGCCAACTCCGGCGCATGATTGGCCCCGCGAAACACGTCCACAAGGTCTACCTGAATGTCGGACGGGATGCTCAGCAGGTCCGGGTAAACCGTCTCGCCGAGCAGCGTACCTGTGACGGTCGGGTTGACGGGAATGACGCGGTAGCCTTCCGACTGGAGGTACGTGGCGACAAAGTGGCTCGCCTTCTGGGGGTCTTTCGAGAGCCCCACGAGCGCGACCGTCTTGGTGTCGCGCAGCACGCGCTGGATCACGGCCGGATCGCCGTAGGCGGCGTCCTGCTCGGGGGTGAGGATGGAGTTGAGGGACATGCGACGGGCGACGTTGGTGACATGCGACTGGGAAGGATGATCGGGCTGTCGTACGTCGCATGTCGTACGGCGCCCGTTCTTTGCCTAGACCGCGTCGAGGGCGCGGTCGAGGTCCCAGAGCAGGTCGTCGAGCGTTTCGAGGCCGACGCTGAGGCGGATGAGTTCGGGGCGCACGCCCGCCGCGCGGAGCTCGTCGTCGGAGAGCTGCTGGTGGGTCGTGCTCGCCGGGTGGATCACGAGGCTGCGCACGTCGCCCACGTTGGCGAGGTGGGAGAACAGCTCCAGGGCTTCGATGAACGCTTTGCCGGCGGCGCGCTCCTCGCCGCTTTTCGCCTGCAGGCCAAACGAGAACACGGCCCCCGGCCCCTTCGGCGTGTACCGCTGCGCGAGCGCATGGTACGGGCTGCTGGGCAAGCCGGCGTAGTTGACCCACGCCACCTTCGGGTGATCGGCGAGGAATTCGGCCACCGCCTGCGCGTTCGCGACGTGCCGGTCCATGCGCATGGACAGCGTTTCGAGGCCCTGGAGGATCTGGAAGGAGTTGAACGGCGACGGGTTCACGCCCACGTCGCGCATCGTCTCCACGCGCACCTTCATCAGGTACGCGTAGTGGCCAAACGTTTCGTAGAACTTGAGCCCGTGGTACGCTCCGGAGGGCTCGGCGAGCGTCGCGTATTTCGACCAGTCGAACGTCCCGGCGTCCACCACCGCCCCGCCAATGGACGTGCCGTGCCCGCCGATAAACTTGGTGGTCGAGTGGAGCACGATCTCGGCGCCGTGTTCGAGCGGGCGGCAGAGATACGGCGTGCAGAACGTGTTGTCGATCACGAGCGGGACCCCGTGCGCCTTCGCCACGTCTGCCACCGCCGCGAGGTCGAGCACGGCGCCGGAGGGGTTGCCGATGGTCTCGCCGTAGAGCACGCGCGTCTTCGGGGTGATGGCCGCCGCCCACGCGTCAGGGTCCGTCGGGTCCACGAAGCGGGTGGTCACGCCGAGCTTGCGGAAGGTGTGCACAAACTGCGTGACGGTGCCGCCGTAGAGGTGGGCAGACGCCACGATCTCCTCGCCCGGCTCCAGGATCGTCATGAGCGCGGCGAACTGCGCGGCCATGCCGCTGCTCGTGGCCACGGCGCCGGTGCCGCCCTCCAGGCTCGCCAGGCGCTCCTCCAGCACCGCCGTCGTGGGGTTCATCAGGCGCGTGTAGATATTGCCGTACTGCTTCAGCTCGAAGAGCTGCGCGGCCATATCGGTGTCCTCAAAAACATACGAGGTGGTCTGATAAATGGGCACTGCCCGCGCGCCCGTGGCGGCGTCGGGCACGTGGCCGGCGTGGAGCATGCGCGTTTCGAAGCCGAAATCGCGCCGTTCGGCCCCCTTTCCGGGGGGATCGGCAACAGGAGCAGGCATAAGCGGGGGCAGTGGACGGACCTTTGCAACGGAGGCGATACAGCCCCGTAGGCGACCGGAGCGCACCCGCGCTCAACGCCAACGACCGGGACGCATTCCCCCGTCGCAATATCTTCGCCTCATGGTCCGTTCCGCTCCGCGTACCTCCGGGTCTTCCCAGCGCACCTCCATCCCGGCTGCTTCGGCCGCGCCGCTCGCCACGATGACCGACGAACAGCTCGTCCAGCGCTACCTCGAAGGGACCGACCAGGATGCCTTCCGGCGCCTTGTGGCCCGCCATCAGGAGCGCATCTTCGGCTACCTGCTCGGCATGGTGCGCGACCGCGAGGTGGCCAACGACCTCTTTCAGGAGACCTTCCTGCGCGTCGTGGCGGCCATGCAGCGCGAGCGGGCCACCTACACGCACCAGGACCGCTGGCTGCCCTGGGTGATGCGCATCGCCCGCAACGCCGCCCTCGACCACCTCCGCAGCCGCAAAAAGTGGCAGGACGTTTCCAACGGCTCCGATGAGGACGAGACGAGCTTCTGGGACCGCCTCGCCGACGCCAGCGCCGACGTGGCCGACGAGGTCATGCACGACACCGACCGGAGCGCCTTCCTGAATGCGTGCATCCAGCAGTTGCCGCCCGAGCAGCGCGACGTGCTGCTCATGCGCCACGAGAGCGAACTCACCTTCCGCGAGATCGCCGAAATCACCGACGTGTCCATCAACACGGCACTGGGGCGGATGCGCTACGCGCTGCTCAACCTGCGCAAGATGATGACCCGGGCGGGCAAGGACCAGTTCACCGAGTACGGCACCTGAAAAATGGTTATCGAAAGTTGAAAGTGGGTCAATGGTTGATGATGACCGATCCCCATTAACCAGTAACCGTCTTTCAACTTTCAATTTTCAACAGTATGGACGCAAAGCTACAGACGCTGCTGCACGCATACGGTGAGCCGATCCCCACGGGGGTGCCGCCGCAACCGCTCGATGCGGAGGAAGCCGCCGTGCTGGCCGCGACGCGCGCCTGGCTCGACGCCCGCCCGAAGAACGCGCCCGACGCGGCGGTGCTCGACCTGATCTTCCGCGCGGCGGCCCACGGGGCGCCGGCGCCGGCGCAACCCGGGTTGCGCCACGACCGCGTGCCCGCGCGCCATGCCCGCCTGCACCGGCGCGGGTGGGCGATGGTCGGCCTGGCGTGCTCGCTCGCGCTCGGCGGGTTCGCCTTCTCGCTCTCGCTGAGCGCGCGCGTGGCCGCGCCCACCACCGTGACTGCGCCGCCGCCCGGCGCCGCTCGGATGCTCGCCGCCGCCCCGACGGCCCCGGTGCAGGACCGGGAGGTGACGCCGCCCGCGCCCGCCCCGGTCGCCGCCGTCACGCTGCCCGTTGTGGCGAAGCCGGCGGCTCCGAAGGCTGCCGCCACGCCCCCGGTAGCGGCGAAGCGCGCCCCGGCGCCTGAGAAGGTGTGGACGGCCGACGATGGCGACGTCCGCCTCGACGCCGCCCGCGCCAAGACCGAGCGCCTGCGCACCCGCCTCGACGCCGGCCTCTGGGACGCGCCTGCGGTGACGCTCACCCTGCCGACGCCGGGCCCGCAGGGCCGCTTTAGCGCTGTTTCGGCAGGTCAGTAAGCGCGCGGCGCCGAGAAACTTGGGCTCTGGGGATCGTCCCGCCGGCTTGGCGATTTCCCCGGCTCCTCCCGACGCCTGCGCATGGTCCTCCCGCTCCGCTACGACGCCGACGGCACCCTCCTGCTGCTCGACCAGACGCGCCTGCCCACCGAGGAGCTGTGGCTGCCGATGACGACCGTGGCAGCGATGGAAGAGGCCATCCGCGCGCTCCGCGTGCGTGGCGCCCCCGCCATCGGCCACGCCGCCGCCCACGCCGTCGGCCTCGCGGTCACCGACGGGGTGCCGGATGCCAAGGCCGCCGCGCGTGACGCCATCGCCCGCCTGCGGGCCACGCGCCCGACCGCCGTCAACCTCTTCTATGCGCTCGACCGCATGGCGGCGGCCGTAGACGCGGCGCCGGACGATGCGCCGGGCCTGCGTGCGCGCCTGCGGGCTGAGGCCGACGCCCTCTTTGCCGAAGACCAGGCCGCCGGGCGGGCCATCGGCGAGCACGGGCTCATGCTCCTGCGCGACGGCGAGACCATCATGACGATCTGCCACACGGGCGGCGTGGCCACGAGCGGCTACGGCACCGCCGTGGCGCCCCTACTCGTGGGCGAGGAGCACGGGCTGCACCTCAAGGCCTACGCCTGCGAAACGCGCCCGCTTCTCCAGGGCGCCCGCATCACCGCGTGGGAGCTGGCAAAGGCGGGCGTGGACGTGACGCTCATCACCGACTCGATGGCGGCCACCGTCATGGCGCAGGAGCGCGTGGACGCGGTGTTCGTCGGCGCCGACCGCATCGCCGCCAACGGCGACACGGCCAACAAGATTGGCACCTACAGCCTCGCGGTGCTCGCGCGGGCGCACGGGATCCCGTTCTTCGTCGCCGCGCCGGTGTCCACGGTGGACCTCGCCACGCCCACCGGAGCGGCCATCGAGATCGAGGAGCGCGACGCGCGCGAGGTGACGCACGGCTTCGGGCGGCAGACGGCGCCGGACGGCGTGCGGGTCTACAACCCGGCCTTCGACGTGACGCCGGCGGCCTTCATCACGGCGATTGTGACCGAGCGGGGGCTCGTTCGGCCCCCGTACGAGGCAACCTTGCCGAGGGTGGTTGCGGGCGCGGCGCGCAAGGATTAAGTTTCGGCGCCGGAACGAAGCACCGGGAACGGGGCATAGGGGCCACGCGCGCCGGGCTTCGGTGGGGTGCTGTTCCGCGCCTCGGTCTCCTCTTCATGCCCATGCAGCCCATCCACGCCCCCCCCGGCCTCGCGCCGCTGCGGATCGAACGCGTGGGCTTCGATGCGCTCGAGATGGTGCGCACCCTCAACCGGACGATCTTCCAGGAAGAGCGCGTCATCAACACGTTTGAGCGCGAAGACCTGCTCATGCTCGTCGCCATTGCGGGCGATGTGCCGTGCGGCTTCAAGATCGGCTACCGCGAAAACCGGTTCACGTTCTACTCGGCCAAGGGTGGGGTGCTCGGCAGCCACCGGCGGCGCGGCGTGGCCCGGCTGCTCATGGACGCGATGCTCCAGCACGTCCAGGCGCGCGGCTACACGCACTTCGCCTTCGACACCTTCCCGAATCGCCACCCCGGCATGACCGTGATGGCGCTCTCGCAGGGCTTCCGCCTCGTCCGCGCCGACTTCAACTCGACGTACTCCGACTACCGCCTCCGCTTCGAGAAGCGGCTCCGCTGAGGCGCGTCAGTTCAGCAGCGCCGCGCCGACCTCCTCCAGGGTGCGCGCGCCGGGATGCCAGGCCACCAGCTGGGCGATCACCTCTTCGAGGAGCGCGTCCGGGCACGAGGCGCCCGCCGTGAGCACGACATCGAAGGGGCGCTGCGCGGGAAGCCAGCCATCGGTTTCGAGGAGGGTCTTGGCGCCGAAGTCGAAGTGGCGGATGTGCGTGGGCGAGACCATCTCGTCGGCCGACTGGATAAAGTACGTCGGCATGGCGCGCTCGCACAGCTCGACGAGGTGGCTCGTGTTGGACGAGTTGTAGCCGCCCACGATGAGCGCGAGGTCGGCGCCGGATTCGATGAGCGCGAGCGTCGCGTTCTGGTTCTCGTTCGTCGCGTAGCAGAGCGTGTCGCTCGTGTCGGCAAAGTGGGTGCCCACCGCGTCGGGGCCGTAGCGCTCGACCATGACCTCCTTGAGGTACTCGGCGATGGCCTGCGTCTCCGAGGCGAGCATCGTGGTCTGGTTCACCACGCCGATGCGGGCGAGGTCGCGCTCGGGGTCGAAGCCCTCGGAGGCGCGGTCGGCAAAGTGCTCAGCGAAGAACGCGCGGTCGCGCTGCCCGAGGATGACCTCGCCGAGCAGGCGCGCCTCCTCCAGGTCGCGCACGACGACGACGGGCGCGTCTTCCTTGGCGTGCGAGAACGTGGCGCGCGTCTCCTCGTGCACGCGCTTGCCGTGCACGACGACCGAGTAGCCCTTGCTGCCGATCTGCGCCGACTTCTTCCACACCTTCTCGACGAACGGGCAGGTGGTGTTGTAGGTGAGCGGATCGACGCCCTGCTCGCGCAGGCGGGCCATCACTTCGAGCGTCGCCCCGAAGGCGGGGATGATGACCACGTCCTCGGGCGTGAGCGTGCTGAGCGGGATGAGTTCGTCGCCGCTCGTGGTGCGGAGAAAGTCCACCCCGCGCGCCCGCAGGTCCGCGTTGACGTGCGGGTTGTGGATCATCTCGGAGAGCAGGAACACGCGCTTGTCCGGGTTCTCCTCGATGGCGCGGTAGGCGATGTCGATGGCGTTCTCGACGCCGTAGCAGAAGCCGAAGTGGCGGGCGAGCTTGACGCGGAACGGCCCGAAGTCGAGCACCGTGGGCGCGAGGTCGCGCTTGCGCGGGTCGCTCTCGCGGCGCGCTTCTTTGATCTGCGTGAGGGTGGCGCCCCGGTAGAAGCGGGGCACGTCGAACGAGCGGGCCACAGGCGAGCAGGCAGCGAATCTTCCCGGCGAACGCGCCGCACCGCCGGGAAGATCACCCCGCCCTGAAGATTCGCAGGGGCCTCAAGGCGCCTCGCGCGCGCCCACCGTGCGCTCGTCGCTTCGCACGTCCGTGCCGTCGCTGAAGTGGGCCGCGACCACGTACACGACAGGCTCGGCGGACGGCTGGAGGTGGACCACGAGGGGGCGTCTGTGGGCAACTCGGCCACGGCTTCGAACGTCTCGGGGCCATCGAGAGGGCGGCGCAGGACCCGGCAGTCCGTGAAGGCAGGCCCCATCATCGCGGTCCCCGTGTGGGCCACGCCATCGGTGCGCCAGGCCCGCACATCGCTCGGGCGCATGTGGAGGATCGCGGGCGCCTCCGCTTCGTCGAGACCGACGGCGAGCGCGGCGTGGTCGTCAAGTAGGGGCGCGTTGTAGGCGGGGCGCAGAGGGCCGGGCCCCTCGTTTTCTCCGTCATCCCCGCAAAGGCGGGGGGCCTTTCTGTTGGGACAGATGCTCTGGATTCCGATGCGGGAATGACAGGATGAAGCGCGGCGCATGTGGAGGCATCCGCAGGCCCAACGGCGGCAGACCTATGCCCGGCGTGGCAGGCGGTACCGGGGAGGCGACCCTGCTCCGCTCCGCCCGTCGCGCTCCGGCCCATGAGGTTCGCGAGGGCGAGCGAGGGCGCATCGGGCAAACGCAAGCGCCCCGACCTGCGGGTACAGGCCGGGGCACGCAAGGTCCAGCGTCGGGAAGGTCAGAAGCAGAGGTCTGCGGAGATATCCCAGTCGAACGCCAGCGTGGTGCCGGTCACCGCGCGCGTTTCCGGCCCGAAGGCGATGCCTTCGTAGTTGCCGATGATGTTGTAGGTCTTGCCGGACTGGAATGCCGTCGTCTTCACCTCGAACGGAGGCGACCTTCTTCGTCGCGCCGCCGCTGGCCGAGGTGGCGTATTTGAGCTGCCCGATCTTGCTCAGGTCACCGACGGAGAAGTAGTTGTTCTGTCCTGCCTCAGTGGCGTAGAGGAACACGGAGGGGAGGTTGTCGACGTAGAGGCCCTTCGTGGGATCGGCGCACTTAGGCGTCACCGTCACGGTGACTTCGGGAGGTGGTGAGCCGATGTTCACCGTGATGACTGAAGTCCCAGGAGGATCCTTGTGCAACGACGAAAGGGTCAAATGAGTAACTAGGAAAACACAGATACTCGTCGATTATCATTAGGGCCAACTAGTGGTACATTAAAGAATTGAATTCGATCTGCATTTGGACCGATGAAACTATAAACATAAAATCCATTCTGGGAAATATCTATCATAAAACCACTGTGGCTGCCATTTGCATTCACAATTACGGTAACGGTCTGCGTCTGCGTCACCGTCACCGCGGCCGCCCACCACCCCGTGCTCAGGGTCGCACGGTGTCACACGCACCGAGTACCGGTTGTTGCCCAGCGACACCACCGTGAAGTCCCCGTCGGCCACCCATCCCTCCGTCAGGCTGTACCGGTACGCCGGCACCGTCTGGCCCGCCGCCCACGCCTGACCCGTCTGAGGGTTGACCACCATCGTCGGTGGAATCCCGAACTCCAGCGTCAGCGTGCTCCCGCTCGCCGCCGTCATCGACGCCACCGCGACCCCGCCCACCGTCGCCTGGAAGTACCCCGCCGCCACCGCCAGACGCGACGGCGCAGCCACCTTGCCGAAGCCGCCCGTGCTCAGCCCGCCCGGCAGAAGCTCGAACGAGCGCGGCTGCGCCGGGTCGACCGCGATCACCGTCGCCGTCACCGCGCCGGCGAGTGCCTGGTTGTTCGATCCTCGCAGCGTCGTGCCTGCCGGCGCGGCCAAGCTTGCCTGCGGCGGCGCCTGACCGCCGCTCGGCGGCGGCGCTGCGGGCGTCGTGGCGGCCACCGCGCTCGCCGTGCCGCTCGTGGCGCTCGCGTTCGCGCTCGCCGAGGCGGTCTGCGTGCCCTGCGCCGCCGTGCCCGGGCGCACCGCGCGCACACTCACCGAGACGGCGGCGGTGTCGGTGAGCGTGATCTGCTCGGAGATGGGCAGATACCCTGACGGGGCGCCCGAGAGGCGCACGGCGATGGGCGCGCTCGTGCTCGGCGTTTTGGCGTTGGCGATCGAGAAGCCGACCGTTCCGCCGCGCACGACGCGTTTGGCGAGCGGGTCGCCGTAGGAGTCGACGACGGTGGTGGCGTCGGGGCCGGTAAACTGGACCTCGAAGTCGCCCGAGAGCGGCTGTCCGGTGGCCGCGTCGACGAAGAGCACGCCGACGGTGGTCTTCTGACTTTCAAGGCCGAGGACGATCTTGGTGTTCTCGAAGGCCTCCTTGGCCGCGTCGAAGTCGCACGCCGAGAGGCCAAGCGCCGAGCCGCCCAGCACCAGGCCGAGCGCAAGGCGCGTATACAGTTGAGGTTTCATCAGAGGAACGAACTAAAGATGGTTGGGCGCGCCGCCGATGCACTTTGCCGCAGCGCGGCGCCCGTTGAGGTCACTTGCGGTTGCCGAAGGAAATGCCGAGCGAGAGCATCGGGAAGAAGCGGAAGCTCTCCACGCCCCGCTCCAGCTCCGGCGCCTGGTTCGCCGTCGGGCCGATCAGGCCCGTGCCTTCCATCTGGATCTTCGGCTTGCCCGCGTACATCGCGCCGAGCTCGATCTCGAAGCCGAAGCCCCCGCGCGTGGGGTTGCCCAGGCCCAGGCCCACGTAGGGCGCCACGAGGTTGTGGTAGCCCACCTTGGCAGACAGGCTGCCCATGCGCTCGGGCGTGAACGTCTTCTCGTCGGGCTGCCCGGCGTTGAGCGTGTAGGGCTTGACGGAGAACACCTTCGCGTTGGCCTCGGTCAGGTTGAGCACGATGCCGCCGGTGAGGCGGAGCATGTTGCCCATCGGAAAGAAGTCGGCGAGCATTTGCCCGGAGCCGGCGTGTCCGTCGGCGTCGTACTGGACGGAGAAATCCTCCTTGTCGATGACCTGGGACTGGGAGTAGTTGACGTAGGAGCCGCCGAGGCGGACGTTGAGCTTGGGGCTCACCGGGTAGGAGACGTCGCCGCCGAGGCCGAGCGTCGAGGCGCGCAGCGCGAACCCGAACTGGGCCTGGGCCGACGGGGCGATGAGGGCGAGGCCCAGGGCCGCCACCGTGAATGCAGAAAAAATGCGCATGGGACGTGGGGGGTACAGGAAAAGGCTGTGAGAGGGCCCTTAATCAGCGTGTTCGCGCGCTACCAATTAGCGCAGGTGCTGAGGGAGAAGGGGGGCTGGCCGATCTGGGGCTGCGAAGGGCCGTGCTGCGCTCAGGCCGGGCGTTCTCTCGCCGTCCCATCTGCTCCGGCCCTGAGCGCAGCCGACGGGACGCAACGTAGGCGGCTCGCGGAGCCTGTAACAGAGCTGTCCCGCAGGTTGGCAGGTTTGGGCCTATCTTTGGCGTATCTGTAAAGTGAGGCCCCATTTGACCCTTCCGGAGCCAGCGCCGCACCGTTTCAGGCGTGCCCCTCCTTCCATGCGTCTCCGTTGTCTGGGAGGCTTTGTCCTCGTCGTGCTGCTCGTGTGCGCCCCGGGGCCGTACGCCCGGGCGCAGGGGCCACTCACCTTCCAGCACCTGACGGCCGCCGACGGCCTCGCCCACGACAACGTGTCGGCGGTGCTGCAAGACCGACAGGGCTTCATGTGGTTCGGCACCCTCGATGGGCTCTCGCGCTACGACGGCACGCGCGTGGTCACCTACCACCATGTGCCGGGCGACACGACGAGCCTGCTGCACGACCGCATCCGAAGCCTCCACGAAGACCGGGCGGGTTACCTGTGGGTCGGCACGGCCGATACGGTGTGAGCCGGTTCGATCCGCGCACGGGGCGCTTTCGGCAGTACCCCTATGCGCCTGCGGTGGGTCTCGGCGATGCCTTCGCCCTCGCCGTGCACGAAGACCGGACCGGCGCGCTGTGGGTGGCCACGCCCGCGAGCGGCCTGCTGCGCCTCGACCCGGCCACCGGGCGGTACACCGTCGTGCTCGCGCGGGAGCAGCGTCCGCCCGGCGATGCAGGCTTCGAGTACGGCGCGTTCCTCTCGATCTTCGAGGACGCCACGGGGCTCTTCTGGGTCGGAGCGTCGAGCGGGCTGATCCGGTTCGATCCGCGCACGCGGGACGTGCGACGATACCGAGTAGCGGACCAGCACGGCCCCATGGCATACCGCCACATGGCGTTGAGCATCGCCGCCGCCGATCACGGCCGACTGTGGATCGGGATGACCAGCGGAGTCTTCCGCTTCGACCCGCCCACCGGAGGGTTCGACCGCGTGAAAGGCCGGGCTCAAATAGGGTCCGACACCGAAGCCGTGGTGGCCATCGCCGTTGACCGCTCGGGCGTGCTCTGGCTGGGGACGAGCACCGGCCTCGAACGCTTCGACCCGTCTCGCCCCGAGACCAGCCCGGACGCGCGCACGCGTTACCGTCCGGAGGAGGGCGTGCCGGGCAGTGTGGGAAAGAGCAACGTGTTCGCCCTGTGCCTCGACCGAACGGGCGTGCTCTG
>CAVUFJ010000015.1:0-89796 GCA_963740755.1 Rhodothermales bacterium
GTCCGCGCTCGCCGCCGCGCGCGAACTGGCCGTCGCCCTCGACACCCGCCCGCCCCGGCCCCGCACGGGCACCGTGCCCACGGCCGACGCCGACGCCCCGCGCCGCCGACCCGAACGACCGCGCCCCCGGCGGCATCCTCCGCCTGATGCCGCCGCTCGACCCCCCTTCGTTCGCCTTTGCCGAGCCCGCGTGGCTCTGGGGGCTCGCCGCGCTGCCCGTGGCGGGCTACGTCGCCTGGCGCCTGGCCGACCGGGGCAGCCTGCGCACGGGGCGGATCGTGCCGGCCGAGGCGCCTGCCCCCACGCTCCGCGCCCGCCTCGGGTGGCTGCCGTTTGCCCTGCGCGCCGTCGCCCTCGTGTGCGTGCTGCTCGCCCTGGCCCGCCCGCAGATGCGCGGCACGCTGCAGACCAAGACCACCGAGGGCATCGACGTGGTGCTCGCCCTCGACACGAGCACGTCGATGGAGGCGCTCGACTTTTCGCCCAACCGCTTCGAGGCCGCGCGCGAGGTGGCGCTGCGCTTTCTGCAGGGCCGGCACTCCGACCGGGTCGCGCTCGTGCTGTTCGCCTCCAAGGCGTTCACGCAGGCGCCGCTGACGGTGGACCTCGACTTTGTGGCCCGGATGCTCATCCGCGCGCGCACCGGGATGATCGAGGACGGCACCGCCATCGGCACGGCCCTGGCGACGGCGTGGCCCGGCTGCGCGAGTCGAGGCCAAGAGCCGCGTCGTGATCCTGCTCACGGACGGGCAGAACAACCGCGGCGAGATCGACCCCAAGAGCGCCGCCGAAATGGCCGCGGACGATGGGCGTGCGCGTGTACGCCGTCGGCGTGGGCACCGATGGGCAGGCGCCGTACGTGTTTCAGACGCCCTACGGTCCGCAGCGGCAGCTCGTGGACGTGGACATCGACGAGGAAACGCTGCGCGCGGTGGCCGAGCGTACGGGCGGGCAATACTTCCGCGCCAAAGACGCCGCCGCCCTCGAGCGCATCTACACCGAAATTGGCCGCCTCGAAACGTCCGCCCTCACCGTGCAAACCTACGCCGACGTGCGGGAGCACTACGGGCCGTTCGTGCTCGCCGCGCTCGGGCTGCTGCTGCTCGAGCGCCTGCTCGCCTCCACCTGGCTGCGCCGCCTGCCCTGACGTGCCATGACGTTCGCCCATCCCCACCTGCTCGCCCTCGCCGTGCTCGCCCCCGCGCTCGTGGTGGGCCTGTACCTGTGGGCGCGCCGGGCCCGCACGCACGCGCTCGCGCGGATCGGAACGCCCGCCGTGGTGCAGGCGCTCGCCCACCGGGTGCCGCACCGGGGCCGCCGGACGGTCGTGCGCGCCACGGCCGCGGCCCTGCTCGCGAGTTGCGCTCGCGGGGCCGCGCCTGCCCGGGGCCACGCGCACCGTGCAGGCCAACGGCCTCGACCTCGTCGTCGCGCTCGACGTGTCGCAGTCGATGCTCGCGGAGGATGTGGCGCCCTCGCGCCTCCAGCGCGCCCGCGCCGAACTGACGCGCCTCGTGGACGCCCTGCCGGGCGACCGGATCGGGCTCGTGCTCTTTGCCGGCGACGCGTTCATCCAGTGCCCGCTCACGACCGACCACTCGGCCGTGCGCCTCTTTCTCGACGCCGCCGCGCCGGAGATGATGCCCACCCAGGGCACCGACTTCGAGGCGGCCGTCGGCGCGGCGCTCGATACGTTCGGCCCGGCACCGACCGCCGCGCCGGGCGCGCGTCCGGCGGCGGCGCGCGTGCTGCTGATCGTCTCGGATGGGGAAAAGCACACGGGCAACGTCCTCCGCCTGCACAGCGACCTGGAGGCCGCGCGCGTCCGCACGTTCGCCGCCGGCATCGGCGAGGCGGCGGGGGCGCCGATCCCCCTCTACACGAACGGCCAGCGGGTGGGCGAGAAGCTGGACCCCGAAACCGGCGCGGCGGTCATCACGCGGCTCGACCCGCAGGCGCTCCAGGCGCTCGCCGACGGCGACGACTACCTCCACATCGGCGCGGGCGCCGGCCTCGGCGCGCTCCCGGACAAGCTTGCCGGCCTGGCCCGCGCCCCCCTCGACGTGACCGATCCGACGTCGTTCCGCGAACTGTACGCCTTCCCGCTCGCCCTGGCGCTGCTGCTGCTGCTGCTCGAACCGCTGCTGACGCGGGGCGACCTGCGCCGCCTACGCGCGAACCGCACGCCGAAGCCCGTTGAAGTCGGCGGCGGCCCCTGCCGCCCCTCCTACTCCGCCGCCGCCCGCCGCCGCGCCCGCAAAACGCGCGGAGAGCAAGGCTGCCCGTCTTCCGTCCGTCCCCGCCTGATGCTGCGCCCCCTCCTGCTGCTGGCCCTCGCCGCGTCCGCCTGCGCCCAGGCGGACCTCGATGGGCGTGCGGGCAACCGGGCGCTGGCGCGCGGCGAGGTGCCCAGCGCCCTCGCCCACTACGACGACGGGCTCGGCGCCGCCGACACGAGCGCCCACGGCCTCCGCTTCCGCCTGCAGAACAACGCGGCCCTCGCCGAACTCGCGCGCGACTCGGCCCACGCCGCCCTCGCCCTCGCCGACGCCGCCACTGATGCCGCCACCGGCGCCGCCGACCAATCCGAAGGCGCCTACCACGCAGGCATTGCCGCCGCGGCCACCGGCGCCGCCGACGAGGCGCTCGCCCGTTTCCGCCGGGCGGTTCTGCTCGCCCCCGCCAACGCCGACGCCGCCTACAACTGGGAGGTGATTGCCCGGCAGCAGCGCCAGGGCGGCGGCGGCAAGGGCGACCCGAAGGACGACCAGAAGCAAGACAACGGCAAGCCGGAATCCGGCGACACGCCCCCCGCACCCGCCCCGCCAAAGCCGTCGCCCCCGGATCCGTCCCAGGCGCCGCCGAAGATGTCGGAGCAGGAGGCCTCGCAGCTGCTCGACGCGCTCGCCCGCGACGAAGCCGGGCTCGTACGCCGCACCACGCGCGGCACGGCCCAGCCGGGCCGGCCCACCAAAGACTGGTGATGCCGCGCGCTGCCGTGCTCCTGTGCGCGCTCCTCGGCGCGGTCGCGGCGCAGGCGCAGGTCCGCGCGACCGCCACGGTGGACCGCGCGAGCATCACCCTCGACGACGTGCTCCGCTTCGAGGTGGAGGTCGTCGGCGCCGCGCCGGGCACGCTCGCCCAGCCCTCGCTGCCGCCGCTCGTGGGGCTGCGGGCCGACAACCCGTTTCCCCTCACGATGAGCACGGAGGCCGACCGGGCAGCCGCCCCGCGTGGTCTACCGGTGGACGCTCCAGCCCACGCAGGAAGGCGCGGCGCGCATCGGGGCGGCGGACGTGCTCGTGGGCAGCACGCGCCTGCGGACGGTGCCGCTCGTCGTGCGCGTGCGTCCGGGCGTGGGCGGTCCGCCGGCGCCCGGCGCGCCCGGCCAGGCGCCGTTTGGCAGCGGCCCCCCGGCCTCTGCGCCGCGCCTTGGGTCCAGCGACGTGCTGCTGCGCGCCTCAGCGTCGGCCCAGCGGACGGTCGTGGGCGCCCAGGTGGTGGTGGAGTACCGCCTCTACGCCCGCCCCGACCTCGACCTGCGCTTTTCGCCCGCCGGGGCGTGGAATGCCTCGGGCTTCTGGCGCGAAGACCTGCACGTGCCCGACCGCCCGGTGCCCCAGCCCGCCACGCTCGACGGGCGCCGATACAGCTCGGTGCTCGTGCAGCGCGTGGCCCTGTTTCCCACCCAGTCCGGGCGCCTCGTCGTGCCGCCGCTCACCATCTCCGGCGAGGCCGACGTGCCGATTGCGGCGCAGCTCTACGGCCCGGCCGCCCCGCGCCGCACCACGACGTTCCGCACCACCAGCGGCGCCCTTACGGTCAACGTGGATGCGCTCCCGGCGGAGCCCGCGTTCTCCGGCCTCACCGGCCGCGTCACCCTCGACGCCACGCTCGCCACGCGGACGGTGGCGGCGGGCGAGGCGGCGCGCGTGCAGGTGCAGATCGGCGGCGACGCCAACCTATCCGCCCTCGAACCGCCGGCGCTGGGCCTGCCGGATTCGCTCTTCGAGGTGTTTCCGCCGGAGTCCGAGCTTGCGGCGGTCCGCACCGGCGGGCGCCTCACGGGGACGCGGACGCTCACGTACAGCATCGTGCCCCGGCGGGCGGGGACGTTTCCCCTACCGCCCGTCGTGCTCGTCGTGTTCGACCCGGTGAACGCGCGCTTCAAGACCCTGCGCAGCGCGCCCGGCACGCTCACCGTCACCCCCGGCAGCGGCGCCCCGCCGGAGGCCGCCCCGCCGCCCGATGTGGAGGCAGCACCGGACACGCCGTCGGTGTGGACGCCGGTGCGGCTGCTCTCGCTCGGCGTGGCGGCGCTCGTGCTCGTGATGATCGTGCTGATGCGCCGTCCCCGCCGGACGCGCACCGGCTCCGGCCGCTGCCCCGCGCCCCGCGCCTCCGCCCCCGGTGCCCGCCCCCGACCTCTTCGTCGACGCCGACGCGGCCCTTGCGCGGGAGGACGCGCGCGCCGCCGCCGAAGCCCTCGCTTCCGTGCTGAAGGCCCACGCCCCGGCGGGGGAGGCCCGGTTCGACGCCGTACGTGCGGCCCTGAATGCGGCCCGCTACGCCCCCCTGCCGCCCGACGCCGAGGCGCTGCGGGCGGTCCGTGCGGAACTGGCCCGGCTGCTGCTCCCGCCGAGGCGTCCGCCCTCCGGACCCGAGCGGCGCGGCAGCGGTGGGAGTGGCTGACCACCGGGGATTCGTGCCAAGCGCGGGCAGCGGCGGGAGATGAAATGCGCGGCGACGTGCGGCGCGGCGCGGCGCCTCCCCGTACCTTTCGGCATGGAACCGTTCGTCCTCAACCGCGCCCACCGGCCCGGCTGGATCGAAGTCGATCTGCGGCTCGATGTTCTCCGGCAAGACCGAGGAACTCATCCGCCGCCTCAAGCGCGCCCGCATCGCCCGGCAGCGCGTCGAGATCTTCAAGCCCGCCCTCGACACGCGCTTTTCGGCGTCCGACGTCGTCTCGCACGACGAGAGCGCGATCCCCTGCGCGCCCGTCTCGAGCGCCGCCGAGCAGATCCTGCTGCTCGCCGCCGACGCCGACGTGATGGGCATCGACGAGGCGCAGTTTTTCAGCAGCCGACCTCGTGCGACGTGTGCACGGAGCTCGCCCGCAGGGCAAGCGCGTCATCGTGGCCGGGCCTCGACCAGGACTTCCTCGGGCGGCCCTTCGAGCCCATGCCGAGCCTGATGGCGGTCGCCGAGTTCGTGACGAAGCTCCACGCCGTGTGCGTGGTGTGCGGCGCGCCCGGCCAACCACTCGCAGCGCGTCGTGGCGAGCGGCTAGCGCGTGCTGCTCGGCGCGCGGCGAAGCCTACGAACCCCGCTGCCGCGTCCACTTCGAGCCCGAGGGGACGCCCCACGCCCACGCCCCCGACCGCGCCCCCGAGCACGGCCGCTCCCCGGCGCTCTCGCCGCCGCCGTTACCGCTCGTCTAGTCGTTCGTGGTTCGTCGTGCAGTTGCGCAAGCCTCGGCCAGGCCCACGGCCCTGTCGCTTCTCTGTCGACGAACCATCGACCATGAACGCCCTCTCATGCGCTACCTCGTCTCCGCCCGCAAGTACCGTCCGCAGCGCTTTGGCGAAGCTGGTCGGGCAGGAGCACGTGGCCGAGACGCTCCGCAACGCCCTCCGCCTCGACCGCCTCGCGCACGCCTACCTGTTCTCCGGCCCGCGCGGCGTGGGCAAGACGACCGCCGCGCGCATCCTCGCCAAGGCCATCAACTGCGAGAAGCCGCTCGACGACGCGCCCGGACGCCGAGCCGTGCCGCGCGTGCGCCTCCTGCCGCGACTTCGAGGAGGGCCGCAGCCTGAACATCATCGAGATCGACGCGGCGACCAACAACAAGGTGGACGACATCCGCGAGCTCCGCGACACCGTCCGCGTGCCGCCGCAGGGCGCCCGGCGCAAGGTCTACATCGTCGACGAGGTCCACATGCTCTCGACGAGCGCCTTCAACGCGCTCCTGAAGACGCTGGAGGAGCCGCCGCCGTACGTGCTGTTCATCTTCGCGACGACCGAGCCGCACAAGGTCCTCCCGACGATCCTCTCGCGCTGCCAGCGCTTCGACTTCCGCCGCATCGCCGTGGACGAGACCGTGGAGCACCTGCGCTCGATCTGCGCCGAGGAAGGCATCGATGCCGACGACGCTCGCTGCTGCTCATCGCCCGCAAGGGCGACGGCGCCCTCCGCGACGCGCTCTCCGCCTTCGACCAGGCCGTGGCCCTCGTGCGGCACGGACGCTGCGCTACACGCGAGCTCGCCGAGCGCGCTCGGCGTGGTCGACGTCGACCAGTACTTCGAAGTCACCGAGCTGCCGCCGCGCCGCGACTCCGGCCGGCCTGCTCGACCTCGTGGACCGCCTCGTGCGGCGCGGCTACGACCTGTCCGAGTTTGCCCGTCGGGATGCAGGAGCACCTGCGCAACCTGCTCGTGGCCCGAACCATGCCCGACGCGCGCCTGATCGAGGCCGACGAGGCCGTGCCGCGCCCGCTACGGCGACGCCGCCGCGACGTTCACCGAGGCCGACCTGCTGCGCCAGCTCGCGCTCGTGGCCGAGGCCGAGGCGCCGATGAAAGCGGTCGACGCCAGCCGCGCCTGCGCCTCGAACTGGCCCTCGTCAAGATGGTCGCGCTCGCCTCCGCGCACGACCTCAACACTGCCCTCCGCGCGTCGAGCGCCTCGAAGCCCATCGCCCGCGACGGCACGCTCCGCCGGCGACCTCGCTACACCGCGGCTCGAGCACGCACGGGCCGGGGGCGCAACCCGCCCGGCCCCGCGTCCGCGACCGCCGCCGCTGAACGCGCACGGGCGAGCCCGCGCCGTCCCGAACAGACGCGCGACACGTCACACCGGCCCGGTACCGCTCCGCGCATCGCCGACGCCCCTGCGGCCGCACCGAAACTCCCGGCGCCCGAGCCGCACCCCCATGAACCCCGCCCTGCGCGACGCCGCGACGCGGACGCGGGCGCCGCCAGAGCCCTACGGCGGTCGGCCCGCCCACGCCGAATCCCGTCCGACGACGCGGCCCGGAACCGCCGCGCCGGCGCCCCGCCACCGCGCGCGCCCCCGACGCTCCCGCGCGGGACGCACCCGCCGTGCTCTCTCGGCGGCCGGCTCTCCGGCGCCCGCCCGCAAGCCCGCGCGGTCCGCCCCCGCCCGACGCGCCCTCCGACGCTGCCCGTCGCGCGCCTCGACGTAGACGCGCCGCCGGCCTCCGGAGCCTCGGCGGCATCGCCGGGGCCGCGTGGGCGGCCGCGTGCAGGCGCTCGGCGGGCCGCGCCTGCCCGCCCTCGTGCGCGAGACCGTGCCGCACGGCCTCGAAGGCGCCACACTCGTGCTCCGCGTGCCGAGCGACCTCGCCGCGCACGTCCTCACCGAGGCCGCCGCGCCGATCCTCGCCGAACTCCACCTCCGCGTGCGGCGCCTGCGCGCGCATTTGCGCGGCCTCTCGACGGCCCGAAGGTGGCCCGCGGACCCGCCGACCCGCAGGCGATTGTCCGCGCCCTCCGCCACGAGAACCCGGTCGGCCGCCGATGCTCGACGCGTTCGGCGGCGAAATCGTCACTGAAGCCTCGGGGAAACGGAGCCCGCGCTTTGTTAACCCCGATGCCCTCGCTCCGGCGCTCTCACCGATTTCACCATGACCGCATATGTCCGCCTTCAATATGCAGGCATGATGGGCCAGATTGCCGAGATGAAGCGCCAGATGCAGGAAACGCAGCAGACCCTCGCCGCAAGACCGTCACCGCCGAGGCGGGCGGCGGCATGGTGACGGTGACCGCCACCGGGCAGCAGCGCATCACGCCATCACCATCGACCGCGCGGCGCTCGGCGACGACCCCGAGCTCTGGAAGACCTCATCGTGGCGGGCGTCAACAAGGCGCTCGAACAGGCCGCCGCGCTCGCGCAGGGCCAGATGCAGCAGGGCCTCGGCTCGATGCTCCCGCCCGGCTTCGACCCGTCCACGCTCGGCCTCTGAGGCAAGGACGAGGGCACAAGGTCCAAGTAAGGAAAAGCCGTCGGCTATACGTCCTCCTTCCCTGGACCTTGCCCCTTGGACCCTTTTCCTCTGGCCCTTCCCCCTTCCCCATGGCCTTCTCGTCCGAAACCGTTGAGGCGCTCGTCGAGCAGTTTACCAAGCTGCCCACCATCGGGCGCAAGACCGCCCAGCGCCTCGCCGCCGTACGTGCTCAAGATGCCGCGCGAGGAGGTCGTGGAGATCGCCCGGGCGCTCGTGGCGGCGAAGGACAAGGTGAAGAACTGCGCCGTCTGCGGCAACGTGACCGACCACGCGCTCTGCGGCGTCTGCGTCTCGTCGCGCCGCAACCCGGCCGTGATCTGCGTCGTCGAGGAGCCGAACGACGTGATGGCCTTTGAGCGCACGGGCGAGTACGGCGGCGTTTACCACGTGCTCGGCGGGGCCATCTCGCCGCTCGACGGCATCGGTCCGGACGATTTGCGCATCCGCGAACTCGTCGCCCGCGCCTCCGGCCAGCTCGCGCTCGCCGCGGAGCTGGCCGCGCTGGCCCACGGCTTCGACGAAGACGGCAGCGGCCCGGCCATCGAAGAGATCATCTTCGCCATGAACCCCAACGTGGAGGGCGACACGACGGCCTACTACCTCACCTCGCTGCTCAAGCCCTTCCCGGTGCGCATCACCCGCCTCGCGCGCGGCCTGCCCATCGGCGGCGACCTCGAATACGCCGACGAGGCCACGCTTGCCCGGGCCCTCGAAGGCCGCTCCGGCGTCTGACGCCTGCCCCTCACATGACCATTACCGTATCGGGGCCGGGGCCATCGGCTCGGCCATCGTGCACGACCTCGCCACGCAGCCCGACGTGGACCTCGTCCAGGTCTGCGACGTGCGCGCGCGCGCCCTGCAGGCGCTCACCGAGTCCATCCCCGACGGGCGGAAGCGCATCCGTCCGTTTCAGATCGACGCGCGCGACCTCTCGCCCCTCCACCACATCCTCAGCGGCAGCCACGCCGTCATCGGCTGCGGGCCGGGCCGCCAGAACCCGGCGCTCGCCGCGCTGTGCGTGGAGCAGGGCATCCACTTCCTCGACCTGGGCGGACCGGACGACGTCGGTCGAGCAGACGCTCGCCCTCCACGACGCTGCCGCCGCGCGCGGGGTGTGGGTGGTGCCCAACACGGGCATCGCGCCGGGCCTCGTGAACGTGGTCGCCATGTACGGCGCGCGGCAGTTCGCCGCGTCGACGCCGTGCAGATCCGCGTGGGCGACATCCCGCAGCGCCCCGCGCCGCCGTTCAACTTCGCCGCGGCGTGGTCGGTGGAAAAGGTGCTGGAGGACTACACCGAGCCCGTCGAGATGATCGACGGCGGCGTGCTCGTGAAGGCCCAGCCGCTCGCCGAGGTCGAGACGATCGCTTCCGCGAGCCCTACGGGCAGCTGGAGGCGTTTCTCCCCAGGGCGGCCTGCGCTGGATGGCGCCACGCCTTCGACGGGCGCGTGCGCCACCTCGACCACAAGCCGTGCGCTGGCCCGGCCACGCCGCGCAGATGCAGTTCGTCGTCGCCCTCGGCCTCGCCGAACCGCACGCAGCATCGACGTGCAGACCCACCTGACGTACCGCGACGTGCTGCTGCGCCGGATGCGCCAGCACCTCGGGCCGACGGCATCGGGACGTGCTGCTCATGCGCGTGCTCGTGCGCGGCGAGCGCGACGGCCGCCGCGCCACGCGCGTCTACGAACTCGTGGTGCCCTTCGACGCGGCCACCGGCACGACCGCCATCCGGCGCTGCACCGCATCCCCGCCACCACGCTCGCGCTGATGCTCGCGCGCGGCGAGGTGCCCGGCGGCGGCGCCGCCCCGCCCGAGCGCGTCGTCAACGCCGACCGCTACCTCGACCTCGTCCGCGCTGCGGGCATGCCCATCACCGTGGAGACGCATGAGGGCTGGCACAGCGTGGGCGTGCCCCGCGCCGTGCGCCACACGCGCTTCGAAGGAAACGAGTAGGCACAGCGCTGGGCCGAGACTGCCTTGCAGAGGGCCGGTCTGTTGCGCGACGAGCGTGCGGTAGGGCGATGCTCAGTGGCCTCACAGACCCCGAAGCTCGGCAGCGGCCCCCAAACCAGACGCCACCGGGCGGTGCGCTCAGCCCTTGCGGCCATATGCCCGGATCGTGGCGCCGTTGAGCGCATCGGCGGCCGAGCCGCACAGGCACACGCACAGTTCGGCGACCTCCGCAGCGGATACGCCGCTGTCGCTCCCGGTGGCCGTGAGCATCGACGGCGCAATGGCGTGGGCCGTGAGGTGGCCCTGAAACTCCGCCGCCACGCTCTCGACGAGCCGGATCACCCCGGCTTTCGAGGCGGCGTAGGGCCCCTGCTCCGCCGGGGCTTTGTCGGCGCCCTGCCGGGCGGCGATGGCGATGAGGTGGCCCCGCTGGCCCGTCATGCGCCGGGCGGCCTCGCGGAAGCAGAGGAAGGTGCTCGTCAGGTTGAGGTCCAGCACGCGGCGCCACTCCTCCAGGGTCGTTTCGAGCAGCGGCGCGGCGGCCCACCCGCCCACGCCGTGGATGAGCGCGTGCATGGCCCCGAACTGCTCCACGATGGCGTCGAGCGCGTCGCGCACAGCGCCTTCGCTGGTCACGTCGGCCGGGAAGGCCCAGAGGTCGGCGCCGTGCGGCGGCTGGATGCGGTGGGCGTCGGCTTCGGTGGGGACGATGGCGGCAATCGTGGCCCGGGTGGGCGCAAACGCTTCGACGAGCGCCTGCCCGAGGGTGCCTGAGGCGCCCGTGATGACGACGACTTTGCCGGTGAGATCAAGATGCATGGGAGGAGGGAGAAATGGTCAATGGTCAACAGCCAATGATCAATGGTCAATGGGATGCGGGAAAGAGTCGGTGCCGTCTGGTTCTTCCCTTAGCAATGGGCCATTGACTGTTGACCATTGATCATTGCGGCGAAGCCGAGGAGGTGTGGTCGGCGACGATGCGCCAGCCTTCGGCGAAGCGGCGGAACGTGAGGGTGAAGAGGCCCGAGGCGGGCGGGTGCGCGGCGTCACGGGCAAGCGCCCAGCGGCCGAACACCTGCGCCGCGTCGGGCGCGAGCACGGCGACGTCGAGGTCGGCAAAGGCGAGCGTGCCCATGGCCGCGCGGTCGGGATAGCCGCGCCGGTAGCCGTCGAGCGTGGCCTGCCAGCCGCGCCGGATGGTGCCGCCGGAGGCAAAGCGGAGCGAGTCGGAGCGCCAGTAGCCTTCCATGAAGCCGGGCACGTCGCCCCGATTCCAGGCGGCGACCTGCCCGTCGAGGACGGCCCGAATGGCGGCGCGCGCGGCGGGATCGGCGGCCGTGCGGGTGGACGCGCAGCCGGTGGCCGTGAACAGCAGCAAAAAGAGGATGAACAGGCGATTGGGCAGGAGCCGCATCTGCATTGTACCGTTGGGGTGACTGCGTAGATTACGGCACGGCGAAAAGCGTGCCCTCCTCTGCGCGCCCTTCGTTTGGATCAGCCTGAGACCTAACCCAGCCCGCGCGTATCGGCCCGACTTGCTACTCCTTCGCGTGCTCCTGCCGCCTCCGGGCGCAGAGCGCGCCGCCAAGTTCGCCTCGCCGCCGCTGTGCCTGATCCCGTTCGCCTTTACGAGCGTCCCTCCTTGACGCGTCTCGGGGGGCTCTTTGCGCTGGTCCTGCTCGCCGGCATCCTGCTGCTCCGCACGGGCCTCGCCTGGGGCGAAGGCGCCGGGCTGCCGGTGCTGCGCCCGTCGTTCGCTGTCGCCGACACGGACACCGTGCAGGCGCCGCCCGTGCGCCTGACGCCTACCGGCGCCCGTCCGGACACGAGTGCGCGCCTGCTGCCGGATTCCCTGCGCCTCGATTCGCTCCGCGCCGACTCGCTCGCCGCCGACACCGGACGCGTGCGCCGCTACGCCCCGCGCGTCCGCGAGGTGCCCTACGCCCGCCTCACGCGCCGGATGCCGTTTCTGCCGCCGCTGCCGAGCGCCTGGCGCACCGACGTCACCCTCGACTCGGCGGCGCTCCAGTACCGCCTCCGCGAGCACATCGGCGCCGACGATGTCCGCCTCCCGCAGACGCTCTCGCTCGACGCCTACCTCGCCCTGCGGCGCGCGGCAGCCCTCGACAAAAACTACCGCGAGCTGCTCGCCCAGAAGGCCCGGCAGACCGCCCAGCGGCGCGGCGGGCTCGGCGTGAGCATCGTGGTGCCCGGCGGGCGCCAGAGCGCGTTCTCGACCATCTTCGGCAAGAACGAGGTGAGCCTGCGCGTGTCCGGGCAGGCCGACATCAACGCGGGCCTCGAATACCGGTACTCCGAGCGGCAGCAGGCGGTCTCCAGCCGGGGCGGGCAGATCGACCCGGCGTTTCAGCAGGATCTGCGGCTCGGCGTGATCGGCTCGATTGGCGACAAGATGCGCATCAACGTGGACTGGGACACGCGCAACCAGTTCGACTATCAGAACCAGGTGTCGCTCAAGTACACCGGCTACGAGGACGAGATCGTGCAGAGCGTCGAGGCCGGCAACGTGCTGCTCCAGACGCCCTCGTCGCTCATCCGGGGCGGGCAGAGCCTGTTTGGCCTCAAGAGCGAGTTCCGCCTCGGCGGGCTCAAGCTGACCACGGTGGCCTCGCAGCAAAAGGGCCAGGGCTCCAGCCTCAACATCACCGGCGGCGCCGAGGAGCAGACGTTCACGATCAAGTCCAGCGAGTACGACGACGGGCGCCACTACTTTCTCGGCTACTATTTCCGCAACGTGTGGGACACCGCCCACGCCGAGCCGCCCAACGCGCGCGTGTTCGAGACCGGCGACGACCGCCGGCCGGGCGTGCAGAAGATCGAGCAGGTCGAGGTGTGGCGCTTTACCGCCCTCAACGCCAACGACCAGTTCCGCAAGGCCGTCGCCGTGGCCGACCTCGGCGAGGAGCCGGAGGTGATCAACCAGACGCCGGACCAGCCCTATACGCGCCGCGTGGCGCCGGACCCGTCCAAAGACCGCTACTCCGACGACGGCATCGCCGCCAACATCCGGCGCCGCACCAACGACACGCTCTCCTCAGACCGCTACCTGCTCCAGCAGGGCCTGCACGACTACGACTTCCAGACGGGCTCGTTCAAGCTCCTCGTGCCCGAGCGCGACTTCTTCGTCGACAAGACCTTCGGCTACCTCTCGCTCAACCAGCAGCTTTCCGACAACGAGGCCATCGCCGTTGCCTACAGCTACTACGACGCCAACAACCGCCTCGTCACCGTGGGCGACTTTGCGGCCAACGGGTCGGTGGGCGCGGGCTCCGACAATGCGCTCTTCCTGAAGCTGCTGCGCCGCCGCACGCCCCAGGCGCCGAGCACGACCGCCCTGCCCGCCGCGTGGCCGCTCGAGATGCGCAACGTCTACGGCCTGCGCTCGCGCGGGCTCGACCCGCAGAATTTCAACCTGACCGTTGAGTACGAACCGCCGGGCAGCGCGCCATCGCAGCAGCTACCGGTCGCCTCGACGGGCGCGCGGACGCTGCTCACCATCACCGGCCTCGACCGCATCGGCGCCGGGGGCGGGCGCGGGGCGGACAACCGGTTCGACTACCTGCCCGGCTACACGATCGACGAGAGCCGGGGCTCATCATCTTCCCGTACGTCGAGCCGTTCGGGCGGCGCATCGCCACCGTTGTGGGCGCGGCGCCGCAGGCCAATGCGCTCGTCTACCGCGACCTCTACCTCCAGAAAAAGGAGGAGGCGCGGCGCAACACGCTCACCGACGTGTACCGCATCCGGGGCAAGTACCAGGGCGCCGTGCAGAGCTTTTTCGACCTGCGCGCCTTCTCGGGCCTCATCAACGGCTCGGTGCGCGTGCGCTCGGGCGGCGTGCCGCTCACCGAGAACGCCGACTACCTCGTCGACTACACGGCGGGCACCGTGACCGTCACCAACGCGGCGTTCCTGACGCCGGGCGCAACATCGAGATCGACTACGAGCAGAACTCAGCTGTTCGCGCTCCAGCAGAAAACGCTCCTCGGCCTGCGCGCCGACTACGACTTCGGCGCCCAAGCCTGCAGCTCGGCAGCACGCTCATGCGCCTGACGCAGCGCTCGCCGGTGGACAAGTTCCGCGTCGGCGACGAGCCCGTGCAGAACGTGATCTGGGGCCTCGACGGCCGCTATTCTAGCGAGCAGCCGCTGGCTGACCCGCCTCGTCGACCGCCTTCCGCTCGTGCAGACGCGCGCGCCCTCGCGCCTGCAGGTGCAGGCCGAGTTTGCCCAGCTGCGCCCCGGCAACCCGCAGACCGTCGCCTTCCGGCAGCAGCGCTCCCAGCTGCAGGACAAGGGCCTCGACTTCTACGAAGACGAGCTGCGCGGCGTCTCCTTCATCGACGACTTCGAGTCGTTCGAGAACGCGTACTCGCTCAAGACGCCCGGCGCGTGGACCCTCGCCTCGGCGCCCGACTCGATCCTGGCCGTGGACTTCGGGGGCCGCTCGACCTCCTCGTTCTCCGACTCGCTGCGCACCACGTTCCGCGGCGGCCTCGCCTGGTACTCGCTCACGCGAGAAGTGTGCGACCTCAAGCATCCACCGACCCGGCCGTCCGCTTTCTCAACATCACCGACGTCTACGACGTCGACCGGAGCGGCCTCGACCCGTCGCAGCAGCAGGCTGACGACCTTCGACGCCTACTTCTCCCCGTTCTTCCGCGGGCCGTACAACTACAACCGCAACCTGCGCGACTTCTTCGCCAACCCGAAGCGCGCCTGGGGCGGCATGGTGACCCGCGTGCCCGACACGTACACCGACTTCGGGCTCAAGAACGTCGAGTTCCTGGAGTTCGTCGTGCGCCCGGTCTCGCGAAGCCGCGGCCGACGGCGACGCCGGCAACGACGCCTACCTGTTCGTCGACCTCGGGCGCATCTCCGAAGACATCCTCCCCGACGGGCGCGACAACTCGGAGGACGGCCTGTCGCTCGAAACCGTCAACCCGACCACGCAGACGCCGTGGGGCCGCACGCCGAGCAGCACCCCCGACCGCACGCTCGCGCTCGACGAGGTCACGCGCGCACCGAAGACCTCGGCCTCGACGGCCTCGCCTCCTACGACACGGCGCCCCTACGACCCGGCCTTTCTGGAGTCCACCAAGTTCCCGCGGCTTCCTCACCGCCCTGCCCGAGGCCGCCTCCGGCGACCCGCTGCTCGACGCTGAAGTGGCCCGCAGCCAGGCCGACCCCTCCGGCGACGATTACCACCACTACCTCGACAACAACTACTTCGGCAACGCCAAGACGCGCTCGCCCTTCTTCCCGGCCGGGCGACCGAATGCAGGAGCGGTTCCTGCGCTTCTACCCGGCGAGCGAGCTCAACTCGTTCGAGGGCCAGAGCAAGCTCGACAAGCAGTCGTCCACCCCGCGCGGCAACTCGACGCGCCCGGACACCGAGGACCTCAACGAAAGCGGCAACACGAACCGCGAGAACGCCTACCTCCAGTACCGCATCCCGCTCTCGCTCGCCGCGCTGCGCACGCTCTCGGCGCCGGCGGCGGTGAACGACTTTGTGGTCGGCGAGACCAAGGAAGGCTCCGGCTACTACCTCGTGCGCATCCCCGTGCGCCAGCCCACGCGCTGCGTCGGCGTGACCTGCACGGCCAACGAGATCCAGTCGTTTCTCTCCAACGTCGAGTCCATCCGGGTGTGGACGACCGGCCACAGCGCGCCCGTGACCATGCGCTTTGCCGGCTTCGACCTCGTGTCGAGCCAGTGGCAGAAGTCCACCCGCCTCGACCACCGAGCGCGTCGCCGCCGACCCCTTCTCCGCCGACACGCGCTTCTCGATCTCCTCGTACAACACCGAGGAGAACCCGTCATTTTACGCCTCGCCCGAAGGCACGGTGACCAACCAGCGCCGCTCGGCCTCGGGCGGACGCGCCGGCGCCGACCGCGAGCAGACGCTCGTGCTGCGCTCCGAGAACCTGCGCGGCGGCCGGCAGCGCGGCATCTACAAAACCTACACCACCGCCCTCGACCTGCTCAAGTACGAGCACGTCCGCCTGTTCACGCACTTCGACGCCAAGGACGCGCTGGGTCGCCCGCTCACGCAGCAGGACCGGGGCCGCGCCGCCGTGTTCGTGCGCCTGGGCTCGAACGAGGGGCAGGACTACTTCGAGTACGAGCAGCCGCTCACGCCCTCTGAGGTGCACGATTGGCTCGCCCAACCCGCTCGTGCTCTGGCCCGCCGACAACAGCGCCAACATCCTGCTGAGCGCCCTCAACCAGCTCAAGGCCGAGCGCGACAACCGCCTCACCGCCACCGACGCCGGCCAGCGGAGCGTGCTCGGAGAGACGTTCTTCAACGTCGGGCCCGACGGGCGCCTGCGCAGCGGCGCGCCCGAACGCCGAGTCAGTTTGCCCCGCCCGGCACCCGCATCGGCATTCGCGGGCAGCCGACGCTCAACAAGGTCACCACGATCGTGATCGGCCTGCGCTCGCTCGAAGACTCGACCTCGACGTCCACCAACTTCACCGAGGCCAACCTCTGGGTGAACGAGCTGCGCGTGGCGGGCTACGACGAGACGAACGGCTGGAGCGCCCTCGGCAACGTCGACCTCGCGCTCGCCGACCTCGGCAACGTCCGCGCGAGCTTCCAGACGCAGACCGACGGCTTCGGCGCGCTCGGCTCGACGCTCGGCGAGCGCGACCAGAACTCGGTGCTCACCTACAGCGTCAACGCGCAGGTCAACGCCGACAAGCTGCTCCCGGCGCAGTCGGGCTGGTCGGTGCCGGTGAACGTGGCGCTCCAGCAGCGCACCAACACGCCGCGCTTTGCGCCCAACCGCGGCGGCATCCCCCTCGCCGACGTGCTCGCCGGCATCGGCGCGCGCACGGTCGCGGAAGACGGCACGCCCCTCACCGACACTGACCGCTCGGACCTCCGGCGCACCGAGCTCGACGCCGCGCAGGACTACGCGAGCACGCGCAGCCTGAGCGTGCAGCTCTCCAAGCGCGGCTCCAAGTCGATCTGGCTCCAGCGCACGCTCGACGCGCTCCAGGCGTCCTACTCGACCGCGTCGGCGAGTTCGCGCAACCCGTCTACCCTCTTCAACGACACCTGGAACTGGACCGGGGGCGTCGGCTACCACCTCGCGGGGCTGCCGGCCAAGACGGTGCGCCCGCTCTGGTTTCTCGACGCGTTGCCGGTGGTGAAGCTGTTCTCCGGGCTGCGCTTCAACTACGTGCCCACCACGCTCGGCACGGACGTGCAGGCCTCGCGCAACTTCGCCTCCTCGCGCGACCGGCGTCCGCTCATCGAGGCGCCGACGGCGGTGCGGCCCCTGCCCGACCTCGTGCGCTTCCCTTTCCGTGAGCAGCACGCCTTCACGCACGGGCGCACGTTCACGCTCGGCTACTCGCCGTTCTCGTTCCTGACGACGCAGTTCGACTCGCGCGTGCAGCAGAACCTCGGCCTCGTGGGCGTCGACACGCTCTTCTCGCTCGTGCGCCGGTCCGATGGGACGGCCTACGATGTGTCGCGCGAGGACGCCCTTGCCGCCGAGCGCGATACGTCCGTTTTCGTGCAGACGCGCCTCGACCCGCTCAGCACGAGCCGCACGCTCGGGCGCATCTTCGCGGGCGACAACCGCTTCCGCACCGACACCTACGGGCAGAACTTCACCGCCACGCTCCGCTTCCAGCTGCCCCGCGCGCTCGACTTCCTCCGCTTCGAGCGGGCGTCGTACAACGCGCAGTACGGGTGGCAGAACGCCCCGCTCGGGCAGGCGGTGGGCGCGGGGGCCAACACGCAGGTGCAGCTCAACGCCGACGCCTCGTTCGTGCCGCAGACGCTCTTCCGCAAGTTCGGCTTCTACAAAAATCTCGAACGCGCCCAGGAGCAGGCCGACAACCGCGCCCGTGCCGAACGCGAAGCCAAGGAAGCCCTGCGCCGCGCCGAACGCGAACGCCGCGACCGGGAGCGCCGCGAACGGGCCGACCGCGAACGCCGCGCCCGCGAACTCGGCATCCCCGTCGATTCGCTCCTCCAGGACTCGACGCAGACGCCGGGCCTGCTCCCCCCGACGCCCGTGCAGACGCCGCCGGTCGTCACGCCGGAGCCCGCCCCGGAGCCGACGCCGGCCGGTGGTGACGTCCCGGACAAGGCGGCGCTCCGTGCCCAGCTGCAGCAGGAGGCCGCGCAGGCCGCTGCGTGCGGCGCCCGTAGCGGCAGATACGTCGCGCGCCGACTCGACGCGCCGCCGGGGATTCCGCCTGCCGCTGCCGTCGCCGGTGACGCTGCTGCGGCGCCTGGCGCTCACCTTTGGCGGCATCCAGGGGGTGCGGTTCTCGTACACCGGCGCCTTCCAGTCGGCCAACGCCGGCATCGCCGAGGCGCGCGACTCGACCAACATGCCGTACAGCTTCCTCGACGCCGTGCGGGGACGCGGGCCAGGGCTCGGCGTACCGCTTCGGGCTCGAACGGCGCCTGCCCCTAGCCGACCGCCTGCTCCGGCGCGACCTCCAGATCAGCGACATCCTCTCGGACAACCACACCCTCAACGCCACCACCGACCTCTCGCCCACGCCCAACCTGCGCGTGGCGCTCTCGTGGCAGGCCGGCCTGCAGCAGCAGCAGACGTTCTCGCTGCGCCGGGGAGATGGCGACGTGCAGGAGACACTGCAGGCCCAGGGCTCCACGCGCGCCTACATCTGGGCCTTCGGCGCCGACTTCTCCAAGTTCTTCAACGCCCAGGTGGACGCCCTCCGGGGCGATGTGGACGCTGCGGGCGCCGTGGACACCCTCCGCGACGCCGACGGCAACGGGCGCATCGCCCTCACCCCGGCCACGCTCACCCGCGACTTCCGGGCCGCCTTTGCCCGCACGCCCTTCGGCTCGCTCGACGGGCGGGGCTTTCTGCCCATCCCGCTCCCGTCATTCCAGCTCACCTACACCGGCGCCTCCAAGTGGCCGCTCCTGCGCAGCATCGCCTCGTCGGTGTCGCTGCGCTCGTCGTACAACGCGGAGTACGGCGTGCCGGGCTTTACGAGCACCTCGATTCCGCAGGAGCAGGCCTACCAGATCACGCTCGATGGGCTCAAGGCGCGCTACGTGGGCTACGAAGAGGCGCGCGACAAGGCCACGAGCATCAACGTGAACGAGCGGTACGCGCCGCTCATCGGGGCGTCGGTGTCGTTCAAAAACAGCATGACGACTGAGTTCAACGTGAACCGCTCCAACCAGTACGGCCTCAACCTGAGCAACAACTCGATCAACGAGACCCACAACGACGAACTCTCGCTCGCGGTGAACTACTCGCGGCAGGGGCTGCGCATCCCGTTCGTGCGCAACCGCCTCAACAACCGGGTCACGTTCTCGCTCCAGATGCAGCGGTCGGTGTCGTCGAACCTCCAGTACAAGATCCAGGACGCCATCCTGGCCTCGCTCGACCAGGAGCGCAAGACCGGCACCGCCTTCACGCTCGAACAGGCGCGCAGCGGCGACTACACGACGCGCTCGCAGGACTTTGTGCGCCTGACGCTCTCGCCGAGCCTCGGCTACCAGTTCTCGAACGCGGTGCAGGGCAACTTCACCTTCCGGCTCGAAAAGTTCTCCTCGCAGGTGAGCGCCCAGCCGGACTACCTGAACATGAGCGGCCTGTTCAACATCCGCGTCAACATCACGTCGTATTGAGGACGAGGTTGGCCGTGGTTCGTCGTGAGACAAACGCGGGCCTCCGGCGCTTCTGGCAACGAATCATACCAACTCCGGTAGCTTGGTCAGGGATCACCGGGTTGATCATGGATCATGGTCAGAGACGCCCAGATTTGCTCTCTGGCCATGATCGATCATCCATGATCAAGTGGGCATTCCCGTACCCTTCGGCCGGATCTGGTATCACACCCATCGAGCGCCCGGTGCGCCGGGTGGAACGCGCGCCCGTGCGGGGCGATTGGCAGGCCCGCCCCCGCCTGCTCCCCGATGGTCTCGTTTGCCCGCGCTGCCGCCCCCGAACCCGTCCGCGTGCTGCCCCTCGGGCGCGTAGACTACGACGCGGCGTGGGGGCTACAGAAGGCGCTCCAGGGCGCCCGCGTGGAGGCCAAGCGGCGCGGCGAGGCCCTGCCCCATCTCCTGCTGCTCGTCGAGCACCCCCCGGTGCTCACGCTCGGGCAGAGCGGCGACCGCACCCATGTGCTCCTCTCCGACGCCGAGCTGGCCGCGCGCGGCATCGCCTTCCGGCACATCGACCGGGGCGGAGACGTGACGTACCACGGACCGGGCCAGCTTGTCGGATACCCCATCCTCGACCTCGACCGCTTCACGCCGGACCTCCACCGCTACCTGCGCACGCTCGAAGACGTGATGATCGCGACGTGCGCCAGCGCGGGCCTCGCGGCGGACGCGCTACGTGGACGCCCATGGCAAGGCGCAGACGGGCGTGTGGATCGGGCGCACCCGGCATGGAGCGGAAGGTGTGCGCCTTCGGGATCCGCTGCACCCGCTGGGTGACCATGCACGGCTGGGCGCTCAACCTCAACACCGACCTGAGCGGCTTCGAGGCCATCGTGCCCTGCGGCATCGCCGAGCGGGGCGTGACAAGCCTGGCCCGCGAACTCGGCCGTCCGGTAGACGAGGCGGCCATGACGGCCACCCTGCTGGGCCACTTTGCCGACGCCTTCGGCGCCCGCTTGGAGCACCTTGCCCCGGAGGAGGCGCGGGCCGAAGCCGGGCTCCTGCCCGTGGCGTAGGGCTCACCCGTCCGTGTCGTCCGTCAGGATCTGGTGGAAGACCGTCTCGCCGGTGCGCAGCATGGCGCGGACGTAGGGGCGGCACAGGCCGCAGCGCTGCCCGAAGGCGACGTGCGTCTGCAACTCGGCGACCGTCTGCGCCCCCGTGGCCTCCGCCACCTGCTGGAGGTCCGCAAAGCGCTGGTTGAAGCAGAGGCAGCGGTCAATGTCCATCGGAGGCTGATCCACAGGCGCGTAAAGAACCGCGCCCGAGCCGGCACGCCTAGAACAGCGTCGAACGTCCCGCGTGGATAGGGGGTTCGTCCGGTTTGCCCCTTCGTCGTTGCCCATGCCCTCCCCTTCGTGGACGTCCGTGCTGTTTGTGTTGGTGCCGGCGTCGATGACCGAGACCGTGGAGCTGGCGCCGTAGCCGTGGTTGGCCACAAACACGCGCCCTACAAAGCCACGATACCCTCGGGGTTGTCGCCCACGGCGATCGTGCCCACGACCTGCCTTGAGCAGGATCGATCACGGAAACACTGCCGCCCTGTAGGTGGAGGGGTTGGCGAATAGGTTGGTGACGTAGAGCTTGGTCCCTGCTCGCACAAGGTAGCGCGGGGAAACGAGCCCCGTGATCTGCCGAGTGCGCTTGAGCGTCGCGGCGTCGAACACGTCGAGGCGGGCGCCGGTGTTGGAGGCGGCGTAGAGCGTGCCGTCATCGAGGTAGAGGCTCTGGAGGATCGTGCCGAGGCCGATCACCGGTGTGCTCGCCAGCCCGTCTCGGGGTCGAGGCGCGAGATAGAGCCGTTGGCGTCCGTGAAGTTGCCTGGTTGGCGACGAGCATCGAACCGGCGCCGGGCGCGTTCAGGGCCTGTATCGCAGGCGGCGAAGCGTGAGGGCGCCCATCAGGGCGCTAGCAGGAATCGAGATGTTACGCAGCATAGGAAGGGCGCGTTGAGAAGCGTGAAGTTGGAGGCGGAGCCTCTAGGCCTGCCGCCCGGGCATGGGATAGCCTTCCACCACGCGGTAGGTCCGTGTTGAAGCAGGTTGTCGAGGTGGAAGATCGAGCGTAAAAGCCCCGCGCGCGGCAGAAGCACCGGCGCGCACGAGCGCGTAGGGCGGCAGCGCCTGCGTCGCATCGGCGGTGACCGGCCGCGCACCCACCACCTGCACGGCAGCGTCGAGGCTCAGAGCAGGCCGCGGAACGTGAGGGTGTAAGAAGCATCCCCACGCGCGGTGTAACGCGGGACGTAGCGCAGCTGGCGGTTGTACGTCGTCTTCCGGGGTCGGAACGGTCCACGGCGTGCGTGAGGGCGGCAAACATCTCGCCTCGAGGCGGTGACGGTCGCCCGCACCGACGCTTCAATGCCCCGCGCGCGGGTGCGCTGTACGTTGGACGGACGCCACCGCGCCGCCCTTGGGCTGCCAGATAATGGCGTCGCGGAGCGCGCTGGTATAGCCTGTCACTTCTGCCTCCCTTCCAGGCTGCGCCACGTGCAGGCCGGCTTCGATGCTTCCCCCTGCTCGGACGCAGGTCGGGCGACCGGCGCCTGCCAGAAGCGGTCATTGAGGGTCGGCGCCGGAAGCTGCGCCGGCGTCTCCTTCCACGTCGCAGCCCCGGCGCAGTGCGAGCCGACGCCGATGCGCGGACTCACCGGGGTGAAGGGGGCCGTCCGCACGAAGTGGTCCACGCGCACGGCCACGGAGGCGTCCAGCGCACCGCGCCGGTAGCTCAGATCGGCCACGGCTGCCAGAGAGCCCTTCAGAGGCGTGCGCGGCCAGGCTCGGATGCTGCGCGGTGGCGCGACTCGCGCTGACGGCTCCGCGCAGTTGCAACCCGGACGGCAGCGCTCGCTGCACGTCGACGTCCACGCCCATGGTGCGTGTGCGGGCGGTTTCGTCGAGTCCAGCTGGGCGTGGCGGTAGCGCAACGTGCCCGCCTGAAGCCATCCCGCCACCGTACGCGACAGACTCCCCACACGGCCGGCACGGGATGCCCAGAGGCCGGGCGAGGCCGTCGTCCTGCCGCTCGCCTGCCGGGGCGGTACCGGCCGGTCCGGCAATCCTCGAGCGGCCTGCGCGAGCCATCCACCGGCGGTCGTGACGCCTGCGGGCCCCGCCGAGCGCAGCAGGGCGAGCACCGAATGGTGCGACGCGTCGGCCCCTCGCGCACGGCCGTGGCGGCGGGAAAGCGGGTATCGTCGCTGTAGCGGAAGCGGCCCGAGTGCGCGTCACCGCTGGCCGCCACGTGGAGTGACGTTCGCCCCGCTGCAATCCCAGCGCCAGGCTGCCGTCGGCCCCGTCCGGGTGGGCCGAGAACAGGGCATCGCCGCGCGCGTCGGTGCGGGGCGTGAGCAGCAGCGCTCCGCCATCGCTCGGCGCCGTGCACGCCGAGGCGCCCGTGACTCGATCGAGAGGGGCGGAGCAGCGAATCATGCGAGTGCGGTTGTAGGCGCAGGCGTCGAGAGAGCGTCTGCGGCGATCACGCAGGAAGGCTCGCGAGCCCCGGGACTAGCGTGGACGAGGCCGTGGCGTTCGAGCGCGTCGGCGAGCGACGGTCGCGTGCGGGCGGCGGTGGCCGGGAGAGGGTGAGGTGCGCGGCGAGCGAGCGGGGCGCGAGCGAAAAGACGGAGGCGGGGCGGGCGGTGGAGGCAAAGTACGCGTGGATGGGGGGGTCGACCGTCGCATCTTTGCGCCCGATGCCTCCCCTCGTGGCGTGTGTTGGGTGGCCGGGGCGCTGCTGCTGCTCGCCGGCCTCGCCGTCGCGTTCGTGGAGGTCGTCGTGCGGCGCCACGACCCGCTACGGCACCTCGCCGAGCGCCTGCCCTGGCTCGCCCGCCGCCTCGACGCCGGCGTGTGGCACGGCCTGACCCTCACCGTCAGCGCGATTGCCGTCTTCGTCGGCTTCGGGGCCTTCAGCGAGATCACGCAGCACGTTGTGGGCGAGGCCGACCTCGTCACGCTCGACCGGGCGGTGAACACGTGGATGGCCCAGCATGTGCCTCCCGGCGCCTTCCGGTTTCTCCACGGCGTCACCCACTTCGGCGACCACGACACACTCCTCTGGGCGAGCGTGGCCCTGGGCGCCGTGCTACTGCTCCGCCGCTACGTATGGCTCTTCGGGGCGTTCATTCTGGCGATGGGCGGCGGGCAGCTCTTCAACGTGCTCCTGAAAGGCTATTTCGCGCGCGTGCGGCCCATCAATACGCTTCACGCGGGCGGCTACTCGTTTCCGAGCGGCCACAGTTCCGGGGCGATGCTGCTCTACGGCTTCCTCGTGTTCCTGCTCTGGACGACGAAGGCCTCGCGCCTGCTGAAATGGGCGGGGACGGTGCTGCTGGGCCTGCTGATCCTGCTCGTCGGCCTGAGCCGGATCGTGCTGAGTGTCCACTGGATGTCGGACGTGCTCGGGGGCTTTGTGCTCGGGCTCACGTGGCTTACGTTCTCGCTCGTCGCCGTGCGGGCCCTGGCTGCGTGGCGCCGAGCGGACCGCGTCTACGGACGTCCGCAGCGCCACATCCCCGGTGAGATGCCCGGCGACGCCCCGGACCTGCCCGACCCATCCGCAGCGCCGTGAGCACGTCCGTCACCCTCGTCACGCGCACGATCCGCCGGATCGCGGGGCTGGAAGCCATGCCGCAGCCCCCACTCGTCCGCTTGCGCCTGCCGGTCGTGCTGATGCACGGCTTCGGGATGCTCGCGGGCATCAAGCGGCGCGGGCACCTCCACGACGAGGCGCTCTGGCTGCGGCAGCATGGCGTGTGGGCGTACGCGCCCAACGTGGTGCCGTACAACACCGTGGCCGTGCGGGCGGCGATGTGGGAAGACCGCCTCGCGCAGGTGCTGGAGGAGACGGGCGCCCCGCAGGTGCACCTGATCGCCCATTCGATGGGGGGCCTCGACGCGCGCTACGGCATTGCGCGCCTCGGCTGGCACGACCGCGTGGCCACGCTCACCACCGTGGCCACCCCCCACCACGGCGCCGCCCTTGCCGAGATCGTCCTCGAAACGCCGGCCCTGCTCCGGGACCCGGCCGCCGGGATGACCAACTGGCTCGGGGCGAGCGTCTTCGAGGGAGGCCTCTCGAACGTCCTCGACAGCCTGCACGAACTCACCCCGGCGTTCATCGAGGCCCACTACAACCCCGCCACGCCCGACCATCCGTCCGTCCGCTACCGCTCCTACGCCGGGCGCGCCGGGCGCGGCACCGACATCCCGATCTCCCCGGCGCTCTACGTCCAGAACGCGCTCATCGCTGCCCGCGAAGGCCTCAACGATGGCATCGTGGGCACCGAAAGCGCCCGCTGGGGCACGTTCGCGGGCTACGTCGACGCCGACCATGCCGCCCAGGTGGGTCTCCGGGCAGGCCGCGCCCGTCCCGGCTTCCGGGCGCGCGACTTTTTCCTGGGCCTCGTGCAAACGCTGGCCGCAGAGGGCGGGTAGCGACGAACCCAGCAGCGTGCGGAAACGCTACAAGGGTGGTGCGCTCGGATTTCGGGGTAGGGGCACGGCGTGCCGTGTCCTGCTGCTCCCGATGTGGGTTAAAGTGGGCACGGCACGCCGTGCCCCTACCGACGAATGCACCACGATTCCAAAACCCCGGATCATGTCCCGCACTGCTACCTCGGGGACCGGTTCGGGCGGACGCGCGCGCCGCTGCGGCCGCGCAGGCCATCGGCGTAGGCGCGCACGAGCAGGCGCAGGCGCACCGGGTCGGCGCGGTAGTGGACGAACGTGGTGCCGAGGCTGCGGAGGAGGTAATAGGTGGCCCACAGCCGCCCGGCGAGGCGCTCGGCGCGCGTGCCGTGGGCGCGGTTGGTGAGCATCCGGTTGCGGAGGGCGTAGTAGACGCGCCAGGTCCCCGCGGTGGGCACCGTCCGCCCGATGCGGTGGACGTAGGCGCCCTGCACTTCGGCCTCGCGGTGCTCCATCACGGCCTGCGGCACGAGGTACAGGGGCCCTTCCTGCGCCAGGCGCAACGTGTACTCGATGTCGTCGTGCCAGATGAAGAAGTCGGGGCGGGGGCGCACGCGGGCGGCCGTTTCGGCGCGCACGAGCAGGCCCACGAAGGAGGCATAGGCCACGCGCAGCGGGTGCGGCGGAGGCGGCACCGGATGCGGCCGGTACTGCATCCGGGCCACCGAGTATGTGCCCGCGTGTCCGGGCTGCACGTGGCCGCGCGGCCCCACCTTGACCGGCGTCACGCCGAGCGCATCGGGCGGGGCGTGCGCGAGTAAGCGTGCGAGCGTCTCGGGCGCCGGCCGCACGTCGTCGTCCATCATCCAGATCCAGCCTTCCTCCGCCCCGGCGAGGTGGGCCAGACCGGCCTCGAAGCCGCCCGCCGCGCCCGTGTTCTCCGGCAGGCGCAACCGCTCGACCTCCGGCCACGCCGCGAGCACCGCCGCCGTCGCATCGGTGCTCGCATTGTCCACCACCAGGATCCGGGTGAGGGGATGCGTCTGCGCGTGCAGGGCCGCGAGCGCGTCGTGCAGCAGGGCGGCGCGGTTGAACGTCACCACGAGGGCGACCACCGAGGCACCGGGCGTCACAGGGCCTCCTCGGGCTGCGGCAGCGGCGCCCCGGCCAGCAGGCGGTCGGCCAGCACGAGTGCCCGCGCGACCGCCTGGTCCATGTTGTAGTAGCGGTACTCGCCCAGGCGTCCGGCCAGCACGACGCCGGGCGCGGCAGCAGCGGCCTCGCGGGCATAGCGGGCGTAGCGCGCCCGGCTCTCTGCGTGCGGCACCGGGTAATACGGCTCATTCTCGCCCATGCGGTACGCCTCGGGCGTCTCCACGGACAGCGTGGTCCCCGCCGCCCGCTGCCCCGTCATGTGGCGAAACTCGGTCACGCGCGTGATGGCCGGGGCTTCCGGATGGTTGAGCTGGGCCACCGGCTGCACGAGCCCACTGTTCGCGTGGTGCTCGAAGGCGAAGTGCAAACTGCGGTACGGCAGCGCCCCGTGGACATAGCCGAAGAAGGCATCCACGGCCCCGGTGTAGAGCAGGCGACGCGCCTGAACGGCGCTCCCGAGGTCTTCATAGGCCACGCCGGTCTGCACGGTGATGCGCGGGTGGGCGAGCATCCGCGCGACCAGGGCCGTAAACCCGTCGCAGGGCGAGGCCTGGTAGCGGTCGAGAAAGTAGCGGTCGTCGTGCGAGAGGCGCACCGGCACGCGCGCGGTCACCGAGGGGTCGAGGGCCTCCGGGCGCATCCCCCACTGCTTCTGTGTGTAGCCGAGAAAGATGCGCTCGTACACGAACGCGGCCACCTCGCGCACCGCCGCATCGGGGTGGTCGCGCATCCGCAGCACCGGGACGTGCCCCTGCCCCGGATACGCCTCCGCAAGGGCGCGGGCGAGCCGGGGCGCCTCGGCGCCAAAAACCTGGTCAAGCGCGGTGAGGTTGAACGGCAGCGGCAGGTGCTCGGCGCCCACCACCGCCTGCACCCGGTGGGCGTACGGGTGCCAGCCGGTGAAGCGCGAGAGGTAGCGCCAGACGCGCTCGCTGTTCGTGTGGAAGGCGTGGGGGCCGTAGCGGTGGACGAGCACGCCGTGTTCGTCCACTTCATCGAACGCGTTGCCCGCCACATGCGCCCGCCGGTCGATCACGAGCACGTCTGCCCCGGCGGCGGCCAGCCGCTCGGCCAGCGTCGCCCCGGTGAGCCCGGCCCCCACGATCAGCCAGTCGTACCGCATCAGGAGAGGCCGCGCGCGGGCGGGGACGCGCAAGAGGAGGAGCGAGAGCACGGTCACAGTGACTTCAGCGAGGAGGAGGGCGTAGGCCATGCCGAGGGCGCCCGATCGGGGCACCAGCCAGACCGCCCCGGCCAGGTTGACCACGGCGCCGACGCCGAAAAGTAGGGCCACGCGGGGATCCTGCCGCCGGGCGAGCGCCAGGTTCACACCAGCGGCCTGGCTGAGGGCCACGAGCAAGGGCAGCGGCGCGAGTGTGCGCACCACCGCCACCGAGGGCGCAAAGCCCGACCCGAGCAACCGAGGCACCAGGGGCGCGCCCGCATAGAGCGCCACGGCCGCGGCGGCGCCGAAGGTCCCGCCAATCACGAGCCCGGCCCACACGCCGGCCCGGTGGGCGTCCGGGTTGCGGCTCATGCGGGGCACGAGCGCCCGGCTGAGCGGCTGCAGCAGGCCCGTCGCGGCCCGCACCACCGCCTCGGCCGCCCCATACACCCCGGCGGTGGCGGGCGAGGCGAGCAGCCGCACCCACAGGGGATTGCCGCCCACGTACGACAGCACCGCCAGTTGCCCGGCAAAGAGCCACCCGCCGTCCCGCAGCGCCGCCTGCACGTCCCGCCAAGCCGGTCGGCCGAGCCATCCGGCGCGGCGCAGCAGCCAGAACCCCGCCCCCGTTTCCGCCAGCGAAGCCGCCGCATAGGCCAGGGGCACGCGCGCGGCGTGCGCGGGCGTATGCACGCACAGGAGCACGAGCAGGGGCACCGGCGCGCGCGCGAGCACGTAGAGCAGCGCCGCCGTCGAGTACCGCCCCCGCCCCTCGAACGCCCATCCCCACGTCACGCCCTGCGCGGCCACATAGGCCACGCCGGCCCAGGCAAGCGGCGCCCCCTGCCCCACCGTGGCTGCGAGCAGCGCCCCCAGTCCCACCGCGATGCCCGTGAGCCCGGCCCGCACGCCCGCCGTCCCGGCGATGCAGGCGCGGCGGGCGGCATCCGTCGGGGCCTGCGCGAGCGTGCGGGCGGCGGTCCACTGAAACCCATAGGCCGGCAACAGCGCGAGGAGGTTGCCTGCGGCGAGCACGGCGGCCACGTCGCCCCAGCGCGCCACCCCGAGGGTGTGGGCGAGGTAGGGCACCAGCACGAGGGGCACGGCATACTGCACCCCTTGCGCGAGCGCGAGCCAGAGCGCGTCGCGGGCGAAGGCGCGGCGGGCGCCGGCGGTGCGATAAATCACGCGGACTCAGCAGGTTAACGCGCGCGCCGACTGGGCATCCGATCCCCGTCGGCCATATCTTGAATGCCACGTTGCCTTCTTGCCCTCCAGATCTGTTCTCATGCGCCGAGCGTTCGGGGTTCTTTTACTGCTCACCTGGTTTAGCGCGGCGGTCGCGGCCCAGCCTTCGTTCGATCCGGGCTGGTACCGCGCCGGGGGCGCCGTGAAGATAGGCGTCGTGCAGGACGGGGTTTACCGCGTCACCGGGGCCGATCTGGCGGCAGCCGGGTTTGGCCTCTCCGGCGTCGAGGCGAGCCGCCTCGAACTCGTCGAACGCGGGCGCGTGGTGCCCCTGCTGCGCCTGGGCGGCACAGGCCCCACCCTCGCCGCCACGGACACGCTCGTGTTTGTCGGGCGCCGCAACCGGGGGGCGGAGGAAGCCCTGTGGGCCTACGACGCCCCCGGCAGCCAGAGCAGCGCCTTCTACAGCCTCTACTCGGACACCACCTACTACTGGCTGCGCCTGGCCCCCGGCACTGGCCGCACCTACGACCCGCTGCCGGCCTCGGTGACCGCCCGCGCGCCCCGCGCCACACTCCGCGACACCGTCCACATCGAGCAGGACAACGTGGCCTACGAGGGCGACTCGGACAACTCCGGGCACCCGCTCTACACGCGCGGCGAGGGCAGCTACTGGCAGGCGTTCTCGCAGGTCGGCGCCGCGCCCATCGAGGCCGTGTTCCCGATCACGCTCCCCGGCCGGGCCTCCGCCTCGGACACCCTCGGCGTCCGCGTCCGGCTGAGCGGCGGCTCGGCCTCGCGGCACCGCGTGCAACTGCTGTTCGAGTACGCCAGCGGCTTCACGCCCGTGGCCGATGCCGACTGGTCGGGGTACAGCTTCCGCGACCTGAGCGCCCCGGCCCTCGGCACCGCCATCCCTGCCGGCGAGCGCCTCAACGTCCGCCTGCTTGCGCTGAATGACTTTCTGGGCAACCCGAACGTCTCCTACCTCGACTTTCTCGAAGTGGCCTACACCCGCCTCACGCGGGCGCAGAACGGCCAGGACCGGCTACCGCTCGGCGCCGGAGACCAGGCGCTCAGCCTCACCGGCTACGACCCCACCGGGCGCATCGTGGCGCTCGCGCCCGAACTCGGCGTGGGCGCGGTGCTCTCGCAGACCGGGGGCGCGGCCACCCTCAGCGGTCGCCTCGCGGCGGCCTCCACCGTCTGGACCGCCTCGACCACGCGGCTGCTCGCCCCCGCCCGCCTGTCCGTGCAGGCCGCGCCCGCCCTCGCCACGCAGGGCGGCGCCGACTACGTGATCGTGACGACGCCCGCGCTCCACGCGTCCGCCGACGCGCTCGCCACCTACCACCGGAGCCAGGGCCTGACAGCGCTCGTGGTACTGCAGCAGGACGTGTTCGACCAGTTCGAGTACGGGCGCCCCACCCCGCTCGCGCTCCGCCGCTTCGTGTACAGCACCCAGTCGTGGGCCCGCCCTGCGCGTTTCCTCACGCTCTGGGGCGATGCCCTGCCCGTCTCGCGCACCCGCCCGCTCGCCCCGTGGGAGGTGATCACCTACGGCAGTGCGCCGTCCGACGCGTGGCTGGCCATGCAGCGCGGGGGTCCCACCGACTTCACCGAGGTGCTTGCCATCGGGCGCCTGCCCATCCGCTCGAACGCCGACGGGGCCCTGTTCGTCCAGAAGCTCCAGGCCTACGAATCGAGCGCGCGGGGGCCGTGGCTGCGGCGGGCCCTCCACGTCGCCGGCGGGCTTAATGACGGCGAGCGCGCCACGCTGCGCAGCTACCAGCAGCTCTGGGAAGGCATCGAGACGCGCCTGCCGACGGCGATGGACACGACCAACCTGTACAAGTCGTCCGACCTCGTGGTGGACGGCGTCTACCGCGAGCGGATTCGCGCGGAGATGCAGGAAGGGCTGTCGTGGTACGTGTTCTTCGGCCACTCGTCCCCCCAGATCTGGGAAGTGCTCACCGACGCGCCGACGGAGTTCAACAACGCGGCGCGGTTGCCCGTCGTGCTTTCGCTCGGCTGCCGGACGGGCGTGTTCACGCTCGGCACCGCCACGCTCGACACACGCTCGCTCGCCGAGCAACTCGTCATCGGGTCGCTCAACGGCGGCATCGCCCACTGGGGCGCGAGCGAGCTCAGCTCGATCTCGCCCTCCGGGTCGCTCTCCACCGAGGTGCACCGCCTCGTCTTCACCGACACCCTGCGCGTGCTCGGCGAGGCCTTCCGCGAGGCCAAGCGGCGCTATGCCACGATGGTCGGGGCAGGTGGCGCACGCTACCTGCTCCAGTATGGCCTCATTGGCGACCCGGCCACGCGCTACCGCCTGCCCACCGCGCCGGACTTTCACGTCGAGGCGTCCGACCTCGCCTTCAACGACGAAGCCCCGGTGGCGAGCGCCGGCAGCCTCGGGCTGCGCGTGCGCCTGCACAACGTGGGTCTCGTGCCGGCGGACAGCGTATCGCTCGCAATAATGCACACGGCGCCGGGCCTGGCCCCCGTCACTTACCGCCGCCGCATCGCCGCGCTGCGCGATACGGCCACCGTGCGCCTCACCCTGCCCGTGCAGGAGACCGGCGCCGGCGAGCACCGCGTGGAGGTGACCATCGATGACGCCCATCGCTACGCCGAAGCGGACGAGACCGACAACCACGCCGAGCGGCGGATCACCGTGTTCGCTAGCGGGCTCGCGCTCGCCTATCCCGGTCCGAACGGCATCACCGGCCCCACGCCGACCCTCGCGTGGCGCCGCTCTCGACCTCACCCGAACCGGTGTCGGTCCGTTTCGAGCTCGACTCGACGCGCACGTTCACCTCCCCGGCGCGCCTGGAACACCTCACCACCGGCAGCGCCGTGGCCGCGTGGACCGTGCCCGGACGACTCGCAGAAGGCAAGACGTACTTCTGGCGCGCGCGCACCGAAGGGGCTACCACGGGCCCCTGGGCCGCCGGCAGCTTCACCGTGCGTGTCGGACCTCGCGGAAGGCGCCCTCCTGCAGGGCGCTACGCTCGCCGCGTCGTTGACGGCCCAGAACGTGTCGCTGGACGGCGGTGGGCAGTGGCGGTTTCAGACCGATGCGCTGCCCATCGAGGTGACGGCAGAACGCGGCGGCGGCGAGTTGAAAGGCCAGATCACGGTGGGGACGCAGACGTATTTGCCCGTCACGCTTGGCTGGGGCGTCGTCGTGCTTGACGGCAACACGGGCCAGGTGCGCCACGCCGAATCGTACGCCACGTACGCGATGGACCCGTCCCTCGAAACCCGCTTCAATACCACCGAAAGCAAGGCCCGCCGCCGCCTCGACTCGCTCACCGCCACCGTCCGCCCCGGCGACTACGTGCTCGCGCGGTCGCGCTTTCTCGGCAACCTGAGCGGCCCCACGATCAACGCGGCCGAGCGCGCCTCCCTCCGCCGCCTCGGCAGCACCGCCATCGACACGCTCGACTACGGCGACCTCTGGCTCATGCTCACGCGCGCGGGCGATCCCTCGGTACACCTGGAGCGCGTGATCTCGCCCGGCGGCACGAATGAGATCGTCGTGGACACGTCGCTCGCGGTGCGCGTGCAGCAGGCCACGCTCACGAGCACGCCCATCGGGCCGGTGCGCGCGTGGGGGCAGGCCGAGGTGCGGGTCGCGCTCAGCGGGGGGGCGTCGGCTTTCGTGGACGTGCTCGGGGCCGATGGCGCCGTGCTGCTCGGCCCGCAGCCGGTCAACACGGCCTTTTCGCTCAGCAGCCTCGACGCCCGCACGGTCTCCACGATCCGCCTCCGCACGACGATCACGGACCCGGCGCGCACGACCACCCCGCAGCTTCAGCGGATCACCGTTGCATACGTCCCGATCCCTGACGTGGCACTCGACCCGGCCGGCCTCACCCTGTCGGCGGCGTCCTTGATCGAAGGGCAGGCGCTGCGCATGACCGTCCCGGTCGTGAGCCTCGCCAACCAGGGCCTCACCGACGTGCTCGTGCAGACCTACGTGACCGACGCGAACAACCGCGAAACGCTGGCCGGGACCGACACCGTACGCGCCCTCGCGCCGGGCGTGCCGCGCACCGTCACGCGTGACGTGCCGACGAAAGGCCTGGTGGGGCGCAACCGGCTCCGCGTGGTGGCCTCGCAGATCGGGCTCACGGAGCCCGTCGTGACCAACAACACGCTCCTGCGCTCGTTCACCGTCACGCGCGACGCGACGCCGCCCCGCTTCACCATCCGCATCGACGGCGAAAGTTTTCCGGCAGACCCCGACCCCGTCCGCAACCTCCGCGACGCCCGGTACCCGTTCGTGTCCGCGCACCCGGCCATCGAAATCGTGGTGCGCGACGACGGCGCCGTGCTCCCCATCGCGGACACCACCGCCTTCACGCTCACGCTCGATGGGCGACGGATTCGGCTGAGCAGCCCGGCGGTGCAGTTTGTGCCCGCCACCGGCGCACAGCCCGACGCCCGGCTCGTCTTCACGCCCGACCTCTCCGCCGCCGACACCACGCACACGCTCACGCTGCGCGTGTTCGACGCGTCGAAGAACGAGGCCGCCGGCAGCCCCTACCAGGTGCATTTCCGCGTCTCGCGCGAGGCGGCGGTGGAGCAGGTGCTGCCCTACCCCAACCCGATGCACGACCGGACGACCTTCGCCTTCCGCCTGCGCGGCGACGATGCGGCGGCGGTCGAGGAGTTCCGGCTGCGCATCTTCTCGCTCACCGGCGTGCTCGTGCGCGAGTTCGACCTCGTGCGCGACCCCAGCCCCCTCGCCTCCGGGGCCCTCCGCATCGGCTGGAACCGCCTGCGCTGGGACGGCACCGATGCCGATGGCGACGCCGTAGCCACCGGCGTTTACCTCTACCGCGTCAGCGTGCGCGCCCGCGGGTCGGCCGTCGCAGTGGAAGACGGCGCGCGCGTCGAACGGCTCGTGGTGATTCGATGAGCGCCCCTGCGCCCGTTTCGGTCCTCATCGCCACGCGCCACCGACCAGAAGCCCTCCGCCGGGCGCTGGCCTCGATTGCCGCGCAGGCCTGCGCCCCCGCCGAAGTGCTCGTGCTGGACAACGCCAGCGATGCACCGCTCGATGCCGCGTGCCTGTCCGCCGGGGCGGCGCCGGTGCGCGTGCTGCGGGTAGCGGCGCCGCTCGGGGTTGGGGCCGCACGGCGCCTTCTCTGCGAAGCCGCCTCCGCGCCCCTCGCCCTGCTCCTCGACGACGACGCCTGGCTCTACACCCCGGACACGATCAAACGAATAGCGACACACTTCAATACGCATCCACAGAGCGCCGCATTGGCCCTGTTAATTGAGGATCATCGACGGACTGTTCCCCTCTGGCTCACCCCTTTCGGGGCCCGCAGCTTCCAACCGACTGGTCCCGCACAGCGGGCTACATACTTCATCGGATGTGCTCATGCGCTTCGCCTGCCATTTGTCCGAGCCGCAGGAGGCTACGATCTGCATTTGCATACGGCGAGGAAGAGCTTGACCTTGCCTTCCGCCTCCTAGCCGACGGGGGCGAGTTGTGGTTCGACTCTTCACTCGTAACCGGCCACACGCCAGACACAACACGGCGACGACACGAACGGTTGACGCGCGTACGTGAGCGGATGCGGCATCGCACCTATCTGGCTGCACGCTATTTCCCCCTGCCCTATGCCGTTGTGTATTCGGTGACCTGGGCCCTGTTCTGGATGCTCCATACCCTTTCCCCTAAGGCTGTGGCCGACGTTCTCCTGAGGCATCCGGGATGGACTACATGATGCCCGTAAGATTGGCCGTCGGCCGTTGCCCACTACCGCCCTCTCCTATCTGCGACGTTACGGGGGGCGCCTGTGGATGTAGGCGGAAGGCGTTGAGGCGGGTCTGCGTGTGCCGATCTTCCCGGACAAAACCTTCTCTTATGCGCTACGCTGTTATTCTGGCCGGCGGGGTCGGGAGCCGCTTCTGGCCCCAGAGCCGGCAGGCCTATCCGAAGCAGTTCCTCACCGTCACCGGCACCCGCTCGCTGCTGCAAGGCACCGTCGACCGCCTGGCCGGCTACATCCCGCCCGAGCGGACGTTCGTCGTTACCCACACCCGCTACTTCGACGAGACGCGGCGGCAGCTGCCCGAGGTGCCCGAGGCCAACATCCTCGCCGAGCCGCTCTCGCGCAACACCGCCCCGGCCATCGCCTTCGCGGCGGCCTACCTCGCCGCCCGCGACCCGGACGCGTCGTTCGCCGTGCTGCCCGCCGACCACGTCATCCTCAACGTCGCGCGCTTCCACGAGGTGCTCGAAACCGCCTTCTCCCAGGCCGAAGGCAACGCGGATTCGCTCGTCACTATTGGCGTGGCGCCGAGTCACCCCGAGACGGGCTACGGCTATCTCCAGTTCGAGGGCACGTCCGAGGACACCTTTGCCGAGACGCCGCGCGCGTGCCCCGTGCTCACGTTCGCCGAGAAGCCCGACCTCGCCACTGCCGAGCGCTTTGTCGATTCGGGCGACTTTCTGTGGAACGCGGGGATGTTCGTCTGGCGCGCCGACACGCTCCTGGCCGCCGTCGCGCAGCACCTGCCCGAGCTGGCCTCGGCGATGCAGCCCTTCCAGCTCGACCCCGCTGCCGCCCACGACGTCGAGCGCATCGAAGAGGCCTTCGCCGCCAGCCCCAAGCAGTCCATCGACTACGGGGTGATGGAGCGCGCGAGCAACGTGTTCGTCGTGCCTGCCGCCTTCGGGTGGAGTGACGTGGGCGACTGGCGGGCCGTTTACGGCCTGCAATCGCGCGACGCGCAGGGCAACGCCGTGCAGGGCGAGGTCATCCTGCAGGACGCCTCGCGCTGCTTTGTGGCGGGTCGCGACCGGCTTGTCGTCGTCGTCGGCCTCAACGATGTGGTGGTGGTAGACACCGAAGACGCACTGCTCGTGCTCAACCGCGAATCGGCGCAGAGCGTCAAGAACGTGGTGGACTACCTCAACGCCAACGGCCTGGAGCAGTACGTGTAGCCGGCGATGAGCCGCGCCGGGGCCCCGAAGGTTGCAGGAGGGTTTCGCCTGCGCTGGCTCGATCCGCCTGCAACCGCCCGTAACCTCCCGCATCCGCTCTTTCCCCCCTCGATGGCCCGCTCCACCCGCCTTGTCCTGCTCGCGGTCGGCGTCTTTCTGCTCCAGTGGCTCCTGCTGGGGCGGCTCGGCCTCTTCGGCGCCGTGCCCGATGCGGTGCTGCTGCTCGTGGCCTGGCTGAGCCTCCGCGAAGGCCGACGCGTCGGCGTGGTGGCCGGGTTTCTGCTGGGCTTCGCCCTCGATGCCACCTACGAGACGTGGGGCGTCCATATGTTCGTCGATAGCCTGATCGGCTTTCTCGTGGGCCTGTTTCCGGCGAGCGAGCGCGAAACCGTGTCCATCCAGCCGCAGCAGGCCTTTCTCGGCGGCTTCGTGATCGCGCTCGTCCACGGCGGGCTCGTGGTGCTCTTCACCGTGCTCGACGCCCATGTGCGCGGGCCGGGCCTGCTGCTGGGCGGCTGGCTCGGCAGCGCCCTCTACACCGGCTTCCTGGCCTTTCTCGCCTCGCTGTTCCTGCAACGCCGCTGACGCCCCGGCGGGAAACCCCTGCCCCCGGCCTGCGCGTTCGGCCTGCACACTCGCCCCCTCGGTCGGCGCGGCGCTCGGCCCGCGTCCCCTACTGCCTTCTGCCATGTCCGGACACAGCAAATGGTCGACGATCAAGCGCGCCAAGGCCGTCACCGATGGCCGGCGCGCCAAGGTCTGGGCCCGCATCACGCGCGACCTCATGGTCGCCGCGCGAGACGGCCTGCCTGACCCGTCGCACAACACCAAGCTCGCCCTCGCCGTCGAGAAGGCCCGCGCGGCCAACATGCCCAAAGACAACATCGAGCGGGCCATCAAGCGCGGCTCGGGCGAAATTGCCGGCGCCGACTTCGAAGAGCTCACCTATGAAGGCTACGGCCCCGGCGGCGTTGCCCTCTTCGTGGAGGCGCTCACCGACAACCCGAACCGCACCGTCGCCGACCTGCGCGTGTTCTTCTCGCGCGCCGGAGGCAGCCTCGGCACCTCCGGCTCGGTGGCCTTCCAGTTCGAGCGCAAGGGCGTCATCGAAGTGGGGGCCGAGGGGCAGGACGAGGAAGCGCTCTTTCTGCTCGTCGCCGAAGCGGGCGCCGAAGACCTCGAACGCGCGGACGACGTGTTCATCGTGACGACGCCTGTGGACAACTTCGGCGCCGTGCAGGCCGCCCTGCGCGAGGCCAACGCCGACGTACGCGAGGCCATCCTCCAGCGCTTCCCCACGACAACGACGGAAGTGGACGCCGACACCGCGCAGCGCATCGTCACGCTCATGGAGAAGATCGACGAGCACGCCGACATCCAGGCCGTCTACTCCACCCTCGACCCGGACGCCGTAGAGGCGGAATGAAGGGTCGATGGTCAATAGCCAATGGCTAACGGGATTCTGAGGGGGGCACGGGGATTTCGATCAAGCAGACTCCTGCGGCGTAGCTCCTTCGGCGCCGGGTCAGGAGCGCACCGACGGAGGCGACCCAACCGCCGCTGATCGTTGGTCATCGACCATTGGCTGTTGACCATTGACCATTTTCCCAGGCCATGCGCATCCTCGGCATCGACCCCGGCAGCAACCACACCGGCTATGGGTTGGTCGACGCCGGGCGGGGTCCCGAGCGGCTCGTGACGTGTGGCATCCTGCACCTGGACCCGAAAGACGACCACCCGGCGCGGCTGCTCAAGATCAATGAGGGCCTGAGCGCGCTCATTGACGAGCACAAGCCCGACGAAATGGCTGTCGAGATGCCCATCTTCGGGCGCGACCCGCAGGCGTTGCTCAAGCTCGGGCGTGCCCAGGCTGCCGCCATGCTCGCGGCGCTCCAGCGCGGCCTCCCGGTGGCGCAGTACACCCCGGCGGAGGTCAAAAAGGCTGTCACGGGCAACGGGAACGCCACCAAAGAGACCGTCTACCGCATGATCGAGGCCATGATGACGCTCACCGGGCGCGTCGGCTACGACGCCACGGACGCGCTCGCGGTGGCGATCTGCCACAGTAACCATCGCCGCCACGGGGCTGGAGGGCCCGGTGCGCCGGGCGCCACGCGCGCCAAAGATTGGGCAGCGTTCATCAAGGCCAATCCCGGCCGCATTCGCGGCTCCGGCTGATCTGTGGCCGGGTCGGCGTCAGCCGAGCCGCGTGCCCCTGGGCGGCGGGCGCGGCGGGTTCGGGCTCTGCGGCGGGCGCGTCCGGGGCGGGGGCCCATTCAAGGTCCGGCAGCGCGGCGAGAGCGCGCTCGGCGTCGCGCGTGCGGACGGCGGCCTCGATCTCCTCATCGGTGACGAGGGGGCCGCACAGCTCGCGCACGAGGTGGGCGTAGAGCGGGGCTTTGTGCGCGGCCTCGGCCCACTCGGGGCGCGCCTCCTCGATCACCGCGAGCAGTTCGCGGATGTACGGGTAGCGCTCCTCGGGCGTCTCCATGCGTCCAATCGCGTGCGCGAACAGCTGGGCGTTGCGGCCAAGCTGCCGGTTGAACATCGTTTCGTTGTAGCGCATCGGGCGGCGATTCGGTCGAACCGGCAAGATACGGACCCGGCGGCGGCGGTGCCTGCCCCATACTTTCGCAGGGGCCGGGCGGGATTTTGACGCGCGGGGGCAGAACCCGGGCCAATTACGCGTCGTTGTGCTCCCGCAACCCTTCACAAACGGGAAGCCGCCGGGCCCTTTTGCCGGGCGTAGAACCTCGTGCCTGCCGATGTCTGCTCTGCTGCGCGAGAGCGGGGCAGCGTATTACCGCCTCGAACTCTTGCATCCTGTACCGCCTTTCCACCGCCGCGCCCAGAGCATGGCGCCGCTCGAAGAAGGACAACTCGTTTACTACGGCCCGATGCCCCGTTTCTACGGGATCGGCGAAGTGAAGCGCATCGAAGGCGCCTTCGTGGCCGTGGACTTCCGGGGCACCGGCGAATGCGGTGTCCATGAGGACGTGCTCGAACGCTGCTACCTGATCCCGATCAACGAGTCCGAGGCGCAGCTCATCTGAGCTCCGCGCACTCGTGGGGGAGCGGGATCGGCGCCGGTGAAGCCTACCTTCCGAGGTAACCCCTTCTCTGCGCCCCGTTCGCCGCTATGCGTTTTGCCCCCCTGCTCTCGGCCCTCGTGCTCGCCGGCCTCGTCGGCGCCTGCACGCCCCAGCCCCGTAGCCTGGCCCTCTCCGACGGCGCCCTCGACACGTTCGAGGACGGCAACACGGCGAGCACCATCGGCACCCAGTGGGAGGGTGTGGCCGAAGGCGACCCCGCCAGCACCGTCTCGGTGACACTGCAGCGCGGCGGCTTTGCGACGATTGCCTACGCCCTCGCCGTGACGGGCTTCCGCAGCGACGCGGCTACCGCGCAGACCACGACGGGCGTCCGGCTGCCCCTCACGCGGGGCACACGCGCCGAAGGTGAGGACATCACGTCCGACGCCCGTGGCTTTTCCGGCCTCGCGCTCGCCCTCAAGGGGCGCCCCGGCACGTACATCGTGCAGATCGGCTCGTCGCGCATCAAGGACTTCAACTACTACAACGCCTACGTCGAAGTGAGCGAGAACTGGACGGAGTTCAAGATTCCGTTCTCCGGCTTCAAGCAGGAATCGTTCGGCGCGCAGGTGCCATGGACGGGCGACGAGCTTTCGTTCATCGCCATCTACACGAGTCAGGCCGGCGATCTCAGCTTCGGCATCGACGACCTGCGCTTCTACTGAGCGCGCCGCGCGCGGCCTGCGTTACGCCGCTGAGCCGTAGGGCACGGCTTCGTGGGCGGCCGCCGCAAGGTCGGCGATGAGGCCGGCGTCGGGGCTACGCTCGAACGCGTTGCCGACCACGACGAAGCTCGCCCCGGCCGCCACGCGCGCCGCGACCGCTTCGGGCGTGCGGAGCCCGCCGCCCACGACGAGCGGCGCCCGGCAGGTGGTCGTGATGGCGTGGATGATTTCCTCCGGCACCGGCTCGTCGGCGCCGGAGCCGCCGTCGGTGAACAGCAGCCGCATCCCGAGCATCTCGGCGGCGAGCGCGGTGGCGGCGGCGATGTCCGGTTTGTGACGCGGGAGGGGCGCCGAGCCGCTCATGTACTGCGCCGTCGTCGTGCGCCCGCTCTCGATGAGCATGTAGGCGGTCGGGATGGCTTCGAGGCCGAGCCGCCGCACGAGCGGCGCGGCGTAGACGTGCTGTCCGATGAGGAACTCCGGGTTGCGCCCCGAGACGATGCTCAGGAAGAGCACCGCGTCGAGCCCGGGCACGACCTGCGTGAGGTGGCCGGGAAAGCCGATCACGGGTAGCGAGGACGCCGCCTTGAGGCGTGCCACATACGCTTCGAGGCCGCCCATGTCGAGGAGGGTGCCGCCGAGGAAGAAGGCGTCGGCCCCGGCGTCGGTGCAGCGCTCGGCAAAGGCGCCGAGGCGCTCCACCGGCAGCTTGTCCGGGTCGATGAGCACGCAGAAGCCCGCGCCCCGCGTGCGCCGGACGTGGAGCAGGTGCTCGAACGTGGAGGGACGAACGGTCAACGCAGTGAGAGAGGCGGCGGATAGACAGGGAAACTACGCATCCAGACGCGGCCGCGCCCAACGAGACGAAGGGGCACGTAGGAAGAGGGGATGGGGAGACGCCGAAGTGGTGCCCCCGCCCTTGCCTCCCCGCCCCTTTCGGCACTGCGGTGGCTCATCCGAGCAGGTCAGCCAGAAGGGCCGGAGCGGCGTCCAGGGCAGCGGCAAGGCCTTCGGGATTACGTCCCCCGGCGGTGGCCACGTTGGGCCGCCCGCCGCCGCCACCGCCGACGTGCTTGGCAAGCATTCCGATGAGTTTTCCGGCCTGTACACCCCGCTTGATGAGGTCTTCGGCGACGGCGACGGCGAGCAGGGCCTTCGTGCCCGTCTCGTCGGTGCCGGCGAGGAGGGCTACGCTGCCTGCGCCGAGGCGCTGCTGGAGGCGCTGGGCGAGTTCGCGGAGCGCGTCCATCGAAGCGCCGTCCATGCGTCCGGCGGCCAGGCGCACGTCCTTGACCAGCTCCGCGCGCTGCGCGAGGCCTTCGAGGCGGTCCTGGAGCAGCGCCAGGCGGCTCTCGTCGAGGGCGCGTTCGAGGCGCCGGTTTTGCTCGACGAGCGATTCGACCTCGGTGGCGAGCCCGCCGCTCAGGCCCCGGAAGTGGACGCGCGCGGCGGTGAAGTCGTCGAGGTCGCGCCAGAGGGATTCGAGGGCATCGAGGCCGGCAAGCGCTTCGACGCGGCGGACGCCCGCCGCCACCGAGCCCTCGCCCACAAAGCGGAAGATGCCGATCTCGCCGGTGGCGCCCACATGGGTGCCGCCGCAGAGTTCGACCGAGCGTCCCGCGTCGAACGTGATCACGCGCACGCGGTCGCCGTACTTCTCGCCGAAGAGGGCAGTCGCGCCGCGCCCGAGGGCGTCCTGGATCGGCACGTCGCGCTCTTCCTGCTTGGCCACATTGTCCTGGATAAACGCATTCACATAGCGCTCGACCTCCCGGAGCTGCGCCGGCGTGACGCGCTCGAAGTGTGAGAAGTCGAACCGCAGGCGCTCCGGGGCGACGAGCGAGCCCTTCTGGGCAATGTGCGTGCCGAGCACCTCGCGCAGGCCCGCGTGGAGCAGGTGCGTGACCGTGTGGTGCCGCGCGATGCGCAGGCGCCGCTCGCGGTTCACCTCAGCGGTCACCGGGCCATCCAACTCCTCCGGGAGCCGGTCTACGATGTGGAGGACGCGGCCCGCCTGCCGCTGCACGTCGAGCACCTGGAGGCGCTCCCCGCCCACCTCTAGCGTGCCCGTGTCGGCCACCTGCCCGCCAGACTCGGCGTAGAACGGCGTGGTTTCGAGCACGAGTTCGTGGCGCGTCGCCCCATCGGCCCCGTGTACCGTGCGCACGGCGCTCACGCGGGTGTCGGCGCGGAGGGCGTCGTAGCCTACAAAATGCGACGCCTCGCCGCCATGCACAGGCGTCCAGTCGTCGGTCATGCTGAGGTCCACCTTGAAGCCACCGGCGGCGCGGGCGCGCGTCTTCTGGCTCTGCATGAGCACGTCGTAGGCGGCCATGCCCACGCCGAGGCTGACCTCGCGCGCGAGCAGGGCCGTCAGGTCGAGCGGGAAGCCGTAGGTGTCGTGGAGGAGAAAGGCCACTTCGCCGGGCACCTCGCGTTCGGAGGCGGACTGGGAGAAGCGGCCTACCACCTCGTCCGGCGCAATGCTGCCGCCCGCGCCGTAGGCCTTGCCGAGCAGGTCCATCGTGCGCGTGTCGCGGCGGAGGGCGGTGAGGGCCGCATCGTCCGGACCCGGCATCTCGGCCTGGGCGGCGAGCGTTTGCAGGTGGGGCACGACGAGCCCGAACACCTGGAGGCCGGTGCCGAGCGTTTCGAGGAACGCATCCTCTTCGGCCCGCACGACGCGCTCGATGTAGCCCTGCTGGGCGAGGAGTTCGGGGAAGGCCTCGCCCATGTGCTGCGAGAGCACCGGCACGAGGCGCACGAGGAACGGCTCGCGCAGCCCGAGCGCGTCGTAGCCGTAGCGGATGGCGCGGCGCAGGATGCGGCGGATGACGTACCCGCGCCCAGTGTTGGCCGGCAGCACGCCGTCGGCGATGGCGAACGAGACGGCGCGGAGGTGGTCGGCGATCACCCGGAGGGCCACGCGGACGCGCTCCTGCGCGGTCGCATCCTCAAGGGCGATGTCCGTGTAGCCCCGCACCTCTGGGCGCGGCGAGAGCGCCGCCGCAGCGTCGAGCAGGGGCGTGAAGACGTCGGTGTCGTAGTTGGAGGCGGCGCCCTGGAGGGCGGCCACGACGCGCTCGAAGCCCATGCCGGTGTCGACGTGCTTGGCGGGTAGGGGCACGAGCGAGCCGTCGGCCTGGGCGTTGTACTGGATGAAGACGAGGTTCCAGATCTCGATCACCTGCGGGTCGCCCGTGTTGACGAGCGTGGCGCCGTCCACCGCCGCGCGCTGGGCGTCGGTGCGCAGGTCTACGTGGACCTCCGTGCACGGGCCGCAGGGGCCGGTGTCGCCCATCATCCAGAAGTTGTCCTTCGTCGAGCCGGGCAGGATGTGGTCGGCCACGAGGCCCGGCTGGGCGCGCCAGAGGTCGGCGGCCTCGTCGTCGGCGGTAAGGCCGAGCGCGGCGTCGCCTTCGTGGACGGTCACGTAGAGGCGCTCGGGGTCGAGGCCCCAGCGCGTCGGTGAGCAGTTCCCACGCCCACTGGATCGCCTCGGTCTTGAAGTAGTCGCCGAAGGACCAGTTGCCGAGCATCTCGAAGAGCGTGTGGTGGTACGTGTCGTGCCCCACTTCTTCGAGGTCGTTGTGCTTGCCGCTCACGCGGAGGCACTTCTGCGTGTCTGCCACGCGCGTGTACGGGCGCGTGCCTTCGCCGAGAAAGACGTCCTTGAAGGGCGCCATCCCGGAGTTGATGAACAGGAGCGTGGCATCGCCCTGCGGCACGAGCGGGGCCGAGGGAACGATGGTGTGGCCTTTCTCGCGGAAGAAGTCCAGAAACTCCTGGCGGACCTGGGCGGCGGTGCGGACGGACGGCATGGCGGCGGTGGAATAGGGCAAAGCTACCCTGCCCTGCGCGCCCGTGGCCCGGATTGTGCGTGAAAGCGCGCCCGGGGGTCGCACTCGCTACGCCCAGCGTGCAGGCTTTAACTGGCGCCAAACCGGGGCGAACGGTTACGCCAAGCGCCCCAACGGTTACAGCTTGACGACACGCGCCTATTGCTTCACATTTCCTGCATCCTTAAGATGTCGGTCCACTCACCCCATCACCATCACCACCATGCTCATTACCATCCTGGCCTGGGCCATCTTCGGCGCCCTTGCGGGCTTCATCGGCCGCGCCATCATGCCGGGCGCGCAGCCCATGCCCCTGTGGATGACGATCCTGCTCGGTATCGCAGGCGCGCTCATCGGCGGCTTCATCGGCCGCGCCCTCGGCCTCTCCGACGGCAACGACTTCGACTTCGGCAGCCTCGTGCTGGCCGGCATCACGGCCTTCCTGCTGCTCTTCATCGTGTCCAAGACGCGGCGCGTCTGACCCAGAAAGACAGCGGGCACGGTTCGCCGCGCCCTACGGCCCCCGCCGGACGTTCAGTCTGGCGGGGGTTTTTCGTGCGCGCCGCCGCGCCGCCGCCACATCCGACGGAACGCCCGGCGACACGTAGGGGCTGCCGGCCTCGAAAAACCGCCACGGGTGCTCGGTGCCGCGCGTGATCCCGATCCGGCTCGACACCGCGATCTCGGGCGCGAAATCGGGCTCCGGGTCGGCGAAGTAGAGCGGGCCGTGCGTGAGGTCGCGCCCGTGGTCGGTCCCGGTGATGCCGAGCGCGAGCGTGAGCTTGCCCGGCCCGGAACACAGGTCGCGGTCGGTGCGGGCGGCGGGGCGGCGGGCGTGCATCGCGGCGAGGCCCCGGGTGGGGGCGAGCGCGCGGACGAGCACCGCCCCGCCCACCCCGGCCCGCTCGGTGACGACGTTGATGAGCCAGTAGGCCCCGTAGATCTTGTACACGTAGGCCGTGCCGGGTTCGCCAAACAGGTCGTAGCGCGCGCCCTTCCATCTTCACCAGGCCCGTGTGCAGGTCCACGAGGCCCCAGCCGTGAAAGGCCGGGTCGTCCTGCGTGTAGCCCTCCGTCTCCACGATGCGCCCGGCAAGCACCTCGCCGTCTACCTCATGGACGAGCCAGCGCCCCACGAGAGCGCGGGCCACCTCTAGGGTGGGCCGGTCGAAATAGGCGCGCGGGAGGGGGTCGTAGGCAGCCACAGGCGCGCGTCAGTGGAAGGGGGTGCGTCGTTCGTGGTGGGTCGGCAGAAGCATCCGAAGGGGCGTGCGCACCGGAAATGCCACCGGGGCTCTGACCACGCGCCACCAACGACGAGCCTCTGCCCTCATCGCCTCAGGCCTCCTCGCTCCGGCGCAGCGCGTCGGCGAGGCGAGGCTCGTGGAGGTGGACGGGCGGTGTAGCGAGCTTGGCGCGCTTGGACCGCAGGTTGAGCACTTCGACAAAGACGGAAAACGCCATTGACGCGTAGATGTAGCCCTTCGAGACGTGCTGGTCGAGCCCTTCGGCGAAGAGCGTGACGCCGATGAGCAGCAGAAACGCGAGCGCGAGCATCTTGAGCGTCGGGTGGCGCTGGATGAAGCCGGAGATCTTGCCCGCCGAGAGCATCATCACGCCGACGGCGATCACGACGGCGGCAATCATGACGGCCACCTCGTCGGCCATGCCGACGGCGGTGATGACCGAGTCGAGCGAGAAGACGAGGTCGAGGAGCAGGATCTGCACGATCACGCTGCCAAAGGGGCGCGCTTGCCCCCGGCCTCCAGGTCGTGGTCGTCGCCTTCGAGCTTGTTGTGGATCTCCTTGGTGCTCTTGTAGACGAGAAAGGCGCCGCCAAGCAGCAGGATGAGGTCGCGCCCGGAGAGCAGCGCGGGGCCGTGCCAAGGCCACCCTCGGGGTGCGCCGGCACATCGGAGAGAAACGGCAGCGCGGGCAGCCACCCGATGGGCGCCGTCAGGCTCATCACCCACGAGATCGAGAGCAGGAGGGCGATGCGCCCGAACATGGCGAGCCCGAGGCCGATCAGGCGGGCGCGCTTTTGCTCCTCCGGGGCAGCCGCCCGGCCAGGATCGAGATGAAGACGATGTTGTCGATGCCGAGGACGATCTCGAGCAGCGTCAGCGTGAGCAGCGCGACGAGATTCTCGGGCGCGAGGAGGGCCGCAAAATCCACAGGAGGAGGGGGTTAGCGCCTCCCCTACGCGGCATTCCCGCGCGAGGTGCCCCCCGCGCGGGCCATTTCCAGCGTCACACGGCCCCCGGGCGCTGCGGCGCGTGCCGATCGAATGTCGGCTGCTGGCGCAGGTGAACGTGCCCGGTGGTCTTGCGCGTCTTCAGGTTGAGCATCTCGACGAACACCGCGAAGGCCATCGCGAAGTACGTGTAGCCCTTCGGGATGTGGTAGCCGAGACCGTCGGCGACGAGGTTGGTGCCGATGAGGATCAGGAACGAGAGCGCGAGCATCTTGATCGTCGGGTGCCGCTCGACGATAGGCGCTCACCTTCGAGGCGAACACGATCATGATGGCGGTGGAGATCAGCACGGCGATGATCATGATGGGCACGATCTCGGTGAGCCCGATGGCCGTGATCACCGAGTCGAGCGAGAAGACGACGTTGAGCAGCATGATCTGCACGATCACCGTTCGAGACGACCGACTTGTCGCCGCGCGCCGGGGCGTTCTCGTAGTCTTCCGCCTCGTCGCCTTCGAGCTTGTTGTGGATCTCGTGGACGCTCTTGCCGATCAGGAAGAGCCCGCCGATGAGCAGCACGACGCCCTCGCCGGTCACGACGTGGCCGAAGAGGTCGAGCACGTGAAATTCCTCCAGCGCCTGCACGAGCGGGATGAAGAGCAGCAGCAGGATGCGCGGGATGAGCGCGAGCAGCAGCCCGAGGCGCCAGCCGCGCGCGCCGCTCGCGACTCCGGCAGCCGCCCGCCAGGATCGAGATGAAGACGATGTTGTCGATGCCGAGGACGATCTCGAGCAGCGTCAGCGTGAGCAGCGCGACCCATCCTTCGGGGGTCGAGATCCAGGCGAAGTCGAACATAGCAGGCCGGGAGGCGAAGAGGAATGACTACCAGCCCGCCACGCGGCGGGCAAACTCGGCGAGGTCCTGCGGGGGCGTCGGCTGGGCGCGCCCGGCGCGGAGGGCGGCCTCTCCGGCGCGCTTGGCCGTGGCGGTGTCGCCGGCGGCGGCGGCGAAGAGCGCCTGCTGCCGGAGGGTCGAGTAGTTGGCTTCGAGGGCGACGGCGCGGGCGTTCCAGGCGCGGCCGGCGTCCATGAGCCGGTCACCTGCGAGCGCGAAGGCGGCGTAGCGGAACGGCACGCGCCAGTCGGTGGCGCCCTGCACGGCGGCGTCGCCCTGGGCGCGCAAGAGCGCGTCGGGGTCGGAGGAGATGGGCAGCAGCACGCGGGTGTTGGCCCACGCGAACGAGAGCGACGTGGCGTGCTCGCCGACGTCCTCGAAGCCCATCGTGTAGCGCTCGGTGAACGCGGGCGCCGGCCCGGCCGAGGTTTCGACGCGCAGGACGTCCTTGGTGGCGCTGTAGGAGAAGGCGCCCCACTGGTTGGCGACGCTGTTGAACACGACCGTCCAGGTGGGACCGTTGGGGATCGCGAAGAGGCCGTAGGTGCCCGCCGCGAGGGGCTGCCCGGCCACCATGACGGGGGTCGAGAAGGTGATCGTGGAGGCCTCGTCGGCGCCCGTGCGCCACACCTGTCCGGGGGGCACGATCGCGCCGTCGCCGGAGAAGATGGCGCGGCCCCGTACCGCCGGGCGGCCGTAGGTAACGCTCACGGTGGTCACGCCGAACGTCTGCGCGACCGTTGCGCTCGGGCTCTGGCGGGGAAAGGTGTTGTCGCGCTGCTGGGCCAGCGCCGGGCGGCGGCGGCGAGCACGAGCGCGCAGAGAAGCGGAAGACGCATCATCGAAAGGGTGGCGGGGAGCCGAGAAGATAGGGCGGGCGTTTCGCTGGGCGTGAAGCGGAATGCACGGAACGCGGCGGGTCAAGCGAGAAGCCTCAGAACCAATGCGCCCCCTCGTGCCTTGTCTCCTTTCTCGCCCTTCGCTTCACGCGCTCCGCTCCACACGCTACGCCCTCCGCCCAACGAAACGCCCGTGTCCAACGCCCTCTTCGCGCCCCCGCCGCCCGTCAACGAACCTGTCCGCACCTACGCCCCCGGCAGCCCCGAGCGCGCCGCGCTCCAGCAGCGCCTGGCCGCGCTGCGGGGCCAGGGCGCCATCGAGATCCCGGCGGTGATCGGCGGGCAGCGCGTGACGACGGGACGGACGGCGAACGTCGTCTGCCCGCACGACCACGCGCATGTGCTCGGCACGGCCCACCTGTGCGGCGCTCCGGAGGTAGAGCAGGCCATCGCCGCCGCGCGCGAGGCGGCGCACAGCGTGGGGCCGGATGGCCTTTGCAGACCGCGCGGCGATCTTCCTCAAGGCCGCCGACCTGCTCGCCGGCCCGTGGCGCGACACGATCAACGCCGCCACGATGCTCGGCCAGAGCAAGAACGCCTACCAGGCCGAGATCGACGCCGCGTGCGAGCTGATCGACTTTTTCCGCTTCAACGTCCAGTTTGCGCAGCGGCTCTACGCCGAGCAGCCGATCTCGAGCCCGGGCATCTGGAACCGCCTCGAATACCGCCCCCTCGAAGGCTTCGTCCTTGCGGTGACGCCCTTCAACTTCACCGCCATCCAGGCCAACCTGCCCGCCGCGCCCGCGCTCATGGGCAACGTGGTGCTCTGGAAGCCCTCCACGACGGCCCTCTTCTCGGCGCACTACCTCATGGCGCTGCTCGAAGCGGCGGGCCTGCCGCCGGGCGTCATCAACCTGCTGCCGGGCGACGGCCCCGACGTGGGCGGCCCGGCCCTCGCCGACCGCGACTTTGCCGGCCTCCACTTCACGGGCTCGACGGGCACCTTCAACCGCCTCCAGCACGAGATCGCGGGCAAGCTCGGCCACTACCGGGGCTACCCGCGCATCGTGGGCGAAACCGGCGGCAAGGACTTCATCCTCATGCACCCGTCCGCCGAGGCGCTGCCGGTGGCCGTGGCGCTCGTGCGCGGGGCGTTCGAGTACCAGGGGCAGAAATGTTCGGCGGCCTCGCGCGTGTACCTGCCCGCCTCGCAGCGCGACGCCGTGCTCGGGGCACGTCGAGGAAATGCTGGGACGGATCACGGTGGGACCCGTCGAGGAGTTCAGGCACTATGTGAACGCGGTCATCGACGAGCGCTCGTTCGACCGGATCGCGGGCTACATCGAGCGGGCGAAAAACGAGCAGCGACGCGCGCGGTGCTCTTCGGCGGGGGGCATTCGAAGGAGACCGGCTACTTTGTCGACCCGACCGTGATCGAGGCGACGGCGCCGGGCTACGAGTCGCTCTGCGAGGAGATTTTCGGGCCCGTCGTGTCGGTCTACACCTACGACGACGCCCGCTGGCACGACACGCTGAAGCTCGTGGACCGCACCGGGCCGTACGCGCTCACCGGCTCCGTCTTCGCCACCGACCGGCGCGTGATCGCCGAGGCGGCCGACGCGCTGCGCGATGCGGCGGGCAACTTCTACATCAACGACAAGCCGACAGGCGCCGTGGTGGGCCAGCAGCCGTTCGGCGGCGCCCGCGCGAGCGGCACGAACGACAAGGCGGGCAGCCTCTGGAACCTCGTCCGCTGGGTGAGCCCCCGCGCGATCAAGGAGACGTTCGTGCCGCCCGTGGACTTCACCTACCCCTTCCTCGGCCCCGAGGAAGGCGCGATCTGACCGGCCTGTGATGACGACGCTGCGGAGCCGCTACCACCCGGCCGACGCCGGGGCGGCGGCGGTGCAGCGGGTGCTCGCCCCGCTGGCGGCGTGGGTGCTCTTGCCCATGACCATCGGGCTCGTACAGGCGCTCACGAACGGCTCCACGGCGCCCTTCTGGTGGACGGCCGCGCTGACGGCGCTCGGCGTGCTGCTCGCCGCCCGCTGGCGCCTCGACGGATGCCTCGTGGAGGTGAGCACGGTGGGCGGCATCGCCCGGCTGCGCTCGCTGCTCGACGTGCTCCGCCGCCGCGACCCGCCCTGGGAGCCCGTCACGCGCCTCCGCCGCGACGGCACGGACCTGTTCGTGGACATCGGCACGCGGGTTGCCGAGTTCGACCTCTCCGAGTGGCCCGACCCCGACGCGCTCCTGGCCCTGCTCCGCGACGCCCACGAGGCCGCCACGAGCGTGCCGCTCGACCCCCTTGTGCTTTAGCCGCCCGTGTTCTGCCGCGCCGGGCGCTCGCGCGCTTTGCCCTCGGGCTTCGCGGCCGGATCGTCGGGGTACTTCACGCGGGCGTGGTGCTGGCCCACGAGCGCCCTGACGAGCGTTTCCTTGACGCGCCGGAGGTCGTCGAACGTCAGGGGCGACTCGTCGAGTTGTCCGTCGGCGCGCTTGGCCTCCACAAGTCGGTCCACGAGGTCGGTGATACGCGGCGGCGTCGGGTCGTCGAGGGTGCGGGCGGCGGCCTCGACGGTGTCGGCGAGCATCAGGATGGCCGTTTCCTTCGTGTCCGGGCGCGGGCCGGCGTAGCGGAAGGCCGCCTCGTCGGGCGGCGCCTGGCCTTCCTTGGTGGCGGCGAGGGCCTGCCGGTAGAAGTACTCGATGCGCGTCGTGCCGTGGTGCATGGGCACGAACTTGAGCACCGACGCGGGCAGGTGGTGCTGCTTGCCGAGGGTGATCCCTTCGGTGACGTGGTCGGCGATGAGCCGGGCCGAGAGCACGGGGTTGAGCGTACCGTGCGGGCTCGCGCCCCCGCGCACGTTCTCGACGTAGTAGCCGGGCCGCACGAGCTTGCCGACGTCGTGGAAGAGGGCCCCCACGCGGGCGAGGAGGGGGTTGGCCCCGATGGCAGCGGCGCAGGCCTCGGCGAGCGAAGCGACGTGGAGCACGTGCGAGTACGTGCCGGGCGCCTTCTCCTGCAACTCGCGCAGGAGCGGGTGGTCGGTGCGCGAGAGTTCAAGGAGGGTCACGTCCGTCGTCACGCCGAAGACGCGCTCGACGCCCCAGAGCACCGGGTAGGTGAGCAGCACCAGGACGCTGTGGAGGGCGGCGTTGGTGAGTTCGTCCTGGTAGCGGGCCGTGCTGAGGTGGTCGAGCAGCCAGCCGCCGGTGAGCACAAAGGCCAGGCCCGCAAAGACGAGGATCGCGGAGAGAAAGAACTGGCCCCGGTTCTTCACGTCGCGCACGGTGAACACGGCCAGGATGCCCGCAAAGAACGTCGTGAACGTGTACCCGAGGTCGAACCGGAGCAGGTGCCCACCGAGGAGCGCGAGCGTGAGCGTGCCCCAGACGCCCACGCGCGAGTCGTAGAGGACGGTGAATAGGATCGCGGCGATGGCGGTGGGCACGGCGAGCATCTCGATCCGCGCGAGCCGCACGGCGAGCCCGAAGAGCACGATGTAGACGGCCAGCGTGAGCGCAATCGCGAACACATGGCGGTCCTGCCCGAACACGTTCGGCCTTAGCAGGAACAGGTAGAGCGCAAAGAGAAACAGGATCGCTGCCGAGATCATCCCCTGCCCGGCGAGCGTGCGCACGGTGCTTGTATCGTCGCCGCGCTCGGTGCGGGCCACGTCGAGCGAGGCGAGGCGCTGCCGCAGTTCGGGCGTGATGCGCTGCCCACGTTCGACGAGGATCTGCCCGCGTTCGACCTCGCCCTGCGTCTCGGGGAGCATGCGCACGCGGCGGCGGATCTCGGCCATCGTTTCGCTGCGCAGAAAGTGGTGCGAGGGCACGAGCACCGCCTTGGCGAAGAGCGCGCCGAGTTCGGCCCGCCCGCCATCGTCCGGGTAGCGGGCGGCGAACGTGCGCGCGGCCGCGTCCACCGCCTCCTCGGGCGACATGAGGGTGGCCGTGCGGCGCAGTTCGTCCGTGCGGCGCGTCTCCGAGCGCACGAAGACGGCCTCGGTGAGCAGGCTTTCGCGCGGCACGTCCACCACGCCGCGCGCCGTCAGGCCCAGCACCACGCGTTCGGCCTCCGCGATGAGCGGGCCGACCTGGCCGCGCCCGGCGCCCGGCACGAGCAGCGCCCGCCACGCGCCCGCGCTCGGCGCCGGGGAGAAGAGCCCCCGGAGGGCCTCGAAGCGCACCGAGTCCTGCGCCGTCGTGGCGGCGTCGCCCGAGGCGCGCGAGGCGCCGAGGCGGGCAAAGGCGTCCTGCACGGCCTGCACCTGCGCCTCCAGGCTGTCGCGGCGGGCACGCACGCGCAGGGGCACGTCGGGCACCTCGCGGAAGTACGGCGGCACCTCGTAGCGCACCGCCCGCTGCTCGGCGGCGAGCACGCGCCGGTCTTTGAGCACGGCAAAGCCAAACGGCGCCCGGAGCGTCTCCCCCCGCCACACGTCGCCTTCCTGGTAGACGAGCAGCACGGCCCGCACGCGCGGAAACGCCGACACCGTCACCACGACGAGCGCGGCGTAGAGGGCCACGCGCAGCGCCCACTTCCGCGCCCCGAGCCGCCGCCGGTCGGGCACGCGCTCTGCCGATGGTGGCGGGGTAGGCAGCGGGGCAACAGGCACGGCGGTCAGGCGGTCTCGGCGGCGGGCGCGACCGGCGCCGCGCGTCCGAGCGCCATCAGCGACCCCAGCCCGACCGTGAGCGCCGAGCCGAGCACGACGTACCACGGGAACGCGAGCCCGCGCAGCCCCTGCGCCGCACGCACCTCGGGGCTCGGGCGGAAGGTGAAGGTCCACGCGCCCGCGCTCGTGCTGTACCAGACGCCGAAGATGAGCACCGCCATCATCGACGAGGGTGGCCAGGAACGCGATGATGGCCTCGCGCTGCTGCGCCCGCTTGTTGAGCAGGCCGAGCAGAAAGACGCCGAGGAGCCCGCCGTAGGTGAACGAGGCGATCGAGAGGCCGAGTTCGACGACCGGGCTCTTGGTGTCGCGGAAGAGGCCGGCGAAGACGATGAACACGAGCCCCCAGCCGAGCGTGGCCAGGCGCGAGGCGCGCAGCGCGGCCGCATCGTCGAGCGTGCGGCCCGAGAGGCGCCCGTAGAGGTCGAGCATCGTCGAGGAGGCGAGCGAGTTGAGCGACCCGGCCACGGTGCTCATCGCGGCGGCGAGGATGCCGGCGAGCATGAGCCCGGAGAGCCCGGCGGGCAGCCCGTCGCGGATAAAGCGGGGGAAGAGCATGTCCGGCCCGGTGAGGCCCATCGCCTGCGGGCTCTCGCCCCGGTAGTAGCCCCAGAGCGCCAGGCCGACGAACAGGAAGAGCGCAAACTGCACGATCACGAAGATGCCCGAGCCGATCATCGCCTTGCGCGCATCGGCCAGGTTGCGGCAGCCGAGCACGCGCTGCACGATGATGTGGTCGGTGCCGTGGGAGGCCATCGAGAGCACCGCCCCGCCCACGATGGCGGTGATGAAGGCGTACTGGCTCGTCAGGATGGACACGAGCGAGCGGCGGGCGGGGTGGCATTGCCCACCACGCCGTCCCAGTCGAAGAGGGTGGTCTTGCCGGCAGCCACCGCCTCGCCGAACCAGCCAGCCGGCGCCTGCGTCCACAGCAGCCCGAGCGCGATGAGGGCCCCGCCGAGGTAAATCCCCATCTGGATCACGTCCATCCACACGACCGCCTTGAGGCCGCCCACATACGTGTAGGCGATGGTGAAGAGGCCGGTGACGGCGATGATCATCATCAGGCTCACGTCGATGCCCACCGCGTCGGCGATGAGCTTGACGGGGATGGCGGTCGCGAACAGGCGCACGCCGTCGGCGAGCAGGCGGGTGATGATGAACGTGAGCGAGGCCGTCGTGCGCATCCCCTGCCCGAAGCGCTCGCCGAGGTAGGCGTAGGCGGTGGACAGGTTGCCCGCGAAGTAGCGCGGCAGGAAGACGAAGCTCACGATCACGCGCCCGAGCAGGTAGCCGAAGGCGAGTTGCAGGAACGTGAGCGCGCCGAGGTAGGCCACGCCGGGCACCGAGATGACGGTGAGCGTGCTCGTCTCGGTGGCGACGATCGAGAAGCAGACCGCCCACCACGGCAGGTTGCGGTCGCCGAGAAAGTAGTCGGCGGCGGTTTTCTGCTTGCCGCCGGCGAGGATGCCGAAGGCGGTCACGCCGACGAGGTAGACGACGAGGACGATGTAATCGAGCGGGGCCATAGGGACGCGGAGCTTGGCCGGAGGTTACAACACCGCGCGCGCAGATGCCGCATCTCCTCGCGTCCATGCCATCTCCAGCCCTCTTCCTGACCGTCCCCCTCGGGGACCGGCGCGCAGCGCCGAGGGGGGTTCACGTGACGACCGCCTCAGAACCCCTTCCGGCGCTCACGCGACACCTCCCCTCGGGGAGGTGTCAGGCCGCGCCGAGCTTGTCGAGCAGGTCCGCCTCCGTGAGGATCGGCACGCCGAGTTCAGTGGCCTTGTCGAGCTTGCTCCCCGCCGATTCGCCGGCCACGACGAAGCTCGTCTTCTTCGACACGCTCGTCGCCACCTTGCCGCCCGCCCGCTTGATGCGCGCCTCGGCCTCGGCCCGCGCCAGCGTGGGCAGCGTGCCCGTGAGCACGAACGTCTGCCCGGCGAGCGGCCCGGCGGCATCGGCCACGAACGCCGGCCTCGCTCTCCAGCCGGTGCGTGTTGACGCCGTGCGCGGCGAGTGCGGCCACGAGGGCGCGGTTGTCGGGCACGGCGAACCAGTCCACCACGCTCTGCGCCACGACCGGCCCCACGCCCTCGATCTCCGCAAGCGCCTCCACGGTCATGCTGGCTAGCACGTCCAGGCTCTCCACGTGCGCCACGAGGGCCTCGGCGGTCGTGGCGCCGACGTGGCGGATGCCCAGGCCGAAGAGGAGCCGCGCGAGCGGGCGGGGCTTGCTCGCTTCCAGCCCGGCCACGAGGTTTTCGGCCTTCTTCTGGGCGAAGCGGTCGAGGGTCGAGCAATGCTTCAACCGTGAGGGCGTAGAGGTCGGCGAGGGAACGCACGCGCCCGGCCTCCACGAGCTGCCGCGCGAGCTTCTCGCCGAGCCCTTCGACGTCCATCGCGCCCGCGCGAGGCGAAGTGCTCCACGAGCCGCATGAACTGGGACGGGCAATCGGACGGCGATGCAGTACCAGTCGGCCTCGCCCTCGTGAGCGCTCCAGCGGGGTCCTCAGCGGGCACGGGCACACGTGCGGCATCGCCCACGCGCACGGCCCCCTCGGGCCGGAGCTCGGGCACGTACTGGAGCACCGCCGGGATCACGTCGCCCGCGCGCTTGACCACCACGGTGTCGCCGACGCGCAGGTCGCGGCTCACGATAAAATCTTCGTTGTGGAGCGTGGCCCGGCTCACCGTCACGCCGCCGAGGGGCACGGGCGCCAGCATCGCCTCGGGCTTGATGGCGCCCGTGCGGCCCACGTTGAGCACGATCTCGCGCAGCACCGTCGTGGCCTCGCGGGCGGGGAATTTGTAGGCGATGGCCCAGCGCGGCGCGCTCGACACCTCGCCGAGCGTGCGCTGCGCGGCGAAACGGTCCACCTTGAACACGCACCCGTCGATCTCGTAGTCGAGCGTGTCGCGCGCGTCGGTCCAGCGGGCGGCGTAGGCGAGCGCGGCGTCGAGGTCGTCGCACAGGGCGCGTTCGGGGCTCACGGGCAGGCCCAGCGCGCCGAGCCAGGCGAGCGCGGCGCCCTGCCCCTCCGGCAGGGGCCGCGCCCTCCACGGGCCCGAGGCCGTAGGCGACAAACGAGAGCGGGCGCCGCGCGGTGACGCCGGGGTCGAGTTGGCGGAGGCTGCCTGCGGCGGCGTTGCGGGGGTTGGCGTAGGGCTTCGTGCCCTCGGCCACGGCGGTGCGCGTTGAGCCGCTCGAAGTCGCCCCGGCGCATGTATACCTCCCCGCGCACGTCGAGGCGCGCGGGCGCCGCGGCCATGCAGGCGCAGCGGCAGGCCGCCGGATGGTGCGCACGTTCTGCGTGATGTCCTCGCCCACGAGGCCGTTGCCGCGCGTGGCGGCCTGCACGAGGAGGCCGTCCCGGTAGGTGAGCGACGACGGCGAGGCCGTCCACTTTCAGCTCGGCGTGGAGCGACGGGCGGGTGCCCGTCGAGGCCCTTCGCGGCGCGCTCGTACCACGCGGCGCAGGTCGTCTGCCCCGAAGGCGTTGCCGAGCGAGAGCAGCGGCGCCGCGTGCCGGGCCTTCCCGAACCCCTCCAGGGGCGCCCCGCCCACGCGCTGCGTGGGCGACTCGGGCGGTGACGAGCACGGGAAAGGCCGCTTCGAGGGCCACGAGGGCGCCGAAGAGCCGGTCGTACTCGGCGTCGGTGATGAGGGGCCGGTCGTGGCGGTAGTAGCGCTCGGCGTGGACGTCCACCTCGGCGCGCAGGCGCGCGGCGATCCGGCCGGCGGCGTCCGGACCGAGCGCGGACGCGTCGAGGCCATCCGCTTCGGCGAGCAGGGCGCGCGTCTCGGCGAGCGGATCGGCGGTGCGCGACGGATCGGCGGGGGACGGGGCGGACGGATCGAAGAGCGGGCCGAACATCTGCAGGCGGGAATGCCCCGGAAGTTCGGACAGCAGCGGTGCCATCGTCCCGGCACCCTACCTTTTTGCGTCCCCCCTCCCGCATGACCGCCTGCGCCCACCTCGACACGATCCACGCCGACCACCTCGACGCCCCGCCCGCAACCGCCTGCGAGGACTGCCTCCGCACCGGCAGCCAGTGGGTCCACCTGCGCCGCTGCCTGAGCTGCGGGCACGTCGGCTGCTGCGACTCGTCGCCGCAGCGGCACGCGCGGGCGCATGCGGGCGATTCCGCGCACCCGCTCATCCAGTCCGCCGAACCCGGCGAGGCGTGGGGCTGGTGCTACCGCGACAACGACTACGTCCACCTCCCCCGCGCCTGAGCGATGCAGCAGAAAGTCTATACGTTCGAGGGCACCGACGCCACGGTGACGTGGGACCGCGTCCGCTGCATCCACTTCGAGGCGTGTGTCCACGGCCTGCCGGCGGTGTTCGACAAAGACCGCCGCCCGTGGATCGACCCGGACCAGGCGGCGGCGGAGGCGCTTACCGACGTCGTGCTGCGCTGCCCGACCGGCGCGCTCCACCTGCGCGTGGGCGGCGTGGACCCCGAGGTCCCGCCCGCCACGAACAGCGTCACCCCGGCCCCCGATGGGCCGCTCTACCTGCGCGGGCCAGGTCACCGTGCGCGACGAGGCCGGGAACGTCGCCCTGCACGATACGCGGGTGGCGCTCTGCCGCTGCGGGCGCTCGCGCAACAAGCCCCTCTGCGACAACGCCCACCTCGGCGACGCCGCCCACGCGCCCTTCGCCCACGACGGCCGCCTCCCAGACGCCACCGGCGCGGCCCTCCCGGACGGCGGCCCGCTCACCGTCTCCCCGCAGGTGGATGGCCCGCTGCTCGTCGAGGGCCCGCTCACGCTCACCGGCGCTGAGGGCGCCACAACCACCCGCACGAAGGTCGCCCTGTGCCGCTGCGGGGCCTCCGCCAACAAGCCCTACTGCGACGGCGCGCACAAACGCGTCGGCTTTCGCTCTGCTGCATGAGTTACGTCTCCCACCTGCGCGGCCTCGGCTCCGGCGCCGAATACCCCGCCGACCAGCTCATGAACCTCGACCCGGTGGACGGCCGCCCCGTCGAGATGGTGCTCGACCTCGACCGGCTCCGGCTGACCATCCGGGCCTGTCGTGGTACCACCCGGAGCGGCCGCGACCTGTGGCGCTTCGGCGCGCTGATGGCCCTCGACGCCTTCGACCCGGACGACGCGCGCTGGATCGTGCCGCTCGGCGAGGGCCACACGCCGCTGCGCGAGCTCGCGCGCACCCGGTGGCCGCGCGGGCGGGCTTCCGGCTCCAGCTCAAGGACGAGGGCAAGGCCGAACCCGGCTTCGGCGCCAACCCGACGCAGTCGTTCAAGGACCGGGGCATGGCGATGACGGTGGCGATGGCGCGCCGGATGGGCCTCCAGAAGCTCGTCGTGCCCACGCAGGGCAATGCGGGCGACTCGCTCGTCACTTACGCGCTCGCCGGCGGGCTCGACGTGGCCGTCGTGATGCCGGACACCACGCCGCTCCCCATCCAGGGACGCGTGGCGGCGCTCGCCCACCGCTTTCCGGCGCGCGTCACGCTCGCACTCGTCACCGGCACGATCCGCGAGGCGGGGGCGCTCATGCGGGAGCGGTACATGCCCGAGGGCTACTTCAACGTCGCCACGTTCCAGGAGCCGGGCTGGCGCATCGACGGCAAGAAGACGCTCGGCCTCGAACTCGCCGAGCCCGCTGCCCGGCGAGACGCGCTGGCGCCTGCCCGACGTGGTCGTCTACCCGACGGGCGGCGGCACCGGCGTGCTCGGCATGTGGAAGGCGTGGGACGAACTCGAAGCCCTGGGCGTGATCGGCGCGGCGCGGCCCCGCATGGTCTGCGTGCAATCCGACGTCACGCCCCCGCTTGTGGACGCGTGGCAATCGGGCGCGGCCGACACCACCGCCGCGCCCGGCGGCGACACGCTCTGCGTGGGCCTCAACGTGCCCGGCGGCGTGGGCCACTTCAGGGTGCTGGAGATCATCCGCGCGAGCGGCGGCGCGGCGGTCGCAGTGCCCGAGGACGACACCGCCGCGACGCTCCGCCGCGTGTGGGCCGAGACGCGCCTGCTGGATTTCGCCCGAGGGCGCCGCGTGCCTCGCCGCGCTCGAACCGCTCGTAGACACCGGCGTGATCCGCCCCGGCGCGCGCGTCGTGGCCGTGAACACGGGCTCGCTCGAAAAATACCTGCCCGAGGTCCGCCACCTCCTCTGACGCCATGCCCGCACGTCTTTCGCCCGACCAGGTCGCCACGTACCGGCACGAAGGGTTTCTCCTCTACAACGCGCCCGTGTTTGCACCGGCGTCGTTCGACCGGCTCAAGGCCCACTTCGAGGCCACCCTCGCCGATTTGCCGCCCGATGTGCGGCCGGAGAGCATGGACGTGCCCCACTTTGCCGATCCGGCGCTGTTCGAATGGCTCCTCGACGACGCCGTGCTCGACCTCGTGGAGCCGCTCATCGGGCCCGACATCGCGCTCTGGTCGAGCCACTTTATCGCCAAGCCGAAGGGCGACGGGCGGCGCGTGCCGTGGCACGAGGACTCGTACTACTGGCGCGGGCGCCTCGACCCGATGGAGGTCGTCACCGTCTGGCTCGCCATCGACCCGTCCACGCCCGAAAACGGCGGGATGTACGTGATCCCGCGCACGCACCACCACGGCTTCTCGGACTACGAAGCCGTGGACCTCGCCACGAACGTGTTCGACGAGGAGATCCGCAAGCCGCAGCGCGACGACGCCCGCGCGGTGCCCTGCATCCTCGCCCCCAACGAGGCCAGCCTGCACAGTGCCAAGCTCATGCACGGCTCGCCGCCCAACCACAGCGCGATGCGCCGCTGCGGCTACACGATGCGCTACATGCCCACGCACGTGAAATGGACGGAGGACCCGGCGCACCAGCTCTACCTCGCGCGGGGCCGCGACAAGGCCGGCAACTGCTACGCTGACCCGTCGAAGGCCTACCCCGAACTGGCGCGCTTCCGGCGCGGCAAGAGCGGCCACTGATGCCTGGCGCCCCGCCCTCCCCCTATGCCCTGCGCGGCGGCGCTGCCGGGCGCGAACGCCTCCGCGTGCTCGCCCGCGTCACGGCCCCGAGCACCGAGGCCCTGTTCGACCGGCTCGGCGTTGGCGCGGGGTGGACGTGCCTTGACGCGGGCTGCGGCGGCGGCGATGTGACGCGCGCCCTCGCCCGGCGCGCCGGCCCCACCGGCCGCGTGCTCGGCACCGATGTGGACGCCGAGAAGCTGGACATCGCCCGGCAGGAAGCCGCCGCCGAAGGGCTCGGGAACGTCCGCTTCGAGGTGCGCGCCGTGGCAGACGCGCCGGAGGAGGCGTTCGACCTCGTCTACGCCCGCTTTCTGCTGTCGCACATCGCCGACCCGGCCGCCGCCGCCCGCGCCCTTTTCGACGCCACGCGCCCCGGCGGCGTGGTGGCCGTGGAGGACGTGGACTTTGCCGGGCACTTCGTCTGGCCGCCCTCGGAGGCGTTTGCGCGCTACCTCGTGCTCTACGAACACGCCGTGCGGCGGCGCGGCGGCGACCCGGCTCTCGGCCCCCGCCTGCCGGGCCTGCTCCAGGGCGCGGGCTTCGAGGCGGTCGAAGCGGCGGTGGCGCAGCCCATCGCCCTGCAGGGCGAGGCCAAGCGCCTCAACCCGCTCACGATGGCCAGCATCGCCGACGCCGTCATCGCCGACGGCCTCGCCACGCGCGCGGAAACGGACGCCCTCGTGGCCGCCCTCGACGCCTACGCCGCCGATCCGGGCACGCTGGCCGGCCTGCCGCGCATCGTGCAGACCTGGGGGCGCCGCCCGCTCTGAGGGCCCTCTACCGGCAGGGACCGGGGGCCACGGCGACGGCGATTTCGCGCGTCTGGAGCGTGTCTACCGCCGTGTAGTAGTGGTAGTGCTGCCCGGAGGTGCGGAAGACGTAGGGCTTGTGCGCGTAGAGCGCGTCGAAGCTACCGGGCGCCCCGACGCGCACGACGGGGTTCTGGGCAACGGGCTTCCAGCCGTACGGGAACGCGTCCTCGGTCGTCCAGGCCAGGCCGTCTTCGGCGGTGGTGCGGTTCCATGAGTAGAAGGCCATCCACCACCGGCCGCCGGCGTGGAACACACTCGGATCGCCCGCGCGGCCCGTGGCATCCCAGGTGCCGGGGCTGCCGCTGCCCGTGAGCACGGGCGAACGCGCGTCGTCCACCTCCCAGTGGCGCAGGTCGCGCGACGTGGCCACGCCGGTGTATTCCTCCTCGCGCCCGTTCACCACGCCCGAGGCGTTGAAGAACATGTAGTACGTGCCGTCCACCTTCGCAAAGCCGGGGTGCCAGATGGCATCGCGCCGCCAGCCGCTGCCCGAGGGCGCGATGATCGGGTTGCCGGGGTCGCGCGTCCAGGTGCGCAGGTCGCGCGAGGTGGCCAGGTTGAGGGTCTTGCGGCCCTTTTCGTAGCCCACCGCCGTCAGGCCGATGTAGTAGAGGTAGTAGACGCCGTCTTCGTGCCACAGCACGGGCCCGGTGGTGCCCACCGAATCGGGGGCCCCAGGGGCGCCGCTGGCCCGGAAGATGGGAGCTTCGCCGTCCTTGGTCCAGTGCAGGAGGTCGTCGCTCCAGGCGAGCCCCACGGCGGGCGCCGACACGGCCTTGTAGCCCTGGCGCGACGTCATGCCCGGCTGGAGGCCGTAGCCGGAGTACACCATCCCGTAGCGGCGCCGCGCCGGGTCGTACCACACGCTCGGCGACTCGACCATGCCCGCGTCCCACGCGCCCGCGCCCCCCCGCCGGAGCACCACGCCGCACTTCTGGAGCGCCAGCCCTTGCACGGTGTCCGGAATCGCCGCGCGCAGAGTCGGCGGTGCCGGCGGATGGCAAGCGCTCAGGGCGAGCGCGGCCAGGATCAGGAGGGAGCGAACAGGCATGGCCAGGAGCGAAGGTCCGTCAATCTACCCTGCCCCACACGCCCCGCGTCTACTTCTGCCGGAACACGATCGTGATCGGCACGCCCTCGAAGCCGAAGGCGTCGCGCACGCGGCGTTCGAGAAAGCGCCGGTAGCTCTCGTGGACGCCCGTGGGGTGGTTGGCGAAGAACGCGATCACCGGCGGCGCCTCGCGCACCTGCGTGGCGAACTTGATCTTGACGCTCGCGCCCCGGTACGGCGGCGGCGTGTGGCGCATGGGTGGCCTCCTCCAGCATCTCGTTGAGCTTCGAGGTGGACACGCGCTTGACGCGCTCGTCGCCCACCTTGACGGCCTCCTCCAGCACACGCCCCACGCGCTGCTTGGTGAGCGCGGAGACGAACAGGATGGGCACGTAGTCGAGCGTTTGCAGGCGCTCGTGGATGCGGGCGGCATAGTCGCGGGCCGTATTCGTCTCCTTCTCGACGAGGTCCCACTTGTTGACGATGATGATGAGGCCCTTCTTCATCGACTCGGCCTCCTTGAGCACCGAGATGTCCTGCGCCTGCAAGCCCTCCGGCCCTTCGATGAGCAGGCACGCCACGTCGCACCGCTCGATGGCGCGCTGCGTGCGGAGCGTGGAGTAGAACTCGACGTTCTCGCTCACCTTGCTGCGCCGCCGGAGCCCCGCCGTGTCTACGAGCACGAGGTCGCGCCCGAAGTGGCGCAGCGGCGTGTCGAGCGCGTCGCGGGTGGTGCCGGCGATCTCGGTCACGATCGCGCGGTCCTCGCCGAGGAGCGCGTTCGTGAGCGACGACTTGCCCACGTTGGGCCGCCCGATGAGCGCAATCTTGAGGATGCCGTCGTCCGTCTTCTCGACGCCCGGCGGAAACGAGGCCGTGAGCGCGTCGAGCAGCTCGCCCGTGCCGGAGCCGTTCACGGACGAGATCGGGTACAGGTCGCCGAGCCCGAGCGCAGTAGAAGGCGGACGCTTCCAGGCGGCGCCCCTCGTTGTCGCACTTGTTGACGGCGAGCAGCACGGGCGTGCCCTCGCGGCGGCGAAGGAGGGCGGCCATCTCCTCGTCGAGGTCGGTCACGCCCGTCGTCACGTCCACCACGAACACGATGGCGTCGGCTTCTTCGAGCGCGATCTGCACCTGCTCGCGGATGGCGGCCTCGAAGCGGTCGGCGGAGCGGGGCACGAAGCCGCCGGTGTCCACGACCGAGAAGGCGGCGCCATTCCAGAGGGCCTCGCCGTAGATGCGGTCCCGCGTCACGCCCGGCGCGTCGTGCACGATGGCGTCGCGCGTTTCGGTGAGGCGGTTGAAAAAGGTGGACTTGCCCACATTGGGGCGTCCGACGATGGCGACGAGCGGCATAGAAACAGGCGACGTACGAGAGGCGACGTGCGACATAAGAACCAGCGTTCCTCCTATGTCGCACATCCTACATCGCATATCGCACGTCGTCAGCCCCGTTCCTTCGCTTCCAAGAAGAGCGCCCGGAAAAGCATGAACGCGGCCTTGGCCACCTCGCTCGTAAACCAGTAGTTGACGCCCGCGCCCACCGCCGCGCCGGCAATCGGAATGGCCTGGAGCAGCTTGTGCGAGACGAGGCTCTTGGCGATCTCGCGCGGCATCTGGCGGCTCTGGTCGCGGAACGTGCCGCTCACGCGGCCCCGGTACGGCATCTCGCGCGCCACGGCGGCGGCGGCCACCGAGATCTCGCGCATCGCTTCGAGCTTGCTCTCGCGGCTGCCGTTGGCGGCCACGTTGTAGATCGAGATCACGAGCGGCCGGTACTCAGGGCCGTTGACCGGGAAGCCGTAGACGGCGCCGATCTGCTGGATGAGGCGCAGGTTGATCGTGAACAGGATCGGCAGATCCGCCGCGATGAGGAGGAAGCCGCCGAGGCCGGTGCCCCCGCCCGAGAGCGCGGCGGCAATCGTGTTCTGCGAAAAGAGCGACTGCGCGTACGCGTCGAGGTCTTCGAGCGGCGCGCTGCGGAGATCGTCGATCGTCTCGGCCTCCACGCCGCGCGCCTGCAGGTCGCGCAGGATGCCGGAGGGGTCGAGCGTCCACTCGGAGGCACCGGCGAGCAGGTCGAGGAATTTCTCGATGGCGCTGGTCGCCTGGTCCATCAGTTCCGGCGGCGCCACCTTCTCGATCGCCCAGTCGAACGGCTTCATGGCCCAGTTGAAGGCCTGCGCCACGACGCCGGGTTCGGAGCGCTGCCAGGCTTCGAGTTCGCGCTGCACGCTGCGCTCGTGGTCGGTAAGCCGCATAGAAATCGGTAGAAAAGGAGGGAAGGCTCGCGAAAGCCGGCGGGCGCCGGCCTGCGCATCGGCCCCGGTCGCGAGAGGCCCCTGTACGCCCAGGGCTGCGCGGTGTTACGAGCCCGCCAAACTCCACTACACGCGCGAACCGATGCGGCTGTCCGTAATGTCAGCTATGCCGCGCTCTCTTCGGGGGGCTGTGGCGGCCTTTCGCCCTGCTCCTGCGCCCACCCGCCTCCATGCTCTCTGCGCTCCTGTTCGACCTCGACGGCACCCTCACGGACACCAACCGCCTGCACGCCGAAAGCTTTGCCGCGAGCATCGCCGAGCGCGGGTACGTTGTGCCGGTCGAACGCATCCTCCAGCGCCTCGGCGAGGGCGGCTCGTCGCTCGTGCAACACGTGCTCGGGCCCGGCATCTCGCCGGAGGAGGCCGAGGCGATTGCGACGCGGCATTCGGAACTCTACCGCAGCCGCCTGCGCCGCGACGGGACGACCCTGCTGCCGGGCGCGGTGCGGCTGCTCCACCTCGCCAAGGCGCAGAACCTCAAGCTCGGCCTCTGCACGTCTTCGACCCAGGAAGAACTCAAGCGCACCGCCGAGGCGGCCGAACTCGACCTCTCGCTCTTCGACGCGATCACCACGGCGTCGGACGTGGACGAGGCCAAGCCGGCCGCCCAGCCGGTGCAGGTGGTGGCCGAGAAGCTCAACGTCCACCCCGCCGAAACCGCCCTCGTCGGCGACACGCCCTTCGACGGCGGCAGCGCGCGGCGGGCGGGGTCGGTGTTTCTCGCCGTCGGCACGGGGCCGTTCTCGGCGGAAGAGTTGCGGCGGGCCGGGGCGCGGCAGGTGTACGCGACCCCCAACGACCTGGCCGACCACCTCTTCGACGCGCTCGACCTCGCCGCACCGGGGCCGCAGCGGCTCACCCAGCACCTGCTCGAACGGCTGCTCGATGCGGCGCTCAACGAGGCCGAGTGGGCCCTGCAGGAAGGCAACCTGCCCATCGGCGCCGTCGTGGCGCGGCGCGATGGGAGCATCATCTCGCGCGCCGGCAACGCCGTCCGCCAGCGCGGCCTCGCCATCGCCCACGCGGAACTCGAAGCACTCCTGCTTGCCGCCCCCCTGCCCTCGCCTTCGCGCGACTTCGTGCTCGCCACGACCCTGGAGCCCTGCCGGATGTGCCTCGGCGCCGCGCTCGAACAGGGGTTCGACACGGTCGCTTACGGCCTCAACGCGCCCGAAAACGGAGGTGTGAACACGGTCGAAGCCCCGGCGTCGGGCAGCGCGGTGCTGCCGCGCCTCGTCGGCGGCATCCACCGGGACCGCGCGCGGGGGCTCTTCGAGTCCTTCCTGCGCAACCCGCCGCGCCGCGCCTCCGAGCCGCAACTCCGCTTTACCGAGCGCCTGCTCAACGCCACCGCCTGACCGGTGACGCACAGCCCCGCCTGGCGTGAACGGCCCACGCGCTCGCGACCTAAGCAGCGTCTCCGCGAGCAACAGCACGACGAGGCCCGCGAAGACGACGCCGGTACGGACCTCGTTCAGGTTCTCGAGAGGCCTCGCGAGAGAGGTCCAGGTGTGGGTGGCCACAGGTTAGGCCATTGGCGGCAGGCGCCCCCGCAACAGCAGGCCGCCCTTGGGGTCCCCTTTTACCCCGTCTTGGCGCCGGCGCGAACCAGCGCGGCGATGCCGCCGACGTTGTGGGCCTCGTAGCCCAACTCGCGCAGGATCGCCATCCTGGAGGCTGTCTTGCGGAAGGAGAACATGGGATCAGTAAGTAGGGGTCGGAGCGTCCCCGTTTCAGGAGAGCACACCCGGGAGCTCCTGCCAGAGAATGAAGGCGCCCATCACAACGAGAAAGACGGCAAAGCCTCGCCGCAACTGGGCCTGCGGCACATGGCGCCCCACGCGGCTCCCCACGACCGCCCCGACGGCGCCGATGGCGGCAAAGATGAGGATGAGCCGGGTGTCCACGGCGAGGCCTGCGGCACTGAGCACGCCGAGCGTTTTCAGAAAGCCTACGGTGCTGTTGAGGGCAATCACGACCAGGCTCGTCCCTACGGCCCGGCGCATGTCCAGCCCGACGAGCAGCACGAGCGAGGGCACGATCAGAAATCCGCCGCCCACCCCGATGAGGCCCGTGAGGACTCCGACCCCCAGGCCGGCCAGCAGAATGTGCCACGCAGGCCTGACGAGCGCAGCGTCCTCGCCGCCCGCGCGCGGACGGAACATGCTCCACGCCGCCAACAGCATCACGACCGCAAAAAGCAGCAGTTGCACCGGGCCAGGGACGAAGGCGGACAGCGCGGCGCCTCCGTAGGCCCCCGCAAGCCCCGGCAGGCCGAAGAGCAGCACGCTCCGTTTGTCGACCGAGCGCTCCCACAGGTAGCCCACGCTGCTCACGAGCGCGATCAGCCCCACAATGGCAAGGCCTTCCGCGATGGCCACCTTCCCGGGGTGCCCCACGAGGTACGTCAGCACCGGGACGGTGAGGATGGAGCCGCCGGAGCCGAGCAAGCCAAGGGTGAGCCCGATGAGGGCGGCGCCAATCAGGGCGAGGATCATACCATCAAGCGAAAACGTGCGATGAGAGCATATTGGGGGTTTACGCGGCCACCCCTTCTGCCGGTTTTTCTACCGTGTCCAGCTCCCGGTAGCGCGGAAAGGCGTCGTTCACGTACCGCACCGGATAGCCCTGCCGTGCCAGGTACGCGCTGGCCACGGCGGAACGCACCCCAGACTGGCAGTGCACATAGAGCGTCTCAGCCTCCGGGATCTCGTCGAGGCGGGCGGCCAGGCGCGTGTGCGCCACGTTGGTAGCCCCGGGCACCTGTCCGGCCGCGACTTCGGCGGCACGGCGCACATCGAGCACGGCCACACCGGGGGCGTTGCGCTGCGCCACCACTTCCTCGAAGCGGACTTCCTCAATGCGGGCCGTTTTGCCCCCGGCGGACACATAGGCCTGCAAACGCTTCCGGCGTTGCGTAGGCCACCACACGGTCGAGCCCGATGCGGACGAGGTCGCGCACGGCCTCTTCGATGTTGCCTTCGGCGAGGATCAGTACCAGCGGCGTCTCCGGGTCCGTGACGTACGAACCGACCACCGTGTTGAACTGCTTGTCGAACGGGGCATAGAGCGCTCCGGGCAGGTGCGCGGCCATGAACGCCGAGCGGTCCTTGCGCGTGTCGATCACCACGGCCCCTTCCGGGAGCGAGGCCAGGCGCGTGGCATCGAGCCCGCGCGGCTGCGGGAGCTCGCCGAGGGGCGGGACCCCGTCCCGGTTGAGCCGCTTCATGCGGGCGAAGTAGTACGGCGGCTCCGGCTGCCCGTCGAGAATGGCATCCACGAAGGCCTCCTTGCCCCGCGAGACGGCATCGAGCGCGCTGTTGGTGCGCTTCTCGTAGCCGACGGTGGTCTGGGGGACGGCGCCGAGCGCCTTGCCGCAGGCCGACCCGGCCCCGTGGCCCGGCCACACCTGGAGGTCGTCGCGCAGGTCCAGAAAGGCCTTGGCGCTTCCGAACAGTTGCTCGGCTGCCGGGCGCTGCGCCCCTTGCTGCCCGGCGGCGGCTTCGAGCAGGTCCGGACGGCCCATATCGCCGACGAACACAAAGTCGCCGGTGACGATGCCCATGGCCTCCTGCGCGCCGCCGCCATGGTCGGTGACGAGGTACGACAGGTGCTCGGGCGTATGGCCGGGCGTATGCACGGCCTTGATCTCGATGTTGCCCACCTTGAACGCGTCTCCGTCGCGCAGGAACGTGACGGCCTCGCGCCCCTCTTTGGCCCAGCTAGAGCCCCATCCCTCAGCCTCGCCTTCGGCGGAGAGGTAGAGATGCGCGCCGGTGGCCGTCGCCAGGTCGGCCGCGCCGGAGAGAAAGTCGGCGTGGATGTGCGTTTCGGCCACGGAGGTGATGCGGAGCCCTTCCCGTGCCGCAAGGGCGAGGTACCGGTCGATGTCCCGTTCGGGGTCGATCATGAGGGCTTCCCCGGTGCGCTGGCACCCGATGAGGTAGGCGTACTGGGCGAGCTTTTCGTCGGCGATCTGGCGGAAAAACATGGTCGTTCAGGTTTAAACGGACGGATCAGTGAGGAAGGCGGTGGCGCAGCGCCCCGTAGGTCCAGGTGCCCACCAGGGCCGCCCCGAGCACGGCCACCATCACGGTCAGGCCGGTCCCGATGAGCGCGAAGATGGGCCCCGGGCAGGCGCCGACGAGGCCCCAGCCCAGACCGAAGAGGGTACCCCCGGCCCAGTAGCGGGTGCCGGGCCATGCCAGCACTTTCGGTTCGATCCGGATGGGGGCGCCATGCACCGTCGTCAGTTTCAGGTGCTTGATGAGGGCGAGTGAGAGCGCGGCCACGAAGATCGCAGAACCGATCACGCCGTACATGTGGAAGCTGTCGAAGCGAAACATCTCCTGGATGCGGTACCAGGACACGACCTCGCTCTGGACGAAGATGACGCCCAGGTAGGCGCCGATGAGCAGGTAGACCAGGAGGGCCAGCGGGGCATTTCCGGCGGCGCGTTCCTGCCTGCGGAAGGCGGGCGCCACCTGTTCGGTGTCGAGGCAGGCGGCGGCCGGGGCCTCCAGCGTGCTGTCAGGAAAAGTAGCGGTCATCATGGAGCGGAATACGCCGGGTTCAACCCAGCAGCAGCGGAAGCAGCAGGTGCGTGGCGAGCAGGCCACCGGCGAAAAAGCCGAACACGGCCACGAGCGAGGCGCCCTGGAGGTCGGCCAGACCGGAGATGGCGTGACCGCTCGTGCATCCCCCGGCATAGCGGGCGCCGAAACCGACAAGGAATCCTCCGCCGAGCAGCAGGGCGATCCCGGTGGGCGTCGTGAGGGCCTTCCACGACGCGAGTTCAGCGGGCATCATGCCCGAAAAAGACGTCAACCCGATGGCGCGGAGGGCTTCCTGGGTGGCGGAAGCGATGGTGCCGCCCGCGTCCGGCGTCCCAAAGTAGAGCACGCTCAGGGCACCGCCCAGGATGATGCCGGCCGCAAAGGCCAGATTCCACAGCCCGGCCTCTCGCCAGTTGTAGCGAAAGAAGTCCGGCTTGAACCGCCGGGGCGAGGGAGCGGCGGCGCACAGGTGCCTGAGGTTGGCAGAGACGCCAAAAACTTTGCCGCCGAAGATGAGCAGCAGCGGTACGACCAGGCCAATCAGAGGGCCGGCAACATACCAGGGGATCAGAGGTGCTTGGGACATCGGAAAGGGTTACTGAGGGTCCGGTATATCACTTTAAAGTTATGTAGTTCCACCCCAATTGTGCAGGAATGACAAAGCAGGAACCGCCAGAGTCCCCTAGCCTCTCGGTACAAGCACCAGGGGATGCCCCCCGGACCCATCGATGAATAGGCCAGATCCGAAGTAAAAGACACTACGAAGCCCCTGCCCTTACAATGGCTCCTTCACCCCCGCAACGCGGTCTGGTGCCGGCCCCGAACCAAGCGTTTCCTGACCCGTAGCACTCTGCAGTTATACACCCTGCCCGCCCTGCCTGCCATGATGGTCCCCGCAATCCTCCTCGACGAGGTGGCCCGGCGCTTCCGACTGCTCGGAGAACCAGCGCGCCTGGAGCTACTCAACTACCTTCAGACGGCGGGCGAGGCACCCGTGCAGGACCTCGTTGGGGCCACCGGACAGAGCCAGCCGAATGTCAGCAAGCACCTCCGCCTGATGCTGGAGGCAGGCCTCGTGGCGCGGCGGCAGGAGGGTCTGTTCGCCTATTACCGCATCGCCGACCCGACCGTCTCGGCGCTCTGCCTGCTCGTCTGCGGCGGTCTCCGATCCGGGCAACCGCCCACGCAACCCGTAAAGGAAGCGCCGTGCTCTGTCAAGGCTGTACTGGATGGCTGGATCATAGATGATGAATCATGGCCAGCGGGCAACACGGCGCGTCTCTGCCCATGATCGATGGTCCATGATCAACCCGCTGATCCCTCATGATTCAACCGGATCTGGTATCAGCCCATCGTTGCCGCTTCGCAGCCTCCCATCCACACCGAAGCGGCCCGCTCCATAAGGCGCCGGGCCGTCTCGCGGTTCACGTCGGCCACCCCGGGCGCGGAGGCGCGGGCAGGGGCATCGTGCAACGTCGCGGAGAGGTGGACGGGCACCCGGCCCTGCCAGGCGCGCCGCCAGGCTTCCGGCATCCGCTCCGGCAGCTCCCGTCCAGCAAGCAGGTGGTAGAGCAGCACCCACATGCGCGGGGCGCTGTCGAGGTGGTAGCCGCCGCCGAGCGTGACGAGCAGCCGCCCGGCGCAGTGCGCGTCGGCGAGGGCGGCGAGGCGGCGAAAGAGGACTTCGAAGGCGTGGGAGGACAGCGCCAGGTGCGCGAGCGGGTCGAAGCGGTGGGCGTCGGCCCCGGCCTCGACGACCAGCACATCGGGCTGAAACCAGGAGAGCGCGTGCGGCACGACCCGCTCAAAGACTTCCAGGTAGCTCTCGTCCGCCGTGCCCGCGAGCAGGGGCAGGTTGAGCGCTGCCCCGCGCCCGGGCCCTGCGCCGAGTTCGGTCACGTCCGCCGGTCCCCGGAAAGAGCGTCCGGCCGGTTTCGTGGAGCGAGATGGTGAGCACGTCGGGGTCGTCGTAGAAGAGCGCCTGCACCCCGTCGCCGTGGTGCACGTCCACATCTACGTAGGCCACGCGGAGCCCGGCCGCGCGCAGGTGCCGGATGGCGACGCCGTGGTCGTTGTACACGCAGAAGCCGGACGCGTAGCCCCGGTGGGCATGGTGGAGGCCCCCGCCGAGCGTCAGCACGCGCGTGGCCGCGCCCCCGGCGATCCGGCGCGCGCCTTCGAGCGTGCCGCCCACGAGCCTGCGCGTGGCCGTGTCCATCCCCGCGAAGGCCGGCACGTCGCCGCTGCCGAGGCCATAGCCGTCCATGCCGGCCCACCGCTCGCCCCGCGACGCCCGCTCGACGGCGTCCACGAAATCGGCGTCGTGGGCGGTGAGCACATCGGCGCGCGAAGCTACCGGCGCCGCCTCGAATCCGTCCACCGAAACGCCCAGCGCGTCGAGGGCGGAAACGAGCAGCGCCTGCCTGAGCGGGGTGAACGGATGGCCGGGGCCAAAGTCGTAATCCTGGTAGGCGTCGTGATAAAGGGTGGTGAGCATCGCAGGGAGGCCGGATGAAGTCGGCAGGGTACGCCGCAAGTGCGGGGGATGGGTCCCTGTGAAGCGACCGCAGGGAAAGAAGCGAGAGGGAGATATAACAGGGTTCGTTACAGGTGCGTTGCATTTGATGCAGGCGAGTGCGTGTTAAACGAAGGCACTTCACGTAACAGCGCGTTATCCTTGCCGCTGAGTTTCACTTTCCAACGGCCACATGCCGCTTCGCTTCGGTACGCCCCGGTCGGTCCGCCCCCTCGTCCACCCTTCGCGGATGGGGCTTTTGCAGACCCGGCTTCGGCGCTTCCAGGCGGCTGCGTTTATCGCCGCATTCCTTCTCGCCCTCACCGGCGCTCATTTCGCAGGCTGGTTTATCCCGGCTGCCCTTTCCCCCGCGCACACCCTTCAGACGGCTGCGCTTTCGGTCCCTGCCGCCCGTATTGCGGCGCCCGCCGCCCGCCCGGCGCTCGCGGCTGCCTCCGCTCCGGTGCGCAACGTGGCTGCGAAGACGGCAGTAGCCCGTCCGGCCGCCAAGGCAGCCCCTGCGGCTCCCGACCGCAGCCTTCGCGCCGAAACGCCGGCCGTTGAAACGACGGCCGAGCGGACCACGGCGCCCGGCGCGTTCTATGCCGAGGGCATGGCGAGCTACTACGGGAGCGAGTTGGCCGGGCGGCGCACCGCCTCCGGCGAGCGCTTCAACCCGAACGAGCTCACCGCCGCCCACCGGACCCTCCCGCTCGGCACGCGCATCCGGGTCACGAACCCGGCCAACGGGCAGAGCGTCGTCGTGCGCGTCAACGACCGGGGGCCGTTCCACGGCAACCGGATCCTCGACCTCTCGCACGGCGCCGCCCGCGCCATCGGCATCGCGCTGCGCGGCACGGGCCGCGTCGTGATCGACGTGCTCGAACGCGGCTCCGGCCGTAGCCGCCGCGCGCCTGCGGAGGAGAAGGCGCCTGCGGAGCCCGCGCCGGTGGCAACGCCCGACACGGCCGCGCCCGGCCCCGCGCCGCTCCCAGCTGCGCCCACCGACTCGACGCGCCCCGCCTGACCGGGCGAACAGATCGAACGAACTGCGCGCCCCGCTGGACCTCTCCGGCGGGGCGCGCGGCGTTTAGCGCAGGCCGATCTTGAGCGAATGTCGAGCGCCCGCACGGAATGCGTGAGCGCGCCCGACGAGATGAAGTCGACGCCCGTCTCGGCGATGGCGCGGACGGTGTCGAGCGTCACGTTGCCCGACGCCTCGGTCCGGGTGATCCCGCCGACGCGGCGCACCGCCTCGGCAAGCAGCGACGTGTCGAGGCTACCGTCCGCGGTACCGTCTGCAGTACGACGCGCCATGTTGTCGAGCAGCAGGATAGTCGGCGCCGCCCTCGGCGAGCGCCTCGCGCACTTCTTCGAGCGTCGCGCACCTCCAGTTCGATTTCCAGGCCGGGTGCGTGCCCGTCGCGCCACTGTTTGGCCGCGGCGAGCGCCGAGCGCGACGCCTCCGGCGGCTTCTACGTGGTTGTCCTTGACGAGGATGCGGTCGTAGAGGCCGACGCGGTGGTTGGCGCCGCCGCCGAGGCGAACGGCCCACTTGTCGAGCGCGCGGAGGCCCGGCGCGGTCTTGCGCGTGTCGAGGATCGGGCAGCCGGTGCCGCGCCACGGCCTCCACATAGCGGCGCGTGGCCGTGGCGATGCCGGACATGCGCTGCATCGGTGTTGAGCGCGAGGCGCTCGGCCACGAGCAGGCTCCGCGCCCGCCCGGTAGCCGTCCCAAAGACGATCCCGGCCGCGAGCACCGCGCCGTCCTCCACGTCGAAAACGCACCGTCACGTCCGGGTCGACGCGGGCGAAGACCTGCGCGGCCACCCAGAGGCCCGCCACCACGCCGTCCTCCTTGAGCAGGAACGCGCCGTGGCGAGGGTGTGCTTCCGGGATCGTGGCCAGCGTTGTCACGTCGCCCCCTGCTACGCCGCCGGCGCCGAGGTCTTCGTCGAGCGCGGCGTCGAGCAGGCGCGTAGAAGGCGTCAGGGTCGAGGTACGGCGGCAGGTGCGGAGGCATCGGATCGGAAGAGCGCGGCCCGGGCATACCCGGGTCGGGGGCGGAGGTGCCAGGCGCGCGGTGCACGGGCGGAAGGGCGATTTCCTCACGCGCGCACAGGAACCGCACATATCGTTCTGCGGGTTCAGCGTCCGTTTTCCCCCGCCCGGCATGGACGAGCGGATCGTGGTTCGCGGCGCCCGCGTGCACAACCTCAAGAACATCCGCCTGGATATTCCGCGCGACGCCCTCGTGGTCGTGACCGGCCTCTCGGGCTGCGGGAAAGTCGTCGCTCGCCTTCGACACGATCTACGCCGAGGGCCAGCGGCGCTACATGGAGAGCCTGAGCGCCTACGCGCGCCAGTTCCTCGGCCTGATGGAACGCCCGGACGTGGACTTCATCGACGGCCTCTAGCCCGGTGATCGCCATCGAGCAGAAGACCGTGAGCCGCAACCCGCGCTCGACGGTGGGCACGGTGACGGAGATCTACGACTTTCTGCGTCTGCTCTACGCCCGCGCGGGCACCGCCTACTCGTACGCTGACGGGCCGCGGCGATGCGCAAGCAGAGCGACGACGAGATCATCGACGCAATTGCGGGCGCTCCCCGAGGACACGCGCGTGGTGCTGCTCGCGCCCGTCGTGAAGGGCCGCAAGGGGCACTACCGCGAGCTGTTCGAGAGCATCGCCCGGCAGGGCTTCGAGCGCGTCCGCGTGGACGGCGAGCTGCGCGAGATCACCGACGGCATGAAGCTCGACCGCTACAAGCACGCACGACATCGAGGTGGTGGTAGACCGGCTCGTGGTGCAAGCGAGGGGCTGCGGCCCCGCCTCGCGGCGTCGCGTGGAGACGGCGCTCTGGCTCGGCGAGGGCACGCTCGTCGCCAGCGTGGCCCCGCCCTCGGGCGAGACCGACGTAGAGGCCGCGCCCGCGAAGAAGAAGGGCGCGGCGGCCTCGGTGCGACGCCGGGCTCACGCGACGTGCTGTTCTCCCGGCACCTCGTGGACCCGGAGATCGGGGCTGAGCTACGAGGAGCCCTCGCCCCAACACGTTCTCGTTCAACTCGCCCGTACGGCGCCTGCCCCGACGTGCGGCGGCCTCGGGCGGAGATGCGAGATCGACCCGGCGCTCGTGATCCCGAACCCGACAAGACCATCGCGCAGGGCGGCGTGGCGGCGCTCGGCAAGCCGCGCGACATGTGGGCGTTCTCGCAGGTCGGGCCGTGGCCGAGCGCTACGGCTTCACCTTCGAGCAGCCGCTCGGAACGCTCACCGACGAGCAGATGCGCGGTGCTGCTGGAGGGCGCCGGCGAGGAGCAGTTCGAGATCGAATACACCTACAAGGGCCGCAAGGTCGACGTACGAGCACCGCTTCCAGGGCGTCTTCGGCCACATCAAGCACGCTTCGAGACTAGCACCACGGCCGGGCAGCGCAAGTGGGCGGAGGCGTTCATGCGCCTGATGCCCTGCCGGACGTGCGGCGGCGGACGGCTGCGCCCGAGGCGCTCGCGTACCGGTTTGGCGGGCTAGGGCATCGCCGAGCTCGTGCGATGGACCTCATGGCGCTGCGCGCTGTGTTTCGGCGGGCTCGTGCTGGACGGGCGCGACGGCGCTCATCGCGCGGGCCGATCCTCAAGGAGATCACGCGAGCGCCTCGACTTCATGATCGGCGTGGGCGTGGAGTACCTCACGCTCGACCGCTCGGCGCGCACGCTCTCGGGCGGCGAGAGCCAGCGCATCCGCCTCGCCACGCAGATCGGCACCCAGCTCACCGGCGTGCTCTACGTCCTCGACGAGCCGAGCATCGGCCTGCACCCGCGCGACAACGACGCGGCTCATCGGCTCGCTCACCCGCCTGCGCGACCTCGGCAACTCGGTGCTCGTCGTGGAGCACGACCGGGAGATCATGGAGGCCGCCGACTACGTGGTGGACATGGGGCCCGGCGCGGGCGAGCACGGCGGCGAGGTGGTCTCCGAAGGGCCCCCGGGCGCGCTTGTGCTCCGCACCGGCACCGACTCGCTCACGACCGCCTTTCTGACGGGCACCCGCCACATCCCCATGCCGCAGGAGCGCCGCGCCGGCACCGGGCAGGCGCTCGTGCTCACCGGCGCCACGGGCCACAACCTGCGCGGCGAGCCGTTCACGCTGCCCGCTCGGCACCTTCCCTGCGTGACGGGCGTGGCGGCGCGCGGCAAGTCGACGCCTCGTCAACCAGACGCTCTACCCGATCCTCGCCAACCACTTCCACCGGGCGCAGCTCGTGCCCCTCCCCTACCGCGACATCACGGGCATGGAGGCGACCTCGACAAGGTCATCGACATCGACCAGAGCCCGATCGGGCGGACGCCGCGCTCCAACCCGGCCACCTACACGGGCCTCTACGGGCACATCCGCGACCTGTTCGCGCAGCTGACCGAGAGCAAGATCCGGGGCTACAAGCCGGGGCGGTACTCGTTCAACGTCAAGGGCGGGCGCTGCGAGACGTGCAAGGGCGCCGGCATGATGAAGCTGGAGATGAACTTCCTGCCCGACGTGTACGTCGACGTGCGAGACGTGCAAGGGGCGCCGCTACAACGCCGAGACGCTGGAGGTGCGCTACAAGGGCGCGAGCATCGCCGACGTGCTGGAGATGACCGTCGAGGAGGCGCTCGGCTTTCTTCGAGGCCGTGCCGCGCATCGAGCGCAAGCTCCGCACGCTCGCGAGCGTGGGCCTCGGCTACGTGCGCCTCGGGCAGCAGGCCACGACGCTCTCGGGCGGCGAGGCGCAGCGCATCAAGCTCGCCAAGGAGCTCTCGCGCCCCGGCACCGGGCAGACGCTCTACATCCTCGACGAGCCCACGACGGGCCTGCACTTCGAGGACGTGCGGCACCTGCTCGCCGTGCTCCGCGCGCTCGTGGCCAAGGGCAACACGGTGCTCGTGATCGAGCACAACCTCGACGTGGTGAAGGTGGCCGACCATGTGATCGACCTCGGCCCCACCGGCGGCGCGGGCGGCGGGCAGATCCTGTTTGCCGGCACGCCGGAGGCGCTGGCCGAGACGGACACCGCCACCGGCCGCTTTCTGAAGCAGGAACTCGCCCGCAGCATCTACGACGACGCCGAGACCGTGGACCTCGACACGATGACCTCCTCCGAGCCGGACGCCGCCGAGGAAGAGGAGGAGCCCGAGGAAGCCGAGGCCGACGCCTGAGCGGCCTTACGGCCCGGTAGTGAACCTTTTCGTGCGCACGCGTACCTGCCCGACGCCCTTGCCTGCATGGAAGCCCTCCTGACCCGTTACGTTGCCTGCGACCCGCACATCCTGGGAGGGGAGCCGGTCATCGTGGGCACCCGTACCCCCGTGCGCGCCGTGGTCGAACTGTGGCGCCTCGGGGTGGCACCGGAGTCCATTCCGGAGCGGTTGCCTCACCTTACGCTCGCGCAGGTATTCGATGCGCTGAGCTACTTCAGCGACCACCAGGAGCAGATCCAGGGCTACCTCCAGCGCAACGCGGTACCCGAGCAGGAGATCGACCCCGCCCTCCGTGGCTGAGGGGTTGTTTGCGCGGCTCTACCTCGACGAGGACGTGGACGTACTTCTCGCCCGGCTGCTCACGGCGCGGGGCTTCGACGTGACAACGACCCACGAAGCAGGATTGCGAGGCGCGAGCGACGCTTCCCAGCTTGCCCATGCCAGCGACGTAGGACGCGTGCTCGTGACCCACAACCGGGTAGACTTCGAACGGATTTCGACGGCCTACGCTGCGCAAGGGTGGCCCCATGCGGGCATGATCGTGCTCCATCGCCGAGATCCGTATGAGCTAGCGCGCCGCCTGCTCCTGCTGCTCGACGCCTACACAGCGAGCGACTTCGCGGGCACCCTCCGCTATGCCTGACCGGGCCTCCTCTACACCTTTGCCAGTAGCCGGTCGATCCCGGCCAGCTCAGCGGCAGGGCAACACGGTGCTCGTGATCGAGCACAACCTCGACGTGGTGAAGGTGGCCGACCATGTGATCGACCTCGGCCCCACCGGCGGCGCGGGCGGCGGGCAGATCCTATTCGCAGGTACGCCGGAGGCGCTGGCCGAGACGGACACCGCCACCGGCCGCTTTCTGAAGCAGGAACTCGCCCGCAGCATCTACGACGACGCCGAGACCGTGGACCTCGACACGATGACCTCCTCCGAGCCGGACGCCGCCGAGGAAGAGGAGGAGCCGGAGGAAGCCGACGCCGATGCGCTGAGCGGGAGAACGCCTAGGGCACGAACGGCGCGGTGTGCGCAAGCAGCATCGTGATGGTGGGCATCCACCGCTGCCCGTCCGGGCTGAACTGGCCCGTCTCGTACCAGCGGCCCTCGGCGTCCACCACCATCTCGAAGCGGATCTGGCCGCCGCCCGGCAGGTCGAAAAACCAGTTGTAGCCCTGCGGCGTGCGTTCGACGACGGCATCGGTGGTGTGGCCGTCGTTGGTGGTGGCCTGCATGCGGTAGCCGGCCGGCGTGCGCCGGATGACCCCGAAGGCCGCAAAGGCCGGCCGCACGCCGGGCATCCCGTCGGTCACCTCAAACCCGCGGCCTTCGATGGCAATGGCCTCGCCGCCCGCCACAACGCGGACGGTTTCCGTCTGGTAGATGCGGAGTTCGCCCCGGGCCGTTTTCGGGCGGGCCTCCCCTGCCCAGGTGCCGAGCAGAAAGGCAAACGCGGAGTCGGGGCGGGCGTAGTGCTGCGCGGTGGCGGGCGCGGCCGCGAGCAGCAAGAGGGCGAGCGAAACGAGGGGGCGATGCATGGACGTGGGAAGTTGAGGTGCCGGAGTTTCGGCACGCGCCCGGCCGTGGCGCTTGCACGTTTGCGACACCGGGCGACGGTAGGGGTTGGTTCGTTGTTCGTTGTTCGTCGTCAGAGGGGCTGAAGCCTTGTGGCGATTCGTCTGACCACGAACCACCAACGACGAACGACGAACCACGAGCGCTTCCTTGCCAGAACGCTCAGGGGCGCACGTCGCGGTGCTCCATGCCCTCGACCCAGCGGCGGTAGGCTTCCGGCGCCTGCCCCATGAGCGCCGAGAACTCGCGGGAGAGGTGGGCCTGGTCGGCATAGCCCACCTCGTAGGCCACCTCGCCCCACCGTTTCGGGGTGGCTTCGAGCAGATGGCGCCCCGCCTCGCGGAAGCGCCGGATGCGGGCAAACTCCTTGATCGTCAGTCCGACCTCGCGCCGGAACCGCCGCTGCACCTGCCGCTCCGAGCGGCCCACGCTGGCGGCGAGCACCCCGAGCGGCACCGCCCCCCGGCCCGCCACGATTGCCCTGACCAGGGCGCGCACGAGCGGGTCGAGGGCCTCCGGCGCGGCCGGCGTCACCTCGCACGGCGCGGCCACGCGCACGCCGAGCGCGGGCGCGGCTATCAGCACCGGCACCACGCGGCCCCGGAGCGCCTCGGCGCGGATGCCCGTCACGGCAAAGGTGGCGTCGGGCCACAGGCGCAGGCCGCGTGCCACACTGCCCGGAGGCATCGGCACCGCGAACGGCTCCAGGCGCGGCCCCATGATGAGCACCTCGCCCGGGGTCCACACGAGCGACGTGCAGCCATCGGGCGGCACCGCGTGCGTGAGCACGGTCGCCGCTGCCGCCGGCACCTCGAACCGCCACGCGCACAGCACGAGCGATGCGAGCCCAGGGCCCGGAGGGACTTCCGAATAGACAGGACGCGCCATGCCGCAGAATACGGCCCTCCACCGCGCACGTTGACGGAGCCGGCTCCCACGCCCAGCGGCGCGCGGGCAGCAAGGTGCACGGCGGAACAGGTTGGGCCGGCGCGTCAGCATTTTTTAGCATAGCGCGCCGTGGCCTGATTCGTGGCGCGGCGGCCACGAACGGGCCACGGCACCGCATCCGGCAGGCCCTCGGCATTTGGAATAGCGGCGCGGCGTGCCTACGCTTGCCCGGTCGCTTCCCTGCACGATGGGCCGTCTCCTGCTGCTGGCTCTCTTGTTCGCCCTGCCCGCTGCGGCCCAGCCGGCGGCCCTGCTGCGCGCGGCCCGCACGGGCAATGCCGTGGACGTACGGGCCGCCCTCGCCCGCGGCGCCGACCCGAACGCCGCCGACTCGGCGGGCAGCTCCGCGCTGATGCTCGCGGCGCACGGCGGCCACCTCGCCGCCCTCGACGCCCTGCTCGACGCCGGGGCCGACTGCGCCCGCCGGGCGGCCTATCCCCTCGACTCGACCGCCTTTTATGGCAGCCTGCTCGTGGCAGCGGCCGGCGAAGGCCACGTGGCCGTCCTCGACCGCCTTGCCACGCGCTGCCGCCTGCCCCTCGATGCCCCTGAGGTGAGCCCCACCGATGGCACGCCCGGCTGGACGCCCCTCCAGACCGCCGCCTACTACAACCGCACCGGGGCCGTGCGCTGGCTCCTCGACCACCACGCCCGCCTCGACCTGCGCACCGAAGCGCTGACGGCGCTCGACTATGCCGTCAACGGGGCGGCCGATTCGGCGGCGGTGCTGCTGCTCGCCCGCGACGCCCCCTCGGCCCGCGCGCCCGCAGAGGTCCTGCGCCTCGCCGCCGCCGCCGGGCTCACCGCCACCCTCGGCGTGCTGCTGGCCCACACGCCCGATTTCCGCCCCGATTCCAGCGGCACCACCGCGCTCATGGTGGCTGCCCGGAACGGCCACCTCGGCGCCCTCGACCTGCTCGCGGCGGCGGGGGCCCCGCTGCACGCCGTGGACGCCGACGGCTGGACGGCGCTCCACTGGGCCGCCGCCTTCGGGCAGGGCGCCGCCGCCGCGCGCCTGCTTGCCCTCGGCCTCAGCCGCGACGCCCGCGACACCGAGGGCGACACGCCGCTCGCGCTCGCGCTCCTGCGCGGCATGGCGGAGTCCACCGATGCCCTCATCGCCGCCGGGGCCGACCCGGCCACGCGGGCCCGCGACGGCTGGACGGGCTTCCACGTCGCCGCCCGCGACGCGCGCCCGGCCCTGCTCGACACCCTCCTGCGCCGCGCCCCCGCACTGCTCGACCTGCGCACCGACGACGGATGGACGGCCCTCGCGCTCGCCGCGCACAACGGCAACGCCTTCGCCGCCGCGCGCCTGCTCTGCGCCGGGGCCGACACCACGCTCGCCAATGCGGAGCACCTGCGTCCGTACGCGCTGGCCGTGCGCCACGGTCACGCGCTCACCCTGGCCGTGGCGTCGGTGCCCACCTGCGCCGACCGCCTGCGGCTGCTTGCCGCCGATAGCGCGTCCAGCGTGGCCCGCAGTGCCTTCACGGCGGGCCACTTTGCCGACGCCGTCCGGGCGCGCCGTGAGGCCTACCGCACGTACCGCGCGGTGCTCGGCTTCCACCCGCTCACGTTCAGCGAGGGGCTTCTGCTCGGCAACGCCCTGCGCCACAACGCCCAGACCGCCGAAACGGCCGCCCTGCTCGACACGCTCGACGCGGAGTTGCCGCGCTTCGAGCCCTCCTCCTCCGACCGGCGAAGCTTGCGCAACAACCGCGCCTCCGCCCTGCTCGACCTGAGCCGCCTCGACGAGGCCATCTCGCTCCAGATGTCCGTGGTGGCCGAGGAAGACACCCTCCGCCTCGACGCCGAGGACCGCGCCCAGAGCATCTCCAACCTGGGCACCATGTTCTTTACGGCGGGGCGGCTCCCGGAGGCCGAGCGGGCCTTCCGCCGCGCGGACACGCTCCTGGCGGGCCTCTCCCCCACGCTCGCGGCCCGCTCCGACCTCGCGCTCAACCTCGCCGTGGTGCTGCGGGGGCTCGGGCAGGGGGTGGAGGCGCGGCGCATGATGGCGGCGCAGGTGGCGCAGGTGCGGCAGGCCTATCCGCCCGACCATCCGGAGATTGCCTCCGCGCTCTCCATCTACGGCGATTTCCTCGAAGGCGCGGGCGACTACGGCGAGGCCGAGCGGCTCTACGTCGAAGCGCTCGACATGCGCACCCGCGCCTTCGGCCCCGACCACGGCGCCCTCGCGGCCAGCCTGGACGACCTCGGCGCGCTCTATGTGCGCCAGAACCAGCTTGCCCGCGCACGTCCGTACCTCGAACGCGCCTTCGAGCTCGCCCTGCGCACCTACGCAGCCGCCTCCAGCGAGGTGGCGCTCGCCCAGAGCTTGCTGGCCAACCTCTACCTCCGCCTCGGCGACCACGCCGCCGCCGAAGCCCTGCGGCAGCGCCTGCTCGACCGCTCCGAGCAGGTTTTTGGCGCCACCAGCATCCGCACCGCCGACGAACTGGTCGCGATGGGCCGCGTGAGCGCCGACGCCCTCCGCACCGACGAGGCGCGCGGCCTGTTCGAGCGGGCGCTCGGCATCTACACGGCCGCCCATCCGCCCAACCATCCGGACGTGCTCAGCGTGCGCATGAACCTCGCCGGGCTCGACTTCGACGCGCGCCGCTTTGCCGAAGCCATCGCCGCCTACACGGCGCTGCTGCCCCTGCTCCGCGCCGACTCGGCCGCCTCTGGCCTCGAACTCTCCACGCTCTACAACAACCTCGCGGCCTCCTACTGGATGCAGGACGACAACCGCGCCGCCGGGATGCTCGAGCGCAGCATCGTGGTGCGGCGCCGCCTGCTGGGCGACCTCGACCCCTCCATGATCGTCAACTACCGAAACGCCGCGATGCTGTACGGGCGGACGGACCCGCACAAGGCCCGCAGCTTCGCGCGGGCGTCCGGTGGGCTGACGACGTTGCTGCTGCGCGAAACGCTGCCCTCGCTCGCGATGGCGGAGCAGCAGCGCTTTCTCCAGGGAGAGCTGCCGCTGCAAACGTCGCTCCTGCTGGGCCAGTTTGCCGACGTGCCGAATGCGGGGCAGGCCTATACGATGCTCGCCCGCTGGAAAGGGCTCCTGCTGCGCACGCTCGGCGAGCAGGCGCGCCTGTCGCGGCTCCCGTTCCCCGAAGCCACCGCGCTCACCACCACGCGCCAGCACCTGGCCGCGCTCCTGCAGCACCCCCCGGCCGCCGATTCCTCCGCCGGCGCTGCGTGGAAGGCCAAGCTGCAGTCCCTCACCGACGAAAAGGAGCGCCTCGAACGCGCCCTCCGGTCCCGCCAGGCGCCCGCCGCCGATCCCCTCGACAGCCTCGAAGCGGGGGGCCTCCGGGCCCTGCTGCGGCCGGGCGAGGCGTTCGTCGACTTCTACCGCTACGCCCACGGGCGCGACGACTACCGCTACGCCGTCGTGGTGTTCTCCCCCCGCGCGGCGCCCTCGATCCGCCTGCTCGGCGATGCCACGCGCCTCGACGGCCTCATCGACCGCTGGCGGGACGCGGTGCTCCGGGGCGACGACGCCGACGACGCCCGGACTGCGCTCGTGCGCCACCTGTGGAAGCCGCTGCTGCCCCTACTGCCCGCCGGCACGCACGCCGTGTGGATCTCCCCCGATGCCCAGCTTGCCCGGGTGCCCTTCGAAGTGCTCGTCGGCGAAGGCGTGCGCGTGTCGCAGGTGGACAGCCCGCGCGCCTTTGCCGCCCTTCGCCGCAGGCCGCTGCCGGCCCCAGCCGATGGCCTGCTCGCGGTCGGCGACGTGGCGTTTGGCGCGGCGCCCGATGCCCGCTTCGAGCCGCTCCCCGGCACGGGCGCCGAAGTGCGCGCGCTCACCGCCCTCGCCGGCCCCACCCGCCCCGCCACCACGCTCACAGGCGAGGCGCGCCACCCCGGCGCGCGTGATCGCGGCCCTCGGCGCGGCCGGATGGGCGCACCTGGCCACCCACGGCTTTTTCTACCGGACCGATCCGGCCGCCTACGCGCGCACGCGGGGCGTGACGCCCTTTGCGCCCCCCGAGGGCGGGCAGGAGGCGCGCAACCCGCTGCTGGAATCGGGGCTGGCCCTGGCCGGGGCCAACCTCGGCAGCGGGCTCGTCACGGCCGAGGAACTCGTCGGCCTCGACCTGTCGCAGACGCGGCTCGTGGTGCTGTCGGCGTGCGAGACCGGGCGCGGGCGCGAGATCACCGGGCAGGGCGTGCTGGGCCTGCGGGCGAGCCTGGCCGCCGCCGGCGCACGCGCGGTCGTGATGAGCCTCTGGTCGGTGCCGGACGAAAGCACGGCGCTCCTCATGGCGGCCTTCTACCGGGGCCTCTGGCAGCGGCACCTCGGCGTGGCCGACGCCCTGCACGCGGCGCAGGCCGAGGTGCGCACGCGCTTTCCCGCACCGGTTCACTGGGCGGGCTGGATTGTGGCCGGCGTGGCGTGGTAACCAATGGTCGATGGTCAATGCGGAATTGTCAATTGTCAATGGGATGCCGTGCCGCCCCGAACCCCGTTGCCCATTGACCATTGACTGATTGACCATTGACTCTTGACCCGATGTCTCTCCGCGACGACCCTGGCTGGGATGACTGGCGCTGGCAGATGCGCCACCGCATCCACGCGCCCGAGACGCTTGAGGCGTGGATCACGCCCACCGAGGACGAGCGCGCCGCCATCGAGGCCACGCGGGGCATCTTCCGCTGGAACATCACGCCCCACTACGCGAGCCTGATGGACCCGCACGACCCGGCCTGCCCGATCCGGCGGCAGGTGGTGCCCACGATGGCCGAACTCGCGCCCGACATCGTGGGCGTCGAGGACCCCCTCGAGGAGGTGTCGCACAGCCCGGTCAAGAACCTCATCCACAACTACCCGGACCGCGTCGCCTTCTGCGTGACGTCCGAGTGTGCCATCTACTGCCGCTACTGCCTCCGCAAGCGCATGGTGGGCGACAGCGAGATGATGATGCGGCGCGACGAACTCGCCGAGGCCATCGCCTACCTGCGCGAGCACGCGGAAATCCGCGACGTGCTGCTCACCGGCGGCGACCCGCTCACGTTCTCCGACCGAAACCTGGAGTGGCTCCTCGCCGAACTGCGCGCGATCCCGCACCTCCAGCTGATCCGCATCGGCTCGCGGATGCCGGTGAAGCTGCCCGCAGCGCATCACGCCCGAGCTGTGCGCGATGCTGGAGCGGTACCACCCGCTCTGGCTCAACACGCACTTCAACCACCCGAAGGAGCTCTCGCCCGAGAGCGCCACCGCAGTGGACCGCCTGCTCCGGGCGGGCGTGCCGGTGGGCAACCAGACCGTGCTGCTCAAGGGCATCAACGACGACGCCGACACGCTCAAGGCGCTCTTTGAAGGGCTCGTGCGGATGCGCGCCCGCCCGTACTACCTCTACCAGGCCCAGCTCATCGGCGGCACCGCGCACCTGCGGACGAGCATCGAGCACGGCATGGCGCTCATGGAGGCGCTGCAGGGCCGCACGACGGGCTTCGCCATCCCTCGCTACGTGCTCGACACGCCCTTCGGCAAGGTGCCCGCTCAACGGCTCCTACGTGCTCGGGCGCGCGGGCGACCGCGTGGTGATGCGCACCCCGCGCGGGGCGCTCTGGGCCGAGCCCAACCCGATCCCCGAGGGCGAGCCGCGCACGCTCCGGCTGCCCGAGATCGACCTGCCCGCAGACGCGCACACCATCGCCGAGGGCGCTCCGACGTTCGTCTCGCACGCGCCGTTCGAGGAGGGCTGAAAGCAGGACGGTCTGCCACGCACAAGCGCAGCAGACCGTCCCAATCCGTCAGGGCCAGGGGCCGTCCTTACCGCACGATCACGAGGGTTTTGGTGGACGTGAAGCCGCGCCGCGGTCATCCGGATGAGGTATCCCCCACTCGGAAGCGACGCTGCGTCGATCACTTCCCGGTGCATGCCAGCGGCGCGTTCGCCGTCGGCGATCACTGCTACCTCACGCCCGAGCCCGTCGTAGAGCGCCACGCGCACCCGCGAAGCCTGCGGCACCCCGAAGCGGACCAGGCCCGTCTGCGTGAGCGGTTCTCCCGCACTTTGATATTGGTGGCGAATCCGGTTTCGACCCCTCAGGCTAGGTTCGGAGCCAGGTGCAGCCGCGCAAACGCCGTCGGGATACCGCTTCAGAGTAGGCCAGATCAGGGCACCTCACAGCCATCAGGGGTTCGGGATACACCGCGTCGAGCAGGAACGCTGTCGGGACGGCTTCCGGCTTCCTCGACAGCCACGCTCGTGGTCATCGTGAACTTCTCGACGGGCGAGTAGGCCGACACGTTGCCGCAGGCATCGCGCGAGCGCACGCGCCAGTAGTGCGTACCTGCCGCGAGGCAGCGGAGGGCCACCTGGGGCGACGTGAGCCGGTCGAAGCGCTGCGGCGAGGCCATGTCCTGCCGGTTCACCTCGACATCATAGGTGAGCGCCGACATCCCCTCGACCGGGAGCGACCACGAGAGCACGGGGGGTGCCGACCCGTGATCATGATGCCGGCAGCGACGGGCTTTCGGCGAAGGGCATCGGCGCCCGCCGACGCTCGAATGCACCGACGAAAACCCGGCGCGTCGAGTAGGCCGAGCAAGCCGCGCCGGCGCACGACTTCACCTCCACGTGTACGAGGCCCCACCGACGAGGCCGGTAGCCGTGAACGGCGGGTGGGCGCGGTCACCGTGAACGGCGTCGTCGTGCCCCCCGCGCCGAGCTTCGTCAGTTCGCCCTTGTACTTGGTGATGCCCGTGGGCGATCCGGTGAGGTACCACCCCAGCGAAACCGAGGAGGCCCACACCGTCGCGTTACTGTTGGGCCACGAGCCCACCGGCACTGCGGCGCCACCGCTCTCCAGTGGTCACGAACGACGTCGAGGCGATGTCGTGCCGCCGATCGCGGACGAACCAGTAGTACGTCGTCCCGTAGGCAAGCTGCCCGCTCGGGATCGTGTACGACGTCGTCGTGGCGCCCGACACCGTCGCCGGCGTGCTGCACGAGGCGTTGCCGGCCGACGTGGCGGCGGTCCCGAAACAGACCTGGTAACCGCTCACACCGGCCGAGGAGCCAGACAGGTACCACGTCAGCGTAGGCGTGAGCGTGTAGACCGTCGCCCCGTTGTTGGGCCACGACAGCGTCACTGCTGCCGCGCCGGTCGTGCCATTGACGACGAAGTAGTGCCGCGTCGAAGCGGCCGACTGCGTGCCGCCGCTGTTGCGGGCGCGTACGTACCACGCGACCGACGCTCCTGGCGTAACCGGCAGGTCGTAGGTGCGCGTCGACAGATCAGCCGTGGCCGTATAGCCCGTGTTGGAGGCATTGATCGCCGGGGCATCGGTGCAGGTGGCCGTGGCGCACACGAACGTGTAGACGCGGTAGACCAGCCCGGCATCCGAACCCGGAGGTACCAGGACAGGCGTGCCGGCGAACCGTACACCGTCACGCCACCCGTCGGGTACGACAGCGTCGGCGCGAGCGGCGTACCGGAGGACGCCGAGGCATTCATCGAGAACGTGGCGTCAGTTGCCCAGTCCGAGCACAGGCCACTCGACGTCCTGCACGCCCGTGCCGACCAGGCGTACATCTTGCCGCCGGTGAGCGAGGGCGTCGCGAACTGCGTCGCCGTCAACCCGGTAGCCAGCCCCGCATCGGCGCTCGCGCCGGCCACGGTCGGATAGGCCACGTTGTCGGTGGTGTTGCGGTAGCGCACATCGAAGGTGAGCCCCGCCGCCGACGTGGTGACGTAGTACGAAAGCGTCGCCGTGGGCGTGTAGACAGATCGGGCCGCCGGAGGGCCAGGAGAGCACCGGCAGCGGCGCGGCCGTCGTGCCGCTCGTGGCGAACGTCACCGGGGTGGTGAACGACATCGTCGTGCCGGCCAGCGCCGTCACGTTGTCGAGGTCAGCGTCGTAGGTGACCACGCGCCAGGCGTAGCCGGTGCCTTCGGCGAGCACGGCCACATTGTACGGGCTCGCCACGAGGGCGGGCACGTCGATAGCGGCCGGATTCCAGTCGGCGGTGGTGGGGTCCACCTGCAGGCGGTACGTGTAGCGCGCGGCCGTGTGCCGGGGCTCCACGAGAAACGCAGGTCCGTGGCGCGGGCCGTCGCCCCGGTGGAGGGGTAGTTGAGCGCCGGCAGGATGGTGGCCGGCGTTGTGGTGAACGACGACGTGGCCGAGACTGCGGTCGTCCCGCCTGCCCCGGTCACCGTTACGCGCCAGTAGTACGTGGTCGCATTGAGGAGCGGCAGGGCGTGGTTGAGCACCGCATACTGGCTCGTTGCGCCCGCCGAAACCGTCACCGGAGGCGTCGTGTCGGCGGCGTCCACACCCAGGTTGCTGTCGTTGTCGATCGTGACGCTGTAGGCGCCCGCAAAGCTCTGGTCGCTCCAGTCGAGCGTGGGCTCGAGCGAGACCGTCCCGGTAGGGCGAGGCTGGCCGGAGCCACAACGTCCGGGGTGACCCCTTCCAGGCCGGTAAACGAAAGGGCGGTCACCGGGCTGGCGAACGTCATCGTTCCAGCGCCCGGAACACCTGCCGTTACGGCGCTGAGCGTATAGCTTCCTGCCTGGAGCGTCAGCCGGTCGCCCGTGCTCGTGGTCTGCGCGCCGCCGTTGACGGCGATCGTGTAGGCCGAGGCCGGAAGTACGCTGAAGGCATCATCGGCGCCATCGCCGTTGAGCACCACCGTGCCACCCTGCGCGCTGTCGAGCGCCCCGAAGCGTGATGGTGTCCGCTCCGTCGCCCGCATTGACCGTGAGCGTGCCCGACGGCGCCGCAAAGGTGACGGCCTCCGAGTTGGGTGAGTCGATCACGGAGCGGCCGTTGCCGGCCGTCGCGTCGTCAACCAGCGTGATGGCGTCGGCGGTGGCGGCGAAGTTGAACGTCCGGTTCGTCGCCGCGACGAGGTCGCTGATGGGTTCGAGGCCCGTATAGGTCAACGTCCGCCCGTCGTAGGCGATGGTCCCGTCGCTCGCATTCGCGAACGTGTGAACCACACTCGCGGCGGTGCCGCCCGAAACCGTGACGGCATCGACGCCGGCCAGGCCGTTGAAGGCCAGGCCGCCCGACGGGATCGCGTTGCCGCCGGCCAGGCTCACCGTGAGCATGTCGGCGCCGCCCGTCCCGTTGATCGTCAGCGTGGTGAGGCCGGACGCGAGCACAGTGGCCACGGCGCCTGCGCCTTCCGAAACGACCGTGTTGCCGCTCACCAGGGCCACCTGCGGGGCAGCCATGCCAGTGAAGGTGAGGCCGGCCACCTGTAGGCCGTCGATCACCCCGAGCACCTGCACGTTGAGCGCCGTCACAATCGCCTCGGCGCTCCGATCCAGGGCCGTCCCGGCCTTGCCGGCATTGGGACCATTGATCGTAAGGACCTTGTCAACCGTGACGTTCTCCGCGTACGTGCTCGGAAGCACACCAACCGTGCCGCCTGCCGTGGCGGCTGCAACCGCGTTCGACACGGTCAGCCACACCGACGTGCCGCCGTGGACAAACGTCCCCTTGTCGAACGTGTTGGCGCCCACGATGGTCTGCACGGCCGTCGTGTTGTTCTGCACGAACAGAGGCGTCGTGTTGACCCCCAGCCCCGTGCTCACAAACGTGTTGCCCGAGATCGCCGTGCCCGCCCGGCGCACACGCAGCGCGTGCGCGTACCGGTTGGTCGTGCCCGAGAACGTGTTGCCGGTGATGGTCGAGTTGGCCACGTCGAGCGTGACGAGCCCGTTGCCCTGCTCCGTCGCCCCCGTGGTCATCCCACCGGCGGTGCCCGTGATCAGGTTGTTCGTGAACGTGAAGCCCGTCGCCGTCGCCGAGGCTGCGTCGCCGCCGCCGTTGCCGAAGACAACGAGTTGACGCGGCACGTTGGCCTCGGTGAACTGCGTGCCGAAGCCCGAACCGGCTGGGTTCGTACCCACGAAGGTCTTGCCCGAGAACGTGTTGCCGGTGATGGTGAAGCCCGTGTTGGCCACGCCATACTCACCCATCAGCCCGGCGTCGCCGTTGGCGCGGATGTCGTTGTCCTGCACCGTCGCCGTCGCGTGGGCGCCCTGGAAGTAGACCGCCGCGTTCTCAATGCCCGGATTGTTGTTGTCGATGCCGATCACGGTGAAGCCCTTGCCTGCCCCGCCGAGCGTCACATTGTCCGTGCCGGACGTCACCAAGATGGTGCCGAGCGCGTTCACGCCCGAGATCCCCTGAATCGTCGTCACCGCGCGGCCATTCGAGGAGCGCAGCGTGAGCGGCTTGCTGATCGACAGGTTCTCCGTGTACGTACCGTCATTGACCTCCACGGTCGCCCCAGACGTCGCTGCGTCGAGGGTCGCCTGGATGGGCATGGTTCCACCGACGTGGAAGGTCCCCGCAGGATCGACCACGACGGCGCCCGCCGAAGCCGCAGCTAGCGTAAAGGCGACCGTCTTCGTCGGCACGAAGTTCCAGAGCTGAAAGCCTCCGGAAGCCGCGTTCTTTACGGTGTAGGCATTATAGCCCGCCGGCGCCGTAAAGCCGGTGGGGAGGACGAGCGTGCCCGGGCTGTTGTAGTTGCCCAGGTCCCAGTCGAGCGGATTTACCTCGCTCGACGTCATGCTCACGATGTGAACATTGGCCGATCCGAGCGGGTAATAACGCCCGTAAACTGATAGGCCAATACCACCCCAGGCGTTGGACGACGTCGTAATGCCGGTGAGGGTCGCGTTGTCCACGTCGGTCAGGACGAGCCCACGGCCCCGCGTCGAGCCTGTCGCGGTGAGCGCGGTGATCGTCACGCCGTCCCAGCCGTTGATGTCTACCCCGCTTCGATAGGCATTCTGCACCGTCACGTTTTCGATGGTCAGGCCAGTATTCTTGACCGTCGTCGAGACGCCTTCGGCCTTGATGCCATAGTTGCCGCTTTGCGACTGTGCCGGCCCGAGGAGCTTGAAGCCCCGGAGCGTCACGCCGCTGGCGGTCACATGAATGCCGTAGCTAACCGCAGCACTGAGGTCGATCGTGGTCGAGGCCACCCCGGCGCCCTCAATTGTGAGCGACTTGTCAACGCTGAGGCCCCCCTGGTATCCAGCGTCGCCGAGGAAGGTGCCGGCGCCGACCGAAATGACGTCGCCCGAATTGGCGGCGTTGATGGCGGCCTGCACCGTCGGATGGTCACACCCGGACGCACAGACCGTGCGCGTGGCACGGTGCGACTCCGCCAGCGGGGTCGCCCCCGAAGCGCTTGTCCCGGCGTGCGCAGGCTCTACCAGGGCGAGCGAACAAAGCCCCGCAATCACGAGAGATGCCCACGCCTGGGCCCTGTTCAAGTACGAGGGCGATGCCAGACGCGCGGGGGCGCAGGAGGCGATGCATGAGGAGGGCGGCGTGAATCCGCTCCGGGGTAGAGGTTGTCCATAGAATTGACGGAGGGAAAGATGCTTGTAAGGCTCCGGCGCACAGGCGCCCTAGAACATGGGAGGCGAGGCGTTTCCACGTCTGAGCAGGGTGCGCGGTGCAGGCCTACCGAGGGAAGGGAAAGAGAGCTTGCCACGCACGTCGAGCGCCAGGCTCAACGGCAGGGACAGGACAGGATGACAGTCTGCAAGCGCCGGTGGCGCCCCACTTCACATATTCGCTCCATCTGACACCCGGATCACCGGCAGATGAAGACCTACCCGATCTAACATCGCAGCCCAGCATGCACGTCCGTCCCACGCAGGAACTAGCACCTGCAGAAGGGGAATGGCGCGTGGCCTCTGGGTCAGCGGGGATCAGTGCTGACGGAACAAAAGGGTCAGGAAGGGTCGGAGGTGGGGAAGCGTTGGGAGCAGGGGCGCTGTGAAGAGGGGGCAGATAGAACCTGCCGGTGCATAAGCATACCGGTAATGGAGCCTCCGTGCAAGCTTCTGAATTTCCCCAGAGGTTACGTTACACATGCGTTACATTCTGGCCTTAAGATTCCCTGGATGCCGGTCGATACCAGCGCATCCTCTACAACGGGGATCTATTTCTCCTTCATCGATCAGATCGTCGTTCCGGGACGAAGGCTTCCTCCTGCTCGGAAT
>CAVUFJ010000016.1:0-50725 GCA_963740755.1 Rhodothermales bacterium
GCGCCCACAAAACCAGCCCCGCACAAGCGGACGCGCCACGCGCCCACGGCGCCTCATCCGCACGCGCACAAGCCCGGCCACCACCGCCCGCGCTTCTGGACGCGCCTCGTGGCAGCACCGCGCCGACCGCCGGGGCGCCTACTGGGGCCTCGGGCTGTCCACGCTTGCGATGCTCGTGCTGGCCGTCGTGGCCCTCCGCTACGCGCCGCGCCTCGTGCCGCAGGCCACGCCGAAGCCCGTCGTGCCGCGCGAAGGCGGCGGCATTGCGGCGCCGGCCCCCGCTGTGGCGAACCCCGGCCCGAACGCCCGCGTGACGTTCCGCGTGCGCACGCCCGCCGGGGCGGTGCCGTTTGCCGTGTTCGCCGTGTTCGCGCAGCCGGGCGAGGCCGTGCCGATCTCCGCCGAAGGCCGCGCGGGCCACTACACGCTCACCGCAAGCGCCGGGCGCCTCGAAACGCGCAGCGAATCGCACTGGCAGTGGACGGCGCCGACGGTGCCGGGGCCGGTGGCGCTCACGCTCCGCGAGACCGGCACCGGCGAGACCGTCCGGCTCAACGCGGTCGTCTACACGCCCTTCGACGCGCGGCGGCAGCAGAGCATCGGCTCGTACCGGATCGGGCAGTACGTGCTCACGTCCAACAACCCCGTCTACGCCCCGCCGAAAGGGCTCATCGCGCTCACGCCCGAGACGGCGGACCTGCAACTGTCGCCGCACTTCCGGCTCAAGGACTTCCGCTGCAAGCAGGCCGGGGGGCCGCCCGAGTTCGTGCTCGTCAACCCGCGCCTGCTCATCAAGCTGGAGCGCCTCATCGACCGGCTGGGCGCCGAGGGCCACAAGGTGACAGGCCTCACCGTGATGTCGGGCTTCCGGACGCCCTACTACAACGCCAACATCGGCAACGAAACCGGCCTGAGCGCCCACCTCTACGGCATGGCCGCCGACGTGTACGTGGACGAGGACCACGACGGCAACATGGACGACCTCAACGGCGACGGGCGCATCTCCATCGAGGACGCCAAGGTCATGCAGCGCATCGCCGACGGCCTCGACGCCGACCCCGAGGTGAGCGGCGGGCTCGGCCTCTACAACGCCAACAGCGCCCACGGCCCCTTCATCCACACCGATGTGCGCGGCGCAAGGGCGCGATGGTAGTTTTGGAACTCGCTTGACTCGGAACGCTGGCGCCCGTACCATGCGCGATCCGTCTCGCGCTATGGTGCCTACCTCTCGTACGACCGCGCTTAGCAACCGCCACATATGGGCGATTGCCACGGTCGGAATGCTCGCCGTCGCCCTGGGCTTTGCGCGCTACCTCCAGCGGTTTGGATGGGCGGAGTTCGTGAGCACGTTCCACACGGTCAAGGCGCCGATGGGCCTCGGGCTGGGCAGCGGCCTCCTGCTCGCCTTCGTGATGCTTCACGTTCACCGCCGGAGCGCGTGGGTCTTCCAGGCGATGCAGGCGGCCCTCTACGTGTGCATCGGCGTGGGCGTATGGCGCACGGGCTCGCTCTTCATGACGGGCGTCATGGTGGTGGTGGTGCTTGCTACGCTCCGGTCAACGGTCAAGACGTACCGCGCCCGCGAAGCGCAGCCCTCCGTCTAAAAGCGCCCCCGCACGCACCGTTACGCGGCGATCTCGGCGCGGAGTGTCTCTACCTCGCTGCGCAGGCCGGTCACTTCGGCCTCGGCGTGCGCTACGGCCGCGCGTTCGTTGGCGACGGCGGTTTCGAGGGGGGCCATCGAGGTGCGGGCCTTGGCGATGAGCAGGTCGGCCTGGCGGGCGAACTCGGCCTGTAGGGCGGCGTGGAGGTCGCGGCGGAGGGCGTCCATGCGCGCCTCGAACGCTTCTTTGGCCCGGCGCCGGTGGAGCGGAAGCACCGTCAGGCTCGCGATGCCGAGCATCCCCGCCGTGGCCACCCCGAAGCCCCCGAGCGCGTCGAGGGTAGTGGCGAGGATGATGACGCCCCGAGCACGCCGGCGCCCGATGGCGCCGTAGCCCGCATACTGGGCGAACTCGCGCGAGCCCTGCGCCTGTTCGAGCAGGCCCCGCGCTTCCTCCCGCACGTCGTGGCGGGCCATCTGGCGGTCGGCCTCGCGTTCGAGCGCGGCGAGGGCGGCCACGCGGTCGAGGCCGGGGCCTTCGGTCGTGGTGCTGCGGAGGTGGGTGAGGGCGGTCTGCCAGAGGCTGAGCGCGCGGCTCTGAAGGGCGTCCACGCCATCGGCCACATGCGCTTCGATGTCCCGGTCGAGGTCGCGCACAACCTGCCGCTGGAACTCTTCCTTGAACCGGTCGCGGTCGCGGAGGAGCTTGATGCCGGTGGGGCGAAAGGCGGCGTCGAGAAAGGCGAGGCCGCGCGACCGGGTGTCGTCGAGGAGGCGGTCGATCTCGGCGAGGGGGCGCTCGGCGGCGTCGGCGAGGGCGGCGCGCGTGGCGTCGAGGTGGGCGTGGAGCGCGGTGAGGCGGGCCTCGTCCTCCCCGAGCGCGGCGCGGCGGGCGGCCACGGGCGCGTCGAGGGCGTTGAGGCGGGCGTCGGCGGCGTCGAGCGGGGCGCGGAGCTTGAGCGCGCGGCGGCCCTGGGCGCCGAGGGCATCGTGGACGAACGCCTCGAAGGCGGCAAACCCGCTCTGCGGCCACAGCGCCGTGCGCACGGGCTCGGACGGGCTCGTCTTGGCCTCGTAGGCGAGCGCGGCGGAGACGGCGAACACCTCGGGCTCGAAGCCGAGCGCCTCGCGCACGCCGCTCTTGACGTGCTCGATCACCTGCGCGAGGTCTTCGGGGCTCCGCGCGAGGTCCGCCTTGTTGACGACGCAGGCAAAGTGCTTGCCCCACGCGCCGCGCACGAAGTCGAGAAACTGGCGCTCGGAGGCGGCGAGCGGCCGGTCGTAGCTCGTCACGAAGAGCACGAGGTCGGCGCGGGGCACGAAGTCTTTCGTGAGCCGCTCGTGCTCGTCGATGATCGAGTTGGTGCCCGGCGTATCGACGAGTGTGAGGTAGCGCAGCAGCTCGGACGGGCGGCGCTGCTCGGCGAGGTAGGCCGACAGCTGCCGCTCGAACGGCGCCTCGCCGTAGCGCACGAGCGTGATCTTGGCCGTCGTCGGGATCGGCCCCTCCTCCATCAGCTTCTCGCCAAAGAGCGCGTTGACGAGCGACGACTTGCCCGCGTTGAACTCGCCCACGACGACCATCAGGAACGTCTCCGAGAGCGCGTCGGCGGTCTCGCGCGGCGCGGCGGGCGTCGTCGGTGAGGCCGGCGGCGTCGAGCGAGCCGGCGAGGCGGTGGAGCAGCGTGCGCTCGCGGTCGAGCAGTTCGCGCGTGCGGTCGTCGAGGAGCGGCGTCATGGGCGGGGCGGATGCCGAAGGGTACGGCAAACGCCGGAGGGGTCGCCGCCGAGGCGCCGCAACGTTACGACGGACCCCGGCCGCAATTCGGCGTACGTAGGGGCAAGGCGCGCCTTGCCCCTACAGCGGTGCGGTATGGCTCCGAGGCAGGCCCGCGCGGCATCATCGGCCGGTAAAGGCGGCGCCGCGCTTTTCGAGAAAGGCGGCTGCGCCCTCTTTCTGGTCGGCGGTGGCGGTGGCGAGGCCGAAGAGCATCGCCTCCTGCGCCATGCCGGCCCCGCCGTCCGCCCCGAGCGTGGCGCGGAGCGTGTAGGCGACCGCTAGGGGCGCCTTGCCGGCAACTGTGCGCGCCATCGCTTTGGCGGTTTCGATCAGATCGGCGCGGGGCACGACCTTGTTGACGAGCCCGATTTCGTAGGCCCGCTGCGCGTTCACGCGGTCTCCGGTGAGCACCATTTCGAGGGCAATGCCGCGCCCGACGACCTTCGGCAACCGCTGCGTGCCGCCGTAGCCGGGGATGAGGCCGAGGTTCACCTCGGGCTGCCCGAAGACGGCGTTCTCGCTCGCCACGCGCAAATGGCACGCGAGGGCGAGTTCACAGCCGCCGCCGAGCGCGAAGCCGCCCACCGCCGCGATCACCACCTTCGGCATCCGCTCGATCCGGCTGAAAATGGCCTGCCCGCGCAGGGCAAACGCCTCGCCCGACTGCGCGTCGAGCGAGGTGAACTGCCCGATGTCGGCGCCGGCCACGAAGGCTTTCTCACCGGCGCCCGTGAGCACGACGGCCTTCACGGCGGGGTCTGCTTCGGCGCGGGCGAAGGCGGCGTCAAGCGCCTCCATGACGTCTGCGGAGAGGGCGTTGAGCTTGTCGGCGCGGTCAATCGTGAGCAGCAGGATGCCGTCGGCATCGGCTTCGTAGCGGACCATCGGGGTACGGGTGGGTTTGCGCGGAAGGTACGGGGTGTAGTTTCGGAATCCCCGGCCCCGCCACGCCCTCTTTGGCAGGGCGGCGTGCTGCGTGCGCGCAGGCGGGGAATCTCCTCCTGCCCATGCGCCTGCCCGCTGTTCTTCTGGTCGGTTTTCTGCTGGCGGCGTGCCGCACGGCCCCCGCGCCGTCCGCCGCGCCGTCACCCGACACGGTGCGGTACGCGCGCAACTTCCGGCTCCTCACCGAAGGCGGCGTGCGGGTGGCGGAAGTGCAGGGCCAGGGCGCCCTGCAGCGCTTCGTGCTCGTGCCACGCGGCCAGACCGCCCCGCCGGGCGTGGCAGGCACGGTGGTGACGGTGCCCGTGCAGCGCATCGTCGCGCTCTCGACCTCGCACCTCGGGCTGCTCGCGCGCATCGGCGCCTCGGACGCCGTCGTGGGCGTGGCGGGCAAGAACTGGATCAACACGCCCGCCATCCGCGACGGCCTCGCCGCCGGGCGCATCGCGGATGTGGGCGAGCCGGGCGTGCTCAACGCCGAAGCCATCGCCGCCACGCGTCCGGACCTCATCCTGGCCGACGCCGGCGCCGAAGCCGCGCGCGCGCTGGCCCCGCTCGGCGTGCCCGTCGTGCCGGTCGCCGAGTTTCTGGAGCCCACGCCGCTCGGGCGCGCCGAGTGGATGCGCTTTTTCGCGGCCCTCACCGGTCGCGATGCCGCCGCGCGCACGGCCTTCGACAGCGTTGCCGCGCGCTACGAACGGCTCCGGACGCAGGTCGCTGCCCTGTCGGCGCGGCCCACGGTGCTCGTCAACACGCCGTTTCAGGGCATCTGGTACGTGCCGGGCGGGCACAACTTCCTCACCGCCTTGCTGGAGGATGCCGGCGGCGCCTACCCGTGGGCCGCCGACACGGGCCGCGCGAGTTTGGCGCTTTCGCTCGAAGACGTGCTCACGCAGGCGCAGCACGCCGCCGTGTGGTTCAACGTGCCCGTCAAGACGCGCGCCGCACTGCTGGCGATGGACCGCCGCCTCGGCCTGTTCGATGCGGCCGGTTCGGGCGCCGTCTACACGCACGCGGCCCGGCAGAGCCCGGGCGGCGGCTACGACTACTTCGAAACCGGCCTTGCCGAGCCCGATGTGCTCCTCGCCGACCTCGTGTCGATCCTCCACCCCGGCCTCGTGCCCGGCCACCGGCTCGTCTACTACCGCAAGCTGGAGTGAGCGCGTCGGGCGAACGCTCGCCGCCGCGTGCCTTGAAGCGCCTGCCGTGCGATCCTGAGCAGCGCTGAGGCGCTACTCCAGTGGGGCGCCCGGCGCTGCACGCGCTACGTGCGGGAACGCGTGCCCGTAGGGTTCGCCTCCGGCGAAGGCGCCTCCTGAAGCCCCTCCAGGTCGAGCATCGAGAAGTTGCCCGAGAGCACGTCTTCGATCTGCTTCACGGACGCCTCGGTGTGCTCGACTTCGGAGAGCAGCATGTCGAGCTGGAGCGTGACGTCCTCCGGGTTGCGGAGCGTGAGCGACTGTTCGTGTACGTAGCGCGTCACGTCCTCGATCGTGTCGAGCTGCGCCTCGATGATCTCGGTGTTCTCGCGCCCCTTGCCGACGCGCCCGAGGCGGTTCTCCAGAATGCGCAGGCGCCGCTCCTTGACGGCCCGGACGCGCTCGGCGTCGTCCTCCATGTCGGCCTTGAGCGCGGCAATCTGGGCGGTGATCTCAGACTGCGTCGTGGCCTGCATGGCCTCGTCGTAGCGCTCGCGCATGTAGAGCAGGTTGAGGAACGACGTCAGGAGCACGTCGAGCTTGCGCACGTGGCTCTGCACGAGGCCCTGCGAGCCCATCGTGAGGCGTTCGTAGTTGGTCTGGATCTCCTTTTCGAGCTGCCGCAGGCGTCCGTAGCGGCGCTGCGCCTGCCGGGAGAGTCCGTTGAACACCTCGCGCTGGGAGGGGCCTTTGGCGAGTTCGGCGGCCTTCTGCGAGCGGATGAGCCGCTGAAAGCGCGGGTGGCGCGGCATGATGCCGAGGTACGTCAGCTCGGCGGAGGCCGTGAGGAGCAGGATGACGTTGCTCGCGAACGTGACCCCGCCCATCGCGAACGCCGCCACGAGCGCCACGAGCAGGAACGCGAGGTTGTACGGGAGCAAAAAGGCTTCCCGCGAGAAGTTGAGGTCCTGGTCCTTCATCGGAGGCCGCTAGGTGCGGCCGAACGTCTTGGCGGGGGGTTCGCTCCCCGAGGGGCGGGCGTCGTCCGCGCGCCCGAGGGTTTTGCCGGTCGGCCCGCCGTCGGGCGGGGCGGCGGCGGAAGGGCCGCCGAGTTCGGCGCGGAGGCGCTCGACGGTGCTGCGGGCGCGGGCGGCGTTCTGCTCCTGCTCAAAGCGGGCCAACTCGGCGGCGGCTTCGTCGGCTTTCTGGCGCTCGGCCTCGCCTTCGAGGGCGATTTCCATGCGGGCCTCGGCCTGCGCGCTGCTGGTCTGAAGGCGACGCGTGAGGTCGTCGCGCTCGGCGTCGCCGTGCGAGAGCGCCCCGGCGATGCCTTCGAGCGCCGAGGCGAGGCGGCCCTTGCGGCCTGCGTCGGCCACCTGCGCTTGGAGGCGCTGCATCTCGCGCAGGTGCGCTTTCTCCTGCGCTTTGAGGCGCTCGAACTCTTCAGGAGACATAGTGCAAGGGGCGAAGGGGGAAAGGCGAGGGGCGAAGGGGAAAGGCAGGGGTTCTGAATCGCCTATCCCCCCTCGCCTTCGGCCTTCCTTCTGGTTCATTCGGTGCGTGTACGGACGCTGCCGCCGCCCGTTGCGTCGTCGGTGCTGCCTTCGGGGAGCGAAACGCGGCTCGACGTGCGCGCCTGCGGTTCGGGCATGGCGAGGCCCATCTCCATCTTCATCTGGTTGACGAGCTCCTGCGCGCGGATCGCCTCGGCGTCCTCCTCGATCTTCATCGCCTGCGTGTCCACCGAGTCGAGCGCCAGCTCCATGCGCGCCTCGTTCTTGGCCGCCTGCTCGTTGACGCGCTGGATCATCTCCCGGTGCGTCTGGTCCACGCCGGCCACCTCGAAGCCCTGGAGCGCGTCGGCCACCTTGGCCTGCCACTTGGCGCGTTCGTGCGCGCGGAGGGCCTCGTTGGCCTCGTTGATCTTGCGCTCGCGCTCGCGCATGAACGCCTTCTTGATCTGGAGCGCCTTGTCGTAGGCCTGGTTGGCGTAGGAAAGCTGCTCCTCGGAGGCCGTCTTGCGGGAGCGCACCTGTTCGAGGCGCATCGCGAAGCCCTGCGCGATGTCGTCGCGGTTGGCGGTGATGGCCGCGCGGATCTTGGCCGTCAGCTCGGCGGCTTCACGGTCGGCCCCGGCGGCCTCTTTCTGCAGGAGGATGACGTTCGCCTTGACGGTGGCGATGTTCTCGTTCATCTTCGGGACCTGATCGTTCAGCTCCCGGATGTTCTGCTCGAGGATGAGCTTGGGGTCCTCCATCGCGGAGATGGCGCCCCCGAAGATGGACGCGACGAGCCGCTGAAAGCGTTTCCACATGGCACGTGGGCCGGTAAGTACCCGGGGAATATAGGGAGGGCGGCGCTACGCGGCAGGGGGCGAGGGGTTACGCCTGCGCCCGACTTCGGTGGATTCTGCATCGCGCGGCGCCAGCGGCGGCATCCTTCCGATCCTGTTGCAGCCGCGCGCCCCCGGCAGGCCGTTCTTACAGGCACCTCCGATCCTCCGCCCGATGCCCCAGCCGGCCGCTGCGCCCGATTCCAGCCACCTCCAGGTGGTGGCCGCCCAGGTAGACGTGAGCCTCTCGACGCTCTACGACCAGGTAGACCGCCTCCTCGACGGCTTTATCCGCCTGCTGCCCAACCTGGCCATCGCGCTCGTCGTCTTCGGCGCCTTCATGGGCGCCGGGGGGCTTGTGCGCAAGGGCGTCCACCGCGCCTGGCACGGGCGCCGCGGCGACAACGTGGCCCTCGTGCTGGCCCGGCTCGCGCAGGCGGGCATCCTGTTCACGGGCCTGCTCGTGGCCATGTCCATCGTCGTGCCCTCCATTGGCGGGGCCGAGCTCATCCAGGTGCTCGGCGTGGGCGGCGTGGCCATCGGCTTTGCGTTCCGGGACATCCTCCAGAACTTTCTCGCCGGGCTGCTCATCCTGCTGCGCCGCCCGTTCTACCTCGGCGACCAGATCGTCTACAAAGAGTTCGAGGGCACCGTGGAGGCCATCGAGACGCGCGCCACGATGCTCCGCACCTACGACGGCACGCGCGTCATCATTCCCAACGGCGACCTCTACACCACCGCCGTCCGCGTGCAGACGGCCTACGATGCGCGCCGCAGCGAATTCGACATCGGCATCGGGTACGACGACGACACCGACCGGGCGCGGCAGGCCTTTGCGCAGGCCGTGCAGGGCCTCGACGGCGTGCTGGACGTGCCCGCCCCGGAGGTGTTGTTCTGGGGGCTCGACGCCTCGGCGCTCACGTTCCGCGTGCGCTGGTGGTCGGCGCCCGACCGCGCGACTGTCGTGGCCACGCACGACCGGGTGGTGACGGCGCTCTTCAAGGCCGCCCAGGCCCACGGCATCACGCTTCCGTTCCCGATCCAGACGGTGTATCTCCACCACGCCTCCCCTGCGCAAGACGCAGCGGCCTAAGCCTGCCCCCTGCGCCCTGTGAAGGCCCGAATTACCATTCTCACCGAGCGCATCGGCGGCTCGTACTGGTTTGTGCCCGCCGTGATGGCGGTGGCCGCCACGCTGCTCGCCTTCGGGCTCGTCGCGCTCGACGTGCGGATCGGGACCAACTGGATCGACCGCTACGCGTGGGCCTACGCGAACAAGCCCGGCGGCGCCCGCGCGCTCCTCGCCGCCATCGGGGGCTCGATGATCACGGTGGCCGGCGTCGTGTTCTCGGCCACGCTCGCGGCGGTCACGTACGCCACGTCGCAGTTCGGGCCGCGCCTGCTGACCAACTTCATGCACGACCGGGCCAACCAGGTCGTGCTGGGCACCTTCACGGCCACCTTTCTCTACTGCCTGCTCGTGCTCCGCACGATCCGCTCGGCCGAAGAGGACATCGGCGGGGCGTTCGTGCCGCACCTGGCGGTGTTCGTGGGCGTGCTGCTGGCCGTGGCGAGCATCGGCGTGCTCATCTTCTTTGTCCACCACACGCCCCGCAGCGTCCACGCCTCGCACGTCGCCGCGCGCATCGCAAAGGACCTGCGCGAGGGCCTCGCCACGCGCTATCCGGCCCGCGTCGGCGACGCGGGCGTGCCGGCGCTCCCGCCCGCGCACTTTCGCCCGGACGATGCCGCGCCCATCCTGGCCGGGGCGTCCGGCTATGTGCAGCACGTAGACCCGGAGGCTGTGCTCGCGCTCGCGCAGAAGCACGGCCTCGTGGTGTACCTGCCCCTCTCGCCCGGCGTGTTCGTGTCCGAGGGCACGCTGCTCGCCGCCGCCACGCCCGCCGCAGGGGTCAACGACGACGCCCGAGACGCGCTCCGGGCCGCCTTTGTGCTCGGGACCGAGCGCACGCCCGTGCAGGACCTGCTCTTTCTCGTCGACGAACTCGCCGAGATCTCCGCCCGCGCGCTCTCGCCCGGCGTCAACGACCCGTTCACGGCCATCACCTGCCTCGACTGGCTCTTTGCCGCCGCGCTCGACCTCTCGCGCCGCACCGACCCGTCCGCCCAGCGCTTCGACGCGGCGGGCACGCTGCGCGTGGTGGCGCGCTCGGTGACGTTTGCGCGCTTTGTGGCCCACGCCTTCGACGCCGTCTGGCCCTACGTGTCCCAGGACCGCAATGCGGCCCTGCACGCGCTCCACGGCCTCGCCCGCATGGGCGCCGCCCTCGACCCGCAGGAGAACCTGGCCGACCGCGCCGAAGTGCGCCGCCTGGCGCGCGACCTCCACGCGCAGGCGTGCGACGCGCAGCCCCACGCCCGCCCCGCCCTCGACGCGGCCCTGCAGGACGCCGAGCGCCTCCTCGGCACGCCGGCCCTCTCCGACGTGGTCGCGGTGCTCGCGCGGATCACCTGAGCGCGCGGCTCAGACCTCCTCGCCCTCGAGCTCCTTGATCTTGCGGTAGAGCGTGCGCTCGGAGATGCCGAGGGCCTCGGCGGCGCGGCGGCGGTTGCCCCCGAAGCGCCGCAGCGCCTCGGCGATGAGCGACCGCTCCACATCGTCGAGGCGGGGGATGGGCGACTCGGTCGGGTCGTCGTCGGTCGCGATCTCGAAGGGGGCGTCTTCGAGGTCGGCGTCGGTGCGCCAGCCCTCCGTGGAGGGGCGGGCGGGCTCGGCGCGGCTCGGGGTGGGGGCGCCGCGCACGATCACGAACCCTTCGCCCTGTGGCGGCGGGGCGGTCTGCTGCATGTCCTCGCGCGTGACCTGGAGGGCGGTCAGGAGCGTGCTCATCTGCTCGCGCAGCTCGCGCACGTCGAAGCGGAGTTCGAGCAGCGCCCGGTAGAGCAGCTCGCGCGCGCGGCCATCCTCGGCGTCGAGGTCGGGCGCGGCGCGGCGGGCGGGCAACAGCGACGGGGCCAGTTCCTGCGCGATGCCCCGCAGGCTCGGGCGGAGCGCGTCGGCGGTGAGGCGCTCGCCGGTGGTGAGCACGACGGCCTGCTCGGCCACGTTGCGGAGTTCGCGCACGTTGCCGGGCCAGGCGTAGGCGTCGAGCAGGCGCGCGGCGTCGGGGTCGAGGCGGCGCGGGCCGGAGTTGTAGCGCTCGGTGAAGCGCCGCACAAAGTGCTCGAAGAGCGGCACGATGTCCTCCCGGCGCGCGCGCAGCGGCGGGATCTCGATGAGGACGGTGGAGAGGCGGTAGTAGAGGTCCTCGCGGAAGCGCCCGGCCTGCACCTCGCGCCCGAGGTCGCGGTTGGTGGCCGCCACGACGCGCACGTCCGTTGTGCGCTGCTGCGCGGAGCCGACGCGCAGAAACTGCCCCGTTTCGAGCACGCGGAGCAGCCGCACCTGCGCCGCGAGCGGTAGCTCACCGATCTCGTCGAGGAAGATGGTGCCCCCATCGGCCTCCTCGAAATAGCCCGTTCGCCGTTCCACCGAGCCCGTATAGGCGCCCTTCTCGGCCCCGAAGAGCTCCGATTCGATGAGCCCTTCGGGGATCGCGCCGCAGTTGACGACCACGAGCGGCCCGTGGCGCCGCGCCGAGAGCCCGTGCAGGGCCTGCGCGATGAGCTCTTTGCCCACGCCGCTCTCGCCCTGCAAGAGCACCGATACGTCCGTCCGTGCGACGAGGCGCACGCGGTCGAGCACGCGAAAGAGGGCAGGCGAGGAGCCCAGAAGGCCAAAACGTTCCTGAAGGGCGGCGCGGTCCATGCAGCAGAAGGCAGACGCTCCCCTCCACGCGAGGGCGCGCGGGGCGTTCCATGTGGCGGGCCGCCATCTGCCGGCGGCCGTGGGGCGTTGGAGGCTAGGCGCCGTACGCCTGCACGCGCTGGAGCACGCGCCGCGTGGCCGTGAAGCCGTCGCCGAAGCGGGTCACGGCGTCGGCGCGGAGGCGCGCCGCGTCGCCAGCGAGGTAGCGGTCGAGGGCGGCGCGGTCGCGCAGGCGGTAGTGGACGGCGAGGCGCACGGCCCCATCTTCGGCCGGGGCGTCTTCGAACACCTCGGCAGAGGCAAAGCCGTCGAGGGCGAGGATTTCCTGGATGTGCCCGGCGAGCCAGTCGCGGTAGGCCGCCGCGATGGAGGGCTGGAGCTGGAGGGCAACTTCGTAGAGCACCATGGGCGCGTTCCGGGGGCAACGTGAGGAGGCCGGAGCTACCGCGCGGGGGCGTGCGTGATCCGCCCGCCCGTGCAGCGCAAGCCTGTGCATCCCCCACCGCTGCCGCCATGCCGCGCGCGAACCGCCCGCCCGTGCCCGGCGTTTGGTTGTTGAAACACCCAAAGACCATGGCAGACTCCATCGACCCCGGCGTGCGCATCGGGCACGTCCACCTCAAGGTGGCCGACCTCGACCGGGCGCTCGCGTTCTACTGCGGCGTGCTCGGCTTCGACCTCGTGCAGCGCTACGGGCGGCAGGCCGCGTTCGTCTCGGCGGGCGGCTACCACCACCACATCGGACTCAACACGTGGGAGAGCGAGGGCGGCGGTCCGCCCGCGCCGGGCACGACGGGCCTCTACCACCTCGCCATCCTCTACCCCGACCGCGCCACGCTCGCCGACGCCCTGCGGCGCCTCGTGGAGGCCGGCGTCCGCCTCGACGGCGCCTCCGACCACGGCGTCTCCGAAGCGCTCTACCTCCGCGACCCGGACGGCAACGGCGTCGAGCTCTACCGCGACCGCCCCGAGCCCGAGTGGCCCCGCACCCCCGATGGCGAACTCGCCATGACCTCCCGCCCCCTCGACGTGCGCGCGCTGCTTATGGAAGCCCCTGCGGCTTAACCTTCAAGGGGGCGCCGGGCGACGGCAAAGAGGTTCTGGCGGTGCTTGAGCCGGGCGAGCGCCCAGAATGCCAGGCGATGCAGGCCCAGGCGTGCGGTCCAGAACAGCCGGGGGTGCCAGGCTTGCCTGACCAGGTGGATGTGCTGGACTTCGAAGCCGCTCTCGTAGAGGACGTTGGCGAACAGGCGGGGCGTCCACGTGTGGAGGTGATGATCCACATCGTTGTGGCTCCACGAGCGCTGTTTCCGGGCGTGCACGTCGTCTACGGGCAGCCGGGAGAGCAGCAGGCCGCCCGGGCGCAGCTTCGTCCGCAACTGGTCGAGGACGGCGTTGACGTCGCGGAGATGCTCAAGGACGTGGTTGCTCAGGATCACGTCGTACTGCGCATCTGCCGGGAGGGCTTCGAGCGACGCGTAGATCTGCGCGCCGCTTTCCTGCGCAAGAGCACGCGCGGCCGGGTTGACCTCCAGCCCGTCCACCCGTCCCGCGCGGCTCTGGAAAAGCCGGAGCAGGCCCCCGTTGCCACACCCGAAGTCGAGCACGGTGTCGGTGGGCTTGAGGTACGGATAGAATTCTGCCGCGTCGAAGCGGTAGCCGGGCAGGTCTACGTCGCGCTGGTAATGGGCAACGTATTGATCACCGGCGGTGCCCTGGTAGTGCACACTGACGGTGGAGGCGGGCGTCTCGTTCATCAAGGAGATAGGCAGCGGCCCGCAACATACGAGCGCAGATCGCCCGCCCGTGCCCGTCAGGCGCCCGTGAGCGTGGTGCGGCCGAGGGCGTCGCCGAAGAGGGTGGCGCTCGTGGCGCCGGTGATCGTCACGCGCACGTAGTCGCCGGGGGCGTAGTCGGCGCGGTCGAAGACGACGACCTTGTTCGTGTCGGTGCGGCCCATGAGCTGCGCCTCAGAGCGCTTGGACAGGCCTTCGACGAGCACGATCTGCGTCGTGCCCACGTCGCGGCGGTTGCTCGCCAGGCTGTGCTGGTTCTGGAGGGTGATGATCTCGTTCAGGCGCTGCTTTTTGACGGCCTCGGGCACATCGTCGGCCAGCTTGCGCGCGGCGTAGGTGTCCGGGCGCTCGGAGTAGGCGAACGTGAAGGCCGAGTCGTACTGCACGGCCGCCATGAGCGTGAGCGTGTCGGCGTGCTCGTCGTCCGTCTCGCCGCAGAAGCCGGCGATGATGTCGGTGGAGAAGGCCAGGCCGGGGACGATGCGCCGCGCGCGCTCGATGAGGGCGAGGTACTGCGCGCGCGTGTACGAGCGCCGCATGCGCTTGAGCACGTCCGAGTTGCCGTGCTGCACGGGCAGGTGGATGAAGTTGCACACGCCCGGATGGTCGCGGTGGACGTAGAGCAGTTCGTCGGAGCAGTCTTTGGGGTGGCTCGTCGAGTAGCGGATGCGCAGCGCCGGGCTCAGCCGGGCGATCCGGGCGAGCAGGTCGGGGAAGCCGACGACCGCGCCGCCCTCGTCCGAGCGGTACGAGTTGACGTTCTGCCCGAGCACGGTCACTTCCTTGTAGCCCGCGTCTACGAGCGCCTGCACCTCGCTGAGGATGCTCTCGGAAGGACGGCTGCGCTCGCGTCCCCGCGTGAAGGGCACGACGCAAAAGGCGCACATGTTGTCGCACCCGCGCATGATGGACACGAAGCCCGACACGCCGTTGGTGGCATAGCGCACCGGCGCGACGTCCGCGTAGGTCTCCTCACGCGAGAGGTGGACGTTGACGGCGGCCTGCCCGGTCGCCTCGCGCTCGTCGAGCAGGCGCGGGAGGTCGCGGTAGGCGTCCGGCCCCACGACGAGGTCCACGAGCTTCTCTTCGTCGAGCAGCTTCGTGCGGAGGCGTTCGGCCATGCAGCCGAGCACGCCGAGCTGGAGGCCCTTGCGGTGGTGCGTCTTTTCGTGGCGAAACTCGGCGAGGCGGCGGCGCACCTTCTGCTCGGCATTCTCGCGGATCGCGCAGGTGTTGAGCAGCACCACGTCGGCCTTCGCGGCGTCGCGCGTGAGCCCGTAGCCGTGCGCCTGGAGCACCGAGGCGACGACCTCCGAGTCGGCCACGTTCATCTGGCAGCCGTACGTCTCGATGTAGACGTGCCGCTGGCCGGGCGCCTCGGCGGCCACCGTGCGGGGGGCGTCGAGGTCGGCGTCGAGCAGGTCGAGGTCGGCGATGGGCGGCATGGCGGCGGGCGGGGTCACGGAAGCGCGGCGTAACGCGATGGAAACGCGGCGGTTCGACAGCGTACCGCTCGGGAGCCGGGTTAGCCGACGCTTCGCGCGCCAGCACGGTGCGCAGTGCGGTTCATGACGCGCCGGTGCAGGCGGTGCCGGAATTGTGGGAGGCCATAGGGGGCGTGGGCGGATGGGGGTTATCGTTGGCGCACCCCTCTTGCGCCCCCTCATGCGTCGCCTCGCCCTCACGCTCTGCCTGCCGCTCGTCGCGCTCGGCCTGTTCGCCTTCCGCGTCACGCAGGAGGCGGCCCCGGTGCTGCCGGCCACACTGCTCAACTACGCGGCCATCGCGCTCCCGGCGCACCTCCAGCAGCCCCTCTCCGGGCTCGACAACACGCCCGCCGCCAACGGCATCACGAACGCCGGGGCCACGCTCGGGCGCGTGCTCTTCTACGACAAGCGCCTCTCGCAGAACCAGACCATCGCCTGCGCCTCCTGCCACGGGCAGGCCCGCGCCTTCGCCGACAACGCCGCGCTCAGCGTCGGCTTTGCCGGCGGCCACACCGCGCGCAACTCGATGGGCCTCGCCTTTGCCCGCTTCTACCCCAACGGCAAGTACTTCTGGGACGAGCGCGCGGCCTCGCTCGAAGCGCAGACGCTCATGCCGATCCAGGACGGCGTGGAGATGGGCATGACGCTCCCCGACCTCGTGGCGCGCCTCCAGGCGACGAGCTTCTACCCGGCCCTCTTCCGCGAGGCCTTCGGGACGCCCACGGTGACGAGCGACCGGGTTTCGCTCGCGCTCGCGCAGTTCGTCCGCGCGATGGTGGCGCCGAACGCGAAGTACGACGTGGCCCGCGCCGCCTCGCCGCCGGGGCCGCCCGGGGCGCCCCTCACGGGCTTTACGGCCCCCGAGAACCGGGGCCTGGCGCTCTTCTACGGCCGCGCCCAGTGCGCCGCCTGCCACACGGGCGAACTCCAGGCCACCGTCCGCGCCTTCAACAACGGCCTCGACGCCACGGTGACGGATGTGGGCGCGGGCAACGGGCGCTTCAAGGTGGGCTCGCTCCGCAACGTGGCCCTCACGGCCCCCTACATGCACGACGGGCGCTTCCAGACGCTCGCGCAGGTAATGGACTTCTACGACGACGGCGTGCGCAACAACCCCTTCCTCGATGCGCCCCTGCGCACGCCCGGCGGCGGCGTGCTGCGCGGCGGCCTGGGCCCGCAGGACCGCGCCGACCTCATCGCCTTTCTGGGCACGCTCACCGATCAGAGCTTCCTCACCGACGTGCGCTGGTCTGATCCGTTCACGAACACGACGGCGACGGAAGGCGCCCTGGCGGCAAACGCCGTGGCGCTCACGCTCGCCGGCCCCAACCCCGTCCTCACGGCGACGACCCTGCGCGTAGCGCTGCCCACCGCCGCCGAGGCGACCGTCACGGTGTACGACGTGCAGGGCCGCGCGGTGGCGGTGCTCACGAGCGGCATGCACGACGCGGGCGCCTTCACGGTGATGTGGCAGGTGGGCAACGCAGCGCCGGGCGTCTACCTGGCGCGCCTCACCACAGCGGGCCGCACGGTCACCCTGCCGCTCACCGTCGTGCGCTGACGCCGGTCAGAGGCGCAGCGTCGCACAGCGGCCCGAACGTATCGCCGTAGGGCATCGCGGAGACAAGGCGTGGGCGTACGGTGCGGAATGCCCGCCGGACGGTACCCAATCGGCTGGCGGTGTGATGGATGGTCCTTGCGAGGAGGTCTTCCGACAGAGCCATCTGTGTTTCCTGCGCGCGCGAGGGGAGATTGCCGCGTCGCTTCGCTCCTCGCAATGACACCCGCAGTAAACAGATCATGGCCAGAGGGCGCATCCCCGCGTCTCTGGCCATGATCCATCATCCGTGATCCACCCGGCCCTCCCGCACGCTTCCTGGGATCAGGCGGCCTGGAGGAGCGCCCGAGGCGCGGCCACCGATGCCGTCACGAGGCCGGGGAGGCGCACCGTGAAGACCGAGCCGGCGCCCTTGGCGCTCTTGACGTCGATCTCGCCGCCCATGGCCGTCACGTAGCGCTGCACGAGCGCGAGCCCGAGGCCCGACCCTTCGTGCGTGCGCGACAGGCCAGCGGATTCCTGCTTGAAGGGCTCGAAGAGGTGCGGCAGAAACGACGCGTCGATGCCGACCCCGGTGTCGGCCACCCGGACGAGCAGCGCATCGCCCTCGGCCTCGACGGTGACGGTCACCCCGCCGGCGTCGGTGAACTTGATGGCGTTGGAGACGAGGTTCGTGGCGATGCACTCGAGCGCAAAGATGTCCACGCAGACCGCGAGCGTCCCCGGCGCCTCGACGCGGAGGCCCACGCCCTTGCGGGCCGCGAGCGGTTCGAGCAGGTGCGCCGTGCCCGCCACGATCCCGGCGGCGTCGGCGGCTTCCAGGCGCAGCTCGACCCCTTCGCTCTCGATGCGGGAGAGGTCGAGCACGCCGTTGAGGGTGGTGAGCAGGCGCTTGCCGTTCTCGTCGATGTAGTGGACGAACTCCTGCAGTTCGGGCGGCGCGTCGAGCGCCAGCAGCTCCGCGACCCCCAGAATCGCCGAGAGCGGCGTGCGGATCTCGTGGCTCATGTTGTTGAGGATATTCTGCTTGAGGCGCGCCGACTCCTCCGCCTTGTCGCGGGCGGTGATGAGTTCGTCCTCGTAGTGGCGCCGCTCGCCGAGGTGCTGCTGAAACTGCCGGTGTACCTCGGCTTCGAGCCCGGCGTTGACCATTTCGAGGTCGTGTTCCCGGGCGCGCAGCTCGGTCGTCCGTTCGGTCACGATGCCTTCGAGCTCCTCCTGCCGGCGCGTGAGGCTCCGCACGCGGGCGCGGTAGAGGCCGAGCGCGGCCCCGAGGGCCAGCAGCAGGCACAGCGCGGCAAACCAGCGCGTCTCGTACAGGTGCGGGCGCATCTCCACGGCGAAGGGCGCGCGTACGGGATGCCAGCGCCCGTCGAGGCCGGCGGCTTCGACGCGGAACGCAAAGTGTCCCGGCGGCAGGTTGGTGTAGGAGGCCGCGCGCTGCTCGCCCACGAGCTCGTGCCAGCGCCGGTCGTAGCCGAGGAGGCGATAGCGGAGCCGGACGTCGTCGGGGCTCACGAACGAGAGGGCCGTGAAGTGGAAGGTCACGTCGCGCTCGGAAGGGCGCAGCCGCGCGCCGCTGCCGAGGAGCTGACCGCCGGGCGTCTCGGCGCCCTCGACGAGCACCGGCGGCACGGGAAGGCGCCGGAAACGGTCGTAGGCGACGGGGTCGAGCACGGCGAGGCCGCCCATCGTGCCGAAATACAGGCGCCCGCCCCGTCCGCGCCATGCCGCCGGCTGCACGCCGCCGTTGACTTCCGGGGTGCGCAGGCCGCTTGAGGCGCTCGTGCCCACCGGCTCGTAGCCGATGCGCTGCGTGCGGCCGGCGTCGAGCGCGTCGAAGCTGCTGCGGCTCATACGGACGATGCCCCGGTTGGAGCCCAGCCAGAAGCTGCCGCGCCCGTCGTCGAGCAGCTGAAGGACGTTGTCGTCGAAGAGGCCCTCGTCGGTGCCGTAACAGCGAAAACGCTTCTCTCCGGGCCGCAGGCGGCAGAGTCCGTCGCCGAGCAGGCCCGCCCAGAGGGTGCCGTCGGCGTCGTGGAGCAGCGTGAGCACATTGCCGTCGCCGAGGCCTTCGGCGGCCCCGAACGACGTCGTCTGCGTGCCCGCGATGCGCACGAGGCCGTCGCCATAGGTGCCCACCCAGAGGGCGCCGCCGGCTTCGAGCATCGCCGTGACAGACTGGTCGGGCACCGCATCGACGGTCTCGATGCGTCCGCCGCGCAGGCGGTTGAGGCCGCTCTCGGTGCCGATCCAGAGGGTGCCGTCGGCGCCCTCGAAGGTGGCGAAGACGTTGTTGCTGATCAGGCCGTCGGCGGTGGTGAGGCACTGGAAGTGCGCCTCGCCCCGGCGCAGGCGGCACAGGCCCGCGTCGATGAGGCCCGCGTAGAGGTCGCCTGCTTTCGTTTCGAGCAGCGACACGACGAGGCCCGCCGGCAGGCCTTCGGCCACCGTGAACGTATGGCTCTCGGTGCCCCGGCGGCGCGTGAGCCCGCCGCCGTCGGTGCCGATCCACAGGGTGCCGTCGCGCCCTTCGAGCACCGTCAGCACGCCGTCCACGCCCAGCCCGTCGCGCGACGTGAGCGTGCGGAAGGGGCCGTCCTGGAGCCGGGCCAGGCCGCCGTCGGTGCCCACCCAGAGGCCGCCCTCGTGGTCGGTCGCGAGCGAGCGGATGGTGTTGTGCGGCAGGCCGTCGGCGCGGCCAATCGCGCTGAGCCCGTTGGCGCCGATGTGGTAGACGCCGCCTTCGCGCGTTCCGGCCCAGAGGGTGCCGTCGCGTTCGAGGGCGATGGAGGTCACGTTCGTGCAGCCGGCGGCATCGCCCCGGGTATAGGGCACGAACCGGTCTCCGGCAAAGCGCGCGATCCCCGCCCGGGTACCGGCCCAGAGCTGCCCATTCGGCCCGATGACGAGCGCGCGGACGTTGCCGGCGACGCCCTGATCGGCGCCGTAGCGAACTACGCTCGCCCCGTCGAGGCGCACGACCTCTGCGTCGGTGCCCACCCACACATGGCCGCGGGCGTCGCGGGCGAGAGAGTAGATGGGGGTACCCCGCAGCGCAGGGTACGCGGTCGCCCGCCCGTGGTCGAGCCGGTAGAGCCCTTCGGAGGTGCCCACCCAGCCGCTGCTGCCGCGCTCGGGCAGCAGCGCCGACACTTCGGCGGCGGGCAGGCCCGTGGGCTGCGCCAGGAAGCGCGCGCCGTCGAAGAAGGCCACCCCCTTTTCGGTCCCCACCCACAGCACGTGGTCGGCCGCCTCGGCGAGCCGGCGCACGAAGTTGGAGCCCAGCAGGGCGTGCTGCTGGCGGCGGTACGACGTGAACTGCCGCCCGTCGAAGCGCACGAGGCCTTCCTGGGTGCCCAGGAACACGTAGCGGTCCTGCGTCTGGAGCACCGCCGAGATGTTGTTCTGGGGCAGCCCCGCGCCGGGCCCGTGCTTCCACACCTGCAGGGCGAGGTGGTGGGGCTGCCGCGGGAAAACGGCGGGTTGCGCGGTCGCCGCGCCCGCGAGGCCCAGCGCCAGCACGCCCACCATCAGGGCCGGCAACAGTTGCCGCCCGGGCGCGCAAGGGGGGAAAATCTGACGACGTGCGGGCATGGGGGCGGGGGCACAGAGAGGGGGTGCCTCTGCTATGGGCCTTTTGGGGACACTTCTTAATGAACTGAGCGTGAAGAACTGGCTCGTTTGGCTCTGTTTGCTTGCCGCACCTAGAGGCGGCCGGAGGGCGGACCGATCTGGTACGGTAGTGGCTTGCTCCCCATGCAGGCCGCCCCGCCCCCGGACATCGCCTCTCCTTTTCTTCTATTCCCTTCCCTCCGCGATGAAACGCCGGACCACTTCAGCACCGCACCTCCTCTTCGGAGTGTTGTGCACCCTTGCACTGAGCGCCTGTATGGATGGTGCGCTCGCCGACTTCGGCCCCGAACGGGTCGTGCCGCCGAAGATTCGCCACCTCGACCTGATGGCGAGCGCCACCGACGCGTCGCTCGGCAAGGGCGCCGCCGGCACCGACAGCGTCAGCCTCGTCGTGGGCTACAAGAGCCAGCAGTACGCCGCCTCGCGCGTGTACGAGCGCAACCGCGTCTTCGAGCGCAACCGCGTCTTCGAGCGCTCGAGCTACACCGTCGTCTTCCCGGGGTCGGCGCTCACGCTTCCGGCCGGGCAGGCCCAGGCGTTCCTCGACTCGCTCGCGGCCATGCCCGAAGTGGCGTGGATCGAGCCCAACTTCAAACTGGGCCGCCGCGTCTCCGCCGACGGCTCCTGGACGACGAGCAGCCAGACCACCCCGTGGTCCGTTTCGGCCATCCGGGGCGACAAGTCGTACTACAACTCCGGCGACAAGCGGAATGAGCAGGGCGTGCCGAGCAACGTGGACCTCTACATCCTCGACTCCGGCGTTCAGAACCCCGACCTCAATGTCGTCGAGTGCGCGATGCCGGCCGGCAACGCCCTCGTAGACTGCACGGCCTTCGGCGATCCGTACGGCCACGGCACGTCGGTGGCGGGCATCGCAGCGGCCCTCGACGACAACAACGGCGTCGTCGGCACCGCTCCGGGCGCGCCCGTGCACATGTTCAAGGTCATGAACGACGCCGGCAACGCCGAAGAGTCGGACCTGCTCACGGCGATGGAGGTGATCCTCCAGCGGCGCCAGGCCAACCCGTCGCGCCCCGTCGTCATCAACCTGAGCCTGTCGGCCTACCTCGGCAACGACACCACGCCCACCGCCCTCGACGAGGCCGTGCGGCGCGCCGTCGCGGCGGGCATCACGGTGGTGGTCGCCTCCGGCAACGACGGCATGGACGCGGCGAAGTTCTCCCCGGCCCGCGTGGCCGAGGCGATCACGGTCGGCGCGTACTCGCAGGCCAGGCAGCGCTCCACGTTCTCCAACGGCGGCGCCGTCGTGGACCTGCTCGCACCGGGCGAGAACATCGAAGTGCTCTACTCGGGGACGAACGCCAACCGGCTCATCCGCGACACCGGCACCTCGATGGCCGCCCCACATGTGGCGGGCGCTGCCGTGGTGTACCTCTCGCGCAACCCGAGCAAGACGCCGCAGCAGGTGCGCGACTACCTCGTCAGCCAGTCGCGGGACCTGAACCTGCTCAGTGGGCTGCTCGGCGGCCTGGTCTCCAACACGACCCGCAAGGGCCTCTACATGGAGTGGTGACCCGGGCCTGAAGGCCCCGCCGGCCACCCGGCCGCTTCAACAGGGTTCGCGCAGGCCCCGGCTGAGTTTTCAGCCGGGGCCTGCGCATTTCGGGCCCCCGCCCCGCGTGTGGCAACCCGGCACGAGCGCCTCGCCCGCGTGCGCTCAGGTGCGCTCAGTCCTGGCGCGCCTCACCACGGCGGCCCGAGCGGTCATGCTCCCGCTCACCGTGGTGAGCGGATGCCGGTCAGGGCGGCGGCACGGCGTAGTGCAGTTGCACGAACGTATCGCCGTAGGGCAGCGCAGAGACGAGGCGGAGGGGCGGGGCGGTGATGGCGCGTGGCAGCAGGGGCGTGCCCGTGCCCAGCGTCACGGGGGCAACGGTGACGATGAGATCGTCGAGCAGGCCGGCGTCGTAGAACTGCCCGGCGAGGTCACCGCCGCCCACGATCCAGACGTTTCGGCCCTGTGCGGCGTCCGTGAGCGCGGCATGGACGGGCTGCACGTCGCCCTGGGCGAAGCGCACGTCGGCGCCGGGGGGGATGGGGAGCACGCGGTGCGTCATCACCCAGGTGGGCCGCGTGTAGGGCCACGCGGGCGCGCCGTCGGGCGTGGTAAGGTGGTCGAGCACCCATGTGTAGGTCGTCGCCCCCATCACGAGCGCCCCGACATCGGCGTAGAACGCATCGTAGCCGGCAGTTTCGGTGAACTGGAGGAGCCAGGCGAGGGTGTGGTCCGGATCGGCAATGAAGCCGTCGAGGCTGGCCGCGGTATAGTACTGGGTGCGCATGGGGCGAGCGTACGCCGGGCGTGGTGACAACGCAGCGTCATGCTTCCGATGCCCGTTCTAGCGCGCCTGCACCGGGCCCGTGCTCAGGGCGCGGCCGGGAGGGTGACGGTGAACGTGGCGCCTTCGCCCGGACGCCCCTCGGCCTCGACCGTCCCGCCGTGCCGCTCGGCGATGCGCCGCACGATGGTGAGGCCGACGCCGGTGCCCTCGAAGGTGCCCCGGCCGTGCAGGCGGTGGAAGGGCGCAAAGATTTCCTGCGCGAACTTGCCCTCGAAGCCGATGCCGTTGTCCTCCACGCGCACCTGCACGCGCGCGCCCATCCGCTGGGCCGAGACGCGCACGACGGGCGCCACGTCGGGTCGGTGGTACTTGAGCGCGTTGCCGATCAGGTTGAGCAGCAGCCGGTGCAGCTGCGCCCGGCTCGCCTCCACCGCCGGCAGGGGCGTGGCCACTTCCACGCGGCCCTGCGTTTCGTTCAGGCGCACCTGCAGGTCCGAGAGCACGTCCTCCAGCGCGTCGGCGAGGGGCACCTCGGCGAGGACGACCTCCTGCGTGGAGAGGTGCGCGAGCGCGAGCAGGTCTTCGAGCAGGCGGCCCATGCGCGCCACGGCGTCGCCGATGCGGCCGAGGTAGTGCTGGCCGGTCGGGGAGAGGCGGGCGTCTTCTTCCTGGCGCAGCAGTTCGGCGAAGCCTTCGATCTTGCGGAGGGGCTCGCGGAGGTCGTGCCCGGCGGCGTAGGCGAACTCCTGAAGGTCGCGGTTGCGCTGTTCGAGCGCGGCGGTGCGCTCGTCGATGCGGGCTTCGAGCACGTCGTTGTTCTGCCGGAGCTGCCCGAGCATCGCCTCGCGCTCGGTCACGTCCCGCGAGAAGCTGACGAGGCGCGTGGGCAGCCCGCTCGCGCCGGGCACGGCGATCACGCGCACGTCCCACCACTTCGGGGTGCCTTTGGTGGTGGGGCAGAAGGCGAAAAAGGCGCCCTCCTCGCCGCGCCGGGCCGTGGCGAGGGCGGCTTCCACCTGCGGACGGGCCGCTTCGGGCCAGAGGGAGTGCCACGGCTGCCCTTGCACCTCGTCGAAGTCGTCGATCTCCAGCAGCGCGCAGCCGTTGCGGTTCATCGTCAGCAGGGTGCCGTCGAGGCCGAGCGTCTTGACGCAATCGGAGGAGGCTTCGAGCAGGCCCTGGATGAAGGCGTCGGCGTCGCGGCGTTCCTGCTCGGCGCGGTCTTCGACCCGCTGGAGCACGAGCGTGTGCTCGACCTCCTCGGCGGCGACGGCGGCGAGGTCTTTCAGGACGCCGCACTCCTCGGGCGTGATCGTGCGGGGCTGCGCGTCGATCACGCACACCGAGCCGAGGCGGTAGCCGTCGCGCGTGCGGATGGGGGCGCCGGCGTAAAAGCGAATCCCGATGCCGCTGACGACGTCCGGGTTGTCCTTGAAGCGGGGATCGGTGGCGGCGTCCTCGACCACGAGCACGTCGTCGTCGAGGATGGTGTGGGCGCAGAAGGCGATGGCGCGGGGCGTGCGTCCTGCGGGCACGCCAACGGCCGCCTTGTACCACTGCGTGTCGGCATCGACAAGCGTCACGAGCGCGACGGGGACCCGGATCAGGTGCGCCGCGAGCCGGGCGATGCGGTCGAAGCGCTCCTCGGGCGACGTTCCGGCGAGCCCGTAGCGGGCGAGCGCGCGCAGGCGTTCAGCTTCGTTGGGCGGCACGGGCGGCAGCCGGCGGGAGCACGGGCCTGGTGCGCGGGAGGTCACATGGGGCAGCGGGGAGAAGGGTACGGAAATGGAACGCAGCGGCGCAGGGGCGCATCCCGCCCGGCGCGCGGCGCGTCCGGTTCGGCTGTGCGGGCAAGGTACCGCCCCTGCCCGGCCGCGGCGGCGCGCCGCCTGTCGCCGGGCCGTAGCGAAGGCGACGGGCGTGTTACCTTGTCGGCCTTCACCCTGCATCCGCCTATGGAGGCCACACTGGAAGGGACCATCGTCCACGGGTTTGGCCGCACGCTGGGGCGCTCGCTCGCCGTCATGCTCATCGGCATCCCCCTCATCGCCACGGCGCCGGTGCTGCTGGAAGAGGGCGGCTACATCTCGGAGCCGCTGCAATACGGGCTCTTCACGGTCGGGCTCGTGGCCGTGATGGCGCTCATGCTCAACGAGATGTGGACGCGCGGGGCGCTCAAGGTCAAGGAAGACGGCCTCGTGGCCCGGCAGCGGCGCCTGCTGCAACTCCGGCCCCACACGCACGCGTGGCCGTGGGCGTCCATCGCCTCCTACCGCTTCGACACCGACCCGCAAGGCCGCCCGTACGTGCAGGTGATGCCGAAGGGCGAGGCGGACGTCTCGTGCTACGGGAGCGCGAGCGCCGTCGGGCAGGAGGCGTTCGCCGCGTTCGAGGCCGTGTTCCGGGCGGCGGTGGCGCAGGCGAACGAAGGCGTGATCGTGGGCGGGGCCGTGGATGCGGCGACGCCCGCAGATGGGGCGCCCATCGTCGAGGCGCCGTCGTTCTACGCTGCCCGCTGGGTGCGCGTCGGCAGCGTCGTGCTCGTGGCCGGGGCGCTGGTGCTCACGGTGACCCTCTTTGCCACCGGGTCCGACAGCGCGTGGCGGTCCCTGTGGATGCTGCTCCTTGTGCTCGGCTTCGCCGCCCGCGTGTGGCTGCCCCGGACGGCATAGTCCCGCAGGTCAGACAGGATGTGGTAGCTCGCCCTGCTTACCGAAGAAGGCCCCCGACCCTTCCATGAGTGCCGGGGGCCTTTCGGGTACGGTAGACTCACCGGCTCACCGACAGGCGTCCGGTGGCCGTGAACGGCCCGCGCGCACCACCTGTTGCTTCAAGGCGGTACAGGTAGACGCCCGCCGACAGCGTGCCTGCCGTGAACGTCGCTGCGTGCGTTCCGGCTTCCTGTTCGGCATCCACGAGGCGGGCGACCTCACGCCCGAGCGCGTCGTAGACGGCGAGGCGCACGTGCGCCCGCTCGGGCAGGGCATAGCCCAGTTGTGTGGCCCCGGAGACCGGGTTGGGACGTGCCTCGTGCAGCGAATAGGCGGCCGCCGTGAGCGCGGTCGGATCAGCCGGCCCGATGCTCGGGCAGAGGCTCCCGTTGCAGTTTTCGTAGGTGACGTACTTCGTGGGCGAGACCGTCTCGGTGCCGCTCGACACGTCCACGCGGAGTTCGAAGTCGTCGGTACCCATCTGCTGGTAGCATGTCTGCGTGGCGCAGCCCGCATAGAAGTAGCCGCCGCTCGGCGGGGTGCGCCGGTACCACGCATAGGTATATGAGCCCGTGGCGCCGGAGGGATTGGCCGTGAACGTGGCGCCTGCCTTGAACCCGAGCGACGAGGGGCCGGAGATCGTGGCCGAGAGCGGGTCGGGCGGAGGCGGCGGGCTCTTGAAGGCCGCCACGGTGGCAGCAGCGTTCTCCCACATACGCACGTTGTCGCTGAAGCTGCTCGTCCCCATCGGTGCCCCGTAGTACGACTGATCCGGGTCTGACCAGTAAGGAATTCGGTAGGCGTTGCTCAGGACAGCCATCACCGTGCGCCAGCCCGCCGAGGTGTTCTCGTAGCCGTGAGCGTAAGCGAATGGGTTTGTACCACTATCGTTGTTGTGGCGTGCACCCGCAAGGTGTCCGATCTCGTGCGCGACGGAATAGTTGCTGTAAGCGCAGTCCACTTTAGACGTGGCGAAGGCGGTAGAGGCACCTCCCCCAATATCTGCAACAACCCCACAGGCGTTACCTGTCGCTGTAAGCAGCACGACAACATCCGCGTAGTACGTGTTGCGAAGCGTATGGACGTTGTCCATGTAACCGTCCGACGAGCCTTGAAGTCGTCCCACATCTGTGTACACGTCTCCGCTTTCGTTATAGGTCACCTGCGCCGAATGCACGAGTTGCGCCGTTACCGACAGTCCGCTGTTGTAGAACGTGTTGTTCATGGACTGGATGGACCAGTTCACCACGTTGCCGATGGTCGAGGCTAGTTCGTTCTGGGCCGCCTGCGCGGCAGCAGACGTGTACACGACCATGACGTCAATGGTCGCGGAGCCCCCCGTATTCGTACTCTGCCTGCTGAAACGCGGCGCGAGGGCATTCTCGTGGTTGCTCTCGGCGCCTTGCCCACGCTTCTCCTCAAAACCGGCCGGCTCGTCAGCGGGCAAAGCGGACGGGTCGAGTTCGACGAGCGCGTAAAGGTCGCCCGCGAGCGGCTGAATGGTGTAGGCTCGGTCGCGTGTGTGAACAGTGCCGGTGACCTGGTTGCCTACCACCGAGAGTTGCACGGCAGCCCCTTCGGTAGAGCGGCCCGCCCAGAAGAACCCGCCCGCTGTGTGCGCAAAGCGCACCGCACGCAACTGCACCTGCTGCCCGGAGACGATCTCGAAGGTGCCTTCCGTGCGGCTTCGGAAAGCTTCAATGTTCTCGAAGCGGATCGGGCGAACCGCCCGTGTCGTGCGCCGCGCAGAGATGGCGGCGAGCGCACGTTGGGTAGAGACCCCGAGTCGCGCGGTCTCGGCGGCGTCGACGACGCGGAAGAGTGGAGCGGGAGACTGTGCCTGCGCAAGGGCAGGCAGAAGGGCCACTGTGAGCAGCACAGCGGCAGTGTAGAGACGATGCATGAACGTAACCGAATGTCCGGCCCTTTTTCAGGGCCGGTGTTGGCGGAAGCGGGAGCCCATCCGTACGTTTCAGGAAGGGCACCCTCGTGGTAGAAAGCTTGTGTGGTGAGCTGGCCGGCTCCTCAGAGTGATTGAAGCGGGGGTGCCCTGTTTTGCTGGTTCATGATGGGTTCAGTGAAGGGTATAGGCGGTGAGCGTATGCTGCTGTCTGACCGTGCCGTCTAAGTGGCTTCGAATCGTATCGGCAATCGAGCCGATACCAGGGACGAAGTAGCTGTACACATCCCAGGTCGCCAGTACGTCCTCTTCGGGCCGGAAGTTGAACAGGTAGACGTAGCACGTCCGGATCGTGTTGAGCACCTTGCACGGTTGATCCTTGGCCAGGAGCGTCATCGGTAGGGGTTCCTGCGCGTAGAATTCCAGGCGGCTGTTGCTGAAGGCCAGCCGCGTCAGCGCGTACGTCTCCCCCGTACGGCCCGGGTATCGGAAGGCGAGCGCATGGTAGGCGAACGTGTCGGTCGCGGCGACGCCGCCGTAGTAGTAAAACCCGTCGGCTTCATTGGCTATCAACCAGCGGTGCGGGTCTTCACTTCCTTCCCGTATCGTCGCCTGCTGATACGCAAGACGGCGGCGACCATCGATCATCACCGACAACGTGTCTGGAGTCGTGACAGTGAATCGAAAGGAATTGCGGGAGTCGAGATACCATCCCTCATACGTCCATGTGTTGCCGACCGCAAGCGGTACGAGCGGCACGGCGGGCAACCCAGGGCCGCTCTGATCACAGGCGGCGAGGCCGAGGGCGATCAAAAGAACCCGAAGTGGGGTACAGAAGCGCTTCATACAGACGGCTTTATGGAACACAATAAGATGCCCCCCCCCGCTTTTTGCAAGGACCATAAAGTAACCATCGTGTAACGCAGCATCGAAGCGCCTCTATCATAAAAGCGAACGGGATACGCCTTCCGGCGTTCGCACACGGTTTGCACACCGCCGCGCCCGATGGCCGAATTGACGCAGGAAGCCCCCGCCGCCCCCCTCTCGGAAACCCGTCCGCGCCGCCTGAAGGAGCGCGTGCTCATCGTGCGTGGGGCGCGGCAGCACAACCTGAAAGGCTTCGACCTCGACCTGCCCCACGGGCGCCTGATCGTCGTGACGGGGCCGAGCGGCTCCGGCAAGTCGTCGCTCGCCTTCGACACGATCTATGCCGAGGGGCAGCGCCGCTACGTGGAGAGCCTGAGCGCCTACGCGCGCCAGTTTCTGGAGCGGATGGACAAGCCGGACGTGGACTACATCTCCGGCCTCGCCCCCGCGCTCGCCATCCAGCAGAGCACGTCCATCAAGAACCCGCGCTCGACGGTGGCCACGCAGACGGAGGTGTACGACTACCTGCGCCTGCTCTTTGCGCGCATCGGCATCACGTACTCGCCCGTCTCCGGCGCACGCGTGACGAAGGACAGCCCGCGCAGTGTGGCCGAAGAACTCGAACGCCGCCTGCCCGACGGCACGCGCTTCTACCTCACCTTCGCCCTGCCCGAGCGGACGGCCAAAAAGGGCGCCCCCAAGGTGGCGCTCGCCGACGACCTCGACGCGCTCCGCGCGCGCGGCTTCTTTCGCCTCCTCGTGCTGCCCACCGAGGCGCAGGCCAAAAAGGGCGCCGGCCCCGAGGTGCTCGACCTCAACGAAACCGAGCCCGCGAGCGTCAAGGCGGCGCGCGAGCGGGTGCTCGTGCTCGTCGACCGCCTCGTGATTCGCGCGGGCGACGAATCCACGCGTTCGCGCATCGCCGATTCCGCCGAGCAGGCGTTCCGCGAGGGCGCCGGGCGCGCGGCCGTCGTCGTGGCGAGCGTGCCCGAGGCCGAGGAGGTCACGGACCCCGCGCCGAAAAAGCCCCGTGGCGGTAGGGGCGCCCCCCCCGAGCCCCCACCATCGCCCGCGCCGCCTGCGCGCCCCGCCCCCGGCGATGTGCTCACGTTCTCCGAGTTCTTCGAGCGCGACGGGATGCGCTTCGAGGAGCCCACGCCGCTCCTGTTCTCGTTCAACTCGCCCGTCGGCGCCTGCCCCACCTGCCAGGGCTTCGGGCGCGTGCCGGGCGTGGACCCGGACCTCGTGGTCCCCAACCCGGACCTCACCATCCGGCAGGGCGCCCTCGCCCCGTTCCGCACCGAGCAGTGGAGCGAGTACCTGCGCGACCTCATCCGCGAGGCCTCGCGCCTCAGCTTTCCCATCGACACGCCCTACCGCGCGCTCACGCCCGAGCAGCAAACGTGGGTGTGGGAAGGCGCGGGCGGCTACGCGGGCGTGACGGGCTTCTTCAAGTACCTCGAGTCGAAGGCGTACAAGATGCACTACCGCATCTACGCGGCGCGCTTCCGGGGCTACACGCTCCTGCCCGACGTGCGACGGCTACCGCCTGCGTCCGGATGCCCTCTACGTGCAGGTGGGCGATGGCGCGCAGCGCCTCCACATCGGCGAGGCGTGCGAGCTGACGACGAAGGACGCGCTCGACTGGGTGACCACGCTGGAACTGACGCCCCACGAGATCGCCATTGCCGGGACGATCCTGGAGGAGGCGCGCAAGCGGCTCCGCTACCTCGTCGAAGTGGGGCTCGACTACCTCTCGCTCGACCGCCTCAGCATGACGCTCTCGGGCGGCGAGTCGCAGCGCATCCACCTCGCCACGAGCCTCGGGAGCGCCCTCGTGGGCAGCCTCTACGTGCTCGACGAGCCGAGCATCGGCCTCCACCCACGCGACACCGACCGGCTCATCTCCATCCTGGAGCACATGCGCGACATCGGCAACACGGTCCTCGTGGTCGAGCACGAGCCGGAGATGATGCGCCGCGCCGACCTCGTCGTGGACATCGGGCCGGGCTCGGGGCGCGAGGGCGGCCACCTCGTGTTCTTCGGGCCCTACGATGATCTGCTGAAGGACGACGCGAGCCTCACCGGCGCCTACCTGTCGGGGCGCAAGAAGATCGAGACGCCCGCCGTGCGCCGGCCCTTCGACCCGGAGCACGCGCTTCTGATCGACGGGGCGCGCGAGCACAACCTCAAGCACGTAGACGTGGCGATCCCGCTCGGCATGATCACCTGCGTGACCGGCGTGAGCGGCAGCGGCAAATCCACGCTCGTCCACAGCGTGCTCTACAACGGCCTGCGCCGCCTCAAGGGGCAGTTCGACGAGGACGCCCGCGTGGGCGCGCACGACAGCCTGCGCGGCGCGGGCCTCGTGGACGCCGTCGAGATGGTGGACCAGAGCCCGATTGGCAAGACGAGCCGCTCCAACCCCGTCTCCTACATCAAGGCGTGGGACCCCATCCGCGCCCTCCTCGCCGACACGCACGCGGCGCGGTTGCGCGGCTTCAAGCCGGCCACGTTCTCCTTCAACGTGCCCGGCGGGCGCTGCGAGGTGTGCGAGGGCGAAGGCGAGGTGCGCGTCGAGATGCAGTTTCTCGCCGACCTCTACCTGGAGTGCGAGGCCTGCAAGGGGCGCCGCTTCAAGCAGGAGGTGCTGGAGGTGCGCTACAAGGGCAAGAACGTGGACGACATCCTGAAGATGACCGTGAGCGAGGCGGTGGCCTTCTTCGGCGAGTCCAACGCGGTGGCGAACAAGCTGCGCGTGCTGGACGACATCGGGCTCGGCTACATGACGCTGGGTCAGCCGAGCAACACGCTCTCGGGCGGCGAGGCGCAGCGCGTCAAGCTCGGCGCGATCCTCGGCAAGGCCCCCAAAGAGCGCACGCTCTACCTCTTCGACGAGCCCACGACGGGCCTCCACTTCGACGACGTGCGGAAGCTGCTCGCGGCCTTCAACGCGCTCGTGGCGGCCGGGCACAGCGTGGTCCTCATCGAGCACAACCTCGACGTGATCCGCGCGAGCGACTACGTGATCGACCTCGGCCCCGAAGGCGGGCGCGGGGGCGGGCGCGTGGTGGCCGCCGGGACGCCTGAAGACCTCGCGCAGCACCCGGAGAGCCACACCGGGCGCTTTCTGAAAGGGGTGCTGTAGTGAGCCGGAACAGGAGCCGCCGGCACGGCCCGCCGGGGTGGCGCGCGGAAAGGGATGGACAGGGGCCGGGCGGCGGCCTATCATGACGGCTGACCGCGTCGTGCATCCCTTCCTTCCGTGCGGCCCTTCGTTTGCGCACTCCTGATCTTCGTAGGGGCCGGGCTGGCGGGTCCGCCTGCCCGCGCGCAGGCGTCGCTGCTCGACCCGGTCACGCGGGCGCAGGGCAGCCCGTCCGATTACGTGTTCGGGCTGCTGCAGGACCGGCACGGCTTTCTCTGGCTCGCCACCGACGCCGGCGTGTCGCGCTACGACGGGCGCGACTTCGTGACGTGGACCACCGCCGACGGGCCTGCCCCACAACTACACCTACACGCTCCACGAACTCCCCGACGGTCGCATCGTCGTGGGGACGTTTCGCGGCGCGGCGGTGCTGACGGACGGGCGGTTTGTGAAGCTCTCCGGCTCGGGCAACAGCGTGCAGGGCATCGCGCACGACGCCTACGGCCGCATTTACCTCTCGTCCGCCGAGGGCCTCGCGGTGTGCGAGCAGGCCCGTTGCCGGTCCCTGGCCTCCAGCACGCCGCTGGGCGGGATGTCCGTGCAGCCGCGCGAGGGGGGCGGCTTGCGCGTGCTCCAGCTCCACAACCGGGTGCTCGACGTGGTGCCGGGCCCCACGCGTGTGACGGTGACCGCGCAGACGATCCCCGTGCAGGGGCCGGCCGAGGTAGAGGTGATCACGGCTTCCGGGCTGGCGCTCGGCCTGCGGGCCCCGGAGCAGCATACAGCGTGTGGGACCTCGCCACCGGACGGCTGCTCTCCCGGAGCAAGATGGGGCGGCCCCGGAGTGTGCTGGCCCTGGCGCCGGGCGTGGACCTCGTGGGCACGCAGGACGGCGAGGTGTGGCGCCTCACGCAGCAGGGCGCCGAGCGGATCGCCTCGCGCACCGACGTGAACGGCTATGCCGTCCTCGCCCTCCTCCACGACTACGAAGGCCACCTGTGGGTGGGGCTCTTCGGCGGCGGCGTGCAGCAGCTCGTCGATGGGCGCTTCCGGTGGCAGCCGGTGCGCTTTCAGGACCGCGCGCTGAGCGTGCAGCGCCTCTCGCGCGACCCCGATGGGCAGGTCTGGGTCTCCACGCGCGAAGGCCTCTTTGCGCGCAGCCCCGACTGGACAGGTGGGGCTGCGGTGGCCCCATCAGGCCCTCGGGTTCGCGGTGCAGGACGGGCGCGGGGGCCTCTACCGCAGCGCGGCCACGGTGGTGCTCCATCACCCGGCGCGCGGGGAAGGAGCGGCTTGTGCTCACCAACGGCGACTGGTTCTCGTCGCTGCTGCTCGGGCCCGGCGATACGCTCTGGGCGGGCACCTACGGCAACGGCGTCCGCCGCGCCTATGGCGATCGCGAAGTGGCCCCGCCAGCGCCGGGCGGCCCGGACATCGTCGAAGCGCTCGTACGCGGCGCGGGGAATCGCATGTGGGCGCTCACGCGGAGCGAAGGCGCGTGGCGCTACGCAGGGGCGCCGCTGGACGCACGTGCGCGCGGGGCTGCCCTCGGGGGCCGTCTTCAGCCTCCTCGACGAACCCGACGGCACCCTCTGGCTCGGCACCGACCGCGGGCTCGTCCGGCGGCGTGGCGGGCGGCAGACGATCTTCGACGACGGCGGCGCCCTGCGCGGGCAGCGCCTCCACGCCCTCTTCCGCACCGGCGACACGCTCTGGGCCGTGGCCGACCGGCACCTCTACCTCCTCACTGGCGACACGCTCCGCCCCCACGGCGCCCTCCGCCTCCGCCCCGACGACCGTGTGGCCGTGCAGGACGCGGTCTACCTCCCCGACCGGCACCGGCTCCTGCTCGGGACGTCGGAAGGGCTCGTGGAAGTGGACCTGCGGGCGGTGGGCGGCCCGCTGCCCGCGCCGCGCGTGGCGTTTCTCGGCGTGCCAGGGGCCGGGGGCGCCGCCTCGGATACGGTGCGCCTCCAGCCCGGCGTGCGGAACGTGAGCCTCGCGTTCGCGCCGCTGGTCTTCGGGAGCGACACGCCGGGGCGCCTCCAGCACCGCATCGGCGCGGGTGCCTGGTCGGCGGGGACGGCCGAGCGGGCAGTGGCCTTTGCCGGGCTCGGCGATGGCTGGCACCGGGTGGAGGTGCGCGCGGTCAACGCCGAGGGGCGCGTGTCGGCAGCGCCGGTGCAGGTGATGCTCTACGTGCCGCCGCCGTGGTGGCGGACGTGGCCCGCGCGGAGCGCGGCGATCGTGCTCCTGCTCGGCGCCGTGGCGCTCGTGGTGCGCACCCTCTCCACGCGGCGCCTGCGGGCGCGCCTGCGGGCCTTCGAGACCGAACAGCGGGTGCAGGCCGAGCGCGACCGCATCTCGCGCGACCTCCACGACCACGTCGGCGCGCAGCTCACGGGCGTGCTTGCGGGCCTCGAACTGCTCGGCACAGAGGAGCCGGGCACGGGGCTGCTCGACGCCCTCCGCCGCGAAGTGCGCGACACGATGGGCGCCCTCCGCACGGCCATCTTCACCCTCCAGCACCCGCCCCGGTCGTTTGACGAACTCGGGCGGCTCCTGGACCGCTACGTGCGCGACCAGGCCCGTTTCCGCACCTCGCCGGTGCTGCGCTGTAGTGTCGAAGGGGCTTCCGGCGCGCCGCTGGAGCCGGCCGTGGCGCTCCACCTGTTCCGCATCGTGCAGGAGGCGCTCCAGAACGCGCTCCGCCACGCCGGCGCCGCGCGCGTGTTCGTGCGCCTCACCGGCACGCCCGCCGGGGTCGTGCTCGTCATCGAAGACGACGGCACCTTCCGCACGCCCGACGGCACAGGCCACGGGCAGGCCACCATGCAGGCCCGCGCGGCCGAGATCGGCGCGACGCTCACCGTGGAGGGCACCGCGCACGGCACCACGGTGCGCGTCGCGTGGCCGGGCACCCCGGCGGCGGGACCGGCGCGGCGGGCGGATATCGTCCAAACGGGGGATGGACAGGCCGGAGCCGTCGCCGTACCCTAAACGGGGCCCGCCCGGACGCGCGGCGATGCCGGACGACCGGCCCCTCTGCCCATGCTCTGCGTCGCCATCGCCGAAGACCACGCGCCCACGCGCGAACGGCTCGCGCTCTTTCTCGAGCGCAGCGGCCGCGCCCGCGTGGTGCTGGCCGCGTCGAGCGGTCCGGCGCTGCTCTCGGGCCTCGGCGCGCTCGCGTCGGACCAGCTGCCGGACGTGGCCATCGTGGATGTCGAGATGCCCGGCCCGGACGGCATCGAGACGACGGCGCGGCTGCGCGCGGCGTTTCCGGCCACGCAGGTGCTCATCTTCACCGTGTTCGAGGACGACGAGCGCCTCTTTGCCGCCATCGCCGCCGGGGCCGGGGGCTACCTGCTCAAAGACCAGCCCCTCCCCGACGTGCTCGCCGCGCTCGAAGAACTCCACGCGGGCGGCGCGCCGGTGTCGCCCTCGCTCGCGCGGCGGCTCCTGGAGCACCTCCGCCGCCGCACGCCGGCGCCTGCGTCGTCCTTCAGCCTCACCGAGCGCGAGGTGGACGTGCTGAGCGCGGTCGTAGAAGGGCTCACGAACGTCGAGATCGGCGAGCGGTTGTTCATCTCGCCCACGACCGTCAAGACGCACGTGCGGCACATCTACGAAAAGCTCCACGTCTCCTCCCGCGCCGGCGTGACGCAGGCGGCGCTCCGCCACGGGCTCGTGCGGTAAGCGGGGCGGTGTTACCCGCGCGCCCCGGCGGGCGGCTATACAGGCACGGCCGATCCGGGCCGCTTCTCTCGCATCCCTCACGGTCGGCGCGTCCGGCGGGGGGATTGCCGCCGTACGTTTGCCTGCCCTGCGTTCTGCCCGCTCGATGCCTGTTCGTCCGCGCCGCCCCGGTCCGCTTCGCGTGGCGCTCGCGACGGGGGCCTACAACCACATCGCCGACGGCGTCTCGCTCACGCTCAACCGGCTCGTGGCGTTTCTCGTGGCCGAGGGCGTGGACGTGCGCGTGTTCGCCCCGACCATCGCCGCGCCCGCCGTGCAGCACGCGGGCACGCTCGTGCCCGTGCCGAGCCTGCCGCTGCCGGGCCGCCCCGAGTACCTGTTCTCGCTCGGCCTGCGCGGGTCCGCCCGCCGCGCCCTCGACGCGTTCGCGCCCGACCTCGTCCACGTCGCCACGCCGGACGCGACCGGCCTCGACGCCCGCCGCTTTGCGCGCCGCCACCGGTTGCCGCTCGTGGCCACCTACCACACGCACTTCGCGTCCTACCTCGACTACTACGGCTTCGGCTGGTTCGAGCGGCCCGGCTGGCGCATTCTCCGCTGGTTCTACCGCCCCTTCGACCGCGTCTACGTGCCGTCGAAGTCGATGGGGGACGTGCTGCGGGCGCACGGGCTCGGCGCCAACCTGGCGCTCTGGCCGCGCGGGGTAGACACCGACCTGTTCACGCCCGCCCGCCGCTCCGAGGCGTGGCGCGCCGCGCAGGGCGTGCGCCCGGGCGAAGTGCTCGTGACCTACGTGGGGCGGCTCGTGGCCGAAAAGGGCCTCACCGTCTTCGCCGACGCGATCCAGGCGCTCACGGCCGCCCGCGTGCCGCACCGGAGCCTCGTCGTGGGCGAGGGGCCGATCCGCGCCGAGCTGGAGGCCCGCCTCGCGGCCACGCGCTTTCTCGGCCACCTCGAACGCGAAGCCCTCGCCACCGCCTACGCCTCATCCGACGTGTTCGTGTTTCCGTCCGAGACCGAGACGTTCGGCAACGTGACGCTCGAAGCGATGGCCTCGGGCGTGCCCACGGTGTGCGCGGACGCGCCGGGGAGCCGCTCGCTCGTCATCCCGGAGGAAACGGGCCTGCTCTGCCCGCCCCGCGATGCTGCCGCCTTTACCGCCGCCGTGCGCCGCCTGGTGGAGGACGCCCCGCTCCGCCACGCGATGGGCCGCGCCGCCGCCGAGCGCGCGCAGGCGTACTCGTGGCCCCGCGTGCTCCGCCGGATGCTCGACGAGTACCGCACGCTCGCGCCGGTGGCAGAGCCGGAGGCCGCAAGCGCGCCGCCCGCCGCCGTGCTGCGCGAAGCCTGAGCCTGCATGGAGCCCGACGCCGCGCCCGCGCCGCCGCTGCGGCTGCTCTACGTGTCGCACTCGTTTCCCCCGCCCGCGCGGCCGCTCGCCAACGTGGGCGGGATGCAGCGCGTGGCCACCGAACTCTACGCCGCGCTCGGCCAGACGCCCGGCGTGGCGCGGCAGGCGTTGCTGCTCCACACGTCCTGGGCGCTCACGCACGTCCGCGTGCCGGGCTTTCTCGCCCGCGTCCGCGCCCGCCTGCGCCGCGAAGCCCGGCGCCGCACGGTAGACGCCGTCCTGTTCTCGTCGATGGTGACGGCGGCGGCGGCGGTGGGCGTGGCGGAGCGCCTGCGGGCCGCCGGCATCGTCACCGCCGCCATCACGCACGGGCTCGACGTGACGACGCCCGTCAAGCCGTACCAGCGGTTCGTGCCGCGCGTGTTCGGCGCCCTCGACCGGATCCTGCCCGTGAGCCGCGCCACCGCCGACGCCTGCCTCCTGCGCGGCGCCGACCCGGCGCGGGTGGCCGTGGTGCCCAACGGCGTAGACCTCGCCCGCATCGCGCCGCCGCCCGACCGCGCGGCGGCCCACGCCGCCCTCACGGAGGCCCACGGGATGCCGCCGGGCGCGCTCGTGCTGCTGAGCGTGGGCCGCCACGTACCGCGCAAGGGGTTTGCGTGGTTTGCCACCGAGGTGCTGCCGGCGCTGCCCCCGCACGTCCACTGGATCCTCGCGGGCGAGGGCCCCGAAACGCCCGCCGTGCACGCCGCCGCCGCCGCGCACGGTCTCAGCGGAAGGATCCACCTGCCGGGCCGCGTCTCCGATGCCGCCCTCGCCAGCCTCTACCGCGCCGCCGACCTGTTCGTGATGCCCAACCGCCCCGTCGCCGGCGACATGGAGGGGTTCGGGGTCGTGATGCTGGAGGCGGGCCTCGCGGGCCTGCCCACCGTGGGCGCCGCGCTGGAGGGCATCCTCGACGTGATCGCGGAAGGGCAGAACGGCCACCTCGTCCCCACGGGCGACGCGGCCGCGTTCACGGCCGTCCTATCGCGCTACGCCGCCGACCGCCGGGCCTTGCACGCACTCTCAGCCTCCGCGGCGGCTTATACGCGCGCCACGTTCGCCTGGGAAGCCGTCGCCGCCCGCTACGCCGATGTGCTCCGGGAGGCCGGGGGGTAGGGGAGACCGGCAGCAGGAGCAGCGTGGGAAAGCCTGATGCCGCTCCGCGCGCATCCCCTGTTTACCGCAGCAGCAGGTCGTCCACGTCCACCTCGGATTCCCCGTGCGTGTTGTCCGTGTCGGCCCAGAGGGTGATGGAGAGCGGATCGGGGGCGATACCGCCGAAGAGGGCCGTGTAGTCGGCCCGCACGTCGCGCTCGATGAGCCGCCATGCGCCCAGGCCATCGCGCCCGGAGGCGACGACGAGCACGCGCAGGGCGCCTTCGCGGAGCGAGGAGCCGACCGGGAGGGCCGTCGAGTAGGTGTACTTGATCGAGCGGGGGCGTCCGAGCACGTCGCGGCCAAACGTCACGTACACCGCCGCACCGACGTCGTTGAGGCGGCTCGACGTTTCGCGGGCGCCCGCAGGCAGCATCCGCGCCCGCCAGCGCCAGGTGAGCGTCGGCGTCGTCTCCATGTTCCAGCGGGTACCCCCGCGCTGGTTGGTCAGGTGCGTGATCCGGTGAACGCCGTCGTGCGTGTAGAGGCGGAGAAACTGGTTTCCGTTCTCCGTCTCCACCGTAAAGCGCTCCGTGCCGCTCGCAGCCGATTCCGACGGCGCGTAAAAGCGGCCATCGAGGCCCACGTAGGTCCACCGCTTCGGCCAGGCACCTTTGGCGTCGCCTTCGAAGTTGTCGAGGACGATTGTCTGCCCGGCCATGCCTACCAACGCGAGCGCCCCGAGGGCCGCCGCAGCGTGAAAGGGACGAGCAAACCGGGAAAGGCGAGGCATGGGCAGCATGAGTTGTCGTAACAACGAACGCCGGTAGGGACTTAGGGTGCCTTGGTGGGGCCGGCGGTGGTGGGACGCGCCGAATCTTCGCTCCGGGGCCCTGCAGCGGGCCGGCAACCTGCGCGGAAACTCTGGGGTTGTGGCCGCTCCCCTTTGCCCGTGTCTGAGACCCCCCTTCTGCCTGACGAGGCGGCCTTGCGCCCGGTGGAGCCCTCGCTCGCGCGCAAGGCGGGCATCGTCGTGGCCAGCCGCGTCGTCACCACGCTGCTCGACGCGGCGACCGGCATCGTGGTCATCAAGGCGCTCACGAAGGAAGATGCGGCCATCTTCTCGTTTCTGCTCATCGTCTACGAGGTCACCCGCTACCTGACCACGCTCGGCTTTCCCGACAGCGTGTTCTACTTTTTCGAGCGGATCGCGCCGGGGGCGCGGCGGGCCTTCACGTGGTACACCTGCCGCCGCCTGGCCGTGCTGGCGCTCGGGGCGGCGCTGCTCATCGTCGGGCTGATCCCGGTCTTGCCGCACCTGCTCTCCGAGTGGACGGCGGCGGAGGTGGCGACGGCGCAGCGCTTTCTGCCGCTCATCGCCTTCGTGGGACTCTTAGAGATCCCCACCTGGCCCACCACCAACGTCCTGCTCGCGCTCGACCGGCCCCGCGACGCCGGCCTCTACGAGGTGGCGACGAGCCTGCTGACCTTCGCGTTGCTGCTGGGGCCGCTCCTGCTCGGGTATCCGGTGCAGACGGCGCTGTATGGCCTCGGCGTCTACGCCGTGCTCCGCTTTGTGCTCACGGCGACGTGGCTGCACCGCGTATTGCCGCCCGCCACCGCGCCGCTCCCGGCCGACATCGGGCGGCAGCAGACGCGCTTCTCGATTCCGCTCGGGCTCAACCTCGCCGTGAGCCGCATCAACCGGCACTCGGGGCGCTTTATCGTGGCCTCCCTCCTGCCGGTGGCGGCCCTGGCCGAGTATCAGGTGGCCGGGCAGGAGATCCCCATCGTGGCCGTCGTGCCGCTCGCGGTCGGGTCGGTGCTCATCTCGCGCTACGTGGCCTTCGAACTCGAAGGGCGCCGCGACGAACTCATCGCGCTCTGGCACCGCGCCATCGAGCGGACGACGCTCATCGTGGTGCCGCTCACCATTGCCGGCATCACCCTCGCGAGCGATCTGATCCCGCTGGTGGCGAAGAAAGACTATGCCTCGGCGGTGCTGCCCTTCCAGATCTTCAACCTGCTCGTGCTCCACCGCGTGACCAGTTACGGCGCCATCCTGCAGGCCTTCGGCGACACAAAGGGGCTGCTGCGCATCACGGTGATGCTGCTCGTGGCCAACGTGGTGTGCACCTACCCGCTCACGCTCGCCTTCGGGATCACGGGGACCGCCTCGGGGGCGGTGCTCTCCAACGCGGTCATGTGGGTGGTCATGCTGCGCCGCATCGGCTTTCACCTCAAGCTGCCCGTGTGGCAAGTGCTGCCGTTCCGGTACTACCTGCACGTGCTGGGCGTGGCGGTCGCCTGCGGGCTGGCCACGGCGGGCGCACGCGCGCTCGTGACGGTGCCCGCGTGGGCGGGACTGCTCGGGGGGCTCGCGTTCTTCTTCGCGCTCTTCGGCATGGCCGGCACCCTCGTCGGCGTCATCACCCGGGCGGACTGGGCGCGTCTGACGCCGCGGCCCCGGGGAGCGCGGCGGGGCTAGGCGGCGGTCGGCGGCGCTTCGAGCAACTGCGTGTAGAGTGCGTCGAGGGTGTTATGGCGGGCGTCGTATTTCTGCGCGACGAGGTGGCGTGCGGCCGCTCCGTAGGTGGCGAGGCGGTCCGGGTGGGCGAGGGCTTCGCGCAGCGCCGCCGCGAGTGCCGCCGGGTCGCGCTCGGCGCAGAGCCAGCCGGTTTCGTGGTCGACCACCACCTCCGGGATGTCGCAGTGGCGGGTGGCGAGCACCGGCATCCCGGTGGCCGCTAGCTCGGTGATCACGACCGGGTGGCCGCCCTCGGCGTCGCCGTCGCGGGCGTGGACGCTCGGGTGCAGCAGCAGGTGGTGGGTGCGCGCGAGCGCGTGGAGGGCGTCGTTCGAGAGAAAGCCGGTGAACGTGACGCGGGCTGAGAGGCCGGAGGCGGCCACCTGGGTGTGGAGGTCGCGGCGAATCTGCTGTCCGTCTTCGGCATCGCCTGCATCGCCTACCACGGTCAGGTGGAGCCGGGGCTCGTCGCGCGCGACGCGGCAGAAGGCTTCGACGCCGTAGGCCATGCCTTTCTTTTCCGTAAAGCGGGCGGCCATGAGCACCCGCAGCGGCTCGCCGGGCGCCACGCGGCGGATCTGGAGCGGCAGCCGGTCGAGGTCAACGCCGAGGCGGTGGACATGCACCTTCTCAGGCGGGCATCCGATGCGGACGAGCTGCGCCCGCGCCGCCGGCCCCTCGGCGATGAACGCGGCGCCCCGGGCAAACAACCCCCGGTACTTCTCCCGGAGCCCGGCCTCGCCCTGCGGATGGTAGAACATATCGCGCCCGTAGAAAGACGCGGCGAAGGGCACGCCGAGCCGCCGCGCGAGGGCGTGTTCGCGGGCGGCGTTGCCGCCGAAGTGGAGGTGCAGCAGGCGCACGCCTTCGCGCCGGCACGCGGCGACGTGGTGGGGATACGCGCCGGTGAGCGCGTGCGCGGCGTGGTTGTACAACTGGGCCGGCAGCGGCAGCGCGTCAAGCGTGTAGACGGCCGGCCACGGAAACGCGTCGTCGGCCTTGCGCTGCGTGGCCAGAAACACCGCCCGCACCGACTGGAGCGCCCGCACCTGTTCGTAGATCCAGTTCTGCGACGTCTTCAGGTACGTTCGGCCGACGTGCTGGGCCACGCAGGGGAGTGCCTCAGGCGTGTGCATGGCTCCCCTTGCGCCCGCTCATCACGGAAATGCGCTCGCCCATGTCCTCGTAGTCGCACGCGTGCTCGAGCGGCGCGAAAGAGAAGAGCTCCTGGTAGGCTTCGACCGAGCGAAAGGCCACATGGCGCCGGTCGGGCTTGTCGGCGGTGTTCTCGATCAGGAAGACGAGCCCGCCCGGACGCAGCACCCGCTCGATCTCGCGCACGGCGGTGCGCAGCGCCTCCGGGTCGGTGATGCAGGTGAGCACGATGCAACTCCAGACCGCATCCACGGAGCCGGATTCGAGCGGGATCCGCCCGTCCGTGATCGGGAGGTAGGCGACGTTGTCGGCGCTCGGGGCGGCGTCGAGGAGCGCCTGCGTCGGGTCCACCCCGATGGCGCGGCCGCCGATGAGGGCGGCCAGGTCCGGCGTGAACCGGCCCGGCCCGCAGCCGAAGTCGAGGATCACCTGCTCGTCGCCTCGAAGGGCTTGCTGGAGCAGCGGGTAGAGCAGGGCCTTCTGCTTGCGGTCTACCTCCGCGATCTCCTGCGGCCCGTGGCCCCGGTGGTAGACGGCACGGGCGCCGCTCAGACGCGCCCGCTCGCGCCACCAGCGGAGTTCGGCCCGGCGGCGGTTGGGGTCCAGTTCGAGCAGCGCCTCTTTCCAGCGCCGCCAGCGTGCCCAGGTCATGCGGCGTCCTCGATGGTCTGGCGCACGGCCATCACCACGTCCTCGACGTCGCGGTCGGTCATCGAGGGGGAGAGGGGGAGCGAGATCGTGCGGTCGCTGATCCAGGAGGCGTTGGGAAAGTCCTCCGGACGGTAGCCCCAGCGGTCGCGGTAGTACGGGTGGAGGTGGACGCCCCGGTAGTGCACGCCCGTGCCGATGCCGAGCGCATGGAGGCGCCCGAGAAAATCGTCCCGCGTGAGGCCCGCTTCCACCGGGTCGATCATCAGCGTGTAGAGGTGCCGGGCGTGCGTCTGCCCGGGCCCCGGGGCCAGCGGTCGCGTGACGGGCAGACCGGCGAAAGCATCGTCGTAACGGTCCCAGATCTCCGTCCGCCGGTCCATCCAGGCGTCCAGGTGGGGAAACTGGTGGATGCCGATGGCGGCCTGCAGGTCCATCATGTTGTACTTGAAGCCGGGCACCTGCACTTCGTAGTGCCGGTAGCCGGCGTCGGAGTAGCGCTTCCAGGCATCGCGGTCCATGCCGTGGAGCCCGTACATCTTGATCTTCGCCGCCAGATCGGCGTCATCGGTGGTCACCATGCCCCCCTCGCCGGTGGTCAGGTTCTTGGTGACGTAGAAGCTGAAGCAGGTGAGCGGGCTGATGGCGCCCACCTTGCGTCCGCCGTAGGTGCCTTCGAGCGCGTGCGCGGCGTCTTCGATCACCACCAGGCCGTGCTTGCGGGCGATGGCGTGGATCGCGTCGAGGTCGGCGATGCGGCCGGCAAAGTGAACCGGCAGAATGGCGCGCGTGCGGGGCGTGACGGCCGCCGCGATGGCCTGCGGGTCGATGAGCTGGGTGTCGCGCGCGCAGTCTACGAGCACCGGCGTCGCGCCGGTGTGCAGGATCGCATTGACGGTGGCGCAGAAGGTCATCGGGGTGGTGATGACCTCGTCGCCCGCGCCCACGCCTGCCGCGAGCATGGCGAGGTGGAGCGCGGCGGTACACGAGTTGAGCGCCACAGCGTGGCGGGCCCCGGTGTACTCACGCATGAGCGCTTCGAGGCGGGCCACTTTGGGGCCGGTTCCAATCCAGCCGCTGCGCAGCGAGTCCACTACCTCCGCAATCTCAGGCTCGCCGATGCAGGGCGCGCCGAAAGTGAGGTAGTGGGTCCGCGCAAGCATCCGGGGAGAGGAACCCAGAGTGCTATGGAGGTCCAAAAGGGTACGAACAGTGGCCCCCTGTCGCGACAGGGAGGCCGGGTAGAGAGGAAGCGTCCGTCCACAACTGGCCGGACAGTTCGCTCGAAGTGCTGCTCCTGTCGCCGGGTTTCCGGCGGCGCGCCAGTACCTCCGCGCGTGCTCGGATGCAGCCACGGCAGCGCGCTGCGTACGCGTGGAAGTCCCGGCCGGCGGAGATCGCCGTCGGCCCGGCATCACCCCTCCGTGGTCTGGCAAGGGCGACGTGGGGGTTGTTCGTGGTCGGTCGTTCGCCGCCAGAAGAAAGGCGGCTAGGCGTTCTGCCGGGTTCGTCTGACCACGAACCGCGAACAAACTACCAACCCTGGCTTGCCAGAGCGCTCAGGGGCCGAGCACGCGGTGGATGGCGGGCACGAGTTCGGTTACCACGTCTACTTTCGTCACAAAGCCGGAGGCGCCGGCCTGCCGGCCCTGCTCGGTGTAGGCGCGGCCCTGATGGCCCGAGAGCACGAGCACGGGCGGGTGCGGCTCCACAGCGGTGATCTTGCGCGCAAGGTCGAGGCCGCTCATGCCGGGCAACGACACGTCCGTGATGAGGAGGTCGATGGCGGGGTCGGCGGCGAGGGTGGCGAGGGCGGCTTCGGCGCTCGCCACCGCATCGACCACCTCCAGGTCGTCTTCAAAGGCGAGCAGGTCGCAGAGCGTCTCGCGCACGGCTTCGTCGTCTTCGACCAGGAGCAAACGATGGGGCATACCGGCAAATCGGCCCAGTAGGGCAGGCCTCGACCCACAGGATACGGGGAAACGCGTGCCCGCGCTACGGCGGAGGCGAACGCGGGCACGTCCGGGTGGCTGTTGGGCGGATCGCTGGCGGCTTCGCGCGAGGGGATGGTGCTCCCCCGGTCCTCCTGATCCCCGATCCGGCCGGACGGTGCGGGAATGCCTGCGGGATCATCCGTGATGACCCCGGCGACCCCTCACCATGCGACCGGCGTTGGTATAAAAAGGGCCGGGGCGCACGCGTGCGCCCCGGCCCCTACCCACAGGACCCCGTGGAGGTGTGGGCCCCATCGGGCAGCCCGCTTCGCTTACGGCTTGGGCGCGCTGGCAGTTGCCGCGCTGGCGGGGGCCGTGCTGCCCAGGTGGGTCCGGATCCACCCGGCCGTCGACGGGCTTTCGACCTCCACGCGGTGGGCGAGGGCGGCGCGGTACATCGCCTCGGCCTGGGCGGCGTTGCCGGCGGCTTCGTAGATGCGCGCGGCGCGGTATTCGGCCATCGCATCGCCCGTGTTCAGGCGGAGGGCCTTCTGGATGTAGGGCACGGCCTCGCGGGCCTTGCCGTTCTTGAAGAGCGCCCACGCGGCGGTCTCGTTGGCGTGCAGGTGGCCGGGGCGGCGCTGCACCTCGCTCATGGCCTGGCGGAGGGCGCGGTCGAGGTCGAGGTCATGATCGGCCAGAAAGTCGGCTTCCTCCATGTCGGCCCGCTCGCCCATGCCCTTGGCGTCGGCGAAGGCGCGGCGGAGCTGGGTTTTGATGCGCTCCTGCCCGGCCGTGTTGCCGGCTACGGTGTAGGCTTCGAGGAGGCCTTCCATCGCTTCGTGCGAGGGCGCCTCGTCGTAGGCCTGCTGGTAGAGGTCGGTGGCGACGGCCGTCTGGCCTTCCATGAGCTTGATGCGGGCCAGGCCGAGGAGGGCGCGCCAGAAGCCTGGGCGCTCGTCGAGGATGCCGTGGAAGAGCACGTCGGCCTTCTGCGTCTCGCCATGCCCAAGGTAGAGCAGGCCGAGGTGGTAGAGCGCCCACGCGCGGTCTTCGTGGCCGCTCATGCCCGCATCGGCGGCGTAGCGCATCGCGGCGATGGCGCCGGGCGTGTCGCCGTGGAGTTCGCGCAGGTACGACACGCGCGAGTACGAGCCGATGTCGGGACGGATGGCCTGCATCCGGTCGGAGGCGGCGGCGGCCTCGTCGTAGCGGCCGAGTTCGACGAGCGCATCGACGAGCACGCCGGTGAGGAACGCGTTGTCCGGGTACTGCGTCATGAGGCGGCGCACGGCGGCCTCGGCGTCCTCGAACCGGTGGAGGGTGGCGAAGAGCGAGGCTTCGAGGGCGCGGGCGTGAAAGTCGTCGGGGCTGCGGCGGAGCGCTTCCTGGAGCGCGGCCTGCGCGAGCGGCACGTAGCGGACCTCGTCGGCGGTGGCGTGGGCCTGCTGGAGGTAAAGCTGCGAGAGCGCGAGGTAGCTCTTGACGTCGTTGGGGGCGCGCTGGAGCTTGCTCTTGTAGAAGTTGATGGACGCGCTCGCGTTGAGGAACTCAGACGACGGCGAGAGCACGGCCTCCTTGCGCTCGGCCTCGGTGAGCGGCGCATCGGCCCCCGTGTGGGGGGCAAAGTGCAGCCACAGGCCGGCCCCGAGCAGCAGGGCGCCGCCGAGCAGGGCAAACAGATAGGAGGGACGCATAGCGGCGGGAGCGATGGGCATCAGAACAGAAACGGTGCGGGCAGATATGGGTCGGAGACCGGACGTGAGGGCCGTAGCCCCGCCGTCCGATCTCCGATCCGTCCATCATCCAGGATTAGCGTACGATGGTGGCCTTCTTCACGTCGTACGACTGGCCGTCGGCCTCGATACGGTAGAAGTAGGTCCCGGCAGCCATCCCGGCGGCATTCCACTGCACTTCGTGGGTGCCTTCGTTGGTTTCGCCGTTCACGAGCGTCGCCACCACCCGGCCCTGCGCGTCATAGACGCGGAGGCGGACGTCGGAGGTGCGCGAGACGTGGTAGCGAATCGTCGTGCCGCCGGCCGAGGGGTTCGGGTAGTTCTGCTCGAGGATGAACGCCGTCGGTACGACGAGGCCCATCGGCGAGGTGCCCGTGCCGATCGTGCCCGGGGAGAGGGCGGCGAGCTGCTTCACGTAGTCGTAGCCGCGGTGCGGGGCGGCGAGGTACGGGAAGCTCGTGAGCAGGGGCTTGTCGTTCTTCGTCGGGCCGGCCACGAAGGTCAGCTCCTGCACGAGGCGCGGCGAGGCGAGGTCGGCGTAGGCGCCGCTCGTCGCGTCGTCGAAGGGCAGGCCCACGGCGGCGAGCACGAGGCCGCCCACGGCCTGCAGCTCGATCGTCGTCACGTCATCTTCCAGGCGGCGCCCGTTCGGGAAGCCGTCCATGTGGGGGATGAGCTGCTGGTCGCGGTTCGTGTTGTACGGCGCGGCCGTCAGGCCGAGCGCGGCGGCGCGGATAAGGCCCATGCGCGCGTTGTCGCGGTACTCCGAGGAGCTGCGGTCGGTCGGCGGCACGGCCATGTTGAGGCGGAGCATGTCGCCGCCGTAGAGGTCCCCGTTGGCCGTCTGCGTGATCGGCAGGAAGTTGTGGATGAACGGCTTGCCCTGCGAGAGGGGGCCGCCCGTCTTGCCGGTGGCGAGCTGGTAGGGGATGAGGTTCGGCACGCCGAAGTAGAAGATCGGCAGGATGTCGAGGCGGCGGGGCTCGTTGTCGCCGATGAGGGCGGTGGGCAGGCCGGCCTGGCGCGGGGCCGTCGGCACGGCGAGGGCCGTCCCGGCGAGGTTGATCGCGCCGCTCTGCACGAGCGGCAGCAGCTCAAAGGCGCCGTCGCAGCCGTTGCGGAAGTCGAGGCCCGGGCGCCCGTCGCCGTCTACGTCGCCGAGGGCGGGGTAGGTGCGGGTCTGCACGCGGAGCGCGGCGAGGTTCGGGATCGCCGCGCCGTAGTAGGTCGAGCCAGGCGCGCACTTCGAGCCCGTCGTGCCGTCCGACATGTAGAGGCTCAGCTCGGGGTTGGCGAAGTAGCCCGCGAATTCCTGCTCGCGCGCGTCGTAGGGGGTCGTGTAGTTCCAGCGGTCCTTCATCCCAATCGGGATGACGGCTTCGTTGGTGAGCGGCATCCCGAGGCGCGACACCTGGATCCAGTTGCCGCGTTTCGACCGAGGCGCTGCCGTCCGTCGAGAGCGTGCGCAGGGCGCGGCGCGCGGCGCTGGCCCACACGCCGATCACGAAGTCCGGATCGAGGATGTTGGTCGTCGTGGCGCGGCCCGTCTTCTGGAGCATCGCAATGGGCACCTGCAGCACGATGCTGTGGGTGTTGAAGCCGGCGACGGCGTCACGCGCGGCGCTCGGGTTCTGCGGGCCGCCCGAGAACTGGCTGCGGAAGTTGCCGAGGTCGAAGGCGCCGCCGAGGTCGACGAAGAACGGGTCGTCGCGCGGGCCGGCGAACACCTTCTCGCCCGTCGAGGCGGTGGTGATGGCGGCGCTCACGAGGGCGTCGTAGGTGGTGCCGAGGCCCACCGGGCTCTCGATCGAGCGCGGCCCGATGTTGTTCGGGGGCACTTCGCCGTTCGTGATGATCGTCGAGAACGATCCGCCGCCGTTGGTGCTCTTCTCCAGCGTGTAGCGGGTGCGCAGGTTGCGCTTGCCGAGCCGGATGTTGAAGAAGGTGGTCGGGTCTTCGTTCGTCTTGGTGAACGTGAACCGGTACGTGATGTCGTCCGTCGCCGAGCCGAGCGCGCCGGCGCTCGTGCGGTTCTTGACGTGGATCTCGTAGCGGATGTTCTCGCCGAAGTCGTAGAAGTTGGGGCCGCCCTCGGGCAGTTCGAGCGGGATATAGTTGGCCACGATCGTGACCGTGCTCGGGTTGTCGGGCGTGCGGAAGGCGTAGAGGTCCGTATTGTCCGCGAGCGGGTCGTTCGAGATGAGCGGGGCCTCGCGGTGGCTCGATGCGACGACGCCGGAGGGCGACGTGACCGCGAAGGTGAGCCCGCCGGCGGCCATGGCGAGGCCAAGCAGCAGCGGAGCAGTAGAGGAGCGCATGGGCATCCAGGGTATGAGAGGATCGGAGGGAAGACACGGTGTGCCGCCCTGGCTCCGACACCGAGAGGCACAAACGCCCACCTAGGATGGACTGTCCTCATGGTAGCCCGGACGCGTTGGGGCAAACAGGCCACCGACTGCTCATTCCCTGCTCAACCTGGCCACTGCGTGTTACGATATCGGGGCGCCACAATAGACCCCACGCACGGCAAACAAGAGCGTAACAGACGCCCTGCGGCCGGGCGTGTGGGAGGCGCGTCGGCCTTCATCCCTACCGCACGCTTCGGCTCTATGGACGCACGCCCTGCAGCACCCAACCCCGTGCGCGCCTTCCTCGGGCTCAGGCACAGGGATGCGGCCGCGTGAGGGCGGGTCAGCCACGCGTTGCCCCCGCCCGTTCTGCGAGCACAGGGAGCCACCGCGCCCGCCGCATTTTTTGTAACCCACATCTTGTGCGGTTACGCTACGTGTCGTACGCTTGATCTTCACCTTAACCATTGGAGGCATTGCGATGGAAGACCGGATTCATGCCACCCTGTCGGCCCAGGACCGCACCGACGCGCTCGCCGCACTCGATGTGGTGCGGGCCAAGCTGCCGTTCCTGGTAGACCTGAGCCCCGAGGAGCGCCGCAACCTGCCGCGCTTTGGCGACAAGAGCCTCGCCTTTGTGCACCGCGCCGCCGAAGTGGCCCGGCAGGACGATTCGTACCTGCCCCGCCGCTTCGACCTCGACGCGTTCGCGCAGGACGTGGCGCTCTACGACGCGCTTGATGGCCTGTACATCGCCGTGACGCGCCTCGCCGAGCACCTCGAAGACACGCGGGCGCTCGTGGGTGCCGAAGCCTACTCGGCCGCGCTCGACGTGTACCGCGCCCTGAAGGCCAACGGCCACGGTGGCGCGCTCGACGATGTGGCCGACGAACTGGGCAAGCGTTTCGCCCGCCGCCCATCTACGGCACCTGCTGCCTGAACGCTGTTCTTTTCGCCTGGAGGGCCGTTCTTGCCGTGCGCAGGAACGGCCCTTCGCGTTGGAGGCCCCATGCTTGGCACCGAAGCCCGGAGGTTTGCGCCGCAAGGACGCGCCTTCCCCTCTGAAGCACCGATGCTCCCGAGCGAAGGATTGATGTTCTGCCGAGGAAGGGTAGTCCTGCCTGCCGAAAGTCCGATGCTCCCGAGCGAAGCACCGATGCGGCGCTGCACATGAGCGAGAGGCCGAGGCGCTGCCCGAGCGCGTCGAGGTTGTCGGCGAGCCAGGCGGTGAAGGCGTGGGGCTCGCTCGGAAAGGCCTCACGGAGCGGGACCGACTGGAGGGCAGCGATGGGCAGGGGCATGGGAGATCAGGGGGCCAGGACGCGTACCGCGTCGGCGGTGACGAAGGCGCCGGGCGCGAGGCCGAGCGCGGCGGGCAGGCCGGGACCGACCACGGGATCTCCGGCGGCTTCGCGGGCGGCGAGGGAGCCGTTGAGCGCGAGCAGGAAGGCCAGCACGTCGGCGGTCTTCGGCATCCCGTAGGCGGCGCGCACGGCCGCGTCGAGGCGTTCGTGGGCGGTGCGGAGGGGATTCTGGCCGGGCTGTTCGAGGATCCGGTACAGGTCGCGGAGGCTCAGTTTGTGCTGGGTCATCAGCGCGAGCCGCAGCGTGCGCAGTGCCACAGCCGCCTCGGCCACAGCGGTCACCTGCGCCTGCGTGGGTGCCTGCGGCCACGGAAGCGTGTCCCAGATCGACTCGGCGTTGTAGTTCGGGGTTGGGCCAAGTGTTGTGCATTTGGCAACAAACCACGCCCAATGAACAGAGGAAGAGATGACCCCGAAGGAGTAATCGTCCTCCAAGACGAATACTTGCAGCTTGTCGTTCGGGCGAATGTCTGCGTCCAAGAACTCGAAGATGGGCCGCAGGGTCACGCGCGCACAGGCGATGTAACGCGGAACACCGTCCATCTGCCCCATTAACGGGGAGTGTCAGGAATCTTGTGTACGAGGCCGTCTCCGACGGACCTTTCCTCAGACCCTGACCACCATGGACATTCGACCTGAAATCCTCGACGAGCTCCTGGCGTCCACCGACGTCCCCAAGGATATCTTCGGCGCCGATGGGCTCCTGGCGGCGCTGACCGCCCGACTCGTCGAGCGCGTCACCGACGCCGAACTCGACCACCACCTCCGCACCGAGGCTACGGCGGGGCGCAAGAACACCCGCAACGGCCACACCAGGCGGCGGCTCCTCTCGGCCCGTGGTCCGCTCGACGTCTCGATGCCAAGAGACCGGGCCGCCACCTTCGAGCCGCAGTTCGTGCCGAAGTACCTCCGCCGCCTGCCTGACTTCGACGAGAAGGTGCTGCGGCTCTACAGCCGCGGGCTCTCGACGCGCGAGATTCAGGGGCACCTGCGCGAGCTCTACCAGACCGAAGTCAGTGCCGAGTTGATCTCGGACGTGAGCGACGCGCTCGTGCCGCTGTTTCAGGCGTGGCAGGCTCGGCCGCTGGCCCCGTGCTACGTGATGGTCTTCCTGGACGCGCTCTTCGTCAAGGTCCGCGTTGACGGCCGAGTCCAAACCCGCGCGCTCGTGACGGCGCTCGGGGTCACCCTTGAGGGCATGAAGGACGTCCTGGGGCTGTGGTCGCTCGCGGTCGAGAGCGCCTCGGCCTACGTCAGCGTATTGACGGACCTCCAGGCCCGGGGCGTTGAGGACGTGGTCGTGGTGGCGACCGATGGGCTCACGGGTGCCAACGAGGCGGTGACGGCCGTCTTCCCGCGCGCCGACCACCAGCGGTGCCTGGTGCATCAGATGCGGTCCAGCCTGGCGCTGGTAACTCATGCCGACCGGAAGGCCGTCGCCACGTCGCTGAAGGCGGTCTACAACGCCACGACGGAGAGCGAGGCCGAACTCCGGCTGGCGGAAGCGGAGGCCGAGTGGGGAGCGCGCTACGGGGCGGTCTTCGGGGCCTGGCACCGGCACTGGGCATCGCTGGTGACCTTCCTGCGCTACCCGGTGGCGCTGCGGCGGGCGCTCTACACCACAAACGCGGTCGAGGCCGTGCACCGGAGTTTCCGGCGTGCGCTCAAGCACCGGGGCCCGCTGCCCAACGAGATGGCGGCGCTGAAGCTCTGCTACGCGACGGCGATGCGGCTCTCGGAGAAATGGACCCGCGCACAGAACCGCTGGCCGCTGGTCGTCAACCAACTGGTCGTCGCCCAGCCCGGCCGCTTCGAGCCCTTCCTGGCCCGTACACAAGATTCCTGACACTCC
>CAVUFJ010000017.1:0-143841 GCA_963740755.1 Rhodothermales bacterium
GCTCCTGAGCTTGACTTTGGCCCTATGCGGCGTAGGCGAGCGCGGCACTCATGCGCTCAAAGACGGCTCCGGTATTTACCGCCCTCTGCGACCCAGACCCTGACCTCTCAGAAATTGCCGACCGCCAGAGCGCCATCCGTACCGAGGCGAGCGCGTCGCTGAAGGTCGGCACTGCCTTCGCGTACCACGCACTCTGCCGTGCCTTCAACTCGCCGCTCGCGTGCAGCGCGTCCGCCGCGAGTGCGACGACCGAGAAGAGCCCGAGCAGGCATGGCGTCGTCCGCGCGATGGCCGGCGAGGACCACTGCCGCTGCGTCTCGACGCCGAGGTGGCGCCGCACCTCGGCGAAGGTCACCTCGACTGTCCACCGCCGCACGTACCACGCCACGATGTCGAGCGCCCTCGCGCCGAGGTCGGTGCACAGAAATGCCTTCGGCGCCTCCGCCGCTCCTGGGATGCGCACGAGCACCCACCGCAGCGGCACGGGCGCCTTGCCGACGTGGTACCAGAGCGCCGTGCCGGTGGCGATCTCGACCGTGCGCCCGGCCTGCCCGTACCACTGGCTCGCCACCACGGGCGTCCATCTCGTCGCGCCACAGCCTGCGCGTGTGGCCAGCGTCGGCTGCCGGGCGCCCTTCTTGCGCGGACGACCGACGAGCCCCGGTCTCGGCGCCGGTGGCCCGTCGTAGAGCGCCGCGTCGAGGCGCAGCCGTGTCACGACCGACACGCGCTCCCTGACGGCTCCGAGCAGGTCGAGCGCCGCGAAGCCCGAGTCGACGACGACGACGATCTGACGCTCTGGTAGCCATCGGGCAAGCTGAAGCACGGCCTGACGCGCGTGGTCAAGGAGCGTCTTCGGGGTGCGGCGCCGCCGCTCGTAGAACCTCGCGCTCGGACAGAGCACGGTGAGGAACGGGAGCGCCCACATCCGGCCCGCCCACGGAATTGGGGCCAGGATGGAGAGGGAGAGCCAGCGCAGGCCGCTCACCTTGACGAAGAAGCCATGGCTGGAGCGCACCGGATCGCGGTAGATGCCGCGCGCCTCGATGCGCGGACCCCAGCGGCGCTCGATGGTGTCGTCGATGCCGACGACAAGTGGCCCCTCGGGCACGAAGCGGGCGACGAGGAGACCGAGGAGGATGCGGGCGGCTCCGAGGCACGACCAGCGGGCGCGGCTGAGCACGCGGTGGTAGGCCGAGAAGCGAGTGTCATCGTGTCCGGTGACGCGGAGGGCGGCGGTGACGGTGCGGGTGCGGACAGCGAGAAGAGCTCCTGCGACGAGGACGGTGGCGTGCTCGAAGAGTCGGGGATCGAAGAGCGGACGAAAGGCTACCACGACGGCAGCGAGGGCGGGAGGCAGTGGCATCGTGGGGTCCGTTTGGCGACAGAACCCGGGGTGTACGCAGCCTCCCGCCGCGCTCACTCAAATGGCCAAAGTCAAGCTCAGTGCCTATGTGGAGTATTACCGGGCCATTGATCCGTGGCCGAGACCATCAATGCCCTGAGCCAACCCATCTGGTCAGCGGCGGGGGTGTTCGACCGGTTTTCAGACGCGCGCGATCGGTACCTCCACTCGGACGCCTACCACGACTGGTACGTGCCCAACGGCGTAGCCAATGGCGTCTCGCTCAACCTTCCACCCCGGGCAAGCGGCCTGCTCCCGCTGCTCGGCCTCGAGGCCACCGGGACGCTCATGCTCTACACCGACCGCTTCGACGCCCCCCGCTTCGGCGCCCGTGGGGAGGCGCTCGCCGGGCTCCTCTATCCGGCCTTTGAGGCCGGCGTGCGGGCCTACACCGCGCAGGGCCGCCACCGCGCGACGCTCACCGCCCTGCTCGACGCGCACGATGAGGCCCTCGCGCTCTTCGACGCCGCGCGGGCGCCCCCTTCACTTCACACCTGCCCTTGCGCGCGCTCCTTGCCGGACCCGAGGGCCCCTTTGTAGCCTCTCCCTCGTGCCGCAGGTGGCGCAGGCTGCGCTGCACTTGCGGCGCGCCCTCGGGCGACGGGGGCCTCGGCCGCCCCCCAACCCGCACCGTTAAGGACTCGGGAGGAGCCTACCGGGTGCGGGCGTGCCTCGTGAGCAGCGGCGAGCCGGCGGCTCCCCTCGTGCTCGTCGCCGTCGAGCCTACCCGGCCACAACTGCCCTCCCTGGAATCGCTGGTCGAGCGCTACGGGCTGACGACGCAGGAGGCCCGCGTTGCGTTCCGGCTGGCCCATGGCGAAGACCGGCAGGAGATCGCCGCGCGGCTCATCGATCTCCGTCCATACCGTTCGCACGCACACCGACCACGTGCTCGCCAAGCTCGGCATTCGCACGCGGGCCAGAGGTGCTGGGCCGGCTCCTCGGGCTGCTGTAGTCTGAAGGGCCCCCTCCTGCCTGAGCAATGGTGTTCTTCAAGAACGTCGGCCAGAAAAAGCGCCAGGCAAGTTCGCCGCCCTCACTGTGCTCGGCTGATGCCGCCGCAGGGCGGTGCCGGAGGGTAAACCCCGGCACCGCCGCCCGCCTACGGGGCGCGCCTCAGTGCCCGTGGGCGCCTAGATCAGAGGGCGACGTGCGCGGCACGCCCACGCCCTGCCCGGCGAACTCCATCGTGGGGAGGTTGCCCGTGAGCGTCACCTCGGGGTCCAGCGGCACGGCGCCGCCGATGAGCGGCGAGCCGGCCGTGAGGTGAAAATCGCCGGCCGCGAGGTTCACGAAACCCGGCGACGGGTTCGCGCTCACGAGGTTGACGCCCCAGCCCATCCCGTTCCACTTGGCCCCGAAGTGCATGATGCTGCCCGGGTTGTGGACCTGCTGGTCGGCCGGGTACCAGCCCTGCGAGATCCAGTTGCCCGCAAAGCTGCCTTCGCCGTAGTGGTAGAAGATGGCAAAGGGCCGCGGCTTGACGCCCGCCGTAGCCGGGCGCGCCAGGAAGACGTTGTTGCGCCCGTCGATCTGCACGCCGGGACGGCGCAGGGCGAAGAGGGAGGTCGTCGGGGTGCCATAGCCCGTGCCGTCCTGCTCCGAGAGGACGGTGTTGTGGTAGAAGTACACCTTGCCCGAGCGCCCGCTCAGCGGCGGCGCGTCGCCCACCTCGACGGCGGTGATGCCCCACGGCAGCGGGCCCCACGGCGGGTTGCGCATGCGCATCTCGTTGCCGTAGATGTACACGGCGTCCACCAGCTTGTGGCCCCACGCGTCTACCTGCTGCATTTCCCAGTCGTGGTTGGATTCCGGGTCTTCGAGCATGATGAGGTGCGTGGTGGCGTCGAAGGAGTTGTAGCGGATCGTGATCCCCACCGAACGCTCCTTGAGGTCCTCGCCGAGGGCCCCCGGCATGAGCGGGCCGAAGCGGTTGTACTGGTACACCGTGCCCACGCCTTCGGTGTAGGCGTTGTGCTCGCTGGCGCTGCCGGGGTTGCCGTTGTCGTGGAAGTAGGTGCCCTCGACGAGCAGGTCGCGGCTCTGCGCGGCTTCGTCGTACTTGCTGTTCTGGAAGAGGCCGTTGCCGTTGTCGTGCAGGTGGCAGTTGCGGATCACCACGTGCTCGGCCCGCTCGATATAGATGCCGCTCGCAAACGGATGCCAGGGCGTCGTCTGGCCCGACGTCTTGGTCAGCAGCGTGCGCTTGCTCGCGCCGCGCACCTCCAGGTTGCTGATTTCGAGGTAGCCCGGCTTGTAGCCGTAGGGCGCACCCACGGGGGGCAGCACGAGCACCATCCCGAGCCCTTCGAAGACGGGGTTGGAGATCGAGACGCCGGCGGGCACCGTGGCCCCGGCGCCGTCGAGGACCGGGAGTTCGCCGTTGGGACCGGGCACGCCCGTCACGCGGATCCACTTGTTCGCCGCGCCGCGCCGGCCCAGCTGGATCACCTCGTGGTAGGGCGTGGGCGCATAGTGAATCCGCACGGTGTCGCACGGCTTGAGCTGGAGCCACGGCACGCCCGAGAGGAGCGCAATGGACTGGCCCGGCCCGACGTCGTAGCCGGTGCCCAGACCGCCACACGCCGACTGGCTCGGCACGGCCGCCTGGTAGGCCCACGGCGTCGGCGCCTCGATGGGATACTGCCCGTTGCCCGTGTAAACGGGGCCGCCGCCCGTGCCGCCGCCCACGCCCGGATCGGCCACGCCGACGAGCGCACGGGCCGCGTCGATCATCGCCCCGGCCTGCGTGGCCACATCGAGCGCGCCGACCCAGTCGGACGCCTGCACCTTCGGGGCGACGCCGGGCAGGAGCGTACTGGCTGTAATGACCATCGCGTTGGCCTTGCCGGCGTCGGCGGCCGAGGCGGTCCCTTTCTGGAGGGCCGCCTTCACGCCCGCCATCACGGCCTGCACCGCCTGCGTTTCGGTGGCCACGATGCCATTGCCCAGGCCCGTGAGGACGCAGTTGAGGTTGACAGCTTTGAGTTCGGCGCGTTTCTGATCGGCGAGGGCGGTGTTGTTCGCCGTCATGGCGTCGCGGATGGCCTGCTTGAGCACGTCGATCTGGGCAGTCCAGACGGCGGCGGCCGGGGCGCCCTGCGTGGTGGTGATCTGGGCAAGCGCCTGCGTCACCAGGCCGCTGAGCAGCAGGACGGGCGTGGTGCCCGCGCCGGCATCGGCCGAGAAGGCCCCCGGGCGCAGGGAGGAATCGTTCGGCGCCGGGCCGGTGTCGCACGCGGCGAGGGTGGCCACCAGGCCCAGAGTGAGCCAGGTGCGGCGCGCCCGGCGGCGCGGCCACGAGGTGGCAGTCAGAAGGTTCATGCGGTCGTCGTCGGTAGAGAGGGTGAGGGGGGCCGCAGGGTGCGGGCCCACGATTCGAGGCGACGAGCCGTTTGCATACAAACAACGGGGCTTGCGGGGGCCCCGTGATGCGCGGGGCGGTGTTGGCGCTACCTTCGGGCGTGGATCGCGGCCTGATGGGGGCTTCGATCGCGCGTCGTACCGGTCGTCTCTATTCCTGAACGCGCACGCGGGCACCCAAACCGGACATCCGGGGCGCCACAAATCTGCGCGGACGGCCCCTGCACCCCATCATGCCCCCTGCGGACTCCTTCACCGACCTCCTGCTGCGCGCCGGAACGTCGTCGGGCGCCGTCGCGCAGCTGCTGCCCCGCGTCTACACCGAACTCCGGGGCATGGCCGAGCGCCAGCTGCGCCGCGAGCGGCCGGGCCACACGCTCAACCGCACCGCCCTCGTGCACGAGGCCTACCTGCGGCTCGTGGACCAGACGCGCGTGCAGTGGCAGGACCGGGGGCACTTTCTCGCCATCGCCGCCCAGGCCATGCGGCGCGTGCTCGTGGACCACGCCCGCCGCCACGGCGCCGCCCGGCGTGGCAGCGGCATCCTCCCGCTCACCCTCGACGATGTGGAGCTGCCCCTGGAGGAGCGTGCCGACGCCCTGCTCGCCCTCGACGAGGCCCTCGACCGGCTGAAAACCCTCGACGAACGCCTCGCGCAGGTAGTAGAGTTGCGCTACTTCGGCGGCCTCACCGAAGCCGAGATCGCCGCCGTGCTCGCCGTCGGCGAACGCACCATCCGCCGCGACTGGGTGAAGGCCCGGGGCTGGCTCCTCCGCGAACTCGAACGCCCCCCCTGAGCATGGCCCGCCGCCCCGATCCGTCCCCCCCCCGCCACGACTGGGCGCAGGTGAACGCCCTGCTCGACGCCGCCCTCGACCTGCCCACCGACGCACGCTCCGCGTATCTGGACCACGCCTGCGCGGGCGCCCCGGCCCTGCGGGAGGAGGTGGCCCACCTGCTGCGCTGCTGCGACGCCCCGGAGGCCTTTCTGGACACCCCGGCGCAGGTGCTGGGCGACGCGCTGATGGCCACCGATGCCCCGGAACAGCGCTTCGGGCCCTACCGGACGGTGTCCGTGGCCGGGCGCGGGGGGATGGGGGTGGTCTACCTCGCCGAGCGCGACGCACCCTTTCAGATGCGCGTGGCCCTCAAGGTGCTGCCCCACGGCATGGACGGGCGCCCGGCGATCCGCCGCTTTCTCGACGAGCGGCAGATCCTCGCCCAGCTCCAGCACCCCGGCATCGCCCGGCTGCTCGACGGCGGCATGACCGACGACGGCCGCCCCTACTTCGTGATGGAGTTCGTGGACGGCCTGCCCCTCGACCGCTACTGCGCCGACCACCACCTCGACGTGCGCGCGCGCCTGGCCCTCTTCTGCGACGTGTGCGAGGCCGTCGCCTACGCCCACCGCAACCTCGTCGTCCACCGCGACCTCAAGCCGGCCAACATCCTCGTCACCCCGGCCGGCGAGGTGAAGCTGCTCGACTTCGGCATCGCCCGCCTCACCGCGCCCGAAGGCCCGCCCGCCGAGGCAACCGTGACCGGCCGCCGCATGACGCCCGAGTTTGCGAGCCCCGAGCAGATCCGCGGCGAGCCCGTGACCACGAGCGGCGACGTGTACGCCCTCGGCGTGATCCTCTACCGCCTCCTCACCGGGCGCTCCCCCTACGAGACGACGCGCGCCACCTCGTACGAACTGGAGCGGGCGATCCTGGAGACCGAGCCCACCCGTCCCTCCGACAGCCTCCTCCTCCACCCCGCCCCCGGCGCGCCGCGCCACCTGCACCGGGTCCTGCGCGGCGACCTCGACGCCATCGTGCTGAAGGCGATGCGCAAGGAGCCCGCCCGGCGCTACCTCTCGGTGGAGGCGCTGCGCGCAGATTTGCAACGCCACCTGGACGGCCACCCCGTCGAGGCGCGGCGGGGCACGCGCACGTACCGCGCCCGCAAGTTCGTGCGGCGCCACCGCGTGGCCGTCGCCGCCGCCGGGCTGCTCGCCGTGTCGCTCCTGCTCGGCCTGGGCGGCACCGCGTGGCAGATGCGCGCCGCCGCCCGCCAGACCGCCCGTGCCGAGCAGGTGCAGGCGTTCCTCGTGGACCTCTTCAACCGCTCCGACCCGGCGCAGGGCAACGGCGACCGCATCACCGCCCGCCAGCTGCTCGACGCGGGCGCCAGGCGGATGGACCAGCAGCTCCGCGCCGCGCCCGCCACCCAGGCAGACCTGTACCTGCTCCTCGGCCGCATCTACCGGCACCTCGGCGTAAACGGCCGCGCCGATACCGTGCTGGGACGCGCGCAGACGCTCCGCACGCGCCTGTACGGCCCCGGCGACCTGCGCACGGCCGAGGTGCTCGACGAGGCCGGGCGCCTCGCCATCGACGAGCGCCAGCTCGCGCGCGCGGAGCACCTGCTCCGGGGCGCCCTCGCCATCCGCCACCGCGCCCTCCCCCCCGGCGATACGCTGCTGGCCGCCAGCTACACCGGCATAGCCGCGTGGCTGCTCGCCAGCAGCCGCCCGTACGAGGCCGAGCGCTACGCCCGGCAGGCGCTCACCATCGACCGGGCGCGGCGCACGCCCCGCCCCCTCGTGGTCGCCCAAGACCTCGGGCTCCTCTCCGACGCCCTCAAAAACCGGGGACGGCTCGACAGCGCCATCGTCCTCGCCCGCGCCGCGCTCGACCTGCGCCTGGCCGCCGGGGGCGCGGACCAGCTCGGCACCCACGCCGCGCTCGTCACCCTCGGGCAGGCGTACGTCTCCCACGGCGAGTTTGCCGCCGCCGAGCGCCTGCTCCTCCAGGCCATCGCCTTCGACCGCACCCGCTTCGGCCTCCACAACCGGACGACCCTCGAAGCCCAGAGCGTGCTCGCCGAGGTGTACCACGACCAGGGCAAGCTCGGGCAGGCCGAGCGCCTGCATCGCTACCTCGCGGCCGAAAGCCGCCGCGTCTATCCGCCCGGCCACCCGTTTCCCGACCTGGAGCGCAACAACCTCGCGCTCACGCTGGCCGCGCAGCAGCGCTTCGCGGAGGCCGAACCCCTGCTGCGCGAAGCGTTCGCGGGCCTCCACCGGTCGCTCGGCCCCGACCACAGCGACGTGCTGAGCACCGAGGTGTCGCTCGCGGCGATCTACACGCTCAACGGCAAGACCGAGGCCGCCGAACAGGCCTACCGCGACGCGATCCCGCGCCTGCGCCGCACCCTCGGCGACGACCATCCGCGCAGCGCCGCCGCGATGGAATCGTACAGCGAGTTCCTGCTCAAGCGCAACCAGCCGGCGCGCGCGCTGCCCTTCATGCGCGTGGTGGTGGCCACGTTGCAGGGCGCGCTCCGTCCGGACCACCCGGAGCGCCTGCGCGCGGAGAGCGTGTGGGGCGCGTGCCTGTCTGCCGCCGGACGCCCGGACGAAGGCGGGGTGCTGCTGGAGCGCACCTACCAGACCCTCCTGCGCACGCGCCCGCCCGGCGACGTGTACACCGACCGCGCCCGGCTCCGCCTCGCCGACCACTACCGGCGCATCGGCGAGCCCGCGCGGGCGGCGGCCCTGCGCCCGGTTTCCCCCGGATGACGCGCCCGGCCCACGACGGGCCGCCTCCAGAACGCTGCGTGGCGGCGGAAGCTGGAGGGATTACAGATCCTGGAGCATGGTCAGATCAGGGCGCTAGGCGCGCGGGCCCTGCCATGCCTGGCCCCTCCACAACCCCTTGACGTAGCCCTGTGTGATCATGGAACAGATGCCGGTAGTTCTGGCCGGCGGCACCGGCAACCTCGGCGGGCGCATCGCCCACGACCTCCGGGCGCTCGGAGCCCCGGTGCGCGCCCTCGTGCGCCCCGCCACCGATCCGGCCCGCACCGCCGCCCTCACCCACGCGGGCGTGGACGTGGTGCCGGTGGATTTCGGGCAGCCCGCCGCCCTTGCCGGGGCCTGCGCGGGCGCCGCGTGCGTCGTCTCGGCGCTCTCGGGCCTGCGCGGCGTGATCGTGGACGCCCAGAGTGCCCTGCTGGATGCGGCGGTGGTGGCGGGCGTGCCGCGCTTTATCCCCTCGGACTTCGCCATCGACTTCACGAAACTCCCCGACGGCTCGAACCGCAACTTCGACCTCCGCCGCGCCTTCCGCCGCCGCCTCGACGCCGCGCCCATTGCCGCCACGTCCGTGCTGTGCGGCATGTTTACCGGCAGAAATCACCGCCCACTTCCCAGTCGAGATCTAAGGTCGTACCGGAATGGTACGTTCTTCCGGTCCAAACGTGTTGCCCTCGAAGACGCCCACAAACTCGTAATCGGTGCCCACATAAAGCTCGGTCTTGAATTGCACGTTGGTGATCTTGCCCGTTGTGCTGCCTCCCTGACGCGTAAGGGTCGCCGTTGAGGAGATGTCCCCAAGCGAGAAGGGGTAGCTAAAGCCAGGACCAAGCTGCTTGGCGTAGATGAAGATGGAAGGCAGGGAGCTAAAGTAGAGCCCTTGGGCTGGATCGGGGCACCTGGGGGCCACGTTCACCGTGATGGTGGGCGGCATCGGATTAAGTTCTACAATAAATGATGTATCACCGTTGTTGTACTTTGTGTAATCGGCGGAACCTCCCACGCCCGCCCTCACCATCACGCTTCTAGCAGAAAAGTTGTTGTCTGCCAAGAAGGAAGGGACATCATCGAACTCCACTTGGGTGGGCATCACTGGGGGTGCTAGTTGACTGGCACTGAGGCCTGGAACCGAGATCGTTCGAAAGTAGCCCGCCTGCCACACCGTCACTTCTAGCGGGCCGACGTACGTTCGGCCCCGGTTGTCGCGCACCACGGTAACGGTGACCGGTTGGGCTTCGCCTTCGGTGACCGCTACCCACCATCCGGCCGTGAGCGAGGGGCGCTCCAGTTGTAGGTAGAGTGCTGGCGAGCCCGTGGGGATGGCGACCACGGTGAACACGCCGTCGCGCACCCAACTGAAGGACGTGTTGTCAAAGCGGTAGGCCGGAACTGTTTCCCCTACCGAAAAACCTACTCCCGTAGCTGGGTTGCGAGGATATGGGTTGGCCGGAGACGAAAGCTCGATATAAAACCTCACCTGCTCCGGAGCGGGCGCGGAGATGGTGGCTGGCATATTCACCGTTGACGGTCATCTCAATGAAGCCCGAGACCACGACGGTCTTCACGGCGGCGGCGGTCTTTCCAAGCCCCCGCCCCGCAAATTCCGCCGGGCACGAGCGCCATGGCCTCTCGCTGCCGGGGGTCGATGGAAAGGAGCGTGGTGGTGACGGGGCCGGTAAGCGCCTGGTTGCTGCTCCCCCGGAGGGTCGAGCCCGTTGCCGACGCGAGGCTGGCCCGGGGGGGCGCTGCGCCTCCGGCTGCGGGCGGCGTGGCCGGCGTGGCGACGCTGATTGGCGTGGCGGTGCCCCCTGCGCCTGCCGTATTGGCCTGCTGCGCCGACTGCGTGCCCTGGCCCGGAGCCGCCGGGCGCACGGCGCGCACGCTGATTGACACGGCGCCGGTGTCGGTGAGCACGACGTTCTGGGAAAGAGGCAGGTAGCCACTCGGGAGCGCGCTCACCCTCACGCTGATCGGCGCGCTCCGGGTGGGACGCCGCGTGTTCGAGATGGCAAACGTCGTCAGGCCGCTCCGGGCGGTGCGCTTGGTGAGCGGGTCGCCGTAGGCGTCCACCACCGAGGCGGCGTCGGGGCCAGTGAGGGTAACGGGAAACGTGCCGCCGAGCAGCAGGCCTGTCCCCGCGTCCACGAAGCTGACGCCCACGGTCGTCTTCTGGTTTTCGAGGCCGAGGATGAGCTTCGCGTTGGTGAAGGCCTCCTTGGCCGCGTCGAAGTCGCACGCCGAGGGGCCGAGCGCCATGACTCCCAGCATCACGCCAAGCGCGGCGCGGTGGAAATAAAAACGGTTCATCTGCGATGGAGAAGAATGCCGGACCCCGGGCCCGGAGTGAGGTCACTTGTGGTTGCCGAAGGAGATGCCGAGCGAGAGCATCGGGAAGAAGCGGAAGCTCTCCACGCCCCGCTCCAGCTCCGGCGCCTGGTCCGCCGTCGGGCCGATCAGACCCGTGCCCTCCATCTGGATCTTCGGCTTGCCCGCGTACATCGCGCCGAGCTTCGATCTCGAAGCCGAAGCCCCCGCGCGTGGGGTTGCCCAGGCCCAGGCCCACGTAGGGCGCCACGAGGTTGTGGTAGCCCACCTTGGCAGACAGGCTGCCCATGCGCTCGGGCGTGAACGTCTTCTCGTCGGGCTGCCCTTCGTTGAGCGTGTAGGGCTTGACGGAGAACACCTTCGCGTTGGCCTCGGTCAGGTTGAGCACGATGCCGCCGGTGAGGCGGAGCATGTTGCCCATCGGAAAGAAGTCGGCGAGCATCTGTCCGCTGCCGGCGTGTCCGTCGGCGTCGTACTGGACGGAGAAATCCTCCTTGTCGATGACCTGGGACTGGGTGTAGTTGACGTAGGAGCCGCCGAGGCGGACGTTGAGCTTGGGGCTGACCGGGTAGGAGACGTCGCCGCCGAGGCCGAGCGTCGAGGCGCGCAGCGCGAAGCCGAACTGGGCGTGGGCGGCTGGCGCGCACAGGGCCGCACCCAGAAGGGCCGCCGTGGTGAATGGGGGGAAGTTGCGCATGTGTGTTCGTTAAAGGGGAAGGGGATAGGCTTGCTTCAGGGTACCTCACCCTCTTAAGCAGATATCTCCTGCAATTACATGAGACCTCACGGAAAAGCCGAGCCCCATCAGACTCACCCTCCTGTACCTCCACCGTCAGTTGCTGGGCACCTGGCTTGATTTGGTGCCGATGAGGCTGCCCGTGGTGCCGAGGATCACAGCGCGGTCGTTGCCAGCGATGCTCCCGGAGAGCGTCGTTTGTGCCAGTGCGGCCGGGACCAGTAGAAGCCACGCGAGCAACGAACAGATGCGGCCTTTCATTTGGAAACAGAGCACCCCTCAGGTATGACCCTCTCATACAGGGCCTCCTGATAGAAGCGCGTTGCGCCCACTTTCTCCTCTGTACCTACTACGTTGGAGCGGCCGGGCAGTGATTGCGAGGTAAGCTCCGAGAATTCAGGCGCCTCCACAATCATGTGATTACAGGATTCTCACACTTCTGCGACAGAATTTCCCCCTCTACCAGATAGTTGGCCTCACCCCCTTCCACATGGATGAGCCGCTCGCCACTCCTCCATGCGCCCCTCTGAAACTCCTTTCTGTATTCCGCTTAACGCTCCTGTACCTGTCACCAGCAGCGGGAACACCGCAGACCAAGGCGCCAGAACTCGAACGGGGGACCGGGGTGTATCGACTTCCCAGCATCCTTGACCCTTGAGGCAGGACGCGCTCTACTCTCGCTCTCTCCAGTGTTTCACCCTATGGACGCCGCTCCTGTAGTTCTGGCCGGCGCGACCGGCGACCTTGGCGGGCGGATCGCCCATGACCTGCGCGCCCGGGGCGCTGCTGTCCGCGCCCTCGTGCGGCCCGAAACCGCGCCCGAGCGCCGGGCGGCCCTGCAGGCGGCAGGCGTGGAGATTGCCGAGGTGGACTTCGGGCGCGGCGCCGAACTCGCCGCTGCGTGCGCGGGCGCGGCATGCGTCGTCTCCACGCTCTCCGGCCTGCGCGAAGCCATCGTGGACGCCCAGAGCGCCCTCCTTGAGGCAGCCGTAGCGGCGGGCGTGCCGCGCTTCATCCCGTCCGACTTCGCCATCGACTTCACGAAACTGCCCGACGGCACAACCGCAACTTCGACCTCCGCCGCGCCTTCCGCCGCCGCCTCGACGCCGCGCCCATTGCCGCCACGTCCGTGCTCAACGGCATGTTTACGGACCTGCTCACCGGCCCGGCGCCGGTCGTGCTCTTCCGGCTCAAGCGCGTGCTCTACTGGGGCGACCCCGACCAGCCGCTCGACTTTACGACCATCGGCGACACGGCCGCCTATACCGCCGCCGCCGCGCTCGACCCCACCACGCCCCGCTTTCTGCGCATCGCCGGAGATACGCGCAGCGCCCGGCAGCTTGCCGACGACGCCAGCGCCGCCACGGGCGAGCGTTTCCGCCTGTTTCGCGCCGGGAGCGTGCAGCGCCTCGGCACCGTCATCCGGGTGATGCGCCGGCTGATGCCCGCGCCCAACGAGGTGTTTCCGCCCTGGCAGGGGATGCAGTACCTCCACAACATGTTCGAAGGCCGCGCCCGGCTCACGCCCCTCGACAACGCCCGCTACCCCGGCCTGACGTGGACCTCGGTGCGGGAGGTGCTCGCCGCACACGTCGCCGCGTAGCCTGCCACCGTTCAGCGCCGGGGGTTAGATTGACCGACTCCGGGGCCACGCCCCCTCTCTGCCACCGCTCCGATGTCCGCCGCCCGATGCCCCCTGCCGACGCCCCGCGCTGCGCGCTGATCTGCGGGGTGTCGGGGCAGGACGGCACCCTCCTCGCCCGCCACCTGCTCGGCCTCGGCTACCGCGTCGTCGGCACCTCGCGCGACGCCGCCGTCTCCGCCTTCGCCGGACTGCGCGCCCTCGGCATCGCCGGCCGCGTCGAGACCGTCTCGATGACGCTCACCGACTTCCGCAGCGTGCTCTCCATCCTCCGCCGCGTGCAGCCGGACGAAGTCTACAACCTCGCCGGGCAGACCTCGGTCGGCCTCTCCTTCGAACTGCCCGTCGAGACGACCGAGTCGATCACCCTCGGCACGCTCAACCTTTTGGAGGCCGTCCGCTTTCTCGGGGCGCCCATTCGGCTCTACAACGCCGCCTCATCCGAGTGCTTCGGCGACACCGACGGCGTGCCGGCCGACGAGATGACGGCCTTTCGCCCGCGCAGCCCGTATGCGGTGGCCAAGGCGGCGGCGTTCTGGCAGGTGGCCAACTACCGGGAGGCCTACGGGCTCTTCGCCTGCTCGGGCATCCTCTTCAACCACGAGAGCCCGCTGCGGCCGGAGCGCTTCGTCACCCGCAAGATCGTGGCGACGGCGTGCCGGATCGCGGCGGGGAGCGCGGAGCGGTCTGGCGCTGGGCAACCTGGAGGTGGAGCGCGACTGGGGGTGGGCGGAGGAGTATGTGGCGGCGATGCACCTGATGCTGCAGCAGGATCAGGCGGACGACTTCGTGATCGCGACGGGACAGAGCTACCCGCTGCGCGCGTTCGTGGCGGCGGCGTTTGCGGCGGTGGGACTGGCGTGGGAGGCGCACACGGACGCGAGCGCGGCGTTGCTGCGCCCCACCGACCTGCGCTTGAGCCGGGCCAACGCGTCGAAGGCGGCGAGGGTGCTGGGCTGGCGGGCGACGGTGGACATGCCCGGCGTCGTCGCGCGCATGGTTGAGGCTGAACAGCGCCGGTCATGACCAACGCCCTGCTCGTCGCCCTCGGCGGCGCCCTCGGCGCGCTCTTCCGCTACGGCACCGGCCTGGCCGTGCTGCACCGGGGCGCCGTGCAATTTCCATGGGCCACGCTCGCCGTCAACCTCGTGGGCAGCTTCGCGATCGGCCTGTTCGCCCCGCTGCTCGTGCGCCACGACGCTGCGCGCCTGCTGCTCATCACCGGGGTGCTGGGCGGCTTCACTACGTTCTCGGCCTTCTCGCTCGACGCGCTCACGCTCGTGCAGGCCGGGCGCCCCGGCACCGCCGCGCTCTACGTCGGGTGCGAGCGTGCTGGGAGGCCTCGCCCTGTGCGCACTCGGCTGGCGGATCGCGGCGTAACTCCCCGCCCCCTTCCCCCTCCGTCCCTGCGGGACACCTCCCCCGAATTCGGGGAGGACCGCTGCGGAGGCCGTTCAGGCCGTAGCAGCAGGTGGGGGCCAGCGCGGAGAAGCAGGTGGGGGCCCTACCCCTCGCTCGCCGTGCTGCGCAGCATCTCGGCCACGCTCGTCTCGCCCGAAATCACGAGCAGGCGCGCCGAGTCCTGGAGCGTGAGCATCCCCTCCTCGACGGCCTTCTTGCGGATGCCCTCCTCGTCCACCATGCCCTCGCTCTCCACGATGATGTGGCGGATGGCGCGCGAAAAGATCAGGCACTCGTTGATGGCCTTGCGCCCCTTGTAGCCGCTGCCGTTGCAGGTGCGGCAGGTGCGGTCGCGGGCGGGCAGGTAGAACGGGGTCTCCCGGATCTCCTCCTCGGTGAAGCCGAGCTTTTCGAGCAGCAGGTCGTCCTGCGGGCCGGGGTCTTGCTTCTTGCACGCCGGGCAGAGCGTCCGGATGAGGCGCTGCGCCACCACCAGGTTGATCGCGTAGCCGATGAGGAAGGGCTCCAGGCCCATCTTGTAGAGGCGGCTCACCGCGCTCGGCGCGTCGTTGGTGTGGAGCGTCGAGAAGGTGAGGTGGCCCGTGTTGGCGAGCTTGATGGCGAGTTCCGCCGTGTCGCGGTCGCGCATCTCGCCCACCATCACCACGTCCGGGTCGTGGCGGAGGATGGCGCGGAGGGCGCCTTCCAGGTTGAGCTTGTGCGAGAGCTTGATCTGCCGCACGCCGGGGATGATGTACTCGACCGGGTCTTCGACCGTGAGCACGTTCACCTCGGGCGTCACCACCTGCGCCAGGCTCGCGACCAGCGTGGTGGACTTGCCCGAGCCTGTCGGGCCCGTCAGGATCACCATGCCGTGGGGCTGCCGGATCGCGTGGTTGAAGCGCTCCATGGCCACGCTGTTGAGGCCGAGCTTCTTCAGGTCCGTGACCACCTTGCGGTCGTCGAGGATTCGGATGACGATGCTCTCCGAGCGCAGCTCGGCGTTGGCGTTGGCCATCGGGAGCACGCTCACGCGGAAGCGGATGAGCGCCTCGTCGATCGTGCGCTGGATAAAGCCGTCCTGGGCCATCTCGCGCTCGAAGCGGTCCACGTTGGTGGTGTTGTCCTTCACCACCGCGAGGAGCGCCTCGGGGTGCACCTTGTCTTCGGTGTGCCACTTGAAGAGCCGCCCGTCCACGCGGAAGTGGATTTCGATCTGCCGGCGCGCGTTGGGAAACACGTGGATGTCGCTCGCGCCCTGCCGCACGGCCTCCACGAGCGTGGCCTCGAACAGGTTGATGAGCGTGCTCCGGCCGATCTCGGCCTCGAGCGCGTCCTCATCGATAAGCCCCTCCTTTTTCTGCTCGAACGACGTGCCGAGGTCCATGGCCATGCCACCGCCCTCGTTCATCCGTTCGAGGAACTCGTTGCGGCGCGGGTAGGCCTCCAGGATGGCCCCGAGCACGGCGGACTGGGGCGCGTAGAGCAGTTCAAAGCGCTCCACCTTGAGCCCCTGGATGAGCTTGTGCAGCTCGGGGCGCGTCGGGTCGTGCGTGATGAAGGCCAGGCGCACGGCCCCGGTGGCGGGGTCGAGGTCGGCCGAGAAAGGCAGCACGAGGAGCTTGAGCAGCTGCTCGCGCTTCTCCTCGGGGAACGTGTTCATCACCGAGCGCACGAACTCGGCGCCCGGGCGCCCGTCGCTCACCTCGGCGGTGGGGAAGGCGTAGGTGCGGGCGGCCTCGGCAAAGATCAGGTCGCGGTCGACGCCGGAGACCTCGGTGAGGATGCGCCAGGTGGCGTCGCGGAGGCCGCCGTCCTGCTGCCGGCGGAGCGCCTCGTCTACCTGCGCCTCGCTCACGAGGCCGCGCTTGAGCAGCGAGAGCACGATGCGGTCGCGCGTGCGGGAGACGGGCCCGTTGGGGTTGAGCGTCGGCGGCGGCACCTCGGGGCGGACCGGAACGGCCTCAGCCCCCGGGGCGGCCGAGGCGCCGAGGGTGGGCGGCGCGGTGGCCTGCCCGTCGCCCGAGATGGGCGGCGGCGGAGGCGTGAGCGGCGCCACGCCCGGCATGGGCAGCCCGGCGAGGGCAAACGCCTCGCGCAGGCGCCCCTCGATGCTGTCGGCGTCCGCGTAGTAGAGCGCATACGGCGCCCCGAAGCCGTTCAGGAACGCCTTGGCGTCGTTCGAGCGCGGGTTGTCGGTGGCGAAGACGATGCGCTGCTGCCCGTCCGGGCCGGGCCCGAGCAGGAACGGCAGCAGGCGGTGGCGGGCAAAATGCTCGTGGGCCTCTTCGGGAAACAGGCCGAGGATGTCGCGCACAAAGCCCGCCTCGGGCGCCTCGGCGATCTGCACGGCGGGCACGCCGAGGCCGTCGGCGACGATGCGGAGCGCGCGCGCGCGGTCCACGCCCGGCAGGGCAATCAGGCGCTGCCAGAGCGGCCGCCCGTCGCCCGGCGCCCCCAGTACGCGCGTGAGGTGGTCCCGGTTGATGAGCCCCGTCTCGGCAAGCCGCCGGGTGATGGGGTCGAGCACGGCCCCAGCTCCACCGGCTGCCGGAGCGGCAGCAGGGGCGCCAGAGAGCGAACCGAGGGACTGAAACATGACGAGGGGGCGTCTTGGGGGGACCTCAGGGAGGCAGAGGGTCCGGCGGCGCTGCCTGCGGGGGAGGAGGCAGCGCCGGGCGGGTCACGGCGCGGGGGCGGCGTTGGACTGGCGCGCGCTCATCATGTCCTGCTGCGAGGGCTGGATGAGGGCGATCTCGGACGAGACGAGCGTGAGCGCGATGATGGCCACGGTGATGATAAGCGCCACCGCCGTCTGGATGCTCTCGACGGTCGTCTTGAGCTTGAGGCTGGTCTCTTTCTCGTAGTAGTCGGCCATCTGCTGCGCGCTCTGGCGCACGTTGCCGGTTTCGGAGCCGCTGCGGAAGCGGGCAATCGCCATCGGCGTGAACACGTCGGCGGCTTCCATCGCGCGGACGAGCTCGGCGCCCTGCGCCACCATGAGCGGCACGGTGATGGTCTTGATGCGGTGCTCCATGTAGGTGTTGCCGCACGCCTCAGCCGCAATCCGGATCACGCTGATGTTGTCGCCGGAGCCCGCTGTAAAGCACGGAGAAGACGCGGCAGTAGATCTCGATGTTGAGCTTGTGCAGCAGGCTCCCAATGACAGGCAGGCGGATCAGGTTGCGGTGGAGCAGAAACTGCCCCTTGGTGGTGCGCGCCCAGAACACGAACGCGCCCGCCGACACGACAAAGAAGCCGAAGAGCCACATCCAGTTGCGGTCGAGCCAGTGCGAGAACTGGAGCGTCCGGGCGGTCATCGGCGGCAGCTCCATGCCGAGCCCGTCCAGGAGGCCCGCCGTCTGCGGGAAGATGTACCAGACGTACCAGATCATGACCGCCGCCAGGATGACCATCGTGATGGCCGGCGTGACCATCGCGCTCTTGACCGACTTCTTGAACTCGCTCTGGCGTTCGAGAAAGCGGGCCGTCGCCTCGTAGATCTCCGACATGTTGCCGGACTGCGAGGCGATGCCGAGCATGTAGGCGGTGAACTTGCCCAGCATGTGCTGGTGCTTCATGAAGGCCTGCTTGGCCTCCATGCCGCTCTTGAGGTCGCCGTTGAGGTCGCGCAGGACCTGCTTGAGGCTCTTCGACGAGATGTCGCCCACGAGCAGGTTGATGACCTCGTCGAAGGGCAGCTTTTCCCGGAGCAGGTTCGACGAGAGGCGCACGAACATGATCAGGTCCTGCTGCGGCGGCTTGCGGTTGATCGTGAAGAGCTTCTTCTCGACCCGCACCACTTCCAGCCCCATCTTGGCGAGGGCGCGCTCGACGTCCTCAGACCCGTACGCCTTCTGCTCGCCCGTGATGATCTTGCCGGTGCCGGGGTGGCGCACCTTGTACAGGAACGCGCGGCGCTGCTGGAGCTCGCGGAGGGAGAAGCGGTGCTTCTCGGCCAGCGCCTGCACCTTCTGCTGGGCGGTACGGCGGCTGGTGGCGAATACGGTGCCCTGCACGGGCTGCCCGGCCTCGTTTACGCCCTGGAAGCGAAACTCACTCGTGGCCATTGCTCTCAATCGGGAATAGGGGAACATGCTCGGTATCGGCATGCCCGGGGTGCCCATTAAGGATTGGGGGGTGACCGTTTTGGATCGCCGGGACGCACCGCGCCCCCCGGCTGCCCAGAACAGCCGGGGGGCGCGTTGACCAGAGCCAGGGCCGCCCGCTGCGGCCCCGTGCTACCGATGGCCGGTCAGGACGCGTAAGCCCAGGCGACGGCCGACGACGTCGAGCCCGACACCGTCACGTCGGCGATCTTGTTGCCCGTGCCCGTGCAGTCTGAGGCGGCCTTGTAGACGCCCACAACCGCGTTCGTGCCCGCCGTGAGCGTGTAGCAGCCGTTGGGGGTCACGTAGTTGCCGTTCGTCACCGTCACGCCGATGGCGGAGAGCGAGGCGCCCGTGAAGCCCGACGCCGAGGCGCCGCCGCCCGACGAGACCGGCTTGAGCTTCCATGCCTGGAGGTTCGACACCAGGCGCATCGCGTCCGACGAGGCGGCGTCGCGGTCGGCCTTGTCCTTGCCTTCGGTGAAAGCGGTGATGCCAGCCACGACGGCGATGCCGACGATGACGATGCCGAGCACGAGAAGGAGAAGCTGCTGCTGGCCCATGGTGGGATTCAGAGGGTGGGAGGTGGAAGGGTTCGCCCGGTTCGCGGGCGATGCCAAGCGTATCGGATTGCCCCCATCCTATCTTAAACATGTTTCGCAAATGCGCCCGTCCCCCGGCAGAAGGCCTCTGCCTCTCTGGCGACGAACCACGAACGGCGAACAACCCCGTAGGATGTTCTTGCCAGAACACCGCCTGGCGCTGCGCGGGCGATGCGCCACGCGCCCGGTGCTACCCGTTGATCGGCGTTAAACGCAGAACGTCCTCCCACCCCACAGGGGCAGGAGGACGTTGCAGCCGCAGAACTGATGCGGCAGTCGGTCGAGCAGTCCCGTCAGGCGATACTCGCCCCGACGCTCATGCCCCGATCAAGCTCAGGAGGCGTAGGCCCACGCAAGGCCGGCCGCCGTCGAGCCCGACACCGTCACGTCGGCGATCTTGTTGCCCGTGCCCGTGCAAGCCGAGGCCGCCTTGTAGACGCCCACGACCGCGTTCGTACCCGCAGTCAGCGTGTAGCAGCCGTTGGTGGTCGTGTAGTTGCCGCCGGTGAGGCTGCCCGACGGGATCCCGATCGACGTGAACGAGACGCCCGTGAAGCCACTCGCCGAGGCGCCGCCGCCGAAGGCCGCCGGCTTGAGCTTCCATGCCTGGAGGTCGGAGATCAGACGCATGGCGTCCGAGGAGGCCGCATCGCGGTCGGCCTTGTCCTTGCCTTCGGAGAAGGCGGTGATGCCGGCCACGACGGCGATGCCGACGATGACGATGCCGAGAACGAGAAGAAGAAGCTGTTGCTGGCCCATGGTGGTCTCTTAAAGAGGGGAAGGTGGGTTTGGGGGGGAAGAGGGTACCGCTGCCGGCCTCACCGGAGCGATGGTCCTTCTATCGGACGCCCTGCGGCCGACTTAAATCGGGGCCCAAATTTCTACGCTTTCGCTGCGCGCTTCACCGGCCTCCCCGGCCTCACTCCACCAGAGCGCCCATCTGCCAGAAGCGGGGAAAGCGGTTGTTGGGCTGCCCGTAGCGCTGCGCGAGCACCTCGCCGAGCCGGTCCTGCCGTTCGGGCAAGTGCAGCACGTCCGGAAACATCGCCCCCACCGCGACCACTGCGGCGAGCGCCATGATGAGCCCCCACGCGCGCACGCCGGTGCGCCCGAGCGGGGCCAGCGCGGGAAGGCCACTCCGGTAGAGCCCGAGTGCCATCCCTGCCGTGAGCACGGCGAGTTCCTGGCTCACCGGCATCACCAGCACCCCATCGACAAGGCCCAGCACGGACGCGCCGAGCACGGCGGTGGTCAGCACGGCCAGCGTTCCGGGGGGCAGGTCCAGCGGCGCCTCCGCGATGCGGCGACGGCGCACGGCCCCGAGCCAGGCCACGCCCCCGGCGCCGAGCACGCCGAGCAGCAGCAGTCCGGCCGGCACGCCCCACTCGGCGAGCAGGCGGAGGGGTTCGTTGTGCGGATGGCGCGCTCCGCAGGAGCGGCGGGTTGTAGGCGTAGTGCATGGGCCCCACCCCCAGCACGGGGCTCGTGGCGATCATGTGCGCAGCGTCGCGCCAGAGCAGCAGGCGTCCGGAGTCGCCCTGGGCGCGGCGCGCCACGAGGGAGGCGTCGCTGCCGTGAAAGAGCGCCCAGAACAGCACGGCGCCCACCGCGAGCGCCCCCAGCTGCACGCGCAGGGCGGGCCAGGCGCCGGCCCTGAGCACCCCCATCGCCCCGGCGAACCCCACCGCAAGGCCGAGCGCCGCGCCCCGGCCGCCCGAGGCGAGCAGCAGCGTCCACCAGAGGGCGAGCAGGGCACCGGCCCCCATGCGGGCCGCCCGCGACCGGGCGCGCAGCACCGGCAGCGCCAGCCACGGCAGCGTCCACAGCTGCACCTGGTTGAAGTGGCGCGGATGCGAGAACAGCAGGCCTGCGGCGGGAAACAGCGGCGTCCCGGTCCCCGCCAGGTGCATCGCGTACGACACCACCACGAGCAGCTCCATGAGCCCCACGGCCACCAGCATCCCCAGCACAACCACCCGGCAGGCGCGTGCGGGGGCCTGCTGCACCTCACGCGCCAGCAGCAGCGCCGCCCCGACGAGCAGAACCGTGTCGGACAGCTCGAGCAGGCTGTAGCGCGGCAGGGGCGCCCGCAGCGCCGAGACGAGGCCGAGCCCCCCGGCGCCGGCCAGCGCCCCCAGCGCCCACCGGGGGAGCATCGGGGCCAGGCCACGGCGCCACGCCTGCCCGGCGGACACCAGCCCCAGCACCGCCAGCAGCACCACGCTCCAGAGCCGGTGCTCGTCGTACGCCTCCAGACCGGGCAGCAGGCGCGTAGCCGACGAGACGACGACCACCAGCAGCACCGCGATCAAGGCGGGCATCGTGCGAAGCGTGGAGACGAGGGAAGCCAGCATGGACGCCCATCCGCAGAATGAGGGCACAGGATACGGCGCCCCGGTCTTGCCGGGAGGGGCGCCGTGGCCGCCCGCAAACGCAGAACGTCCTCCCACCCCACAGGGGCAGGAGGACGTTGCAGCCGCAGAACTGATGCGGCAGTCGGTCGAGCACTCCCGTCAGGCGATACTCGCCCCGACGCTCATGCCCCGATCAAGCTCAGGAGGCGTAGGCCCACGCAAGGCCGGCCGCCGTCGAGCCCGACACCGTCACGTCGGCGATCTTGTTGCCCGTGCCCGTGCAAGCCGAGGCCGCCTTGTAGACGCCCACAACCGCGTTCGTGCCCGCAGTCGAGCGTGTAGCAGCCGTTGGTGGTCGTGTAGTTGCCGCCGGTGAGGCTGCCCGACGGGATCCCGATCGACGTGAACGAGACGCCCGTGAAGCCACTCGCCGAGGCGCCGCCGCCGAAGGCCGCCGGCTTGAGCTTCCATGCCTGGAGGTCGGAGATCAGACGCATGGCGTCCGAGGAGGCCGCATCGCGGTCGGCCTTGTCCTTGCCTTCGGAGAAGGCGGTGATGCCGGCCACGACGGCGATGCCGACGATGACGATGCCGAGAACGAGAAGAAGAAGCTGTTGCTGGCCCATGGTGGTCTCGTTGCGAGAGGAAGTTGGGGTGGAAATCCGGCGTTTAGAGGGCAACCTTAGAAGGCCACCTGCCGTGCTGAAGTCTCTATCGTCGGTGGCAACCAGAACCTTTAATCCGCGCCTCGATTTTTTTTGCGGGTTGCCTTTTTGTGTAACGCCTCCGGGCGCCGTGCATCCCGCCCGCGCGCGCCGTGTAGCAGCACCATCCCAAGCCCACCCACCCCAATGGCCACCACCCCGAACTCGTCCGACGCCAAGAACACCTCCGCTGACCTCAAGCACACCGTGACCGCCAAAACGCAGGAGTTCAAGGTCAAAGGCGGGCAGCTCCTCGACAAGGTCAAGGAGATCCTCGAAGACGGCAACGCCCGCCGCATCGTGATCCGCAACGGCGACCGCACGCTGGTCGAGTTCCCGCTCGCCGTGGGCGTGGGCGGCGCGGCAGCGGCCGTGCTCATCGCCCCGACGCTCGCGGCCGTGGGCGCCATTGCCGCCCTGCTCACCGACCTGTCGGTGGTCGTCGAGCACGACGCGGACGGCGACGGCACCCCCGAGTCGTCCACGACGCTCATCGGCCCGGACAGCAAGAAGGCCGCGCCAAAGACGTCCGCCAAGGCCGACGCGGGCGACAGCTCCGGCAAGACGATGGGCGGCGAGGCCAAGTAAGGCGCCCTGCTCGGTTCCGGCGCGGCCGGGTCTCCACGCGAGGCCCGGCCGCGCTGCGTTTGCGGGGCCGCGCAACCGCTACCTTGCCGCCCTCCCCTGCCCGCCCCTGCCCGTGCCCGACCTCGCCGCGCTCCCCGTCACCCCCGCCGACGTGCAGGCCGCCGCCGCGCGCCTCGCGGGCATCGCGCACCGCACGCCCGTCGCGACCTCGCGCACGGTGGACGCGCAGACGGGCGCGGCGGCGTTCTTCAAGTGCGAAAACCTCCAGCGCGCGGGCGCCTTCAAGTTTCGCGGCGCCTACAACGCGCTCTCGTGCCTGAGCGCGGCCCAGCGCGCCCAGGGGGTGCTCACGTTTTCGAGCGGCAACCACGCGGGCGCGCTCGCGCTCGCCGGGCGCCTGCTCGGCGTGCCGATCACGGTCGTCATGCCCCAGACGGCGCCCCTGGTCAAGGCGAAGGCCACGCAGGGCTACGGCGGCGAGATCGTCTTCTACGACCCCGCCACCGAATCGCGCGAAGCCATCGGCGCGCAGCTCGCCGGCGAACGCGGCCTGCACGTGATCCCGCCCTACGACCATGTGGACGTGATTGCCGGGCAGGGCACGGCGGCGCTCGAACTGTTCGAGGAGGTGGGGCCGCTCGACCTGCTGCTCGTGTGTACGGGCGGGGGCGGCCTGCTCGCGGGCAGCGCGCTCGCGGCGCAGATCGCCTCCCCGGGGTGCCGCGTGATCGGCGTGGAGCCCGAGGCGGCCGACGATGGGCGGCGCTCGCTCGAAAGCGGCACGATCCAGACCGTCCACAACCCGCAGACGATTGCCGACGGCGCGCGGACGCCCTCGCTCGGCACGCGCACGTTCCCCATCATCCAGGCGCTCGTTTCGCAGATCGTGACGGTGGACGACCTCGAACTGCTCGACACGCTCCGGTTTGTGTGGGAGCGCATGAAGCTCGTCGTCGAGCCGACCGGCTGCCTCGGCGCGGCGGCGCTCCTGCACGGCAAGGTGGACGCGCAGGGGCAGCGGGTGGGCGTGATCTTCTCGGGCGGCAACGCGGACCTCAGCGTGCTGTGCTGAGCGTGGGCGTGGGGGGCCAAGCACCGCCGCCACGCAACGCACAGCGGCGTGGGGGCAGGCGGAACGTGGCGACGGGCGGGAGCCTCACAGCGGGTATTTCGCCCCTCCGGGGCTTCTGATGATGCCCGACATGGCCCTCAAACCCACGCTCGACGCCCTCGTGGCGCGCTTCGAGACGCCGGCGTTCGTGGAGGACGACCCGGTCCAGTTTCCGCACGCCTTCGACGACCCGCGCGACCGCGAGGTGATCGGCTACTACGCGGCGCTCCTCGCCTGGGGGCGGCGGCGGACGATCCTCAACAAGCTCGAAGACCTGTGCACGCGGATGCGGCTGAGCCCGTACCGCTTTGTGCTCGGCTACGACGACGCGCGCGACGGCGCCTGCCTCGACGGGTTCGTCCACCGCACGTTCAACAGCGACGATGCGCGCGTGCTCACGGCCGGGCTCTCGCGCCTCTTGCGGCAGCACGGCACGCTCGAAGCCGCGTTTGCCGCGCACCTGCCCCCCGGCGCGCCCGACATCGGCCCGGCGATTCAGGGCGTCTCGGACGCGCTGCTCGAAGAGGCCCCGCGCCGCCTCGCGCGGCACCTGCCCCGCCCGTCCACCGGAAGCGCGTGCAAGCGCGTGTGCATGTACCTCCGCTGGATGGTGCGCCCCGGCCCGGTAGACTTTGGGCAGTGGACGACGATCACGCCCGCCCAGCTCGTGCTTCCGCTCGATGTGCACTCGGGCCGCACGGCCCGCGCCCTCGGCCTGCTGCGGCGCCCCACCGACGACTGGCGCGCGGCGCTCGAACTCACCGAGGCCTGCCGCGCGCTCGACCCGGCCGATCCGGCGCGGTATGACTTTGCGTTCTTCGGGGCGGGCGTGTATGGGGTGGAGGTGCGGAGGGGCTGAACGGGGCTCAAGGGTGGGCATGGCGAGCCATGCCCCTACATTCGCGGTTTCACCCGTTGCTGCTATGCGCGCCCTGCCCTTTGCCGTGTTGCTTGCCGTCACTGCCGCTGCGTCGGCGCAGATTCCGGCCTCGGCCTACCAGGACCTTGAGTACCGGCTCATCGGGCCGTTCCGGGCGGGGCGCACGGTGGGCGCGGTGGGCGTGCCGAGCCAGCCGAACGTCTTTTACATCGGCGTCAACAACGGGGGCGTGTGGAAGACCGACGACTACGGCCGCACCTGGGCGCCGATCTTCGACGGGCAGGCGACCGGCTCCATTGGCGACGTGGCCGTGTCGGCGTCCGATCCGAACGTGCTTTACGTCGGCTCCGGCGAGGGCCTGCACCGGCCCGACCTGAGCACCGGCGACGGCATGTTCAAGTCCACCGACGGCGGGGCGACGTGGCAGCACATCGGGCTCGGCGACGTGCAGCAGATCGCCCGCGTCGTCATTCACCCCACCGATCCGAATACCGTGTTCGTGGCCGCGATGGGGCATCCGTACGGGGCGAGCGAGGAGCGCGGCGTCTACCGCACGCGCGACGGCGGGCGCACGTGGGAAAAGGTGCTCTACGTGAACGCCACCACGACGGCGCATGCAGGTGGAGTTCGACCCGCAAAACCCGCAAAACCTCTACGCCGACCTCTGGGACCACCAGGACGGCCCGTGGGAGAACGCGAGCTTCAGCGGCCCTGGCTCGGGCCTCTACAAGTCCACCGACGGCGGCACGACGTGGCACCGGCTCACGAGCGGCCTGCCCGGCGCCGCCGAGGGGCTCGGCCGCATCGGCTTCGGGATCGCGCCGAGCGACCCGCGCCGGATCTACGCCACCGTCGACGCGCGCCAGAACGGCGGCATCTACCGCTCCGACGACGCTGGAGACACGTGGACGCGCATCGCCACGGACGGGCGCGTGTGGGGGCGCGGGGCCGACTTTGCCGAGATCCGCGTCCATCCCACCGAACCCCGACCGCGTGTTTGTCGCCAACACGGCCTCGTACCGCTCCGACGACGGCGGGCACACGTGGACGCCCTTCAAGGGCGCGCCCGGCGGCGACGACTACCACCGCATCTGGATCAACCCCGCGCACCCGGACGTGATGCTCTTCGCCACCGACCAGGGCGCCGCCGTGACCGTCGAACGCCGGGCGGACGTGGGGGACGTGGTACAACCAGCCCACCGCGCAGCTCTACCACGTGGCCGCCGGGCCGGGCTTTCCCTACTGGGTCTACGGCGGGCAGCAGGAATCGGGCGCCGTGAGCGTGCTCAGCCGGGGCACCGGCGGGCAGATCTCGTTCCGCGACTGGGTGGGCATCGGCGCCGACGAATACGCCTACGTCGCCCCCGACCCCCTCGACCCCAACGTCGTCTACGGCGGGCGCCTCACGCGCTGGGACCGCCGAACGGGGCAGACGCAGAACGTGGCCCCGGAGCCCCTGCGCTCGGGCCGCTACCGGACGCTCCGCACGGCGCCCGTCGTCTTCCACCGCGCCGACCCGCGCCTGCTGCTCTTTGCTACGAACGTGCTCTGGGCCACCCGCGACGGCGGCGCAACACTGGTCGGCGATCTCGCCCGACCTCTCGCGCGAGCACCCGGACGTGCCGGCGAGCATCGGCGCCTTTCGCACCGACGCCCTCGCCACGATGCCCCGGCGCGGCGTGATCTACAGCGTCGCCGGCAGCCCGAAGGACGCCCGGACGATCTGGGCGGGCACCGACGACGGCCTCGTCCATGTGACGCACAACGGCGGCACAACGTGGACGGACGTGACGCCGCCCGGCATGACCGCGTGGGACAAAGTGGCGCAGATCGACGCCGGGCCGGACGATGCGAACACGGCCTATATCGCGGTCAACGCCTTCCGCAAGGACGACCTGCGGCCGCACGTCTACCGCACGCACGACGGCGGGCGCACCTGGACGGCGATCAACGACGGCCTCGCGGACCCGGTGAACGTGGTGCGCGCCGACCCGAAGCAGCGCGGGCCTGCTCTTCGCCGGGACCGAGCGGACGGTCTACGTCTCCTTCGACGACGGCGCGCACTGGGGGCCGCTGCGCCAGAACCTCCCCGCCTCGTCCGTGCGCGACCTCGTGATCCACGACGACGACCTGATCGTGGGCACCCACGGGCGCAGCATCTGGATCCTCGACAACGTGGCGCCGCTGCGCGCCCTCGCCGCCCGCGCGGACCTCGCCACGCCCGTGCTCGTGGCCCCGCCCGTGGCGCTGCGCGTGCGCTGGAACCACTTCACCGACACGCCCCTCCCCCCCGAGGAGCCCGCCGGGCAGAACCCGCCCGAGGGCGCCGCTCCTCGACTACGTGCTCCCGCCGCGACGCCCGCGCGGTGGCCCTCGAAATCCGCGACGCGCAGGGCCGCGTGGTGCGCCGCTTCACGAACGCCGACGCGCCCCCCGTCGTGGACTTCGGCGCTGTCTCCTACCCGGCGTACTGGCTCGGCGCGCCCCAGATACTCGGCGCGGGCGCCGGGCACCACCGGTTTGCGTGGGACCTGCGGTACGCGCCGCCGGCCGGCGTGGCGCACGACCTGTCCATCACCGCCGTCGGCCACCGCACGCCGCCGGGGCCGTTCGGGCCGTTCGTGGCGCCGGGCCGCTACACCGTCGCCCTCACTGTGGACGGCGTGGCCGTGACGCAGCCCCTCATCGTGCGCCTCGACCCGCGCGTGACGACGCCCCTCGCCGACATCGCCCGGCAGACGGCCCTGTCGATGCGCGCCTACGCGGCCTTCAACCGCCTCGCCACGCTCGGCGCCGCCCTCGACGCACGCCTCCAGAACGCGGGCCTCGCCGAGACGCAGCGCACCGGGATCACCGCCCTCCGGGGCCGGGCGCGCCCGACGCGCCCGACGCGATGTACGGCAGCATCACCGCCGCCGCGCCAGACGCCGAAACCGTCGTAGGCCTCCAGACCAAGTTCCTCTTCCTGCTCGACCTCTACCAGAGCGCCGACGTGCGCCCGACGCGCCCAGGGCGAAGCTGCCCTCGCCGCCCTCGAAAGCAGCCTCGCCGCCCTCACCCGCCGCGCCGACGCCCTCCGCTGACGCTCTGCCCATGGCTTACTTCCTGAACTGTCTCGCCCGCCACCTATCAGGCGTTCAGCGATTCTGACCGGGGCGTTTCCGGGTTTCGGATCAGCCAAGAGAACGCCGCAAGCAAGATCAAACCGGGCGACAGGTTCGTGCGCTACATGACCACCTTTCCGCCTGGGGTTGGCGTGCTGGAGGTGATGGGGGCCTTGGTCCGAGGATGCAACTCCGCGCTTTGTCCCCGAAGCGGATCCATTCGTCGTGCGCTTCCCGGTGCGCCCGGTTGTCTGGCTGGCGCCAGATCTGACGCTTCCGATCCATGAGGAGGTGGTTTGGGAGGCCCTCACGTTCACCCGGGGACACAGCAAGTCTACTTCCACCTGGACGGGGAAGCTGCGCTCCAGCCTGAGCCCCTTGGCCGACAAAGACGGACGGCTCTTGGAACGCCTGCTTACACAGCAAACGTCCGAGGCAGCGATCCACTACACGCTCGACGAGCGTGAACAGCGGCAAACTCATCACCCATCAGGTCCGCCGTCTCGACAAGCTCGTGTCGGTGTCGGTGCCGGAGGATGGTGAGACGACTGAGGGGACCGCCGACGTGCCCCGCACAGAAGTGCGCGAATCCATCCGCGTGCAGGCCCTGCTGGCACGCATTGGCGCGGGAATGGGCCTGAACGTCTGGCTCCCCAAGGCGGATCGGGGCGGCGTGTTCGACGAGTGGAAGGCTTCCGAGCGGCCTGTGCTCAACGTTTTGCCGCTCAACTACGACGAGACCACCTTGAAAACCATCGAACAGATCGATGTGTTGTGGCTGAAAGGGCGCTCCATCGTCCGCGCCTTTGAGGTCGAACACACCACGTCCATCTACTCCGGCTTGCTGCGCATGGCAGACCTGCTGGCGCTTCAGCCCAACATGGACATCAAGCTGCACATCGTAGCGCCCGCCGAGCGACGGGACAAGGTGTTTCAAGAAGTGCGGCGGCCCGTCTTCTCCTTGCTCGAAAAAGGGCCGCTTTCGGAAAGCTGCACCTACCTCTCCTACGAGAGCGTGCGTGAGCTATTCGGGCTCAAGCACCTCGCCCATCTCTCAGACAGCGTCGTGGACGAATACGCTGAGCAGGCTGAATAACGAGCTACCTCTCATGGACATCACCGGCTTCCACCACGTCACGATTGCCGTGGTGGACCTTGCGCGCACGGGCGATTTCTACCGCGACGTGCTCGGCCTGCCCGAGATCCTGCCGCCCGCCGCGCTCACGAGCAAGGGGCAGCGCCTCCGCTGGTTCGCCGTCGGGCGGGCAGCAGTTGCACCTGCTCGAAACGACCGTCCCCGAGCCGCCGGGCCGCCGCCACCCGGCCTTTGCCGTGGCGGACGTGCCCGCGCTCCGGCAGCACCTCACCGCCCTCGGCATCCCCTTCCGCGAAACCACGCCCATCCCCGGCGCCGACCGCGTGTTCGTGGACGACCCCGAGGGCAACCCCCTCGAACTCATCCACTGGCCGGGCTGAGCAAGGCTGCAGCGAAAAGAGGGGGCGCCCCTTGCATCCATGAGGTAGACGAGGTACTATGTGCTAAACAATTAGCACCCCGTGCTTCCTCATGCGCTGCACTCCGCTCCTGCTCACCGTGGCGCTCCCGTTTGGCCTCGCCCTGGGCTGCCGTTCGTCGGTGCCCACTGCGGCCCCGGAACGCTCCTGTAGCCGCGCCGCCATTGCAGAAATCGAGCGCGCCGAGCTGGCCACCTCCGTCAAGGGCGCACGCATTCCGGGCGTTTCGGTGGCCGTCTACGTCCCCACGCGCCTCTCGCAGCCGGTTGCGGTAGCAAGCGGCTGGGCCGACTATGCACGCGAGCAACCCCTCGCGCCCGATGGCCGGATGCTCGCCGGCAGCATTGGCAAGACCCTGTATGCCGCCGCGGCCCTTCGGCTGGTCGACATGGGCAGGCTCACCCTCGACGCGCCCATCGCCCAGTACCTTCCCGGCGTCGATGTGCCCGCAGCCGACAGCGTGACCGTGCGGATGCTGCTCTCGCACCGCAGTGGGTACGGCGAGTACGATGGCGTGTTCATGCAAGACCTCATTCAGAACCCCACCCGCATCCGCACCCTCGACGACTGGGTGGGGCCCCTGCGCCGCAACCCGCTGTCAGCGCGGGGCACGTTTCGCTACAGCGACCTCAACTTCGTCTTGCTCGCCCACATCATCGACCGGGTCGCGGGATGCCGGCTGTCGAGTTCATTCGCACGCAGTTTCTCGTGCCCTACCACCTCAGCGCCACCGGCGCCTCAGACCGGCGCGACCTTGCCGGGCTCGTGCAGGGGTACGCCGGGCCAGACAACTTTTTCGGGCGCGATGCGATGATCGAGGATGGAAAGCTGCTCTACAATCCGCAGTTCGAATCCGGAGGCGGGGGCTTCGCGTCCTCAGCGCCCGACCTGGCTCGCTGGATCACGCTCTTCAGCACCGCCACGCTTTTCTCGCCCGCACGCTGGCGAGAAGCCTCCGAGGTGACGCACCGGGATCCGGAAACAGGCGCCGCCTATGGGCTTGGCATTCACATCGACGCAACGCCGCTTGGCACGGCCTACGGTCACAGCGGCTACATTCCTGGCTACGTGAGTTGGGCCCGCTGGTACGCCGGTCCCGCCGTGGCGGTCGCGGTGCAAACCAACACGAGCGACCCTGCCCGGCTGACCTGGGACGGCTTCGAGCTGAGCAACCGCATTGCGTCGCGCGTGGCGGCCGCCTGCCACAGCTAAACGGGGCCTCCGTGCTTCGGCCGGCGCGCGTGCGGCAAGGGGTGCCCCTGCGCGCCCCGCGTCACCCCGGCCCGACGCCCTTCGGGTGGGCGACATAGGGGCGTGTGACGGGGGCGCTGCCGGAGAGGACGCTAGAGACCTCGTTGAAGGGCTGCACGGTGCCGTTGCTCTGCCGGATCAGGATGGGCGACGTGCGCGCGTAGGCCGTGTTGCGCGCCTCGCCGAACTGGAGGTAGTACGGCACAGCGGCATCCACCGTAGCGGGCGTGGCGAGCTTCGTGGCGACCAGAAACTCGGCGGTGGCGGCGTGCCACGCGGCGCGCGTGGCGTCGTCCGGCGGCGCGTCGAGGAAGGTGACAGCGGGGAGGCGGCGCGCGATAAAGCGGTGGGCGAGGTCGGCGAGGATCGGGTCGCGCGCCTCGGTCCAGCGCTTGAGCGAGACGAGCACGTCGGTGTCGTCGAGGCGGCAGAAGGTGGATTGCACCTCCGGGTCGGCAAGGTCGAGGGCGGTGCGCTCCAGGAAAAAGAGGAGCGGGGCCGCGCAGGCGTCGCGCGTGGGGGCGTGGCCGTCGTGCAGGAGCGCCCGCACGCGGTCAAGGGCGCCGCGCAGCACATGGTCGCCCGCGAGGACGGTCTTGTGCAGGTACACCTGCCAGTACATGAGCCGCCGCGCAATCAGGAAGCTCTCGACCGCATAGGCCCCCTTCGGCCTCCACGACGAGCCGGCTGCCGGCCCCGCCCTCCACCGGCTCCACGCCGAGCGTCTTGATGAGCCGCAGCACGCCCACCTCGCCCTCGACGACGCCCGTGTAGAACGAGTCGCGGCGGAGGTAGTCGAGGCGGTCTACGTCGAGCTGCCCGGCCACGAGGTCGTGGAAGAACGGGCGCGGGTGGGTGTCGTCGAAGATGGCGAGCGTCTCTTCGAGCGCCCCGCCGAAGCGCTGGTCGATCGACACGATGAGCGCGCGGCTCATGGCCTCGTGCGGGTGGCCGGCCGAGGAGCAGGTGTTCGAGCGTGTGCGAAAACGGCCCGTGCCCGATGTCGTGCAGGAGCGCGGCGGCGAGGGCGGCTTCGTGCTCGGGCGGCTTGATGGGCGTGCCCTTCTCGGCGAGCGTCGCGAGGGCGTCGTGCATGAGCGCCATCGCGCCGAGGGCGTGCCCGAAGCGGGAGTGCTCGGCGCCGGGAAAGACGAGGTCGCCCACGCCGAGTTGCCGGATCCGCCGCAGCCGCTGCACCTCCGGCGATTCGACGAGCCCGAGCACCCGCCCGCGCGGCACCGACACGAAGCCGTGGACGGGGTCGGAGAAGAGCTTGAAGCGCACGGGAGGGGGGCGAAACGGGAGGCGGCGGCGCGCAGCACCGCGCGAAGGCCCGAAATTAGGCCCTCGCCCCGAACCTGCCTGTGCCGCGCCCATGACGATTCCGTACCTGCACCCGCTCGTCGTCCACTTTCCCGGTCGCTCTGATCTTCGTCGGGGGGCTCGGGGCGCTGGCATGGGGGGCCACCGGCGCGGCGTTTGGACGGCGGTTCGCGCTCGTGTTGCTCGCGCTCGGCAGCACCGGGGCGGTGGCGGCGCGGCAGACCGGCGAGACGCTGCTGCACAGCATGGAGGGCGATCCGGCCGTCGAGCGCTGGGTGGAAGACCATGAGATAGCGGGCAACTGGGCGCTCGGCCTGGCCCTCGTACTCCACCGGGCTGCTCGCGTGGGCGGACGTGCGCGCCCGCCGGCACGGACGCCCTTCCGGAAGGCTGGCCGCTGCGCATCGCGGCGGCGGTGCTCGCGCTTGCGGCGGCGGCGGCGGTCGGGCGCGCGGGCCACCTCGGGGGACTCATGGTGTGGGGCGTCGGCAGGCGCGGCGGGCGCGGAAGCGACGGAATAGGACGCTCCACGGGCGGGGTGTCTACGGCGGTAGACGCGGGGGCCGCCAAAAGCGCCCTGACGGGCCCACCAGCGCGATCGGCACAGGGCTTGGAGGAACAACGATCAGCGCTCCCCACGCTCTTCTATCGCTTCCTCCCTCAAGCCCTCACCGCCATGACTCCCGGCTACCGTCCCCGCTCGGGTTCCGCCCGACCCTCGGTGGGCACCTGCTCGCGCACCTGCTCGCCCCCACCCCAAGGCGCCCGCCCGCGCCCGCCGGCTGCTGCGGCGCTGCTGCCGTTCGCGCTGCTGCTCGTGTGCGCCACCCCGGCGTTCGCGCAGCGCGGCCAGACCGGCGGCACGCGCACCGAAGAGCGCCGCGCCCCCGATCCCCCGCCCCCTGCCGACACCCGCAAGCCCGCCGCCGAGCCTGCGCGCCGCGAGGAGCGCACCGAGGCGCCGCGCGAGAGCACGCGCACCGAAACGGCCCGCCCCGCCCGCGAGCGCACCCCAAGCGCCGAGCCGCAGCCGCCCAACCGGCGCGACAACGGCGGATCGCCCGCCTCGGGCCGCCGCGCCACCGACGAGCAGCAGCGCGCCGACGCCCAGCGCCGCCAGGACGAGGCCCGCCGCGCCGATGAGGCCCGCCGCCAGGACGAGCAGCGCCGCGCCGACCAGCAGCGGCAGGCCGACGAACAGCGCCGCCAGAGCGAACAGCGCCAGGCCGACACGCAACGGCAGGCCGAAGCCCGCCGGGCGACCGAAGCCCGCCGCGCCACCGACGACCAGCAGCGTGCCGACGCCCAGCGCCGCCAGGATGAGCAGCAGCGCGCCGACCAGCAGCGCCCGGGCGAGCAGCGCCGCGCCGACGACGCCCGCGCCTCGAACGGACGCGCCTCCACCGGGGGCCCGCGCGTGGTGAACGTCCCCAGCACGCGCGACGAGCGCCGCTGGGACCCCAACCTGCGCGTCCAGCCCGACCGCTACGGCGCCGACCGGAACGACCGCTATGGACGCGACGACCGCGCCCGCAACCGGCCCCTGCTCAACCTCGACCTCAACTGGCCGTGGGAGCAGCGCTACCGCTCCGGCTGGAGCACGCGCTACCGCTACCGCCAGACCGTCTACGCCGAATCCGGCTACGGACGCGACCGCTACAACACCCGCTACGAGGTCCGCAGCGTCTACCGCCAGCGTGTGCTCTCGGCCAGCGGCAGCCGCGCCCAGGTCGAGCTGATGCTCGACGAACTGGAAGTGTACCAGAACGGCCGCTACGTGGGCCGCATCACGCGCCTGCCCGCCGGCTTCGAGCGCATCCGGGCCACCCTCTACCGCAACGGGCGGGTGGACTTCGAGAAGGAACTCTACGTCGTCGGCGATGCGCGCGACGGCTTCGAGATCGTCAGCACGCGCGGGTACGACGGCTACGCCTACGCCCAGTGGCGGCGCGGCGACGACCTGCGCGCGGCCTACCTCAACTTCCGCAACCAGCGCGCCGAATATGTGGGCCAGAGCCGCTTCTTCGACCCGTACAGCGCCCGCGGCTACACGCCGGTGCCCATCCTGCCCGACGACGCCGACTGGCTCGGCGACTTCGGCCCGTACTCGGCGAGCGCCTACCCGTACTCAGGCGGCGGCTACGACCAGGGCTACTACGGCGACGGCTATGGCCGGGACGACGGCTACTACTACGGCGGCAGCGGCGTCCGCCCGCGCTACGACGTGGCCCCGCGCGGCGCCACGGCCGGCTCCGGCGAGGCCAGCGACGACCGCAGCGGCACCGGCTACAACGGGCCGCGCGGCAGCACGTCCAGCCCCGACGTGCCCACGCTCCGCCGAGACTCGGACCGGAGCTACACCACCCAGGGCGGCGTGACGGTTCGGCTGCGCCGCGAATCCGAGATCGAACGCGTGGAGTGACGCGTGCGGGGTGCTCCCCTCTGCGCCCGTGCTCCACGGCCCCTCCCCTGTGTACCAGCGGGGAGGGGCTTGTCTGTTTGGCAGGGGCCCGGGCGTTCGTTTTCCGCCCGGCCTGCGGGCCCGCCACCGCCCGGCGCAACCTGCCCTGTTGCCCGCGCGTTGCGGAAGGTCCGGCAGGCCCGCCCGTGTGGCCCCTGGTTTGTCCGGCGTCCGAGCCTCCATGAACCCCCGCGACCTGTTCACCGCCTCGGGCCTCACCGCCCGCGAACGCGAAATCCTGCGCCTCGTCGTGACGTCGTTCGTCACGACCGCCGCGCCCGTGGGGTCGCGACCGCTCGTGCGCCGCTACGGGCTCGAGCTGAGCCCGGCCACGATCCGCAACACGATGTCGGACCTGGAGGACGCGGGCTACCTCGAACATCCCCACACGAGCGCCGGCCGCGTGCCCACCGACCTTGGCTACCGGACGTTCGTGGACGAGCTCATGCAGACGCCGGGCCTCACCGAGGCCGACAAGCTCGCCCTGCGCCTCGAGCTCGACCGCCTCATGGGCGGCGCCGACGACGTCCACCGCGCCTCGTCGAAGCTGCTCGGGCGGCTTTCGAGCCTGCTCGGCGTCGTGCTCGCGCCCAACCTCGCCACCGGCGTGCTCGACCGGATCGAGGCCGTCCCGCTCTCGTCCGCCCGCGTGATGTTCGTGCTCAGCCTGCGCGGCGGGCTCGTGCGCACGATCGTGCTCGAACTCGACGCCGTGCCCGGGCGCGGCTCGCTCGACGCCGTCGTGGAAGACCTCAACGAACGCCTCGGCGGCCTCACGCTCGACGAGATCCGCCGGACGTTCGCCGAGCGCGTGCGCGGCGTGCAGGACCCGGCGGGCCTCGTCCGCCTCGTGCTCGACCGCTCGCATGCGCTCTTTGCCCCGCCGCCGGCCGACAACCGCCTCCGCGTGAGCGGCACGCAGCACCTGATCGACCTGCCCGAATTCCGCGAGCCCGACGAGTTGCGCACGCTCGTGACGCTGCTCGAAGACGAGCGCTTTCTTGTCGAGCTGCTCGAAAACCGCGCCGACGCGCCCGGCGCTACCGGCACCACCGGCGCCCTCGTCACCATTGGCCGCGAGCACGACGGGCGCGCGGGCCGGTTCGCCGTCGTGTCCGCGCAGTACCGCGTGGGCGAGGCCACCGGCACCGTGGGCATCGTCGGGCCCACCCGCATGGACTACGCCCGCGTCGTCGGGCTCGTCGAGCACATCGCGGACCTGCTCTCCCGCTCCGAATAGCGTTCTCTTCTCAGACCGGACCCCCTACGCATGGCTACCCCCAACACGATCGAAGACGCCCGCGCGGCCGAGCAGATGATGCAGGCCGTGGATGAACTCGCCGAGCGCACCGACGAGGCCGACCGCCTCCGGCAGGCGCTCACCGCCGCCCAGCAGGAACTTGCCGCCGTCAGGCAGGAGCTCACGGTGGCCCGCACGGCCCTGCGCGCCGCGCAGGACGAAGCCCTCGCAGCGCCGCCGTCCGGCGCCGGCAGCTCCACGCCGGACGGCGCGGCCGATGCCGAACTCGAAGACCTGCGCCAGAAGAACGAGCAGCTGCTGCGCGTCGCCGCCGACTTCCAGAACTACCGCCGCCGCATCGACACCGAGCGGCCCCGGTGGCGCGCCGAGGGCAAGGCCGAGGGCATCCGCCCGCTCCTGAACACCCTCGACGACCTCCAGCGCGCCCTCGACGCGCTCGGCGCCGACGCCCCCGAGGCGATCCGCGCGGGCCTCGAAGGCGTCGTGCGCAACTTCGAGGGCGCCCTCACCACGATTGGCGTCAAGGCCATCCCCGCCACCGGCGAGCCCTTCGACGCGCACCTGCACGAGGCCATCGCCCAGCCCCCCGCCACCGAGGGCCAGACGCCCGGCACCATCGTCGCCGAGGCGCGGCGCGGCTACCGGATGGGCGACCAGATCCTGCGCCACTCCCAGGTGGTCGTCGCCGGCTAAGCAGAGGGGATCGGGGCCGAGCGAGCAACGGGGCGCACCGCAGAGGCGTCCCGCGGTCCCCTCAGCGCTGACCCGACCCCCGACCCCCGACTCCCTTTCCGCCTCTCATGCGCGATTACTACGAGATCCTCAGCGTCGAACGAACGGCGACCGTTGAGGTCATCAAGAAGGCCTACCGCAAGCTCGCCCTCCAGTACCACCCGGACCGCAACCCGGGCGATGCCGAGGCCGAGGCCAAGTTCAAGGAATGCACCGAGGCCTACGGCGTGCTCTCGGACGAGACCAAGCGCGCCCGCTACGACCAGTTCGGGCACGCCGGATTGCGCGGCGGGGGCGGCCCCAGCCCGCAGGACTTTTCCTCCATCTTCGACCAGTTTCGCGACATCTTCGGGGCCGGCGGCGGCGCCTTCGACGACCTCTTCGGCGGTGGACGCGGCGCCCGGGGGCCGCAGCGCGGACGCCCCGGCTCGGACCTGCGCATCAAGCTCCCGCTCACGCTCGAAGAGATCGCCACCGGCGCCGACAAGAAGGTGCGCGTGCGCAAGTTTGTGCCGTGCGACGTGTGCGAGGGCGCGGGCGCCGAGGGCGGCGACGCCGGCTTCGAGACGTGCAGCACCTGCAGCGGCTCCGGCGAGGTGCGCCAGGTGGCCCGCTCGATTCTCGGGCAGTTCGTGTCCGTGCAGCCGTGCCCGACGTGCGGCGGCGAGGGGCGCATCCCCAAGACGCCCTGCCGCGCCTGCAACGGCGAAGGCCGCCAGCGCGGCGAGGAGGAGATCCCGATCTCGGTGCCCCCGGGTGTGCTCGAAGGCCACTACCTGACGCTCCGGAGCGCCGGCAACACCGGCATCCGCGGCGGCGACCCTGGCGACCTGCGCGTCGAGATCCAGGAGACGCCCCACGCGAGCTTCCGCCGCGAGGGCCTCGACATCGTCCACGACCTGTTCCTCTCCGTCCCCGACGCGCTCCTGGGCACCGAAGCCGACGTGCCGACGCTCGACGGCACGGCCACGCTCAAGATCGACCCGGGCACGCCGGGTGGCAAGGTGCTCCGGATGCGCGGGCGCGGCCTGCCCGAACTCGGCGGGCGCGGGCGCGGCGACGAACTCGTGCGCGTGCAGGTGTGGATGCCGCCCAAGCTGACCGCCGAGGAGCAGCGCCTCGTCGAGCAGCTCCGCGAGGCGCCGTCGTTCCAGGAACGCCCCGCTGCCGACTTGGCGAGCGGGGGCAAGGGCTTCTTCGCCCGCGTCAAAGACGCCTTCACGTGAGCGGCGCCCCCGACCCGCTCGCCGACGCCCTCCGGGGCGTGATGCGGCGTGTGCCCTCGCCCGTCACCGTGGTCACGTCCGTGTTCGAAGGGCAGCCGGTGGGGGCCACGGTGGGCTCGTTCACGAGCGTGTCGCTGGCCCCGCCGCTGTTCTCGTTCAACCTCCAGCCGGGCTCGGTGCTGCGCGCGGCCGTGGAGGCGGGCGCGCCCTTTGCCGTGCACGTGCTCGGCCACCTCCAGGACGACCTCGCCCGCCGCTTTGCCCGCCCCGACCTCGACCCCGCCGCCCGCTTCGATGGCTTCGACGCGCGCGACGGCGACGGCGTGCCGCGCCTGCCCTGCCTCGCGCGCGTGCGCGGCACCTGCCACCTGCGCATCTCGGCGGGCGACCATCTGCTCGTCGTGGCCGCCGTGACGGCCGTAGACGGCCCGGCCCTCGGCGAGGCCGAAGCGCTCATGGAGCCGCTCGTCTACCTCGACCGGTCGTTCGGGCGCATGGTGGCGTAGGACGGCGTGCCCCCTCCGTCCCTGCGGGACACCTCCCCCGAAATCGGGGGAGGACCGCTGCCGGAGCGCGTCCAGCGCGCGGAGGCAGCAGGTGGGGCCTACCCGCCCATGGCCACGAGGTCGAAGCGGGGGATCGTGATGCGAAAGCGCTCGCCTGAGGGGCGCTGCATGAGGTAGGTGCCTTCCATCGCGCCCGTGAACGTGCGCAGCACGCAGTACGAGTTGTAGCGGTGGGTGGCCCCCGGCGCAATCACCGGCTGCTGCCCGATCACCCCCTCGCCCTCGATCTCCTCGATGTGCCCGGCGGCGTCGCGGATAAACCAGTGGCGCCGGAGCAGCTGCACTTCCGCCAGCCCTTCGTTCGTGATCTCGACAAAGTAGGCGAACGTGAACTTGCCCGCGAGCGGCTCCGACTGCGTTTCAAGCCACACGGGCCGCACGGTGACGCGCAGGGCTTCGGTCTGGGCAGCGTAGGCGAGCATGGAAAAGGGCAACGTGCGAAAGACGACGTATGACGTGAGACGCTTCCGCCCCGGTCACGGTTCTACGTCGCACGTCGCACCTCGAATATCGTCTGTTGCCCGGTCTTCCCCCAGAATCCGAGACGGCGGCGCGGCGCGGGCTGAACCGCCGCGCGCGCCGGGGGGTTCGGGTCAGGATTGTCTCCCCGCCCTCCGATGGAAGCTCCGGCCACGAAGCCGCTCGTACAGATCCCCGAGGCCACGATCCTCTTCGCCGGCGACTCGGGCGACGGCATGCAGGTGACGGGCGCGCAGTTCACGCACGCCACCGCCCTCTCGCGCAACGACCTCGCCACCCTCCCCGACTTTCCCGCCGAGATCCGCGCCCCGGCCGGCACGACCTACGGGCGTCTCCGGCTTCCAGCTCCACTTCGGCGCCCACGAGATCCGCACGCCCGGCGACGAGGTGGACCTCCTCGTGGCCATGAACCCGGCCGCGCTCAAGGTCAACCTCCACCGCCTCCGCGCGGGCGGGGCCGTGATCGTGGACCGCGACGCCTTCGACGCGCGCAACCTGAGCCTGGCCGGCTACGAAGTCGAATCCGCTCGACGGCGAGGCGCTGCGCGGCAGCGTGCAGCTCTTCGAGGTGCCCATGACGAGCCTCGTGCGCGAGGCGCTCTCCGGCTCCGGGCTCGGCGCGAAAGACACGGACCGCTCGAAGAACATGTTCGCGCTCGGGCTCGCGCTCTGGCTCTACAGCCGCCCGGTCGAGCCCGCGCTCGAATGGGTGACGAAGCGCTTCGCCCGCAACGCCGCCGTGCAGCAGGCCAACCTGCTCCTGCTGCGCAAAGGCTACCACTACGGCGAGACCGTGGAGGCCTTCGCGCACCGCTACGAGGTGGCGCCGGCGCCGCAGCCTCCGGGCCGCTACCGCGCCATCCGGGGCGCCGAAGCGCTCGCGCTCGGGCCTCGTGCCGGCGGGGCAGCAGTCGGGGCTGGAGCTCTACTACGCCACCTACCCGATCACGCCCGCCTCCGATCTGCTCCACGAACTGCGCAAGCACAAGAACTTCGGCGTGTTCACGATCCAGGCCGAGGACGAGATCGGCGCCATCGGCATGGCCATCGGCGCGAGCTTCGGCGGCGCCCTCGGCATGACCGGCACGAGCGGGCCGGGCATGGCGCTCAAGACCGAGGCGATGGGCCTGGCCGTGATGACGGAGCTGCCCCTCGTGATCGTGGACGTGCAGCGCGGCGGTCCTTCGACCGGCCTGCCCACCAAGACCGAGCAGAGCGACCTGCTCCAGGCCATCTTCGGGCGCAACGGCGAGGCGCCGATGCCGGTCCTCGCCGCCAGCACCCCCGGCGACTGCTTCGAGATGGCCTACGAGGCCGCGCGCATCGCTGTGCTGCTACATGACGCCGGTGATCCTGCTCGCCGACGGCTACCTCGCCAACGGCTCCGAGCCCTGGCGCATCCCCGACCCCGACCTGCTCGCGGACTTCCCGGTCCACTTCGAGACGGTGAAGGAGGCCGAGGAGCAGGGCGCCTATGCCGAGGTCCACGCGCCTTCCGAGCGCCACCCGCACGGCCCGCGCTTCCTGCCCTACCGCCGCGACCCGGAGACGCTCGCGCGGCCCGTGGGCCCGCCCCGGCACCGCCGGGCTGGAGCACCGCATCGGCGGGCTGGAGAAGCAGCACGAGACCGGGCAACGTCTCGCTACGACCCGGCCAACCACGAGCAGATGGTGCGCCTGCGGGCCGAAAAGGTGCAGCGCGTGCAGCGCTCGATTCCGCCCCACGGTCGTCACCGGCCCGGAATCGGGCGACGTGCTGATCGTCGGGCTGGGGCTCGACGCGGGGCGCCATCGAGGCGGCGGGCGAGCGCCTGCGCGAGGCCGGGCACGCGGTGTCGAGCATCCACCTGCGCTACATCTGGCCGCTCCCGCCCGACCTCGACCCGATTTTCGCGCGCTTCGGCCACCTCGTCGTGCCCGAACTGAACAACGGGCAGCTCGTGCGCCTGCTGCGCGACGCCACGCTGCGCCCGTTCGTCTCGTATCCGAAGGTGCAGGGCCTGCCCTTCCGCACCGCCGAGATCGAGGCGTTTGTCCAACAGGTGCTCGGCTGACGCCGGCGTCATGGTTGACGTTCGGGGTCAGAGCAGCAGCGCCTGGCCGGCTTTTTCTGTCCCAGATCGACCAACGTCCACGATCTACCGACCCTATGCCTACCCTCCCGCCCGACCCGCGCGACCATACCGAGCCCCCTTCGGCGCACCGCGAGCCCACGCTGCCCACCCGGCGCGAAGCCGAAGCCCGACGCTGCCGCCCCCCGGACCGGTGGCGAAGGGGGCGGTGCCGCCGCCTGCCGGCCTGAAGCTGCCCCCCGGCGGCGCCGGAAAGCCCGCGCCGCCCCCCGGCGCGAGCGGCGACGGCGGCGTGAGCCCGGCCGACCGCAAGGCGTGGGCCACCGACCAGGACGTGCGCTGGTGCCCCGGCTGCGGCGACTATGCGATCCTCTCGGCCATGCAGCGCCTGATGCCCGACCTCGGCGTGCCGCGCGAGAAGACCGTGTTCGTGTCCGGCATCGGCTGCTCCAGCCGGTTTCCGTACTACATGAACACGTACGGCTTCCACAGCATCCACGGGCGCGCGCCGGCCATCGCGACCGGCCTCAAGGCCGCCCGGCCCGGACCTCGACGTGTGGATGATCACGGGCGACGGCGATGCGCTCTCGATCGGCGCGGGGCACTTCGTGCACCTGCTCCGGCGCAACCTGAACCTCCAGGTCGTCCTGTTCAACAACCAGATCTATGGCCTCACGAAGGGCCAGTACAGCCCCACGAGCGAGACGGGCAAGGTGACCAAGAGCACGCCCTACGGCAGCCTCGACCACCCGTTCAACCCCCTCAGCCTCGCCCTCGGGGCCGATGCGACGCTTTGTCGCGCGTGGGCTCGACCGCGACCCGAAGCACCTCGCCTACGTGCTCCGCCGCGCGCACGAACACGCCGGCACGAGCCTGATCGAGGTCTACCAGAACTGCAACATCTTCAACGACGGGGCCTTCTTCGAATTCACCGAGCGCGACACGAAGCCGATTCGCACGGTCATGGTGGAGCACGGCAAGCCGCTCGTGTTCGATGGCGGCACGAAGGCGATCCGCCTCGACGGCCACCGCCTCGACGCCTTCGACCTCAACGCGCCGGGGGCGAGCGTGAACGACGCGCTCGTGTACGACGAAACCGACCGCGACCTCGCGCACATCGCCACGCGCATGATGGAGCGCGACGACCTGCCCCGCCCCTTCGGCGTGCTCTACCGCGAAGACCGCCCCACCTACGAGGCGGCCCTCCACGCGCAGGCCGAGGAAGTGCTCCGCACAAAGGGCAAAGGCAACCTCGCGGACCTCCTCGCCGGCCCCGAAACCTGGGAGATCGCGTAACCCGCCCCCCAACGTGCGCGCCGCACCGCAGGGGGCGGACTGCCGCTACTCTACCCGAAATTCCACGCGCCGGTTGAGCGCGCGGCCCGTCTCACTGCCGTTGGAGGCGACGGGCTCCGTCTCGCCGAAGCCCTGGGCGCGCAGGCGGTCGGGCGCGATGCGCCAGCGCTCGACGAGGTAGCGCCGCACCGTTTCGGCACGCGCACCGGAGAGGCGCTGGTTGAAGGCGGCGCTGCTCACCGCATCGGTGTGGCCGCCGATGGCGAGGCGAAGCTCGGGGTGACGGCTCAGCACATCGCCCACCGCGTCGAGCGTCTGGTCTTCGCCCTCGAAGAGCGTGGCCTGTCCGAAGGCGAAGTGCAGCCCTACCGCGCGCAGCAGGCCCACTTCGAGGAGCAGGCGCTCGACCTCGCGCACGACGGGCTCCGGCGCCAACCGGGCCGGAGGCAAGGGCGCAGGAGGCGTGCCCAGGCGCGGCGGATCCAGGCGCGGAGGCGCGGTCCGCGTGGAATCGAGGGCGCGCGCGGCGGGCTGAGACGCGCTCTGCGAAGGGCACGAGCACACCCCCGGCGCCGATCCGGTAGGGCACCTCGCCCTCGGTGGTCCGCACCATCACGACCGTGCCCGGGGCAGCCGTTACGCCCGGCAAGGCAGCCGGCGCGGGAGCGGACGCCGACGATGATGAGCGGCTGGATCACCCGCACGACGCGGCGGCCCCGGATCGTGCCGATGCGCTGCTGCACCCGCTGCACGCTGGCGGCGGACGCCCGGGAGGTGTCGGCGCGCTGCGCCTGCGCTGCGGTGGAGGTCAGCGCGAGCAGGAGGATGAGCAGCAGGAGGGGGCGCATCAGAACGCGATCCGGTAGCCGGCGAGCACGCGGTGGTACTGGAAGAAGTCGAGCGTCGAGTACTCAGCAAACACTCGGCCCGGCCCGATGGGGTATTCGGTGCCGGCGAGCAGGTTGAGCGCCAGGCCGAGACCCCCGAGGCCACTCCGCGTGTTGAGGCCCACGCCCGCACCCACATAGGGCTGGAAGCTTCGGGCGAAGCCCAGGTGGAGCGGGAGTACTCCGTTGGCAAACGCCGCAAACGACACCCCATCGCCCAGGCCGACGATCACTTCAGGCACAAAGCGCACGTCTCCGCTCGGGAGGCGAAGGTCGGCTTTGACGCCGACGAGCGCCTGCGTAGCCCCGGTGCCCCAGCGCACGCCCCCGAGGGGCATCACCCCCGAGAGCCGGGCGCGGGGCGGCGGCGGCCCGGCCGGTGCCCTGAGGGTGTCGGCGCGCACAGGCGCGGCGGCGAGACGGGTTTCGAGCGAGTTCAGGCGCTGCGCCACCGTTTCGAGTGCCGCGTTCTGGGCCGTCTGGCTGCGCAACGCCTCCCGCACGGCACGCTCCACATCGGCCTGGGTGAGGGCCTGCCCCACCGCCGTACGCTGCGACAGCTCGGCGCGGATCGTCTCGCGTACGAGCGTCTGGATCTGCTCCGCCGTCAGCCCTGCCGCCGGGGTGCCAGTCACGGCCGTAGCGGGGGCGCCGGGCATCCCGTTGACCACGATGGGCGGCGCGTAGGCCGTTTCCACCTGCACGTCGCTCCCGGGGGTGCCGAAGCGGATGTAGATCTCGCCGACTTCCGGCACCGGGATCTGGAGCACCCGGTTGGAGATGTTGGACCGCGCGGTATCGACCCGCACCACGGGCGCGGGCTTCACCGGGTCGGGACGGGCAGCGAGACGGGCTTCCCGCAGCAGTCGCATCAGGGAGTCGCGGCGCACGGTCATCGAATCCGGCGTGGCGAGGGCTTCGGCGTAGAGCGCCTGCGTGGCCTCGACTTCCGCGCGCAAGCGGGCCGTCTCGGCGCGCAGCCGGGCCGACTCCGCGCGGACGCTGTCGAGCGCCGCTGCCTCAGCGGCGGCGCGCGTGGCCACAACGGGGGGCGCCGTGCGCGAGCGGCCCGTGCCGAAGCTCAGTTCGACGCCCGCCGTGTAGGTGGGGCTGCCGTAGACCCGCGTGGGCAGGCTCACGTTGTCCGCATCCTCCGCCGACATCAGCAGCGAGCGGGCGGCGGCCTTCAGGCGCAGCCCGCGCGTGAGCGGCACATCGAGCCCGGCACCGGCCACGGCGAAGGGCCGGTCGGTGAGGGTGCCCGATGTGCCCGTGGGGGCATAGCCTTGGCCCGCGTCGAGGTAGCCCGCCCCGCGATGAGGTAGGGCGTCACCCGCGCCGTGCGGTCCTGGGCAAAGCGAAAGTTGAGTTCGCCGCCATAGAGCGCGAGCGGACGCACGCCGGAGAAAGGCGCGTCGAAGGCCTTGTCTTCGTCGGTAGCCCGCAGGTAGAAGCCGCGCACGCCCACAAACGGCCCGAGGTCGAGCCCGGCGCTCACCCCGGCCAGGGGCTGGCGCTCGGGGAAGCCCGGCCCGAGGTGCGAGTTGAAGTTCACGAGGCCATAGGAGGGCTCGGCAAACACGCGCAGGTTGCCGCCCATTTGGCTCCGGAAGGCCCGGTCCGCCTCCGTCTCCTCGCCCGGCCGCCGGCCGCCGAGGTACACCCGCAGCGCGGCCTGCACCTGGTTGTTATAAACTGTGCGGAGCGGAAAATCCGCCGGGTCGAGCGAGAGGTCGTTGCCGAGGCCGAACGTCGCGAACGGGCTGTAGCGGTAGGCCATCTGCCCGACGCTCGCCGAGAGGGCGTAGCGGTCGGCGAGGGTGTAGGTGGCGCCCAGGCCATACTGCACGAAAATGGACTCCGTGCGCGTGGTGCCGCTCGTCTGCGGGTGGAAGCGGAGCACGCCTGCGCCGGCCACGCCAAAGGGCCGCAGCGCCGCGCTTCCGCCGTTGAGGCGCACAGTGGCCCCGTAGAGATCGAGGTCGTAGCGCAGGCCCGAGCGCGCCTGGAGCGACGGGTTGGAGGCCCCGGACGAGTTGAGCCCGGACAGATCGCTCCGCACCGAGGCGCTGCGCAGATACAGGCCGCTCACGTCGAGCAACTCACCGAAGCCGAAGCCGAGCGCGCCGCCGTAGAACGCATGGTCGCGGAATCCGGCCTCCTGGTCGAAGCGGACAAAGGCGGCGGTGGGCGCGGCGGTGTAGCTGAGGCCGCGCACCTGGGCCTGCGCGCCGGGCGCGCCCGGCGGCAAAGATGAGCAGCACAACCGTCAGTCGCCGTGGTAGGGCATTCAGCATAATCAGGAAGAAAGAGGGGGCCTCCAGGCCCTTTCCAGGCGCCCGGACGTCACGGCGATCCAGCGCGGCACGAGCAGGCCCGGCGTCACTTCTGCGTCAGGCAACAGCCCGCCCGACGCGCCGCCTGCCGCGCGATCAGCGGCGGGTGAGCGTTATCGCCAGCGTGCCATCCACCGAGTTGAGACCGCCATACTGCTGCGCGTCATACTCGGCGAGGTTCACGTTCAAGAGCGCGCCCTGATACGTAAGCGTGTGGGCGGCCTCATCGTAGCGGAACGTGACTTCGGCGGGCAGCAGCAGGCGGCGCCGGTCGGTGCCGCTGAAGGCGACCACCACGCCGGTTGAGCCCGAGGTGGTGTAGCGTCCCGACACGAGGTACTGCGCCGCCTCGGCGGCAAAGCGGAAAATGAGCACGTACGAGCGGCTGCTGCCCGCGAACGTCATCGACGTGTTCGGCACGTCGAGCCGGTTCCGCACGTTCACCGGCGGGATCGCGGTGGCGGTCGGGGTAAACGTGTAGGTGGTCACGGCGTAGGTGCCGTCCACGTTGGTTTCGGCCAGATCTGTACTGTCGCACGCGCTCAGGGCGACAGCGGCAAACACGAGGGCCGCCAGCGGAAGCCGGGCAGAGCGCATCAGGAACATGGGTTAAAGCTTAGATCGTTACGGGTTACGATCAAGCCCGTTCCCTCTGTGTTGCATTCGGCGGCCCCTCAGCTGGTGGCGCTCTACCTCGCGCCACGCGCCAAAGCGCCCATGCAGTCCGTCGCCGAGGCGGTCGCTGAGGCGGGGCGCGGACTCGTGGGCGACCGCTACCACGCGCGCCGGGGGGCGATGTCGCGCTGGCCCGGGCCCCACCGCGAGGTATCGATCGTGGCCGAAGAAGCCCTGGCTGAGGCCGCGGCCCTGCTCGGCCGCCCCCTCACCGGGGCAGACACGCGCCGCAACCTGCTCGTGCGCGGCGTCAACCTGGAGGCGCTCCTCAAGCAGCGCTTCCGCATCGGCACGGTGCTCTTCGAGGGCGTTCAGCGCTGCCACCCATGCGCCTACCTCGAACGGGTGCAGGGCATCGAGGGCCTTTTCAAGGCCATGAAGGGCCACGGTGGCCTGCGCGCCCGCATCCTCGAAGGCGGCACCCTGCACGTAGGTGATGCCCTCGAACACTCCGTCCCTCCGCTTTAAGCAGGGGGTGCTACGGCCACAAAGCCCGGCAGGGGAGCGGGGCCGTGGCGAACAGGGGAAAGCAAAAGGCCGCGCCCCCCTTGCGGAGAGCGCGGCCCGAAACCAGACCTTTGAGGTTTTCAAAACCTCAAAGGTCTCCTACTGAGATCAGAACGCCACGCGGATACCGAACTGGGCCTGCCAGCGGCTCGTGAAGTCCGTGTCGTTGCGGAACGTCGTAGGCGAGCACGTTACCGCCCTGGAGCGGCATCGTGAAGGTCGGCTGCCCGCGTCGTGCGGCTGTTGATGACGTGCGGTACTGCAGGAACTGCGTCACGCCGGAGTTGACCGTCTGGAAGACGCCCCAGTTTTTGTTGAGCAGGTTGCCCACGTTCTGGATGTCTACCGAGAGTTCGACCTTCGTGCGGCGCGCGCCGGTCGGCACGAAGAACTGCTGCTTGAGGCCGAAGTCGACGCGGTTGGCCCACGGCGCGCCGGCGCGCGTTGCGTTCGCATACTCGCCGCGGTGCTTGCTCAGGTACGGGTCCTGCGCGATGAACGCCTCGATCTGATCGCGAATCTGCGCGGCCGTGCGCGGTGTCGCCGCGTGGCCGGGTTGATCTCGATCTCGCTCGCGGCGTGGCCCGGGATGTAGATGAGGTCGTTGCCGCTGATGCGGTCGCCGTTCATGTCACCCGAGTACGTGTACGAGTAGCGGAAGCCCGAGCCGCCCGAGTAGACGAGCGACAGGCTCGTGCCGGCCAGGCCGAGGTACTTCAGGCTGTACCCGGCGATGCCCAGCACGCGGTGGCGCTGCATGTAGCCCGAGTAGCCGATCACCGGGTCGTTCGGGTTCGTGTAGACCTGGTTGTTGTTGTAGGCCGTCGCCGCAATCGCGCTCGTGGACGAGGTGAGGTCCTTCGCTTCCGAGTTCGTGTAGGCGAGGCTCGTGAAGAGGCCGTCGAGCAGGCCGGCGTTGAAGCTCTTCTGGAGCTGCGCGGTGACGAAGTACTGGTAGCCCTGGCTCGTGTTGTCGAGCACGATGGCGCTCGTCACGCTCTGGTTGACGCGCGTCGTGGCATCGGTGCCGCCGAAGCGCGCGCGGTAGTCCGGGCCCGGGAAGCGGCCCACGGCGCGGCCAGGTTGGCGTTGCGGTGGAAGACGGCGTTGATGTCCTTCGAGTAGAGGCCCTCGAGCGTGCCGATCGAAGCCGAAGGGCAGCTTCGCGTCGACGGCGGCGTTGGTGCGCCACACCTGCGGGAACTTGAAGTCCTTCGCGGTCGACGTTGATGAGCACCGTCGGCGGGCAGCGTCGGGTTGGCCGGCACGTACTTGGTCACGTTGTCGGAGAACACGATCTTCTGGCACGGCACGGCCGCGCCGTTGACCGTCACGCCCGTGCCGGGCAGGCACAGGAAGGTCGTGTTGGTGGCCGTGGAGGCCGCCTGCACGAGCGTCTCGCCGAAGAGCACGCCGTTGTTGGAGGCCTGGTTGGACACCCACACGAACGGGATCTTGCCCGTGAACACGCCCGTCCCGCCGCGCACCTGGAGGCTCTTGTCGCCGTTGACGTCCCAGTTGACGCCGAGGCGGGGCGACCACAGGGGCTTCGAGTCGGGAAGCTTCGACACGTCGATCTTCTCCGGGTTGCCCTCGGCGTCGCGGAACGTGAGCGCCGCGACGGTCGGGTTCGCGCCGGCAGGTCGCTCGTGAACACCGGCACATCGACGCGGAGGCCGAGCGTGACGCGGAGGTTCTTCTGGAGCGCGTACTCGTCCTGCGCGTAGAGCCCGAGCTGCGCCGCCGAGATCTCGGCGAGCGGCACCGGCACCCCGGCGACCGCCGAGTACTGCTGGTTGAAGAGGCGACGGCTGCGGCACGCCGGCGGCCGTCGGGTCGGCGGCGTTGACGTGCGCGAAGAAGTCCGCGAACGAACGGAAGCGGAAGCGCCCGTAGTAGTTCGGCGTGAAGCCGTTGGCGAAGCTTGTAGAACTCGTTCGACGTGCCCACGCGTGACGCGTGTGGCGGCCCAGGAAGGCCGAGAAGTCGTTCGAGAACTGGAAGATGTCCGTGTCGAGCACGTTGTTCGGCGTGAACGGCTCGGCGCCGAAGCTCGTGATCGTCTGCCCACCGCCGCTCTCGATATCGACGAGCGGGAACGGCCGGTCGATGAACTGCGAGCGGGAATCGCGGAGCGCCGTGTAGCCGATGCGGGCGATGTTGGCGAAGCGGGTCCCGAACGTCGAGTTGAGCTGCCCGATGAACGAGTTGACGTCGTTGTTGATGCGGTAGTTCGAGCCCGAGAACGGCACGCGGGCGGCGCTGTTGGCGCGGCCGCCGTTGGCGCCGGAGCCGGAGGGCGGCACGTCGCGGTACGAGTTCGAGGTAGTTGTACCGGAGCGAGAAGCGGTGCTGCTGCGAGATCGTGTAGTCGAAACGCGACGTCACGTTGTCGGAGTGCGTATCGAGGTCGTAGGCGCCGAACGTGCCCGGGTCGAAGCTGTACTTCGAGATGAGCAGGTCGCGGAGCTGCTGCAGGTCCGACTCCTTCGCGTCCGACACGCCGGCGATGGTGCCGGCCGGGTCGCTCGCGAGGCGGGGGCGGAAGAGCTGGCCCGGATCCGCGCGCCGCCCGAGTTCGCCGGAGACGAACAGGAAGGCCTTGTTGCGGATGATGGGACCGCCGAGCGTGAGGCCGTAGCGGTTCTGCGTGAAGTTGTTGACCTTGAGCGTCGCCGGGTCGGCGTCGCCCACCTTGTCGCTCACGAAGCTCTCGTTGCGCACGTAGGTGTAGGCCGAGCCTTCGAGGCGGTTCGTGCCGCTCTTGGTCACGATGTTGATGCCGGCGCCGGTAAACTGGCCCTGGCGCACGTCATAGGGAGCGATGTTGATCTGGATCTGCTCAACCGCGTCGAGCGCGATCGGCTGCGCGTTGGCCTGCCCACCGACTTCGCCCGAGAGGCCGAAGACGTTGTTGAAGACCGAGCCGTCGATCGTGATGTTGTTGTAGAGGTTGTTGCGCCCGGCGATCGTGTTGTTGAAGCTCGTCGTGGCCGCCTGCGGGGTGAGCCGCGTAAAGTCGGCCACGGAGCGGTTGAGCGTCGGCAGCGTCTGGATCTGCTCAGACGAGATGTTCGTCGCCGCGCCGGTGCGCTCGGAGGAGATGACGGCGTTGCGGTCCGTCTCGACCACCACCTCATCGCCCGCCACGTCTTCCTCGCGGAGCGTCACGTTGAGCGCGAGGTCCTGCCCGAGCGCAAGCTGCATGTTGTTGCGGATGAACGACCGGTAGCCGGTGAACGTGACGGTCACGCTGTACGGCCCACCCACGCGGAGCCCCTGGAGGTTGAAGCGGCCGTCGGAGCGTGTCACGTTGCCGTAGCGCGAGCCCGATGGCATGTGGATCGCGATGACGGTGGCGCCAGCGAGGCCTTCGCCGTTGGTACCGTCGATGATCTGCCCGCTGACCGAGGCCGACGTGACGTCCTGCGCGTACGCAGAGGGCAGCCAGCATAGGGCGGCCAGCAGGAGGACGGCCCCCGCAAAGATGCGTTGCATGGAGTGTGAGAGGATGGGGTGGGGGAGGGGCATCGAGGGAGTCCCGAAAGGCCCGAATTGCAACGGCGAAGTTATGCTTCGCGTGGGGCCGCGCAAGCGTGTGTAACCAAAGACAACGCAGCGGTAAGCCCGGCTTGGCCGAGGCTTCAAAACAGGCGCTGGGCCGCGCGCCCCCTGCGCCCCTATGTGAACCACCGGGTCCCCTCCAGAGCGGCGCACACGCCCTTCACGCGCGCCCGTTGGCGCATCCGGTCCGGTGGCGGTACTTTGCCCCCCGCGCCCGTGTGCTGCGCCTCCCCACGCCCTACTCTCCGCCGCCGATGCTCTCCCAGTTCGTCCCGCTCTTTCTGCAGATCCTGCTCGCGGTGGGCCTCTCGATGACGCTCCTCAAGGGCGCCGAGTTGCTCGGCCCCCGGCGCCCCAACGCCATCAAGCGCAAGGCCTACGAGAGCGGCATGGACCCCGTCGGCACCGCGCGCGACCGCTACTCGGTCAAGTTCTACCTCGTCGCGATGATCTTCATCGTGTTCGACGTCGAGGTGGTGTTCATGTACCCGTGGGCGGTGACGTTCCGGCAGTTTCTCGCCTCCGGCATCGGCCTGCCCGTGCTCGGCGTGATGAGCATCTTCATCGCCATCCTCACGCTCGGCCTCGTCTACGACATCAAGAAGGGCGGGCTGGACTTTTGACATGTGACCTGCGACGTACGGCGTGCGACGTAAGAACCACGTCTTGTACGTCGAAAGTCGTACGTCCTCCGTCGCACGTCGCCCGAACCTCCCCCCGCCTCGCCCGTTTGCCGGACCGGCATTCTCCTGACCCCGATGGCCCTCGACAACGTCTTTAAGGAAGGCTACCTCACCACGCGCGTCGATACCGTGGTTAACTGGGCGCGCTCCAACTCGCTCATGCCCATGCCGATGGGGCTCTCGTGCTGCGCCATCGAGATGATGGCCTTCGCCGGGCCCAAGTACGACGTGGCACGCTTCGGCTAGCGAGGCCATGCGCTTCTCGCCCCGCCAGGCCGACCTCATGATCGTTGCCGGATGGGTGTCACACAAGATGGCCCACACGATCCGCCGCATCTGGGACCAGATGGCCGACCCGAAGTGGTGCATCGCCATGGGCGCCTGCGCTTCCACCGGCGGCATGCACCGCTGCTACGGCGTCGTGCAGGGCGTGGACAACTTCCTCCCGGTGGACGTCTACATCTCCGGCTGCCCGCCGCGCCCGGAGGCCGTGCTGCACGCGCTCATGGACATCCAGGAGAAGATCCGCAACACGTACAGCCTCACCGAGGACTACGCCTCCGGCCAGCTCGTCACGCCGCCCGAGGTGGGCCGCCCGCGCGTGCTGCGCCCCGAAGGCGACCTCGTGGCCAGCCCGAACGTGGTCTACGAGATGCAGTAACGGTCCGCTCGCTTCGCTCGCCTGTGGTTGGTTGTTCGTTGTTCGTGGTCAGAGGCCCTGGGGCTTCCTGGTTTTCCTGACCACGAACAACGAACGACGAACAACGAACCTCGCTTCCATGCCCGACGCGCCCCAGACGCACGAGACGCTCAAGTTCTTCTTCACGCCCACCGCGCCGCCCCGGCCCGACGGGGCGGTGAACCCGCACGCCAAGGCTGCCAGCCATGTGCCCGAGGTGGCCGCGGCGCTCCAGAATGCCTTCGGTGACGCGGTGGAAGAAGTGACCACCTATGCGGGCGAGACCACCGTGCGCGTCACCCGGGCGGCGCTGCTCGACGTGTGCCGGGCGCTCTACACCGACCACGGCTTCACCTACCTGAGCGACCTCTCGGCGCTCGACCGCTTTACCGAGGAGGAACGCTTCGAGGTATTCTACAACCTCATCGCCCTCGACAAGGGTCAGCGGATCCGCCTCAAGGTGCGCGTGAACGAGGAGGACGCCACGCTCCCGAGCGTGACCGAGATCTGGCGGGCGGCAGGCTGGAACGAGCGCGAGGCGTGGGACATGTTCGGCCTCCGCTTCGAGGGCAACGAGGACCTGCGCCGCATGTACCTGCCCGAGGACTTCGAGTACCACCCGCTCCGCAAGGAATTCCCCCTCCTCGGCATCCCCGGCTCGCTCCCGCTTCCCGCCAACCGCCCCGACGGCGACCTCATCGAGGACCCGTACCCGTCGGCCCACGGCAACGTGCCGGTTCAGAGCTTCGAAGAAACCAAAGCCGAATGACGTACGATATGCGACGTACGACGTGCGCGATAAGCACCACGTCCCGATACGTCGCACGTCGCACATCGTACATCGCACATTGACATGAGCATTGCCGCCACCGTCTCGGGCGTCTCCACCGGCGACGACCTGTTCACGTTCTGGCCGCGCCACCAGCGCGCGATCTACAGCCGCCTCGAGAGCAAGAACGCCTGGCTCGAAGCCCGCCATGCCGAAGCCCGCGCTGCCGGCGACGGCGCTCCGGCCTCGCAAGACGAGGAGCACGACGCGCTCGAGCACGCGATGACGCTCAACATCGGGCCGCAGCACCCCGCCACCCACGGCGTGCTGCGCTGCGTCGTCAAGCTCGACGGCGAGCTCATCGAGAAGTGCGTGCTCGACATCGGCTACCTCCACCGGGGCATCGAGAAGCTGGCCGAGCACAAGACGTACCAGGAGTTCATGCCCTATACGGACCGCATGGACTACATCGCGCCGTACAGCAACAACGTGGCGTGGTGCCTGGCCGTCGAGAAGCTGGCGGCCATCGAGGTGCCCGAGCGTGCGCAGTGGATCCGCATGATCGGCTGCGAACTCGCGCGCATCTCCTCGCACCTGCTCTGGATGGGCGTGGGGCTCATGGACGCCGGCGCGGTCAGCGTCTTCCTGTGGGCCTTCCAGGCGCGCGAGGACCTCTACAAGATCTTCGACGAGATCGCCGGGGCACGCTTCACCGTCTCGCACAGCCGCATCGGCGGCGTGGCGAACGACCTCACGCCCGCCGCGATTGCCCTCATCCGGGACTTCGTGGACCGCTACCCGAAGATCATCGGCGACTGGTTCAACCTCATGCGCCGCAACCGCATCTGGATGGACCGCAACGTCGGCATCGGCACGCTCACGAAGGAGGAGGCCATCCTGCTCGGCATGCGCGGGCCGAATCTGCGCGCCTCCGGCATCGCGCACGATATGCGGCGCTTCGAGCCCTACCTCAAGTACGCCGACGTGGACTTCACCATCCCGATGCGCGAGGAGGGCGACTCGTGGGCCCGCTACTACATCCGCATGGAGGAGATGCAGGAGAGCCTCAAGATCCTCCGGCAGTGCCTGGAGCGGATGCCCGAGGGCCGCATCCGCAACGAGGACGCCAAGAAGGCCTACCCCTCCAAAGACGAGGTCTATTACTCAATGGAGGGCATGATCCACGACTTCATGTACACGAGCGAGGGGACCGTGCCGCCCAAGGGCGCGCAGGCCTACCACGCCATCGAAAGCCCCAAGGGCGAACTCGGCTTCTTCCTCGCGAGCGACGGCACCGGGCAGCCGTGGCGCGCGCGCATCAACGCGCCGAGCTTCGCCAACCTGCAGGGCCTCGAATACATGCTCGAAGGCGCCTACATGGGCGACATGGTCATCCTCATCGGCACCGTAGACCCCGTGATGGGGGAATCGGACAAGTAGACTGGCGAGGTGCGACGGATGACGTGCGACTTCAGAAGCACCTCCTACGCCGCCCATCGCACGTCGCATATCGCACATCGCATGTCGAATATTTTTCAGGAGATCTCGCCCCTGCCCGAGCGGCACCCGGCCCCGGCCATCGAGGCGGCGCAGCTTGTGTGGACGGCCGAGGAGCAGGCGCTCGTGGACCGCTTCAAGCTGCAGTACCCGACCGCCGAGGCCGCCGTCATGAAGACGCTCTGGCTGGCGCAGGAGAAATTCGGCTGGCTCGCCCCCGAGGTCATCGAGTTTGTCGCTAGCACGCTCGGCATCCCGTACGCGCAGGCCTACGGCGTGGCGACGTTCTACACGCAGTACTTCAAAGAGCAGAAGGGGCGCTACGTACTCGACGTGTGCACGTGCTTCTCGTGCCAGGTGTGCGGCGGCTACGACATGCTCCACTACCTGGAGGAGAAGCTCGGCGTCCACGCCGGCGAGACGACGGAGGATGGCCTGTTCACGATCCAGGAGGCCGAGTGTCTCGGCGCGTGCGGCTCGGCGCCGATGCTCCAGGTGACGAACGCCGAGTACGTCCACAACCTCACGCGCGAGAAGGTGGACCGCCTCGTAGACACGCTCCGCGCGGGCGAGTCGTGGCCCTTCGAGACCGTCACGCTCCCCCAGGACGACGCGGCGGACTTCCAGCGCCGCGACGACGCCGGCGCGACGGAGCGCTACGTGGCGCCCCCCGTTGCCGAGACGTTCGAATAACCCCTGCCGCTGTGCCGCTCGACCTCTCGCTCGTTGCTGAGCGCCGCGCCGCTGAGGCGCCGGGCGGCGGCATCAGCGCGCCTGCACGCGAGCCCGCCCTGCCGGCCCGCACGATAGGCCGGGCGCAGGCCACCACGCGGCGCCCGCCCAGGGGGCCCGTGCTCACGACGCGTGAGGAGCGCGTGCGGCGCCTGCTCGTGCGCGAGCTCGACACGCTCAACCGCAAGCTCCAGGTGCCCGCCAAGTCGTGGGCCGAGAAGAAGGAACGCGAAGGCCTCGCCCTGCTCGACGTGTCGTACATCGACCGGGAGATCGCGAAGATGCGGAAGCAGCTCGCGCAGCAGTGGCCCATGCGCCGTGATCCTGGCGGCATGCCGCTCGTGCTGGTGGGCCCTGGCGTCTTCGGCCTGGCGATCGCGCGACCCGGACAACATGCCGTGGCTCAACGCGCTCATCTTCGTGTCCACGATGCGGCGATGTCGGGCTGGGGCTTCTGTGCGGCAGCGCGACGCGCTCCGCCGCAAGCTCTACATCTACGAGGCCCTGCGCGCCCTCTCCGACGCCGACGAACTCGACGTCGTGCTCTCGCGCGCCGCCGAGCAGGCCGACGCCCTCATCGCCCGCATCGTGGACGCCGAACTCGCCGCCGCCGAGCGCCGCCCGGCGCTCTCGCTCCCCCTTTCCGATTCACCCGACGACCGCCCTGCGCGCCCCCGCGCGTGGGTGCGCTGATCTCTATGGAAGCTCCCAAGCAAGCCCAGACCAAAGCCGGCGACTGGCGCCAGTACGAGCCGGTGATCCTGCCGCGCGTGCAGAACCTGCACCAGCTCGAAGTGGCCGAGCAGCAGGGCGCCTACAGCGCCATCAAAAAGGTGCTCACCTCCGGCGCGTGGGACGTCAAGAAGGTCGTCGAAGAAGTCAAGGCCTCGGGCCTGCGCGGGCGCGGCGGCGCCGGCTTCTCGACGGGCCTCAAGTGGAGCTTCATGCCGCCCGTCAAGGAGGGGCAGCCGCGCTACCTCGCCTGCAACGGCGACGAGTCCGAGCCGGGCACGTTCAAGGACCGGCAGATCTTCGAGCATAACCCGCACCTGCTCTTCGAGGGGATGCTCATCGGCGCCTACGGCATCGGCGCCAACATGGCCTACCTCTACGTGCGCGGCGAGTACAGCACGTGGATCGCCCACATGGAGCAGGAGCTCAAGAAGGCCTACGAGAAGGGCTACGTGGGCGAGAACCTCTTCGGGTCCGGCTGGAGCTGCGACATCGTGATCCACAAGGGCGCCGGGGCCTACATCTGCGGCGAGGAGACGAGTCTGCTCGAATCCCTAGAGGGCAAGCGGGCCTACCCGCGCATCAAGCCGCCCTTCCCCGCCCAGAAGGGCCTCTGGGGCAACCCGACGACCATCAACAACGTCGAGAGCCTCGCCTGCACGCCGCTGATCCTGAACAAGGGCGCGCAGTGGTTTGCGGGTATTGGCGCGCCCGAAGCACCCCGGCCCGCTGCTCTACGGCATCTCCGGCCACGTCAACCGCCCCGGCGTGTACGAGTACCCGACCGGGATGCTCATCTCGGACCTCATCTACGAGGTCGGCGGCGGGATGCGCGGCGGCAAGAAGCTCAAGGCCGTCGTGCCCGGCGGCTCGTCGGTGCCGGTGATGACGGCGGCGATGATCGAAGGGGCGACGATGGACGCCGAGACGCTCCGCGACGCCGGCTCGATGCTCGGCACGGCGGGGATGCTCGTGCTCGACGAGGACACCGACATGGTGACGTTCCTGCGGCGCATCACGCACTTCTACCACCACGAGTCGTGCGGGCAGTGCACGCCCTGCCGCGAGGGCACCGGCTGGCTCGAAAACATCGTCACCCGCATCGATCTGGGTGAGGGCAACCTGCGCGACCTCGACCTGCTCATCTCGCTCTGCGACGGCATGGAGGGCCGCACCGTGTGCGCGCTCGCCGACGCCGCCGCGTGGCCCGTGCGCTGGACGGTGACGCGCTTCCGCGAGGAGTTCGAGCGCAAGTGCCGCCCGAGCGTCTTCACGACCGGGGGCGACGGCGCCTCCGTGTCCGCCACCACCGCCTGAGCGATGCTGCTCTACCTGCCCGGCCTCGTCATCGGCGTGATCTGCCTGCTCCTCGCCACGCGGCTGCGCGAACAGGAGCGGACGCGCGAGGCGGGGATGCTGATGGGCCTGGCCATCGTGCTGCTCCTCACGTCCATCGCCGCCGCAGGGCTCAGCATCGCGGGGGTGTTTTGATGACGCCTATGCCCCTTTCACCTACCCTTCGCCACGCGGTCATCCGCGGCACCTACACGTTTGGACTGGGGATGTTTGTGTTCATGACGCTCTGGAACGCGTGGTACAACGGGCCACGCCCCCGCCCTGGCCCGCGTCGTGTTCAACCTCGCCTGGTGGGCGGCAGTAGGGGCGCTCTATGGCGGGGTTACGTGGACCCTGGGGGCGCGGCAGCCCGGCGCCACGAACAATCTTCCTGAACCGCTATGGCGCTCGTCCTCATGGGCCTCTCCATCGTCGTGTTCCTCTTTGCCGGGCGAATGCGGCGGGCGGGCGAGGCGGGCCGCAGCCGGGCCCTGCTCGTCCTCACCGTCGTGCTCGCCGTGCTGGCTGTGCTCGCGGCGGTCAACGAGAAGGTGCGCGAGGGCGCGCTCGTAACACCGCCCGCCCCCACGTCTCCCTGATCTTCCGTAGCGGCGGGCCTGAAACCCGCCCCCGATGCCTCCCCCTATGCGCTACTTCCCGCTCCTCGCCCTCACGCTCACGTTCGCGGCCTGCAAGACCGAGACGCCCGCCGCCGACGCCGCCGCGCCCATCGTGGCCGTCGCCGGCTTCGACAGCTACGGCACCGCCCTCACCGATACCTCCGATGCCCGCACCGCTGAGTCCGTGACCGCCGACGGCGCCGCGCTCGACGGACAGACGGTGACGGTCGCCGGCACGCTCCGCAACGTCTGCCAGATGGCGGGCTGCTGGGCGACCATCGAGACGCCCTCCGGCACGATCCGCATCACGGTGCCCAAGAAGGCGACGGCACCTACGCCTGGACGATGCCCAAGGACATCGCCGGGCGGCGCGTGGTGGCCACCGGCAAACTCACGCAGAGCACGCTCAGCGCCGAGAAGGCCGAGCACATGGCCAAGGAATCGGCGCCGCCGCCGCCGACTCGACTGGCTTCAAGGACACGCCTGAACTCCAGCTCGAAGCCACCGGCGTGCTCGTCGAAAAGGCCGGCTGACTTCGATCTTGGATCGTTGATGATCGATCATGGCCAGAGGCCTCCGCGCACTGCTGTGTTCTTCTGACCACGAACCATGAACGACGAACACCCTGATCCTGACCTACCTCCGTACTTCTCCGATGGCGCAGATTACGATTGACGGCCAGACCGTCCAGTTCGAAGGGCAGACCAAAGTGCTCCAGCTCATGCTCGACGCCGGGCTGGAGCTGCCGCACTTCTGCTACCACCCCGCCCTCTCGATCCCGGCCAACTGCCGGCAGTGCCTGATCCGCGCCGGTTCGCCCGCGCTGGACCAGGCCACGCGGCAGCCGAAGCTCACCGCCGACGGCTCGCCCGAGATCGCGTTCATGCCCAAGCTCCAGACCGCCTGCTCGCTCGACGCGAGCGACGGCATGGTGGTCGAGACCGGCCAGACGAGCGACCTCGTGCAGGGGGCCAACGAGAGCAACCTCGAGTTCCTGCTCATCAACCACCCGCTCGACTGCCCGATCTGCGACCAGGCCGGGCAGTGCCCGCTCCAGATCCAGGCCTACAAGTACGGCCCGGAAGGCTCGCGCTTCGAGTTCCGGAAGGTCCACAAGCCCAAGCGCGTGCCCCTCGGGCCGCGCGTCGTGCTCGACGCCGAGCGGTGCATCAACTGCACGCGCTGCACGCGCTTCACGAGCGAGATCTCGAAGTCGGACCAGCTCACCATCATCAGCCGCGGCGTCAAGAACTACCCGCTCACGGCGCCCGGCGTGGTCTTCGACGACCCGTACTCGATGAACGTGGTGGACATCTGCCCCGTCGGCGCGCTCACGAGCGCCGAGAGCCGCTTCAAGGCCCGCGCGTGGGAGATGTCCGAGACGCCCTCGATCACCGTCACCAACGGCAAGGGGAGCAACTGCTTCTACCGCGTGCGCGACAACCTGGTCATGGAGATCGTGCCGCGCGCCAACGCGGACGTGAACGACTACTGGCTGCCCGACGAGGACCGCGTCAACGCTGCCGTGGTGCGCTTCAACGACGACCGCGCCTCGGGCCCCCTCGTGCGCGGCACGGATGGCGCCCTCCGCGCCGCCTCATGGGAGGAAGCCTACGACCGCGCCGCAACCGTGCTGCGCTCGGCCGAAGGGCCGGTGCTCTTCCTCGGCTCGGCCCATGCCACCGTGGAAGACAACGCGATGCTTGTCAAGCTCGCGCAGGCCGTGGGCGGCGAGGTGCTCGGCTACCTGCCCCACCGCGTCGAAGGCGCGGGCGACGGCTGGCTCGTGACCGACAGCAAGGCCCCCAACGCGCAGGGCTGCGAGCGCCTCGGCCTCGCGCCGCTAGACGTTGCCACCTTCCGAGGCCGCCTTGCCGACGCGGGCGCGCTCTACGTGCTCGAAGACGACCCGGTACAGGCCGGCGCCTGCGCGGCGTCTGACCTCGCGGGCCTGAGCGTGATCCTCCACAGCTATCACACGACCAACCAGACGACCGCCGCCGCCGCCGTCGTGCTCCCCGCCGCGATGGTCGTGGAAACCGTGGGCACGTACGTGAGCGACGACGGCCATGCGCAGCGCGTGGTGCCGGCCAAGAGCATCCGGGGCGTCAACCGCACGCTCATGATGGCGATGGGGTCGAGCCGCGCGGACCAGCACGGCACGCCCTTCGACCGGTGGTACAACGAGGAGCACAAGGTGGACTGCCGCCCGTCGTGGGAGACGATTCCCGAAGTGGCGCAGCGCCTCGGGCACGCGCTCACCTACAAGGGGCCGAAGGCGATCATGGCCGAGCTTGCGTCCGAGAACGACGCCTTCGCCGGCGCCACGTACGACGCGATGGGCCTTGCGGGTGTCCGCCTCGCCGAAGCGGGCGCCCTCGCCGGGTAAACGGGCAGATCGGTTCGATGGGCGTAGGGGCGCCATGCGTGGCGCCCCTACGATGCGTTGATGCACATCCAGCCCGGCAACGCCGGAAACGGCACGCATGTAACGGTTGCGGGAGGACGACGGAGCGGGGCGATCCTGCGTCCGGATGGGCGGGTATAGGGGCGTGTTCACCGGACGTTGGCACGCCGCGCGTCCTCTGCACCCGCTCCCGACCTCGACCCGTCATGGAATCCACCCCCACCGCCGAGCCGTCCGTCGACCTGCTCGCCCACGAAGCCGACACGTTCACGTTCGAAGCACCGGCCTCGCCGGTCGACGACGCCAACGAGCTCGTCTTCTTCGGCGACCGCAACGAAGGACAGACGCTGCCCTTCGCCGACGCCTGATCCCCGCCCTCCTATGGCCACCCCTTCCTACCGCCTCCACGACGACGGCGAGACCGCCGGCACCCCGCCCACCCCCAGCGCCGACGACGACCTCGACCTCGCCACCCCCGACGCGCTCGCCTCTTTTGGTGATGCCGACGCGGGCAAGGCGGGCAGCGGCTCGCTCTACGACCCCACCGAGGATCCCGCTGTGCAGGGCCAGTTCGACGCCGGCCTCACCGCCGATGCCAACCTGGGCAACGATGCCCTCGACGACGCCGACCTTCAGGACCCTGCCACGCTCGACGGCCGCCGCCTCGACGTGCGTGGGCGCGAAGACCACGGCCTAGGGGGCTACGGCGAGCACGGCGCCTCCGACGAAGTCCTCGGCGACCTGACGGGCGACGATGCCGACTTCGGACCCGGCTCCGGGCACGATGGGCGACACGAACTCGCCCTCCGACGAACTGGTAGGCGGCCGTCGGCCCCCCGTCGATCCACATGGGACCCGCCCCGCCCTCTCGACCGAGTGCGGGGCGGATCTGAGTTTCAAGGCGCCGAGTGCGCCTCGAAGCGGCCCCGTAAGCACCGCGCCCGCAGGGCCGGCAGGAGGCGGCCGCGAAGCGCGTAACTTGGCGACCCTCAGGCGTGGCTAGCTCGTACTATCGCGCCATCGCCCTGTGCGCAATGAACCTCCCGCTCTTCTGGATCGGCATCATCGGCTTCGTCATCATCAACGTGATGCTGATCGCGGCCTCCGTGCTCGTGTATTACGAACGCAAGGTTTCCGGCTGGATCCAGAACCGCCCCGGCCCCAACCGCGTCGGCCCCTATGGCTTCCTGCAGCCGTTTGCCGACGTGGCGAAGCTGATCTTCAAGGAGGACATCGTCCCCACGCAGGCCAACGGCTTCGTCCACGCGCTCGCGCCCGTACTCATGGTGGTCATTGCGATGACGACGGCGGCGCTCATCCCGTTTGCGCGCGGCGTAGTGGTGGCCGACCTGGACGTGTCGGTGCTGGTGGTGCTGGCGCTCACGTCCATCACGGTGTACGGCGTGACGCTCGCGGGCTGGTCGAGCAACTCGAAGTTCTCGCTCCTCGGCGGCCTCCGCTCGTCGGCGCAGATGATCTCGTATGAACTGGCGATGGGCCTGGCCGTGGTCTCGGTCGTGCTCATCACGGGCTCGATGCGGCTGGTGGACATCGTCGAGTTTCAGCACCACGGCGGCGCGATCCTCGGCTGGAACGTCTTCCGCGATCCCATCGGCGCGCTCATCTTCATCGTGTGCGCCTTCGCCGAGACCAACCGCGCGCCCTTCGACCTGCCGGAGGCGGAGCAGGAGCTCGTCGGCGGCTACCACACCGAATACAGCGGCATGAAGTTCGGGATGTTCTTCCTCGCGGAGTACGTCAACTTCTTCATCGCGAGCTTCATCATCGTGACGCTCTTCTTCGGCGGCTACCTGATCCCGTTCGAGCCGCAGCTGCTGAACCTCTTCCCGGCCCTCAACGGCAGCGTCGTGCTCGGCGCGCTCCAGATCCTGACGCTCTTCCTCAAGGTCGGCTTCTTCGCCTTCCTGTTCATCTGGGTGCGCTGGACGCTGCCGCGCTTCAAGTACCAGCAGCTCATGACGCTCGGCTGGAAGATGCTCCTGCCCATTGCGCTCGCCAACGTGATGCTCTACGCGCTCTTCTTCGCCCTCCAGGCCCAGTTCTAGCGACGTGCGACGTACGACAGGCGCCGCAGGGTGTCTGGTTCTAATGTCGCCCGTTGCCCGTCGAAGGTCGCCCGTCGCATGCTCCTCGCCCCGTCCATCCTCTCGGCCGACTTCGGACGCCTCGCCGCGCACGCCCGCGAAGCGCTCGACGCCGGGGCGGACTGGCTCCACATCGACGCGATGGACGGGCATTTCGTGCCCAACCTCACCATTGGGCCGCTCATCGTAGAGGCGCTCCGGGGCGTCAAGGCCGACACCGGCTGCACGCTCGACTGCCACCTGATGCTCGCGCAGCCCGAGCGCTACGTGGATGCGTTCGCCGCCGCCGGGGCGGATTCGATCACCGTTCACGCCGAGGCGTGCATTCACCTGCACCGCGTCGTTGAGCAGATCCACGCGGCGGGCGCGAAGGCCGGCGTGGCGGTGAACCCGGCCACCCCGCTCGGCGTGCTGGAGGAGATCCTGCCCTACGCCGACCTGCTGCTGGTCATGAGCGTCAACCCCGGCTTCGGCGGGCAGGCCTACATCCCGACGAGCACGGACAAGATCGCGCGCCTGCGCCGGATGCGGGACGCGGCTGGCAGCCGGGCGCTGATCCAGGTAGACGGCGGCGTGACCCCCGCCAACGTCCGCGCCGTCGTGGAGGCGGGCGCGGACGTGGTGGTGGCGGGCAGCGCCGTCTACAGGGGCGACGTGGCCGCCAACGTCCAGGCACTCCGCCGGGCGAGCCTGCTCCCGGCCTGACGCCTTCGCACTAACGCGCGCGGCGCAGAAGATCCGTCTTCTGCGCCGCGCGTTTCATTCAGCGCAACCTCACCGCCGCACGACGGGGCGCGCGATGCTGAACTGATCGCCGGTGGCCCGGAGCACGTAGAGGCCGCTCGGCAGGCTCGCCGCTTCGAACAGAAGGTGCACCGTGCGCCCAGCGTCCAGCACGCCGTCGTAGAGCGTGGCCACGCGGCGGCCCAGGGCATCGTAGGCCTCCACGCGGACGGACTGCGCTTCCCGAACGGCGATCCGCACGCCCATGCGCTCGGCAAAGGGATTGGCCCCTTCGGGTTGAAAGAGCACCGCCTCGGTCATCGCCACCTGCATTGTTACCTCGGCGCTGAAGTGCGAGGTGCCGTCGAGGTCCACCTGGCGGAGGCGGAACCGGTACAGGGCCGGCGCAAGCCCGGTCACGTCGCGCGCGTAGGTGGCCGCCTCCGCCGCCGTGCCCCGCCCGGCGACGAACGCCACCTCCTGCCACGGCGCGTCTCCGGTGCGCAGCTGGACGCCGAAGCCCGCGTTGTTCTGCTCGCTCGCGGCCGTCCAGGTGAGCCGGACGCGCCCGGCGTCGAGCGCGACAGCCTCAAAGGCCGCCAGTTCGACCGGCAACGTGCCGGCCGTGGCCGCCGTCCATCGCGAAAACGCGTCGATGCCCGTGAGCGTGATGGTGTTCGCGCCTGCGTTTACCGTGCCGCCGCGCTGGGTCCACGGGGCCGCGCCCGTCGGCGAGCGGTAGAGGCTCAGGCCGGCCTCGGTGTTGCCGTTGAGCTCGTCGTCGGCATAGGCGAAGACGAGCGTGGCGTTGAGGCCGCTGTTGGTGGCAGGCGTGATGTCGTAGTAGCGCAGAAGGCTCTGGCCGCTCCCTCCGGTCTGCGCGGTGGCCCCGCGCGTGACGACGACGCTCCCCAGGTTGGCCGCGCTCGTGATCGTCGCCCCGAGCCCGCCGACGTTGGCGGCTGCGGGGGCGTTGAGGGTCTGGGTGGCCTGGTAGAGCCCCCCCTTGGCGCGCCCGCCGCTGGCTTCCACCAGCGTGGCGCTTCCAAGCACGAGCGTCGCCGTGCTGCCCATCGTGAGGGTGGCGTTGTTGGCGACGGTGACGGTGGTCTGTGCCTGCGCGAGCAGCCCGGTCAGCAGCGACGCCCCCAGCATGAAAGCGTGTTTCATCGGCGGTCGATGGTCGAAGTGGAGGCGGCGGCCTGCGCGGACACGAGTCGTTCGACGAGGGTCCGCAGTTGCGCGAGTTCGGCCTCTAGGGCGGCCACCTTCCGCGCCTGTCCCTGCGTCTGACCAACTTCAAGCCGAAGCCGGCTTACTTCGTCGATGAGTTGCGCGTTTTCCTGCATCAACCTCTCGGTGCGAAGGGCCAGGGCTTTCACGCCCGCAAAGTTGACGCCGTCGATGTCGCCGAGACCGATGGCGGTGGGCCCGAGCCCGAGCCCGAAGGCCGCATGAAAATCCTCGGCCACGGGCCCCATGTGGCGGATGTGCGTGCTGTCCCCGATCATCTCCCAGGTCGTGACCGGCGTGGCGGCGATGCGGGCAAGCACGTAGTCGCCATCCACGTCTTCAAAGGCCTGTTTGACCGTCCGGCTCGACGCACACGTCCACGTAGGGACGGCGACGGTGAGGTCACAGCCGACGTTGCCGCCGGCACCGGGCGTGTTGCCGTTGGCCGCCGTGGACACGCGCAGCCGGAAGCCGCCGTTGTAGCGGGCGCGGAACTCGTTGTCCGCCTGGTTGCGCACCGAATCCGTCGTGCTTTCGTCGCCCATTACCATGGTGCCGGTGTGGGTATTGTTGCTGGCCCGGTAGCCGATGGCCACGGAATAGTCGTTGTTGGCCGTGGTGCGGTATCCCAGTGCGACGGAGCCTTGCCCACCGGCCTTGACCGTGTACCCGATCGCGACGCAGGCAAACCCCGAACAGCGATTGGAGGCCCCTGCCGAGAACCCTGCTGTGCCCGTCACCGACACTCCCGAGCCGAAGCCGACGCCGACGGTCAACGTTACGGTCACCTGATCGCCGTAGGAGAAGGCCCCGTAGCCGGAGGCGATCACCTGATTGCCGCCGGCAAACGTGAAGTCATTCATGCTGGCGTCGTCCCAGTTCGTCTGTCCGGTCGGGACGCGCCCGAAGCGGAGCGAGCCCCGGCACGGATGCCACATGAAGCGGGTGCCGGCGCCGGTGGCGGGGATGTAGGCGGCGCAGCCGGTCGTGTTGCCGACATCGCGCACGAAGCCCTTCACCACAAACGCCCCGTCGTCCTTCACCGTGAGGATGCTCGACGGCACGCCGGGACACCCGGTCGTCGTACAGTTGGCACTCACGTCGAGGGCGTTGGCCTGGGCCCAGACGCTGGGGGCAAGGGCCGGCAGAAGAAGCAGAACGAACAGCACGCGTTTCATAGCAGCAGGAATGGAGGTGAGTGCTTTTACCCTTCCATCATGCGCACATCCTGTCTGTCGAACACGTACAGTCTTCCGAACCTGACCATCGCAGGGAAGCGGGACAGGTCAAGATACGCTCCGCGCCTCCCGGTGGGCCATGCCTGCCCCCGATCCTTTTCGGCGGCCCGCGACGTGGAAAGCAGCACCACGCCTGCGACGACGAGGGCCGCGCCCGCCGCACTCCACACCGTGACGGGCTCACCGAGCACGACGGCTCCGAGCGCGAGCGTCGCCACCGGCCCGACGAGGCCGGCCTGCGCGGCGAGGGGCGCCCCGACGCGGGCGAGCGCCACGCCGAGCAGGAGCATCGGCACGACGAAGCAGAACACCGCGTTGATGAGCGAGAGCATGAGCACGGGGCGCGGTACGGTGAGGAGCACGCCGAGCGGGTGGGTGAGCGCGTAGTGGACGAGCGCCACGCCGCACGCCCAGAGCGCCACGCGCACGGTGAGCCCGAGGGCCCCGAGGCGGCGGGCGAGTTCGGCGGAGGCGGTGAGGTAGGCCGCGTACAGGAGCGCCGAGGCCAGTACGAGCGCCCCGCCCTTCTGGACGTCGGCGCCGCCGTGGCGCGCGTCGTGGGCGAAGACCAGCACGATGCCCGCGTAGGAGATGCCGAGGGCGGTCCACTGCCGCCGCATGATCGGCCGCCGCAGCACGAGTGCGGCGATGAGGAGCACGAACGTCGGGTTGAGGAAGAGCACGAGGCGTTCCAGGCCCGCCGTCACGTAGGCGAGGCCGGCAAAGTCGAGCCAGGTGGAGCCGTAGAAGCCGACCGCCCCGAGCAGCGCCACGCGCCCATGGTCGCGCGCGCTCAGGCGCGGGCCCCGGCGCGCGGCCAGCCACAGGAGCGCAAAGAGGGGTAGGGCGAGGCCGAGCCGCAACACAACGACCGTGTCCACGGGCACGCCGTAGCCGTACGTGAGCTTGGCAACGATGGCCTTGGCGGCGTACCCGAAGGCGCTCGCCACCGCGCACGCGATCCCGAGCGCCTGCCCGCGCGGGTCGGCGGGCGGCACGGCGGCAGGCGCGTCGAGGGCCGGTTCCATGCGGGCGCGTAGAGGCCGCGGGGCGGCAGCGTTCCGGGTAGCGGGCAGATGCGCCGAGGCTTCACCGGCGGCAGCGCGGCTCCTGTCCGGCCGCACATCGCACTGATCCACAGGCCTCCTGCGGCGTTGCATTCGCTGCTCCTGTCCCCTGCCTGTGCTCGTCCGCGTTGCCCTGCCCCTCCCGCTCGACGAAGCGTTCACGTACGCCGTGCCCGAGGGCCTGGAGGACGGGCTCGTGCCCGGCAGCCGCGTCGTCGTGCCCTTCGGCAAGCGCATCCTCACCGGCGTCGTCGTGGAGACGCTCGACGAGGAATCCGAGCCCGGCGACGGCCTGCGCTTTGTAGACGACGTGCTCGACGACGGCGCGGCCGCCACCCCCGAACTGCTCCGCCTGACGCGCTGGGTGGCCGACTACTACGTCTGCTCGCACGGCGAGGCCCTGCGCGCCGCGCTCCCCGCCGGCCTCGACGTGGCCACCGAGCACCGCGTCCGCGCCACCGGCGCCGAGCCGGGCCGCGCCTTCGAGGACCCGCGCCTCGGGCCGGTGCTGCACACGCTCCTCGGGCACCCGTCGCTCACCTTCACGGCCCTCCGGCAGCGCCTGCCCCACGTCACGCTCGCGCTCGTGCAGCGCCTCGAACGCCTCGGCCTGGTCGAGATCGAAACGGGCGAGGCCGCGCCCAAGATCACCCCCAAAACCGAGACCGCCCTCCGCCTCGCCCCGGCGTTTCAGGAGGCGTCCGCCCTCCGCGACGCGCGGCAACTTGTGCGCGGCGCCAAGCAGAAGGCCGTGCTCGATGCCCTGCTCGCGCTCGCGCAGGCCGGCACGCCGGAGCCGTCGCAGCCGGCCGTGCTCGCGCGCGCCGCAGCCAGCGCGGGCAGTGTGGCGTCGCTCGTCGAGGCCGGGATCGTGGAACGGTTTACGCGCGAGGTGCGGCGGGGCGGGCTGGAGGGCGAAGCCATCGTGACCGAGCCGCCGCGCGTGCTCCACGCCCACCAGCGCACTGCGTTTGCGCGCATCGCCGCCCAGATCCGGGCGGGCACCTACAGCACGTTCCTGCTCCACGGCGTGACCGGCTCGGGCAAGACCGAGGTGTACGTGGCCGCCCTCCGCGAAGCCCTCGACGCCGGGCGCACCGGGCTCGTGCTCGTGCCCGAGATCGCGCTCACGCCCCAAACGGTGCGCCGCTTCCGCGCACCCTTCGGGGACAAAGTGGCCGTCGTCCACTCGCGGATGTCGAACGGCGAGCGCTACGACGTGTGGCGCTCGATCCACGAGGGGCGCTATCCGGTCGTCATCGGGCCGCGCTCGGCCATCTTCGCGCCCGTGCACAACCTCGGGCTCGTGGTGGTGGACGAAGAGCACGAGGCTTCCTACAAGCAGTTCGACCCGGCCCCGCGCTACCACGCGCGCGACGTGGCAGTGGTGCGGGCGCGCCTCAACGGGGCCGTGTGCGTGCTCGGCTCGGCCACGCCCAGCCTGGAGTCGTGGCACAACGCCCACGCCGGCAAATACCACCTCCTCGGGATGCCCGAGCGCGTGCCGCTCCCCGGCGGCGCCACCGCCAAGCTGCCCCCCGTGCAGGTGGTCGACCTCGCGCGCGAGCGCAAGCGCCACCGCCTCGACGGCGCGCTCTCGGAAGCCCTCACCGCCGCCATCGCCGACCGGATCGCGAAGCAGGAGGGCGTGATCCTGCTCCAGAACCGGCGCGGCTATGCGCCCGTCGTGGAGTGCCGGGCGTGCGGCTACAGCCCCCGCTGCCAGCACTGCGCTGTCACCCTCACCTACCACAAGCCGAAGGCGCACCTCCGCTGCCACTACTGCGGCTACAGCATCCGCCGCCCCCACACCTGCCCCTCCTGCGGCGATCCGGACCTCGCGTTCCAGGGCATCGGCACGCAGCGCGTGGAAGAGGAACTGCACCAGCGCTTTCCCGGCATCCGCGTGGTGCGGATGGACCTCGACACGACCGGCACGAAGGGCGCCCACGCCCGGCTGCTCGACCAGTTTGCGCGCGGCGAAGCCGACGTGCTCCTGGGCACGCAGATGGTCGCCAAGGGCCTCGACTTTGCGCGCGTAACCCTCGTGGGCGTCGTCAACGCCGACGCGGGGCTGCTGCTGCCCGACTTCCGGGCCGCCGAGCGCACGTTTCAACTCCTCACCCAGGTGGCGGGCCGCGCGGGCCGCGCCGAGGCGCCCGGCGCGGTCATCCTCCAGACCCGCACGCCAGACAACCCGGCCCTCACCTACGCGCAGCGGCACGATTTCGAGGGCTTCGCGCGGCGCGAGATGCAGGAACGCGAGATGCTCGGCTATCCGCCCTATGGACGTGTCGTGGCGGCCGAGTTTCGCGGCTACGCGGAGGACGGCACCCTTGCCTTCGCGAAGGAGTGGACCGCTGCCCTGCTCGAAGCCGTCGCCGGGCTGCCGGTGGAGGTGCTCGGGCCCCAGCCCGCGCTCGTGGGCCGCGTGCAGCGCCTCTACCGGGTCCACACCATCCTCAAGGCCCTTCCCGGCGCGCCCCCGCTTCAGCCCATCCTGCGCCGCGTCATGGCCGCGTGCCCGGCGCCCAACCGGATGCGCGTGGCCCTCGACGTAGACGCCGTGAGCGTGTTCTGAGGGTCAGGGCAGCCACGTCGCTACGTCCGTGCGCCGGGTGGGCGGCGGCGGGACCTCCGCCGGATAGCCGAGCATCACGAGCCCGACGAGCGTCTCGGCCTCCGGAGCTGCCCCGGCGAGGGCCCAGAAGCGTGGGTCGCGCGTGACGGGGCCGGTCGTCCATTTCGTGCCGATGCCCGCGCTCCACAGGTAGAGGGCGGCGTTCTGGAGCGCGGCCGCCACCGCGTCCTGGTCCTCGCGCTCGCGGACGGCGTCGCCGGGCGTGCGGCGGCAGAAGGCGGCCAGGTAGACGGGCACCTCAGCCCAGCGGGCGCGCTTGTTCTCGGCGGCCGCCTCGCCCTGCCGTTCGCGCACCACCTCGGTGTTGAGGTCCACCAGCGCCGCCCGCGCCGCCGGGCCAAACACCACGAAGCGCCACGGCTCGGTGTGCTTGTGATTGGGCGCCGTTGCGGCGAGCGCGAGCGCGGTGGCGGAGCGGCTGCCTCGGGCACCGGACGCGCCGGGTCGAAGCGGTGGATCGTGCGGCGCGTCGCCATCAGGCGGGCAACGGCCTCGGGAGTGGGCAGGGACAGATCGGCCATCCATGAAAGTAGGGGCGCCTCCGCAGAAGCGCCCCTACTTTCACCCGTGAAGCTTTGTCGGCCTGCTCAGGCGGGCTGCAGGTCCACCATGACGAGCGTCGTGAGCACACGCTGGCCGGGGAAGGACGGCATCCCGGCGGCAAACACGTCCTGCGTGTTGATGACCGCCGTGTACCCGAGGCGCAGCGCCATGCCGTACACCTCGTCGCAGATCGCGTGGGCATCGGCGCCGCGCAAGAAGGCCTGCAGGGCAATGTTGGTGAGGTAGCGCGAGAGGCTCGGGTCTACCGCGGCCAGAAACTGCACCACCGGGGGCATCCGGTGGACGGGCAGGTTGCCGTCCGGGCGCTGGCCCGCCATGTGCGGCACAAACGTCGGCGCGTGGCTGCCGTGGCCGTCTCCCGACTGCGGAAGGTGGGGCGGCTGGAAGGGCCCCGATGGCTGCGAGGCCGAGACGTACGTACGGTATTTCATGGGAGCAGGGGTGACGGAGTAGACGGTTGCTGGTGGTATCGAACACCCTCCGCAAACCTTAAGCCAAAACCGTTTGCCCCACCGTCGCATTAGCAACCCTCGGCATCGGGCGGAAACCAAGGTCCTAGATTGCACCCCTCAGGTAGCCCGGCCCAGACGCTGGCGCAGGCGCTCCTGGCGCCCCTTTCGCGGCGGGGACGTGCGCAGAATTGCCGTGAATGGCCCCGCTGCGCGCCGGCGCCGCTTGCCTGCTGGGCCCCCTGCGTCGTAGCTTGGGCGTGTTCGGGTCTATAGCTCAGTTGGTTAGAGCGCTTCGTTGACATCGAAGAGGTCAGCGGTTCGAATCCGTTTAGACCCACCGAACGATCTGTTTGGCGCGTCCCCCTCAGGTGGGGAAGGCCCGCAGTTCGGGCCTGTTTAGCGTTCCCCCTTTTATCGGCCTCCGCAACGCTGCGGAGGCCGATTTTCATTTCTCTGTATCTTTTTCTAGACGGGGGGCGTCACGCCTCCGTCACATCTGCCCCGCTGTCTCAGCTTGACCACGACGGCAAGGCTTGCCGTCTCACTTGCGACAAGGTTTCCGCCCTGCTTGCCTCTTGGCGCCCTGCGGCGTAACGTGGCGTCCGGCCCTTCGGGAGCGACAGAGATGCCCGGCCGAAATCTGTTCTGCGCGTGCGTGCCTGCGCGCGGCTGTTCTCGCCTGCATGATGTCTCCGCCTTCGCCCCCGTCTGCCCTCCACGACCCCGCCCGCCTGGCCGCACTGGCGGCGTTTGGCGAGACGGAGGCCTACCGGGGCAGCAACGTAGACCGGATCGTGCGGCTGCTCGCGCTGCACTTCGGGGTGCCGTATAGCAACGCCCTGTTCGTGCGGCCTGACCGGCTCTCCCACTTTGCCCGCTACAGCGGCGGCGAGGCCGAAACGTCCCTGGAGCAGTTTCCGACCGGCACCGACCTCAGCGTGGCCATTGTCGAGCACGGCGCGGCGCTGCTGGTCGAAGACCTGGGGGCGCATCCCGTCTTTTCGCAGAACCCGTTTGTGGCCCACGAGGGCGGGATTCGCTTTTTTGCCGGCGTGCCGCTGCGCGCCGAAGGCCAGGTGATTGGCGTGCTGTGCGTGCTCGACCGCCTCCCGCACGCCTTCCGCCCCACCGACGCCGCGTTCCTCGACGACACGGCGGCGCTCGTGATGGACGAGTTGATGCTCTTGCGGCAGGCACAGCAGCTTCGGGAGGCCGAGAACCGGACGCGCGAGGTGCTCAACGCCACCAACAGCGGCTTTCTCGCCATCGATGACGATGGGTGCATCACGCACATGAACTGGGCTGCCGAGCGCATCCTGCATCGTCAGCGCGCCGACTGTGAGGGCCACCCGCTCCATGCCGTCTTCCCGGCGGCCTCCCTTGCCCGTTTCAACAAGGTCTACGACCGCGTCCGCGAAGAGAACACCGCGACCTCGTTCGTCGCGCGTTATCCGGCCCTCGACGCGTGGCTGGAGGTGCGGGTGGCCCCGTTCGAGCGGGGGCTCACCCTCTACTTCGACGACGTGTCGACCCCGCACCGCATCGAGGCCGAGCGCGAGCAGCACCGCAAGGCCGTCGCCCGTAGCGAGCAGGCCTTCCGCACGCTCGCCGAGCACCTGCCCAGCATGGTCGTCCGCTACGACCGGGACCTCCGCGTGCTCTATGCCAACCCGAGCGCCGAGCGGTTCACCGGCTCCGCCCCCCCGGCGCTCCTTGGCCGGCACGCCGGCGCCCCCGGCACGGCGGCCGAGCCGGTGCCCCGCTGGGCACAGACCCTTCAGGAGGTGCTCCAGACGGGCGAGATGCGCCGCATGGACGTCTCGTACGTCCTGCCCGACGGCATGCCCCGCTACGGGCAGGCCGTGATGGTGCCCGAGGGCGAGCCCGACGGCAACGTGGCCAGCGTGCTCACCACGATTCATGAGGTGACCGATTTCGTGGTGGCCCGGCAGAGGCTGGAAGCCTCCGAGCAGAAATACCGCTCCCTTTCCATCCTCATCAAGGCGTTCGCCTACGCCTACGCGGTCCCCGAAGACGGCTCGCCCCCCCGCATCGAGTGGATGACGGGGTCGGTCGAGGACGTGACGGGCTGGCCCGCCGAGGCCTTCGAGGGCCTCGCGTGGGGGGCCATGATCGACCCGCGCGACCGGGCGGTGACGGAAGATCGTATGCGGGCCGCGTTCCGGGGCGAAACGCGCACCGACGATGTCCGCATGGTCGGCGTCGACGGGCGCACCCGGTGGATCCGCCTGCACATGCAGCCGGAATTGGACCCCGAGACCGGCCGCGTCGTGCGCATCCACGGCGCCGGCACCGACGTGGGCGTTCACAAGGAAGCTGAGTTCGCCCTGATCCAGGCCAAAGAGCAGGCCGAAGAGATGGCCCGCCTCAAGGACGCCTTCCTGGCCAACATGAGCCACGAGATCCGCACGCCGCTCACCTCCGTGCTCGGCTTCACCGAACTGCTCCGCGACGAGGTGGGCGAGGCGCACCGGGAGTACGTCGACATGATCCAGGCGAGCGGGCGCCGCCTCCAGGAAACGCTCACGTCGGTGCTGGAGCTGTCGCAGTTGCAGTCTGGGCAGGTGGTGCTGCACCCGGAGGTGGTGAACGTGGCCGCGCTCGCCGAGGAGACGATCCGCCTGCTCACCCCGCAGGCGCGCGCGCGCGGCCTGGACCTGCACCTCGACGCGCCGGAGCCCGGCCTCCGGGCCCGGTGCAACGCGGCAGCGCTCGGGCGCGTGCTCACCAACCTCATCGGCAACGCGATCAAGTTCACGAACACCGGCACCGTCACGGCCCGCCTCCGCACCGAGGGCGCCGACCTCGAACTCCAGGTCATCGATACGGGCGTGGGCATGGCGCCGGGCTTTCTGCCGCACCTGTTCGAGGACTTCCGGCAGGAATCGCGCGGGCTCGGGCGGACGCACGAAGGCAACGGCCTCGGGCTCTCCATCTCGCGCCGCCTCGTGGAACTGATGGGTGGCACCATCGCCGTGGCGAGCGAGAAAGGCCACGGCACCACCTTCACCGTGCGCCTGCCACGCGCCGGCACGCCCACCCGCCGCGCGGCGCCCCTCGACGAACAGCCTGGGGTCCGGCCCGCTGCGGCGCCTACGAGCGTGCTCGTGGTGGAGGACGACAACGGCACGCGCGCGCTGCTCGGGGTGCTGCTCCGCCCCCACTACCACGTTACCTTTGCCACGACGGCCCCCGAGGCCCTGGCAGTGGCCCGCGCCGCCGAGGCCCCCTTCGAGGGGGTCCTGCTGGACATCCACCTGGGCGACGGCGTCTCGGGAGAGGCGCTGCTGCCGGAACTCCGCGCCCTTCCGGCCCTGCACGGCGCCCGCTTCGTCGCGATGACGGCGTACGCGCTGCCCGGCGACCGGGAGCGGTTTCTGGCCGCCGGGTTCGAGGCGTACGTCGCCAAGCCGTTCACCCGGCGCGACCTGCTCCAGGTGCTCCGTCCGGGCGTCGAGGCGTAGCGCAGGGACAGGCGGGCGCGGCCGGTATCTTACCGACGCGCCCCACGGCTTCTTAACCGATCCTGACGCCCGTCGTGCGCGTTGGAGCGACCACGCTCCCGCCGTTCGCCTCACGTTCGCTCTCTGCCTGCCATGTCCGACCTCCGCCTGACGCTCCCCGACGGTTCTGCGCGCTCGTTTCCGGCGGGCACGACCGGGCGCGACGTCGCCCGCTCGATCTCGGAAGGCCTCGCCCGCAACGCCCTCGCCGTCGAAGGTGAATGGCGAGGTGCGCGACCTCGACCGCACGATCGAGGGCGACGCCACGTTTGCGGTGCTGACGTGGAACGACGCGGAGGGCAAGAGCACGTTCTGGCACTCGTCCGCCCACCTCATGGCCGAGGCGCTCGAAGCCCTCCACCCAGGTGTCCAGTTCGGTATTGGGCCGCCCATCGAGCAAGGCTTCTACTACGACGTGGACCTCGGCGGGCAGACGCTCACGCCCGAAGACCTCGCCGCGCTGGAGGCCAAGATGATCGAACTCGCCCGCCGCGACGTGCGCTACGAGCGCCGCGCGGTGCCGAAGGACGAGGCCGTCGCCTACTTCACCGAAAAGGGCGACGCCTACAAGCTCGACCTGCTGGAGCGCCTGGAAGACGGCACGATCACGTTCTACACGCAGGGCGGCTTTACCGACCTCTGCCGCGGCCCCCACATCCCTAGCACGGGCGGCATCAAGGCGGCCAAGCTGCTCTCGGTGGCGGGCGCGTACTGGCGGGGCGACTCGAACAACAAGCAGCTCACGCGCCTGTACGCCATCACCTTCCCCAAGAAGAGCGAGCTCGACGCCTTCCTCGAACTCCGCGCGGAGGCCGAACGGCGCGACCACCGCAAGCTCGGGCGCGAGCTGGAGCTGTTCCTGCTCACGCCCATGATCGGCGGGGGGCTGCCCGTGTGGCTGCCCAAGGGGACGGTGCTCCGGCGCACGCTGGAGGGCTTCCTGCGCGACGAGCAGCGGCGGCGCGGCTACCAGGAGGTCATCACGCCCCACATCGGCAACCTCGAACTCTACAAGACGAGCGGGCACTATCCGTACTACGCGGACTCGCAGTACCCGCCCATGCAGATCGAGGACGAGCAGTACCTGCTCAAGCCGATGAACTGCCCGCACCACCACATGGTCTACGCGAGCAAGCCCCGCTCCTACCGCGACCTGCCGGTGCGCCTCGCCGAGTTCGGAACGGTGTACCGCTATGAGCAGTCCGGCGAGCTCGGCGGCCTCTCGCGCGTGCGCGGCTTCACGCAGGACGACGCGCACCTCTACTGCACCCACGACCAGCTCAAGGACGAGATCAAGGGCGTGGTAGACCTCACGCAGTTCGTCTTCCGGACGTTCGGCATGGAGGTGACGACGCGCCTGTCCTTCCGCGACGAGAACGAGGCCAAGTACGGCGGCGAGCGCGAATACTGGGACCGCGCGCAGCGCGAGATCCAGGAGGTGGCCGACGAGATGGGCCTCGACTACTTTATCGGCGAGGGCGAGGCGGCCTTCTACGGGCCGAAGATCGACTTCATCGTGCGCGACGCGCTCGGCCGCAAGTGGCAGCTCGGCACCGTGCAGGTAGACTACGTGATGCCCGAGCGCTTCCAGCTCGAATACACGGGCGCCGACGGGCAGAAGCACCGCCCGGTGATCATCCACCGGGCGCCGTTTGGCTCGATGGAGCGCTTCGTGAGCATCCTCATCGAGCACTTCGCGGGCAACTTCCCCGTGTGGCTCGCGCCCGTGCAGGTGGCCGTGCTCCCCGTCTCCAACGCCTTCGACGAGTACGCGAAGCGGGTGGAGCAGACGCTCCTCGACGCCGGCCTCCGCGCCGAGGCCGACCTGCGCTCGGACAAGGTGGGCTACAAGATCCGCCAGGCCGAACTCCAGAAGGTGCCTTACATGCTCATCGTGGGCGCGAGCGAGGCCGAGAGCGGCACCGTCGCCGTGCGCCGCCACGGGCAGGGCGCCCAGGAATCGGCAGACCTCACGGCCTTCCGCGATGCGCTCGTAGCCGAGGTGGCCGGGCAGATGGGGCGCGCGTAACGACAAAGCTCAGCCGCAGCGGGGAAAAACTACAGGGGCTGAAATGGGGAGAGTGGAGCGAGAAGGTGTGGGCGAGGCCTGTGTGCTAACACCCACTGTCGGCTGAAGTGTTGGTTTATGCGGCACAAACGCAGCCACCAAAGGTTCACTGGGCCTGTTCAGACCCCGTGCAAGCGATGAGCATTCAGGAGATCGAGGCCGCCATCATGCGCCTGCCCGTCAGAGACCTCGCCCAACTGACGGCGTGGCTGGACGACTACAATGCGGCAGCGTGGGATAAGCGAATCGAGGCAGACTTAGAAGCGGGCCGGCTTGATAAGCTGCTTGATGAGGTGGACCGTGAGTACGAAGCGGGAGAGGCGAGGCCGCTGTGATTCATCTGACGCTGCCGCGTTTCTGGCGGCACTACGAGAAACTGCCGGTCGAAATCCGCGAGTTGGCCGACAAGAACTACGAGTTGCTCAAAGCCGACCCGAAGCATCCGTCGCTGCACTTCAAGAAGGTCGGGGCGAAGCGGGGGCTTTGGTCGGCGCGCGTGGGCGAGCATTACCGGGCGCTGGGTGTGGAGAAGCCGGAGGGGATGGTGTGGTTCTGGATTGGCACGCACGCCGAGTACGACGGTCTCATTGCGTAGGTGGTGCGCGGCATAACAACAAAGCTCAGCCGCGCCCACCACGAGCATTGCCGAGCGGGATGAATGTACAGAATGGCATGAGCATGAAGAGCGGCACGGAAGGCGTCGGCTGTAGCGCTGTGTTCTGCGCTGGCTAATTCACGCCCGCCCACCACCGAGACCATCTGCCTCCTAGGTGGCGCTTGCCGGGCCCTGTACAGGAGGTGCCCTTCAGGCAATAGAGGATCCCAGTACGGTCGCCCGACAAATCGAACAGGACCTCGTCAGGGAGGTTGTGGATGAGGAGAGCGCCTGAGGAATGAAGCGCGCCACAGAGCTGGATTGGTGCGGCTTTCGTGCCGGCGTCTGGTCCGCAATTCCACTGGGCGAGATGGACCGGCTCTGCGTTGCTGAGCTCTGAAGCGGCGTTCTCAAGCGGCTTGCGGTGGAGCACGAGGTAGAGCCGGTAAGATGCGTCAGTCGTACTAGGGAATCGCCATAGAACCCGCTGGGCAAATGAGGGCGGCGTCCATCGCCGCAACCTGCTCCGCCCAGTGGGCACGCTGTGCCGAGACAGCTCAAGAGGATGCCATCGGGGTGACGCGGCTGGCTGATTTGTCCCCTCCAAGTCCTGCCTTGCCTCCTTTCCGAGAAGGTGGGAATCCAGTTGGAGCCGTCAGTATGCCCGCGATTCTCGCCTTCTGGGGAAAGGCAGAAAGGGGGAAGCAGCGCGATGGCGGCGCCCCAGCCGTTCAACTGCGAAACTCCTATGCCAGAGTCATTTAGTTCTGTCTTGCCAAGCGGAATTCGTAGTGGGAAAATGCCCCCCCCGCTCTACCCTCCTGAAAGAGCTTCTGTAATCCAGCAGATGGAGTGAGCACCCACTCGAAGTTAAGATAGGCGGGTCCAAACGAGAAGGCTTCTTTCAGAGAATCGCTAGGCGATGCGTAGTGCCTAGCAAGTCGAACCAACGGCTGACCTCCAAATACCTGGGGATCCGCATGATGCTGCAAAAAAGGGGCGAACTCATAACTATCCCCAAATCCTGATTGCCTGAAAGCCAAACTGTCTTCTCTGTCCGAGATGGCAAAACTCCGTGAAACGGAGCCGGTTTGCCAAGGAGGCTCATTGCTCGCGTCAAACTGGCGGGTCCGATATCGACCGGTGAATGTTTCCTTGACTTTGTACAATTGCTGGGCGCGATAAACACACACGCCGCCAACTTGCGGTTCGGACGTTTGCTCTACGAAATCCCAAGTGAGAAGCCCTTCGGCTTGCATAGGCCATACCGAACCGTTATCTCGCCTGAAGTAGCTATAATCAAACGTCCACCTCGCGCCCAGTTCAAGCGGAAAGAAATCATGGCCTTGGGCTAGCGTAACAGAAACCGTTTCCACCTTGACCTCTCCATCCTGGCCTTCAGCTTCAACCCGGAGCGCCATTCTCTTGTCTCGCAGGCCCGATACGGATTCGGGTAGATCCAAAGGAATGCGAAACGGAAGTTCCTGAACGCCACCGGCCTCGCAGGCCACCGTAGCGATTGCGTCTGCGTCGGGTTCAGAACGCAGAGAAACCCGAACCTGCTTTACGCCCGCGTCCGCATGTACAACCCCGCTAGCCACGATCGTCGTCCCTGTCAGGAAGGCCTCGCCTATCACTGGGCGCGTGATCGTAAGGATCGCTGGTGCATAGTGAGGCGGTTCCCCCTTTGGCGGCACGCGAGGGCTCGACCCTTCCATAACAGCATCACAGCCGCAGAAGAACAGCCCTCCCGCCCAGAGGTAGAGTCCGCACCGTTGAAAGAGGGTAGAGCGCATTCCAAGAGACCAAAGGAGAATCGCTGGCCTTCAGACCTCTAGAGTACAATTTGGCTAACCTGATTACCCAATCAAATCTGTAAACGAACTATATCTATGCCTATGACGTCCAGGGCTGTGCCAAGCCGTAGTTGATGGCATTGGGTGCGAAGCGGCGCGGTCTCCTCGTGCAGCGCGCGGTAGGGGGAAATGGCGGCGTACCATTGGTCCTCGTAATGGCCGAATCTATACGCTCCCGAAAAGAATAGCGGGCCTTGCATTCGCCTTCTCGTATCGAGATGGATCCAATGTTGTCCACGATCAGCCCCGCGCGGCTTCTTCGTGTATCTTCCGCCGCGTTTCGGCGTTTTCTTCCGTTTCACCAACCCCCATACCGCCATCGATCAGGTCCGTATTAACGAGCAGATTCGCGCCGTGCAGGTGCGCGTCGTCGGCACCGAAGGAGAGCACGGCATCATGAGCCGCGACCAGGCCCTCGACATGGCCCGCGCCCGCGCCCTCGACCTCGTCGAGATCGCCCCGCAGGCCACGCCGCCGGTCTGCAAGATCATCGACTTCGGGAAATTCCGCTACGAGCAGCAGAAGCGCGAGAAGGAGGCCCGCCGCAAAACGGCCACCACCGAACTCAAGGAAATCCGCTTCGGCCCCAACACCGACACGCATGACTTCGAGTTCAAGCTCAAGCACGCCAAGGAATTCCTCGGCGACGGCGACAAGGTGAAGGCCTACGTGCAGTTTCGCGGACGCGCCATCGTCTACAAAGACCGCGGCCTCGACATCCTCGACCGCTTCAAGGACGCCCTCGGCGACCTCGCCAAGGTGGACCAGCCGCCCTCGATGGAAGGCCGCCGCATGACGATGATCCTCTCGCCGGCCAAGACGGCGAAGAAAGTCTGACCTGCGCCTCAGCGGGGCTCGCCCCGGTGCGCCCCGCCCGATGCCCACGCCCCGTCCGCCCACCCCGCCCGACCTCTCGGTGCTGCCGGAGCCGCTGCGACAGCGCTTTCTGCGCCTCTACCGCGTCTTCGCCGCCGGGCTGTTCCTCGCCATGGGCGGCGCCTCGGTGGCGGCGCTCTCGTCCGGCCTGCCCCGCCGCCTCGGCCTCGCTGCCCTGCTCGTGGGCGCGCTCGTGGCCGGCGGCACCTTTCTCTACGCGCTGCGCAGCGGGCAGGCCGCCACGCCGCCGCCCATCGAGCCACCGGTCCCGCCGCCCTCGGGCGACGGCGCGCTCGACCCGCCGGGCTGAGCGCGTCTAACAAAAGAGGGTGTCATTGCGAGCGCAGCGAAGCAATCCCCACCTACGGCTCCTGAACAGGGAGATTGCTTCGTCGGAAGACCTCCTCGCAATGACGGGGCTGGGATCAGGCGAGATGCACTGAGCGCTACGGCGCCATCGCCTCCAGTTGGGCGAGCATGTTCTGCGCGCGCGTGTCGGCCGGGCTGAGGGTGACGACGCGGCGGAAGAGCGCCTTCGCCTCGGCGATGCGGCCCGCCTGCGCGGCGATCACGCCCCGGTTGGCGAGGGCGGCCACGTTGTTCGGCTCGCGCGCGAGCACCCGTCCGAAGAGCGCCTCGGCAAGGGCGGGCTGCCCGAGGGCGAGGCGGAGCGTGCCGAGGTTGAGCAGCGCCGGCGTCAGGTCCGGGTCGAGGGCGACGGCGCGGGCGAGCGGCGGCTCGGCGTCTGGATAGCGCTGCTGCTGGAGGAGTAGAAAGCCAAGGTCGTTCCAGGCGCCGGCGAAGGCCTTCGGGCTCTCGGCGAGGGCGGCGCGGTAGGCCTGCTCGGCCTCGGCGGTGCGTCCGGCCTCGCCCAGCGCGCCCGCGAGGGCGGTGCGGGCCTCCACAAAGTGCGGTTGCACGGCGAGGGCGGCCTGAAGCGGCGCCAGCGCCTCGCCGGGCCGCCCGAGGCGCCGCAGCACGCTGCCCTGCCAGTAGAGCAGGCGCGCGTGCTGCGGATACGCCGCCACGGCGTCGCGCAGCACGGCCGCGGCGGCGTCGAGCGAGTCGGTGAGCATGAGCGCGCGGGCGAGCGCGAGGCGCGCCTCGGCAAGGTCCGCGCCCCCGGCCAGTCCCCGGCGCGCCTCGGCTTTGACCAGCGGCAGGTAGGCGGGCAGTGTGTGCTTCGTCTCGTAGAACGTGAAGGTGCCGGCGGCCCGGTCGAGGGCGGCTTCGGCGGGCGCGAGCGTATCGCCGGCGGCGTCCTCAGCGAGTTGGACGAGGCGGAAGGGCGTCGTGCGCTTCAGGTTCTGGCCCGCCGCTGGACCCTTCGGCGGCAGCCGGCGCCGGATCCAGTGGTCGGTGAACGTGACGTGCGGGATGTCGCTCGTGCCGGCCTTCTGGAGGTGGCACGACACGCAGTTGACGCCCGGCAGGTTGTGCGCGGGCACCGCACACGCGGGCGCGGTGGGCTGCGCAGGCGCCGCCTCCGGACGCGCATCCGGAGCGGGCGGGTGGCCCGTGTTGTGGCACGAGCGGCAGGCGTTGCTGTAGGTCTCCGGCCCCGTCTCGGCCACGCTGCGGTGCGGGTCGTGGCACGTCGTACACGTCATCGCAGAGGTCTCGAAGCAGGCGCTGCGCGCGAGCCGCTCGGCGTGCGACGAGATGCCGAAGCTCTGTGGGTCGTTCACCTGCTCGGCGGTCGCAAACACGATCCGGTTGTCCGAAAGCCGCTGCCCCGGCATGAACGTCGCCGGGCTCTGCCCCTCGCGGAAGACCTCGGTGCCCGAAAGGTGGCACTGCTGGCACACCGACAGTTGCCGCGCGCGGTCGAGGTGCGCCGGGTTGACGATCGTCGGGTCCGGCCCGTCCACCTCCTGCCCGGCCAGGCGCGCTTCGGCGTGGCGGCTGCCCGGCCCGTGGCAGCGCTCGCACGCGATCCCGAGCGGCACTTCGGTGAAGTGGTTCTGCGTGAACGCCGAGTACGCCGGCGTGGCCGTGTGGCAGGTCAGACACGCCTGCACGATGGGCCGGTCGAAGCGGTCGTTGGTCTGCGCGTAGCCCGGCGAGAGGTCCCACTTCCGGCGCTCGACGTACCAGGTGAGCGGCATCTCGGTCAGGTGCCCGCCCACGTCCATCAGGTACGAGCGCGTGGCGTGGCCTGAGCCCACCACGTACGCCACCGCCTCCACGCGCTCGTGGACGACCGAACCATCCGCCCCCATCCGCCGCTCGCGCTGAAACAGCGTGTCGCCCCGGACGAACGCGTCGTAGAGGAGGCCGCGCGTGGCATCGCGCACGGTCGGGCTCGGAAGCTGCTCCACGGCCGAGGCGGGCGTGAACCGGCTCATCGAGCGGCCCATGCCGGTGCGCGCGTACGAGGCCGCGAGGTCTTCGTGGCACGAGGCGCACACGGCATCGCCCACAAGGTGCGCCGCCGCCGGAGCCACCGGCGTGGGGGCGTCGGCGGGGCGGCAGGCGCCGAGCCCGCAGAGCAGCACCAGGGCCGCTGCGCGCCCCGCCGCCGCTTTACATGCGTGCGATAGAAAGGTCCGTCCGAGCCGCTGCACCGACAAGATGACCTCAGATTAAAGGTGTTCGCCGTCGTGGCGATAGAGAGCGTGGGGACTTCGTCCTCCGTGTGCCCTGTAAGGCCTTAATTTAAGGCCTGCCTCACCCTGTTGCTGATGCTCACCGGCCCCCTGATTCTGCTCGCCATCGGCGTGCTCGTGCTCGGCATTGCCCTGGGCACGGGGTTCGGGTTCTTCTATTTCCGGTCGAGCTACTTCGAGCACGAAACGGCGGCCGACGAAGCGAGCGCGCCGCCGATGCTCAACGTGGTGCCGGTGTTCGGGCGCCGGGGCCGCCTGCCGTCGAGCGACCAGAACGGCCCCTCGCCGCTCATGCTCGAAGCCGCCGCCGTGTCGACCGAGCTCACCCGCCGCTCCCGCCTCGAAGAAGGCGCCGACGGCTTCGGCGCCCGCATGGAGGCCCTCGCCACGGCCCTCGAAACGACCGCCAACGAGCAGGCCGCCGTTCGCCGCGCCACCGACGACGCCCGCGCCGCCCTCGAAGCGGAGCGCAGCGAGGTGGCCCGCCGCCTCCACGACCTCTCCACCGACGACACCGCGCGCACCCACGCCCGCGCCGCCTGGGAAGACGAGCGCGACACCGTCGTGCAGGAACGCGATGCCCTCCGCCGGGAGCGCGAGATGCTCGTGCAGGAGCGCGACCGCGCCCGCCAGGAACGCGCCGCGTTGGAGATGCAGCGCGCCGCCGAGCCCGTGCCGCTGCTCCAGGACGTCACCGCTGCCGAGTCGCCCGCCTGGCAGGCGCAGCGGCAGGAGATGGAAGAAGAGCGCGACCGCCTCCGCCGCGAGGCCGAACTGCTGCGCAACAAGTACGTCAAGGTCCGCGCCGACTTTGAAGCCCTCCGCCGGGGCCGCCCCGACGCTGAGCCCAACCCGGCCGTGCAGGCCGAACTAGAGGCCCTGCGCGCCGAGCACGAGACCGCCCGCACCGCCCAGGAAGCCCTCCAGCTCACCCTCGACGAGCGCCAGGCCGACCTCGACACGGCGCAGACCGCCCTGGCCGACGCCACCGCCGCGCGCAACACCCTGCTCGTCCATCTCGGCGCGCTCCAGGCGGAGCGGGACGCGCTGCACGCCCAGCAGGAAAGCTTCCAGGCGCAGCAGGACGCGTTTGCCGCCGAACGCGCGGCCTTCGCCGCCGAACGCGCCCAGCTCCAGGCCGAGCACGCCGAGCAGCTGCGCGCCCACGAGGAGGCCCTCGAACGCCTCGTCGGCGAGGCCGCGACGGCGCAGGAAGCCTTGCAAGCCGAGCTACAGGCCCTTCAGGCGAACGCCTCCGCCGCCGCTCCCGCCGACGCCGACACGTCCGACCACCTGCGCGAGGCCCTGGAAGAGATCACGCGCCTGCAACGCACCCTCGGCGAGGCGCGCGAAACGGCGGCGCGCGACGCGGAAGCGTTCCAACTGGCCTTTGCCACCGCGCGCGGGCAGGCCGAGGCCGAGCACGCCCACACGCTCGACGCGCTCCGCACCGAACGCGATGTTCTCCAGGCCCGCGCCGAGGCCCTCGAACAGGCGCAGCACGGCGCCGACGCGCAGCTTGCCGAGGCCCGCGCCGCCCTCGAACAGGCGCAGCAGCAGGCCCGCACCCTCCGCGACACCACCGACGCCGAGCAGGCCCACCACGACGCGCTCCAGGCGCGCCTGCGCGAGGACCTCGACGTGCTCCAGGCAGCCCGGGCCGACCTCGAAGCCCGCGCCGCCACCCTCGAACGCGAGCGCGACGAGACCCGCGCCGCCCGCGACACGGCCACCGCCGAACTCGGCGGACGCCTCGCCGACCTCGAAGCCCGCCTCGCTGACCAGCAGCGCACCCTCGACGACGCCCGCGTGGCCCAGGAAGCCGCCCAGTCGCGCGCCGACCGGATGGCCGCCGAGCGCGAGACCCTCCAGGCCACCATCACGCGCCTGAGCGCCGAAGGGGAGGTCCGCAACGCCGAATACGAGGTCCTCCGCGACCAGTACGCGCGCCTCCAGAGCCGCTTCGACACGCTGCGCACCGAAAGCGAGGCCTCCACGTCCGAGTTGGCTGCACTTCGTACCCGCCTCGACGCGCTCGACGCCGACCATGTGGCCCTGATGGCCGAGCGCGACACGCTCCGCGCCGCCCAGGAGGCCCACGAGGCCGCCCGCGCCGCCGATGCCGCCCAGCTCGAAGCCCACTTCGCGGCCGGGCAGGCCATGTCGCGGGAGCGCGAGGCGCTGCTGGCCGAACGGGATGCCGCCCTGGCCGATCTCGCCGCCCTTCAGGCCCTGCGGGACGACGACGCGCGCGCCCACGATGCGGCCCTCCAGGCCGCCGAGGCCGAGCGCGCCACCCTCCAGGCGGCCCACGCCGACGCCCTCGCCGCGCAGCACCAGGCCCACGAGGAGGTTCTCGCCCGCCTTCGCCAGGAGCGCGACGTCGTCAGGGCGACCCACGAAAACCTTCGCGACGAACTCGACACCGCCGAGTCTGAGCGCGGCAGCCTCCGCGACGAACTCCGCGACGCCCTCGCCCGCCTCGACGCCGAGCGGGACGCCCTGCGCGATGTGCGAGAAATGCTCCACCACGAGCAGGTCACCACCCAGCACGACCTCGCCCGCCTCCAGGCCGACCTCGAAGAGGCAACGGCGCAGCGCGCGCTCGCCCGCAACGAGCGCGACGCGCACCAGAGCGCCCATTCGCTCGCGGTCTCCGAACTCGGCGTCGCCCACGCCGAACTCGAATCGCTGCGCGGACGCGTCGAAGAGTTGCAGCAGGAGCACGACGCCGCCGAGAAGGCCCGCGCCGAAGCGTTCGCCCAGCGCGACAGCGCCGCCGAAACCCGCGTGACGCTCGAACAGCGCCTCGGCGCCACGACGGAGGAACTCGACCGCGTGCGCAGCGAGGCGCAGACGCTCCGCGAGCAGGCCGACGCCGGGCGCCGGCAGGTGGAGTACGCGCAGCAGCACACGCAGCGCGCCCTCGCCGCCGCCGAGACCGAACTGTCCACCCTGCGCGGGCAGACGAGCCCGCTACGCCAGGAGCGCGATGAGGCCCGCGCGGCCTTCAGCGCGGCCGCCCACGAACGCGATGCGGTCCGCCAGGAGCGCGACGCCCTCCAGCACGAGCGCGACAACCTGCAGAGCCGCCTCAGCGGCGCCCTCGCTGCCTCCTGGGGCGAAGCGAGCCTCGACGGCGGCGAGGCGCAGCGGCTGGCCGTCATGCGGGCGCGCCTCGAATCCCTCGAAGCCTCCCTCGACCGCCGCACGCAGGCCCTCGCGCTGCTCGAAACGAGCCTCAAGGCCCGCGAGTCGGCCCTGTCGATGCGCGAGACCACACGCCCCGCAGGCGAACCTGCTGCGCCCGCGAGCCCGGCCTTCACGCCCCTCGCGTCGTTCCCCGAACGCCCGTAATACCAACGCCGGCCGAAGGGTGCGGGAATGCCTGCGGGATCATGGATGATGGATCATGGACAGAAGGCGCCACTGGCCGTCTCTGAGCATGATCATTGATCCGTGATCAACCCGACATTCGATGATCGGTGGGATCAACCCGCTGATCCCTCACCATGCGCCCGGCGTTGGGATCAGGCGAGGGCGAGTTCCGCTTCGACGGCCTCCGGCACGCGGCACACCGCCTCGAAGGCCGCCAGGCGCGCGCGGATCTCGGCGCCGGTGAGCGTGAGCAGGCGCGCCGGCCCGAACTGCTCGACGGCAAAGCTCGCCATCACGGTGCCGTAGACGATGGCGCGGCGCAGCGTGGCGCCGTTCAGGTCCGGCTGCCCGGCGAGGTAGCCGGCAAAACCGCCCATGAACGTGTCGCCCGCGCCGGTGGGGTCGTAGACCTCTTCGAGCGGAAACGCCGGGGCGGCAAACACGCCGTCGTCGGTGAAGAGGAGCGCGCCGTGCTCGCCCTTCTTGATGACGAGAAAGCGCGGACCCATCGCGCGGATGAGGCGGGCGGCCTTGACGAGGCTCGGCACGCCCGCGAGTTCGCGCGCCTCGGCGTCGTTCACGATCAGGCAGTCGACGCGGCTGAGCGTTTCGCGGAGGGCCTCCGGCGTCTGCTCGATCCAGTAGTTCATCGTGTCGAGCACCGTCAGGCGCGGGGCGTGGGCCTGCTCCAGGATCTGCCGCTGGATGCCGGGTTCCAGGTTGCCCAGGCACACGATGGCCGCGTGGCGCGCCGCCTCGGGCACGACGGGGTTGAACGTGGCGAGCACGCCGAGCCGGGTGTCGAGCGTGTCGCGCGAGTTCATGTCGTAGGCGTAGCGGCCCGCCCACGAGAACGTCTCGCCCTCCGGCTCGACCGTGAGGCCGTCGAGGTTGACGCCGCCGTCTCGGAGGATGCCCACATACGCCTCCGGGAAGTCGCCGCCGACGGAGGCCACGAGGTGGACGTCGTGGCAGAAAAAACGGGCGGCGAGCGTGATGAACGTGGCGCTACCGCCGAGCACATTGCGCTGCGCGGCAAACGGGGTTTCGATGTGGTCGAGCGCGACGGTGCCGACAGCGAGGATGCTCATAGCGAAAAGGGACAGGGCAGAAGGCGCGCATTCCCCAAACAGCACGGCCGGGTGCGCAAAGGATGCACACCCGGCCGGTGGGTTGCCGCGTAAAGTACACACGCGGGCGGCGGTCGCGCCCCGGAGGACGCAGGTTCACCGGCGCTTAAAGGCAGCGCCTGCTCAGCGCCAGCGGCGCGCGAGGTCGGTCACCTTTTGCGCCACCATCGTGGCGATGGCCGCCTGCGCCGCCTCCAGGGCCGAGCCGGCCATGTCCACGCGCTTGCCGGCGGCCTTGCGCGCCTGCTTGGAGCGCTTGAGGGCCGCCTTGCGGGCCGCGCGCGTCGATCCGGCCAGCGTGTCGCCCCAGTCGGAGGCCTTGTCGGCAGCGAGGCCGCCCAGGTCGGACGCCGCGTCGGCGGCACGTTCCTTCCAGTCGGCCGCGCGTTCGAGCGCGTCTTCCCCCCACTCGGAGGCGTTGTCGAGGGCGCCTTCGCTCCAGCGGCGGGCCTTCTTGGACGCCGTGACGGCGCCCGTGGCAAGCGCCGCGCCGGTGGCAGCGGCGTGGCCGGCGAGCACGTCGGTGATGCCGGAGGAGTAGCTCCGCGCCTCGCGCAGGGCCTTCTTCGCGCGCTTCTTGAGCGTCGGCGGCTCCGGCTTGAAGGCCGCGCCGAGCGTCTTGCCGAGCAGCAGCCCGGCCCCGACGGCGAGGGCAGTGGCGAGCGCCGGGTTCTCTTCGACCCAGCCGCGCGCCTGCTGGCCCATGCGCTGCGTGTCCACGCGGCCCGCCTCGCTCTTGAGGCGCGCAATGGCGTCCGAGAGTTCGCGCCGGGCCCGCTCGAACGTGTCGTTGATGGCCGACGACGCTTCCGACGCAGCCACTGGTGCCATCGCTGGAGGTGTTCGCGCCCATGTTGGACGTAGGCGCGGTGCCGCCCTCGGCGGGCGACCAATCCTTGTCCTTGGTGGTGGTCGAGGAGCCCAGAGGCGGGGCGGCCTGATCGCCCGAATTTCCGGTCGGCGGGGCCGTCTCGCCCTGCGTGGCGGGCGACCAGTCGGCGTCGGGGTTGTCCGGCGTGCTCTCGGCGGAGGAGACGGTCTTCGAGGCCGAAGCCGGCTTGACGGTCGTGGCGTCGGAAACGCCGGCGGCGCGGGGTTTGGAGGTCTTGTCGGGTTCCATAGTGCGGAAGGAGGTTTAACGGCGAATCCAGACACCCAGCCCGACGCCCAGCCCGAAGGCGAGGGCCATCGCGGCCACCTGGTTGCGCTGCACGGCGTCCCAGAACGCTTCGGCAGGCGACACGGGCGGGATCACGGGGGGACGGGGCGGGCTGACCGGCACAGGGCGCGGCGGCACCGGCGGAGGCGTAAGGCGAGGTTCCATCGGGTCAGCGCAGGCCGAAGAGCACGCCCACGGCGAGGCCCGCCACGAAGGCGCCCCCGAGCGTCGGCGCCGGGCGCTCGCGGACGTACTGCCGGCTCTCGTCGGTGAGGCGCGAGGCCTGGTCGGCGATGGAGTGTGTGAGGTCCGTCAGGCGCCCGAGCGTGTCGGTGCTGAGGTCGGTGAGGCGCGTCCGGAAGTCGGCCGTGGCATCGGCAGGCGGGGTGGCGCGGGAGGGTTCCATCGGACAGGGGTGCAAAAAGGAGCGGAAGACGCGGGCAATGCGCGCGGCGGGCGGCCCGTTGCAGGGGCAGACAGGCCGGGCCGCACGACCGGGCGCCGTAGTTTGAAGCTACCCGTGCGATGCGAAAAGGGTCGGTCTGCCGTGCCCCCGGCCCCGCATTTTCCAGCATCGTAGCCACCCCCGTTGCCGACCGGCGGCGCGCCCGCTGCGCTGCGCTCCTCCGGGCCGCCCCGCTTTTGCCGCTCGCCGTGCGCCTCACGCCCCTCTCCCTTCCGCGCTCCGTCCCCCGCCGCCGCTGGCACGCCGGGGCCGTGCTCCTGCCCGCCCTCCTGCTGGTGCTGCCGTTCGCGACGCGCGCGCAGGCGCAGGCGTCTGACCCGCCGGGCGCGCTGACGGCCTTTCGCACGGCCTTCCGCGCCTACGGCGAACGGCAGTACGAACGGGCCGCCGAGGCCTTTGCGGGGTTCGCCGCGCAGTACGACGACCGGCCCGAGGCCGCCGATGCGCGCTTCTACGAGGCCCAGAGCGTGCTCGCGCAGGGCCGGGGCGACCGCGCCGCCGTGCTCTTCGAGGCGTTCACGCGCCGCTATCCCACCCATCCGTTCGCGCCCGTGGCCCGGCTCGGCGTGGGGCGCTACTTTTTCGAGCGGGGCGATTACGTGGCCGCGCGCACGGCCTTCACGCGCGTCGGGGAGGATGCGGCGTCGCCGGACGAGGCCGCGTCGGTGGCGCTGCTGTGGGCGGCGGAAGCGGCGCTGCGCCAGGGCGACGATCCGGGCGCGCTCGCGCTCTACCGGCAAGACTACGAAGCGCGTCCGGAGGCGCCGTATGCGCCCTTGCGCGCTACGCCGAGGCGTTCCACCTCATCCGGCTGGGCCGGCAGGCCGAGGCCGCGCAGGCGCTCGAAGCCCTCGACGCGCGCTACCCGGGCTCCGGCTTCACCGCCGACCTCGGGCTCGCGCTCACCGAGGTCTACCACGCGCTCGGCCAGTACCGCCCGCTCGTGGAGGCCACCGTGCCCCGCCTCGCCACGCTCTCCCCCGCCGGCCGCGAGCGCGCCACCTACCTCCTCGCCGACGCCTACCTGCACCTCGGGCAGGGCGCCGACGCCGAGCGCCGCTTCCGCACCGTCCTCACCGACTTCACCGCCGGGCCCTACTACCGCCCCGCCCTCTACGGCCTCGGCCACGCCCAGCTCGCCCAGGGCCAGTCCGCCGCCGCCGCCCGCTCGTTCGGCCTCGCCCGCGAGACCCGCGTCCGACACGCTCGCCGCCGACACGCTCGCGCGCCGCGCCGCCTACGCCGAGGGCATCGCCCAGCTGCAGGCCAGCCGTCCGGACAGCGCCCTCGCCGCCTTTGCCCGCACGCTACGGCCTGTGGCCCGGCACGCCCGAGGCCGCCAGCGCCCTCTTCGAAGCCGGGATGCTCCACTACGCGCGCGCCCGCTATACCGACGCCGCGCCCCTACTCGAACGCTTTGCCGACGCCGCCCCGCGCGATCCGCGCGCCGGCGAGGCCCTCGAACTGGCCGCCAACGCCCGCGTGGGGGCGGGCGATGTGGCCGGGGCCGAACGGCTCTTCGAGCGGGCCGCGCAGCGCAGCGAGGCCAGCCCCGAGGCGCGCGATGCGCTCTCGTTCCAGCGGGCCACCTTCCTCTACGGCGCCGGCTCGTTTGCGCCGGCCTACGACCGCTTCCGCACGCTCGCCGAGACCGGACGCCCCGCCGACCTGCGCAGCGACGCCCTCTTCTGGGCCGCCGAGAGCGCCTTCAGCGCCCGCCGCTACACCGACGCCCTCACCCTGGCGCAGCGCTACCTCGACCGCTACGCGGCGGGCCGCTTTGCCGATGCCGCGCGCTACGTGAAGGCGTGGGCGCTCCTGCGCGCGGGCCAGCTCGACACTGCCGCGACGGCCTTCGAAACGTTTATCGACGACAGCCGCCTCGAAGGCGCCGCGCGGCGCTACCGCGACGACGCCTACCTCCGCCTCGGCGACCTCTACCTCGCCCGCCGCCGCTTTCTCGAAGCCGCCAACGCCTACGCCCGCGTCACCACCGACGGGCGCGACTACAGCCTCTTCGGCATCGGGCAGGCCTACGACGCCGCCGGGCAGGACGACCGCGCCGCCCGCTCGTGGGAGCGGCTGCTGCGCGAGTTTCCCACCTCCGACTGGCGCGAGGAGGCCCAGTACTCGCTCGGCTACCTCGCCTTCAAGGCCGACCGCTTCGACGAGGCCATCCAGCAGTACAGCCGCCTCGTGGAGCGCTACCCGCAGGACCCGCTCGCGGCCAAGGCGCAGTACGGCATCGGCGACGCGCACTTCAACGCGGGCCGCCCGCAGCAGGCCGCCGACGCCTACGCCCGCGTGCTCGAACGCTACCCATCGTCGCCCTTTGCCGCCGAGGCCGCCGCGAACCTCGAATCGCTTCTCCCCGACACCGACGGGCGCGCCCGCGCCGTGCTCGACCGCTTCACGCAGAGTGCCTCGCCCGAGGTGGCCGAAGAGCTGCGCTACCGGCAGGCCGAGGCCGCCTTTGCCCGGGGCGACCTCGGCGCCGCCCGCCTCGCGCTCGCCCCGCTTGCGCAGAGCGCCCGCAACGCCACACTCCGCCTCGACGCCCAGTTTCTGCTCGCCGACGTGGCCGTGGCGGAAGGCCGCACCGACGAGGCCGCCGACGCTTATCGCCGTGTGACGAACGCCGAGGGCTACGCGCGCCGCGCCGAAGCCGCCCGCCGCCTTGGCGACGTGCTGCTGGGGGGCAACAACGCCCGCACTGCCCTCGACGCCTACCGGCGCGCCGAAACGCTCGCCGAGGGCGACGAGCGGATTGTGACCGCCGCCCGGCTCGGGCAGGCCCGCGCGCTCGTCGTGCTGAACCAGCCTGCCGAAGCCGAGGCGCTCGTCGCCCCCCTCGCCGCCACCGATGCCGCCGCCGCGCTCACGCTTGGGCGCATCCAGGAGGCGACCGGACGGGCCTCCGAGGCGGCGGCCACCTACCGCCGCGCATCCGCCGACGACGGCCTCACGGGCGCCGAGGCCACCTACCGGCTCGGGGCGCTGCTGCTCGGACAGCGCGACGCTGCCGGCGCGCTCGCCGCCGTGCAGGGCGCCGAAACGCGCTTCGACGGCTTCGACAGCTGGCTGTCGCAGGCGCTGCTCGTGCGCGCGCGGGCCCTCCGCGCCCTCAACCGCGCCGCCGAGGCCCGCACCGCCTACCTCGACGTCGAAACCCGCTTTCCCGGCACCGAAGCGGCCCGCACCGCCGCCGCCGAGCGTGCCCTGTAACCCCTGCCCTGCCGCCATGCGCTACCCCGTCTTCGCCGCGCTCGTGCTCCTGGGCACCGGATCGCTCCACGCCCAGGCGCGCCGCGACACGCTCCCCCCGCTCACCCCGCGCGACCTCGAAATCCGCGGCGAACTGCGCGTCTCGCTGCCCTCCATCGAGCGGCAGCCGCTCACCGGCTTCGGCCTCACGCCCACGCTCAAGCGCGTGGACGCCCGCCGGACGCCCGCCGTGCCCGCCTACGTGACGCCGGCCATCCCCGGCAGTCCGCTCGGGGCGCCGCAGCTGCCTGAGCTCGTCTCGCTCGACCCGGGCGCGCCGCGCAAGGGCACCTTCGAGGCCGGCGTGGGCCGCTCGTTTGCGCGCTTCGGGCACCTCTACTATACCCGCCCGCTCGCCCCGGGCACCGGCCTCTTCGCCGACGCCGCCTACGAAGGCCTGGGCAACTTCCGCCCCGAAGGCCGTCCCAACACCGACGCCGACGCGGCGCGCCTGGCCCTCGGCCTCCGCCACGCGCGCGGCACCACCGCCCTCGGCGCGACCCTCGACGCCAACGTGCTCTCGCGCGGCCTCTACGGCGCGGGCTTCCTCGCGCGGCGCAGCGGCGCCAGCGGCGGCCTGCTCCTCGACGCCGACGGGCGGATCGGCGCGGCGGCGGACGGGGTTTCCCTCGGCGGATCGCTGCGGGCCTCGGGCGGGCGCTTCGACCCGGGCGCGTCCCTGAGCCGCGAATTCCAGCTCGACGCCGCCCTTCACGCCGACGCCGCGCGGACGCCGGTCGGCCTCTGGATCGCAGCCGCCACGCGCGTGGGCCGCCTCGACGGGGCTACCTCAAAGGATCAGTTCACCCTCAACGCCGGCGCGGGCGTCAGCCTCCAGCAGAGCGGCGCCCGGCTCCGCGTCGGCCCGCAACTGCTCGTCGCCGACGAAGCCGCGCGCCGTACCGCGTTCACCCTCGCCCTCGACGGCCGTCTGCCCATCGGGCCGGGCGCCGAGGCATTCCTCGTCAACACCCCGCGCGTAGAGGGGGGGCGCTTCGCCGACGTGTTCGCCGAAAGCCCCTTCGCGGCCGTGCAGCCCGACGTGCGCAGCGAGGTGGTGCCGGTGGATGCCCGCGCGGGCGCCCAGCTCACGCGCGGGACCGTGGAGGGCACCGTGTGGGCGGGCTACCGCAAGCGCACCCAGGGGCGCGTCTACGAGCAACCCACGGGCGCCGGACTCGTGCGGGTGGGCTACGCAGCGCTCGGCGAACTCGCCGGCGGCCTTACCGTCCGGGGAATGCAACTCGGCGGGCTCCACGCGCTCGCGAGCGTCGAGGTGCGCGATCCGGTCTTCACCGAGGCGCGGCTCGACACGCTCACGGTGCCCTACCGCGCCCCCGTAGAAGGCAGCCTGGGCGTCGGCTACCGGCTGCCGGGCGGACGCGGGCTCGTGCAGGCGACGCTGCGCGGCGAGGGCGTCCGCTACGCCGACCGCGCCGCCACTGTGCGCGTGGCGCCCTCGGCGGACCTCGACCTGTTCGCCTCGTACGGCCTCACGCCCTACGTCCACCTCATCGGCCGGCTCGACAACGTGCTCCTCGGCGGGCGCGAACGCTGGGCGGGCTTTCCGGAGGCCGAACTGCTCGGGCAGGTCGGCCTGAGCGTGCGCTGGTGAGCCCGCAGGGCGGCGCGCGGCATTTCCGCCTATCTTCGCGCATAAGACCACCCGCGCTGGGGTGATCGCCCTGCCCATGCTCTCGCCCCTCCCGTCTCCGCCGCAGGTTGCCCGTGCCCTCGCCGATGTGCTGGGCGAGCATCTCGCGCTCGGGCGTGCGGTGGACGTGCCCGGCCTGGGACGGTTTGCGCGGCGCCACGAACCCGGGCGCCTGCTCACCCACCCCGACGGCGCCGTGATGCAGCCCCCCGCCGACGTGGTGGCGTTCACGCCGCTGCCCTCCCCCCTTCGCTAGCGCGCCGATGGACCCGCTCCTCGACGCCCTCGCCGCCGCGCTTGGCTGCCCGACCGAGCGGGCGGAGATGGCCCTGGCCACGCTCGCCGCCGACCTGCACGCGCGCTGCCGCACCTACGGCGAAGCGACCTACGAAGGCCTCGGCACCTTCCGCAGCGGCCCCGACGGCCTCACGTTCGAGCCCCACGCGGCGCTCGCCATCGTCGTCAACCACCGCTTTGCCGGCCAGAACGCCCTCCCTACCGGCGATGTCCCTGCCCCGGTCTGGGACCCCGCGCCCCCGCCGCCCGCCGCCACGCCTCTGCCGGCCGAGACCATCTTCTTCCCCTGGCAGGACGCGGAGCCGGAGGCTCCGTCCCCCCTCGACGCACCCGATGCTGCCCTGGGCGATCCTGTGCCCACCGTTCCCGCCGAAGCGGACCCCACGCGTTTCCACCCGCCGGTCCTGGATACGGTGCGCCCGGCCACGCCACGCCCGGCCCCGTCCACATGGCCCCTCGCCGCAGTCGACGAAGCCGAGCGGCCGGCGCGGGCATCCGAACGGGCGTCGCGCGGGTGGATGCTGCCGGTGCTGCTGCTCGTGCTCGCCGGGGTGATCAGCGCGGCGGCGTACCTGTGGTGGCGCCGCAGTGCAACCTCCACGCCGCCCCCGGCCCCGGTGGCCGCGCTGCCGCCGGCCGCGACGCCGGCCGTCGATTCCGCCCGCGCCGACTCGACTGCGCCCCCGGCCATTTCCCCGCCCCCGGCCCCGGCTGAAGTCCCGCCCGCCGTGCCGCCCTCCACGGACCGCGCAGCCACGCCGTCCCAGCTACGCGCCGCCGCGCCAGCGCCCCGGCCGGCCGCTCCGGCAGTCGCCCCGCGTACGCCCGCACCCACACGCGGCGCCCCCCCACCGCCCCCATCACCCGCTCGCGTGGCGGCAGCGCCCGTGCGCAGCGCCCCTGCCGTCACAGACGACGCAGCGGCCCTGCGGGGGCAAGAACCCGTCGAGCCGGGCCGGGGTGGCTGGACTGTGGTCATGGGCGGCGCCGCCAACGAAGACGACGCCGAAGCCCTCGCCCGCCCGCTGCGCCTGCGCGGCTACCGCACCGGCGTGCTCGCCGGCCTCCGCGCCGACAGCACCCCCATCTACCGCATCGGCCTGGGCCATTTTGCCACGCGGGACGCTGCGCTCGCCGCCCTCGCACGCCACCGGGGCGACCTTTTTCCCGCCGACGCCTGGGTGTTGCGCCTGCGCTGAGCGGCCCCACCTCATACCAAATCCGGTTGAAAAGGATGTCCTTGCGAGGAACGAGCGGAGCGAGTGACAGGGCAATCTCGTCGTGGGTGCTCGATCCGACCGGATTGCCACCTCGCCTTCAGCTCCTCGCAATGACAACCTACACGTTGCCCCCGGATTTGGTATCACCCCATGCTGCGGTCGAGCGAGCGGTACTGGATGGCTTCTGAAAGGTGCTCCGGGCGCACGTCGTCGCTGCCGGCCAGGTCCGCAATCGTCCGCGCCACCTTCAGCACCCGGTCGTGCGCCCGCGCCGAGAGGCCCAGCCGCTCCACCGCCAGGCGCAGCAAGCGCTGACCCGCCTCGTCGAGCGCGCAGTGGACCCGCACCAGGCGCGGCGGCATGAGCGCGTTGCACGTCACCCCCGCGAGGCCGGCGAAGCGCGCGGCCTGCCGCTGCCGTGCTGCCACGACGCGGGCGCGCACGGTGCGGCTGGGCTCGGCGGGGGCGCGCTGCGCGAGGTCGTCGAAGCCGACGGGCGCCACATCCACATGCAGGTCGATGCGGTCGAGGAGGGGGCCGGAGATGCGGGCGAGGTAGCGCTGCACAAGCGCGGGGTGGCAGGTGCAGCGCCGCCGGACGTCGCCCAGGTGGCCGCATGGGCAGGGGTTCATGGCCGCCACCAGCATGAAGCGGGCCGGGAACTCGACCGACTGCCGTGCCCGTGCAATCGTGACATAGCCTTCTTCAAGCGGCTGCCGGAGCACCTCCAGCACGGGCCGTTTGAACTCGGGCAACTCGTCGAGAAAGAGCACGCCGTGGTGGGCGAGTGAGATCTCGCCCGGCTGCGGGCTCGCCCCGCCGCCGACGAGGCCGGCGTCTGAGATCGTGTGATGCGGCGACCGCACCGGCCGCACCGCCACGAGGCCGCGTCCGCCGAGCTTGCCGCCCACCGAGTGGATCGCCGTCGTTTCGAGGGCTTCGTCGAGCGTGAGCGGGGGCAGGATCGTGGGCAGGCGCCGGGCCAGCATCGTCTTGCCCGAGCCGGGTGGGCCGACCATGAGCACGTTGTGCCCGCCCGCCGCCGCCACTTCGAGCGCCCGCTTGACGCCCTCCTGTCCCCGGACGTCGGCAAAGTCGAGGTCGGTCGCGGCAGCCTCCTCGAACAACGCGCGCGGATCACCGATCACGGGCCGGGGCGCGTCTCGCTCGCCAGAGAGAATCGCGTGCGCTTCCGCGAGCGAGGCCACGCCGTAGACGGTGAGCCCCTCCACGACGGCAGCCTCGGCGGCATTGGCACGCGGCACGATGACCGTCGTGCGTCCGTCGCGCTGGGCGCGCAGTGCGGCCGGCAGCACGCCCCGCACCGGGCGCACGGCGCCGTCGAGGGCGAGTTCGCCGAGGATCACGCTGGTGTCGAAGCCGGCGCGGGGCAGGCGGTCGGAGAGGGCGGCGACGAGGCCGAGGGCGATGGGCAGGTCGAAGGCGGCGCCTTCCTTGCGCACGTCAGCGGGGGCGAGGTTGACGGTCGTGGCGCCGCGCGGCACGGGCAGCCCGGTGGTCTTGAGCGCCGCCCACACGCGGTCGCGGCTCTCGCGCACGGCCCCGTCGGGCAAGCCCACGACGGTGTAGCGCGGCAGGCCCGCCTCCAGGTGGGTTTCGATCTCGACGGGGAGCGCGTCGACGCCGATGGCGGTGCTGCTCCAGACGTGGCTTAACAGGGACGGGCGTGGCGACACGGGCAGCAGGGTTTGACCCTCAGACGCATCGTGGGGCCGCGCATACCCTCGCGCCGCATTTTTAGGCCGGCGAGGGGCGCGCCCGACCTGAAACCGGGGTTTTCGGACCTGCGTTCGGGCGGGGTCTTGTCGCCGCTGCTCGCACCGGGATGTCCGAGAACACGTCAGACAGCAATGCCTCCGGGCGCCGGATCGGCCCGTCCGTCTCGCGCGACAAATGGCTGGCTCACGCGCGGCAGAAGCTGGCGCGGGGGTACGTGCTCATCGTGGCCGCCGGGGGCAAGCGGCGGGCCAACTTCTACCTGCCCGAGAAAGGCTACGAGATGTGCGCCTACGACGTCGCCCGCGCGCTCGTGGTCAGCGGCGAGGTGGTGGCCGCTGGGGAGCATCCCCTCGGCATCTGCTACCGGCTCGCTCCTCCGGCGGCGTGAGCCGTTAGCGGTCGCCGCGCAGCGGCATCGTAGTGGCCGCCGAGTCGGCGCCGGTGGCCATCGCGTCCATCACGCTGTCGATGGGCATCGTGTAGCCCTGCACGGCGCCGGCGGTATCGCGGACGGCGTTGTAGCGCCCGAGGGCGACGGCGTGGAGGCTGTCCTGCGCGCGGAGGGTGGCGCGGACGCTGTCGGCCTGGGCCTGCTTCGCTTCCGAGTCCTTGAAGCCGGTGAAGGCAAAGAAGACGGCCAGGAAGAACGCAATCGTGAGCGCCGAGATCACGAAGACGGCCACGAACGTCGAGTGCTGCTGCACGGGCGCGTGCTGGGCATGGCTCGCGGCAGCGGACGCCTCAGGCGTACGGGCTTCGGGCGTGGAGTGGGGCGTCGCGTCGGGCATCGGAGGGCATCAGAACGTATGCGGGCAAGATAGCGCACCGGCGCCGGTCAGGCCGCGCCGTCGCCGCCGGCCTCCTCGGCGCGGGCCTCGCGTTCGAGAATCTGCCCGGCGATCTCGATGAACGTCCGCTCGGTGATGAGGCCGGCCAGGTAGCCGTCGCGCACGACGGGGAGCGCGCCCACGCCATGCTTGCGCATAAGCTGGATGGCCTCCTGCGTGGGCGTCTCGGGCGTCACCGTGATCACGTCGCGCACCATGATCTCGCTCACCGGCACGCGCCGCGCCTCCAGGCCGAGGGGCGAGTTGACGAGGTAGCGCAGCAGGCTCCGGTGGCTCACGAGGCCCACCAGGCGGTGCTGCTCGTCCTCCACGAGCACGTGGCGGATGCGCTGCCAGTCCATCAGGCACGCCACGAGGTCCACCAGTTCGTCCTCGTGCACGGTATAGAGGTCGGTGGCCATAAAGTGCTCCACGCGCGTCTTCTCCAGGCGGCGGGACCGGCGCGCCTGTGCCACGCGCGCGAGCGGCCACGTGTGCACGGGCTCGTTCGTCTGCTGCTGCTCGATCATCGCGCCCACGAGGGCAGCCAGGCGCTCGGCGCGCGTCGAGGACGGGCTGTCGTCGCGCATCTGGCGGAGCGAGGAGATCTGCCACTCGGCGCCGTTCTGTCCGCTCGCCACGCGCGCGTCGAGGAGGCCGAGGTAGCGGTCGCGGTCTTCGGCCACGATGCCCGCCGCTTCGAGCCCCCGGTGCGCAAGCGGGATCAGGTGCTCGCGGATAAGCTGGGGCGCGGCCATGCGCAAGCCGTCGAGCCAGGTGAAGGTGGCGCCGAGGCCCTGCCGGGCGGCGGAGACGAAGTTGGTGCGCGCGTCGTCGAAGCGGATGCGGGTCGTCACGTCGCCCACTTCCAGCATGAGCCCGGCCACGAGGCCGTACCAGAAGGCCGCGTTGGCGATCTCGTCGGCAGCGGTGGGGCCGGCGGGCAGGATGCGGTTCTCGATGCGCAGGTGCGGCTTGTCGCCGGAGACGCCGTAGATGGCGCGGTTCCAGCGGTACACCGTGCCGTTGTGCAGCATGAGCGCCCGCAACTTCGGCAGCTCGCCCCGCCCGAGCACCACGAACGGGTCCTCCTCGTCGGTGTCGGGGGCGAGGATGCCCCGGAAGCGCGACACGTCTTCCTTGTAGAGCTCCGTCACCGAGTCCTTGACCCAGCGGGTGCCGAAGTGGACGCGCGGGCTCATCTCGCGCAGGTACAGGTTGGACGAGCGCGTGTCTACGGCCTGCTGGAAGAGCGCGATGCGCGTCTCGCGCCACAGGTCCTTGCCGAAGAGCAGCGGCGAATTGCAGCCGACCGCGAGCACCGGCCCGGCCACGAGCTGCGCCACGTTGTAGTAGGCGGCAAAATGCTCGGGGTCCACCTGGAAGTGCGTCTGGAAGGACGTGTTGCAGCCCTCCATCATCATCCCGTCGTGGCGGACGAACAGCTCGTCGGTGCCGCGGATCTGGATCTGGCCCGGCCCGCCGCGCAGGCGCTGGATCGCCTCGTCGAGCGCGTAGTAGCGCGGGAGGGGCGTCAGGTTGTCGGTCGAGAGGTCGGAGAGGTGGATCGTGGGGAGGATGCCGCACATGACCACGTCGGCGCCCTCGGCGCGCACGGTCTGGCGCACGCTCGCGAGCGTGTCCACGATCTGGCGCTCCATGGACGAGAGCGCGGCGCCCCCGAACTCGGCCGGGTCGATGTTGAACTCCAGGTTGAACTTCGTCAGCTCCGTCACCACGCGCGGGTCGGTGTTGCGCGCCATGACGGCCTCCACGACCGGGGCCGGGTTGAAGTGGTCGTCGACGAGAAACAGCTCCTGCTCGGCCCCGATGCGCCGCGCGCCGGACTCGAAGGCGCCTTCCTGGAGCAGGTATTCGAGGGCGCGGACGTCCTGAAGCAGCTGGCGCGTGAAGCGGCGGAGGGCATCGGGGTCCTGCGCGCCGGTGACGTTGTGGTCGCCCATACGGAATCGTGGGGAAAAGCAGCCGGGCCGAGGGCCGGCGGGGGGTTCAGGCGGGGCGGCCGCCGGTGCGTTCCGGCGCGGTGATGACCTCTTCGGCGCACCCGAGCAGCAGCCGCTCGGTAACGAGGCCGACGAGGTGCCCGTCGGCGTCGAGCACGGGCAGGCTGCCCACGTGGTGCGTCCACATCTGGCGGAGCGCCTCGATCACGCCCTGCTCCGGCGTGACCGTGACGAGGTCGGTCACGAGCAGATCGGCGATGGGCACGTCGGGGGTGAGGTTGTCGGCGAGGCGGCGGGCGACAAGGTGGCGCAGCAGGCGGGCGCGGTTGACGAGGCCGACGAGGCGCCCCTCGGCATCGGCCACGAACACGTGGCGCTGGTTCATGGCATGGATCTGCCCGGCCACCTCGGATGCGGGCCGGTCGCCGGGCACCAGGAGGGGCGCGGGGCGCATCACGTCGGCCACGGAGGGCAGCGAAGGGGGCATCGGCAGGAGGGCTGGGCGCAAGATACACGGGCCCGAAGGAGCGTCAACGGGCCGCGCCGATCCGTTGCACCCGCGTCTCGCCATCCCCGTGCGCGGAGCGGCGCAGCGCCGCGAGGGTACGACCCCGGATCCGGTTGCATCAGGAGGGATCACGGAGGATGGATCATCGCCAGAGGGCGGCTCTCGGCGCCTCTGACCATGATCGATGATCCGTGATCCACCCGATGCCCCCGCACCAGGCGTCCGGCGTTGGCACGAGCGGGGCCGCATCCGATTGGGGGCGCGCCGTACGTTGGAGCGGTACGCCTTCCGCTGCCTGTCTGTGCGCTGCTTTGCCCTGCTGCTTGTTGCCTGCCTCGCCGGGGCCCCCGTGTGGGCCCAGGAAACGGTCCGCGACGCCTCGCCCGCCCGCGATGTCGCTGCTGCGGGCGCTCACGCGGTTGCAGGCGGGCGACGCGGCAGCGGCGGTGACGCTGCTCCAGGCCGCCCTCATCACCACGCCCGACGATGCGGCGCTCCTGACCGCCCTCGCCGAGGCGACCGCGCAGACAGGCGACCGCACCGGCGCCCGCCTCTACGCCGAGCGCGCCGTGGAAGTCGCCCCCGACGCCCCCGAACCCGCCCGCACCCTCGCCCGGCTGCTCATCGGCGCGGGCGACCACGTCGGCGCCCGGCGCGTGCTCGACGCCCTGCTCGCCCGCACACCCGCCGCCGCCGGCGCCCGCCTCGACGCCGCCCGCCTCGCCTTCGACGACGGCGATGCCGCCCGCACCCGCGCGCTGCTCGCCCCGCTCCTCGACGCCCCGGCGCCCGATGTGCTCGACCTCGCGCTGGCCGCCGCGCCCCCCGGCACGCCCGGCCGCGCCGCGCTCGTCGCCCACGCCCTCCGCTTCGCCCCAGACCGCACCGGCCTCAGCACCGCGCCTGCCCCGCCCCCCACCGCGCCCGCCATAGGTATTGCCCCGAGCGGCCCCGACGACGGGCGGGCCGCGTTCGCCGCCGGACGCTTCGCCGAGGCCCTGCGCCTCCTCACTGCGGCCCTCGACGCCGACGCCGCCGACCCGGTACGCTGGCGCTTTGCCACCATGGCGGCCCTCGAAGCCGGCCAACCCGACGCCGCCGCGCGCCTGTCAGAAGAGGGTCGCCTCGATCTTTCCCGGCGATCCCGGCCTCGCCGTCGCCGCCGCCTACGCGGCCCTCGCCCGCCGCGACGCCGCCGGGGCTGCCCGGCTGGCGTCCGAAGCCGAGGCCGACCTTTCGGACGCCCCGGATGCGCCGGTGGCCGCCGCCGTAGCCCTGCTGCGCCGCACCCTCGCGGGCGCCCCCCCGGACGCGCCCGCCCTCGCCCAGAACGCCCTCGCCCCAGCACCGGGCGGCGCCCTGGCCGCCGTTCTGCGGGGGCGCTGATGCGGTGGGGGGCCGGGCCGCTGCTTTCGACCGTCGCGTAACGCTGTGCCGCCGCCCCGGCACCCGTGGCGTTGCGCGCGGTTGGCATGCCGGTCTTGGCCCTGTTCTCCCTGCTGTGACCTGCTGAAAAGACAGAGTTGGTCGTTTGTTCGTCGTTCGTTGTTCGCCGCCAGAGAGGCGGAGGCCTTCCGCCGGGTTCGTCTGACCAAGAACGACGAACCACGAACTACGAACTCCCTGCCCGAACCCTCCGTTCTCATGCGCTTCCCTGCTGCGCGCCTGCTTCCGCTGGCGCTCCTCGCCGTCTCCGCCTGCGCGTCCACGCGCCCCCATGTGCCGGCCTCCGACGAGCGGGCGCTCCCGGCGCGCTTTCCGCGCCACACGCTCAGCGAGGTGCTCGGCGAACTCGCCCGCGCCGACACGCTGCCCGGCCTCTCCGGCAACGGTGCGCTCGCGCTCAACTCGCCGCAGCAGAGCGGGCAGTTCAGCTTCACGCTCGAAGCCGCCCGCGCCGGGCGGTTCTACCTCACCGTGTCGGCCTTCGGGATCGAGGGCGGGCGGGCGCTGGCCCGGCCCGACAGCGTGTTTCTCTACAACCGCCTCCAGAACGAACTGCTCGTGGCCCGCGCCGCCGATGCAGACCGCGTGCTGCCCGTGCCGCTCACCTCTGAGGACGGCTTCCGGACCCTCGCCGGGACGCTGCGCCCCTCGCCCACCACCGGCTATACGCTCGAAGCGGACCAGCCCGGCGGCCTCTACCTGCTCCGCTCGGCCGATGGCCGGCAGGTGTTCACGGTAGACCCGACCGTCTGGCGCGTCACGCGCGCCGTGCGCTACGATGCCGCCGGGGCGCTCGCCGAGGAACTGCTCATGGACCGCTACGACCGCTCGAAGGGCGCCTGGCTGCCGTTCCGCCTCAGCGTCCGCCGCCCCGCCGACCGCCTGGCCGCCACCCTGCTCTTCGAGGACCTGCACCCCACCGCCACGCCCGACATCCCCGAGCGCCTCCGCGTGCCCTCGGGCACGACGCGCCGGAAGCTGTAGGCTGAGCGTCTCCATTTCTGCGGTCCCATGCCCCTCGTGCGTTCTCGCAGAGTCGGCGGCTTTGCTGGCTGAGCATACGCGCGCGTGTCCCCGATGACGCCTTGCTGGAGGTCGCGCGCGTGCTCGAGGCCTAAACCGCCCACGGCGGGAAGCGACTCGGCGGTCTGGCGCTGAGGAGGAACGGCGCCTTTCCAGCGCCCGGATACAGTCAAGGATTACGACGTTGAGGCGCGGTGGCGCCCGACTCGCAGTGGTCCACCGGCAGACTCTCGACGTGACGCACTGGGCGTTCCTCGCCGCTCGTTACGGTCGGCCCCGAGCGCGTGGGCGGGGCGGCCGTCGCCTGTGGTAGCGCCGGCGGTCGAGATCGCTGCGAGGGACGCGCCGCCTAGTGGTGGCCTGCTCGGACCTGCGCGTGGCAGCCCGCACGGTCCGCGGGGCGCACCTCGGTGGTCATGGGACGGAGGTGCCCTCTTCGGCGCCGACCGACGGTACTGGGCCGCTGATCCGGAGCTGCCGGGCACCTCAAAGTCGAGACCCAGAACGTCAACGTGCCTTCAGACGTGCTGCGGTCTTTCATCTACGCGCGGGCTCGGCTGCAGTGCTCGGCGGGCATACACCGGTTCGCCTACCGCGGCTCCTCCCGGACGAAGTGCAGATTGGCTACGGTACAAGGCCCTCGCACTCGCGTACGGCCCCGGTCATGCCGGGCCGCCGCACTCTGCCGATACTTTCAGCCTCGTTCCCTCTGCGCCCCGTGTCTCGCCTGCCTGCTCGTCCTGCTGCTCGTGCCCGTGGCCCGGGCCCAGCAGCCCGCGCAGCAGCCGTCGCCCGCCGAGACCGAGGCGCGCCTGCGGGACCTGCGCCGCCAGATCTCGCTCGACGAAGACCGCCTCGCCCGCGCCAAGGAGGCTGAGGACGTGACCGTCTCCACGCTCACCGATGTGGAGCGGCAGATTGCCTCACGTGAGGCGCTCGTGTCCACCTACGGCCTGCGCGTGGACCAGCTCCGCACCGAGCAGGACTCGCTCTCCCGCGCCGTGGCGACGCTCACGAACGACCTGCTGCGCCTGCGCGCGCAGTACCGCGTGCGCTCGACCTACCTCTACAAGTACGGGCGCCTGGGCGACCTCGCGCTGCTCTTCTCGGCCCGCTCGTTCAACGAGATGGTGCGCCGGGCGCGCCTGCTCCGCCGCTTCTCCGACGACGGGCAGCGGCGCTACGCATCCCTCGAGCGGCTCACCATCGCCCTGCAGCAGCGCCAGCAGCGCATCTCGGCGGCCCAGCAGCAGCAGGGCAAGCTGCTCCAGGACGCGAGCGCCGAGCAGAACAGCCTGCGCGGGCTCCAGGCGATGCGGCTCGGCGTGGTGAACCAGCTGCGCACGCAGCGCGAGACGCTGGAGACCGAGGTGACGCGCAAGCAAGAGGCCGCGCGGGCGTTCGAGATGGAGGTGCGCCGGACGGTGGCGGGCACGGTCGCGCGCCGCCGCAGCTCGTCCACCCCTGCCGACGAGGCCACGTATGCTGCGCTCACGGGGGCCTTTACGGATGCGCAGGGGCGGCTGCCGTGGCCGGCCGTCGGCGCGGTCTCCGAGGGCTTCGGGCGCGTGGTGAACCAGCAGCTCGGCACCGAGATCGTCAGTCCGGGCGTCATTATTGCTACCGCCCCGCAGGCGCCCGTGCGGGCCGTGTTCGGCGGGACGGTCGTCAAGATCGACCTGATGGCCGAGTACGGGACGTACGTGCTCGTGAGCCACGGCGCCTACCTGACGTGCTACGCCAACCTGTCGCTCATCTCGGGCCTGCACGTCAATGACCCCGTGCGGCCGGGGCAGCAGCTCGGCCTGGCCGGGACGGACGCCCAGCCCCGGGGCGCGGCGCTCTTTTTCGCCGTCTTCAATGGCAGCCGTCCGGTGGACCCGCTCCAGTGGCTGCGCGACGAGTAGCGTAGACGATTGGGCGAAGCGTGTGACAGACCCGTAATCCGGTCCTATCTTCGGCGCGCCTTCACCGCTGGAAGATGCTTCGTCGTTTTGCGCCTGCCCTGCTGGGTTTGCTCGTGGCCGTCCCGGCCCGCGCCCAGCAGCCCGATCCGGAGATTCCCCGCGCCTCGCGCACCTACGCCATCACGAACGCGCGCGTGGTCGTGGCGCCGGGGCGCGTGCTGGAGCGCGCCACCGTCGTCGTGCGCGACGGGCTCATCACGGGCGTGGGCGCCAACGTGCGCGCCCCCTTCGACGCGCAGGTGCTCCGGGGCGACTCGCTCACCGTCTACGCCGGCTTTATCGACGCCCTCGGGCAGGCGGGCCTGCCGCGTCCGCAGGCGGCTGGGGCCGCGCGCGGTCCCGGCGGGGCGGCAGCGGCGCAACCGCAGCGCGTGCCCGACCCGGCGCATCCCCCGCGCGACCGCGCCGGCCTCCAACCCGAGCGCCACGCCTCGGCGATGCTCCAGGCCGACGACGCCTCCGTCGACGCGCACCGCAAGCAGGGCTTCACGCTCGTCCACGCGGTGCCGTACGGCGGCTTTCTGCCCGGCCAGGGCGCCCTCGTGCTCCTCGGCAGCCTCCGCCCCAACGACCCGGCCGGGGCCAGCCCGCTCGTCTACCGCGACGATGCGAGCCTCTTCACCCAGTTCCAGAACGCGCGCGGCGTGTACCCGTCCACGCCGATGGGCGTCATGGCCTCGTGGCGTGAACTCTACCGCGAGACCGCGCGGCGCGGCGGCCTCCGCACGGCCTACGCCCAGAGCCCGGCGGGCCGCGAGCGTCCGGTGAACGATCCCGTCTACGACGCGCTCACGCCCGTCGTGAACGGACGGATGCCGGTGTTCTTCTACGCGACCTCGGCCCTCGAAGCGCACCGGGCGCTGCTGCTCAAGCGCGACCTCGGCTTCAACCTCGTGCTCGCCGGGGTGCCCGACGCCGCCGAGATGACGGACCGCCTCAAGGCCGCGCGCGTGCCGCTCCTGCTCACGCTCGGCCTCCCCGACGAGCCCAAGACCGACAGCACGCGCCGGGGCACGCGGCGCGACAGTCTCGGCCCGGTGGGCGGCTTCGACCCGGGCTTCCGCGTGGGCAACTATGCCAACATTGCCGGCGAGAAGTCGAACCTCGAAGCGCGCGTGCGCGCCTCGGCGACCGTCTACACCGAGACCGCCGCCCGCCTCAACCGGGAAGGCGTCCGGTTTGCCTTCACGAGCCTGGGCGCCAAGATCCCGGACGTGCAGAAGAACGTGCGCCGGATGATCGCGGCGGGCCTGCCGGAAGACGTCGCCCTCGCCGCGCTCACGACGCAGGCCGCCGACGTGCTCGGGGTGAGCAGCGCCTTCGGGACCGTCGAGCAGGGCAAGGTGGCCAACCTCGTCGTGACGAAGGGCTCGTACTTTGCCCCGGAGGGGCAGGTGCGCACGGTGTTCGTGGACGGCGACCGCTTCGACTACCCGCCGAGTGCGGTCCCGGCCGCCGGGCGCGGCGCCGCCGGGCGGCGCGGGCCGGGCGGGCAGACCGGGGCCGCCCCGAGCGTGCCGGGTGTGGCGGGGCGCTGGTCGTTCACCGTCACACTCCCAGGCAATCAGGGCACCGTGGGCGGCACCCTCTCGCTCGCGGGTAGCCCCGAGGCGCCCTCCGGGGTGATCTCTTCGGAGGCCATCGGCGCGGGCGACGCGCCGCTCCAGAACGTCCGCCTGAACGGCAACGTGCTCACGTTCTCGTTCGATGCGGGCCAGTATGGCACCATCAACGCCACCGTTACGGTGGACGGCGACACGTTCTCGGGCTCGCTCACCGTGCCCGGTCTCGGCGTGGCCCCCATCACCGGCACCAAGCAGCCCTGACGATGCAGCGGCAGGGCGCGTGGCGTCCGTGCCCCCGTCTCCTGCGCCCGCTTCTTACGCCACGCCCCACCGTTCCGCCTTCCGCCTTCCCCTGCTCCATGCTCCGTTCCCTTCTGCTCGCCGCCGTCTGTATCGTGCTCGTCCCGGCTGCCGCCCATGCGCAGGCGATGGACCACAGCGCCCACGCGGCGGCACTCCCCGCCGACAGCCTCGTCGGCCCCTGGTCATACACCATCGACACGCCCGACGGCGGCTTCACAGGCCGCTTGGTGATCGAAAAGGCCGCCGACGGTGCGCTCTCGGCGCAGCTCACCGGCGACGCCGTCGGGGCGGGCGGTCTGCCCGTGCGCGGCTTTGCCTTCGACGGGCACAAGATGACCGGCACGTTCACGAACCCCTCCTACGGCGACATCGGCTTTACGCTGGCCGTCACGGGCCGCACCTTCGCCGGTGAGTTCACCGTGCTCGCCATGGGCGCCGCCGTGCCCGCCTCCGGCCGCAAGCTCTGACGAATGGCCACTGGTCAACAGTCAATGGTCAATGATCAACGGGAGAACCAGAAAGCAATGCGTCTTCCTGTTGCATCCTATTAGCCATTGACCATTGTCTGTTGGCCATTGACGATTTCTACCGCTCTCATGCTTCGCTCTCTCGCCCTCCTTGCCGGCCTCGCGCTGGCCGCGCCCGCCGCGTTCGCGCAGCCTGCCTCCGACGCGAGCCTGCCGCCGCCCCGCACGGGCAGCGTGCTGCTCAAAGGCGGCACCGTGCTCACCGTCACGCACGGCACGCTCCCGAACACCGATGTGCTCGTCGAGAACGGCAAGATCCGCCGCATCGGCACGGGCCTGCGGGCGCCGAGCGGCGTCGAGACCGTGGACGCGACGGGCCTGTTCGTGATGCCCGGCATCATCGACGCCCACTCGCACATCGCCACGAGCAGCGTCAACGAGGCGACGAGCCCGGTGACGGCCGAGGTGGCGCAGGAGGACGTGCTCGACCCCTACGACCTCTCGATCTACCGGGCGCTCGCGGGCGGCGTCACGATCTCGCACGTCATGCACGGCTCGGCCAACGCCATCGGCGGGCAGAACGAGACGATCAAGCACCGCTGGGGCGAGCGCGACCCAGAGGCGCTCAAGATGGCGGGCGCGCCCCGCACGATCAAGTTCGCCCTCGGCGAGAACCCCACCCGTGTGCATGGGCGCGGCAACGGTGTGCGCCCGGCCACGCGCATGGGCGTCGAGGAGACCATCCGCCGCGCCTTTGCCGAGGCCCGCGCCTACCGCGAGGCGAACAACACCGCCGCGCGCTCGAACGGGCGCCAGGCGGCCCCGCCCTACAACCTGCGCTACGAAACCCTCGCCGACATCCTGGAAGGCAAGGTCCTCGTCCACTGCCATTCGTACCGGGCGGACGAAATCCTGATGCTCACGCGCGTGCTGCGCGACAACGGCGTCAACCGGGTCGTCTTCCAGCACGCCAACGAGGCCTTCAAGGTGGCGCCCGAACTGGCGGCCTTCGGAGGCCCCGGCGGCTACGCGATGGCAAGCGTGTTTGCCGACTGGTGGGCCTACAAGATGGAAGTCTACTACTCGACCGCCTACAACGCCGCCATCCTGACGCGCAACGGCGTCACGACGAGCATCAACTCGGACTCCAACGAACTCGACCGGCACCTCTACCACGAGGCGTCCAAGACGCAGCGCTACGGCGACCTCACCGACGACGAGGCGCTCGCGACCATCACGATCAACCCGGCCCGGCAGCTCGGCATCGCCGACCGCGTGGGCTCGATCGAGGAGGGCAAAGACGCGGATATCGCGGTCTTCGAGCACCACCCGCTCTCGATCTACGGCGTCCCGATGATGACGTTCGTGGACGGCGTGCGCCGCTTCGACCGCACCCGCGACGGCGACGACGCACGCCTGCTCGTGCGCCCCGACGAGCGCACCGACACGTCCGACCTCTACACCGGCGACCACCACCGCTGCCTCGAAGGCGTGGACCTGCTGGAAATTGTCAATGGTCAATAATCAACAGCCAATTGTCAATGGACATCTGCTTATTGGCCATTGACAATTGAATGTTGATTATTGACAATTCTCTCCCTGTCATGCGCCTGCTCTCGCTTCTGATGGCCCTTCTCTTCGTACCCGCCGCCTTCGGGCAGGCGATGGGCGACCCCGTCGCGCAGGGGCGGCGCGGCACGTTTGCCATCGTGGGCGCGAAGGTGTACACGATGGGGCCGCAGGGTACGCTCGAGCGCGGCACCGTGGTGATCCGCGACGGCAAGATCGAGGCCGTAGGCGCCGCACTCGCCGTGCCGAGCGGTGCTGAGGTGATCGACGGGACGGGCCTGGAGGTCTACCCCGGCCTCATCGACAGCGGCTCGGGCGTCGGGATGCAGGAGGTGGGCTCGGTGGAGGAGACCGCAGACCGCGACGACCTCGGCGAGATCATCCCGCAGATGCAGGCGCTCTCGGCGATCAACCCCAACTCGGTGGTGATCCCGGTGACGCGCGTGGGCGGCGTGACGACCGCGCTCGTAGAGCCGGTGGGCGGCCTCTTCCCTGGCACCGCCGCGCTCGTACGCCTGCACGGCTACACGCCCGAGCAGATGCTCGTGGCGCCGGGCGCCCGCTACGTGATCCTCGAATTCCCGCGCACGGGCCGCCGCGGCGGCTTCGACCAGCGCCCCGAGGACGAGATCAAGAAGGCCGCCGACACCGCCCTCAAGCGCCTCAACGACACCTGGGACGCCGCCATGCAGAGCGTCCGCATCGACTCGGCGGCGCAGCGCGCTCCGGAGGCCGGGCGCCCGCGCCCCTACGCGCCCGAACTGACCGCGCTCGGGGCCGTCGTGCGCGGCGAGACGGCGCTGCTGCTCAAGGTCGATGCCGCCGACGACATCACCAAGGCCATCGACTGGGCGCAGGGGCGGCACATCCCCCGCGTCATTCTCTCGGGCCTTCAGGAAGGCTGGCGCGTGGCAGACAAGATTGCCGCCTCTGGCTTCGGCGCGCTCGTGGGCCCGATCCTCGCCACGCCCACGCGCGGACAGGACCGCTACGACCGCGCCTATAGCAACCCGGGCCTCATTGCACAGGCGGGCGCGCGCATCGCGATCCGCTCGAATGAGGTCGAGAACACGCGCAACCTGCCCTTCCACGCGGGCTTCGCCGCCGCCTACGGACTCGGACGCGAAGCCGCCCTCCGCGCCGTCACCATCGACGCCGCCCGCATCCTCGGCGTGGACGGCGTGACGGGCTCGCTGGAGCCGGCAAGGCCGCCGACGTGATCGTGACGACGGGCGATCCGTTCGAGCCGCGCACGCACATCCGCCGCGTGTTCATCGACGGCTACGACATCCCGCTCGTGAGCCGGCAGACGCAGCTCTACAACGAGTTCCTGCACCGCACGCCCGGCTACACCGGGCAGTAATACCAAATGTGGTTGCACTGTTAGTATTTGTTATTGAGAGGAGGTCTTCCGAGTGTGCAATCTGCGCTTCCCGCGCGTTTGGAGATTGCCGCGTCACTGCGCTCGTCGCAATGGCAAACGGGGTAAATGGATTGGGTATTATACCAAATCCGGCCGCACGGTTCAGGAATGCCCACCTGATCATGGATGATGGATCATCGCCAGACGACTCCTCTGGGCGTCTCTGACCATGATCCACCCGATGATCTTGCACGATGCTACCGGAGTTGGTATAACAGATTTCAGGATCTGAGCGCGTTGTCTCGCTCATCAAGACGCGCCAGCAGTATGTGGTAGAAGTACACGCTCCACAAGCCGTCGGCTGCCTCCTCGAAGGCAATGTGATCGTAGTGGGGCGCGGTCGAGACGACGAGCGGTCTTGTCTTGAAGCACACCGTGCCGGCTACCTCAGAAGGGGAAGCGGTCACAGGCAACGGGCCGCCAGACCGAGAAAATTAGCGACGAGCCTGCGGGCGGGCGTGTCGAAAAACGAACCGGCTGGCGGCTTGCCGCTCACCGCGCGTGGGTTAGGGTCAAGCAGCTCGTGCCGGCCTACCTCTAGAGGTGCTCGGCCGGCAGGGGCAGGCAGTCTTGGCAGGCATGCTCGCGGGCGCCGAGAGGCTCGTGATAGACACCGCGCTGCCAGGGGGCACCTACGTGCTTCGCATCACCGGGAAGCGCTTTTCAGAAACCCGAACCCTCATTGTGGCGCGACGAACGGGCGGCAAACTTAATATTTTCAATCATTTCCGCTAGGAAATGCGCGTGGCGCGGTATCCTGCTTTGCTTCAGTCTGCTTCTCCCCCATGCCCCGCACGCTCCTCGCCGCCGCCGCCTTCACGCTCGCGCTGGCCCCGGCCCTCCACGCCCAGAGCAACCTCGGCTGGGCCGAATCGCCGTCCGCCAGCGAGGCCGGACAACGCTGGTGAGTTGCACATCGACGACGTGAATGCCCCGCCCGGGCTGCCCACCGACCCGACGCCCGTGCCGCTCGACGGCGGCCTGAGCCTGCTCGGCGCCGCCGGGGCCGCCTACGCCGTGAAGCGGCTCCGCGCCCGCCGGGCCACCGCCTGAACTTCTCCCCCTGCACCGGCCGATGGCGCGTGTGGGGTTTTTGCTTTCCCGCCCCCACGGCAGGCTGATCTGTTTCCTGCGCTCCCCATGACTGCAATGCTACGCCGATTTTTGCTGGTCGCGCTGGCCGGCGCCTTCCTGACGCCGCTTCCGGGCGCGCTCGCGCAGGTTTCGCTCACGAGTTCTACACTCACGCAAAACTTTGACGGCATTGGGACAACGCCCTCCGCTACACTACCTCCGGGCTGGAAGGTAGAGAAAAGAACTTTCGAGCGTAGCCTAGGTGCCTACAACGGAGCGGCTTCTAGTACCCAACAGGTAGCAGGCGCGAATATGGGCCCAACGGCGACGGAAGGAATCTATAACTATGGTGCAGGAACGACGACTACAGGTGCAGCAGATAGAGCCGTCGGCTTCCTTTCTTCGGCCACCGCAACAAAGTCTGGAAACTTGTTTGTTTGGCTTGTAAACAATAGTGGGGCCAGTATTACATCTTTGTCGATAAGTTACGATGTGGAAAAATACAGAACCGGATCAAACGCGGCTGGTTTTACAGTACAGCTATATTATTCCACGAATGGGATAAATTGGACATCAGCTGGTTCGTTGTTTACCACAAACTCGGGGCCAAACGGTAGTGAAACGGGTTTTGCTACGGCTCCTGGCGCAAGCATCAGTGTTACGAATCAGGCGCTAAACCCTGCTTCATCTATTGCAAATGGTTCTTCTATCTATTTGGCCTGGAATTACTCCGTCACTTCGGGTACAACCACGACGAATGCCCAAGGCCTTGGAGTAGACAACGTATCTATTGCGCCCACCACAAGTGGAACGCCGTCGACGAGCGCCCCCACAACTTCGGTCGCAGGTTGGCGGATGCTCGGCGCGCCAGTGTCGGGCCTGACGGTGGCCAACACCCTCATGCCGCTCAACCTCGTGCAGGGCCTCTCGAACGAATACTCGACTGCTACGGCCAACCTCTACACGGGCTACACCGGCAGCACCTTCACCGTCCCGGCGTTGGAGTCGGCCTCGCTCGTGCCCGGCAAGGGCTTCATCTGGTACCTGTTCACCACCGGCGGCCCGGCTGTCAGCGGTCCGAACGGCGAGAGCACGCGCAAGCCACTGCCGATCACCTTCATCGCAAGCGGCACGGTCACTGCCAATGTCTCCGTCGCTTTCAGCGAGCAGACAGGGGCCGACGCGTTCTACCTCGGGGCGAATCCCTTCCCGGCGGCCTTCACACTCAACACGACGAACGTCACTGCGTCGAGCGGCACCGTGAGTTCGACGTTCCAGACTTGGGACCCGAACGCTAGCCCTGCCCCTACCTATGTCCCTATCACCAGCGCCGCCCCGTGGCAGGGCTTCTTCGTGCAGGTGACCGGCGGCACGTCGCCCGTCACGATCACGTACAAGACCACCGGTGTAGCCGGGGCCTCGGCCACGTTCGTCGGCAAGAACAGCGCTGAGGCTGAATCGGTGCTGTCCTTCCATCTCAACGGCCTCACGTCCACCAACGTGGCGACGTATGATGAGATGGCTCGCCTCTACTTCTCCGACGACGCCTCTGCCGCGTGGGACCAGTACGACGCCTCGAAGCTCGAACCGCTCGTCGTCACGTATGCCACCATCGCGCCGGTCGGCGCGAGCTACAACGCGGGGCAGCAGGAAGTGAAGGCGCAGGAATCGCTGCCGCTCACGCTCACGGGCGTGCAGCAGGTGCCGCTGGCCTTCACGGCCACCACGGCGGGCACCTACACGCTCACCTGGCCCACGATGGAGAACCTGCCGTCCGCCTGGGGCCTCACGCTCACCGACGGGACGACCGGCACCGTCACCAACCTGCGCACGGCCTCGCAGTACCGCTTCACGAGCGAGGCGGCGACCGAGCAGCAGCGCTTCGTCGTGACCATCACGCCCTCGGCCACGACCGCCACCGAGGCCCCGGCCTCGGCGCTCGCGCTCACGCTCTCGGCGCCCGCGCCGAACCCGTCCACCACCGCCACGCGCGCCACCGTCACGCTGGGCGAGGCGGCGCACGTCACGGCCGTCGTCTACGACGTGCTGGGCCGCGCGGTGCTCACGGTGACCGAGGCCGACTGGAGCGCCGGCGCCCACGCGCTCAGCGTCGATGCCGGTGCGCTTCCGGTGGGCACCTACGTGCTCCGCGTCGCCACGGGCCGCGCGGTGGCACAGCGGACCTTCAGCGTGCTCCGGTAATCACCGGAAGGAAAGGGGAGAGCGGCCGAGGCGGCTGCCGCGCGAACTGGTGGAGGAGACTGGCTTCGTGGCCGCGCGCGTGAGCTACCTCGGTGCCGTGGATTCCAACCCGGCGATCCTCACCAACCGCGCCGTCACCATCGATGCCGCCCGCATCCTCGGCGTGGACGGCGTGACGGGCTCGCTGGAGCCCGGCAAGGCCGCCGACGTGATCGTGACGACGGGCGATCCGTTCGAGCCGCGCACGCACATCCGCCGCGTGTTCATCGACGGCTACGACATCCCGCTCGTGAGCCGGCAGACGCAGCTCTACAACGAGTTCCTGCACCGCACGCCCGGCTACACCGGCCAGTAAACCCGGCGCACCGGGCGGCAATGCCCGCCGGAAGATGGAGCATAGATCATGGCCAGAGGGCTCCTCCGGGCGTCTCTGACCATGCTTCCTCATCTGTGGTTACCCGGCGCTTCCTCACGAGGCGACCGGATGGGGGATGAGCCGCGCGAACCGGGCGAGCGTCAGGCGTTGGCGTCGGCGAGGGTGATGCCGCTCTGGCCGATGACCATGTAGTACTTGCGCCCCTGCAGCGCAGCGGGCACGGCGGGGCCCTGCTCGGCGGGGATGAGCAGGATCACCTTGTCGTCGAACGAGGCGATGCGGAAGGTGCGCAGACGGCGGATGACGTCGCGGTTGGCGCTGCGGCTCGTGAGGTCCTGCATCCCGGCGGGCCAGCGGGCCTCCTGCGCGAGTTCGCTGATCTCCTCCCAGCCCGCGTCCGTCACGCCCTGGCTCTTGACCTCGTTGCGGGCGCCCTCATCGCGGCGGAGGTCGTAGTCGGAGTAGATCTGACCGGGGTCCACGATCTGCATCGCCGGGGCCTCGCGGGGCGAGGTCGTGCTCGGGCGCACGCCCGTGCAGGCGGCGAGCAGGAGGGGGAGGAGAACGGCGACGCGTAGCGTACGCATGGGCAGACGAGGGCTTGAGGGACGTTCCCCAACCCGTTTTCCCCACCCGCAGATCCACGCGTCAGCGCAAGCGCACGAGCCGGGCGGTCTGCACAGTGGCCCCGATCTGCACACGCAGCACGTACACGCCCGGCGCCGCCTCGCCCGCTTCCCAGCGCAGCGAGAGCGTGCCTGGGGCGGCCGGACCGTCGTGCAGCAGCGCCACGCGCCGCCCGAGCGCGTCGAACACCTCGGCGCGTACGTCGCCCGGCGCGGCGAGCGTGACGGTGACCGTGAGGGCTTCGCGGAAGGGGTTGGGACTCGTGGCCAGATGGGGCCCGAACGTCGGGACCTTTTCCTGTCCGGTTGACAGGCGCTGAGCACTTTGCAGAACGCCTTCATTGGTGGCAACGTAGAGCCGCCCGTCATTGCTGAGCGCAAGCCGGTGGAAGCCGGTGCTGGCGGCAGGAACGGGCCAGCGTGTGTTGTGGGGCGTCTGCCCAGGGGTGTGGATCCAGAGGGCCGTGCCCAGGTCAACGACCACGCCGCCGGGCCACGCAAGCAGGTGAAAGGGCCCGTACGACCGTGGTCCTTCCCCAACGGGCACAAGCACCTCGGCCAGGTGCCACGAGCGCCCGCCATCGTCTGACCGAAACAGCGTCGTCTGTGCAACGGCCCACCACGTCCGCCCCACCCCCGCCACAGCGGTGACGTAGTGTCCGGCGAATGGTCCGTCTACCCGGCGCCACGTCAGGCCTTGGTCCTCCGAACGGTACAGGCCGTTGTCGTACGCCGCGACGATTACAGTATCCGCCACCGTGCTCAACCCCTGGGCATATACCCCCGAGAGCACAGCCGAGAAGCCGGCGCCCCGATTAGGCGAGCGCTGTACGCCACCACTCGTGCCCGCCAGGATGACACTGTCGCCCAGTACGGCCACGTCATGCACATTTGAACTTACCCCGATGGGCTTCCACCCGGCGCCCGTGTTGCGCGCGGCGCCCCAGGCATTTACATCCCGGAGTGCCGACACGTAACCGCCCCACGCGGGCACGATGCGATGCACGAACGCATCCCCGATCGAACTACGGCTAGGATACAGTGGGTTGGGGGGCTCTGGCTGATCCGCCCGCGCCCACGTGGTGCCCGTCCAACCCCAGAACCCATCGCGACCCGTGCCGACCAAGCGAAGCCCGCTGGTGGTGCTCGGGGCCAGGGTGCGGACCGGCTGTGCCCCCCCATCGAGCAGCAGGGTTGCGCCCGTCTGCAGATCAAAGTGGTGGGGCAGATATGGATCGCACGTGTACGGCCCTTCGATGTCGACCGTGCAGGTGCGGTTCAGGGTGCCATAAAGACGGGTGTGCCCGACAAGGCTTCGCACCTCCATGTGATCCGGCGTGGCCAGCACCTTGACCAGGTGCCCACCCTCAAGCCGGTACACCCCGCCCCTACTTCCCACGAGCACCTGGTCGCCCCGCAACACGAGGCCTGTGGCGTAGCTCCCCACCTGCGTCCACGTCCCGCCCGGCGCACGGATGTGCAGGCTCCCCACCGGATACTGCCCATAGGCAAGCGCGGAGGTCGCGAGGTAGACGGTGCCATCGCTTGTGAGGCCGATTCCCTGGGCGCTGCCCACAAAGCCGCCCGGCGGTGAGAGCGTGTCCCACTGGGTCTGGGCATGGAGGCGCAGCACATGCGCGCACACCGGCGGCTCCTGGGCACGCACGCACGTCGAGGAAATCACGCGGTACACCCCTCCGTCTGTTCCGACGGCGAGGTGCACCGAGGCGCCCCCGATGCGCTGAGGGCCTCCGGAGGTTGCCAGACGATAGAGCGCCTGCTCGGTCTGGAGCAGCAGCCCGCTGGAGAGGCGATGAACCGCTTGCAGAGCGCTGTCGGCGAACGCGAGGAGCATCCAGGAGCGTCCATCGTCGGTGGAGCGGTAGGCGCCGTGCGCGGTCGCGGCAAGTAGTTCGCTCGGCGCTTCGACCAGCGTACGCACCCCTTCCAGGGGGGTGCTCGCCCATGTGGCGCCGCCGTCGCTGGAGCGCCGCAAGCGCCCGAGGCCGTCACGCTGCAGCACGGCGCCGGTCGACGATTCGAGCAGCACCTGTCCGATGCCGCCAGGCGGCCCGCCCAGGTTTTCCCAGACTGGGAGCGACTGTGCGTTAACCGCCGCCATCCACGGCAGGCCTATCAGCATCCCCAAAAGCCAGCGCATCGGACAGACGTTTCCATTCATACAAACGCCCTTCCAGAAGTACCTACTGGCCCCGCAACAGTGCGCCCTCAATCGTGAGCCCCGGCCCGAAGGCCATCGCCACGCCGTAGCCCTCGCCGGGCCCGCCTGCCTCCACGGCGGCGCGGTGGCGCGCCAGCACGCGCTGGAGCACGAACAGGATGGTGGGGCTGCTCATGTTGCCGTAATCGTGGAGCACGGCGAAGCTGTCGGCGGCAGCGGATTCGGGGAGGCCGAGCGTTTCGAGGGCCTGCTCGACGATGGCGCGCCCGCCGGGGTGGATGCTCCAGAACGTCACCGCCTCGCGCGAGACGCCATGCGCGTCAAGGAGGCGGTCCACGTAGTCGGGCACGTGCCGGGCGATGACCTTCGGCACGCGCGAGGAGAGGCCCATCAGATAGCCCGTGTCGCCCACCTCCCACGTCATGTCGCCGAGGCTGTCGTCGTCCATGACGGTCGCGGTGCCCTCTAAAGCGAGCGTGCCGGGCCGGGCCTCGCCCGAGAGCACGGCGGCGGCGCATCCGTCGGCAAAGAGCGAGTTGACGACGGCCTCCTCGAACGTCCCCGTCGTCTGCAAGTGCAGCGAGCACAGTTCGGCGCACACGACGAGCACGACGGCCGTCGGGCTCGCTCCGCACAAAGCCCTCGGCCACGCGCAGCGCGTTGAAGGCCGCGTAGCAGCCCATGAAGCCCACAATCGTCCGCTTGGTCGTGTCCGGCAGGCCGAGGCGCTTGACGAGCAGGATGTCGGGGCCGGGGGTGAAGAAGCCGGTGCAGGAGACGAACACGAGGTGCGTCGACCTCTGCCGCCGTGCGCCCGGCGGCCTCAAGGGCCTTGCGGGCGGCCTCCTCGGCGAGCGGCACGACGGCCTCGCGGTAGAGCCGGTTGCGGGCGCCCGTCGTCGGCGCCGGGGAGAGCGACCAGTCGGGCGGGAAGAGGGTGAAGTCGGCCGGCTCGGCCTGCGCGTAGTCCTGCACGACGCTGTGGCGGGCCCCGATGGCCGAGCGCTCGTAGAGCTGCGGAATCCGCGCCCGCACGGCGTCAGGCAGGCTCGTCACCTGCTGCATGAACGCCGCCGCCTCGGCCTGCGTCCGGCGATGCGCGGGCACCGCCGTGGCGATGGCTTCGAGGGTAACAGGCACTACAGCAGGGGTGATGGAGCATCGGAAATCGGAAGTCGCAGAAGGGGTCCGGGCCGTGCCCATTCCTACCCGCTACTTCCCATCTCCCCTCTCCAGCGCCTTCGCCTCGTCCCAGAGCGCATCCATCTCTGCCAGCGTGGCGTCCTGCGGTGCGCGCCCGGCCTCGCGCAAACGGGCTTCGATGTGGGCAAAGCGGCGGGCAAAGCGGGCGTTCGTGGCCTGGAGCGCGTTCTCGGCCCGCTCGCCGGCAAGCCGCGCGTGGTTGACGAGCGCGAAGAGCACATCGCCGAGTTCGGCCTCGCGGCGCTCGGGGGCGGCGGTGCGGTACTCGTGGAGTTCTTCCTCCACCTTGCCCCACGCCTCCTCCGCGCTCGGGAAGTCGAAGCCGACGCCCGCCACCTTGTCCTGGATCCGGTGGGCGCGCAACAGCGCCGGGAGCGCCTTCGGCACGCCGTCGAGCACGCCCTTGGGCGGCGCCTCGGCGGTCCCGGCGGCGGCGCGCTCGGCCTGCTTGATGCTCTCCCAGTTTTTCAGCACCTCGCCCGTGCCCGAGACCGCCGTGTCGCCGAAGACGTGCGGGTGGCGGCGGACGAGCTTTTCCGTCTCCAGTTGGATCACGTCGAGGAGCGTGAAGCGCCCGTCGCCCTCGGCGATCACGCTGTGGAAGACGACGTGCAGGAGCAGGTCGCCGAGTTCGCGGCGAAACTCGTCCCAGTCCTCGTGCGCGATGGCGTCGGCGGCCTCGTAGGCTTCTTCGAGGAGCAGGTGGGCGGTGGAGGCGTGCGTCTGCTCGCGGTCCCACGGGCAGTCGCGGCGGAGGTGGCGCACGAGGGCCACAAAGTCGGCGAGGGCCTCGCGGGTCGGGGCGTCGGGCTGAAAGGCGGGGTCGAAGCGGGGGTCCATCAAGGTCCGATGTGGGAGGTTCGATGTTCGTCAGAGTCCCTGAAGCGATGTCTGGTTCTACGACCATCGAACATCTGGCCCATCGACCCGCGTATGTCGCACAGTTGACACCGGGCCGGAGTATTTTTCCGGTGTCGAGGGTATGCTCGGCGGCAAGGCTGCGTCTAAGTGGCCGAACCCGGGGATGCTCCCCGGCAAACCCAATCTCCTCCTGGCGTAACGCTCGGAATGCCCTGCTGCCAAGCAGGGCGGATTCATGCACAACAGCCAGGGATTCATCACATCCAATCCATCAGGAGGACGCCATGGCACGTGGCATTAACAAAGTGATTCTCGTCGGCAACCTCGGTGCCGACCCCGAAGTCCGCTACACGCCCCAGGGCACGGCGGTCGCCAACTTCAACGTGGCCACCAACGAGGCCTACAAGGACCGCGAGGGCAACCTGCAGGAAAAGACCGAGTGGCACCGCATCGTCGTGTGGGACCGCCTGGCCGAGATCGTCGAGAAGTACCTCAAGAAGGGCTCGCAGATCTACCTCGAAGGGTCGCTCCAGACGCGCTCGTACGAGGACAAGGACGGCGTGACGAAGTACGTGACCGAGATCAAGGCGCGCGAGCTCCAGATCCTCGGCTCGCGCGACGGCGAAGGCGGCGGTGGCCGCTCGGACGTCGAGTACGACGAGCGCCCGCGCCCGCAGCAGCGTGCGCAGGGCGGTGGCGCCCCGGCGCGCAGCGGTCCGAGCGGCGGCGGCGCACCCGCGCGCGGCGGCAACGACGACGGCCCGTGGAGCGGCGGCGGCGGCAACCGGGGCGGTGGCGCCCCGGCGCGCGGCGCCAACACCGGCGGCGGGCGCGGCCCGGCCCCGGCGCGGGGCGGCCGCACGGACGTCGAGTACGACGACAACAGCGGCGGCGGCAGCGGCGGTGGCAACAGCGCGGCCTTCGACGTCGAGAACGACGACCTGCCGTTCTGATCGAAGGCGCCAGGCTTTCGTGACCTCCGTAGGGGCGCAGCGTGCTGCGCCCCTACGTTTGTTTGGAGGCGTCCCGAGCGAGGGGCGGTTGTGCGCCTTTTGCGTTAAACATGGCCCCTGGAGAGGCATACGACCGGTGTAAACGTTGACACCATGCCCAACGGGGCCGTATCGTCGCCCTTCAGCGGGCCCGCCCGCACGCTTTTCCGCCTCGCCTCGTGATCCTTCGCGCCCGACGCAGCCTCCGACGCCCCCGACGCCCCGCGTGTTGGAGCCGGACTGCGTAGCGCCTTGCCCACCGCCCCTGCGGTGGAACTCTCTGCAAAAGCCCACGCGCACCGGCCCCTCTGCGGCCCGTGCGCGTTTTTCGTTTCCTGACGGCCCCACCCTCTGCTGCACCCCATGATCGTCCTCGCCTTCTCCGGTGGCCTCGACACTTCGTTCTGCGTGCCCTACCTGCGCGAGACCTACGGCGAGGACGTCGTGACGGTGACCGTCAACACGGGCGGGTTCTCGGAGGCGCAGCTCCGCGACGTCGAGCACCGCGCGATCCTGCTCGGCGCCGTGCGCCACATCACGGTCGATGCCCGCGCGGACCTCTGGCGCGACACGCTGCAGTTTCTCGTCAAGGGCAACGTGCTGCGCGGCGGCACCTACCCGCTCTGCGTGGGCCCCGAGCGCGTCACGCAGGCGCGCAAGGTGGTGGACGTGGCCCACGAACTCGGCGCCACGACGATTGCCCACGGCTCCACCGGCGCCGGCAACGACCAGGTCCGCTTCGACGTGGCCGTGCGCATCCTCGGGGCGGGCCTGAAGGTGCTCGCCCCGATCCGCGAACTTGCCCTCAGCCGAGGCGCCACCGCCGACTTTCTGGAGGCGCGCGGCTTCGACGCCAACCGCGAGAAGGCCACCTACTCCATCAACCGCGGCCTCTGGGGCACCACCATCGGCGGCGCCGAAACGCACCGCACCGACGGCATCCTCCCGGACAGCGCCTACCCGGACACCGTCTCCCCGAAAGACGCGCCGGACGAGGCCCGCATCCTCACGATCCGCTTCGAGCAGGGCGTGCCTGTGGCGCTCGGGGGCACAGCGATGGACGCGGTGAGCATCGTCGAGACGCTCACCGGTCTCGGCGCCGAGCACGGCGTCGGGCGCGGGATGCACGTCGGCGACACGATCCTCGGCATCAAGGGGCGCGTGGGCTTCGAGGCGCCGGCCGCCGCGATCCTGCTCCCGGCGCACCGCGAACTCGAAAAGCTGGTGCTCACGCGCTGGCAGCGCACGCAGAAAGACCACCTCGCGGACTTCTACGGGATGCTCGTCCACGAAGGGCAGTACTTCGACCCGGTGATGCGCGACATCGAGGCCTTCCTCGACTCGTCGCAGGCGGTCGTGACGGGCGACGTGACGGTGGAGCTGTTCAAGGGCAGCGCCCGCGTGCTCGGCGCGACGAGCCCGTTCTCGATGTTCGACACCGGCGTGGCGACCTACGGCGAGGAGAACACCCTCTGGGACGGGCGCGACGCCGAGGGGTTCACGAAGGTCTACGGCGTCCACGCCCTCCTCGCCACGCGCGCCCGGCAGGCCGCCGCCGGCGCCTGATCGTTCTCTGCTCTCCCACCCTCCCGCCTCTCCCGCCATGAACCTCACCGCCGATTACGTGGCGTCCAGCGCGGGCCCGTGCGGGCTCGGGCGCGACATCGAGGTGTCGCCTTATGTGATCGCCGCCGAAGGCTACGTGGTGGCCGTGCGCGCGCTCGAAAGCAAGGACACGTACAACCAGCTCGAATCGTCGGACGAGCACTTCCACACGATCTACAAGGGCGACGTGATCCTCGGCGCCCTCGGCGAGCGGCAGGCGCTCAAAGGCTACTCGGGCCGCCTCCCGCGCCATGTGGTCGTGGGCGACGTGCTCAACGTGCTCAACATGGGCGGCATCATCGGGCAGTGCACGAGCGACCACCCGGAGCTCGGGCCCGCGCTGCGCGTCGAGGTGCTCGGGGCGGTGGTCGTGGGGGAGGACCGGCGGCACGCGCGCATCCAGGACCACGCGCTCGAACCGGCCTACGAGCTGCCCGCGAGCGCGCCGCTCATCATGGTGGCGGGCACGAGCATGAACACGGGCAAGACGTACGCCTGCGCCCAGCTCGTGCAGGGCCTCACGGCGCAGGGGATGCGCGTGGCGGCGGCCAAGCTCACCGGCGCCTCGCTCATGCGCGACGTGCGGGCGATGCGCGAAAACGGCGCCATCGCGGTAGCCACGTTCAACGATGCCGGCTGCGTCTCCTCGACGGGCAAGGAGATGGAGCCGATTGCGAAGGGCATCATCCAGCACCTCAACAAGAGCCGCCCGGACGTGATCGTGCTCGAACTCGGCGACGGCTTCATCGGCTACTACGGCGTGGACGGGCTCCTCCTCGACAAGGAGCTCCAGCGCCACACGCGCGCCCACGTCGTGGCGGCCACCGACCTCGCGGGCGCGTGGGCGGCAGACCGGCTCTACCGCGAACGCTACCGCTCGGCCATCACCGCCGTGACGGGTCCGGTGACGGACAACGCGGTGGGCAAGCTCTACCTCCAGAACGCCCTCGGCATCGCCGCCTACAACGCCCGCACCGACGCCGCCGAGCTGACGGCGGCGGTCGCGCAGGCCGTGCGCGCCCCCATGCGGGCCATCGCGCGCGGCGCCACCGGCGCCCTCGACGCCGGCGGTACGCTCTGAGCATTGCCTTCGGGCGCCTGCGCCCTGATTCGCCTCTGTACGGGCGCCATGCATGGCGCCCGTACCGCCACGCCCCTTTACGTCCCCCTCATGCACCGCATCGCCCTCTTGCACGGGGCCGGCTACGGCGGCGGCGAACTGATTCGCCTGCTGCTCGCGCACCCGGCCTTCGAACTCGTCGCCGTGACGAGCCGGACGTTTGCCGGGCAGCCGCTCCATGTGGCGCACCCCTGCGCTGGCCGGGCAGACGGACCTGCACTTCTCCGACGAAGCGGGCTTCGACGCGAGCGGCGTGGACGCGGTGTTCATCGCCGCCGAGCACGGGGCGAGTGCACGGGCCGTGGCGGCGCTCGACGCGGCGGGCTACGCCGGTAAGATCGTGGACCTGTCCGCCGACTTCCGGTTCAAGGACGCGAGCGTCTACCCGGCACACTTCGGCTTCGAGCACCCGATCCCGGAGCGGCTTGCGGACTTTGTCTACAGCATTCCCGAGGTGCATGGGGCGCTGCCCGAGGGCACGCGCGCCATCGCCAACCCCGGCTGTTTTGCCACCGCGCTCACGCTCGCGCTCTGGCCGTTTGCCCAGCAGGGCCTCGCCGTGGACGCCTACGTGACGGCCTTCACGGGCGCCTCGGGCAGCGGCGCGAAGCCGTCCGCCACCACCCACTTCCCCACGCGCGACGGCAACGTGCGCGCCTACAAGGTGCTCACGCACCAGCACGACCCCGAGGTGCGCGTGACGCTCGGGCCGGACGTGAACTTCCGCTTCGTGCCCGTCTCCGGCCCGTGGACGCGCGGCATCTGGGGCACCGCCCACCTCACGCTCCCCGACGCCGTGCCGGCGAGCACCGTGCGCGGCTGGTTCGAGGCGGCCTACCCGGCGGGCGGTGCCGTGCGCCTGTGGCCCACGCTGCCCGAACTCCGCGCGAGCGTCGGCACGCCGTTCTGCGACCTCGGCCTCGCCGTGCAGGGGCGCGACGTGGTCGTCGGCTTTGCGCTCGATAACCTGCTCAAAGGCGCCGCCTCGCAGGCCGTCCAGAACCTCAACCTCCTCTTCGGCCTCGACAGCCTGACGGGGCTGGTGCCGGCAAAGCCGGCGTTCGCCGTGCATGGTTGATTGTTCGTTGCCAGAGGCGCCGTAGCCCTCTGGTTCTTCTGGCCATGAACGACGAACGATGAACAACCCACCACTCTCATGACCACCGCTGAGACGATCCAGACGGAAGACGCCTTCCAGATCCCGACCTACAAAAAGCTGCCGGTCGCGCTCGTGCGCGGCGAGGGCGCGTACGTGTGGGACGCCGACGGAAGGCGCTACGTGGACTTTTACGGCGGCCACTGCGTCGTGCCGGTGGGCCACTGCGCGCCGCGCGTCGTGCAGGCGATCCAGGCGCAGGCCGCGCAGCTCATGTTTTACTCCAACGTCGTCTACAGCCCCGTGCGGGCCGAAGCGGCGGCCCTGCTCGCCCGGATGGCGCCCGAGGGGATGCGGCACGTGTTCTTCTGCAACTCCGGCACGGAGGCCAACGAGACGGCCCTCAAGATGGCGCGCACGTTCACGGGCAAAACCCACGTCGTCGCGATGAACGCCGGCTTCCACGGACGCACGCTGGGCAGCCTCCTTGCCACGCACGGAAGCTACCGCGCCCCCTACAGCGCCGTGCTGCCGGAGACCACGTTCGTCCCCTTCGGCGATGCCGACGCCCTGGAGGAGGTGCTCGCCACGCGCGACGACGTGGCGGCCGTGATCCTGGAGCCGATTCAGTCCATGGCCGGGCTCTACACCGCCGAGGCGTCTTACTTCGAGCGGCTCCGCGCGGCCTGCGACGCGGCGGGCGCGCTCCTCATCTTCGACGAGGTGCAGACGGGCGTGGGCCGCACGGGCACGTTCTCGATCTCCGAATCGCTCGGCGTGCCGCCGGACCTCATCACGCTCGCCAAGAGCCTTGCCTCGGGCGTCCCGGTGGGCGCCGTGCTCGCCTCCGATGCCGTCGCGGGCCACGTGAAGGTGGGCGACCAGGGCACGACGTTTGGCGGGGGGATGCTCGCCATGGCAGCGCTCACGGCCACGCTCCAGCACGATCGACGACGAGGGGCTGATGGAGCGCGCCGCTGAGGTGTTCGCGCGCCTCCAGGATGGACTCACGGGCGTGGTGCAGGAGGTGCGCGGCGCCGGGTGCCTGATCGGCCTCGACCTCGGGCGCAAGGCCGCCCCGGTCGTGAACGCCCTGTTCGAGCGCGGCTTCCTCGTCGGCGGCGCCTCCGACCCGCACGTGATCCGGATCATGCCGCCCTACACGATCCCCTTCGAAGAGGTGGACGCCCTCTGCGAGGCCGTCGCCGAATGCCTCGACGCGGTGCCGGCCTGATTCTCCCGAAGGGCACGGCAAGCCGCGCCCTTACGTCGCACGCCCTATCTCGCCCATCGCACGTTTCTGATGCCCTCGCTGCTCGACTGGACCGACCTCGACGACGCCGCCTGGCATCGCGCCCTCGACCGCGCCGTGTGGCACCGCCACCACCGCGCGTGGACGGACGCCGCGCGCGGCAAAAGCCTCGGGCTCGTGTTCTTCAACTCAGTCCCTCCGCACGCGCGCCTCGATGGACCTCGCCGCCGTGCAGCTCGGCGCCCACGCCCACACGCTCGACGTGGGCCAGGGCGTGTGGGGGTTTGCGTGGGACCGGGGCGTGCCCATGACCGGCGGCGAGGCCGAGCACATCACCGAGGCCGTCGGCGTGCTCTCGCGCTACTACGACGCCCTCGGCGTGCGCGTCTTCGCCACCCTGAACGACCGGCAGAAGGACGACACGGACGCGCTCCTGCGCGCGTTTGCGGACGTGGCGACGGTGCCCGTCGTCAACCTCGAATCGGCCAAGTACCACCCCTGCCAGGCCCTCGCCGACGCCGCCACGCTCACCGACCGCTTCGACGGCGATCTGCGCGGCAAGACGTTCGTGCTCACGTGGGCGCCCCACCCGAAGCCCCTGCCCCGCGCCGTGCCGCACTCGGCGCTCCTGATGGCCGCGCGCCTCGGCATGAACGTCCGCCTCGCCCACCCCGCAGGCGCCGACCTCGCCGCCGACGTGGTGCAGCAGGCGCAGGCCTACAGTGCCGCCCAAGGTGCCACGTTCGAGGTGACGCACGACCAGGCCGCCGCGTTCGAGGGCGCCGATGTGGTGTACGCGAAGGCGTGGGCCGCCCCGCTCATCTACACCGACCCCGCTGCCGAGGCTGCCCTCCGCGCCGCGCACGCCGGCTGGACGGTGGACGAGGCCAAGATGGCCCGCACGCGCGAGGGTGTGTTCATGCACTGCCTGCCCGTGCGGCGGGGCGTCGTCGTGACCGACGGCGTGCTCGACAGCCCACGCGCGATCCACCTCGACCAGGCCGAGTACCGCCTCCACGCCCAGAAGAGCATCCTCGAAGGGATGTGGGACCTTCTTGCGTAGCGCCGGGCGCCTCCGCCTCGGGCGCTCCCCCGTGTCCCCCTTCACGCTCTCCCGCTCTCCGTTTCATGACCCGACCCGTTACCCTCGTCAAGATCGGCGGCGCCCTTGTGGGCGACGCCGCCGTGCGCGCGGAGTTGTGGCGCGGCGTGGCGACGCTCCGGGCCACCCATGACGTGGTGGTGGTCCACGGGGGCGGGCCGCAGTCTACCGCCCTCGCACGCCGCCTCGGACACGAGCCGCGCATGGTGGCCGGCCGCCGCGTGACGACCGACCTCGACCTCGACGTGGCCAAGTACACGCTGCGCGGCGCCGCCAACGCCGACCTCGTGGCGAGCGCCCACGCAGCCGGTGTGCCCGCCGTCGGCGTGGCCGGGCTCGACGGCGGGCTCCTGCGCGTTCACCGCCGCGCGCCGCTCGACGTGGACGGCGAGACGGTCGATTTCGGCCATGTGGGCGATGTGGACGGCGTCGAGCCGCGCCTCGTGCGGACGCTGCTCGCCGCGCGCTTCGTGCCCGTCGTGTGCCCGCTCGCCGCCGACGCCGCCGGAGCGATCCTCAACGTCAACGCCGACACGGTCGCGCTGGCGCTCGCGCTCGTGCTGGGCGCCGAACGCCTCCTGCTCGTCACCGACACGGGCGGCGTGCGCCGCGACGCGGGCGATCCCGCCTCGCACCTCGCAACGCTCTCGCGCGCCGAGTTCGACGCGGGCATCTCGGCGGGATGGATCGCGGGGGGGATGCGGCCCAAGCTCGAAGGCGCCTTCTCGGCCCACGAAGCCGGCGTGCCGTCCGTCATCCTCGGCCCGGCCGACCTCGCCACGCCCGCACGCGGCACCTGGATCGTCTGACGCGCCGCGCGTGATGCCTCGCCGGTGCCTCCCCCATCGCCCGTCGTACGCCCCATGACCGCCTCCAGCCTGCTCCGCGCGCTCGTCCGCATCCCGTCGCTCTCCCGCGAGGAGCGCGCCGCCGCCGATTACGTCTCCGCCATCGCCGCGCAGCACGGCCTGACGACGTGGCGCCTCGACGACAACGTGGTGGTGGAGCTTGGCACCGGCGCCGACGTGCTGCTCTTCAACTCGCACCTCGACGTCGTCCCGCCCTCCGAGGCGATGCCCCACGGCGCCTTCGACGGGTATGAGGCCGACGGCGTGCTCTGGGGGCGCGGCAGCGTGGATGCCAAGGCGTCCGGTGCGGCGATGCTCGCGGCGGTGCTGAGGCTCAAAGCCGAGGGGTTCGACCCGCCCGGCGGACGCGTCATCGTGGCGCTCACGGCGTGCGAGGAAACCGGCGGCCCCTACAACGGCCTCGAAGCGCTCCGCCCGCACCTGCCGACGCTCGCCGGCGCGGTGGTGGGCGAGCCGACCGAGTTGCACCCGTGCCTGGCGCAGAAGGGGATGCTCCAACTGCTCGTCGTCGCGCACGGCCGCACCGCCCACGCCGCCCGCGCGCACCTCGGCGAGAACGCCATCTTCAAGATGGCCCGCACCCTCGCCCGCCTCGAAGGGCACACGTTCGCGCGCACCGATCCGTACCTCGGCAGCCCCACGCTCACCGTGACGACCATCGAGGGCGGCACGGCCCGCAACGTCGTGCCCGACCGCTGCGAGGCCATCCTCGACGTGCGCAGCGTGCCCGTCTACACCCACGAGGCGCTGTTCGAGGAAGTGCGCGCCGCCGCGCCGGAGGTCGAGGTGACGATCCGCTCGGGCCGCTTCGTCCCCTGCCGCACCGACGCCGACAGCCGCATTGCCCGCGCCGTAGCAACAGCGCACCCGGCCGGCGTGCCCTTCGGCAGCCCAACGGCGAGCGACTGGGTGTTCCTGCGCGACGTGCCCACCGTAAAACTGGGCCCCGGCCCGAGCGAGCGCAGCCACACGCCCGAGGAGCGCATCGAACTGGCCGAGGTCGAGCGGGCCTCTGAGGTTTATGCGGCCCTAACACGGGCGTTTTTCGGCGGGTAGTTGTGAAGGCATTGCAAGGATGTGACGGGATACGTAAAGTCAATCTGAGCGCGGAGCCGGAGCCGCGAACTTCCCCACGATCCCAAACCCCATTCCCATGCGTAAGCTGCTACCGCTGATTTTTCTCGTCGTCACGCCAGTAGCTCAGGCCCAGTTCATGATCGGGCAGATCCGCACGAGCGGCAGCGCGGGCCTCGCGGACGAGTTTGTCCTCGCGTGCAACAACTCCGGAGGCTCGCAAAACATCTCGGGCTACAAGTTGAGGAGATCTACTAGCACGGGCTCTACCCTCGCCCAGGCGACGGCGGGATCGGGGACGTTCGGGGGGAACACAACACTCGCGAACGGTGAATGCTACCTGTTTGCAGGGCCCAGCTTCGATGACTTCACCTTCGCCTCCGCACCCTACCCGTTCAGTGCCTCCGGAGCTACGATCATCGGCTACACGCAGTACTCCACCGGGATGGCGGATAACGGAGGAGCTGCCCTCACGACGTCAGCGGACGTGGTGATCGATCAGGTCGGGTTCAGTACGGGTTCTGCCTACAAAGAAGGCACTCCGCTTACGCCGAAGAGCCTCGCGAACGATGATCGCTACGTTCGATTTCAAGACACCAACAATAACGTCGGCGATTTTTCCACCGCGACAGGCTCCCTTCCGGTCGAGCTTGCCAGCTTCAGCGCCTCTGCAGATGGCACATCTGCGCTGCTGCGGTGGACGACGGAGAGCGAGACCAACAACGCCGGCTTCACCGTCGAGCAGCAACACGGCGCCACGTGGCTGCCGGTGGGCATGGTAGCCGGGCGCGGCACGACGAGCGAGCGGGCCACGTACAGCTACACGGTGGCCAACCTCGCGGCGGGTATCTACCGCTTCCGCCTGCGCCAGACCGACTTCGACGGCGCCACGAGCTACAGCCCCATCGTCGAAGTGACCGTGTTGGACGAGGCCCCGCTGCGCCTGTGGATGCAGGGCCGCACGCCCGTATTCACCACGCGTGCCGCCCAATCGGTGCGCGTAGAGGCCTTCGACGTGCTCGGGCGCCGCGCCGCGCTGCTCTTCGAGGGGTTCGTTGACGCCGGCACGCTCCGCACCCTCGACCCGTTGCCCCTTGCCGGCGGCTTGTACGTGCTCCGAGTCACCGGCGCCGGGGCGACGCTGAGCCTGACCATCGTGCTGCGCTGACGCTTGAGCCCCAGGGCCACCTTGCCGCTTCTACCTCTACCGCCGTAGCTTCGGCCCATCATTTGGCGCGGGTCTCAGCCCCACCTGAGCCCCGCGTCCCGACCGCCCCACCGGTCTTACTTCCGCCATGCTGCATCCGCTTCGGATGGTGGCCCTGCTCGCAGGGCTGACCGTCGTGTCGTGCATCCCCGCACGTGCCCAGGGCACCGTCTGCCCCGGCCTCACCGCCGCCCCGCTGCTCACCTGCCTGCGCGCGGCCTACACGCCCGCGAGCACCTACAGCTACGACCGCGCCCGCGACACGCTGTTCTCCTACGTGGACGACGGCGACCGCGCGCTCATCACCGACATCTACGCGGGCCGCACGCTCGTCATCCCGCCGGGCGAGGACCCGACGAAGGCCGGCTGCAACGGCGACGGCGACAACAACGCCTCGACGTGCAATGGCGCGCTCAACTTCAACACCGAGCACGCCTACCCGCAGAGCAAGGGCGCCAGCATCGCCAGCGCGACGAGCGATCCGACCAACGTGCCGTGCTCCGGGTGCGACATGCACCACCTCTACCCGGCCCGCGCGGACGTGAACAGCTCGCGCGGCAACAATGCGTACGCGTCCTTTGCCGACGCCCAGGCGTCCAAGTTCTACTTCGGCACCCAGACGATCACCGCCGCCCCGTCTGACCCCATCCCGTGGAGCGCTACCTCCACCGCGCTGGGCCGCTTCCGCCCCCGCAGCATCGTGCGCGGCGACCTTGCGCGGAGCATCTTCTACTTCTACACGATCTACCGCACCCGCGCCGACGCCGCCGACGCCGCGTTCTTCAACCTCCAGAAGGCCGACCTCTACGCCTGGCACCAGGCTGACCTGCCGGATGCGGGCGAGCAGGCCCGGAGCGCGCGCGTCAGGATCTACCAGGGCAACGACAACCCGTTCGTGCTCGACCCGACGCTCGTGCAGCGCGCCTACTTCCCCGAAACGCTGCCCGTCGAACTGGTGTCGTTTGCGGCGGTGGCCAACGGCCCACAGGTGCTGCTGACGTGGACGACGGCGAGCGAGACCAACAACACCGGCTTCACCGTCGAGCAGCAACGGCCTGCGGACGCCGCCTGGGCCCCCATCGGCACCGTGGCCGGGCACGGGACGACCGACGCCGCCCAGCGCTACACGTTTGCGGCGCCCCTCGCCGAGGCAGGCCGCTACCGCTTCCGCCTCCGCCAGACGGATTTCGATGGCACGACGCACGTCTCGCCGGTGGTCGAAGCCGTCGTGGGCACCGAGGCGCCGCTGGCCCTGCACCTGCGCGGCACGACGCTCACCCTCGCCGTGCGGGAAGCACAGTCCGTGCGCGTGGAGGTGTTCGACCTGCTCGGCCGCCGCGTGGCCGTCCTCCTCGATGCGGCGATGCCCGAGGCGGCGACCCGGACCTGGGACCTTCAGGGCACGCTGACACCCGGCGTCTACGTGGTGCGCGCCCTCGGGGCCACCACCTGGGTGAGCGCGCGGGTGCTGATCTACTGAGCCGGGGCTGCCCCGCCTGGCCACGCAACCTCACGGTACAGTAACCCTCCCGCCGGTGCGGACAAGCCCGGCGGGAGGAGGAATAGCGTATTCTGGGGCGTCTCCAACCCCTACAGCTATGCGCTTGCTACTCCTCGCCCTCGTCGTGCTGACCGCCTCGACGGCCCACGCCCAGTTGCTGCTGCGCGAAGACTTTGCCTACCCCGTGGGCTCTGACCTGACGTCGGTGAGCAGCTGGGTGGCCCACTCCGGCGCGGGCTCAGTCCCCATCAAGGTTGTCGCGCAGAACCTCTCGTTTGCCAGCTATCGCGCTTCTGCCGGCAACGCGGTGTATGTCACCGGCGGGGCGGGCTCCCGCGAAGACGTCAACCGCAGCTTTACGAGCGTGTCCGCAGGCAATGTGTACGCCGCCTTTCTGGCACGTGTAGACAGTGCGGGCACCGATGGTGATTACTTCTTCCACCTCGGCCCAGACCCCGTCAGCACCACGTTCCGGGGGCGCCTCTTTACGCGCGACCAGGGCAACGGCTTTCAGTTCGGGATTACAAAGGCTGCCGGTGCGGGTACGTCGGTCGTCTGGGATCCGACCACCTACACCTTCACCACGACCTACCTGATCGTGGTGCGCTACAGCATCATCGCCGGAGACGCGAACGACACGGTGGACCTGTTCGTGATCAAACCAGGCAGCAGTGCAACGGTTGAGCCGGCTACCCCGAGCGCGAGCGCGTCGGATGTCAGCGGCACCGACATCGCGCCGGGAACCGTATCGTTCCGCCAGGCCGGCTCCGGCACCCCCTTGCAGCCATACGGGATAACGGTGGATGGCATCCGCGTCTCGCAAACCTTCGCTGGCCTCTCCACAGCAGTAGAATTGGACCTCGTTGCCCACAACGCGCGTCTCAGCTTGCGCGGCGCCCAGCCTTCTGTCGAAGCCCACCTACAGCTACAGGCAGATGTGACCAGCAGCGTACAGGTGCGGGCCTACGACGCCCTCGGCCGTGAAGTCGCCACCCTTTTCGACGGCACGCTCGGCGTGGGAGACACGCGCGACATGGTGCTGCGCGGCGTGCCTGCCGGCGTCTACATCGTGCGGGCGGTGGGGGCCAACCTGTCTGCCAGCCGCACGGTGGTGCTGCAATGAGCCTAGGGGCGGTGCTGGAACGTAACACCTTGTTCATGCAGCACCTGTAGCGTACCGAAGCGCTTCCATACTTTGAGAAGGGTAGCCGTTGCAGTGAAGACGCGCCTCCGCCACACATCCGCTGTCCCGGAAGCAAACGCACACCCGCATCCTCTGCCAGGCCCCCTGCGCCCCTCCGGCGCAGGGGGCTTTTTTGCAGCCTGCCCAGCCCCCAAAAGAGAAGGCCTCGGACCCCCCCACGGGGCCGAGGCCTCTCGGCGAGCCGGTCTAAACGGGCAACGCCCGCATCGAGGATGATCGCGGACCGGTTTGACCGCCGATGGATGTGCGTCCTCTCCCCTCTTTAGACGCACATCGGGGCGGCGCATAACCTCGGCGGCACATCTTTTTTTGTGCGCCCCTCCTACCGCTACAGCCGCACCCGCAGCCCGGCCGACACCCGCACGCGCTCGGCCTGGTCGGTGAGGTAGGGCCGCGTCACGGTGTCCACATAGGGCTGGAATTCGTCGCGGTAGTCGGTGTAGCCCACGGCCACGTCGAAGGCGGCGCGGGGCGTGAAGCGGTACGTGAGGCCGCCCGTGTAGTGCGCCCGGCTGCGGTCGGAGTCGGTGCCGAGAAAGCGCTGGTCGGTGCGGGGGTCGGGCTGGTAGCTGTAGCCGGCGCGCAGCACGAGCGCGCCAAGCCCAACCTCGGCGCCCACGCGGGGCGCAACCGTGGCGTCGAGGCCTTCCTCGATGTTCTGGTTGGCGTCGTCGAAGTAGCCCGGCACGTCGGTGGTGCGCAGGCGCATCGCGCTCCAGTCCACGTACTCGACATCGCCGGAGAGGCGCAGCGGGCCCACATCGGCGGCGACGCCCGCGCTGGCGCGCCAGGGGGTGCGGAGCGTGAACTCGAAGTTGCCCGTGCCAGCATCGCCCGAGCGCCCGCCGTAGGAGAGCGTGCGCCCGTTGTCGAAGGTGGTTTCGACGACGGTGCTGTAGTCTTCCTGAATCGTGTAGAGGGTCGGCGTTTCGAGGCTGCCGCCCACGCGCAGAAAGCTGCCGGGCGCCTGGTAGGCAGCGCCGAAGCGGCCGGTGATGCCGGCGAGGCGGTCTTCGAAGCGGTCACGCACGACGCCCCGGTCGAAGCCGGCGTAGGTCACGCCGTCGAGGGTGAGCGAGTAGTCGGCCGCGCGGTTCTCGTTGTTCACGTCGGTCTCCTCGAACCGCTGCGTAAAGCGGTAGCGCCCGAAGGCGAGCCCCACCGAGCCGCCGAGCATGAGCCCCGGGCTGGCCTCTAGGGCCCCGCCGAAGTTGAGTTCGTGGAGGCCGCCCTCTTCGTCGAGGCGCGAAAGCTGCTGCACGGTCGTGTTGGGCAGCACCGCCGTGTAGAACGGGTACGAGAACGTGTTGGACGAGTCGCCGGGCACGTAGTCGATCAGGCCGCTTTCGTAGCCGATGCGGGCCAGGTTGTCGCCGAAGGTGAGATTGCCGTTCTGCACGCGGTAGTCGGCGAGCGCGCGGTCGACGAGGCCGAAGGTGACGCTCGTCTGGTTCGTCTCGGCGCCGAGGCCGCGCGTGCGGTCGAAGGTGTTGGTTTGCTGGTAGCTGGCGCCAAAGACGAGCGAGCCCTGCACAGTGTGCACCTTGCCGATGAAGGCGAGGCCGTCGAGCGCATCGGCGCGGGCGTTCGTCTGATCCCCCGTCGTGCGCGTGCCGATGTGGTAGGTGGCGTCGCTGCGCACATTCAGGTGGGCGAGCGCGCCCGAGAGCTCGGAAGCCGTGTAGAAGCCGAGGCCGGCGGGGTTGACGACGAGGGCCGAAGGATCGGCCCAGCCGGCGGCGACGGCGCCGCCGAGGCCCGCCGAGCGCACGCCGAAGGCGGGGTTGCGGTCGGCGTAGCGCAGGGCATCTACCGCGGTCTGGGCGGCGACGGGAAGGGGCATCGCACCGGCCAGGAGCAGGGCGAACACGCGTGCATTCATCAGAAAAAGGAGGCAGAAGAGAAACGGCGGCGCGCCGTGCGCACGGCCATAGCCATCCTCCCGGGCCGCCCGTCGCAGACCGACAGGCGCGCCCGAAGAGGCGTCAACACACCAGAGGGGCGGGGCTCAGTTGCCGCCCCGGCCGCCACTGCGGCCCCCGCTGGTGGAGCCGCGCCCGCCACTGTCGCCGCCCGACGAGCGCGACGGCTCGGACGAGCGGGAGGGTCGGACGAACGCGACGGCTCGCTCCGGGGCGCGGGCGGGTCGCTGCGGCGCGACGGCTCGGCACGGGGCTCGCTGCGCGGCTCGCTCCGGCGCGACGGCTCGCTGCGGGGCTCGGACGAGCGGGACCCGCCCTCGCTGCTGCGCGAGGGCGTGCTGCGCGTCGTGGAAGGCTCGCTGCGCCGCACCGGCGGGCTCGACGGGGCTTCGCTCGGCGGGGGCGACGTGCGCCCACTGCGCGGCTCGTAGGTGCGGCTGCGCCCGGTGCTTTCGGGCAGCGGTGCGCTGCCGTCGCCCTGGCGGGACGTCTGCCGGCCGACACTGCTGCGCCCGGCGGCGTCGGAGTTGCCGGTGCGGCCCGTGCCCGGGTCTACCGTGCGGCCGGTGCCGACGCGGCTCGTGCCGCCGACCGAGGCGCGGCCGCCCGTGCCGGCGTCGCCGCCGGAGGTGCCCATGCCGGTGCGGCCCGTGCTGCGCGTGCCGGTGCTGCGCCCGGCGTCGCCGCTGCGGGTGGCGCTGCCAGCACCTCCGCCCACGACGACGGACGTGCGGCCCTGGCTCGTACGGCCCCAGTCTACGCTGCCGCGCCCGCCCATGCCGGCGCCGTTGAGCGTACCGGCGCCGAGCGTGGTGCCGCGCGGTCCGCCGCCACTGCGCGGGCGGATCGTGCCGGGGGCGTCGTAGCGCCAGCCGTTGTAGAAGGGCTGGTAGACGTAGATGTAGTCCGGGCCATTCCAGCGGTCGTACCACCAGTACGGGTGGTAGTAGTAGTCGTACCACGGCCGGTAGCCGAAGTTGATCGAGAAGGCGTAGCGCGAGCACGGGCGGTTGGGCCAGTACCAGTCGCCGCAGCGGGCGTTGTATTCCCAGTCGTCGTACCGGTCCCAGTAGGAGGTGCGGTTCCAGCGGTCGCCGTACCAGCGGTCGAAGTACTGGCCGTAGCGGCCGGCCTCGTAGCCTTCCTCATACCCGTCGTCGTAGCCGCCGCCCCTGCGGTCGTCGCGGTAGCCGTCGTCGCCCCGGTCGTCGGCCCGGCGGTCGGAGGCGTAACGGTCGTCGAGGGAATCCTCCTCGGTGTAGACGGTCTCGCGGGAGGCCGTTTCGCGGTCGCGGTAGACGGCTTCGTCGCGGGTGCGGCTGGAGCGGTCGTCGTCGGGGCGCGTGGTGGCCAGCTGGGTGTAGCAGCCCGAGAGCCCAACCAGGGCAACGAGGGCGAGCGGGAGGGAACGCATGGCGGGAAGCGGTAGGCGTGTACGCATAAGGTGCGCAAAGGAGCAGGGACGCCCGGGTTCCCGAGTTCCGCTTGCACGCCCGGCAACCGCGCGATGCAAGGCAGAATCGGCCCCAGTGCGTGCCCACAGCTCAAACAGCCCGCGCCGGTCCCGGCGACGGCATTCCAGGCAAAGTTCGGGCCACGTCACGGAAGGGTGCGGACGCAGCGCGATTTCGGCGCCCGGCCCCCGCGCGGCACCGGCCTACCGTCTACCGTACCGCACACCCGTTGTCTACCCCGGCGCACAGCCGGCGTGCAGACTTGGCCGAACGTTGAAGCACGCACGCCCCCAGAGTTGCGACCTTGGGGCTGCACCTTGCGCCCAACGCTTCCATGGCCGACGCCATCACCTCCCGCACGCAGGACTACGCCCAGTGGTACCTCGACGTCGTCAAAGCCGCCAAGCTCGCCGACTACTCGCCCGTGCGCGGCTGCATGGTCATCCGGCCCAACGGCTACGGCATCTGGGAGGGCATGCAGCGCGAACTCGACCGGATGTTCAAGGAGACCGGCCACGAGAACGCCTACTTCCCGCTCTTCATCCCGCAGAGCTTTCTGGCGAAGGAGGCCCAGCACGTCGAGGGCTTCGCCAAGGAGTGCGCCGTCGTCACCCACAGCCGCCTCAAGGTGACCGACGACGGCGAGCTGATCGCCGACCCCGACTCGAAGCTCGACGAGAACCTGATCGTCCGCCCGACCTCCGAGACCATCATCTGGAACCAGTACCGCGACTGGATCCAGAGCTACCGCGACCTGCCGATCCTCATCAACCAGTGGGCCAACGTGGTGCGCTGGGAGATGCGCACGCGCCTGTTCCTGCGCACGATGGAGTTCCTCTGGCAGGAAGGCCACACCGCCCACGCCACCGAGGACGAGGCCGTGGCGGAGACGCGGCAGATGCTGGAGGTCTACGCCACCTTCGCCGAGGACTTCATGGCCGTGCCGGTCGTGCAAGGGCGCAAGACGCCCTCCGAGCGCTTTGCCGGCGCCGTGGATACGCTCTGCATCGAGGCGCTCATGCAGGACGGCAAGGCCCTGCAGGCGGGCACCAGCCACTTTCTCGGGCAGAACTTTGCGAAGGCGTTCGACGTCAAGTTCCAGAACGCGCAGAACGCGCTCGAATACGTCTGGGCCACGTCCTGGGGCGTGAGCACGCGCCTGATCGGGGCGCTCATCATGACGCACTCGGACGACCAGGGGCTCGTCCTCCCGCCCAAGCTCGCGCCCACGCAGGTCGTCATCGTGCCGATCTACCGCAAGGACGACGAGCGCACGGCGGTGCTGGAAGCCGCCGAACGGATGCAGCGCGAGCTGCGCGCGGCCGGCATCCGCGTCAAGCTCGACGCGCGCGAGGCGTACCGGCCGGGCTGGAAGTTCAACGAGTACGAGGTGCAGGGCGTGCCCGTGCGCCTCGCCCTCGGGCCCGCGCGACGTGCAGAACGGTACCGTGGAAGTGGCCCGCCGCGATGGCGGCGCCAAGCAGAGCCTTCCGCAGGAAAACCTCGGCGCGCAGCTCACGGCCCTCCTCGACGAGATCCAGCAGGGCCTCTACAACCGCGCGCTCGACTTTCGCGCCGCCAACACGACGCGCGTGGACGACTACGAGACGTTCAAGGACCTCCTCGAATCGAAGGGCGGCTTCTTTGCGATGCACTGGGACGGCACCGCCGAGACCGAGGCGCGCGTGAAGGAAGAGACGAAGGCGACCATCCGCTGCATCCCCTTCGATCAGGTGCAGGAAGACGGCGTGGACCCGGTCTCCGGGCAGCCCTCCACCGGGCGCGTGCTCTACGCGAAGGCCTATTGACGCACGGCCGGGCGGTTCGTACCGTGACGCCCTGCCGCCGCACCTCCATGCGTTCTGCCCTGCCCCTGCTGGCCCTGCTGCTGCCGGCCCTCGCCGCCTGCGACACCGCCGCTTCCGGCGGCCCGCGCCCGCAAACGGCCGAACCGTTCGTGACCGAGTTGCAGGGCGTCCGCATCGTGACGGCCCCGCGCGCCGGCACGGAGACCAGCCTCCGCGCCCTCGTGCGCGACTCCACCGACACTGGCTTGCGCTACACCTGGGCCTTCTCGGCGGCGCCCGGAGAGGCCAACCCGGAATCCCCTTCGGTGGTCACGTCCGGCCCGAGTGTGCGATGGCTGGCGCCGCCCGTGCCCGGGCGCTACCGCCATCTCCTCACCGTTACGCGCCCACCCGGCACCACCGGCGCGGTGAGCCTCCAGTTCTTCGTAACGGTGGCCAACTGAACGCGGTGGTCTTCGCACAACACCGGCGCATCCCCGGCGGCACGTCCGGGAAGGCGTGGTGATCTGGGGCCGATTTGTCCCGAAGTTGGGCCTCTGCTCCCCTGCCCCGATGCGCCGCCTCGCCTGCCTGCTGCTCATGGCCGCCCTCCTCCCTGACGCCCTCGCCCAGCCCGGCGACCGTGCCGCCCGCCTAGCCCCTGCCTTCGCCGACGTAGACCGGCTCCTGCAGGCCTTCGCCGAACGCGAGCACGTGCCGGGCGCGGCCTATGGCGTGATCGTGGACGGGCAGGTGGTCCACGTGGGCACGTATGGCGTGCGCGACGTGCCCAGCGGCGCGCCCGGTGGACCGCGAGACGGTCTTCCGCATCGCCTCGATGACGAAGAGCTTCACCGCCGCCGCCGTGCTCCAGCTGCGCGACGCGGGCCTGCTCGCCCTCGACGACCCGGCCGAGCGCTACGTGCCCGAACTCGCCGGCCTGCGCTACCCGACCTCCGACGCGCCGAAGATCACGCTCCGCCACCTGCTCTCCCACGCCGAAGGCTTTCCCGAAGACAACCCGTGGGGCGACCAGCAGCTTGCGATCACCGACGACGAGATGGGAGGGATGATGGCGGCGGGCATCCCGTTCTCCACCGCCCCCGGCACGGCCTACGAGTACAGCAACTACGGCTTCGCCATCCTCGGGCGCATCGTGGCGCGCGTGTCCGGGCAGCCGTTTGCGGCCTACCTCAAGGCCCACGTGCTCGACCCCCTCGGCATGGCGCACACGACCCTCGAAGCCACCGACGTGCCGGACGCCCAGCGCGCGCGCGGCTACCGCTACGAGGACGACCGCTGGCGCGAAGAGCCCGCCCTCCCCGACGGGGCCTTCGGTCCGATGGGCGGCCTGCTCACGACCGTGGACGACCTCGCCCGCTGGGTCGCCTTCCTCTCCGACGCCTTCCCATCCCGCGACGGTGCCGACAGCCCGGTGCTCTCCCGCGCCTCGCGCCGCGAGATGCAGCAGATGACCCGCTACAACACCACGAGCGCGGTGAAAAACGCCGAGACCGGCGACGTGGCCGTGACCACGAGCGGCTACGGCTACGGCCTGCGCATCTCGCAGACGTGTACGTTCCGGCACGTCGTCGCGCACAGCGGGGGCCTGCCCGGCTACGGCTCGCAGATGCGCTGGCTGCCCGACACCGGCGTCGGCCTCGTCGCGATGGGCAACCGCACCTACACCGGCTGGACGGGCGTGCTCGACGCCGCTTTTGCCCGCCTGGCCGAAACGGGCGCGCTCACGCCCCGGACGCCCGCGCCCGCGCCGATCCTCCTCCAGCGGCAGGCCGAGGTCGCGCAGCTCGTGCAGCGCTGGGACGACGCCCTCGCCCACCGCCTCGCCGCCGTCAACCTCGCCCTCGACGAGTCCTTCGACCGCCGGCAGGCCCACATCGAACGCCTGGTGGACAATGCGGGCGGCCAGTGCGCCGTGGAAGGCCCGCTCGTGCCCGAAAACGCCCTGCGCGGCGCGTGGCGGATGCGCTGCGCCACCGGCGACCTGCGCGTCACCATCACGCTCGCCCCGGACCCGGAGGCGCGCGTGCAGCACCTCGACGTGCAGCCGCTCGCCCCGGACGCGTCCCTGGCGCCGCCGTCCACCTGCCGCTGACGATGCCGGTTGCTCTCGATTCCAGCGTGCCCCGCGAGACGGTCGCGCTCGTGATTCCGCTCTACAACGAGGAAGCGGTGCTGCCCCTGCTCATCGAGGCCGTGGAGGCGTTTCGCGCCGCGCGGCCCGAGGTGACGCAGGTGGTACTCGTGGACGACGGGAGCCGCGACCGCACGCGCGCACTCGTCCACGCGCTCACGGCGGGCAAGCCCGGCTACCGGCTCGTCTCGTTCGCGCGCAACTTCGGCCACCAGCTCGCGGTCACCGCCGGGCCTGCACTTTGTGGAAACCGACGCCGCCATCCTGCTCGACGCCGACCTGCAGGACCCGCTGGAGGTGGCCGGAGGGATGATCGACCGGTGGCGCGAGGGCTTCGACGTGGTCTACGGCGTGCGCGCCGAGCGCGAGGGCGAGACGGCGTTCAAGAAGCTCACCGCCGCCCTGTTCTACCGCTTTTTCCGCTGGGCCACCGACCTCGACCTGCCCCTCGACACGGGCGACTTCCGGCTCATGTCGCGGCGGGCGGTGGAAGCCTACAAGACCCTCGGCGAGCAGCAGCCATTCGTGCGCGGGCTCGTGACGTGGCTCGGGTTCCACCAGACGGGCCTGCCCTACCGGCGCGCGGCGCGGGCGGCGGGCGAGACGAAGTACCCGCTCAAGAAGATGCTCCGCTTCGCCCTCACCGGCCTGACGGCCTTCTCCGACAAGCCCCTCCGCATGGCGGCCTGGCTCGGCTTCGTCACGTCCGCCCTCGCGCTCGGGGGCATCGTGTGGGTGCTCGTCGTCAAGTTCGTGCTCGCGCAGGCCGTGCCCGGCTGGGCCAGCACGGTGCTGCCGACGTTCTTCTTCTCCGGCATCGAGCTGTTCTTTCTCGGCATCGTTGGCCTGTACCTCGCCCGCGTGTTCGACGAGGTGCGCGGCCGCCCCCGGTACGTCGTGCAGGAGGTGTGGGAGAGCGCAGAACGTGAGGCGTGAGGCGGAGCGCGGCGGAAGCAGGAAGGTCCTGTGCTTCGCGGACAGCGCTCATTCTTGCGGGAGCGGCTTCGCCCTCCGCTGCGCGCGCGGTCGTGTAGTAGAGGAGTTGGGGGCCACCGGGCCCCTCTACCCGCCGCATGGCCGCGTGGACGCGGGCCGCGACGTGGGAGGAGGCCACGTTTTCGGGATGCACGAGCGAGCACACGAGCGGCGCGCGCAGGCGGGTGAAGCCGAAGTCCAGGCACGCCCGCGCGGCCTCAGCGGCGTAGCCCTGCCCTCGGTGGGCGCGGTGGAGGTGGTAGCCGATCTCAAGCACCGAGGCCCCCTCCACAGGCTGCATCGTCAGGCCCGCATCCCCGATAAAGCCTCCATCGGCCAGACGCTCGACGGCCCACAGCCCGAACCCGTGCTGTTCATAGCGTCTCCGGTTGCGCGCGATCCAGGCTTCCCACTGCTCCGGTGCGTGCATCGCCGGGTAAAACCGGGCCGCGTCGGCGTCGGCGAACATCGCGCCGATGGCCGCCACATCGCCCGCCTCGAACAGGCGCAGCCCAAGCCGTTCGGTGGTCAGGAGGTAGGGGCGCATACTGCCTGGACGGGCGTCGCCTGGAGGCCGCAGGGCGTGCTACGCCAGAGCCGCCGCGCGCACGATGGCGGCGAAGGGCTCGGCCTTCAGGCTCGCGCCGCCGACGAGGCCGCCGTCCACGTCGGGCTGGGCGAGGAGCTCGGACGGCGTTGCGCTCGTTCATCGAGCCGCCGTAGAGCAGCGGGATGGCACGGGCAGCATCGGCGTCGAGACGGGCGGCGAGGCGGTTCCGCACAGAACGCGTGCATCGCCTGTGCCTGCTCAGGGCTCGCCGTCTCGCCGGTGCCGATGGCCCAGACGGGCTCGTAGGCCACCACGAGGCGCTTCAGTTCATCCTCCGCGAAGCCGTGGAGCGCACCGGAAGAGCTGACGTGCCACGACCGTCTCGCGCGTGTCCGGCGCGGCGCTCGTCGAGCGTTTCGCCGACGCACACGATGGGCGTGATCCCCGCCGCGAGCAGGCGCGCGGCCTTGCGGGACACGAGCGCGTCCGTTTCGCCGTGGCGCTGGCGGCGCTCCGAGTGGCCCACGATGCCGTAGGCGCAGCCCACGGAGGCCAGCATCGCCGCCGAGACCTCGCCGGTGAAAGCGCCGCCCTCTTCCGCGCTCACGTCCTGCGCGCCCACCTTCACGGCCGTGCTGGAGAGCGCGTGGGCAACAGCGTCGAGCGAGACGAACGGCGGGCACACGACGACGTCCACCACGGGCGCGGTGGCGGTCGCGGCGATGGCGCGGGCGAGGGCCACGGCCTCGTCGCGCGTGGTGTGGAGCTTCCAGTTGCCGGCGATCAGCATGGCGTCAGGGCGTAGGGGCGGCGGGGGGCTGCCCGAGCGAGGGCAGGCGCAGCAGGCGGCGCGCGTCTTCGGTGACGGCCAGGAGCGTGCTGCCGGTGTACTTGCCCCGGATCTTGCCGTCGGCGTCGAGGAGGATGTACGTGGGGAACGCCTGCACGTTGTAGGCGCGGGGCAGCGCTTCGGTGCGCGCCCCAGCCACCACCTGCCGCCCGCGCGGGGTGAACTGGGAGAAGAACGACCGCGCGAGGAGCGTGTCGGGCGTGACGGCGGCGGCGACGATGCCGAGGCCCGCCTGGGCGAGCGGGGCGAGGAGCACCTCGCGGGTGGCGAGGGCCTGCCGGGCGTCTTCAGTAGGATCGAAGAACTCGATGAGGGCGGGATGGCCCTTCAGGGCGGCGAGCGTGACGGTGCCCGTGGGGTACGTGCGCACGTCGAGCGCGGGGGCGTCCATGCCGGGGAGCAGGTGGCCGGCCTCGTAGCGGGCGCGCTCGGCCCACTGCGTCCACGGCGTGCCGGCATGGTCGCGCGCGAGGCGGTCGGCGGCGGCGATGGCCTCGGGGCCCTTGAGGCTGTCGAGGTAGAGCGTCACGAGGCTCGACTGGATGCGGGCGCGCGTCTCAGGGACGGTCGCGGCGTCGCGAAAGCGTTCGAGGAGCGCGGCGGCGCTCGCGAGGCCGTGCGCGCGCGCCTCGGCGCGGCGGGCGGCCTCGGCCACCTGCGCGTAGCCCGCCTCGGCGGGCGTGACGAGGGCGGCGCGCTGGAGCGCGCGCGCATCGTCCCAGCCCACGAGCAGCGAGATGCTCTCGGCCCCGCCCACCTCGGAGGCCACCGTGCCGGGGTAGTTCTCGCGGAGGCTCCAGAGCACCGCGCTCGTCTGCAGCGCCGCCGTGCGCAGGCCCGCGCGCGTGCTGTCGCCGGAAGCGAGGGCCTCCTGCACGGCCCGTCCGTACTGGACGCGGGCGTTGCGGTAGGCGGTCCAGGCGTCGTTCTCGTGCGAGCGCACGCGCAGCAGCCGGGAGCCGAGCGGGAGCGTCGCGTTCAGGCGCGCCGAGTCGCCGCTGGCGACGGCGAGTTCGGAGACGCGGATCGCGCGGCCCTGCCGGGCGATCACGAGCGGGAAGACGCCCCGGTCCGGCGCCTCGACGATGAGCGAAAAATGGCCCTGCGGGTCGGCCATCGCGTAGCCGAGCGTGTCGAAGCGTCCCGCCCCGGCGTCGTTGAGCACGAGCACCTCGTAGGGGCCCTTGAGCGAGTCGGGGGCGGTGAGGGTGCCGCTGAGGTGGCTCGTCACCTGGGTAGCGGACGGCGCGTCGGCGCCCGGACGGCAGGCCGCCGCGCCCGCAAGAAGAACTGCAGCGAGGCCCACAGGCCGCCAGGGCAATCGATGGAACATGGGAGGCGGGCAACACGCGCGAACAGGGCGCGCAGGCCCGGAAACTACGGTAGCGCCCCGGCGCGCCTCCTCCCTCGCCCCGTGTTCATGCAGGCCCCGCGTGCGGCCCCGCAGGCCGCGCCCGCCCACCGGCGGCCGGCTCACACCCGCGTGCCTACCCCTTCCCGGCGCTCGGCCGCCACGGCGGGAAACCAGACGGTGAACGTCGAGCCTTCGCCCTCCACGCTCTCCACGCCCACCTCGCCGTGCATCCGGGCCACGAGTTCGCGCACGAGTGCGAGGCCCAGCCCGGTGCCGGCCTGCGCGTATGCCCGCTCCTCCTGCGAGAATCGGTCGAACACGAAGGGGCGGAACGTGGGGGAGATGCCCACCCCGGTGTCTTCGATCTGCACCCGCCACGCCGGCTGCTCGTGCAGCACATCGCGCGACACGCGCACGCGCACCCCGCCCTCATCGGTGAACTTGACGGCGTTGGAGACGAGGTGGTAGAACACCTGCCGGAGGCGCGTCTCGTCGCCCCGCACGCGCGCGTCGAGCACGTCTGGGGCGTCGAGCGTGAGGCGGAGGCGCTTCTCCTCGGCCACCGGCACGAGCCGCTGCACGACGTCCTGCAGCGGTCCGCGCAGGTCCACGGCCTCGGCGTGCACGTCGAGGCTGCCCGCTTCGGCGCGCGAGAGGTCGATGAGGTCGTTGACGAGGCGCATGAGGCGGTCGCCGCTGCGCTGAATGCTGTCGAAGAACTCGCCGTGGTGGCTGTCCAGGCGCGGCGTCAGCTCTTCGCGCAGCACCTGCGTGAAGCCGAGCATGGCGGCGAGCGGCGTGCGGATCTCGTGGGAGACGGCGGTGAGAAACTGCGTCTTGGCGAGCCCGGCGGCCTGCGCGGCGATGCTCGCCACCTGCAACTCGCGCGAGCGCTGCGCCACGCGGTCGGCGAGGACGCGGTTGGCGGCGGCGGCCTCTTCGGCATGGTGCGCCAGGCGCCGCGTGAGCGCCACGCCCACCGCCCCGAGCAGCCCGAGGTAGGCATAGGTGACGAGGCCCGGATGGATCGGCGCGCCGGAGGCCCCGAGGACGATGTTGGCGAGCGTCGCCACGACGAGCGGCACGGCGGTGACGAGGAACAGGCCCGCGCCGGGCCTCCGGTAGCGCCACGCCACCACCGCGACGCTGAGCAGCACCGGCGAGAACAGGGCGATGCTCGCCCACGCCACGAGCGTGACGGCGCGTAGCGCCGACGCCGGCAGCACGAGCGTGAGGCCGCAGAAGAGGCCGCTCAGGATGAAAGGCCAGCGCCACCGTCGCCGTGTGAACGGCGCGCAATCGCCGCGAGGCGAGCCCGGGCAGCGTCAGTTCGTCGGCCGGCGACGCAGGGGGCGCGTCGATGCGGAGGCGGCCCAGGCGCAGGGCCACAAATTCGAGGGGGAAGAGCGTCCACACGAGCAGGCCGGTGCCGCCGAGCAGCAGATACTGCGAGACCATCTCGATCGTCACGCGCCCGTCGACGTAGACGCCGCCGAGGAGTTCTTCGAGCACGCCGCCGGAGGCGAGCACGCGGAGCGTGAGCACCGACACGAGCAGGATGAAGGCGAGCACGCGCAGGTTGTAGCGCTGCCGCAGCCACACGAACACAAAGCAGAGCAGCAGCCCCACGCACACCCCAGCGGTGCCGAAGAGCACGGCATCCTCGCGCACGAGCACATGCCGCACCGCGTCGGCGGTGCCCACGAGCGGGGCGCGCACGGGCGTGGCGGGCGTGCCGAAGTGGGCCACGCGCCACACGAGCACGGCCTCGCCGCCCTCGGCCGGCAGGGTGAACGTGACCCGCCGCGCACTCGGGCGCGTGGCCACGCGGCGCGGGTCGGGGTTGCCGGTCTCGGCGAGCAGGCGCACCACCCCGCCGGGGCGCGACAGGTACAGGCGGTGCGCCACGCCGGCCTCTTCGATGAGCCCGTGGAGCGGCGCGCCGCCCTCTGGCAGCCGGATGCGCAGGCGGTACCACGCAGCGCCTTCGGACGGCAATCCCTGCTGCGCAAACGCGCCGCCGAGGGTCACGGCGTGCCACCCGCTCCTTTCCTCCATCCCGAACACGTCGGGCGTCGGGCGGGCGTCGTCGGCGCGGGCCAGCCAGCCGCCGGCCAGGCGCAGCCCGGCCGGGTGGTCGGCGAGGCCGCGCAGGTCCACGACGCCCGCCACAGGCACCGCAGGCATCGCCACATCCGGGCGGCGGCAGCCGAAGAGCACGGCGCCGAGCGCGAGCACCGCCCACAGGAGCACCTCGGCGCCCGTGAAGCGGGGCCACAGCGGACGCGGCTGTATGGAACAGTCAGAAGGGGTCACAAGCGAGCAGGTCGGGGGTGAACCGGCAGGGCGGCCCGGCGCGTGTCTTGAAAAGGGAGCGACACGCTCCGGTCGGCAACGACGTGACCATGTCGTTGCAAAGGTTGCGCCAGTCTCATTGCCGGGCCGGGGATGCAGAGGGATGCGTCCCCGCCGAGCCGGCGTCTCACATCTGCGCGCACATCTGGGCCGCCCGAGCACGCCTCCGTAGCGCAGCGCGCATCACCAATGGTCGGACCACGGCGCAAACCTACGCGCCGCAAGGGTCCAATGGCGCCGAGGGCGCAAAAAACGCTGCCTCGCTATCCTTTCCGGCTCACCCGGGGGCCCCATTCGTCCCGCCACGCGGCAAAGCGGCCCTGCTGGATCGCCGCCCGCGCCTCGCCCATGAGCCAGACATAAAAGCATAAATTTTGAAGACTTGCAATGCGGAGCCCGAGCAGTTCGTTGGACACAAACAGGTGCCGAACGTAGGCCTTTGTATACACCTGCGCCACCACT
>CAVUFJ010000018.1:0-53976 GCA_963740755.1 Rhodothermales bacterium
AGAGCGGTTTTTCGTACGCGAGGGGGCCTTCTACCGGGTCAGCCCGGAGCTTCGGGCGCGCGTGCTCTTTGCCCGGCACAGCCTGATCAAAGACCCGCCGTTCTCGCACCTCGACCTCGTGGTGTGCCGCAACCTGCTCATCTACATCGACCGGGGGGTGCAGCCGCGCGTATTCCAGATGCTGCACTATGCGCTCCGGCCCGGCGGCACCCTGTTCCTCGGCACCGCCGAGTCGCCCGAGGGGGCCACCGAACTGTTCGCGCCGCTTGGAAAGAAGGACCGGATCTACCGGCGGCGAGACGTGCAGGACTCCGAAGCGCGGCTGCCCACCCTCCCGCTCGCCTCGCCCCTGCCCGATCTGCCCGTCAACCATGCGCGCCGGAACGCCGGGGCAGACGCCCGGACGCCCCGGCGTTCCGGCGGCCCGGAGGCGTCGGTTGCCGAGCGCTCGCTCGCGGCGATGCTCAGCGAGTTCGCCCCGCCGAGCGTAATCGTGGACGAGCGGCAGGAAATCGTCTATCTCTCCGAAGGGGCCGGACGCTACCTGCTGCATGCCACGGGCCAACCCACCAACAGCATCATCCGCCTCGTGCGCAAGGAACTGCGCGCGGACCTGCGGACGGGCCTCCTCGAAGCGTTCTCGCAGGGGCGGCCGTGGGGCTCACGCCCCATCCGCGCCATGTTCGACGGGGAGGTGCGGCATGTACACATCCTCGTGCGCCCCGGCGCCGAAGCCTCGGGCACGCGCAGCCGCGCGCTCGTGATGTTCTCCGACGTGGAAGCGGGCGTCCCCGTCGAGGGCCTGACCGGCCTGCCCGGCGAAGCCGAGGGCATCCTCCACGCGCTGGAGGAAGAGAACATGCGCATCAAGGAGCGCTTGAACACGACGGTGGAGGAGCACGAGGCCTCGGCCGAGGATCTGATGGCCTCGAACGAGGAGCTACAGTCGATCAACGAAGAGCTCAAGTCGACGCTGGAGGAGTTGGAGACGAGCAAGGAGGAGCTGCAATCGTCGAACGAAGAGCTGCACACGGTCAACAGCGCGCTCAACAGCAGCATCCTTGACCTGAGCACGGCCAACAGCGACCTGGAAAACCTGATGGCGGCCACCGACATCGGGATGCTCTTCGTTGACCGCGAGTTGCGCGTCAAAAGCTACACGCCGCCGCTGCTCGGCGTGTTCAACATGATTCCCGGAGACCGGGGCCGCCCCCTCGGCCATCTGACGCACCGGCTCCGCTACAGCACCCTCGTGGCCGACGCGCAAGCCGTGCTCGGCACGCTCGTCCCGGTCGAGCACGAGGTGCAGAGCGAAGAGGGCCGATGGTACCTCATGCGCGTGCGCCCCTATGGCACCCCGGAGGAGCGCATCGGCGGCGTCGTGCTCACGTTCGTGGACATCAGCGAACTCCGCATGGCCGAGGAGGCGCTCCGCATCAACGAGGAGCGCCTCCGCCGCGAGACGGAGGCGTTGAAGACCGGGCTGTGGGACTGGGACGTCGCCACCAACGTGATGACGTGGTCTCCCTACGTCTACAAGCTCTTCGGCGTCCCGCCGGAAGCGTTCGACGGGACGCGCGAAGCCTTTCTGCAGTGCGTCCATCCGGAGGACCGCACGGGAGTAGCCACGCAGATCGAGGCGGCGCTCGAGGGGGAGACGGCGTACGTGTTCGGGTTTCGCGCCGCCGGCGACCGCTCCGAAGAGCAGTACATCGAGTGCCACGGCGAGGTCTACCGCGACGAGGCGGGCGCGCCGCAGCGCATGATCGGCATCGTACACGACGTGACGACCCAGCGCACGACCGTCGAGCGGATGCAGGCCATCAACGAAGCACTCGAAGCGCGCGTGGCACAGCGGACCGCCGAGTTGAACGCCGCCAACCGGATGCTCGAACTCAGCAACCGCGAGCTTCAGGACTTTGCGCACGTCGCCAGCCACGACCTCCAGGAGCCGCTGCGCAAGATCCAGTCGTTCGCCGGGATGCTCGCCTCCTCAAAGGGCGTCACCCTCGACGAGGAGGGGCGCCATTTGTGGACCGGATGCAGGTGGGTTCCGAACGATGAGCGGCCTGATCCGCGACCTGCTCGCCTTCTCCCGGGGTCACGCCGGGCGGCCCCGCTCAAGCCCGTCGATCTGAACGTGGTGCTCGGCGGCGTGCGCTCAGACCTCGAGTTGCGGCTCCATCAGACGGGCGGGCGCATCGAGGCGGGCGTGCTTCCGTCCGTGCAAGCGGACCCGGTGCAGATGCACCAACTGTTGCTCAACCTCGTCGGCAACGCGCTCAAGTTCCACCGCGAAGGCGTGCCGCCGGTGGCCGTGGTGCAGGTGACGCAGCAGGACGGAACGGTCGAGATCGTGGTGGAAGACAACGGCATCGGCTTCGACGAGAAGTACGCCGAGCGCATCTTCGCGCCGTTCCAGCGGCTGCACGGTCGGGGCGAGTACGAGGGCACGGGAATCGGCCTCGCCATCGTGCGCAAGATCGTGGAGCGCTACGGCGGCGCGTCAAGGCGACGAGCACGCCGGGCGTGGGAAGCAGGTTCGTGGCCACCTGGCCCCAGGAGTAGCGGAGCTAGGCGCCCGATTCGGGTGCGCGGGGCGGATGCGGCGGACGCCCGCCCGCCTCACCTCGAAACCGCCCAGCGTTGCGGCGCCCCCGGATGACTTCACAGCACGATCCGGCGTGCGGCCTCTTCGGCGCGGGCGCGGGCCTCGTCGGATCGGCGCCGAGGGCGGTGACGTGGCCGAGCTTGCGGCGCGGGCGGCTCTCGGCTTTGCCGTAGAGGTGGACGGCCACGCCCGGCACCGCAAGCGCGTCGGGGAGCGTGGTCGAGGAGAGCGGGCCGTTCGAGGTGCCCAGCACGTTGATCATGCAGGCGGCGGGCGTGCGCAGGTCCGGGCGTCCGAGCGGCAGGTCGAGCACCGCGCGGGCGTGGTTTTCGAACTGCGACGTAGCGCACGCCTCGATGGTGAGGTGGCCCGTGTTGTGCGGGCGCGGCGCGATCTCGTTGACGAGCACGCGCCCATCCCCGAGCGTAAACAGCTCCACCGCGAGCAGGCCCACGCCTCCCACCGCCTCCACCGCGCCGAGGGCCACGCGCCGCGCCTCCGCCTCCACCTCCGGCGTCATGCCCGACGGCACCACGACGGCGTGGCAGCGGTGGTCGCGCTGCTCGGTGTAGAGCACCGGGTAGACGACGGCCTCGCCGCCGGGCCGCCGCGCCACGATCACCGACAGTTCGGCCACGAACGGCACGAACGCTTCCACGAGCACGCCGTCCGTGTCGGCCAGCTGCTGCCCAGGCGCTGGCCGCGTCGTTCAGGGTGCGGACGGTGGCGTTGCCGTAGCCGTCGTACGAGCCGCGCCGCCGTTTCACCACGACGGGCAGGCCGAGCGCGTCGAGCGCGGCGCTGAAGGCGTCGAGGGTTGCGCACACGCGGAAAGCGGGCTGCGGGAGCCCGGCGGCGGCGAGCGCTGTCGCGCTGCCGGGCCTTGTCGCGCACGATCCGGAGCGTCTCGGGCGCCGGCCAGACGGGCGTGCTCGGGCGCGGCATCGGCGAGCAGGTCGGCGGGCGCCCATTCGCTCTCCACCGTCACGGCGTCGCAGGCGGCAGCGAAGGCGCGGAGCACGTCCGGATCAGTCCAGTCGGCCACGGTGACGTGCGCGAAGCAGGCCACGCTATCGGCGGGCGCGGGCACGAGGAAGCGCACGTCGAGGCCCAGGCGGAGGGCGGCAAAGGCAGTCATCCGGCCAAGCTGGCCGCCGCCAAGGATGCCGAGGGTCATGGGGAGGGGGCGGGTGGCGAGGCCGGGGTCAGTGGAGGCGTCGACCGTGCGGTGCGCGTCAGTCCGTCCCGACGCCGTCCGGAGCCGTTGAAATAGGAGTCGAGCTGTGTTTCGGTCTGGATGAGGACCGCGCGGGCCTTCTGGTTGCCCTCGGGGCGGCCCACGATGCCGGCGCGTTCGAGCTGGTCCACGATGCGGGCGGCGCGTCCGTAGCCGATGCCGAGCTTGCGCTGGAGCAGGCTCACCGAGCCCTGCTGATGCGTCACGATCACGCGGGCGGCGGTCTCGAAGAGGTCGTCGCGGTCGGCGGCGTCCGGGGCGAGCATCGGGTCGTCGGCGTCGTCCTCGAACGACGGCAGGCGGTAGGGGCCGGGCCCTTCCTGATCCGCAATCGCGTCCACGAGGCGTTCGATCTCCTCCAACGAGACGTACGGCCCCTGGAGGCGCACCATGCGGGAGCCGTTCATGTAGAGCAGGTCGCCGTTGCCGACAAGCTGCTCGGCGCCGCCCTGGTCGATGATCGTGCGCGAGTCGATGCGGGAGGCCACCTGGTAAGCGAGGCGCGCCGGGAAGTTGGCCTTGATGAGGCCCGTGATGACGTCCACGCTCGGGCGCTGGGTGGCGAGCACCAGGTGGATGCCGATGGCGCGGGCCATCTGGGCGAGGCGCGCAATCGGCCCTTCGATCTCCTTGCCCGCCGTCATCATGAGGTCGGCGAGCTCGTCCACCACCACCACGATATAGGGCAGATGCCGGTGGCCGCGATCGGTTTCGAGGCCGCCCGAGGCGAGCTTGTGGTTGTAGTCCTTGATGCCGCGCACCTGCGCCTTCGAGAGCAGGTCGTAGCGCTTCTCCATCTCCCGCTCGCACGACTTGAGCACCCCGAGCGCCATCGAAAAGTCGGTCACGACCGCCTCGTCGTAGTTTTCCGGCATCGCGCTGAAGTGCTCCCGGAGGCGCGCATAGGGCGTCAGCTCGATCTTCTTCGGGTCGATGAAGACGAACTTGAGGTTGGCCGGGTGGCAGCGGTAGAGCAGCCCCGCAATGAGCGTGTTGAGGCCCACCGACTTGCCCGAGCCCGTCGCGCCCGCAATCAGGACGTGGGGCATCTTGGCGAGGTCCTCCACGAACGTGTCGCCCTCGATGGACTTGCCGATCGGGAACGGCAACTCCATTTTGGCCTCCTTGAACTTCTCGGTCGCGAGCACGTCGCGGATGCGCACCATCTGCCGGTGCCGGTTCGGGATCTCGACGCCGATGGCGCTCTTGCCCGGAATCGGCGCGATCATGCGGATGCCGCGCGCGGCGAGGGCCATCGCGAGGTCGTCTTCGAGGGCCGTGATGCGGGAGATCTTGATGCCCGGCGCGGGCGTCAGTTCGTAGAGCGTCACGGTGGGCCCTACGATGGCGTTGATGGCCGTGATGCGGATCCGGTAGGTTTCGAGCTTGTCGAGGAGCACCTGCTTGTTCTCCTCGATCTCGTCCGGGTCGAAGGGGCGGGCGCCGTCAGCGGGGTCGAGCAGGTCGAACGACGGGGGGCGGTAGGGCACCGTCGCGCCCTCGGTGTCGAGCGGGTCGAGGCGGTCCACGCGGGCCTCCTCGCGCGTGGGCTGCACATGGAGCACCACGTCGTCCTCTACCGCCTCGGGGCCGGCGCCTGGCCGCCGGGGGCGCCAGCCGTACGAGCGGCGCGGGGAGCGCAGGGAGGAGGGGCGGGCCGCCGTCGTCCTCGAACACGTCATCCTCAAACGGCGCGTCGTCGTAAGGGACGGGCGGGTAGGGCGCGCGCGCCGTGCCGCCGAGCGCGCGGCTCGCGAGCGGATCGGGGAAAGGGGCGGCCAGCGGAGGCGTCCCGGACAGGTCCGGGCTCAGCCACGGCGGGGCGCTGCCTGCGCTGGACGGTTCAGGGACGGACGGGGCGTTGAGCGCGGGCGGAGCCTTGGTGCGGCGCGTCCGGGTGACGGGCTCGGGGAGGGCCGCGAGCGCGTCCTGCCGCTCGGCCCGGCGGGCGGCCACCTGGCCCCCGAAGCCCGCGATCCAGGCGCTGAAGTCCCGGAACAGCTCTTCCACGCGGTCGATGGCGCCCTGGATGTCGCGCTCGACGAACACGAGCACCACCACGACGAGCAGCAGCACGAGCGCGATGAAGGCGCCCGTGGAGCCGAGCACGTCGGTGAGCCAGCGGGCGAGCCCATCGCCCCACGCGCCGGCCCAGCGCGACGGCACGCCCTCGGCGGGGCGGAACCACGCGAGCAGCGCCGCGAGCAGGAACGCCGACAGGGCCACGCACGCGCTCGTGAGCGCCAGGAGCACCTTTTCGCGGTGGCGGAAGAGCGCGTAGCCCCACGCAAAGAGGAGCCCGCCAAAGAGCAGCGCCATGTAGCCGATGCCGCGCTCGACGAGCGCATACGCCAGGCGCGCCCCGACAAGCCCGATGGCGTTGCGCGGCTGCCCCTCGACGATCCCGCGGGCGATGTCGGTGTCGGCGGGGGTGTAGGTGACGAAGGCGAGCGTGACGAGGAGCGCGAGCGCCATCAGCATCAGGCCCACGATCTCGATCTTCCGCCGGGTGGAGACGAGCGTAGGGGCAGCCTTGCGTACAGGCTTCCGGCGCGGCGCAGACGTCGTTTGGCTCATGCGCGAAAGTTACGACACGTCCACGGCCCCCGGGGATCGGAGATCGGGGATCAGGCGTTCTTCACGGTGGCGTTCGTCTGAACGAAATGAAATCAAACAAGCTCACCATGTCCCGCCGCTCACGCACTAAGCAACCCCATCCGCACTCCATGTCCGACGCTCCGAAGAAAGAACTGACTCCCCTCCAGCAGCACGTCACGCAGGAGAAGGGCACCGAACGCCCCTTCGACAACGCCTACTGGGACGAGCACCGCGACGGGATGTACCGCTGCGTCGTCTGCGGCGAGCCGCTCTTCGACGCCGCCACCAAGTTCGAGTCCAAAACAGGCTGGCCCAGCTTCTACGCCCCCGTGGAGAAGGACAACGTCGGCGAGGCGTCCGACAACACGCATGGGATGCGCCGCGTGGAGGTGCATTGCAACAACTGCCACGCCCACCTCGGCCACCTCTTCCCCGACGGCTACGGCACGCCCACAGGCCTCCGCTACTGCATCAACTCCGCCTCCCTCGACTTCAAGCCGGGCGAACATCCGGATGCAAGCACGCCGGAAAATGGCTGAGCCTGGCGCGTGTCCGGCATGACTGCCGGCTCCGGGCGCAAGGTGGGAGATGAGGGATCATGGCCAGAGACGTCCGGAGGAGCCCTCTGGCCATGATCCATGATCGGTGATCCCCCCATGATTCCACCCGATCTGGCATGAGCCCAGCGCGGATCGGCAGCTACGCCTCCAGCCCCGCCACGCCTTCGAGCACGAGGGAGGGGCGCACCGCGCCGATCTCGGGGATCGCCTCCGCCAGCATCGACGCCCAGCCGCCCGTGGCCACGACATCGGCGGGCGGGCCGAGCGTGGCGAGCATCTGGTGCAGCAGGCCGCGCACGCCTTCGACGAACAGGCCCATCACGCCGCTCTGCAGGCCTTCCACCGTGGAGCGCCCGATGGGTGAGGCGGGGCGTTCGAGCGGCACTTCGGGGAGCTGCGCGGTGCCGCGCGCGAGGCTCTGCATGAGCAGCGCCGGCCCCGGCGCGATGGCCCCGCCGAGGTACACGCCGCCTGCCGTCACGACGTCGAGCGTCAGGGCGGTGCCCGCATCCACGACGACGAGCGCATGGCCCGCCCGGTAGGCCCCCGCACACGCCGCAGGACGGTCCAAGCCCAGTGTTTGCGGCGTGGCGTAGCCAATCGTGAACGGCCACCGGCTTCCGGCGTGGACGATTTCGAGGCGCGCCCCGAGCACCTCGGCCACGGCAGCGACCACTGCTGCATTTTTTTGCGGCACGACGGACACGAGCCGTGCCCGGTCGGGTCGGCGGGGCAGGGCGCGCAGGGCCGCTTCGAGCGCGTCGGGTGCCGCGGAGTCGTGGGGGATGCGGAACGGCGCGTGGACAACGCCGCCGGCCACGAGGCCGCCTTTGAGGGCCGAGTTGCCGAGGTCGAGCGCGAGCGTGGTCACCGCACCTCCGGGGCGGCCGGGCGCAGCGACACGTCGCCCGCGTGGAACGTGGCCGCCTCGCCGGAGGCGAGCCGCAGCACGAGCCCGCCGGTGTCGGTGACGGACTCGAAGAGGCCGGTGAGGGGCGGCGCGCCGTCGTGCGCGCGGAGTTCGACGGGCGTGCCGAGGCCTTCGAGACGGGCGCGGTAGCGGGCGAGGAGGGCGCCGGGCGCGTGCGCGGCCAGCTCGAGCAGGGGCCCGAGCGCGTCGAGGTAGGCCGCGAGGACGGGGCCGCGCTCGAACGGATGCCCGGCCTCCCGCGCCATCGAAGTGGCGATTGCGGCCAGTTCGGGCGGAAAATCAGTGCCGTTGACGTTGAGGCCTGCGCTCAGCACGACGGCCTCGCGCGTGCGTGTGGCGAGCAGCCCGGCCACCTTGCGCCCGCCGAGCCGGACATCGTTGGGCCACTTGAGGCGGGCGTCGAGCCCGGCGGCGGCGAGGGCATCCACGAGGGCGAGGGCGGCGGCGAGCGTGGCGCGCGCGGCCACCTCGGGCGGCGGGGCGGGCACGAGCAGGAGCGACAGCAGCAGGGACGCGCCGGGCGCGTCGTGCCACGCGCGTCCGTGGCGGCCCCGGCCTTCCGTCTGGTGGTCGGTCGTGACGAGCGTGCCGGGGGCGGCGCCCGCGTCTGCGAGGGTGAGCGCGTGCGCGTGCGTCGACGCCATCGTGGGCGCGTAGACGACCGTGCTGCCGGGCGTGCCGGGCGGGCGCGGGCCGAGAACGGCGAGCCAGGAGGGCAGGGGGGCGGAAGCGGCGTCGGGCACGAGGGCAGGGCAGAAGGCGCGCGGGCGCGGTACGATCTTTGGTCCACAGCAGGCGTATCCCGACCTGATGAAGCCGCTCGTCAAGATAGCGATGGCCCTGGGCCTCCTTCTGCTGACCCTGCCTGTGCAGGCTCAGCCGGCCGGGCGTACGCGGACCACCCCCGAGCGCCCCCCCGTGCCCCGCGCAACCCCGTTCGCGCCGCGCAAGGCCGAGCCCGTCGCCCAGGCGCTGCCCGGCACCGCGGCTGAGCTCGCGCGCGAACTCCGCCGCGCCGAGATGGCCTGGCGCAGCGGCGCGAGCCTCCTCGAAGCCAAGGCTCGCCTCGACCGCGTGCTCACCCGCGCCCCCGAAAACGCCGACGCCCGGCGCCTCCGCGCCCGCGTCCACCTCGACATGGGCCGCCCCGCCGACGCCCTCGCCGACGCCGAGGTGGCCGCGCGCCTGCGGCCGAGCGACGCCGAGAGCCAGCTGCTCGTGTGCGAGTCCGCCCGCCTCACGCGGCAGCGCGCCCGCGCCCTCGTGGCGCTCGACGCCGCCTCGCGCCTCGTCATCCGCGACGCCACGCTCCACGTGCGCCTGGCCTACAACGCCGCCGAACTCGGCGACCTCGAACGCGCCGAAGCCTTCGCCCGCATCGCCGTGCAGCAGGACGCCGACCTGTCCGCCGCGCACCTGCAACTTGCGCGCGTGTTTGCGCTCCAGCAGCAGGACGAAGCCGCCATCGCCGCCCTCGTGCGCGGGGCCACGCGCGGCGCCCTCGACCGCCGCGCCGTCCTCGCCGACGATCTGCTGCGCCGCTACGCCGACGCCCCCGACCTGCGCCGCGTGCTCCGGTAGGTGGGCACGAGGAGGCGAAGTTCCGTGCGATGGTGTGCTGTGGTGGTGCGTTCGCGTGCGCCTCGGGGACGGTCGGTGCGCCGCGTAATCGCCCAGGGAGGCCGTGGCCTCCGGGCCGGAATAGCCCCCTTGGACGCTGCGCGCGATCTGTATATCGAGGTGCTGCTCAGGCTTGTGCGGGAGGGCACGCGGCGCGTGCCCTGCGGGCCGGGTGGGGCAGGCGCCCCGAAGCTGCCGTAACCTTCCGGAGCCCTTCGCAACCTCTTGCAGCCTTTTCCTCCTATGCCTCGCCTGCTTGCGCTGCTGCTCCTGCTCGTCCTCGCCGTGCCGCTGCGCGCCCAGCCCGCGCGCCCGCTCACGGACGAAGTGTTCTACGAGCTGTTCGTGCGCGACTTCACGCCCGACGGGACGCTCCGCGCCGCGCAGGCGAAGCTGCCCGAGGTGCGCGCGCTCGGCGTGACGACGATCTGGCTCATGCCCATCTTTCCCATTGGCGAGGTGCAGCGCAAGGGCACCTACGGCTCGCCCTACAGCGTGCGCGACTACACCGCCGTCTCGCCCGACCTCGGCACCGTGGACGACCTGCGCGCCTTCGCGGAGGCCGCGCACAGCCTCGGGATGCGCGTCGTGCTCGACTGGGTGGCCAACCACACCGCCTGGGACCACGCCTGGATGCAGCAGCACCCCGACTGGTACACGCGCGACAGCACCGGGCGCGTCGTGCCCCCTGTAGCCGACTGGGCCGACGTGGCCGACCTCAACTACGACGCCCCCGGCCTGCGCCGTGCCATGACCGACGCGCTCCGCTTCTGGCTCACGCAGGGCGTGGACGGCTTCCGCTGCGACGTGGCCGAGATGGTGCCCATCGGCTTCTGGCGAGACGCCCTCGCCGAGCTGCGCGCCGTCAAGCCCGTGCTCATGCTCGCCGAAGGCGCCACGCCCGACCTGTACGACGCCGGCTTCGACCTCACCTACGACTGGACGCTCTATGGCGCCATGAAGGAGGTCTGGAAGCAGGGCAAGCCCGCCACCACCCTCACGGCCCCGCTCGCGCTCGTGCCCGGGCGTCTCAAGCTGCGCTTCACCACGAACCACGACGAAACCGCGTGGGACCGTCCCCCCGTCTTCGCCTTCAACGGTTCGCGCGGGGCGCTCGCCGCCTTTGCCACCGTGGCCCTTCTGCCCGGCGTGCCGCTCGTCTACAACGGGCAGGAAGGCGGCAGCATCGAGCAGACGGGCCTGTTCGAAAAGCAGCCCCTGCCCGCGCCCGACCCGGAGGTGCGCGCCCACTACGAAGACCTGCTCGCCCTGCGCACCCGCCACGACGTGCTCCGGCGCGGCGCGCTCGTCGTCCACGACACCGGTCCGGACGTGCTCGCCTTCGAGCGCGTGCTGCCGGCCGAGGCAGGCCAGGCCGAGCAGCGGGTGCTCGCGGTCGTCAACCTGCGCCCCGGCATCACGGATGTGCGGTTGCCCGCCGCGCTCCTCGACCGCTACAACGGCACGCGCACCGTTGCGCCCGTACGCACGGAGTCCGTCCTGGACCTCGCAGCGCTTCAGGCGGATACCGGCGACCGGGTGCGCGTCGGCTCGCTCGCCGTGCCGGCGCTGCTCTCGCTCGGCGGCTACGAGGTGCGGACGTGGGGCACCGTGGTGCTGCGGACGCGCTGAGCGTTCTGGCAAGGAGTTGTTCGTTGTTCGTGGTCAGACGAACAAGGCAGAACTCAGCCTCTCTGACGACGAACAACGAACCACGAACAGGCTATCAAATCTGTCCTTTCAGCTTGTCACAGCGCACATCGTCGTGGACACGATGGGCTTTGTGCTGGCCGTGCATGTGCATGAGGCGTCGGTGAGCGAATCGTGGGGCGCCACGCGGGTGTTGTCGCCACTGGTGGGACGCTTTCCGCGGCTGCGCGTGCTGCGGGCCGACAGCGGCTACCAGGGCGGGCTGGCCTCGTGGCTCGAACGCGTGGTGGGCCTGCGTTTGGAGGTGGTGCATAAGCCGCCTGGTCAGGTGGGTTTTGCCGTACTGCCCAAGCGCTGGGTCGTGGAACGGACATTTGGGTGGCTGGGTCGGTGGCGTCGTCTGAGCAAGGACTACGAGGTGCTGCCCCAGAGCGAGGAAGCGCTCATCCGCCTGGCGATGGTGGCGATCATGCTCCGGCGGCTCCACAAATCATGACTTTGTCAACACCCTCTGAGCATTACTGCGCGCTCGCGTAGGCTGTCGTCGCCCCCAGGCGGTAGCGCGCCGTGGTCGTGATGGGGCGGCGCGGTTGGAACGGCATCACCGACTCTGAGCGCAGGTGGGTGAGCGCCGGAATGTAGAGGCCGTCGGGTAGCGGGGTCAGTTCGACCGCCAGGGTGCTCTCTTCGCGGAAAAACGTGCCGAGGTCTACGCGCATGAGCGAGAGGCCGGTAAGGTCGTTCGTGGCCGGATCGACGAAGAAGGTGAGGCGGCGCACGTTGTGGCCGTCGCCGCGCGTGGGATGGGCGCGGGCCTCGAAGACGTGGCGCGTGCGCCCGTCGATGCTGGTGTCGGCGCGCTGGCGGTAGACGTAGGCGAGCGTGTTCTGGGGCAGCAGCGGTTCGTCGGCGAGCGCGAGCGCGAGGGCGCCGACGTTGTCCGGATCGGGGCTCGGAAACACCTCGGAGGTGAACATCTGAAAGTGCCCGTAGGTGAAGGCGCCCCCCGAATCGGCGACGGCCAGGCGGCGTGCTGTGCCCGGGGCGGCGTTCCAGGCCCGCGCGACGAAGGCTTCGAGGGTGCCGTCGAGCAACCGCTGCTCGGTGCGCGCTTGGCGGGCGTAGGGGTGCCCGGTGAGCACATCCCACGCGTCGCGCAGCGGGGTGGTGCGGGCCGCGAGCATGGCCCAGCGCGCAGCTTCGCCGGCGTCGGAGGCGGACGCTGGTGTCGGGGACGGCTCGGGGGCCGGAGACGTGTTCTGGCATCCCGCCCCGAAAAACGCGGCGAGCAGCAGAGAGAGGAGGGTCGCGCAGATGCGCATCGAAGGCAGCAGGCCGGGGCAGGCCATCAACCAACCTCGGGGGGAGAGCGGCTGACAGGCCCCCCTCCGCAATCCTCGTGCCGTCTCATTTCGACGCGGAGGCGTTTCGTTCTTGGGCCCAACTTCATCGGCGGAGGGGTGCAGATGCGGCGGCGTGGCTGCACCTTTGGGCTGCCTGTGGGGGTGTCCGGCGTTGTCCGGGCTGAGAGAGTCCCCTCGAACCTGATCCGGATCATACCGGCGTAGGGAATCAGGCGTCCGACCAGAGCCCGTACCTGCCTGTGCAGAACGGCCCCCTGGCACGGCGCGCGGCCCGTCCGCAGGCACCCGCTTTTCCCGCCTGCCATGCGACGTTTCTGCTGCGCGCTCGCCGCGCTCCTGCTCCTGCCCGCGCTTGCCTTCGCGCAGCGCTTCGAAGGCCGCCTCCTCGACCCGGACGGCACGCCCCTCGCAGGCGCCACGGTGACCCTGCATCGGGCCGGCGCGCTCGTGGCCGGGGCCGTCGCCGACGCCGAGGGGCGCGTCCGCATCGCCGCGCCTGCGCCCGGCACGTACACGTTTACCGCCACGTACGTCGGCTACACGCCGCTCCGCTTTGAGGTGACGCTCGACGCCGGCACCGCGCGGCGGCGACCTCGTGCTGGAGGTGGCGGGTGTTGAGGCATCGGAGGTAGTGGTGGAGGGGTTTGCGCGCGGCGTCTCGGCGGTGTCGCCGCTGACGGTGAGCAGCCTCACCGCCGCCGAGTTGGAGACGCTGCCGGACGTGAAGGACTTTCCGGTGCTCCTCGCCACGCAGCCCTCGGTGACGTTCTACTCCGAGAACGGCAACGGCTTCGGCTACAACTACATCCGCCTGCGCGGCTTCGACGAGCGGCGGGTGGCGGTCGCCATCAACGGGCTGCCGCAGAACGACCCCGAGGACCACGCCGTCTACTGGATCAACTTGATGGACCTGCAGGGCGCCATCACCGACGTGCAGGTGCAGCGCGGGGCGGGCGACGGCGTTTTACGGCTCGGCCGGCATCGGCGGCGCCATCAACATCGTCGCCGACCCGTACGCGGCTGGGCCGCTACGGCGTCGCTCGGAAGGGGCTATGGCGCGCTACGGCACGCTTCGCGCTCACGGCCGAGGCCAACACAGGCCTGCTCGGCGGACGCTACGTGGCGCTTCGTGCGCGCCTCGCACCTCGCCTCCGACGGCTACCGCGAACACGCGTGGGTCCGGCTCGACCGCCTGTTTGCGGGCGTCACCCGCTTCGGCGCCCGCTCGCGCGTGACGGTCCAGGCCTTCGGCGGGCCGCAGCACGACGCGCTGGCCTACTACGGCATCCCGAAGGAGCGACAACGAAAGCCGGAAAAGCGCCGCGCCAACTACGGGGCCATCTCGGGCGACGTCGAGCGCTTCAACCAGCCGCAACTCGAACTCCGCCACGAATGGCAGGCCCGCCCGGACGTGCGCGTCGAAAGCACCGCCTATCTACACCCACGGCGACGGCTACTTCGACTTCGACGCCACGTGGCGCACCGCCGACTACCTGCGCCTGCCCTCTGGCACCGGCGGCCCCGGCTCGGGAGGTCTGACGGCGGCGCAGCGCCAGCAGCCGCTCTACGAGACGCGGCCTGGCGACGACGCTCGCTTTCGGGCGTACGTGCAGAACGGCCGCGTGGGCTAGCTGCCGCGCGTCGTCGACACGCTCATGCGCGGGCCGCCGGGCCGCTTCATGCTCGGCGCCGACCTGCTCGCTGCACCGCTCGCTCCACTGGGGGCGGATCCAGGAGACGGGTCTCGGCGGCGTGACGGCGGGCGAGGCGGCCGCGCACGTGCGTACGAGTACCGGGGCGGGAAGACGCAGCCGCGCGTGTACGGCTCCGCGCTGCTGCGGCCACTCGACGCCCTCGCCGTGCAGGCGGATCTGTCCGTGCGGCACCTGCGCTACCGGCTCTACGACGAGGCATTCTACGGCACCGACTTCACGCTCCCCTACACGTTCGTCAACCCGCGCGTGGGCGTGACGCTCTTCCCCGACGCGGCCCGTGCGCGCCTATGCGAGCGTGGCGCTACGCCGCGCGCGAGCCGCGCCTGAAGAACTACTACGATGCCGAGGAGGCCGGGCGCGGGCGCGCAGCCGCTCTTCGCCCGGCAGGGCAGCGGCTTCGACTTCGGGCAGCCCCTCGTCCGGCCCGAGAAGGCCGTGAGCGCCGAAGCGGGCGTGTCGGCGGCGTCTGCGCGGCTGCGCGCGGCGCTCACGGCCTACGGGCAATGGTTTCGCGACGAGATCGTGCCCTCGGGCGGTCTCGACCAGTTTGGCGTGCCCCGCACCGGCAACGCCGCCCGCACGCGCCACGCCGGGCTCGAAGCCGAACTCACCGCCCGCCTCACGCCCCGCCTCACGTTCGACGCCCACGCCACCGCCAGCGACGACCGCTTCGTCCGCTTCACCGAGTTCGGCACCGATGGCAACGGCGAGACCACGTCAGGGACGCGCGACGGCCGCCGGATCGCCCTGTTTCCGGCCTGGAGTGCGGGCGGCGGGCTCGTCTACGAGGCGCCCGCGCTACGGCGCGCGCGTGGGCGTGACCGCCGCCGGCCGCACGCCCACCACCAACCTCGGCACCGCCGACCCGGCCCTCACCGTCGATCCGTACGCGCTGGTGGACGCCCGGGTGTGGGCGCGCGTGCCCGTGCCGCAGGGCGCCCTCCGGCTGAGCCTCGACGTCAACAACCTTCTCGACCGCAAGGTGCTGCTCTACGGCAACAGCGGGGGCTTCTTCCCCGCCGCCGAGCGGCACCTCTATCTGGGCCTGCGCTACACGCTTCCGTAGCGCCTGCTCTGGCCACCGGGCAGCGGGGGCACTTAGTAGACCGGGGCCGGTAGGACGAGGCTGTACGCTCGCTCCTTCCATGCGCCTGTCTGTGCTCGCGCTGCTCGCCGTGGTGGCGTCCGGCTGTTCGTTCTACGCCCGGCCCACCGCCGAAACCCCCCTCGACCCGCGGTTCGACGAGGTAGCGGCAGCGCGCGAAGGGCAGGCGCTGCGGGCAGCCCCGCGCCCGTCGCGGCGCCTCGGGCAGCGGCTCACCGAAGCCGGGTTTCAGCCGATTGCCCGCCCGGATCGCCGCCAGGTCATCGGCGCCGACACCATTGCGGCGGCGTTTCTGCCGGGCAAGGATGCCCTGCGGATGGGGCGGCTCATCGTCGTGGCGGTGCCCGAGGAGCGCGTCGCCGGTGGCGCTGGGCGGCTTCGCCGAACTCGCGCGCACGCTCGGACGCCTCTCGCGGACGTTTCTCGTCCCTGAGCCCACCCTCCTCTTCGCGAGTCTGCCGCGCGGACAGGAACGCGCGGTGCTGGCCGCGCTCACCGCTGCCCCCCTCTGGGTGCCCGATTCGGTGCAGGCCGTCGTGGTCTTCGGGCCTCCGGTTGCGGGGGTGACGGCCTTGCAGCTTCCGCTCCAGCCTACCGCCGGGGCCACGGCACGCGCGGCTTATGCCTTACTGCGCGAACTCGCCTATGCCCACCGCGCGCGGCCTGATACGGCCCGGGCGCAGTAGCACGTACAGGTTAAAGAGGTAGTACGCTGCTGCCGATAAGGAGGGGATATACGTGCATGAAGGTGCAAGGCATGGTCATGGGGCCCAGTTGGCCATCTTTCACGTGCTCGTTTCTCGGAAAAAATTGGGTCCTCCCTGCAAATCCAAGGGGATGGCACGTACGCTAATCCTACCCCAACCCTTCTCTCCTAATGCCGCACGCGTGGCCACGCCGCATGGTGCCTGCCGGGCTCGCCTTGATGCTCGGCGCGGTCGTCGTCTTTGGCGCGATCTCGGCGGATCGTCCCGCGGCGGCGTACGTCGGGATGCCCGACACGTACCGGGCGTACTGGGAATGGGTGTCCACGGCGGCAGCGAAGTCGCCGGTGTCGCTGGAAACGGGACTCGAGGATCTCGCCGCCGCGCCGGACTTTGCGTGGCGCTACACGCGCCTGGCGGACCTGTGCGTTGAGGAGCAGCAGCAGGCGACGTGCTTTGCCGCCTTCCAGCGGGCATCCGCGCAGACAACGGAAGCGCGTCAGCACCGGCAGGCTGCCCTGGCACTCACCGCGCCCACGCCCGACGCCGCCGCACAGGCGTGGGCCACGCTTGCCGCGATGCCTCACCTCGACCCGGCCCTCGTGCGCCGCGTCATGGAAGCTGCCCCGGCGGTTGCCTCGGCCTTCGGTGCGCGGCTTGCGCAGGACAGCACGGATGCTGGTGCTGCCTTTGGCGTGGCCCTCTCCACGCTCGCCCAGAACGACCTCTCCGGCGCCGAAGCACTGCTCTTGCAGGCCCGCCGCCACCGCCCCGACGCCGGCGACATCTACCGTGAGCTCGGGCGCATCTACTTTATGCAGGGGCAGGTCAACCGCCAGGCCGACGTGCTCCGCGAGGGCGTGTCTCGCGCCGATGCCGCCTTCAGCCTCGAAAGCTCGCTGCTGCTGCGCGGCAACCTTGGCCTGGCCCTGCTAAAGCAGCAAGACGGCCTGAACGAAGCGGAAGCCACCTTCCGCGAAGCTACGGGCCGCTGGGCCACGCTGGGCGACCGGGGCCGTGTGGGCCTGTCGCGCTACCGCCTCGGCCTCGTGGCCCTACAGCGTCAGCGCTACGACGACGCCCTCGCCTACGCCGATTCGGCACTCATCGACCTCCGGGCAGGGCATTCGCCCAACCTGCCGGACGCGCTCTCGCTGCGGGGCACCGCCCAGCTTTCGCTCTTCCGCTTCTCGGACGCCCAAGGCTCGCTCCGGGCGGCCGTTACGGCGGCGCAGAACGGCCCGCAGACGCCGCAGGCGCGGTTTGCCAAGTTGCAGGCGGCGGTGTCGCTTGCGCAGGTAGATTCGTGGACGGGCCACTACGCCAAGGTGCGCACCGAGGCCCTCGCCGCCCTCGCGGAAGCCCAGGAGATGGGCCTCGCCGACATCGAGATTGGCCTGCGCACCGTGCTCGGGGAAGCCGAACGTTTCTCCGGCAACCTCGACCAGTCGGTCCAGCAGTACAACGCCGCGCTCAGCCTCGCCCGCAGCCTCGGCCAGCAGGCGCAGGAAGTGAAGCTCTACCAGCGCCTCGGCGAGGTGATGCTGGAGATGCAGGACCCGGTGAGCGCCAAAGCTTACTTCGAGCGCGCCGGTGACCGGGCTTCCGACGATGCGCGCGTGCTGGAAGGTCTTGGCCGGACGTATTACCAGTTCGGCAACTACGAACAGGCGATCAGCTTACTACGACCGTAGCCTGAGCAAAGTGAGCCCGCGCGATGTGGCGCTTCGCACCACGCTGGCCACGAACAAGGGATGGGCGCTTATTCAGTTAGGTAAGTACCGTGAAGCCGCAAGCGTGCTGGATGCGGCGCTCCGGACGGCTCCACATACGGCCACGCCTACCCGGCTCAATCTTGCTGGTGGCGCGCGCAAGTGTGGCCAATGATTTGCAATCAGTACGAATCGGCACTAGGTTGATGTGAGCAATCGCGGTCAGTGCGTCAGCAGCTGCAGATGCCTTCCGTTGATTGGATTCTAGACGTTACAGCGGCAGTCGCCTACTGGCAAGCTCGATCAAGCCAGTCGAGGCGGAGACGCTATTATCGCCGCAGCCTCAGTACGATTGAGGCGCGTGCGGGAGAACCTATATTCGGTGCAGAAGCGCGCGACTTTCGTCGGCGATAAGGGCCAGGTGTACAAGCATTTTGTCGCTTTTCTGATCGCGCACGGCCGTCCCTCGGAAGCTTTCTACATCGCTCGAACGTGCTCGGGCACGCAGCCTGGCCGACCTGCTGGTAACGCTCCGCACCGAGTCGGCCCCTTCAGGCTCCGATGCGGCCCGCCTACTCGAATTCCGTCGGCGTAGCGCCGCTATTGAGCAAGCACTCGTCGAAGAAGGGCGATGCTAAGAGCGAAGGCAATGATATGATGCGTAGTGCGGCCCTGCGCCGCGAGCAACTTAGCACGATCAGCCAGTATCAGCAAGCGGAGCAGCGCCTGGCGGCCAACGGTACGTATGCGGCGGTATCGAAGGCGGCCTCGCAAGCCTCGACGCAGGCCATGCTGAAGCCAGGCGAAGCGCTTGTGGCCTTCAGCCTCGGCCAAAATGCGGGTGCGACATCAGGGATTCCAACGGTCGCGTACATCTTTACGCGCGAACGCGTGCAGGCGATTCAGCTTCGACTGAACCAGGAGGATCTGTCCGAGACGATTCGTTTCTTCCGCTCCAGCATCAATGCGACCGGGCCATGGCCCTCAGGCAGGATGGGAAGGCGCATCGCGGCGGCTTTATCTGGACCTGATGCAGCCTGTCATCCGGGTGCTGCCGCAAAACGTCACGCATCTGCACCTGCTGCCAGAAGGGATGCTGAACTACGTGCCTTTCGCGGCGCTGCTCGACCCGCAGGGCAAGTTCCTGGTGGAGCGGTACACGCTTTCCTCGGCGCCCTCGGCAAGTGTGCTCGCCCTCGCCCGGCAGCGGGCTGAGGAAGTCGGCGGCCGTTGGCGCCAGGTGGTGGCGGTAGGTGACCCCAATGGGCGTCTGCCTGGGACGCGCGCGGAGGTCAACTCGCTGGCTTCCCTCAAGGGCCTTCGCCTCACCCGCTTGATCGGGGCGGAAGCAACCAAGCGCAACCTCGAAGCCATTGCGGGTTCTGCCGACATTTTGCACCTTGCCACTCACGGCCGCTTCGTGTCGCGGTCGCCCTGGAATTCGTACCTCGAACTGAACGGGGATGTGCTGAAAGTCGGTGACATCGAGCGACTGCAACTTGATCGCCCTTATCTCGTCACCCTTAGCGCCTGTGAGACGGCGCTCGGCAGCGGGCTTTCGTCTGACATTCCAGCAGGTGAAGAATGGGTGGGACTCAACCAAGCCTTTCTGGCCGCCGGTGCTCCTTCGGTGCTCGCCAGTTTGTGGTCGATCGACGACCGGGCCAGCAGCTCGTTCATGGTCGACTTCTACCGCTACTTGCTCGAAGGAAAAGGCAAAGCCTGGGCTCTCGCGCAGGTGCAACAGCAGTACCTTCGTGACCCGCGTTTCCGTCACCCCTTCTACTGGGCTGCGTTTACGCTCACGGGTGAACCGTCCTGATCCATTGCCCCCCCTTTAGATGGACCGCTCTTCCTTCCCACTTCGTTTCGCCTCGGGACTCTTGGGGCTCGCTGCACTGGCCCCCTGCGCATCTGCGCAGGTGAGCCTGAGCGTGCAAGCCAATCGCATTGCGATTGGCCGTGGCGTTACGTCGTTCCAGACCCTCGTCCGTAGCGCGAACAAAGGGGAAGGCACCGGCTGGGTCATCACCGATGCACAGGGCTTTAGCTACAGCGTGGGCGGCTACGACGCCGATGGCGGCGGCGGTGGTAGTACGTCGGGTGGCGGCGGTACGTACGGGCGGCACGCCGGTGATCATCGTCGGGGGCTACGACGCCGATGGCGGCGGCGGTGGTAGCACGACGGGTGGCGGCGGCACGTACGGGCGGCACGCCGGTGATCATCGTCGGGGGCTACGATTCGGCGCTCAACTATATGCGCACGAACTACGGCGCTGTCATCGTGCACGACGCGGTCCTCAACGCGGATCTCATCCAGCTGCCGGGCCGCGAAGATCCGATCGGGTTCTTCTTCACCGTGCTCACCACCGACACCTTCCGGGGCTATCCCCTCTACAGGTTTTTCCAGATGGTCGAGGTGACGAGCGTCGGCGACTTCGGGGAGCCTGACGTAGCAGCAGCCAAGACCAACAAGAAGCCATTCGACCTCCCGAACGATCCGCTCTACCGGCTCCAGTGGAACCTAGAGAAGGCGCGCCTCGACGTGGCCCAGTGGCATCCGGTGAGCCCGCAGCGGCGCGCCAAGGTTGCCATCATCGATAGCGGGATCGAGCCCGGCCAGCGCAGCCATGATGGCCTCGACGGCACCAACGTACGGTACGTCTCGGTGGCGCCCTCGACCGGGCATCCCACCCTTCACGGGCTCGAACTGGCCACGATGATGGCGGATCGCGGCCAGGAAGGCGACGGCATCGCCGGGCTCATGGGGCGATGGGGCAATGGCAACTGCTTCCCCGAGCGGCCCATCTACGCTTCCTTGACGCCCGAGGTCTTCGTCTACAACGTGGGCGACTTCGGCCCGATCAGCCTCTACGTGGCCCGGGCGATCCAGATGGCGACGGCGGAGGGAGTGGACGTGATCAACCTGAGCCTCCATACAGCGCCCTCGTCGGTGGTGGAAAACGCGATCCGGGCCGCCCAGAGAGCGGGCGTCATCGTCGTGGCCGCCGCAGGCAATTACGAGACGAAGGCGAAGGACAAGGTGGCACGGTTTCCGGCAAACGTGGCCGGCGTGATCTCGGTCGGCGCGGCCGGCGAGAACATGAAGGCGTCTGATTTCTCGGCTACGGAAGGCGTGGACATCTACGCGCCGGGTGAGAACATCGTGGTCGGGGGGCGGAGCGGAGCGTGGGTATATGGCGACGGGACGTCCTTCGCGGTGCCGCACGTCGTGGCGACCATCGCGCTTATGCGGACCGCCAACCCGGGGGTGACGCAGACGCAGGCGCTAGATGCCATCCAGCGGTACGCCATCACGAACGGCAATCGCAACTTTCTCAACGCGCTCTCCGCGCTCAACGCGGTCCTGCCCGAGCGCGACCGGGCGCGCAATGCCAACGTGACCCAGGCCTGCACGCCCTCCGGCGGCTTCGGTAAGGATGCCGAGGCCAACGACGACGGGTACGTCTACGACGACCACATCGACGACGACCTTTTCCCGGCGCGGTCGCAGGCATCCACGATGGGCCTGGAAACGGGCCTCTCGGTGGCGCCCAACCCGGCGCGCGGCGCGGCCCGCGTGGCACTGACGCTCGGCGAAGCGCAGCACGTCCGCGTGGCGGTGTACGACGCCCTTGGCCGTGAAGTCGCCCTCCTCGCCGATGGCCCGATGAATGCAGGGCTGCACCAGCTGCCGCTCAACGGGGCCGGGCTGGGCGCGGGCACCTACGTGGTACGCATGGTGACCGAACACGGCGCCTTCACCCGCACGCTCGCCCTGCTCAACTGAGCCACCTGAAGGCACACGTGGGGCGGCGAATCTGCATTCGCCGCCCCACGTGTCATTTGGAGAGGATGCGAGACGGACGTGATTCGGTGCAAGCCGTAGGGGCAGGAGGCTGGCAGGGCATCTACGTGGGGCCTTGAGCACCAGGCCCAGTAAGTTGCGTCCCTACGTTTGGGGCGGGCTCGTGCTACGAGCGTGCCGAATCATACCAACGCCGATAGCATGGTGAGGGATGACCGGGTTGATCATGGATCATGGTCAGAGACGCCCAGAGGCGCCTGCTAGGGATGATCCATTCTCCATGATCCCGCAGGCATCCCGCACCCTCCGGCCGGATTTGGGATCAAGGGAGCCTCGGACGCAAGCAGGGCGGAGCAGCCTTCGGGGACGGAGGCGTCTGCATCGGCCGAGGCATATTGTGCCGGATCCGAAAGGGCATATGCGGGGTGAGCGGGCCCACGGCGGGCCGCGTCCCTACGCCTGCGGGTTCATCCTTCGGGCGATTCCGCAAGCGAGGGGCCTTGGATCTGAACTTGCAGGTTCCAGATCCAAGGCATGATGCTCAGCGGGCGAGACGGCCATTGGGAGCGTTGCCGAGCCCGGTTTCGCGCATGAGCGCTTCGATGGCCGCCACCGTGCGCGGCGCACCGGCAGAGAGGTTCACCGGGTCGCCGTCGGTGATCAGGATGTCGTCCTCGATGCGCACGCCGATGTTCCACCATTTCGGGTCTACGTCGGCGTTGGGGGCGATGTAGATGCCGGGCTCGACTGTGATGACGGCGCCCGGCACGAGCGGGCCGCTGCCGACATCGTGGACGTACAGGCCAAGGTGGTGGCTCGTGCCGTGCATGAAGAAGCGCCGGACGTCGTTGTCCGTCTGGATGAGGCCGAGGCGGCGCAGGCCCTCCGTGATGACGCGCGTGGCGGCGCCACCGGGCGCGGAGAACGGCGCGCCTGCGCGAGACGCCGCGATGCCGGCCTCCTGCGCCTCGAGCACGAGTTCGTAAATGGCGCGCTGCTCGGGCGAGAATGTGCCGGAGACGGGCACGGTGCGCGTCACGTCGGCGGAGTAGCCGTGGTACTCGGCGCCCATGTCCATCACCACCACGTCGCCTGCGTTCATGCGGCGGCGGTTTTTGTCGTAGTGTAGGATCGTCGAGTTCTCGCCCGCGCCGACGATAGACGGGTAGCCCTGAAACTCGGCGCCGTTGCGGGCAAAGATGAACTCGGCCACCGCCTCGGCTTCGTACTCGTGCATCCCTGGCTCAATCGAGCGCATCGCCTCCCGGTGGCCCTGCACGCTTGCGTCGATGGCGCGGCGGAGTAGGGCGAGTTCGTCCGGCGTCTTCACCATGCGCGCGCGGTCCAGGACGGTCTGCAGGAGCGCGCCATCAGCGAAGCCAGACAGGTTGGCGCGGCGATAGGCATCCCAGGTCGCATAGTCCTCGGCGCCGCGATACGCCTCGGCGGCGGCGCGGAGCACCGCGTTGGTGAAGTCCTCCGGGCGCATCCGCCCGGCGAGCGAGGCGTGCATCTGCGCGTAGCGCTGCGGGTCGGTTTCGGTGAGCATCGTCCGCGCGGCCATGCGAACAAAGCCGTTGCCCTCGGCGGGTAGTACGTGCGCGGTGGCGCGGAAATGGTCGAGCTGCGCGGCGAGGCCGCCCGTCGCGGCCTGCGGCAGCGAGAGGTGGTAGAAGCGTTTGCCCTGCGCGGCGAGCGTGTCGAGCAGCCCTGCGAAACGGGTGTGGGGGGCCGCGGCGGTCAGGCCAAGCTCACGCGCGGCGCGTTCGGCGCCAAACCGGCGGCCGAGCCACACCTCCGACATCGCGTTGCGCGGCGGTACCAGCAGCAGCTCGCGCACGCGCCGTCCGTCGACCTCGATGCCGCCGGGGGCGAGCAGCAGCACCGACTCGGCCTCGGGGGTGCCGGTGAGGTAGTAGAGGTACGATTCCTGACGGTACTCGAAGTCTACGTCGTTGTCGCGCTGCCGCGTGGGGTTCGAGAACAGCACTGCGACGCCATTTTCGGGCAGCGCAGCGAGTACAAGCGCGCGGCGGGACGCGTGGAAGGCCGGCGAGAGCACGTCCCCGTCGTAGCGCACAGGCGGTTCGGCCGGTGGCGCGGTTTGGGCGTAGAGCGTGGGCGGCGCGAGGAGCGCGAGGACGAGGAGCAGGCGGCGCATGGCGGTGGGGATCACAGGCCCACCAAGAAACGCCGGAAACGGACTGCGCACGCCCTCGGCGGGGCAAAGCGGCTGCTCGGTGATGCCGGTGGCCAAAACGTGCGCCGGAGCGTCAGCGCTCGGCGGGCAGGTCGGCCGGGGCGTCTTCGCGGGCCTCGGGCGCGGCGCGGGAACGGCGGATCTCCTCGTTCCACGCCTCCGCCTTTTTCTGCTCGCGGTTGAGAAAGCGATGCACCGGAATCAGCGATCCCGCCGCAAGGGCGGCGAAGCCGATGATCGTCAGAAAGATGGTGATCGCGTAGGTCTGCTCCATCGCCGAAGGGGGCGTGAGCGGGGAGCAACGACGGCGTTCTGCTGCGGTTCGGGCCGCCGCCGACGGTTCGGTAAACCCCTGTGTCGTCCTGAACTGGCGGCGAACCGGCGCAGGGGGCACAAAGGAAGGATCTCCGCCGCAGGGGTCGGTGCTGGATCGAAGCTACCGTACGGCGCCCAGCGGACGCTCAGGAGACCTGCTCGGCCTCGGCCGGGTACGCCGGCTCCTCTTCGTCCTCGTCTGGCACGCCGTTGTAGCGCAGCGCGAGCAGCGTCACGTCGTCGTGCGCCGGAATGCCGCCGGTGAACGCCTCTACTGCCTCCGCGACGGCCGCCACGAGCGCGCCCGGGCGGGTCCGAACGTGCGCTTCGAGCACATCGCGGAGGCGTTCTTCCTCGAACTGCTCGCGCGCGGCGGTCATGGCCTCCGTCACGCCGTCGGTGTAGAGCAGCAGGGTGTCGCCGGGGGCGAGGGCGACGGTACACGTCTCGAAGGTGGCCTCGCGGCGGAGGCAGAGGGCGAAGCTGCGCGGCGGCATGATGGCCTCTACCTCGCCGGTGGCACGAACGAGCAGGGGCGGCATATGGCCGGCGCTGGCAAAGGTGGCCTCGCCGGTAAAGCGGTCGAGCACGCCGTAGATGAGCGTCACGAACATCCCGCGCACGGCCTCGTCGTACAGGAGCGCGTTGAGGCGGTTGAGGGTCGTGCCGGGGTCGAGGCCGGTCTGGGCGATGGCGCGGAGGGCGCTGCGCGTGAGGGCCATGAAGAGCGCCGCCGGCACGCCCTTGCCCGACACGTCGCCGATGGCAAAGGCGAGGCGCCCGGCATCGACCCAGAAAAAGTCGTACAGGTCGCCGCCGACCTCTTTGGCCGGAATCATGCGCGCGGCGACGTCTACCGCCTCGCTGCCGTGGATCTGGGGGAGGGCCTTGGGGAGCGCGCCCTGCTGGATGCGCTGGGCGACGGCCAGTTCCTTGCCCACCGCGTCGAGGCGGGCTTCGGCGGCTTCGGCGCGCGTGGCGGCGGCCTCGCGGGCGGTCTCGGCCACCTCGGCGCGCAGGCGGGTGGCTTCGCGTTCGGCGGCGGCGCGCTCCTGCTCCACGCGGGCGCGCTCGCGGCGCGTCACGCGGATCCGCAGCACGCGGAAAGCGGCCACGAGGAGGAGTGCGGCAAAGGCTGCGTAGAGCACGTACGCCCACCAGGTGCGCCACCACGGCGGATGCACGCGCAGCAGCACATGCGTGGGCGCGCTCCAGAGCCCATCGGCACCGGCGGCGCGGACCTCAAAGCGGTAGCGTCCGGGTGTGAAGCTCGCGTAGCGCGCCAGGCCTTCGTTGCCGCCGTCGGTCCACGGCTCGGCTTCGTCGCGGCGCCCGCGCAGGAGGCGGTACTGGTAGCGCACCGCGTCCGGGCGGGCGTATTCGAGGCCGAAGAAGGTGAGCGTGACGTCGGCGGCGTCGTAGGGCAGGTCGATCTGCGGGGTGCCGAGGAGGCCCTGCGTGGAATCGGGGTGGGCGGGGGTGCGATAGTGGAGGCTTTCGAGGGCGAGCAGCGGGCGCACGCCGTCCGCGGCGAGGGCCTGCGGGTCGAGCAGGAGCACGCCCTCGTTGCCGCCGAAGAGCAAACGGCCATCGTGCAGGCGCAGCGCGGCGCGGGGCACGCCAATGCTCGGCACCCCATCGGACGGCCCGAACGTGCGAAACGTGTGGGCGGCCGGGTCGAAGCGGCTCACGCCGGCCGGGGTGTTGAGCCAGAGCATTCCCGCCTCGTCCGGCACCACGTTCTGGACATGGTAGTGGGGCACGCCGTCGTCGGGGCCGTAGCGGGTGAGCGCGCCCGTGCGCGGGTCGAGCGTGAGCAGGCCATTCATATACGTGCCGAACCACAGGTGTCCGCGCCGGTCCTCCGCGATTCCCTGCACGCCCTGCACCCCGGCCGCGCGGTCGAAATAGGACGTGAAGCGCCCGGTGCGCACGTCGAGGCGGTTGAGGCCGCCCTCGTCGGTGCCCAGCCAGACGGTGCCGCGGCGGTCTACAAACGCCCCGTTGGCCTCGGCCTGGTCGAGGCTGTCGGACGTGCCGGGGTGGGGCGTGCGTTGCACGGGAAAGCGCTGGTATACCCCGGTGCGCGCGTCGATGCGGACGAGGCCTACGTCCCCGGTGCTGAGCCAGAGGGTGCCCGCCGGGCCTTCGGAGAGCGCGCGAAAGGCACCGGTGCGGCTGTAGGCCGAGTCGTTGGGCGCGCGCAGAGCGGCCACCAGGCGCCCAGTGCGGCCGTCGAGCCGAAAGAGCTGGTTCTGGCCCGAGTGGGCCACCCAGAGCGTGCCGGACGTGTCGGTGTGGAGCACATAGGCCTTGCCGGGCAGATTCGACGGGCGCGTGGCGAGGCCGGTGGCGAGGTCGAGGTGGACAAGCCCGCTGTCGGTGGCGGCCCAGACGGCGCCATCGGGGGCTTCGGCGAGGCTCCAGACGCCGTTGCTGGGAAGCGTGCCGGGTTGGCCGGGTGTGCGGATAAAGTGCTGGGCGCGCCCGGCGATGCGGTCGAGGCGGTGCAGGCCGCCGTAGGCGGTGCCCACCCACAGGTTGCCCTGCCGGTCGCGCAGCATCCGCGTGATCCCGTAGCCGCCCAGCGCCGTCGGGTTGATGCGGTCGAAGGGGTAGCGCTGCCACTGGCCGGTGGCGATGCTGAACTGCACCGCCCCGGTGCCCGTGGCGAGCCAGAGCGTGCCGTCGCGCCCGTCGACGATCTGGGACAGGGTGTTGCCCGGCCCCTGCGGCACGTCATCGAAGCTGTAGCGGGTGAGCCGTCCACCGGCGAGCCGGTACAGGCCGCGGTCGGTGGCAAACCAGAGGCCGGCGCGGGGCGTGGCGAGCATATCGGAGACGCGGGCGCGGCTCAGGCGCAGCGCCTCTGGCACGTCCAGGGGACCGGCGCCGGGCGTGAGCACCTCCACGCGGCCGGTGCGGTTGTTCCAGCGCACCGGCCCGCGGCCGTCGGTGCCAAACCACACCGCCCCGGAGGCTTCTTCGCCGAGCGGCTGCGCGCTCACGTCCGGGAAGTCGGTGGCCTTGCGCGCGGGCAGGGCCGTAACGAGGCGCCCGAGCGCCGCTGCGTCGCGCGCGTCGGGCACGACCACGCGCACGCCCCACAGGTCGCGCCGGGCGGGCGGCGACGACCAGCGGGCGGCGCTCTCGCCCCCATCCGAGCGGAAGCGGAGGCGGTAGGGGCCCGCCGGGAGCGTCGGGGCCGCCACGACGAGCCGGTTGGCGGCGTTGCCCCCCATCCACCGCGACTTCGACGCGTGCATCTCCCACACGACGGTGCCGCGCGCGTCTTCGATCCAGCCGTAATCGGACCGCGCGGTGGTGTCGAGTTCGCCGCCCCCGACGATGAGCACGCGCGTGGGGGCCGCGAGCGCGAACGCTTGCGTGCGGTCCTCGTCGTCGCGTGGCTGCCGGTGCGCCGCGAGCACCCGGGCGCGGCGCAGGAGCGCGTCGAGGGCTGGGTACGACGGGTACGGGGCCAGCTCGGGCGCCCCGAACGCGACGAGCGAATCGGCACGCGGGTCGTAGCGGACCACCCCCGCCGCCGTCCCGATCCACACGCGGCGTTCGCGGTCGCGCAGCCGGGTGGGATAGCCGGACAGGCAGCCGCCGCCGAGCGTGCGAAAGCGCCGCACCTGCCCGGTCGCCACGTCGAGCCGGTCCACGCACGAGAGCGCGGGCGTGAGCGCGGGGGCCGTGACGGCCACGATGCGCCCCGGCGTCGCCTCGGCGACTTCGAGAAGCGTGTTGCCGCTCAGCGTGGCCGGGTTGCGCGGGTCGTGCGCGTAGCCGGTGAGGCGCCCGGTGCGGCGGTCGAGGTGCCACAGGCCGCTCTCGAAGGCGCCCCCGGCCCACACGTCACTCCGGTGGTCTTCGGCGAGCGCGATGACGTGCTGCAGGCCCGTCTTGCCCGAGGCCGCGCGCTCCCGAAACGTGCGCAAGGTGTGCCCGTCGTAGCGCACGAGGCCGTTCTGCGTGCCGATCCACAGAAAGCCCTCGCGGTCCTGCACGAGCGCTGTCACGTAGTTCTCCGGCAGGCCCTCGCGGGCCGCCAGGCGCTGAAACTGGTAGTGGGCGAGCGGCGCGGGCCCGGCGGGGCGGGGCTGGGCGATCACGCCTGCCGGGGCCAGCAGGGACAACGCCAGCACACCTGGCAGCAAAGATCTCGACGAGCGCATAGAGCACCGGGAAGTCTCGCTGGGGGGCGCGAGCGGACCTGTTCAATCTACGTACGGACCATGCGCGCCGGACCTTCGGGCCTCAGGCCGGGCGCCGCGCCGCCAGGGCGAGCATCGTCAGGTCGTCGTGGGCCTCAGCGCCGTCTACAAAGGCCCGGACGTGCTCGACCACGCTTTCCACCAGCTGCTGCGGAGAGGCCTCGCCGAGCCCGGCCAGCGTGCTGAGGAGCCGCTCAACCTCGAATTGCGCCCGTGCGCCGTTCATCGCCTCCGTGACGCCGTCGGTGTAGAGGAGCAGGCGGTCGCCGGGTTCCAGCACCAGGTGGTGGGAGGTGTAGGCAAACTCTCGCACCGCCGCCACCGGCACGCCGCCCGTCCGCTCCAGCAGCGATGGGGCGGCCCCGTTCTGGCGCAGCAGGACAGGCTCGTTGTGGCCCGCGTTGGCATACTCGACGGAGCCGGTGGCGGTGTTGAGGACCCCGTAGAAGAGCGTCACGAACACGCCGGGCACGCTCTCGGGAAACAGCAGCTCGTTCACGCGCCGCAGGCACACGCCCGGAGACAGACCGCCCATCGCGACCGCCTTGAGCACGCTCCGCGTGACCGCCATGAAGAGCGCGGCCGGGACGCCTTTGCCTGCCACGTCGCCGATGGCGAAGCCGAGGCGCTCGTCGTCGATCCAGAAAAAGTCGAAGAAGTCGCCCCCGACCTCGCGCGCCGGGATCATGGCCCCGTAGAGCGCCACCCGGGCATCATTCGGAAACCGGTGCGGGACAATCGCCTGCTGGATCCGCCGGGCCACCGAAAGCTCCTGCTCGACCGCTGCCATGCGCAGCTGCATCGCCGAGGCGGCCCGCAGGTCCTGCACGTGGCGGATCGTCTTGTCGAGCGTGGTTTCGAGGTCGTCGAAGGCGATGGGCTTGGTGATGAAGTCGAAGGCGCCCCGGTTCATCGCCACGCGGATGTTGTCGAGGTCGCCATAGGCGGACACGACGACGGCGCGAACGCGGTGGTGCCGCCGCCCCAGTTCGCCCAGCAGCGTCAGCCCGTCCATGCGGGGCATGTTGATGTCGGTGAGCACGAGCTGGATCTCGGGATCGGCGTCGAGCTTTTCGAGCGCCTCGACGCCATCGCCGGCGAAGACGAGTTCGAGGTCGCCCTCGCGCAGGCGGCGGCGGAAGCGCTGGCGGAGCAGGGGTTCGAGGTCCGGCTCGTCATCCACGACGAGCACGCGGGTCGGGGCGTCAGGCAAGGGCGGGGCGTCGTTAGGCCTCAAAGGTCTTGGAGACCTTTGAGGTCTGTTCGGTGGGAAGTCTGTTCGGTAGCAAGGCGGATGGTGAAGCGGGTCCAGTCGCCGGCGTCGGTTTCGAGGTGGAGGGTGCCGCCGTGGGCGGCCACGATGTCGTGCGAGAGCGACAGGCCGAGGCCGGTGCCCTCGCCGGTCGGCTTGGTGGTAAAGAACGGCTCAAAGATCTTCGCCTGCACGGCTTCCGGAATCCCGCCGCCGTTGTCCCACACCACCACCTCGACCGCTCCCGCCACCGCGCGCGTGCGCACCCGCACCGTCGGCTCGTACGCCCGGGTCGCCTCCGCACGCCAACGCGCGACGGCGTAGAACGCGTTCGAGAGCAGGTTCAAGAACACCCGGCTCAACTCCTGCGGCACCGCCTCCACCATCGACGGCGAGGCCGCAAGGTCCCGCTCCACCGTGCACGTGAAGTCCGGACGCTGCGCCCGCATCCCGTGAAAGGCCAGGTTCGTGTACTCGTCCACGAGCGCGTTCACGTCTACGGCCTCCTTCGCCCCCGTGTTGCCCCGTGAGTGCGCGAGCATGTTCTTGACGATCGAGTCGGCCCGCTGCCCGTGCTCGCGGATGCGCGCGGCGTTGCTCTTGAGGTCGGCGAGCAGATCGTCCACCTCATCGACGCGCAGGTCGGGGTTGGCGGCGCGTTCGTGCTCGATCTCGCCGACAAGCTCCTCGGAGAGTTGGGCGAAGTTGTTGACGAAGTTGAGCGGGTTCTTGATCTCGTGCGCGATGCCCGCCGTGAGCGCACCCAGGCTCGCCAGCTTCTCCTGCTGCACGAGTTGCGCCTGCGCCCCCTTGAGCCGGGTCAGCGCGCTTTCCAGGTCCGCGTGCAGCCGGCGGTAGAGGTGCCGTTCGCGGTCGTACTGGCTCTCGATGTCGGCGCGGTGCCGTTCGGAGCGTTCGAGCTTCTTCTCGACGAGCCGAAGCTGCTTTTCGAGCGCCTCGATGGACGGCGGGTTCGGGCTCATGCGCCTTCCCCGATCAGGACGGTGACGAAGGTGCAGTTGTGCGTGCGCGGGGCCGGCGAGAGCGGCAAGGGGCAGAACTCGGCGCTGGAGTAGAACCCGATGGCGGGGATCTCGGCGCCAATCCGCGCCTGAAGCTGGCCGAGTTCGGCGCCCACGCGCGTGCCGAGCGCCTCATGACGCCCGGCACACGAGAAGACGAGGGCGGCCTCAGGCGCCCCGCCTGGATAGGTTTCCTGCGCGTGCGCCGCCGACACCCCCACCCCGTCCACAATCTGATCGCGCGACGCGCTGGCGAACCGCACGCGCGCCCCGGACGGGATCGGGTTCATCATCATGAGTCCGCCCTCCTCAAAGGCGTACGGGGCGCTGAGGTAGAAGTCCGCCGACTCGCCACCGGACGACGCGTCGTCCGGGTACACCGCAACCATGTTGCGCGTCCCACTCAGTTCGACCGAGCCGAAGTAGCGCGTCCACATGTCGCGGACGGGCGCGCCGTCGATCTCGGAGACCAGCGGCCCGGCGGCCCTCGTCACCCAGCGGCTTTCCCCAAGCGGCTCCCACCCACTGTCCACGCCCGTCGAGACGTGGAGCGGGCCGGCGAAGAGCAGCACGGGGACCGCATCCGAGTAGACCGCGCCGTTGAAGAACTGGTAGGTGCCGGTAAAGCGTCCCTGGTCGCCTGCGCCGCCTCCGCACACGGGGATGTCCTGCCCGATCTCCGTGCTGAATGTGCGGAGGATGACGGCCATGTCCGTCCCGAGGCTGTTCGGAAGCGTGATGCCCAGCCGAACAGGCCCCTCCAGGCCGCCGAGCGCCATCGCCACCGCCCGCCGGCTCGCGCCCTCAGGGTCGTCTCGGGCGTCCTCTCCAACGCCCGCCCGGAAGCGGACGCGCTCGGAGTGGAGCAGCATGAGCACGACCGAGTCCTCGGCAAAGCCGCCCGACGACAGCTCGCCGTGCGTCGTGCAGCCGATGAGCTGGATTCCGGGGTAGCGCGCCTCGATGCCGCCAAGAGCGCCTGATGGTCGTGGTCGATGCCGGCGTAGAGCAGGCCGGCCTGCGGCGTTTTCCCAGCGAGCGTCACCGCGCACTGGTCGAGCGCTTCGTCGATGGCGTCGGCAGAGTCGAGGTCTTCGCTGTGTCCAAGGGCGGCGATCATGGGGCGAGTCGGGTGGGGGCGTTGTCGGAAGCGCTCAGGCGTGCTCGCCGATCAGGACGGTGACGAGGGTGGAGCCGTGGTGGACGGGCGCGGAGGCGCCCGGCAAAGGGCAGATCTCGCCGTAGGTGTAGAAGCCGATCGTGGGCACGCTCATGCCAAGCCCTTCCTCGATCCGGCCTGCCTCCTGTCCCACCCACGTGCCGAGGGTCGCGTGGCGGCCTGCGCAGGAGAAGGCCAGGACGGCGTCCGGTTGCGCGCCCGTGTAGCCGTTTCGGGCGAGCGCGGCCGAGCGCGTGGCGCCGTCGAGCACGCCCTCGCGCGTCGCGTTGGCGAACCGGACGCGCGTACCGCCCATCGTCGGGTTCATCGTGACCATGCTGCCGTCCTCCCGGAAGTGCGACGGGGCGCAGACGAAGAAGGTCTCCGTGTCGCCACCCGCATCCGGGTACACCGCGAGGTAGTTGCGCGTCCCCGACAGGTCGCCCGTGCCGAAGTAGCGCGCCCAGACGTCGCGCGGGCGTTCGCCGTCGATGCTGGAGATCACGGTCCCGTCCGCCTCGGTCACCTGGTGATCCTCACCCACCGGCTCCCACCCGCTGGCCACACCCATCGCCACGCGGAGCGGGCCTGCGAAGAGCAGGACCGGCACCGCACCCGAATACACCGCGCCGTTGCAGAACTGGTAGGTGCCGGTAAAGCGGAACTGGTCCCCGGCCAGCCCGCCGCACACGGGCACGTCATGCCCCAGCGCCTCGCCAAGCGCGCCGATGATGCCGGTCCGGATCATCCCGGCCATCCCTTCCCCGCCGACGCCCTCAGGGAGCGCGACGCACAGGCGGACCGGCGCGTCGAGCCCGTCGAGCGCCATCGCGACGGCGTCCTGCGCCACGTTCAGATTGGTCCGGGTGTGCTCCCCGATGCCCGCCCGGAACTGCACGCGCTCCGAGTGGAAGAGCATCAGCACGACGGAGTCCTCGGCAAAGCCGCCCGACGACAGCTCGCCGTGCGTCGTGCAGCCGATGAGCTGGATTCCGGGGTAGCGCGCCTCGATGCCGTCGAGCAGCGCCTGGTGGTCGTGGTCGATGCCGGCGTAGAGCAGGCCGGCCTGCGGCGTCTTGCCGCCGAGCGTCTCCGCGCACTGGTCGAGCGCTTCGGCGATGGCGTCGGCGGAATCGAGGTCCTCGCTGTGTCCAACGGCAGCAATCATGGGGCAGATCGGTTGGGAGAGATGGGGGCGTGCGTGCTGTCCGCACAGGCTGTTTCAATGTACTGTGGTCGCCAGGGGCGTGGGGACTCCTGCGGGCGCGGCGGGCCAGGGTATTCGTGGTTAGACCTCAAAGGTCTTCGAGACCTTTGAGGTCTGTTCGGTGGGCAGCGTGAGCGTGAAGGTCGTCTCGCCCGCGTCGCTCTCCACCGCGAGGGTGCCCCCGTGCGCGGCCACGATGTCGTGCGAGAGCGAGAGGCCGAGGCCCGTGCCCTCGCCGGCCGGCTTGGTGGTGAAGAAGGGCTCGAAGATCTTGGCGCGCACCGCCTCCGGGATCCCGCCGCCGTTGTCCCACACCCGGACTTCGACGGCCTCCCCCATGGCGTGCGTGCTCACGCGAACCGTGGGGGCGTACCCTTCCGGCGCATCGCCGCCGCCTGCCTGCTTCGCCCGCCCGGCGACGGCGTAGAGCGCGTTGCCGACGAGGTTGAGCACCACCCGGCTGAGATCTTGCGGTACCGCCTCCACACTCCCCGCTGCCGCGTCCAGGCTCCGCTCGACGGTGCAGGTGAAGTCCGGGCGCTGGGCGCGCATCCCGTGGAAGGCCAGGCTCGTGTACTCGTCCAGCAAAGCGTTCACGTCCACCGCCTCCTTCGCGCCCGCGCCGCCCCGGCTGTGGGCGAGCATGTTCTTGACGATGCTGTCGGCGCGCTGACCGTGCTCGCGGATGCGCCGCACGTTCGCGGAGAGGTCGTCGAGCACGTCCTCGATGTCGGCCACGCGCAGTTCGGGCGAGGAGGCGCGCTCGTCTTTGATCTCGGCGACGAGTTCTTCGGAGAGTTGGGCGAAGTTGTTGACGAAGTTGAGCGGGTTCTTGATCTCGTGCGCAATCCCCGCCGTGAGCGCGCCGAGGCTCGCCAGCTTCTCCTGCTGCACAACCTGCGCCTGCGTCGCCTTGAGCTGCGTGTAGGCGGCCTCGATCTCCCGCGCTTTCTCGACCTCCACGGTCCGCCGCTCGTGCTCGGCCCGGAGTGTCGCAAACTGCCGGTCCCGCTGCGACGCCGCGACGAGCCCCGCCACGACGCGCAGCGTGTCCACGTCGGCTTCGCCGAGGGGGGGCGAGAACGGCGGCGCCTCCCGTAGCCGCCCCGCGAGGAGCACGCACACCACGGCGCCGTCTTCCAGCACCGGCAGGGCCACGAGGAACGGAAGCCCCAGCGCCTCGGCGAGCGTCGCGACGGCGGGCCCCGGCGGCGCCGCTTTGTTGACCAGCACGCCCGAATCCGCGTGCATCTCGGGCGGGACGGTGAGGACGGCGGCGCGGAGCCGATCTTCGGCCACCCTCGCAATGCCCGTGCTCGCGGCCACGCGGAACGTGCCCGGCGCCTCGGCGGGCGTGAGCACGAGCGCGCGGTCCATGCCGAGCTCCGTCGTCAGCCCTGCGCACACGGCCCGGTACACGTCGGCTACCTCGCGTTCGACGCCACTCACCTGCTGGAGCGCGGCCAGGAGCGCGTAGCCCTGCCGCCGCTGCTTGAGGTCGTACCGGAGCGTGGTGCGCGCGTAGTCGTGGCGGAGGTTTTCGCCCGCGAGGGTGTCCACCTGTCGCCCGGTAGTAGGCCAGTTCCGCCGTCAGGCGCGCGATGCGGTCGTGCGGGTCCATGGGGCGCGGGGCTACGCCGGGACGGAGAGCAGGCACAGCACGCCCGTCCAGTCGAGCGGCTTGATGCTGCCCGCCACGTTTGCGATTTCCACGCCGGTGTAGAAGCCGAGCAGCGGGATGCCCGCAAGTTGCCCCTGCACCTCGGCGGCCTCCTCCTCGTCGGTCCCGCAGAGGGCAGCGGCGCGCCCGATGCAGTCGATGTAGAGGGCCAGGACGGGGCGGCGCCCGTCGAGCCGGTCGAGGAGCCCGCCGACCGCCCCGCCGATGTAGGCGAAGTCGGTGCTGCGCCGCATGAGCTGGACGTCGTCTCCGGCCTTCAGGTCGGGTTCGACCATGACGAGGGCGCGGCGCTCGGGGTCCACCCCGACGCAGAGGCGGTTGGCGTAATGATCCTCCCGGTACGGCCCGAAGCGGTCGCCCCGGTTGACGCCGAGCGTGACGAAGAGCGGGTAGTCCTCCCAGCCCATCCCCGCGTCCGGCCCGATGATTTCCGCGATGACGTCGAGCGCGGGCCGGTCGTCTATTTCCAGCACGACGTTGGACTCGGTGCGGGTGATCGTGTGATAGGCCCCGGCCGGCTTGCAGCCGTGGAACACGAGCGTGTCCATCCGGAGGCCTGCGCCGCTGAGGGCGAGCGCGACTGCCGTCTGGTGCTCGATCCGGTCGTCCACCCACAGCACGGGGCAATGGGCAAACTGCGCGTCGGCCATCAGACCCATCCCCGCCAGCGGCGGAGGGGTGGGAAGAGCGGCGTAGAGCCCCTCGATGATCGGCGTGGCGAGGTTCAGCTCCAAGCCGCCGTCGGCGAAGGTTTGCCGGACCATGTTGTAGATCAGGAGCACACTCGGCGCGCCGTCTTCGCCATCGTGGGCGTCGCAGAGCTGCGCGATCTTGCGGCCCAGCGCGGCCCCGGCGTCGTGCTCGCCATCGGCGGGGACCGGCTCGGCGAACAGGTCCACGCGGAGCCCTTCCGCCGCCAGCACGGCCACCCCGACCTGCCGCCCGTCGTAGCCGAGCCGGTCGTTCGTGATCGCGCCCACCCCGGAGCCGCCGCAGAGCCGCGCGTCGTTTCCGACGACCGAGCGCACCCCGTCGCGGAGGAGGGTCGGGTCGTGGACGGGGGTTGCGGTGAGGATCACGAGGTCAACGGGGCCGGGTCCGGCCTGCTGAAGTGCGAGGCGGGCCGCCTCGACCCCGGCCTCGAACGAGTTTTCGGCTTCGCTGAAGCCGGTGCCTGCGCGTGCGGTCATGGGTGCGATAATGAAGGGTTGGGAGAGTGTGATAGGATAGGGCCTGTCAGACCAATGTTGATTGCAAGGCCATGCGTCGTCGCCCGGCCCTGTGAGGACGTGGTGGTTAGACCTCAAAGGTCTTCAAGACCTTTGAGGTCTGTGCGGCCTGTGCGTTCGGTGGGCAGGCGGACGGTGAAGCAGGTCCAGTCGCCGGCTTCGGTTTCGAGGGCGAGCGTGCCGCCGTGGGCTTGGATGATGTCGTGGCTCAGGCTCAGGCCGAGGCCGGTGCCCTCGCCGGTCGGCTTGGTCGTGAAGAAGGGCTCGAAGATCTTCGCCCGCACTGCCTCCGGGATGCCGCCCCCGTTGTCCCACACGCGGACTTTAACACTGCCTTCCGCCGCGTGCGTGCTCACGCGCACCGTCGGGGACGGCCCATCGGGCGCACCGTCTCCGGTATGCCGTTGCGCCACGGCGTAGAGGGCGTTGCCGACGAGGTTGAGCACCACCCGGCTCAGGTCCTGCGGGACCGCCTCGACACTCCCCGCCGCCGCGTCGAAGTCCCGCTCCACCGTGCACGTGAAGTCCGGACGCTGCGCCCGCATCCCGTGGAAGGCCAGGCTCGTGTACTCGTCCAAAAGCGCGTTCACATCCACCGACTCCCGCACGCCCGCGCCGCCCCGGCTGTGCGCGAGCATGTTCTTGACGATCGAGTCGGCCCGCTGCCCGTGCTCACGGATCCGCGCGGCGTTGCTCTTGAGGTCGGCCAGCAGGTCGTCCACCTCGTCGACGCGCAGGTCGGGCTTGGCGCTGCGTTCGTGCTCGATCTCCGCGACAAGCTCCTCGGAGAGTTGGGCGAAGTTGTTGACGAAGTTGAGCGGGTTCTTGATCTCGTGGGCGATGCCGGCGGTGAGCGCGCCGAGCGAGGCGAGCTTCTCCTGCTGCACGAGTTGCGCCTGCGCGCCCTTGAGCTGCGTGTAGGCCACCTCGATCTCCTTCGCCTGCGCAAGCTCACGGTCCTTCGCCCGCTCGCGCTCCTCGCGCACCCGCTCCCGCTCGCGCAGCCGTGCGCGGTGCCGCACCGCCCGCACGAGCCACCACAGCGCGATCAGCGCCATCAGCGCATAGAGCGTGTACGCCCACCACGTGCGCCACCACGGCGGACGGATCACCACCACCAGCGTCGCACCCGACTTGCCCCACACCCCGTCCGCATTCGCCGACTTCACGCGGAACGTGTAGCGGCCCGGCGGCAGGTTGGTGTAACGTGCTGCACGGTCGGCGGTGGGCGCGCTCCAGTCCTGGTCGTAGCCCTCCAACTGGTAAGCGTAGCGGACGAGGGCGTTGCGGTCGAAGGCGAGGGCGGCGTACTCGAACGTGAGGTCGTTTTCGTTGTGGGGGAGCGTGACGCGCCGGGCGTCGGTGATGGCGGTGGTGAGGGGCGAGTCGGGGCCGGGCGTGAGGAGGCGGTCCAGCACGCGCAGGGCGGTGAGCACGACAGGCGGCTGGTCGGGGCTGTCGCGGAGCGCGGCGGGGGTGAACACGGTCAGGCCGGAGACGCCACCGAAGTAGGCCTTCCCGTCTGCTGTGAACAGGCTCGTGTTGCGGAAGTCCGACATCGTTAGGCCGTCGGCGCGACCGAAGGTACGGAAGGTGCCGCGCGCGAGGTCGAGGCGCGAAACCCCGCTTTCGGTGCCCACCCAGAGGTCGCCCCGGCGATCCTCGCCGATGGTATTCACGGTAGGGTCTGGCAAGCCCTCCTCGACGCTGTAGCGCCGCGTGCGTCCGGTGCGGCGGTCGAAGAGGTGCAGGCCGTCGAAGTACGAGCCCATCCACAGGCGTCCCGCCCGGTCGATGTGCACGCTCTGCACTGAATTGAGGGGCGAACTCGGGGCGGTGCCGTAGCGCACGGCGCGTCCGGTGCGGGGGTCGAGGTGATTGACGCCCCCGTTGTTCGTTCCGACCCAGAGCGTGCTGTCGCGCGCGTCCCACGCGAGGGCCATCGGGAAATTTTCGGAGAGGCTGGTCGGATCGGCGGGGTTGTGCGTGAAGTGGCGCATGCGGCCCGAGCGCGTATCGACCTCGAACAGGCCACGCCCGTACGTGCCGATCCAGAGTGCGCCCGGACGTCCCTCCACAATCTGCGTCAGTCTCGGGGTGACGTTCAACTTGGCCTCCTCTGAGGGGACCGTACCGAAGGGAATGCGTCGCCGTATCCGCCCCTGCTCGTCGATCTGCTGAAGCGTCGTCTGGCCGGCGGCCCATAGACGGCCCTCGGTGTCGCGGTGCAGCCCGTAGGCCTCGAGGGCGAAGTTCTCCACGCGTCCTGAGGCTGGATCGTAGCGCGCGAGCGTGTCGTCCAGTGCCACCCAGACCCGCCCGTCCGGGGCCTCCTTGATGGAGCGGACGTTGCCTGCGATCGAACGCCCGGGGGCATCGGCGCGGCGCCCGAGCGTGTGCAACCGCGTGGCTGCGCGGTCGAGACGGCTCACGCCGTTGCCCCATGTGCCGATCCACACGTTGCCCTCCCGGTCCTCCCTCCACACCTGAACGGCACCCCTGGCTCTATCGATGGGCGTAGCGATCAGGGCGTCGCGCGCGGGATCGAAGACGAAGAGCCGCCCCTGCGTGTCCACCAGCCAGAGCAGCCCGCTGCGGTCCTCGTGCGCCTCCACGTACTCGGCGGGGCCGGCCAGAGAAGGCGGCGGCGCGGGCAGTACGCGTGCAAAGCGGCCTGTGCGGGCATCGAGCCGGCCGAGCCCGTTTCCCAGCACCCACAGCCGCCCGCGCCGGTCCTCGTACACCGCCGTGGGGCGCGTGAGCCCCAGGCTCGTCGGATCGGCCGGGTCGTGCTGGTAGCGCACCGTGCGTCCGGTGCGCGTGTCGAAGCGGTTGAGCGCTCCCGCTCCCCACGCGGGGCCTCCACGCTCAGCCAGAGCACCCCGGGCCGGCTGGGGGCCTCGTAGAGAAAGCCGGGCGTGCCGGGGCTGAGCGCGTTCGGGTTGGCCGCGTCGGGGCGGACATGGGCGAAGCGCCCGGTGCGCGCGTCGAAGCGGTCGAGCCCACCGCGATAGAGGGCGACCCAGACGTCGCCGCCGGCCGTGACCAGCACCGGCATGCCGCGCCCGGAGAGCGTGTCGGCGGCGAGGCTGTGCGGCGTGCGGGGGTCGTGGCGGAAGCGGGTCAGGCGGCCGGTGCGCGTGTCGACGCGGTCGAGGAACCGGCGCCAGGGCGTCACGACATTGCCGACCCAGTAGGCATCAGGTGCGTAGGTAATCCAGATCCCCTCGCGCTTGTCGAGGATCAGGTCGCCGGCATGCGGATCGCTCGGGGCATTGGCATCGTCAGGGTTCGCGGGGAAGCAGGTGGTCTGCTCGGTCGCCGGGTCGAAGCGCATGAGGACGCCCAGCGATCCCAGCCACAGGATGCCTCGCTGGTCCTCCAGCATCCGGTAAATGTTCCAGTTGCACAGGCTCCTGGAATTCTGGGCCTCGTGCCTGAACACCCGCATCGCGTGGCCGTCGTAGCGGACAAGCCCGTTCTGCGTGCCGAACCACAGGAAGCCCCGCCGGTCCTGCAGCAAGTCGAAGGCGCTGTTTTCGGGCAGGCCCTCGCGCACGGTCAGGTGCTCGAAGACAAAGTCGGATGGCGGCGCCTGCGCGTGCGCGACGCCCGCCGCGAGCAGAACGAGGAGGGCAGGGAGCCGTCGTTTCATGGCGGGGCGTGCGTTAGACCTCAAAGGTCTTGGAGACCTTTGAGGTCTGTTCGGTGGGCAGCGTGAGCGTGAAGGTGGTCTCGCCGTCGCCGCTCTCCACCGTGAGCGTGCCGCCGTGCGCCGCCACGAGGTCGTGCGAGAGCGAGAGGCCGAGGCCCGTGCCCTCGCCGGCCGGCTTGGTCGTGAAGAAGGGCTCGAAGATCTTGGCGCGCACCGCCTCCGGGATGCCGCCGCCGTTGTCCCACACGCGGACTTCGACGTGGTGCGCCCGCCGCGTGCGTGCTCACCCGCACCGTGGGGGCGTACCCCTCCGGCGCGTCCCCGCCTTCGTGCCGCTGGTGGACGGCGTAGAGCGCGTTCGAGACGAGGTTGAGCAGCACCCGCCCCACGTCCTCCGGCACCGCCTCGACGCTTCCCGCCGCCGCGTCCAGGCTCCGCTCGACGTTCGCGTTGAGGCCCGGACGCTGCGCCCGCGCCCCGTGGAAGGCCAGGTTCACGTACTCGTCCACGAGCGGATTGAGCGCCACCGCCGCGCGCGTGCCGCGCCCGCCCCGGCTGTGGGCGAGCATCGAGCGGACGATGCCGTCGGCGCGGCGGCCGTGCTCCTGGATGCGGGCCACGTTGCCGCGGAGGTCGGAGAGCACATCGGCCACGTCGGCCACGCGCAGGTCCGGATCGTCGGCGTGCTCGGCCTCGATCTCGCGGACAAGTTCTTCGGAGAGCTGGGCGAAGTTGTTGACGAAGTTGAGCGGGTTCTTGATCTCGTGCGCGATGCCGGCGGTGAGCGCGCCCAGGCTCGCCAGCTTCTCCTGCTGCACCAGTTGCTGTTGCATCCGCCGGAGTTCTTCGAGCGATTGCTCCAGTTCCGCCGTGCGCTCAGCCACTTTCTGCGCCAGCATCGCGCTGTGGGCCTGGAATTCTTCCGTGCTCAAGACCTGGTCCGGCTGCTGCTGGTCCGGCACGGAGCCGTGGAAATGCACCACTTCCCAGGAGTCCTCCGGCTGACCTGCTTCGTCCGTGAGGCGCAGGATATAGGTCATACGGAACGGCGGAGGATCGATCCATGCGCCGCCCGTCTTCAGGCGTGCCGCGAGGTCGCCCCACACCCAGCCGATGCGCCCTTCGATGAACGCCTCGGCGGAGATGAACCGCCATGAGGTGTCTTCCAGATAATCCTCGGGTGCCCCCGGCAGGAAGCGCGCGAACTCCTCAACGGTGCGGGCCTTCTCATGCGCCGCCGTGCCGAAGACAGTGATGTCGGGGCTGCACAGCGCACGGAGGGCGTCCGTTTGGCCGTCCTTGTAGCCCTGAAAAATGGCGTCCATGAACCGGCTGACGTGCGCCAGCGCCGAGGCCTTCAGGTCAGGTGCGCTACTCATCAGGACGCGGGCAGGCTGGCGATGCGGGCCTTGAGCTCGTCGAAGTCGACCGGCTTCGTCAGATACCCGTCGCACCCCGATGCTTCCGCCTTCGCGCGGTACTCCTCGCTGCCGTAGGCCGTCATCATGCACACCGGGATCGGCGGCGGCACCGCCTTGATGTGGCGGAGCAGCTCGATGCCGTCCATGCCGGGCATGTTGATGTCCGAGAGCACCAGCACGACGTCGGCGGCCTCGCCGTAGAGCACCTTGATGGCTTCCTCGCCGGAGAAGGCGAAGACGAGTTCGACCTGCCCGGCCTTGATTTCGCGTCGGAAGCGCTGGCGGAAGAGCGGTTCGACATCGCGTTCGTCATCCACGACGAGCACCTTGATAGCAGACATAGGGGAGTGGGGTTGAGTGATGGATAAAGACCTCAAAGGTCTCCCAGACCTTTGAGGTCTAAGCGGCCTGGGCGGTCCTCGCGGAGTGGGTTCAGGTCCCGCTCGACGGCCGCTTCGAAGGCGTTGTCTGTGAGGCGCTCCGGGAGGGCGGGCGCGTCTGCATGAAAGGCGACGAGGTTGTCAGGCCCCCCGCACCATTCGAGCACGGTGGCCCGGTCGAGGCGGGTGGGCCGGGTGCCGGTTACGAGCGGCCAGGACGAGTACGGCCACGCCCGGAAGTCCTCGATCAGCCCGTGGCGCTGCGGGTTGTGATGCACGTAGCGAACGAGCGTCGCGAAGTAACGGTCGTCGTCCACCGGCTTTCGACGAAACGGATGCTCGAAGAGCGAGCCCGTCCGAGCGTAGCGCCGGTTGAACGCCTTGGCGTACGCATTGAAGCACCGGGACAAGGCGGCCGATGCCTGTGCCGAACGCGCCCGCACGAGCAGATGGAAATGGTTGGGCAGCAGGCAGAAGGCAAACGTGTCTACCTCCGGGGCGACGTGGTGCGCATAGAGCCGCAGCAGGTGCCGGTAGTTCTCCGGGGTGCGGCAGATCACCTCCCGGTTGGTACCCCGGTTGAAGAGGTGGTACACCACACCGGGGACGAGCGGAGGGGGTGACGGCATGTCCGAAACGCGAAGGTAGAGGAGCAGCGTGAGAGACCTCAAAGGTCTTCAAGACCTTTGAGGTCTAGGCGGTCTGGGAGGCCGGGACGGTCTGGGGCGGCAGAGGCGACGGGGGCCGTGCGGGGCAGGCGGACGGTGAACAGCGTCGTGCCCGCTGCCTCATCGGTGGCGAGGTCGAGGTGGCCCCCGTGCGCCGACACGATCTCGTTGGACAGGCTCAGGCCGAGGCCCGTGCCCTCGCCGGTGGGCTTGGTGGTGAAGAAGGGCTCGAAGATCTTCGCCCGCACGGCCTCCGGGATGCCGCCGCCGTTGTCCCACACCCGGATCTCGGCGTGCGCGCCCGCTGCGTGCGTGCTCACCCGCACGAGCGGCGCGAAGCCCTCCGGGGCGCCATCGTCGCCCGCTGCGGCGCGGCTGCGGGCCTCGACGGCGTGGAAGGCGTTCTGCACGAGGTTGACGAGCACCCGGCTCAGGTCCTGCGGGATGCCGTCCACGCGCCCGGCCGCCGGGTCGAGCGCCTTTTCGAGCCGCAAGCTCCACGCCCGGCCGCTGCGCGCGGGCCGCGTGGAAGGCGAGGTCGGCGTACTCGGAGACGAGGCGGTTGAGGTCGATGGTCTCGCGCTGCTCCGGAGGCGCCGCGGGCATGGGCGAGCATGCTCTTGATGATGCCGTCGGCGCGCTGCCCGTGCTCCTGGATGCGGCGGGCGTTCTCGGCCAGGTCGTCGAACAGGTCCGCACTCGCCGCCACCGAGGCTGCGGTGGGGCGGTCGGGCTGGGCGAGCAGTTCGTCTTTGAGGTCGGAGACGAGTTCGGCGGAGAGGGCGGCGAAGTTGTTGACGAAGTTGAGCGGGTTCTTGATCTCGTGCGCGATGCCGGCGGTGAGCGCGCCGAGCGATCGCCAGCTTCTCCTGCTGCACGAGTTGCTGCTGCGCGCCTTTGAGCTGCGTGTAGGCCCGCTCGGTCTCGTGGTAGGCCGCCTCGATCTCCTTCGCCTGTGCCAGTTCGCGGTCCTTCGCGCGCTCACGCTCGCGCTGCTGCGCCCGGTGCCGCACCGCCCGCACGAGCAGCACAAGGAGCCCCGCCACAGCCAGCGCGAAGAGCAGGTACGCCCACCACGTGCGCCACCACGGCGGATGCACGACCACCAGCACCGACTGCGGCGCCGTCCAATGCCCATCGGCGCTGGCGGCGCGGACCTCGAAGCGAAAGCGGCCCGTCGGCAGGCTGGGGAAGCGCACGGTGCCCTGCGCGCCGCCGTCGGTCCAGGCGATGACGTCGGGTTCGTCGCCGTCGTACAGACGGTACTGGTAGCGCACCGCGTCGGGCTGCGCGTAGTCGAAGCCGGTGAAGGTGAGCGTTACCTCGGCGGCGTCGAAGGGCAGGTCCACGCGGCGCAGGCGGGAGAGCCCGAGGGTGGAGTCGCGCCCGGCGGCGGTGCGGTAGGTGAGCGTGCCGAGGGCGAGCAGCGGGAGCCGTGGCGGGGGCCGAGAAGGCGCGCGGGTCGAAGATGAGCAGCCCTTCCTGTCCGCTGAAGAGGATCTTCCCGTCGCGCCGCCGGAGCTGCGCCCAGCTCAGCCCCCCGATGGAGGGGCATGCCGTCGGCGGGGCCGAAGGTGCGGAAGGTGCGGCGGTCCGGGTCCAGGCGCGTAACGCCGGCCTGGGTTTTCAGCCACAGGAGGCCCGTGGCGTCCTCCACGATCCCGCTCACCTCGTAGTGGCCGAGGCCGTCTTCGGGGAGGTAGTTCGTGAGCGCGCCCGTGCGGCGGTCGAGCAGGAAGAGGCCGTTCGATGTACGTGCCGAGCCAGAGGCGTCCGCGCCGGTCCTCGTGGATCGAGAGCACAGCCCGCACGCTGCGGCGCTGGTAGAAGTACGAGGTGAAGCGCCCGGAGGCCACATCGAGCCGGCTGATCCCCCCTCGGTTGGTCCCGATCCAGAGCGCTCCGCTCCGGTCGGTGACGAGACTGATCACCTGAGCGCCGGCGAGGCTGTCGGACACGCCGGCCCGCTCGGTGCGCCGGAAGGGGTAGCGGTGGAAGCGCCCGGTGGCCGGGTCGAGCCGCATCAGCCCCGCGCCGTACGTGCCCACCCAGAGCGTACGCCCGGGCCCTTCCGCCAGGGCGGCCAGAGGGTTGCCGTCGGAATCGAAGTAAGGCAGGGGGGGCTCGCCGTCTCGTGGGAAACGGGCCAGTACCCGCCCGGTCTGCGGGTCGAGCGCGAACACGCGCAGGGTGGGCTCGCCGGCCACTTGCCCTGATCCCCAGAACCGGCCCGTGCGGTCCACCAGCAGGGAGGAGATGACGGCGCCATTCCGGACGACCCGCGCCGCGCCAGGCGCGCCGCCGGGCAGGCGAACGAGGCCGCTGTCTGTCGCCGCCCACGTGTCCCCGTTCGGCGTTTCAGCCAGGCCCAGGACGTTCGTGCCTGGAAACGACGTGGCATCGGCGGCATCATGGCGCAGGCGCGTGGCGCGCGCGGCCGTGCGGTCGAGCCGGTGCAGGCCCCCGACGACCGTGCCGATCCACAGGTTCTGCTGCCGGTCCTGCAGCACCCGGGAGATGCCGTCACCGCCCAGTCCATCGGCCCGTCGGGTGTTGGTCGGGTAGAGCTGGCGCCGCCCCGTGGCGGGGTCGAAGTGGATCAGCCCCCCGTAGGTGGCGAGCCAGAGCGTGCCGCCCTCGCCGGCCACGACCTCGGAGATCCGGTTGGTGAGCGGGCCCACGGTTCAGGGGCAAACGAGAAGCGCGTAGACGTGGGGCGCGGGCCCAGCGCGCCGCGCACGCGGAAGAGGCCCTGGTCGGAGCCCACCCAGAGCACGCCATCTGCCCCCGGAAGGAGCGCGCCCGTGTCGGCCCATTCCAGCAGGGTATCGCCCGGCACCTCCGGTGTGGTGCGGATCTGCCGGAAGTGACCGGTGCGGGCGTCCCAGCGGATGAGGCCGCCGCCGTTGCGTCCGCCGAGCCAGACCCCGCCGGCGTCCTCGGCCAGCGCCGACGTGAGGTCGACGGGCATCTGGTCCGGGCGCGGGGGCGGGATGGGCCCCGTCACGAGCCGGGACGCCGTCGCCGCCCCGTCCGCCGCGAGCGCCACCACGCGCACGCCCCACAGGTCCGCACGCTCCGGCGTCCGCTGTTTGAAGCCATCGGCCGGGCTGTTGTTGAAGTCCGAGCGGAAGCGGAGGCGGTAGCTGCCGGGCGGCAGCAGGCGCGTGGCCACGTTGAGCCGGTGGGAGCCGAAGCCGCCCAGCCAGGCCGACGAGTCGTAGGGCATGGCCCACACCACACGCCCGCGCGCGTCCTCCAGCCATCCATAGTCCGAGCGCTAACGCGCGCCCCATCTCGCCCGCGCCCACGAGCAGCACGCGCGCGGCGCGGTCGAGGCGGAAGGGCACCGACAGGTCAACACTGTCGCCGGGCTGCTCGATGGCGGCGAGGGGCCGGCTGCGCGCGCAGCGCCGCGTCGAGCGCGCGGAAGCGGGCGGCGCCGTAGCGCGCCATGGCCGGGGCCTGCAGGTAGGTGACCGAGTCGGTGCGGGCGTCGTAGCGCAGCATCCCGATCGGTGGTCGCAGATCCACACGAGCCCACGCCGGTCCCGGAGCGTGGGATGCCCCACGCGGGTGGGAAATATTTCGTTCAGTCAGGGGAAAGCACGTCGCCCTCGGGAGCGCTCGCGGAGGTGCCGCGCAGGCGGAAGCGCCGGACCTTCCCGGTGGCCACGTCGAGGCGGTCGAGGCAGGCTTTCGTGCCGCCTTCGGGCCCCGGTCAGCACGATGAGGCGCCCCGGCGCCGCTTCCTCGATCATCCAGATGTCATTGCCACTGATCGAGGCCGGGTTGCGCGCGTCGTGCTCGTAGGCCGTCCACCGCTCGGTGCGGCGGTCGAGGTGCCACAGGCCACTGTTGACCAAGCCCGCCGGCCCAGAGGTCGCCCCGGTGGTCCTCCCGGATGGCCTGCACGTTCCCGATCTGCACGTTTCCGGACGCCGAGGGCTCCTTGAACACGTGCATGGCGCGTCCGTCGTAGCGGACGAGGCCGTTCTGCGTGCCGATCCACAGGAATCCGAGCCGGTCCTGCAGGAGGGTCATGATCCAGTTTTCCGGCAATCCGTCGGCCAGCGGTGAGTCGCTGGAAGTGGTAGCGCGGAAGGGGTTCGGGCGCCGTACGCGCCGGCGGCCCCTGCGCCGCCGCTACGGACGCGCTGACCAGCAAAACAAGGGCGAGCCAGAGGGCGGGGCAGGAACGTCGCATAAAAACCGCTGGTCGGAAACAGAGAGCGTAGCGGACGAAAGTAGGCCTTGAACGGTGATGCGCGGGGTGCACCCGGTCGCGGCGCGCCCGGTGCTGAGGCGCCTGTTACACGGCTACGGCGGCCCTAGCCCCGAGGGCAGCCGGGGAGGGGGAGGGCTCGCCGCTGAAGGCCTCGACGCGGGCAGCATGCGCGCCCACGTTTACGCGCAGCGGAGAGCGCGACAGCGACGGGCACGAGCGCCATCACGAACAGCGCCTGCGTGTCCGTCGTCACCCCCACGAGCGAGCCATGAGGGCCGAGCCGGCGATGTACCCGACGTTGGCGAGGGCCATGAAGAGCGAGAACTGCACGGCCGCACGCACTTCCAGCAGCAGCGCCATGGCCGTCGCGAAGAACGCGATCACGGCGAGCGTCTGGCCATGACGTAGAGCAGGAGATACGCCTGGGTGACGAGCGGCGAGGACAGAAGCCGCCGCGAGCCATGGCCACGCCGCGCGGCGGTGGTGAGCGCGCGGCGGGGATCGTCCGCGTCCGCCGAGCACCGGACGAGCAGCCGCCGCAACCATCCCGGCGACGCCCGGCGAGCTTGGCATGGTGGTTGGAGAACGCGGTGTCGGTCCATCCGAGGTGCTGGACCGTAAAGACCGGCCGAAGGCGTCGAAAAGGCCCTCGCGACGTTGAGCCGAATCCGACGAGCGCCGTGAGCAGGGTGGCCGGCAGCCACATCACGCGCTGCAGGCTTCGCCGATGTGGCTGAGCCGTGGAGTTGGATCGCCTGGGCCTCGGGCGACGCCGCGCCGCGTCACGGGAGCCGCCGCTCGCCGGCGTTCGCGCACGAGCAGGGGAATGAGGGCGAACGCGAGCGTCGCCGCGCTGGCGAGGGCGAGCGTGGGCCGGGACGCCGACGGCCCGAACAGCAGGACCCACAGCCGCCGCGCGGCGGTGCGAGCACCTTAGCGCCCACATGAGCCCGTTGGCCTGCCCTGCTCGTCGAGCGGGATGATGTCGATGGTGAGCGCGTCGGTGGCGATGTCCTGGAGCGCGAGCAGCAGGCTCCGCCACATGATCCCCGTAGGAGGCCGAGCTGGCCGAGCGGGTCCGGCACGAGCGCCAGTGCGGCGTAGCCGAGCGCGCCGCAGCGTGCCGGCGAGCATCCAGGGTCGGCGCCGGCCCATGGCAAGGAACGTGTAGCGCTCGATGAGCGGGGCGTAGAGCAGCTTGAACGTCCACGGCAGCACGAGCGCGCTGATCCACCCGCCGATGACAACGGGCGAGACGCCGTGCGCGCAGGTAGGCCGGGAAGGCCGTGATGAGCAGGCCGAGTTGAATGCCGCGCGAGTAATCGCAGGACGGTCTCAGGCGGAGCGGACGGCTCTCGGAGAGGGCGGGAAGCGGCATGGAAGTGGGCGGGTAATAGGTAGTGGCCGCCGTGGAGCATTCAGCACGAGCGCGCGTCGTGGCCGAGGCGGCGCGGAGCGGGGCGGCGGCCGGGGTAGCCGGCGAGGCCACGAATCCCTCGAAGGCCGCACGCGAGGGGAATTCGACGACGATGAGCCGGTCCGGCGCCAGCGCCCTCCGGGCTGGTGGCACGCCACGTCGTCGTCGGCGTGAAGCGCGCGGCGCCGGAGCGCACGAGATACCGGCCCCGTGCGCCGCGATGACCGGTGCGATGGTGTCGCGGTAGCGCGCGTAGGCGGCGCGGTCGTGGACGGTGATGTCCATGATGACGTAGACCGGCACGGACGGCGGGGCGGCGGGCGCGGGCGCTGCGGTTGGTCGAGGCGCGCAGGGTCTGGGCCATCGTGGTGGGGATCACCGACCAGTGCGACTCGTCGTCGAACGCCACATGCTTGACGCTGAGGCCCGCATAGCCCGGCTCCGAAGCGAATCGGCAAAGCGCGCTACCGGGAGACACTGGCCTTCTTTCGACCGACGGAGAGAAAGACGCGCGCGGGCAGCGCGGTGTGCTCCTGGCAAAGGCCGACTCCACGCGGAACAGCTTTCGTTCATCCACCCCAGCGACGGGCTGCTCATCCCGACCGCTGAAACAGGCCGGGGTACTCCAAGAGCACGGTGCCGGCGAAGAGCCCGCCGAACGACCAGCCGAAAGGCCCCGGTCGTTCGAGGCCGGAACGTGCGCTCGACCAGGGGAGATATGAGTACCGGAGAACCCGGACGAAGTCGTGGCCGCCGCCGAGCGCAGGCTATTCCAGGGCAGCCGATGGCGTACGGCGAAGGCGGAGTCGGCCGACGGGCTCCCGGTATGAGGTAGTCCCACTGACGGTTCGAGGTCCACGACGGGATGCTGTGCTCCACGTCCCGATGGCAACGATGATGACCTTTTCGATCTCCTCGTTCGTCCAGCGTTAACTGGGCGGCATAGGCCGCGGGGAAGAAATAGTGACCGTCGAGCACGTACAGGACGGGGTAGCGCGTGGTGTCGTCGGCGGCATACCCCTGCGGAAGTGACACCTGAAGCCGGTAGCGGTCGCCGTCGAGGGCCGACACGAAGTCGAGTACGTGGGTGCCCGGAAGGGTGACGGCTGGGGCGTCCTGCGCAAGCGCGCGTGCCCCCTCTGCGGGGGAGATCATGGGGCGGGCGTCGGGCCCCGCGGTGCCGCGGGCGATGGTGCCCGATCTGGCAATGAACTGGTGCCTTTGACCCCGCAGAACGACGTTTCGCCGCGGGAGAAGTCCGCGTAGAGCGTCAGAACCACCCGTTCTGCTCGGGCCACGACACAGCAACCGGTGCGCGTCGAGCCGGACGGACTTTGTTGGGTCGATCTCGGTTTTGCCTCCGCTACCGACGCCCACCACTCGATCTCGGTTGGGCGGACGACACGTTGAGGTGGAAGCGACGGCCCTCGGCGGTCCTCCCAAAGTCATAGCGCAGCGTGTCGCCATAAGCTTCCTCGACCGTGAGGCCGAGGGGCGTGGAGGACGCGGCGGCCGGGATCGGGGGGCTCTGGGCAAAGGTGGATGGGACCGCCACGGCGAGCGCAAAAAGGGCGAGGAGGAGCCGGTTCATGAGAGGAGTCGGGGAATCTGAAAAGAGTCCGCCCGAAGGCGTTTGAGGGAGCGTCAGCGCACACGCGCGGGCGCTGCTGAGTGGCAGCGCGGGCCTCCTATTGGGGTGCCGCGGGCTTGTCCGCCCCCCAGGCGTCCCGCGCGACGCGCCACACGCCGTCGGCGTCGTGGTGGTAGATCACCAGGCCCCAGCCGGTGCCGACAGCAGGGGCGCCGCCTTCGCTGCGGCGTGTCGGTCGAGGTGTAGCTGTAGCGTTCGAAGGCCCACTCGCCCGCGACGACGAACTCCTGGACCGGCTTGTCCCAGTGGGTTTTGTAGGCCGCGAAGTAGCCTTCGAGCCACGGGCGCACCGCCGCCTTGCCGACGTAGGGCGGCTCGTTTGGGGCCAGATAGACGACGTCGTCCGTCAGTATGCTGAGGAGCGAGTCCAGGTTGTTGGAATTGATGGCCCGGACGTAGGCCTGGTGCGCGAGGTGCGCGGTGGTGTCGGCCGCGGCCGTGGTGCGAGGCGTCGGCCGCCGCAGGCTGCGGGTGCGGTTCGGCTGGCACGCGGCGAGCACGAACGCGAGCGGGGCGAGGAGTAGAAGTCGGTTCATGGGAGAAGACGGGTGGTGTGGATGGATGGTGAATCAGGAATGGCATCGAAAGCGCAGCGCCGAGGGCTTCAGGGCGCGAGCACGGGCGCCGCATCGGAGCTGGCGACCGCGACTTCAGCGGGCGCATCGGCCAGCCAGCGGGCCGGGTCGTCGGGCGGCAGGCGGCGGGCGTAGTAGGCGTAGACCGGCAGGCCGAGCGCGATCAGGCCCAGCCCTGCGACCGCCCGCCCCGGCGTGGCGACGAGCGTGTTGACGAGCAGGAAGCCCACCGCGAGCAGGTAGAGCGCCGGCACAACCGGGTAGCCCCACACGCGGTAGGGCCGCTCGGCGTCGGGGCGCGTCCGCCGGAGCACGAACACGGCGCCCACCGCCAGCGCCTGAAACAGCAGGGTGGCGAAGATGGCGAGGTCGCTCAGGATCTCAAAGGTGCCCGAGAGCGCTCAGGATCTCGAACGTGCCTGTGGCGGCCATCAGGACGGCCCAGGCCCCGAGCAGGAGCACCGCGTTGCGGGGGATCTGCGTGGACGGCGAGACGCGGGCGAGCGGGGCCGGCAGGAGGCCGTCGCGGGCGAGGGCGAAGGGCACCCGCGAGATGGCGAGCACCGAGGTGTAGAGCGTGCCGAAGGAGGAGAGCACCAGGCCGGCCGCCATCACCGAGGCCGCCCCGGCGCCGAGAAACCGCACCGCCACTTCGCGCGCCACCGACGTCGCCGCCGGGACGCTCGCCACGGCCTCGGGCGTGAGCACGTAGAAATAGGCCGCGTTGACGAGCACGTACAGCGCCACGATGAGCCCGGTCGCCCCGGCGAGCGCGCGGGGCAGCGTGCGGGACGGGTCCCGCACCTCGCCGGCCACGCCGACCATGAACTGCCAGCCGTTGTAGCTCCAGAGCGCGCCGATCATCGCCGCGCCGAAGCCCGCCAGCCCGAACCGCGCGCTCGCCGGCACGTCGGCGCAGGCCGCGCCGGCCCCCGAGGCGCCAAAGTGGCCCCACGACCCGTCGCCCCACACGAACGCACCGACGCCGATGCCCGCCACGAGCAGCACCTTCACCGCCGTCAGGGCGGTCGCGACGTGCCCGGAGGCGCGCACCGAGGCCAGGTTGAGCACGACGACGACTCCGAGCACGAGCGCCGGGAGCACCCGGACGGCCCAGGGGGCGAGCGCCCCGCCGACGAGGTCGTTCAGGAAGATCACGAACAGGATGGCGAGCGCCGAGAGGCCCGCGCCGTTCCCACGAACGTCTCCGACCACCCGAACAGGAACGCCGTCCGGCGTCCGTAGGCGGAGCCGAGGTAGTTGTAGGCGCCGCCCGCGTGCGGCATCATCGTGCTCAGTTCGGCATACGCGAGCGCGCCGAAGAGCGTCAGCAGCCCTGCGAGGGCGTACACGCCCAGCACGAGGCCCGGCGAGCCGACATTGCACGTCATCACGCGCGCCTTGACGAAGATGCCCGTCCCGATAACGACGGCGATGACGATGGCCGCCGTGGGAATGAGCGTCAGGCCGCGCGCAAGGGAGGCGTTGCTGGAAGAAGAGGTCATGGCACGATGGGCAGAGGGGTCGGAGAGGCGTTCAGCGCGGTATCTCGTCGGGCGGCGCGGGGCTTGACGCAGGGGCCGCCATGAGCCCGTCATCGTCCGGCAGGTTCGGGCGGCGGCGGGCGTAGTAGGCATAGACCGGCAGGCCGAGCGCGACGAGGCCGAAGCCCGCAAGCGCCCGTCCGGGCGTCGCCACGAACGTGTTGCCGATGAGCAGCATGACGGCGAGCAGGTAGAGCGCCGGCACGAACGGGTAGCCCCACACCCGCACCGGCCGTTCGGCGTCGGGGTGCGTCCGGCGGAGCACGAAGACGGCGCTCACCGTGAGCCCGAGGAAGGCGAGCACGACGACGACGGAGAGGTCGCTGAGAATCTCGAACGTGCCCGAGGCCGTGAGCACGAGACACCACGCCCCGAACGCCAGCACGGCAACCCACGGGATGTGCGTGGACGGGCTCACACGGGAGAACGCGGCCGGCAGCAGCCCGTCCTCCGCGAGCCTGTACGGCACGCGGGGCGCGCCGAGCACGTTGGAGTAGAGCGTGCCGAAGGAGGAGAGCATCAGCCCGGCCGCCATGAACGATGCCATGCCGGCGCCAAAAAGACGGACCATCACCTCGCGCGCCACCGACGACTCGGGCAGGACGTCCGCGACAGCCTCGGGCGTGAGCACGTAGAAGTAGGCCGCGTTGACAAACAGGTACAGCACCATCACGAGCCCGGCCCCGCCGACGAGCGCGCGGGGGAGTGTCCACGAAGGCCGTCGTATCTCGCCTGCGACGTATACGAGCTGGTCCCACCCCTGGTAGCTCCACAGGGCGCCGATCATGGCGGCGCCGAAGCCTCCCAGCCCGAACCGCGCGCCGGCGGGCACGTCCGCACATGACGCCCCGGCCCCCGAGGCGCCGAAGTGCCCCCACGCGCCGTCGCCCCACACGAACGCAGCCACACCGATGCCGGCCACGAACGCCACCTTCACGACCGTTAGCACCGCTATCAACCGCCCGGACTCGCGAACCGGGAGCAGGTTCAGGCCGACGGCGACAACGACCGCGGCGAGCGGCAGCACCCGGAGCGCGAGGGGCGCGAGGGTCCCGCCGAGCAGGTCGTTGAGGAACACGACGAACAGGATGGCGATGGCCGCGGTCGCCGAGCCCGCGCCGGCGATGAAGTCTGTCCATCCGTAGAGGAAGCCCCAGCGCCGTCCGTAGGCGGCCCGGACGTAGTTCGTCGCGCCCCCGGCATGGGGCATCATCGTGCTCAACTCGGCATAGGCGAGCGAACCGAAGAGCGCCAGCACGCCGCCGAGCACGTAGGCGAGCATCACGAGGCCGGGCGAGCCGACGTTGCACGTCATCACGCGCGCCTTGACAAACACGCCCGTCCCGATCACGTTGGCGAGGATGATCGCCGCGGCCGGGATCAGGGTGAGCCCGCGGTTCAGGGTGTCAGGCCGGGCGCCGGAGGACGCGGAGGAGGGGCGACGCATGGGGAGGATGGAGGACGATTAGAGGGCGACGTGCAGGGGGATGGCGCCGGGAGCACGCCGGGCATGAAGGCGGCCCCAAGCGCGCCCGCACCGGCAACAAGGCCGTTCTGGAGCATCGCGCGGCGGTTGATTTCGCGTAGTCGGTGAGGGTCGTGGGATGTTGGCCGCGCTCCCTGCGCGCGCGGCCGGGATGGATTAGTTGGCCGGAGCCGGCGGCGCGTCCTGGCTCCAGGTGTCGGCCACGATCTTCCAGCCGTCGGCGGTCTTGCGGTAGACCGTGAGGTACTTGCCCGGCCCTGCCGGCCAGATGGCGGTGCCCACCTCGTAGGCCAGGTCGCCCGCAGCCGAGGCGGTCACCGAGACGGTCGTGTACCTGAGTTCGACCGGCTCGCTGTGTTCGGCGACGAGGAAGCTGTCCACATCCGCGCGCCCCCGGACGGCGGGCTTGCCGGCCGGTTGGAGGACGGCGTCGTCGGCGTGGAGCGCCGTGATGGCGGCGGCATCGCCGGCACGGGCAGCGGCCTGATAGGACGCCGTCAGCGCCGCGATCTCGGATCGGACGGTGGCGGAGTCGGCGGCAACCTCAGCGGCAGCTTCGGCGGGCACGCCGGGCGTCTGGCAGCCGGGGAGGGCGAGCGCGGGCACGGAGAGCGTGAAGGCGAGAAGCGGGAGCAGGTGTTTCATCGGGGTCCGGTGTGTTGAGCAGGGTTGAGGACGAGCGCGGAAGGGGAGGCAGCGGCGGCTAGGGCGCGCGGGCGAGCAGGCGCTCGACCGCATCGCGCAGCCCGGCGGCGTTGAAAGGCTTGTTCAGAAAGCCGTCGGCGCCGCTCCCCGGTGGCAGGGCGGCCTCGCCGCTGACGAGCAGCACAAGCAGGTGCTGCGTGCGCGGATCGGCCCGGAGCGCACGGCAGAGGGCGACGCCGTCGAGCCCCGGCATGAGCACGTCGCTGATGACGAGGTCGGCAGTAGGCGCGAGGCGTAGCGCTTCGTGCCCGTCGGCGGCTTCGAGCACGCGCGCCGCGCCAAAGGCGGTCAGGCACCCGCAGAGGTAGAGCCGCATGTCCGCGTCGTCGTCGGCGACGAGCACGGT